>NZ_BCMJ01000086.1 GCF_002583405.1 Secundilactobacillus silagincola | reverse complement strand
CCATCGCTCAAACATATCTTACTAGTACAGGAATATCAACCTGTTGGCCATCGTCTACGCCTTGCGGCCTCGACTTAGGTCCCGACTAACCCTGGGAGGACGAGCCTTCCCCAGGAAACCTTAGTCATTCGGTGGATCAGATTCTCACTGATCTTTCGCTACTCATACCGGCATTCTCACTTCTAAGCGCTCCACTAGTCCT
>NZ_BCMJ01000085.1 GCF_002583405.1 Secundilactobacillus silagincola | reverse complement strand
ACGAGTAGTGGTGTTCATCGGTAAAAGAAAATGATATTGTCTAGTTTTGAGAGCACCAGTTCTCAATAGTGTGGTGGCGATAGCCTGAAGGATACACCTGTTCCCATGCCGAACACAGAAGTTAAGCTTCAGCACGCCGAGAGTAGTTGGGGGATCGCCCCCTGCAAGGGTAGGACGTTGCCACGCAAACTAAGACAGTCATC
>NZ_BCMJ01000084.1 GCF_002583405.1 Secundilactobacillus silagincola | reverse complement strand
AGCAGCCTATACGGCGGCTTATACAACCGCAAAAGCCAGTTATGATAACGATTATCAAGCTGGTGACAAGACAGGTTTAGCTGGCAAGCCAGCAGACCCGACTAAAACGAGCGCTGGTTACAGTGCCGGTTATGCGGCTGGTCAGCAGAGCTACACGGATGATAAAAAGACTGGGTCAGATGCCGGAACCGCAGACGGTTCCGCTG
>NZ_BCMJ01000083.1 GCF_002583405.1 Secundilactobacillus silagincola | reverse complement strand
ACCTGTTTCCAAGTGTTATCCCCTGCTTCCGGGCAGGTTACCCACGTGTTACTCACCAGTTCGCCACTCATCCAATGCTGAAAATCAGTGCAAGCACTTCAATTCAGCGGGATGCGTTCGACTTGCATGTATTAGGCACGCCGCCAGCGTTCGTCCTGAGCCAGGATCAAACTCTCAATTTATGATTGTTTGTGACTCATTAATATT
>NZ_BCMJ01000082.1 GCF_002583405.1 Secundilactobacillus silagincola | reverse complement strand
ACCTGTTTCCAAGTGTTATCCCCTGCTTCCGGGCAGGTTACCCACGTGTTACTCACCAGTTCGCCACTCATCCAATGCTGAAAATCAGTGCAAGCACTTCAATTCAGCGCGATGCGTTCGACTTGCATGTATTAGGCACGCCGCCAGCGTTCGTCCTGAGCCAGGATCAAACTCTCAATTTATGATTGTTTGTGACTCATTAATATT
>NZ_BCMJ01000081.1 GCF_002583405.1 Secundilactobacillus silagincola | reverse complement strand
CACCTTAAACTGCGCGGTATCCACGTTCGTGGTACCGTCATAAACCTTGGTACCATTACTAATCTGTACCGTGGCAGTTGTGTCTGGAGTAATCGTCAGATTACCGGCTGCCACATTACTGCTCGTAATTGTGTAGTTCTTATTTGCACCTTGCAGTGCTTCAATCCCAGCTTGGTTCAGCGTTACTGCATAGTTGCTACCAACATTGGCAC
>NZ_BCMJ01000080.1 GCF_002583405.1 Secundilactobacillus silagincola | reverse complement strand
CATTACTCCACCAACTAGCTAATACGCCGCGGGTCCATCCAGAAGTGATAGCCGAAACCATCTTTCAAACTGAAACCATGCGGTTTCAGTTGTTATACGGTATTAGCACCTGTTTCCAAGTGTTATCCCCTGCTTCCGGGCAGGTTACCCACGTGTTACTCACCAGTTCGCCACTCATCCAATGCTGAAAATCAGTGCAAGCACTTCAATTCAGC
>NZ_BCMJ01000079.1 GCF_002583405.1 Secundilactobacillus silagincola | reverse complement strand
GAAAACGATCAATCAGAACAATCGCGTCGGGGAACACAGTACCAACCAATTTGGGGTAAGTATAGTTCATATCGGTAACGATTATTTTGACTTTTTGCCGAGCTGTCTCAGTGTAGTGTCTGAAATGATGTTGTAACTTGTGAATTGAACGGAATGGTAGTAAATCGATCAATTCGTGTGTTTCAGCATCCATCAGTTCAAAACTCATCGTCTCA
>NZ_BCMJ01000078.1 GCF_002583405.1 Secundilactobacillus silagincola | reverse complement strand
TGGTGTTGTCGGTTGATCTGGAACTGTCGGCTGATTCGGTGGCGTCGTTGGCTGATCCGGAACTGTCGGTTGACTTGGGGGAGTCGTCGGCTGAACCGGAACTGTCGGTTGATCCGGCGGTGTTGTCGGCTGGTCTGGTATCGTCGGTTGATCCGGCGGCGTTGTCGGCTGGTCCGGTATCGTTGGTTGATCCGGCGGTGTTGTCGGCTGGTCCGG
>NZ_BCMJ01000077.1 GCF_002583405.1 Secundilactobacillus silagincola | reverse complement strand
TAAAGCTCGATATTGGCGGGAATAGGTTGGCAAACTTTTCATAATGCGAATTCTGGTTTTAGTAAATGCCCGATTGAGGGCATTTATAATGTGAAAACGATCAATCAGAACAATCGCGTCGGGGAACACAGTACCAACCAATTTGGGGTAAGTATAGTTCATATCGGTAACGATTATTTTGACTTTGTGCCGAGCTGTCTCAGTGTAGTGTCTGAAATGA
>NZ_BCMJ01000076.1 GCF_002583405.1 Secundilactobacillus silagincola | reverse complement strand
TAGTAGGCACTCCCGGTACGCCATTTGACCGTTATCAGGTTCAGGAGTACGTTCCAGCTGGCTGGCAACTGGCTATTCCGGTTAGTGAATTACCGCTAATTATTGCCCAAGATACCAATCAAACAGTGATTATCCCGTTAGTTGCGAAGACCACAGCATCAAGCGGACCAGCCGTAGCTGCCACAACAACGACAGTCAACTATGAAACCCCAGATGGTAAAAT
>NZ_BCMJ01000075.1 GCF_002583405.1 Secundilactobacillus silagincola | reverse complement strand
CGGTAGATAACGGTGGTGCTTACAGCAGTGCAGACTTTAAGGCGGTTACAGATGCCGGCAAACCAGGTGATGAGGGTTATACCACTACGGTCACCCGGACGGTTCACTACACGAAGAACCAGGCTACTTACACGAAAGGCGATCCTGGTGATCCTGCTAAGAACGATCCCGAAGGGACGCAAGCTAAGTATCTGGAAGGTACGATCACGGTTAGCCAAAATAAT
>NZ_BCMJ01000074.1 GCF_002583405.1 Secundilactobacillus silagincola | reverse complement strand
GCAGCCCTTGTTGACTTAAACCGATTGAATAACTGCCGACATTGGCACTCGTGATCCCACTCAGATTGAAGTCTTCAGCTTGCCACTTTGGTGCCACTAAGCCAGTGGAAAGTTTAACGTTGAACTGCGTCGTGTCCGCTTGCGTGGTCCCATCGTAGAATTTAGTACTGTCCTGAACCTGAACTGTTGCCTGCGTATTCGGTGTAATGGTCAACTTACCGGCAA
>NZ_BCMJ01000073.1 GCF_002583405.1 Secundilactobacillus silagincola | reverse complement strand
GCAGCCCTTGTTGACTTAAACCGATTGAATAACTGCCGACATTGGCACTCGTGATCCCACTCAGATTGAAGTCTTCAGCTTGCCACTTTGGTGCCACTAAGCCAGTGGAAAGTTTAACGTTGAACTGCGTTGTGTCCGCTTGCGTGGTCCCATCGTAGAATTTAGTACTGTCCTGAACCTGAACTGTTGCCTGCGTATTCGGTGTAATGGTCAACTTACCGGCAA
>NZ_BCMJ01000072.1 GCF_002583405.1 Secundilactobacillus silagincola | reverse complement strand
TTAAATGGTGGCTGCTTCTGAGCCAACATCCTAGCTGTCTATGCAACTCCACCGCCTTTTCCACTTAGGATACACTTAGGGACCTTAATTGGTGGTCTGGGCTGTTCCCCTTTCGACGATGGATCTTATCACTCAGCGTCTGACTCCCGGATATAAATCTATGGCATTCGGAGTTTATCTGAATTCAGTAACCCGTGACGGGCCCCTAGTCCAAACAGTGCTCTACCTCC
>NZ_BCMJ01000071.1 GCF_002583405.1 Secundilactobacillus silagincola | reverse complement strand
CCACATTACTGCTCGTAATTGTGTAGTTCTTATTTGCACCTTGCAGTGCTTCAATCCCAGCTTGGTTCAGCGTTACTGCATAGTTGCTACCAACATTGGCACTCGTGATCCCGCTTAAATCAAAATCGTCAGCCGTCAAAGTTGGAACGGTCACACCCTCTGGACCAGTCACCTTAAACTGCGCGGTATCCACGTTCGTGGTACCGTCATAAACCTTGGTACCATTACTAATC
>NZ_BCMJ01000070.1 GCF_002583405.1 Secundilactobacillus silagincola | reverse complement strand
CCACATTACTGCTCGTAATTGTGTAGTTCTTATTTGCACCTTGCAGTGCTTCAATCCCAGCTTGGTTCAGCGTTACTGCATAGTTGCTACCAACATTGGCACTCGTGATCCCACTTAAATCAAAATCGTCAGCCGTCAAAGTTGGAACGGTCACACCCTCTGGACCAGTCACCTTAAACTGCGCGGTATCCACGTTCGTGGTACCGTCATAAACCTTGGTACCATTACTAATCT
>NZ_BCMJ01000069.1 GCF_002583405.1 Secundilactobacillus silagincola | reverse complement strand
AGGCGGTTACAGATGCCGGCAAACCAGGTGATGAGGGTTATACCACTACGGTCACCCGGACGGTTCACTACACGAAGAACCAGGCTACTTACACGAAAGGCGATCCTGGTGATCCTGCTAAGAACGATCCCGAAGGGACGCAAGCTAAGTATCTGGAAGGTACGATCACGGTTAGCCAAAATAATGACGGTGATTACAGCGCAACTGTTGCCGACAAGACGGTGAGTGTTAGCCGGA
>NZ_BCMJ01000068.1 GCF_002583405.1 Secundilactobacillus silagincola | reverse complement strand
GCCGAGCTGTCTCAGTGTAGTGTCTGAAATGATGTTGTAACTTGTGAATTGAACGGAATGGTAGTAAATCGATCAATTCGTGTGTTTCAGCATCCATCAGTTCAAAACTCATCGTCTCATCAGCATTGTTGGTACTTTTAATTTCATCCATTAAGAGTACTTCTGGTAAATGTTGCCAATTGGGTTCAAAGTACGTTTCAGCTTGCATTAACATACGGGCAATAAAGCTATCAGAAGT
>NZ_BCMJ01000067.1 GCF_002583405.1 Secundilactobacillus silagincola | reverse complement strand
AGCCCCGGTACATTTTCGGCGCAGAATCACTCGGCTAGTGAGCTATTACGCACTCTTTAAATGGTGGCTGCTTCTGAGCCAACATCCTAGCTGTCTGTGCAACTCCACCGCCTTTTCCACTTAGGATACACTTAGGGACCTTAATTGGTGGTCTGGGCTGTTCCCCTTTCGACGATGGATCTTATCACTCACCGTCTGACTCCCGGATATAAATCTATGGCATTCGGAGTTTATCTGA
>NZ_BCMJ01000066.1 GCF_002583405.1 Secundilactobacillus silagincola | reverse complement strand
TTAAATCAAAATCGTCAGCCGTCAAAGTTGGAACGGTCACACCCTCTGGACCAGTCACCTTAAACTGCGCGGTATCCACGTTCGTGGTACCGTCATAAACCTTGGTACCATTACTAATCTGTACCGTGGCAGTTGTGTCTGGAGTAATCGTCAGATTACCGGCTGCCACATTACTGCTCGTAATTGTGTAGTTCTTATTTGCACCTTGCAGTGCTTCAATCCCAGCTTGGTTCAGCGTT
>NZ_BCMJ01000065.1 GCF_002583405.1 Secundilactobacillus silagincola | reverse complement strand
GGGTCTACATCAACATACTGAAACGCCCGTTTCAGACTCGCTTTCGCTACGGCTCCGACTTTTCATCTTAACCTTGCATGTTAACGTAACTCGCCGGTTCATTCTACAAAAGGCACGCTGTCACCCATTAACGGGCTCCAACTAATTGTAGGCACATGGTTTCAGGAACTATTTCACTCCCCTTCCGGGGTGCTTTTCACCTTTCCCTCACGGTACTGGTTCACTATCGGTCACTAGGGAG
>NZ_BCMJ01000064.1 GCF_002583405.1 Secundilactobacillus silagincola | reverse complement strand
GGGTCTACATCAACATACTGAAACGCCCGTTTCAGACTCGCTTTCGCTACGGCTCCGACTTTTCATCTTAACCTTGCATGTTAACGTAACTCGCTGGTTCATTCTACAAAAGGCACGCTGTCACCCATTAACGGGCTCCAACTAATTGTAGGCACATGGTTTCAGGAACTATTTCACTCCCCTTCCGGGGTGCTTTTCACCTTTCCCTCACGGTACTGGTTCACTATCGGTCACTAGGGAG
>NZ_BCMJ01000063.1 GCF_002583405.1 Secundilactobacillus silagincola | reverse complement strand
AGCCTTCTGCGTCCCTCCATCGCTCAAACATATCTTACTAGTACAGGAATATCAACCTGTTGGCCATCGTCTACGCCTTGCGGCCTCGACTTAGATCCCGACTAACCCTGGGAGGACGAGCCTTCCCCAGGAAACCTTAGTCATTCGGTGGATCAGATTCTCACTGATCTTTCGCTACTCATACCGGCATTCTCACTTCTAAGCGCTCCACTAGTCCTTACGATCTAGCTTCACCGCCCTTAGAA
>NZ_BCMJ01000062.1 GCF_002583405.1 Secundilactobacillus silagincola | reverse complement strand
ACCTGTTGGCCATCGTCTACGCCTTGCGGCCTCGACTTAGGTCCCGACTAACCCTGGGAGGACGAGCCTTCCCCAGGAAACCTTAGTCATTCGGTGGATCAGATTCTCACTGATCTTTCGCTACTCATACCGGCATTCTCACTTCTAATCGCTCCACTAGTCCTTACGATCTAGCTTCACCGCCCTTAGAACGCTCTCCTATCACGCGACCTATTGGTCGCATCCACAATTTCGGTGGTATCCTT
>NZ_BCMJ01000061.1 GCF_002583405.1 Secundilactobacillus silagincola | reverse complement strand
CTTACTAGTACAGGAATATCAACCTGTTGGCCATCGTCTACGCCTTGCGGCCTCGACTTAGGTCCCGACTAACCCTGGGAGGACGAGCCTTCCCCAGGAAACCTTAGTCATTCGGTGGATCAGATTCTCACTGATCTTTCGCTACTCATACCGGCATTCTCACTTCTAAGCGCTCCACTAGTCCTTACGATCTAGCTTCACCGCCCTTAGAACGCTCTCCTATCACGCGACCTATTGGTCGCATCCAC
>NZ_BCMJ01000060.1 GCF_002583405.1 Secundilactobacillus silagincola | reverse complement strand
GCTCTTTGACAACTGTTGTTGGTAAATTTATTAAATCAGTTCTAATCACTATTTCGTGATTAGGACTTTTTTAGTCTTAATACGCAAGGTATAAAGTACTCTTGCCCTAAACTTACGGAAGCTTTTGTAGCCAAAACCAGCTCGTTTAATCGCTTTAATTTTATTGTTAGTACCCTCTAGTGGTCCGTTGGTATAAGGATAATTAAAAGTGTTCTTGATCTCGTCATGATGTTCTCTTAACGTTTCCAACGC
>NZ_BCMJ01000059.1 GCF_002583405.1 Secundilactobacillus silagincola | reverse complement strand
TTAACTTAACCTCATCACTTACGTGACGGATTAATTGAGTATTACGCGAAGTAAATAAACTTTACTAATAAAAAACTCAAAATACGCGGTGTTCTCGGCTTAATTAATGAAATTAATTAATATAAAAGAAAATTGATATTATCTAGTTTTCAAAGAACCAATTTGAGAGTAGACCTCTCAAAACTAAACAAAGTTTTGTCTCATGTGCAGGTTTCCGTATTATTCCTTAGAAAGGAGGTGATCCAGCCGCAGGTTC
>NZ_BCMJ01000058.1 GCF_002583405.1 Secundilactobacillus silagincola | reverse complement strand
CTTTCCCTCACGGTACTGGTTCACTATCGGTCACTAGGGAGTATTTAGCCTTGGGAGATGGTCCTCCCGGATTCCGACCAGGTTTCACGTGTCTGGCCGTACTCAGGATCCTGAACTGAGGGTAACAAATTTCGTCTACGGGGCTATCACCCGCTCTGGCCGGTCTTCCCAAACCGTTCGACTATCCGTTACTTTGGTAACTCAAATGTTCAGTCCTACAACCCCAGGAAGCAAGCTTCCTGGTTTGGGCTGTTCCC
>NZ_BCMJ01000057.1 GCF_002583405.1 Secundilactobacillus silagincola | reverse complement strand
TCTGGCCGTCATAGCTCTTCGTCAAAGTTGGCGCGATGATCGTTACTGGTGCCGCTGTAATGTGGAACTGACCACCGGTCACGTTGGCACTTTCAAGCGTGTAATTCGGGTTAGCTTGCTGTAGCTTCTGCAGCCCTTGTTGACTTAAACCGATTGAATAACTGCCGACATTGGCACTCGTGATCCCACTCAGATTGAAGTCTTCAGCTTGCCACTTTGGTGCCACTAAGCCAGTGGAAAGTTTAACGTTGAACTGCG
>NZ_BCMJ01000056.1 GCF_002583405.1 Secundilactobacillus silagincola | reverse complement strand
GATCTAGCTTCACCGCCCTTAGAACGCTCTCCTATCACGCGACCTATTGGTCGCATCCACAATTTCGGTGGTATCCTTAGCCCCGGTACATTTTCGGCGCAGAATCACTCGGCTAGTGAGCTATTACGCACTCTTTAAATGGTGGCTGCTTCTGAGCCAACATCCTAGCTGTCTATGCAACTCCACCGCCTTTTCCACTTAGGATACACTTAGGGACCTTAATTGGTGGTCTGGGCTGTTCCCCTTTCGACGATGGATCTTATCACTC
>NZ_BCMJ01000055.1 GCF_002583405.1 Secundilactobacillus silagincola | reverse complement strand
TCGCTCGCCGCTACTATGGGAATCGCAATTGCTTTCTCTTCCTGTGGGTACTTAGATGTTTCAGTTCCCCACGTCTGCCAATACTTAGCTATGTATTCACTAAGCATTAATCATCGACTAAGATGATTGGGTTTCCCCATTCGGAAATCTCCGGATCAAAGCTTACGTACAGCTCCCCGAAGCATATCGGTGTTAGTCCCGTCCTTCATCGGCTCCTAGTGCCAAGGCATTCACCATGCGCCCTTTTTAACTTAACCTCATCACTTACG
>NZ_BCMJ01000054.1 GCF_002583405.1 Secundilactobacillus silagincola | reverse complement strand
TCAAAACTAGACAATATCATTTTCTTTTACCGATGAACACCACTACTCGTGGTTAAGTCCTCGACCGATTAGTACTAGTCCGCTCCGTGCATCGCTGCACTTCCACTTCTAGCCTATCTACCTGATCATCTCTCAGGGGTCTTACTTCCATATAGGAATGGGAAATCTCATCTTGAGGCGAGTTTCACACTTAGATGCTTTCAGCGTTTATCTCATCCACACATAGCTACTCAGCAATGCGCCTGGCGGCACAACTGATACACCAGCGGTGTGTC
>NZ_BCMJ01000053.1 GCF_002583405.1 Secundilactobacillus silagincola | reverse complement strand
ATATACCGACTGGACAGTTGATGGTGGCACTGGGAGTGAATTAGTGCCTGAATTAACCGCCGCAGCAACTGCTGTTAAAGGGTTCCAGAACACGGTAGATAACGGTGGTGCTTACAGCAGTGCAGACTTTAAGGCGGTTACAGATGCCGGCAAACCAGGTGATGAGGGTTATACCACTACGGTCACCCGGACGGTTCACTACACGAAGAACCAGGCTACTTACACGAAAGGCGATCCTGGTGATCCTGCTAAGAACGATCCCGAAGGGACGCAAGCT
>NZ_BCMJ01000052.1 GCF_002583405.1 Secundilactobacillus silagincola | reverse complement strand
CGGTACATTTTCGGCGCAGAATCACTCGGCTAGTGAGCTATTACGCACTCTTTAAATGGTGGCTGCTTCTGAGCCAACATCCTAGCTGTCTATGCAACTCCACCGCCTTTTCCACTTAGGATACACTTAGGGACCTTAATTGGTGGTCTGGGCTGTTCCCCTTTCGACGATGGATCTTATCACTCACCGTCTGACTCCCGGATATAAATCTATGGCATTCGGAGTTTATCTGAATTCAGTAACCCGTGACGGGCCCCTAGTCCAAACAGTGCTCTACC
>NZ_BCMJ01000051.1 GCF_002583405.1 Secundilactobacillus silagincola | reverse complement strand
GCAACTCCACCGCCTTTTCCACTTAGGATACACTTAGGGACCTTAATTGGTGGTCTGGGCTGTTCCCCTTTCGACGATGGATCTTATCACTCACCGTCTGACTCCCGGATATAAATCTATGGCATTCGGAGTTTATCTGAATTCAGTAACCCGTGACGGGCCCCTAGTCCAAACAGTGCTCTACCTCCACGATTCTCTTTCCGAGGCTAGCCCTAAAGCTATTTCGGAGAGAACCAGCTATCTCCAAGTTCGTTTGGAATTTCACCGCTACCCACACCTC
>NZ_BCMJ01000050.1 GCF_002583405.1 Secundilactobacillus silagincola | reverse complement strand
GTGAATTAGTGCCTGAATTAACCGCCGCAGCAACTGCTGTTAAAGGTTTCCAGAATACGGTAGATAACGGTGGTGCTTACAGCAGTGCAGACTTCAAGGCGGTTACAGATGCCGGCAAACCAGGTGATGAGGGTTATACCACTACGGTCACCCGGACGGTTCACTACACGAAGAACCAGGCTACTTACACGAAAGGCGATCCTGGTGATCCTGCTAAGAACGATCCCGAAGGGACGCAAGCTAAGTATCTGGAAGGTACGATCACGGTTAGCCAAAATAAT
>NZ_BCMJ01000049.1 GCF_002583405.1 Secundilactobacillus silagincola | reverse complement strand
TTTATTGTTAGTACCCTCTAGTGGTCCGTTGGTATAAGGATAATTAAAAGTGTTCTTGATCTCGTCATGATGTTCTCTTAACGTTTCCAACGCTTGTTGCATCTCTAACGAGATACCATCTGTATGCCAAAAGGCAGCATTGTAGTTATTCCAGTCATTGATTTTAATGGCGTAGCGTAGACTGTTCAGAACTTGATAGGTGGCCTTTAATTCAGGATCAATACTTAACAACTGATCAACGACATCTTTAGCACAAAGAAGGTGAGAAAAGTTAGTCCATTT
>NZ_BCMJ01000048.1 GCF_002583405.1 Secundilactobacillus silagincola | reverse complement strand
CGCTAGTGGTGTAGACTGGTGCTGCTACTCTTTCTTGCGTATATACTTTTTTACCATTGGACAACTTACCCAGATTGTTCGGATCGCTGGTGGTATAGACTGGTGCTGCTACTCTTTCTTGCGTATATACTTTAACTCCATTGGATAGCTTACCCGGATTGTTCGGATCGCTGGTGGTGTAGACCGGTGCTGCCACTCTTTCTTGCGTATATACTTTAACTCCATTGGATAGCTTACCCAGCTGGTTCGGATCGCTGGTGGTGTAGACCGGTGCTGCCACTC
>NZ_BCMJ01000047.1 GCF_002583405.1 Secundilactobacillus silagincola | reverse complement strand
GTTCATTCTACAAAAGGCACGCTGTCACCCATTAACGGGCTCCAACTAATTGTAGGCACATGGTTTCAGGAACTATTTCACTCCCCTTCCGGGGTGCTTTTCACCTTTCCCTCACGGTACTGGTTCACTATCGGTCACTAGGGAGTATTTAGCCTTGGGAGATGGTCCTCCCGGATTCCGACCAGGTTTCACGTGTCTGGCCGTACTCAGGATCCTGAACTGAGGGTAACAAATTTCGTCTACGGGGCTATCACCCGCTCTGGCCGGTCTTCCCAAACCGTTCGACTAT
>NZ_BCMJ01000046.1 GCF_002583405.1 Secundilactobacillus silagincola | reverse complement strand
GATCACGGTTAGCCAAAATAATGACGGTGATTACAGCGCAACTGTTGCCGACAAGACGGTGAGTGTTAGCCGGACGGCTAGCGTGGATGAAAATGGACAGGTTGTATATACCGACTGGACAGTTGATGGTGGCACTGGGAGTGAATTAGTGCCTGAATTAACCGCCGCAGCAACTGCTGTTAAAGGGTTCCAGAACACGGTAGATAACGGTGGTGCTTACAGCAGTGCAGACTTTAAGGCGGTTACAGATGCCGGCAAACCAGGTGATGAGGGTTATACCACTACGGTC
>NZ_BCMJ01000045.1 GCF_002583405.1 Secundilactobacillus silagincola | reverse complement strand
CCATCGTCTACGCCTTGCGGCCTCGACTTAGGTCCCGACTAACCCTGGGAGGACGAGCCTTCCCCAGGAAACCTTAGTCATTCGGTGGATCAGATTCTCACTGATCTTTCGCTACTCATACCGGCATTCTCACTTCTAAGCGCTCCACTAGTCCTTGCGATCTAGCTTCACCGCCCTTAGAACGCTCTCCTATCACGCGACCTATTGGTCGCATCCACAATTTCGGTGGTATCCTTAGCCCCGGTACATTTTCGGCGCAGAATCACTCGGCTAGTGAGCTATTACGCACTCT
>NZ_BCMJ01000044.1 GCF_002583405.1 Secundilactobacillus silagincola | reverse complement strand
CCCGACTAACCCTGGGAGGACGAGCCTTCCCCAGGAAACCTTAGTCATTCGGTGGATCAGATTCTCACTGATCTTTCGCTACTCATACCGGCATTCTCACTTCTAAGCGCTCCACTAGTCCTTACGATCTAGCTTCACCGCCCTTAGAACGCTCTCCTATCACGCGACCTATTGGTCGCATCCACAATTTCGGTGGTATCCTTAGCCCCGGTACATTTTCGGCGCAGAATCACTCGGCTAGTGAGCTATTACGCACTCTTTAAATGGTGGCTGCTTCTGAGCCAACATCCTAG
>NZ_BCMJ01000043.1 GCF_002583405.1 Secundilactobacillus silagincola | reverse complement strand
TCCTCATCACAGCTTGTCTACCCGGTTGAAAGCATTTAACTAACAACCAGACTTGCTGCTTGAACGCACATATCCAACAGTGCGCACGGCTTAGCCTTCTGCGTCCCTCCATCGCTCAAACATATCTTACTAGTACAGGAATATCAACCTGTTGGCCATCGTCTACGCCTTGCGGCCTCGACTTAGGTCCCGACTAACCCTGGGAGGACGAGCCTTCCCCAGGAAACCTTAGTCATTCGGTGGATCAGATTCTCACTGATCTTTCGCTACTCATACCGGCATTCTCACTTCTA
>NZ_BCMJ01000042.1 GCF_002583405.1 Secundilactobacillus silagincola | reverse complement strand
TGTGTCTGGAGTAATCGTCAGATTACCGGCTGCCACATTACTGCTCGTAATTGTGTAGTTCTTATTTGCACCTTGCAGTGCTTCAATCCCAGCTTGGTTCAGCGTTACTGCATAGTTGCTACCAACATTGGCACTTGTGATCCCGCTTAAATCAAAATCGTCAGTGGTCAAAGTCGGAACGGTCACACCCTCTGGACCGGTCACCTTAAACTGCGCGGTATCCACGTTCGTGGTACCGTCATAAACCTTGGTACCATTACTAATCTGTACCGTGGCAGTTGTGTCTGGAGTAA
>NZ_BCMJ01000041.1 GCF_002583405.1 Secundilactobacillus silagincola | reverse complement strand
CACCCGGACGGTTCACTACACGAAGAACCAGGCTACTTACACGAAAGGCGATCCTGGTGATCCTGCTAAGAACGATCCCGAAGGGACGCAAGCTAAGTATCTGGAAGGTACGATCACGGTTAGCCAAAATAATGACGGTGATTACAGCGCAACTGTTGCCGACAAGACGGTGAGTGTTAGCCGGACGGCTAGCGTGGATGAAAATGGACAGGTTGTATATACCGACTGGACAGTTGATGGTGGCACTGGGAGTGAATTAGTGCCTGAATTAACCGCCGCAGCAACTGCTGTTAAAG
>NZ_BCMJ01000040.1 GCF_002583405.1 Secundilactobacillus silagincola | reverse complement strand
TGCTTTTAGGCATACATGCCGTAACAAAAAATGGCCGTTTCACAGTGTTTCTAGAACTTTGTTCTAAGTAAGTTAGGCGCTCGATGCCGAGTATTGAAAATTAAATTGTAGTTACATTTTGAAACAAGTTCCGAACTTCAAGGAGGTAATTACCATGCGTACAGTGATTGGAATTGATGTTTCAAAGGCTTCTTCACAGGTTGCCGTATTGGTAGATGGTCAATTGTCCCAACGAATTAAGATTGATAATAATCAGATTGGCTTTCAAGAACTTGAGCATTTGATTCAGACTGCCACAGGATCGGTCG
>NZ_BCMJ01000039.1 GCF_002583405.1 Secundilactobacillus silagincola | reverse complement strand
CGTGGCAACGTCCTACCCTTGCAGGGGGCGATCCCCCAACTACTCTCGGCGTGCTGAAGCTTAACTTCTGTGTTCGGCATGGGAACAGGTGTATCCTTCAGGCTATCGCCACCACACTATTGAGAACTGGTGCTCTCAAAACTAGACAATATCATTTTCTTTTACCGATGAACACCACTACTCGTGGTTAAGTCCTCGACCGATTAGTACTAGTCCGCTCCGTGCATCGCTGCACTTCCACTTCTAGCCTATCTACCTGATCATCTCTCAGGGGTCTTACTTCCATATAGGAATGGGAAATCTCATCTTGAGGCGAGTTT
>NZ_BCMJ01000038.1 GCF_002583405.1 Secundilactobacillus silagincola | reverse complement strand
GATCACGGTTAGCCAAAATAATGACGGTGATTACAGCGCAACTGTTGCCGACAAGACGGTGAGTGTTAGCCGGACGGCTAGCGTGGATGAAAATGGACAGGTTGTATATACCGACTGGACAGTTGATGGTGGCACTGGGAGTGAATTAGTGCCTGAATTAACCGCCGCAGCAACTGCTGTTAAAGGTTTCCAGAATACGGTAGATAACGGTGGTGCTTACAGCAGTGCAGACTTCAAGGCGGTTACAGATGCCGGCAAACCAGGTGATGAGGGTTATACCACTACGGTCACCCGGACGGTTCACTACACGAAGAACCAGGCT
>NZ_BCMJ01000037.1 GCF_002583405.1 Secundilactobacillus silagincola | reverse complement strand
TTAGCTATGTATTCACTAAGCATTAATCATCGACTAAGATGATTGGGTTTCCCCATTCGGAAATCTCCGGATCAAAGCTTACGTACAGCTCCCCGAAGCATATCGGTGTTAGTCCCGTCCTTCATCGGCTCCTAGTGCCAAGGCATTCACCATGCGCCCTTTTTAACTTAACCTCATCACTTACGTGACGGATTAATTGAGTATTACGCGAAGTAAATAAACTTTACTAATAAAAAACTCAAAATACGCGGTGTTCTCGGCTTAATTAATGAAATTAATTAATATAAAAGAAAATTGATATTATCTAGTTTTCAAAGAACCAAT
>NZ_BCMJ01000036.1 GCF_002583405.1 Secundilactobacillus silagincola | reverse complement strand
GCGTCGTATCTGCTTGCGTGGTCCCATCGTAGAATTTAGTACTGTCCTGAACCTGAACTGTTGCCTGCGTATTCGGTGTAATGGTTAACTTACCAACGGTCACATTGTTGCTCGTAATTGTGTAGTTCGTATTCGCACCTTGCAGTGCATCAATCCCAGCTTGGTTCAGCGTTACCGCATAGCTACCAACGTTGGCACTTGTGATTCCGCTTAAATCAAAATCGTCAGCCGTCAAAGTTGGAACGGTCACACCCTCTGGACCAGTCACCTTAAACTGCGCGGTATCCACGTTCGTGGTACCGTCATAAACCTTGGTACCATTACTAATC
>NZ_BCMJ01000035.1 GCF_002583405.1 Secundilactobacillus silagincola | reverse complement strand
TTTCTTGCGTATATACTTTAACTCCATTGGATAGCTTACCCAGCTGGTTCGGATCGCTGGTGGTGTAGACCGGCGCTGCCACTTTCTCTTGAGTATATACTTTAACTCCGTTAGATAGCTTACCCAGCTGATTTGGGTCACTGGTGGTGTAGACCGGCGCTGCTACTCTTTCTTGCGTATATACTTTTATACCATTGGATAGCTTACCCAGCTGGTTCGGATCGCTGGTGGTGTAGACCGGCGCTGCCACTCTTTCTTGCGTATATACCTTTATACCGTTAGATAGCTTACCCGGATTGTTCGGGTCGCTGGTGGTGTAGACTGGTGCTGCCACTC
>NZ_BCMJ01000034.1 GCF_002583405.1 Secundilactobacillus silagincola | reverse complement strand
GGCGGGAATGCCCGTTTTTTATTTAATAGTGTACAAAAAATCTGTTGTCAGTAATAGATATAATCTATTACCAACAACAGATATTGTAGAACCACTTAAAGTGACTTGCTTGGCTGCTTTTTATTTCCGGCATAAAAAAGACAGCCATCGATTTCCCGATGACTGTCTTAGTTTGCGTGGCAACGTCCTACCCTTGCAGGGGGCGATCCCCCAACTACTCTCGGCGTGCTGAAGCTTAACTTCTGTGTTCGGCATGGGAACAGGTGTATCCTTCAGGCTATCGCCACCACACTATTGAGAACTGGTGCTCTCAAAACTAGACAATATCATTTTCTTTTACCG
>NZ_BCMJ01000033.1 GCF_002583405.1 Secundilactobacillus silagincola | reverse complement strand
TCCGACCAGGTTTCACGTGTCTGGCCGTACTCAGGATCCTGAACTGAGGGTAACAAATTTCGTCTACGGGGCTATCACCCGCTCTGGCCGGTCTTCCCAAACCGTTCGACTATCCGTTACTTTGGTAACTCAAATGTTCAGTCCTACAACCCCAGGAAGCAAGCTTCCTGGTTTGGGCTGTTCCCACTTCGCTCGCCGCTACTATGGGAATCGCAATTGCTTTCTCTTCCTGTGGGTACTTAGATGTTTCAGTTCCCCACGTCTGCCAATACTTAGCTATGTATTCACTAAGCATTAATCATCGACTAAGATGATTGGGTTTCCCCATTCGGAAATCTCCGGATCAAAGCTTACGTACAGCTCCCCGAAGCAT
>NZ_BCMJ01000032.1 GCF_002583405.1 Secundilactobacillus silagincola | reverse complement strand
TCCGACCAGGTTTCACGTGTCTGGCCGTACTCAGGATCCTGAACTGAGGGTAACAAATTTCGTCTACGGGGCTATCACCCGCTCTGGCCGGTCTTCCCAAACCGTTCGACTATCCGTTACTTTGGTAACTCAAATGTTCAGTCCTACAACCCCAGGAAGCAAGCTTCCTGGTTTGGGCTGTTCCCATTTCGCTCGCCGCTACTATGGGAATCGCAATTGCTTTCTCTTCCTGTGGGTACTTAGATGTTTCAGTTCCCCACGTCTGCCAATACTTAGCTATGTATTCACTAAGCATTAATCATCGACTAAGATGATTGGGTTTCCCCATTCGGAAATCTCCGGATCAAAGCTTACGTACAGCTCCCCGAAGCAT
>NZ_BCMJ01000031.1 GCF_002583405.1 Secundilactobacillus silagincola | reverse complement strand
GCGTCGTATCTGCTTGCGTGGTCCCATCGTAGAATTTAGTACTGTCCTGAACCTGAACTGTTGCCTGCGTATTCGGTGTAATGGTTAACTTACCGGCAACCGTCTTCACATTATAGTTGGGATTGTCACCCAACTGCACTGTGATGGCATAACCGTCGTTTTGTACGTTTGTATCCTGACTCAGATCAGTCAGACTGTAATTCAATTTAGCCGCTTGCTGACCGACAACTTTTGCTTGATTATCGTTGCCAGTATAGCTCTGGCCGTCATAGCTCTTCGTCAAAGTTGGCGCGATGATCGTTACTGGTGCCGCTGTAATGTGGAACTGACCACCGGTCACGTTGGCACTTTCAAGCGTGTAATTCGGGTTAGCTTGCTGTAGCTTCT
>NZ_BCMJ01000030.1 GCF_002583405.1 Secundilactobacillus silagincola | reverse complement strand
GCGATCCTGGTGATCCTGCTAAGAACGATCCCGAAGGGACGCAAGCTAAGTATCTGGAAGGTACGATCACGGTTAGCCAAAATAATGACGGTGATTACAGCGCAACTGTTGCCGACAAGACGGTGAGTGTTAGCCGGACAGCTAGCGTGGATGAAAATGGACAGGTTGTATACACCGACTGGACGGTTGATGGTGGCACTGGAAGTGAATTAGTGCCTGAATTAACCGCCGCAGCAACTGCTGTTAAAGGTTTCCAGAATACGGTAGATAACGGTGGTGCTTACAGCAGTGCAGACTTCAAGGCGGTTACAGATGCCGGCAAACCAGGTGATGAGGGTTATACCACTACGGTCACCCGGACGGTTCACTACACGAAGAACCAGGCTACT
>NZ_BCMJ01000029.1 GCF_002583405.1 Secundilactobacillus silagincola | reverse complement strand
TCAGCATTGTTGGTACTTTTAATTTCATCCATTAAGAGTACTTCTGGTAAATGTTGCCAATTGGGTTCAAAGTACGTTTCAGCTTGCATTAACATACGGGCAATAAAGCTATCAGAAGTCGCCAATTCGTTAGCGATATGTTTTAGTGAGACCGGCTCTTCGAGTCGTTCTAAACATTCTTGGCGAGTAGGATTGGAAATTGAACAGTGCTTAGGTACTAAACTAGTTTGGGCTAAGAAGGTTCGCTGGCACTCTTTACATTTAAAGTTACGCCGATTTAACTTTAACAGGACGTTGTTACCAAGGGTCTGGGCAAAGCGGACATTAGTTTTTCGCCAGCCATAATTAATAATTTTATGGTCATTAACTACTCCACAATGTGGACAGGCTTTTGGCCGATAGGT
>NZ_BCMJ01000028.1 GCF_002583405.1 Secundilactobacillus silagincola | reverse complement strand
TCAGCATTGTTGGTACTTTTAATTTCATCCATTAAGAGTACTTCTGGTAAATGTTGCCAATTGGGTTCAAAGTACGTTTCAGCTTGCATTAACATACGGGCAATAAAGCTATCAGAAGTCACCAATTCGTTAGCGATATGTTTTAGTGAGACCGGCTCTTCGAGTCGTTCTAAACATTCTTGGCGAGTAGGATTGGAAATTGAACAGTGCTTAGGTACTAAACTAGTTTGGGCTAAGAAGGTTCGCTGGCACTCTTTACATTTAAAGTTACGCCGATTTAACTTTAACAGTACGTTGTTACCAAGGGTCCGGGCAAAGCGGACATTAGTTTTTCGCCAGCCATAATTAATAATTTTATGGTCATTAACTACTCCACAATGTGGACAGGCTTTTGGCCGATAGGT
>NZ_BCMJ01000027.1 GCF_002583405.1 Secundilactobacillus silagincola | reverse complement strand
ACCGTCTTCACATTATAGTTGGGATTGTCACCCAACTGCACTGTGATGGCATAACCGTTGGTTTGTACGTTTGTATCCTGACTCAGATCAGTCAGACTGTAATTCAATTTAGCCGCTTGCTGACCGACAACTTTTGCTTGATTATCGTTGCCAGTATAACTCTGACCGTCATAACTCTTCGTCAAAGTTGGCGCGATGATCGTTACTGGTGCCGCTGTGATGTGGAACTGACCATCGGTCACGTTGGCACTTTCAATTGTGTAATTCGGGTTAGCTTTTTGTAGCTTCTGCAGCCCAGTATCGCTCAATTTAATCACCGAACTACCGACATTGGCACTCGTGATCCCACTCAGATCAAAGTCTTCAGCTTGCCACTTTGGTGCCACTAAGCCAGTGGAAAGCTTAACGTTGAACTG
>NZ_BCMJ01000026.1 GCF_002583405.1 Secundilactobacillus silagincola | reverse complement strand
GTATTTAGCCTTGGGAGATGGTCCTCCCGGATTCCGACCAGGTTTCACGTGTCTGGCCGTACTCAGGATCCTGAACTGAGGGTAACAAATTTCGTCTACGGGGCTATCACCCGCTCTGGCCGGTCTTCCCAAACCGTTCGACTATCTGTTACTTTGGTAACTCAAATGTTCAGTCCTACAACCCCAGGAAGCAAGCTTCCTGGTTTGGGCTGTTCCCACTTCGCTCGCCGCTACTATGGGAATCGCAATTGCTTTCTCTTCCTGTGAGTACTTAGATGTTTCAGTTCCCCACGTCTGCCAATGCTTAGCTATGTATTCACTAAGCATTAATCATCGACTAAGATGATTGGGTTTCCCCATTCGGAAATCTCCGGATCAAAGCTTACGTACAGCTCCCCGAAGCATATCGGTGTTAGTCCCGTCCTTCATCGGCTCCTAGTGCCAAGGCATTCACCATGCGCCCTTT
>NZ_BCMJ01000025.1 GCF_002583405.1 Secundilactobacillus silagincola | reverse complement strand
TTAACTTAACCTCATCACTTACGTGACGGATTAATTGAGTATTACGCGAAGTAAATAAACTTTACTAATAAAAAACTCAAAATACGCGGTGTTCTCGGCTTAATTAATGAAATTAATTAATATAAAAGAAAATTGATATTATCTAGTTTTCAAAGAACCAATTCTTTGATTCCCTTACGGAATCAATGGAGAATAGCGGGATCGAACCGCTGACCCCCTGCTTGCAAAGCAGGTGCTCTCCCATCTGAGCTAATTCCCCATAACAAACAAAGTTTGTTGAGTGGGCCTAAATGGACTCGAACCATCGACCTCACGCTTATCAGGCGTGCGCTCTAACCAGCTGAGCTATAGGCCCAATAAAGCGTTATATCTAATTGAGAGTAGACCTCTCAAAACTAAACAAAGTTTTGTCTCATGTGCAGGTTTCCGTATTATTCCTTAGAAAGGAGGTGATCCAGCCGCAGGTTC
>NZ_BCMJ01000024.1 GCF_002583405.1 Secundilactobacillus silagincola | reverse complement strand
ATACCAATCAAACAGTGATTATCCCGTTAGTTGCGAAGACCACAGCATCAAGCGGACCAGCCGTAGCTGCCACAACAACGACAGTCAACTATGAAACCCCAGATGGTAAAATACAAGGCAGTGCTCAGTTAGTAGGCACTCCCGGTACGCCATTTGACCATCAGGTTCAGGAGTATGTTCCGGATGGCTGGCAACTAGCCGTTTCAGTTAGCGAATTACCATTGATTATCGCTCAGGATACCAATCAAACAGTGATTATCCCGTTAATTGCGAAGACCACAGCATCAAGCGGACCAGCCGTAGCTGCCACAACAACGACAGTCAACTATGAAACCCCAGATGGTAAAATACAAGGCAGTGCTCAGTTAGTAGGCACTCCCGGTACGCCATTTGACCGTTATCAGGTTCAGGAGTACGTTCCAGCTGGCTGGCAACTGGCTATTCCGGTTAGTGAATTACCGCTAATTATTGCCCAAGA
>NZ_BCMJ01000023.1 GCF_002583405.1 Secundilactobacillus silagincola | reverse complement strand
GAGGATAGGCTTATTTAAGTGTATCCAATATTTAACAACCTACCATTCAATAAGCAATGAAAAAGCTTGAAGCGCTTGACTTTTGGTAGAAAAAAAGCACCAACGCAGTTGCGTCAGTGCTTTTTCTCAGTTGAATAGATGCCGGCTGAGGAATTCGAATCCCCGACCCTCGGTTTACGATACCGATGCTCTACCAACTGAGCTAAGCCGGCATTACTAAAACTAAATTATGACTCCGGCAGGCGGGCTCGAACCGTCGACATCTTGATTAACAGTCAAGCGCTCTACCAACTGAGCTATGCCGGAATAATATATAGCGTGGCAACGTCCTACCCTTGCAGGGGGCGATCCCCCAACTACTCTCGGCGTGCTGAAGCTTAACTTCTGTGTTCGGCATGGGAACAGGTATATCCTTCAGGCTATCGCCACCACACTATTGAGAACTGGTGCCCTCAAAACTAGACAATATCATTTTCTTTTACCGATGAACACCACTACTCGTGGTTAAGTCCTCGACCGATTAGTACTAGTCCGCTCCGTGCATCGCTGCACTTCCACTTCTAGCCTATCTACCTGATCATCTCTCAGGG
>NZ_BCMJ01000022.1 GCF_002583405.1 Secundilactobacillus silagincola | reverse complement strand
AAGGACATATGTTGAAGCACCAGTATATCAAGAACTTCAAATTATGAGTCGTCATTATCAGCAAGTAAATGATGACTTAGTACGCGGTAAAAACCGCTTGCATAAAGCCTTACAAATGACCTTCCCCGAGTTGGAAGGACTTCTATCGACCACCGACGGTGATCAATATTGGGCATTAGTCGCCCAATTTCCACACGCAGATTTGGTTCTACAACATAAAGTTGAAGTACTGGCGACAACTATCTTAAGCTCAACCAAGCGCAATATGTCAGCTAAGCGAGCTAACGACTTGGCAATTAAGCTGTTTAAATTGGCGCATCTAACAGCAGCCACAGTTTCGACAAACAGCTACGAAGTTGAAGTAATCCACAAATTAGCTACTCAATTAATGAGCCTCCATCATGAGAAACGAGAAATTATTGATCGCATGGTTAAGCTTTGCGAACCGTTACCTGAATACCGGATACTAATGAGCATCCCTGGTTTCGCAGAAACCACATCGGTATCCCTAATTGGCGAACTAGGTGATATTCGCAGATTCAAAACCGCTAACAAACTTAATGCTTTCATTGGGATTGATTTGCGATTCAACGATTCTGGTAACTATAAAAGTAACGGTTTTATCACTAAGCGTGGCAATCACCTAGCACGTAAGATACTGTTTAAAGCTATTGGTAACATGGCATCCTCAGCAACTCATAATCATCCAAGTCACATTAATGATTGGTATCAGAAAAGAAAAAGATCTCTCTCGTCTAAGGGGACGAAAAAGATCACAATCGGTGCAATGGATCGTCTAATATCCACAATTCACCATTTGGTTCTAACGAATCAAACCTATGATTATACTGTTGCCACAACACACCAGCATAACTAAATTTTAGCCTAGCATGTCCTAAAAAAATTGGCAA
>NZ_BCMJ01000021.1 GCF_002583405.1 Secundilactobacillus silagincola | reverse complement strand
CGGCAGTCTCGCCAGAGTGCCCAACTAAATGCTGGCAACTGACAATAAGGGTTGCGCTCGTTGCGGGACTTAACCCAACATCTCACGACACGAGCTGACGACAGCCATGCACCACCTGTATCTGCGTCCCCGAAGGGAACGCCTAATCTCTTAGGTTAGCACAGTATGTCAAGACCTGGTAAGGTTCTTCGCGTAGCTTCGAATTAAACCACATGCTCCACCGCTTGTGCGGGCCCCCGTCAATTCCTTTGAGTTTCAACCTTGCGGTCGTACTCCCCAGGCGGAATACTTAATGCGTTAGCTGCGGCACTGAAGGGCGGAAACCCTCCAACACCTAGTATTCATCGTTTACGGCATGGACTACCAGGGTATCTAATCCTGTTCGCTACCCATGCTTTCGAGCCTCAGCGTCAGTTACAGACCAGACAGCCGCCTTCGCCACTGGTGTTCTTCCATATATCTACGCATTTCACCGCTACACATGGAGTTCCACTGTCCTCTTCTGCACTCAAGTCTCCCAGTTTCCGATGCACTTCTCCGGTTAAGCCGAAGGCTTTCACATCAGACTTAAGAAACCGCCTGCGCTCGCTTTACGCCCAATAAATCCGGACAACGCTTGCCACCTACGTATTACCGCGGCTGCTGGCACGTAGTTAGCCGTGGCTTTCTGGTTAAATACCGTCAACACCTGAACAGTTACTCTCAGATGTGTTCTTCTTCAACAACAGAGTTTTACGAGCCGAAACCCTTCTTCACTCACGCGGCGTTGCTCCATCAGACTTTCGTCCATTGTGGAAGATTCCCTACTGCTGCCTCCCGTAGGAGTTTGGGCCGTGTCTCAGTCCCAATGTGGCCGATTACCCTCTCAGGTCGGCTACGTATCATTGCCTTGGTGAACCATTACTCCACCAACTAGCTAATACGCCGCGGGTCCATCCAGAAGTGATAGCCGAAACCATCTTTCAAACTGAAACCATGCGGTTTCAGTTGT
>NZ_BCMJ01000020.1 GCF_002583405.1 Secundilactobacillus silagincola | reverse complement strand
TTTCACACTTAGATGCTTTCAGCGTTTATCTCATCCACACATAGCTACTCAGCAATGCGCCTGGCGGCACAACTGATACACCAGCGGTGTGTCCATTCCGGTCCTCTCGTACTAGGAACAGCTCCTCTCAAATTTCCTACGCCCGCGACGGATAGGGACCGAACTGTCTCACGACGTTCTGAACCCAGCTCGCGTACCGCTTTAATGGGCGAACAGCCCAACCCTTGGGACCGACTACAGCCCCAGGATGCGATGAGCCGACATCGAGGTGCCAAACCTCCCCGTCGATGTGGACTCTTGGGGGAGATAAGCCTGTTATCCCCAGGGTAGCTTTTATCCGTTGAGCGACGGCCCTTCCATACGGTACCGCCGGATCACTAAGCCCGACTTTCGTCCCTGCTCGACCTGTCTGTCTCGCAGTCAAGCTCCCTTGTGCCTTTACACTCTACGAATGATTTCCAACCATTCTGAGGGAACCTTTGGGCGCCTCCGTTACTTTTTGGGAGGCGACCGCCCCAGTCAAACTACCCACCTGACACTGTCTCCCGCCACGCTTAGTGGCGCGGGTTAGAGTGTTCACACAACAAGGGTCGTATCCCACCAGTGCCTCCACCGAAACTAGCGTTCCGGTTTCTACGGCTCCGACCTATCCTGTACAAGTTGTGTCAACACCCAATATCAAGCTATAGTAAAGCTCCATGGGGTCTTTCCGTCCTGTCGCGGGTAACCTGCATCTTCACAGGTACTTTAATTTCACCGAGTCTCTCGTTGAGACAGTGCTCAGATCGTTACGCCTTTCGTGCGGGTCGGAACTTACCCGACAAGGAATTTCGCTACCTTAGGACCGTTATAGTTACGGCCGCCGTTTACTGGGGCTTCATTTCTGGGCTTCGCCGAAGCTAACTCATCCACTTAACCTTCCAGCACCGGGCAGGCGTCAGCCCCTATACGTCATCTTACGATTTTGCAGAAACCTGTGTTTTTGATAAACAGTCGCCTGAGCCTCTTCACTGCGGCTGCACTTGCGTGCAGCACCCCTTCTCCCGAAGTTACGGGGTCATTTTGCCGAGTTCCTTAACGAGAGTTCACTCGCTCACCTTAGGATTCTCTCCTCGACTACCTGTGTCGGTTTGCGGTACGGGTAGTAAGATACTCACTAGAAGCTTTTCTCGGCAGCGTGACATCAGCCACTTCCCTACTTAAATTCGGTCCTCATCACAGCTTGTCTACCCGGTTGAAAGCATTTAACTAACAACCAGACTTGCTGCTTGAACGCACATATCCAACAGTGCGCACGGCTTA
>NZ_BCMJ01000019.1 GCF_002583405.1 Secundilactobacillus silagincola | reverse complement strand
ACGAGTAGTGGTGTTCATCGGTAAAAGAAAATGATATTGTCTAGTTTTGAGAGCACCAGTTCTCAATAGTGTGGTGGCGATAGCCTGAAGGATACACCTGTTCCCATGCCGAACACAGAAGTTAAGCTTCAGCACGCCGAGAGTAGTTGGGGGATCGCCCCCTGCAAGGGTAGGACGTTGCCACGCTATATTTATGGAGGGTTAGCTCAGTTGGGAGAGCGTCTGCCTTACAAGCAGAGGGTCACAGGTTCGAGCCCTGTATCCTCCATTGAGCCGTTAGCTCAGTTGGTAGAGCATCTGACTTTTAATCAGAGGGTCGACAGTTCGAGACTGTCACGGCTCATAGCGTCAATCTTCATGTTGACATTAAAAGTTAGATTTGATACTATATCTATTGTGTTGCCGACTTAGCTCAGTTGGTAGAGCACCTGTCTTGTAAACAGGGGGTCGGAAGTTCGAATCTTCTAGTCGGCATTTCAACTTAATATGCGGAAGTAGTTCAGTGGTAGAACATCACCTTGCCATGGTGGGGGTCGCGGGTTCGAATCCCGTCTTCCGCTTATGCCATATACGCCGGGGTGGCGGAATTGGCAGACGCACAGGACTTAAAATCCTGCGGTCAGTGATGACCGTACCGGTTCGATCCCGGTCCTCGGCATTTTTTATGTTAATATTTTGCACCCATAGCGCAACTGGATAGAGTGTCTGACTACGAATCAGAAGGTTGTAGGTTCGACTCCTACTGGGTGCATTTGAACGGGAAGTAGCTCAGCTTGGTAGAGCACCTGGTTTGGGACCAGGGGGTCGCAGGTTCGAATCCTGTCTTCCCGATTTAAATAAAAGTTTTTAGATAGTTTTATTTAAACACCATCGCGGTGTAGCTCAGCTGGCTAGAGCGTCCGGTTCATACCCGGGAGGTCGAGGGTTCGATCCCCCCCGCCGCGATTTGATCTTCGACTCGGACCTTTAGCTCAGTTGGTTAGAGCAGACGGCTCATAACCGTCCTGTCGTAGGTTCGAGTCCTACAAGGTCCATATGGTCCTTATAGGTGATCATTATCTTTACAGTTTTATCATGGAGGATTACCCAAGTCTGGCTGAAGGGAACGGTCTTGAAAACCGTCAGGTGGGTCAAACCACGCGAGAGTTCGAATCTCTCATCCTCCTTATTATCGCGGGGTGGAGCAGTCTGGTAGCTCGTCGGGCTCATAACCCGAAGGTCGTTGGTTCAAATCCAGCCCCCGCAATTGTATGGTCCGTTGGTCTAGCTGGTTAGGACGCCTGCCTGTCACGCAGGAGATCACGAGTTCGAGTCTCGTACGGACCGTTTATATGGCTCGGTAGCTCAGTCGGTAGAGCAACGGATTGAAGCTCCGTGTGTCGGCGGTTCGATTCCGTCCCGCGCCATTGCTCAAAGAAGATCCATGCGGGTATAGTTTAGTGGTAAAACCACAGCCTTCCAAGCTGTTGTCGCGAGTTCGATTCTCGTTACCCGCTTTTTGGGCCTATAGCTCAGCTGGTTAGAGCGCACGCCTGATAAGCGTGAGGTCGATGGTTCGAGTCCATTTAGGCCCATTGGAGAAATACTCAAGTGGCTGAAGAGGCGCCCCTGCTAAGGGTGTAGGTCGCGAAAGCGGCGCGAGAGTTCGAATCTCTCTTTCTCCGTTATGCTTCTTTATTTTAGATATGACCCGTTGGTCAAGTGGTTAAGACACCGCCCTTTCACGGCAGTAACATGGGTTCGAATCCCGTACGGGTCATTTTAGTAAATTTCATATTATCGCGGGGTGGAGCAGTCTGGTAGCTCGTCGGGCTCATAACCCGAAGGTCGTTGGTTCAAATCCAGCCCCCGCAATTCGAATGGTCCGTTGGTCTAGCTGGTTAGGACGCCTGCCTGTCACGCAGGAGATCACGAGTTCGAGTCTCGTACGGACCGTCCAGTACGTTGATCGCCTTAGGGGCGGTTTTTTTTAGTTTAACCAGAATCTTTCAGAATTTTTAACACTAAAAAGCATTCACTAACTCATTTATGGTATGAGTCTTGTGAGTGCTTTTTTTGGCTCTTTGACAACTGTTGTTGGTAAATTTATTAGGCTCTTTGACAACTGTTGTTGGTAAATTTATTAAATCAGTTCTAATCACTATTTCGTGATTAGGACTTTTTTAGTCTTAATACGCAAGGTATAAAGTACTCTTGCCCTAAACTTACGGAAGCTTTT
>NZ_BCMJ01000018.1 GCF_002583405.1 Secundilactobacillus silagincola | reverse complement strand
GGCGGGAATGCCCGTTTTTTATTTAATAGTGTACAAAAAATCTGTTGTCAGTAATAGATATAATCTATTACCAACAACAGATATTGTAGAACCGATAAAAGTAAGACACCCCGAACTTGGGTGGTAGGGTTCTTCCTGTTATACGGCCGGGGACTGTCCCTTTTTACGCGTTTAGGCAAGATAAAAGTAAGACACCCCGAACTTGGGTAGTAGGGTTCTTCCTGTTATACGGCCGGGGGCTGTCCCTTTTTGCGCGTTTAGGCAAGGTGAGGGGAATTTTATAGTTAAATTCAAATTCTTAATTGACAAGTACCAGTACTACCGTTATAGTTAGCTACATAAGTAACTAACCAAATAACAAGAACGGACGGTACTATCTAATAACGGAGGAGAATCATGACAGATACCCCAGTTGTCTCAGTAAGAGACTTACACAAAACCTATGGTAAAGCGAATGAAAAACAGTACGAAGCATTAAAAGGGATTAGCTTTGATGTCACTAAGGATGAGTTTGTTGGCATCATGGGGGCCTCAGGCTCAGGTAAAACAACCCTACTTAATATTCTAGCGACGTTAGATGAACCAACTTCAGGTGAAGTAGAGATCAATCAGCAAGTCTTGACTAATTTGAAGGGCAACCAAATTGCTGATTTCCGAGCCAAACAGGTTGGCTTTATTTTCCAAGATTTTAATTTATTGGAGAATTTAACCAACTACGAAAATATTGCGTTACCACTCTCATTACAGAATGTTGGGCGCAAAAAAGCGCAACCTGAAGTGCAACGCGTTGCAGAACAATTGAACATTGAGGGAATTTTAGAGAAATATCCCACAGAAATTTCTGGTGGGCAAAAGCAGCGAGTGGCCGCAGCACGTGCATTAGTTTCTCATCCTGCCATACTCTTTGGTGATGAGCCGACTGGTGCCTTGGATTCCAACAGTGCTCGGGATTTGCTTGAAATGCTGGTCACTATCAATCACGAACAGCAGGTTCCCATTTTGCTGGTGACCCACGATCCGTTTTCTGCCAGTTATTGTCAACGAATATTGTTCATTAAAGATGGCAAAATTGGTCAAGAAATAAGAAGAGGCACTCAAACCCGTCAGCAATTCTATCAAGCCATCCTTGATACACTTGGCACGTTCGATTAGGGGGAGACGCAGAATGTTAAATAAACTTGCATTTGCCGGTATTAAGAGTCGGCTAAAAGACTATATTGTACTGTTTTTCGGTCTAATCATGTCCAGTGCTATCTTTTATATGTTTGAATCACTAGCAACCAATAAGGCGTTTATTAAAGCTAATGCACAACAGATTACGGGTGCTAACTTCATTTTTTTATTTGGTGCTATCTTGCTAACTATTATTACGCTGGTTTACGTTTTTTACGCGAATTCTTTCTTGATGAGTATGCGGCGTCATGATTACGGCTTATTCATGATGCTTGGCGCGAAGCAATCCAAAATTGGCCAGTTAATTCTATTGGAGACAATGACGATTGGTACGATTGCCAGCGTAATCGGTGTATTAGTAGGCTGGGGACTCACCGCGACCGTTGGACCTTTTCTAATGAGTCGGATGATTGGTACTAAATTGCAACATTTTAGCGCTTTTTATCTACCAGCAGTGGTCACCACCATCGTGTTGTACTTAGTCCTATTTTTAATTGCTGGTGTGATCAACCGTTTTGCTTTAACCAAAACTGCTGTACTGCAATTGTTAAAAGGTGATAGTCAACCCAACAGGCCCGTACTAAAACCTGTCAGTCAGTTTTTACAAGTAGTAGTGGGTGCTGTCTTACTGCTGGTTGGCTACTATGCCATGAGTCACATTGAAAAGTTTGCTTTGAGTACCATCCCGATTGGTTTAGTCACAGTTGTGTTAGGAACGTACTTTTTATTCAACGCAATTTTTGTTTGGCTGATCCTATTGTTTAAGCGTTCGGATTGGGCGAACCGCGGATTAAGAAATTTTACGTTATCGCAGCTTAGCTTTCGGATTCATAATTACACCAAGATTTTATCAGTGGTTTCAATCCTAATTGCGCTGTCATTGGGGGCGATCACGGTAGGTATTGGGATGCAGCGGCAAGTAACGGCCTTATCAACCGCCAGCAGTGCCTATACCATGGCAATCAAAAATCCATCTCGACAAACCAATCAACTCATTAATAAGTTAACTTTGGACACAAAGGTGACTTATCAGCAAAAAGAAGCGAACAAGGTCATTTATTATCGTGCTGACCAATTAAAAAAAAGTCCGTTGCAGTTTACTGGTTTTAAATCACCGCTGGATGCAAAGCAAAAAAATCGGTTAGCATCACCGACATATCGTAGTCTTACCAGCGCTCAGTTAAAGGGTCATCCCGAACAGTTGATGGAACTGCAACCGAATGCACCTCAAAAATCAATTCGACTTGTTTCAGCAGCAAGTTTTAATAAATTACCGGTGCGTACACAGAAATTAACGCTGTTCAGAGTTAAGAATCTGCAGGCTGACAAGGCAGAACTGAAACGAATTGTGGCTAGCATGGGTAATCCATCGGTGGAGACAATTCCAGGAGCCTACAGTACATTTGTTCTTAGTACGGCCCTGTTTGGTGGACTTGAATTTATGGGCTTCTTCTTAGGCATTGCTTTTTTGGCGATGCTTGCCAGTTGTCTCATGTTTAAGATTCTCAGTGGTGCGGCAACGGATAAGAAGCGCTATGAGATGTTGAATAAAATCGGTGCTCGGCCATCACAATTACGGGGTTCAATTGCTCGAGAGATTCTGGTTTTATTTGTTCTACCAGCAATCGTTGGGGTCGTCCATGTCATGTTTGGCCTTCAAATGTTCAGGGTGTTGATGCTCAATCCCTACTATCAAATTTGGTTACCATTTACAATTTTCTTTGTCTTGTATATGATTTATTACATTATAACCGTGCAACTTTACGAGCATATTGTATTACCAAAGCTCACTATTGATAAATAGTTAACGGTGAAAGGAAGGATTGGATGGTGGATCATGCAGTTTGACTTTAATAGTACTGAACCACTGTATCTTCAGGTTGCTCAACAAATTGAAGAGGCGATTTTTACAAACAGCTTTGAAGAGGGTACTCAAGTTCCTTCGACGACTGAGGTATCTAAACAGTTTCACATCAACCCTGCCACGGTTCTTAAAGGGATGAACATTTTGGTTAGCGATGGTTTTTTGGAAAAAAGACGTGGCCTAGGGATGTTTGTGGCAACTGGTGCTCACGCTAAAATTCGAGAAAAACGGCAGAACGAATTTTACGAAGATTACGTGGTTAACCTGGTGAAAGAGGCTAAAAAACTGACTTTGCCAGAAACAACCATTCTTGAAATGATAAAGAGGGGGTTCAAAAATGGCTAAACCTAAGCCAATTAAAATTAACCAAGTCAGTAAAGATTTTGCTAAGCAGCAAGTTCTTAACAATATTGATCTCACAATCGAACCCGAGACCATTTATGGGTTACTGGGAAGAAACGGTGCGGGAAAGAGTACGTTATTTAACATTATTACTAACCGCATTCCGTTAAGCGGTGGAGAAGTCACCATTGGCGGTCAAACGGTGACTGATAACGATGACGTGCTTAACCGAATTTATCTGATGAGTGAAGCTAATCTTTATCCATCACGGATGCGAGTTAAGGAGATTTTTAAATTAACAACACAGCTCTATCGAGGGATGGATATGAGATTGGCACAAACATTGGCGGAACAGTTTGAATTAAATACCGATACCCGCTTCAATAAATTATCTACTGGCTCTCGGTCAATCATGAAACTGATTATCGCCTTGGCGGTAGATGTTGATTACGTTTTTTTGGATGAGCCAACGTTAGGTCTGGATGCGAATCATCGACGCCTATTTTATAATGCGTTACTAGATAGTTATGCTAAACGGCCACGAAGTTTTGTTATTTCGACCCACTTAATAGAAGAAGTCAGCAACTTAATTGAACGTGTTTGGGTATTGCAGAATCACCAAATTATCGTTGATGACACCACTGAAAATGTGCTGAATAAGGGGTTTGCCATAACTGGTCCAGCTGCAGACGTTGAGGCATACACAGCTGGCTTAAATGTCATTGGCCACGAAGCGTTAGGCAACTTGAGGGTGCAATACGTTTACGGTGAGCTGGACGGTGATCGGCCAATACCGGATACCATATCCACTAGCCACATTGATTTACAACGTTTATTCATCTATTTGACTAATCAGGAGGTAGTCACCGTTGAAAATTAAAGCAGCCTTTTCGTATCAACTCAAAAATTACTTTAAATCCTTCGGCTGGGTTTATCTTTGGTCGATTGCCGTGGTTGTGATTTTACCTTTTGCCATTTCTCTGGTTCTGGGTCGAATCAACATTTATGATATCAATGACTACCTACCTCAGTTTTTGCCAGCGTTAATTCTGGGTTTCTACTTATTTGTGTTTGGTGGTATCAGCTATGACGGCTTCAAGTTATTTATTCAAAATGGACTGGGCCGGAAAACTTATTTCTTCAGCAAATTGTATGCGTTGACCGTTATTTTAGTGGTGGGTGAGGTCATTAATCTGCTGTATGGTGTATTTTACCGTCAATTTATTAATACGAAGAAGAATCCGGTGATGACGTTTAGCGTCCTTTATGGGCACTACTTTGATTCAGCAGCTGCCAATACGGTATCGGTGTTAATCATTACGATGCTGTTTATTGCCTGCATTATGGTAACAGGAATGGTGATCGGATCGTGTTTAGGCTTATTCAATCGGCGCGTTCAACGGATCAGTATTATTGGGATGCCAGTGTTACTTTTTGTCTTACTTGTAGTGCTAGTCATGTTGAATGATCAAACGAGTTTAAAGTTAACTTGGCTTGGTGATTTCCTACTGTTCATCGTTGGTATGGGGAATCAGTCAGCTGATACTGGTCACTTCGTTGCGTTTGCACCCATGATCTCTGGTGCAGTATATATTATCGTGATGCTACTGATTAGCTATCGATTAACCTTACGCTTCCGCGTGCCAAGATAAGCAGTCCCCATTTTCTCACCGGTCATAAACGTGCTAAAATAAGAACATGATCAAAGATCGGAGCGAGAAAAGTGGAAGCCAACAATCAGATAGATGACATACGTGAACAGCTAAATGAGATTCGTCAACAGGTTAATGCGGGAGAACTGTTTCAGTCACTGGGTACGCGACTTGAGTCCTTAGTGACATCCGTGAAACGTGAACCGGTTGCAACTGCAGTACAGTTACCTGATGATAACGACGGGATTCGAGATTTATTGACTCAACTGAATGATCAACTGAAAGCAGAATCATTGGCCACGGTCAGCGACCAGCAAGTCCTTCAGTTAGTACGGCACATTGGGTCTTCAGATCCAAGTGTTCGGGACAAAGGCATTTATTTCTTATTCAATGATCTGATTCAGCAACATTTACTATCCAATCAGCAAATGACGATGATTGTTCGATACCTGACCAGCGACACGGTTCTTTTTGCCCACATTCTTGAACCTGAAAATGATGCTATTTACCAACGAGCGTTTGCAGTACTGCTGCTTTCGGTTCTATTGTATGCCGATCGGGCAGGTTACCACTTTTTGGACCAGGAGCTGGTTAATCAAGTGGTTAACCAGCTGGCGTTGTATATGGTACTTGAAGCCGATACTCGTGGGTTCATTAAAACTAACGGCTGGGCGCATGCTTTTACGCACGTTGGCAATTTATTGGATGAGTTGTCCGAGCGAGAACGGCTGACGCGAGCTGACAAACTTTTTCTGATGGCGATTATCATTGAACGATACAAAACGCTGGATGGTGCTTTAATTTTTGGGGAACCCCAGCGTTTAGCAGGTTATTTTGCCCGATTAACAAATAAGAATCAGTTATATGCTGACTACTTTTTAAAGCAGCTTAAACATTGGCGGCAGGAACTGGTCATCATCCAGCAGCAAGAGAGTCAGTCAGGCTGGAATCGAATTTATAATCGTGGTCGCCTGATTGAATCAATGATTGTCAGACACGACTTCAGCGATGCAATCATGCAATACTTGCGTTCGGTGATCGATTTTCTGGCTTAGTGGGTGAAAGGGTGAAACCAATCAATTATTATCGACGTTTATTTCAAACAAGTTATCAATTATTAAAAGTACGCGCAGTTAATCTTGGCTGGCTTTTATTGTTAGCACTCTTAATGACGCTGCATATTCTAATGTTAAATCCAGGCCTCGTTGCCATTAAAGTGATTTTGATTATTGGCTTTCTGTCTGGATTAATTTTTGAATTGAATCTCATTTTAACCGCGTTTACTACCAATAAAACGATTTTAAATCAAACTGATTTGCTGATGCTGACAGCGTGGCGTAGGTTGTCTAAGCGATGGCTGCAATTAGTGGCGTTAGTGATTTTATTAGCTGCTTTGTGGCTGCCCTTTGGTGATGCGGGTTTTACAGCGCCAGTACTGAACCTAGTGATGTTACCTCTTAAGTGGGTTGACACCGTCGTCATGCAACGACGGGTAGTTGTGGTCATCTTAGCGGTCCTGTATGCCGTTTTACTATATGTCTTTCTTCAGTTGCTCAGTTACTTAAGGGTGACGGTTAAGCCAGAACTGGTTCCGATTAGTGGCTGGCACCGATTAGTCTGGTTTTTGCGTCCTTTAATTGCTATCTGGTTGCCCATGTTCATCATTAATCACTTAGTCGTTTCGGGGTTGCGTGTTTTAAGTAATCAGCTTTCTAATGGCATTGGTAATGGTACTAGCTTACTTGCACTAGTGGTACTGGTTGCTTTTTCGCTGATAGGGCTGAGCGTCTTTTTACTTGCCATCGTTTGGGAATCCATTGCCCAACCTAAGTTTCAGCCGGATTTTTCTGACGATGATGAACATTTACACAGTATGGCTTGGTTTCCAACGGGGCTAGTTATGCTGCTGGTGATTCTTTTTGGGTTTCAAGCCTTCCATTTTGGTTCAGTGGCTGCGTCTCCAAGTCTGACGATCGCCCATCGCGGTGTTATTGGCAACAACGGTGTTCCTAATTCATTAGACGCATTTGAAAATACCGTTAAGCACAAGCCGAGTTTTGTGGAGATCGACGTTCAGGAAACCAAAGACGGGCAGTTTGTGGTGTCACATGGCCAAGATGTGAACTTGAAAACTGATACGGGTGCGAAAGTGACCGATATTCAGAATTTGACCTTAGAGCAGCTCAAAAAGCATCATGCGGAAAAAAACGGTAAGACCACTACAATTGTGAGCTTAGCCAGTTATTTGAAGGCGGCAAAAAAAGTTAATCAACGTTTGATCGTTGAAATCAAAGTGACACCACAGGACAGTGCAGACATGATTCAACGCTTTGATACACAATATGGTGAGCAATTAATAAGCAGTCACGATTTTGTGCACACCATGAGTTATCAGGCAGTTCTAAAGCTGAAACAACTTAATCCTAATTTGATTGTCGGCTACATCGTCCCCTTAAACGTGATGTCGATTAAAAAACTACCGGCGGACTTCTATTCTCTTCAGGCAATCGGCCTTAATACGACCATGATCAGGCAGGCGCATTCTATTGGGGCACCAGTATTTGTTTGGACACCTGATAAGATTGCTGATATGCAAATCATGCGAGTCCTTGGCGTGGACGGTCAGATTACCAATCAGATGACACAGCTCCAGCAAGTGAACCGACAGCCGCTTAAGCAGTTTAACTGGGCAATCGTTGAAAACGTGGTGAACCAGTTCTGCTGATTTTGCGTATTTAGCTCTATAAGGAGGAATGAACAGTAACTGTTTTGCTGTAAAAGGATATCAATCTTTGTAAAGTGGTGCTTCTATCCTATTGCGTATGCTTATAAGTCTGGTAAAAGATATCACAAGGTTAAAGTTAGGCGTTAAATTTTCCGTATTAGCTAATAGCTTCTATGTAGTGAATTATATGAATTTCATTAAAAGGCTTTTTGGGATAAATCTATCCCGTATAATATGAGGGACACCTCACCTTGGTGATTAAATTCAATAAGGCGGAACAACTGATGTTACTCACCTATAAAGTCGAGATTAAGCCGACTGAAAAACAAGCTTGGCAGATTGATTGTCATATTGGTGGCAGTCGTTGGGCCTATAACTTGTTTTTGGGTATCAACCGGCAGCGTTATGAGTGCGGTTATCACTACATGGGCGCTTATGAGTTCAGCAAGTGGTTTAACCATGAGTATCTTGAGAGTAATCCTGATGACAGGTGGATTAAAGATTTATATGCCAAATCGGTCAAACAAGCTTTTATTGATGCGGATTCGGCTATGAAGCGATTTTTCAAGAAACAGAGTGGTTTTCCCAATTGGCGATCTTTTAAACGGGGTCAAGGCAGTTACTACTTTGTTAAAAACAGTAAAACACAGATTATTGCTTGTCAGCGTCACCGTATTAAGTTACCCAAGCTTGGCTGGGTACGTTTGAAAGAGTTTGGCTACATTCCGACAGACTCAGAACACTTTGTTATCAAACAAGGCCGGATCAATTCAAAGCTGGTCGGTATTACCTGACCTGTTTGGTGGAACAGGCCGAACTACCAAAGTTAGAACTGACCGGTGAGTCCATTGGCATTGACCTTGGTTTAAAAGAGTTTGCCATTTTAAACAATGGCACTTTGTATCACAATCAGAATAAAAGTAGTTGGATAAGACGCATCAGAAAACGTCTGCGACGGCTACAAAGAAAGTTGTCCCGTCAGTATCAAGCACTGAAAGCTAGAAAACAGAAAGAAGGGAAATCTGCTACTGATTTAAATCTAGCTAAAACTCAGCTGAAAGTGCAACGCTTGTATCAACGATTAACCAACATTCAGGTAGATTATCAAAATAAGATTATCGCTACTGTAGTGAGAACCAAACCGCAGTGGGTAGCCTTAGAGGACTTGAATGTTAGAGGTATGATGAAAAATCGGCATTTAGCTAAAGCAGTTAGTTACCAAGGCTTTTATAACTTTAGAATCAAGTTAGTTTCTAAATGCCAGCAACTAGGCATTCCGGTACACTTAACTGACCGGTTTGAACCAACTTCTAAATTATGCCATCAATGTGGCTATAAAAAAGTTGATTTAAAGCTAAGTGAGCGAACCTATCAATGTCCTAAATGTAGTTATACTGCAAATCGAGATATTAACGCGGCCTTAAACGTCAGGGATACTGAAAACTTTGAACTAGCCTACTAACACAGGTTTCAAAGCATGTACCGGTGGCTAGCCGGGAATTAACGCTTGTGGACTATCATATCAACTGTATTAGTGAGTTTCATGCGAGGCAGGATAGGGAGAAGCAAGAATAATCTATAACTTTTTATAAGTTATCAGTAGCAGCTGATCAGATGACAACGAGATGTCCGTGGGCTGAAAAGAGTCCACAACTGTTAATTTACCATGATTTAGAGTGGGGTGTTCCCGTCCATGATGAGCGCCAGCTGTTTGAAAACCTATCTTTGGAGATTTTTCAGGCAGGATTAACTTGGCATTTGATTTTGAAATACCGAGAGGCGTTGAGAATGGCGTTTGAGCAGTTTGAGCCGGATAAATTAGCACAGCTCACACCCGGTCAGATGCAAGATCTATATCATGATGATCGAATCATTCGTAATCGTCAGAAAATTGATGCTGTTATTGAAAATGCGCGAGTACTTAATAGTTTGCATGAATTGGACTGGAGCTTGAGTGAAACGCTCTGGCAGCTAGTTAATGGCATGCCGTTAGATCATCACTTGCAACCAGCTGAAAAACTTGATGTTGAGTGGTTCGTGTCGGAATTGTCACAGACGCTACGGCATTTAGGGTTTAAACGCATTGGCCCTAAAACCTGTTATTCGCTACTGCAAGCTTCTGGTATTGTGAACGATCATTTAGCGGACTGCTATCGGCACGATGAAATTTCTGAGGAAGTTTGACATACTCATTTAAATACGAAACAAGACATCAAAAGAGGTCACTCAAATATTGAGTGACCTCTTTTGATGATAATTAAACTTATTTCTCTGCTTTTTTAGCGGGTTGTTTAGCTGGCTTATTTTCCAAGTCTGTCCGAACAACCAGAACATCGCAAACGGCTGTACGGGTAACGTATTCGGTGACAGAACCAATCAATAACCGCTCCACTGCGTTTAGGCCAGTGGCACCGATCATGATGAGATCAATGCCCAGTTTCTTAGGCATATCACGGGCGATAATGGTCTTTGGTGCACCGTATTCAATCGAGTAGTCAACGCTGCTAACGCCGGCATCTTTTGCTTGTTGAATATACTTGTCCAAGGTTTTCTTGGCAGTATCGGTTACTTCTTCAACCATCGTTGTATCGAAGCTAGAAATGTTTTGAAATGCCCGGGTATCCACAACGTGAACCAGATGCAGGTCAGAATCGTTTCGTTTGGCAACAGCCACAGCTTTTTCGAATGCTAACTCGGCTTCGTAAGAACCATCAACTGGAACTAAGATGTGTTTGTATTGTTGTAACATGATGACTCACCTCTCTCTACTTGTTACCTCTATTTTACGTTATTTTTCGGTAAATAAAAAGAGAAATGTAAACCGTTTTCATTTAATTTTCGGGAAGAAGTGAACTAGCATTAATTGAATGGCTAGGATATCAAGCACACCAATCAATAGTGTCATGGAAATAAACACGTCGTTTTGCATGATGGTTGCCACTGCAGCAATGACACCAACGACGATTAACGACCAGCCGCCAAACTTAACAATTCCTGATAAGTTTGGGTTCTCCTCGGGATGGAAAACGAGGAATGGTCGGTGCGTGTGAGTGAGAAAGAACCAGCCAATAAAAAAAGTGAGTAACACGTACAGAATCATCAAAATATTAATAACCACGGGGAACCTCCAAGGCTTTACGCCATTTATTGTTATAAAATAAAAAAAGCTGACTTACAAGGTGCAAGCCAGCCCCAAAGTGTTGCCACTTTGAAGATCTAATAGTGCCGTTAATTTGTCCGATAGGTTTTGGCCCGCTGATAAAAGCAGGTGGGACGGGTATATCTGCGTTCATGCTACCAAGTGTAAAGGCCTGCAATCCGGAAGAGTTATCCCATGTCCCAATGTAACATTAGTTGTTCGGCAAACACGTATGTGGACAACGCGCACACCCTAGAACTTATATATATACTAGCATATTTTAGCTCATTTTGCCATTTTGATTGTTTTTAAGATCGCTGAGCTTTTCTCAGGCGTTCATACTGCTGTGCCAAAGCAGTTTCAAATTTGCCGTTAGTTTTTGGTTCATAATACTGTGCATTTTTAATTTTATCGGGTAGGTATTGCTGTTTGACCCAGTCGTTTGTAAAATTGTGTGGGTACTTGTAATCAACACCATGTCCAAGATCAGCTGCACCCTTATAGTGTGAGTCCTTTAAATGCGCTGGAATATCACCAAAATGACCTGAGCTAATATCAGACATGGCAGCGTCAATGGCCATCATACCGGAGTTTGACTTGGGTGATAAGCATAATTCAATCACAGCATCGGCAAGGGGAATTCGAGCTTCTGGGAATCCCAATCGTTGTGCAGCAGTAACGGCTTCAACGACACGGGCAGCCGCTGGCGGATTGGCTAAGCCAATGTCTTCGTAAGCGATAACGGTTAAGCGACGAGCAATGGTTGGGAGATCACCAGCAGTGACTAACCGGGCTAAGTAGTGTAAAGCAGCATCGGTATCGCTTCCCCGGATTGATTTTTGAAAGGCAGAAATGACATCATAGTGTGCGTCACCATCTTTATCATGACTAAAAGCCTTTTTTTGCAGGCATTCTTCAATGATCGGCAAGGTGAGGTGAATGACACCATCGGTTGAGTCCGTGGACTTAGCTGCTAATTCTAGACCGTTTAGGGCGCTTCTTAAGTCACCATTAGTTGCGGTGGTCAAAAGACTTTCAGCCTCTGGAGCCAAATCAATTTTTTGATTACCCAGGCCGTTTTCCTTATCGGTAAGGGCACGGTCAATCGCTATGCGAATGTCGGCCGGCATCAGTGGTTTAACTTCAAAAATCTGTGTCCGGCTGCGAATTGCCGGATTAATACTGATGTATGGATTTTCGGTTGTTGCACCGATCAGTACGATGCGACCGTTTTCTAAATGGGGTAGCAAAAAATCCTGCTTTGTTTTGTCTAGTCGGTGAATTTCGTCCAGTAAAAGAATGACGGTACCGCTCATCTTAGCTTCTTCAGCAACGATTTGGAGATCCTTTTTAGTATCCGTGGCGGCGTTCAGTTTTCGAAAAGCGTATTTGGTTGAGCCAGCAATGGCACTGGCAATACTGGTTTTGCCGGTGCCAGGCGGTCCGTATAAAATCATTGACGACAGCATTTTTGCTTTGACCATTCGGGAAATGATTTTACCTGGGCCAACTAAGTGCTGCTGTCCGACCACGTCTTCGATCCGCTGTGGTCGCATGCGGTAAGCTAAAGGTTGTGGCATAATTAGACTTCTTTCAAATAATTTAAAGGCCGAGATGCTTTTTCATTTTGCTCCAAAACGTTGAATGCTCATTATTAGCAACTGGCTGTGCTGTGTCTGGATCGACCGCTTTGTCTTCAACTTTAATTGGGAAGGCATTGATTGCTTTCTTTGAAATCACAACTAAGCCGGAATCCGTGGGCTTCGCTCCATAAAAATCGTCTTGAACGATCGTGAATGCACGCTGAAGCTGACCAGCAACTTGAAGATAGGGTTTTAAAGCTGACATGCCGGTGTGGCCGTTAAAGATCACTTGGTAGTCAGGGTGAGCAACCAGTTCAGCTTGAAAAGCGGCTAAGTATTTACCGTTTTGCAGCTGTTCAATGGACATGAGTAAGGAGACACGTTCACGGAACGTTCCCAAGTAAGTCCGCTGTTCATCGGGATGTAGCTTTGGTGGACCATACATGGCGTTATCCAAGTGAGACGTCATTTGATCTTTGTCAGGCATTGCGTAACACCAACTTTCATTAATAGTATGACTATTGTAACATGTTCTATGTGAACACAGATATCGTAAAGAATGGGGTGGAGAGACATTGTTTAATGATTCTGATTTTCAGGTTTTTGATGATCAAACCTTAGCTGGGCGGATGGCTGGCATTCGGGCAGAAATCGATCCTAAATTTGAGCTACTAGCACCGCAAGTGATCGAAACGTTAGGCTTTCAAACGCCAATCTATGCACACGTGGCTAAGCATTTACGCCGCCATAAGAACCCACCGATGAATACGTGGGTTGCGTTCAGTACGGATAAACGTGGCTATAAAATGAATCCGCATCTGATGATTGGTTTCTGGGACGATCGGCTGTTCGTTTGGCTGTCGAGTTTAGCAGAGGCTAAGGAACGGGCACAAATGATTCAGCGATTGGCCGACATGTTGCCTGAACTGGCTAAGTTGAGTGATCACTACGATATTAGCCCTAATCATATGGCTAAAGCCTACAGTCAAATCTCAAGTGGGGGATTGGAACAACAGTTAATTCATTATAACCAGGTTAAACAAGCTGATTTTTTAGTTGGTCGTCAGTGGTTTCGTGGAGATTCCATTTTTGATCATGAAAAGCAAATCCAGCAAGAGGTGCTTAAAACAGTGTTCGAACTGCGGCCGCTTTTTAGTCAGTTGATTCAGTAGAAGAATATAAAAAAAGCAATTTGCACACGAAGCGCAAATTGCTTTTCTTTAGTTAAACAACGCTTATTAACGGTTGTAGTATTCAACGATAAGAGATTCATCGAGGTCTGCATCCAATTCTTCACGTTGTGGTAAACGAACAAGTTTACCTTCAAGTTTGTCAGCATCGAACTCAACGTATTGAGGACGACCAACAACGGCTTCAACGGCATCCTTGATGATTTGCATATCCTTTGACTTTTCACGAACGCTGATCACTTGACCAGGTTTAACTTCGTATGAAGGGATGTCAAGGCGCTTGCCATCAACAGTGATGTGACCATGGTTAACCAATTGACGAGCTTGACGACGAGTAGTTGCCAAACCTAAACGGTAAACCACGTTGTCTAAACGACGTTCCAGTAAGATCATGAAGTTAACACCATGCTTACCTTCGCGAATCTTACCTGCGCGAACGAATAAGTTGTGGAATTGACGTTCAGTCAAACCGTAAGTGAAACGCAGCTTTTGCTTTTCACGTAATTGAGTACCATATTCAGAAAGCTTTGAACGACGACCTTGGCCGTGTTCGCCGGGTGCGAATGGACGACGTGCTAATTCTTTACCAGTACCTGAAAGTGAAACGCCAAGACGACGTGAAACACGCCAGCTTGGTCCTGTATAACGAGACATAGATAGTTCCTCCAAAAATTTTAGTTGGAGTAAAATAATTTGACGTGAGTTTGATATTCGTGCAGATCCCTTTGCGGTTTTCACCCTGTGCAGCCGCAGGTTACTTACCCAACCACCTTTTGGCAGTGATCTGTTGACGAGCTTACCGCTCACCGCTGCATTATTTTACACAAACACCAGTGTATCTCCAATGACTACTTAATGTCAATATGTTTCAACAGAATAGTAGCGAATTGTTCAAGTTCCGCTTGATCATCTTCTGTAAAACGGCCGAGTTTAGGTGAATCTAGATCCATCACACCGATTTTAACGCCGTTCTTAGTAAGAGGAATAACGACTTCACTGTTGCTAGCCGAATCACAGGCAATGTGACCTGGAAATTGGTGAACGTCTTTTACCAACTGAGGCTGTTGGTTTTTTAGTGCTGTACCACAGACGCCATTGCCGTTTTTAATGTGTACGCAGGCAACGTTACCCTGGAACGGACCGAGCAGGAGCTCATCTTCTTCAGGCTGATAGAGATAAAAGCCAGCCCAGTTCAGGTCAGACATGGTCTGGTTCAATAAAGCTGAAGCATTTGATAGATTGGCAATCAAATTCGTTTCATTGTATAAAAGTGCATCTAGCTGCTGGTTCATCATTGAAACCGTAGTCTTTGTTTCTGTCATTTTGATTACCTCTTACGTTTTAGTTTGTGAAACTTGAAATTCAGGTGAAGCCTTTTCACAAGGTATGCTATAATTTAAGCTGGTATAGATTTTAATGGGTATTTGATTAAAAATCAAACATTATCTATCTAATATACATATAAAATGTATTTTGGTAACGAAGGATGGGGATTAGATGTTTAGGATATTAATAGGAGTCATTATCCTGGCAATTGTCATTTATGCCGGTATATTAATTTACCAGCAGTATCTGATCAGACGGTTGAAGGGAATCGATCAAAAAAGAGAAGAACTGACAATTGATGAGTTAAGTGATTCGGTTGACCAAGTTCGTGCCATGAGTTTAACGGGTAAGACGTTAAAAGACGTGGAACAGCTTGCCACGGATTTTGGTGATTTGAAGGAAAACCGGCTGCCAAGGCTCAAACAGCAAGTTAATGACGCGATTAATAGCGCTAAGCAGTACCATGTGATGGCGGCTCAACAAGAAGCAAAAAAAGCGACTGCTTCACTGGAAGTTGCGCAACAGGCCATTAAACAAGTACAAGATCAGGTTTCCGAACTCAAAAAGATCGATGCACAGCATAAACAGGCCGTGAAGACACTGGAAGCACGTTATCAGTCCTTACGAAAAACGTTGTTGGCGAAAAACTTTATGTATGGTGATGCTATTGATGGCCTTGAAACGCAGTTAGGAAAGTTGGAGGATGACAACGATCATTTCCGAGAAGTGACCAGCAAGGGCGATCATCAAGAGGCTGCCAAATTATTGGAACAGCTTCAAACTGATACTGACCACTTAGATGAAATGTTAAAAGCCATTCCACCGTTAGTGACTAACCTTGAGACCGAATTTCCAACTCAAGTTAAAGAATTAACGCAGGGCGAAAGTGAGCTGTCAGCGCAAGGTTATAAATTTCCCGTTGCTGACTTAAGGGATCAAATAGCTGCGTTACCGGCTGAAATCAATCAAAGCAAAACGCAACTGGCAAAATTGAATATTGATGCGGTTAAACAAGCCGATACTGCGCTATCCACCAAAATCGATCATTTTTATGATTTGATGCAAAAAGAAATGGTAGCCAAGACCAAGGTGACGCCAAACCTTGATTATCTATCTAAGTTTATCAGCCATGCTCAAAATCAGAATAGTTTATTGATGAAAGAATTGGAACGGCTGAATCACAACTATACGTTGGATCACCATGAATTAGAAACCACTCGGGAGTTTACCGAGCAGCTTCGTAACATTGAAACTGCGTATCAAAGAGATATGGAAAACATTCATAGTAATGATGCTGTCTACACGGAAGTTGAAGCCCACCAAACGCGGCAAATCCATGATTTAACTCAAATTGAAAAACAGCAACAGGAGATCAATGATTCTGTCGCTGGCTTGGCTAAAGAAGAAGAACAGGCTAATCAGAATTTACAGCAGTTTGAATTTAAATTGCACAGTATTCGTCGTGAAGTTGAAAACCTGAATCTACCTGGGGTAGCCAAAAGTTACTTGGATTATTACCAGGTTGTCAGTGATGAAATTGATAAGCTGACTGACGATATGAATCAGGTTCAAATCAATATGGAAGACATTACTAAACAGTTGATTATGATTCAGTCTGATTTGGATATTTTAACTGAAAAGACCAACGATTTGATTGATAGTGCTCAGCTAGCCGAACAATTGATTCAGTATGCTAATCGCTATCGAATGACTCACGAAGAGGTTGCAACCGCTAGTCAAGAAGCACAGCGCTTGTTTGACGAGGATTACGACTACCCTAAGAGTCTTGAGACGATTGCAACCGTCTTAGATGAAGTAGAGCCGGGCTCTTATAAACGGTTAGAAGACCGATACTATAAGACTAAGAATCCGGTGGCGAAGGAAGAAACTAGCGAGGTTTCGGATAAAGCATAAGCTTAATAAAGCACTGCTAATTCTTTTGGAATGGTGGTGCTTTTTTCTACCAAAAGTCAAGCGCTTCAAGCTTTTTCATTGCTTATTGAATGGTAGGTTGTTAAATATTGGATACACTTAAATAAGCCTATCC
>NZ_BCMJ01000017.1 GCF_002583405.1 Secundilactobacillus silagincola | reverse complement strand
GGCGGGAATGCCCGTTTTTTATTTAATAGTGTACAAAAAATCTGTTGTCAGTAATAGATATAATCTATTACCAACAACAGATATTGTAGAACCAAATAAGCATCCCCCAATCAACCGGGAGATGCTTATTTTAGTAGGATTTATTTTTGTTTGTAGATTGAACGCGGGATACCATAACGTGAATGTCCCCAAGTACGTTGCAACCACGGTACGAACCAGATATCTAAACCGAACGTTCGGCCGGAACCGTTTAGTAACGCGAAGGCGACAAACAGTATCCAACTGGCGGGCCAAGTGTGAACCAGGAATAGAAATCCTAAAATGACTAAGAAGTTGGCGCACCAGGTTGCCAAGCCAAAGAAGATCAGCGCACCAAGGATCAATTCGATGGTGCCCATGGTTGGCGATAAGCTGGTCATCCAGCCAGCGGTACCGCCCATGTTACTCATACCGTCAAAGAACAGTCCAAGTCCGAAGAATAAACGCAGTGGCAATGTCCACAGTACGTTGGTGTTCGTTGCGGTGTTGCTGCCTAGCACAGTCCGCTTATTTGCCGTCTTGAAGATTTCATCCATCAGGTACTTCCACATGGCGTAGCCAGAACGAATCCGCATGAAGTAGAGTAGGTTGCCACCGTGTTTCATGCAGGTAGCAATCCAACCACGAATGCGTTTGCCACCGAAGACTTGGGCAATCCCGTAACGGTAGCCAAAGGAAACCATGAAGCCCATATTTTTGTCCTTGAAGGCCTCGTAACTAGAACTGCCATTAATGTCCTCTGCCACATTGTGAGCCACGACATAGGCCTCAAATTCGGCTTCTTGAGCCGTTTGAGGTACGGCACGTTCAGCACCTTCCTCAGTTGCGTTGGCATCGTCACCGGCCACGTAAATACTCTTGTCTTCAAAGCCTTGCGCTTGAAGGTACTTATTGGTGACCAGCCGACCACCACGACCGGTTTCAATACCGAATTCATCAGCAGTGTGGTTGGTCTTGACCCCAGCGGTCCAGATCAAAGTTTCGGTAGCGATGGGATCTTGCTCCTTGATTTCAACTGAATCGGGGTTAACGGCTGTAATTGCAGATGATGCCCGTACTTCGATACCGTTATCTTTGATATACTTTTCCGCGTGAGCAGCGTTGGTCCGGTCAAGCATATTGATGATGGTTGGCGCTGCTTCAACTAAGATGACCTTGATTTCGTTCTCATCGATTCGGTAGCGTTTTGCCAGGATCTTCTTGTAGTCGATCAGTTCACCAATGGTTTCGGCACCAGTGAAACCTGAGCCACAGACCACGATGGTGAGCAGTGCTTGGCGCTTTTCAGGATCGTGTTCCGCTGCACCACGACGAACCACATCGTCCAAGTGCGTGCGCAGACGAATGGCGTCCTCCATGGACCAGAGGGTAAAGCCATTTTCCTTAACGCCTGGTGTACCAAAATCATTAGGTTCCCCGCCTAAACTAATGACCAGGCTGTCGAAGGGATATTCACCATTTTCAGCGATCACCTTTTTGTTGTCCTTATCCACTTGGGTGACGTTGTCGGTAACTAGCTTGACGTTTTTAGCATGTTTGAATAAGTGCTGTAAATCGTATTGAACTGCGTCAGGCGCTACCCGTTCCGTGGCCACTTCGTGAAGTTCGGTCAAGTAGGTGAAATAGGAATGACGATCGATTAAAGTAATCGTCACGTCAGCATTAGATTTAAATCGTTTGGCAAGCTTCTTAGTTGTTAAAACCCCAGCGAAGCCTGCACCAACGACAACAATGTTCTTTGTCATTGATATACCTCCTAAAAGTAAATAATGAAAGCGTTCTCCTACTTATCTAATTATAGGCTAGATATTTCAGCATTCCAAATAATAAACCCGTCCATTATTAAAAAAATGCTTGTGAAAGTATCAATGTAGGGGCAAGATTTGTTATAATGACGTGTGAATTTCGAAAGATGGAGAAAATATATAATGGCCATTATTCAAGTTGAACATTTAAATTATCAATATAGTAATACTGATACCAAAGCGATTGATGACGTCAGCTTTGAGATCCAGGCTGGTGACTGGGTGGCCATCGTCGGTCATAACGGCAGTGGGAAGAGCACGTTAGCCAAACTGCTGATTGGGCTGATGGCGGCTGATTCTGGTAAGATCACCATTGATGGTCAAGTACTCAGTCCAGACACGGTCTGGCAAATTAGGGAAAAAGTTGGGATGGTCTTCCAAAATCCCGATAACCAGTTCGTGGGTGCAACGGTGGCTGACGATGTGGCTTTCGGGATGGAGAACCGTTCTATTGACCGCGACACCATGGTGACTAAGGTAGACGAAGCACTGAAACAGGTGGACATGCTGGCATATAAGAATCGTGAACCGGCGAACCTTTCTGGTGGTCAAAAACAGCGGGTGGCCTTGGCTGGGATTATTGCCATTGCCCCGAAGATCCTCATTTTAGATGAAGCCACCAGTATGCTGGATCCGCGTGGCAGACAGGAAATTTTGGCTGTGATCCAGCAGCTTAAAGCACAACTGAACTTAACGGTGCTTTCCATCACCCACGATATCGATGAAGCTGCCAATGCTGATCGGCTAGTGGTCATCGACGACGGTCACTTTGTGGAAGAGGCCACCCCAGAGGAACTCTTTAGTCATGGCAAACAGCTGGTTGAGATGGGACTCGATGTGCCGCTTCCCGAAAAGGTCAAAGATGCATTACAGGAACGCCATGTTGCGGTTCCACAAACCTATTTAGACGAAAGGGGCTTAGTCGATTGGCTACGGAGATCAAGTTTGAACAAGTAAATTACTGGTATCAGGCTGGCACACCCTTCGCTGTCCAAGCCCTGAAGAATATTGATCTGCATATTACGCCGGGATCCTTTACTGCGGTAGTGGGTCAAACCGGTAGTGGTAAATCCACGATGATTCAGCACTTAAATGCGTTGCTAAAGCCTTCTTCTGGAACGGTGACCATCGGCGACCAAGTGATTACCAATGAAACTAACAATAAGCATCTCAAACCGCTACGTAAAAAAGTGGGCATGGTGTTTCAATTTCCTGAAAACCAGTTATTTGAAGAAACGGTGCTCAAAGACATCGCGTTTGGCCCGCAGAACTTTGGCGTTTCGGAAGCGGATGCGACGGCGCTGGCTAAACGGATGGCAGCAGAAGTGGGATTGGACGAGTCTTTACTGAGCCGTTCACCCTTTGATCTTTCTGGTGGTCAGATGCGCCGGGTTGCGATTGCCGGTGTACTGGCGTTAGAGCCGGAAGTACTGGTACTGGATGAACCCACTGCAGGCTTGGACCCACGTGGCCGGCTGGAAATTATGCAGTTAGTCACACAGCTACGGGACGAACAGGGATTGACCATTGTTCTCATTACTCACCAAATGGATGACGTGGCAAACTACGCGGACCATGTGCTGGTGATGGGTCATGGTGAATTGATCAAGCAAGGTTCGCCGCGAGAAATCTTTAGCGATCCTAAATGGCTAGAAGCCCATCAGTTGGGCCTGCCATCAGCTACCAAGTTTGCTTACGAACTTCAGCAGGCTGGGTTTCGGTTTGATACCATGCCGTTGACCGTTGACGAGCTGGCTGATGAACTGGCACCTCAGTTGCAAAAGGGGGCAAACAGCCATGAATAAAGTCATGTTTGGCCGTTTCATCCCTGGGCATTCTTGGGTTCATCGCATGGATCCCCGGGCTAAATTAGTCCTGAGTTTTCTGTACATCGCGGTGGTTTTCTTCGCCAATGATTTCTGGACGTACTTGATCATGACGGTGCTGTTACTGGCTTCGGTGGCTGCGTCTGCCATCCCATTAAAAGTTTATATTCGCGGGTTATTGCCCTTATTTTGGCTGATGATTTTTACCGTTTTGATTCAAGTGTTCTTTGGCGCCGGCGGTCACGTTTACTGGCAGTGGGGCTGGCTGGTGGTGAGCCAAAATGGTCTTAATAGTGCTGGTTTAATTTTAATGCGCTTTGTTTTGATCATCTTGGTTTCTACCATTTTGACCTTTACCACTGAACCGCTGGAAATTGCGGATGGGATTGAATCACTGCTCAGCCCGTTGCGGAAAGTTCATTTTCCAGTAGCAACGCTGGCACTAATGCTATCGTTGGCGTTACGGTTCGTGCCAACGCTGATGGATGAAGCCGAAAAGATCATGAATGCTCAGCGTTCTCGTGGGGTCGATTTTGGTGAAGGCGGTTTGCGTCAGCGAATCAAAACTATCGTGCCGATCCTGATCCCGTTGTTCGTCAACGCATTTAACCGGGCGATTGAAATTTCCACGGCCATGGAGGCTCGGGGCTATCAGGACGGTGAAAACCGGACCAAGTACCGGCTGTTGAAGTGGCATGGCGTAGACACCGTGTCATTGGTGATCTACGTCATCAGTTTAGGTGCGGTCTTCGCACTACGTTATTTTAGTTGAGAGGAATAATTTTTTTGAGATATAAAATTACATTAGCCTATGACGGCACTAATTTTGCTGGCTTTCAACGGCAACCGCACAAGCGGACGATTGAAAGCGAGTTAACGCGGGTGGTCAATAAGATGGCCAAAAATCCCACACCGGCCATCGTGGTTTACGGTTCCGGCCGAACGGATGCTGGCGTGCATGCCTTAGGGCAGGTGGTTCACTTCGATATGCCGTATCATTTAACGGCCGAAAATATGCGTAAGGGGCTGAATTCTATGTTGCCTGTCGATATGGAGGTCCTGCACGTCGACATTGTCAGCAACGATTTTCACGCCCGCTATGACGTTTCTGGTAAGCGGTACGTGTACCGAATGGATCTGGGGGAATTCCGCAATCCCTTCAAGCGCAATTACACCGGCCACTGGAAGTTTCCGGTGGATGTGGATCGTATCAATCAGGCGGCTCAAGATTTGATCGGTGAGCACGACTTTACCAGCTTCGTGGCTTCGGGGTCTTCAGCCCGGACTTACTTCCGAACGATTTATGAAGCAGGATGCCATTTAGACAAGGCTAACAATGAGCTGGTGTTTGAGTTTTATGGTAACGGCTTCCTCTACAACCAGGTGCGCATCATGGTAGGGGTATTGGTTGAAATCGGTTCTGGCACTCGGCCGGTGGATGATATTCAAAACCTGTACCGGATCAATGACCGGCGTGCTGCTCGGCGGACGGTGCCGGCCAGCGGGCTGTATCTCAAACACGTCTACTATGAAGGCGATGATCCGGCGCATCCCACAAAGCTGCCAAAGCGTCAGCGCTGAGATTTTCACAAGAAAGAAAACAAATCCGGAAAACCCTTGACTTAAGGGGCAGAAATTTGTACTATGTTAATTGGTATTGTTTGCCCCACGATAAGCCCCGGAAACTTGTTAACGGATGTCAAACAAACACTGAAATTGGAGGAAAATAATCGTGCGTACAACATATATGGCTAAACCAGGTGACGTGGATCGCAAGTGGTACGTGGTTGATGCAACTGATGTTCCTTTGGGACGTCTTGCTTCAGCTGTCGCAAACATCTTACGTGGTAAGAATAAGCCAACGTTCACCCCAAATGTAGATACTGGTGATCACGTGATTGTGATCAATGCTTCGAAAGTTGCTTTAACGGGTAAGAAGGCTTCACGGAAGATCTATTACCATCATACGAACCATCCAGGCGGTTTAAAGCAACGCACTGCTGGTGATTTTCGTGCAAATGACCCAGAAAAGCTGATTGAAACTTCTGTTAAGGGTATGCTTCCTCATACTTCATTAGGTCACAAGATCGGCTTGAAGCTTCACGTTTACGCTGGCGACCAACATGACAATGCTGCTCAAAAGCCTGAAGTTTTAGACATCACTAACCTAATTTAAGGAGGAATTCAAATTGGCTCAAGTACAATATCGCGGCACTGGCCGTCGTAAAGACTCAGTAGCTCGGGTACGTTTAGTACCAGGTACTGGTAAAATCGTTATGAATGACAAAGCAATCGAAGATTACATTCCATTCGCTAACTTGCGTGAAGTGGTTGTTCAACCATTTAACGTTACTGAAACTCTAGGCAACTATGATGTTTTAGCAAACGTTAATGGCGGTGGCTTCTCAGGACAAGCCGGCGCTGTACGTCACGGTATCGCCCGTGCATTGCTCGAAGTAGACCCAGATTTTCGTGGTCCCCTCAAGCGTGCCGGTCTGTTAACTCGTGATGCACGTATGAAAGAACGTAAGAAGCCAGGTCTTAAGAAAGCTCGTAAGGCTGGTCAATTCTCAAAGCGTTAATATACTCGTTATATTGCGTTCAAAAGAAACACCTTTTCCATGTGGAGGGAAGGGTGTTTTTTGTACGATTTTTGGGTATGTCACTGCAATTAAAAAATCCGTTTTATACTCACATTGCACCACATTGTGAGTATAAAACGGATTTTTAATTCTGAATGTTAACGCTTCTCCGAATGCTTCTCAAAGTAATCCTCCGGCGTCAAATACACCCGCGAATCATCAAACACTTCTTGAGCAATCTGCATAATACGAGGTGTCATTAATCCCGTTTTTTGAGTTAAAGCCGAATCGCCGAAGAAGGTTTCAGGTTTTCCCTCAAAAATGACTTGACCATCAGCCAGTACATCCACCTTCGCAAAGGTCGCTGCCAGCCAGTTCATATCATGAGTAATGGCAATCACTTGGTGCTTTTCTTCGGCCAGGTGCTGCATCAGATGGGTAACAAGCTGTTGGCTGGGCCAATCCAGCGAGATCATGGGTTCATCAAATAAGTAGATTTGTGGGTTAACAGCTAGCACTGTTGCAATGGATAGGAGCTTCTTTTCCGGCATGGATAAATCAAAGGGGTTCTTATCTTTTAGTTCTGTCAGGCCAACTGTAGCCAACGCATCGTTGACCGTATCAGCCACTACCGCAGCATCGGTTTCAACCTGCAGGACACTCCAGGCGACCTCTTTTTCCACGGTAGCGTTAAAGAGCTGTGAACTGGGATCTTGAAACACGATGCCAATGGTCTTTAGGCGGTCTTCCGGTGTTAGGCTGGCTAAGTCCCGATGATTGATGTGAATTTCGCCAGCTTGCGGGTGCACCAGCCCGGTGAGTAGCTTAAACAGGGTAGACTTACCCGCGCCATTTTGCCCCGCAATCGCCACCAGATTTTCCGTAATGGTCAGCTGGTCAATAGCCAACTTAAAGTCACTAGTGGGGTACTGATACTTTAACCCGTCAATTTGAATGCTGGTCATGGACACACCCCCTTAGTTGATTGATATTCACCGGAAACAAGTCAGCACCCAGCGACCAATACATGAGTTTGGCTAATTGGTAAACCTTAGGCGTGCCAATCTGCCATTCTGGGTTCAACTGATTGATCACTTCAAGCGAGGTGCCTTTACGAACCAGCTCACCGTCTACCAACACCCACAGCCGGTCAGCAATTTCACACAAATCGTCAATTTCATTTGAAACAATGAAAATCGTGGTGTCCTTAATGGTTGCCAGCCAATTGAAGAAGTCAGCGCGACCTTGCGGATCCATCTCGCTGGTGGGGTCGTCTAAAATGAGGATGCCAGGCTTGGTGACAATGGCCGTAGCAATCGCCAACCGCTGCAACTGGCCACCCGACAGTGAGCTGGGGGATTGCTGCAGCTGAGCGGTTAACTGCATTTGAGCGGCAACGTCCGCCACCCGCCGCTGAATGGTGGTTTCATCCACCCCGTGGTTCAACAGGTCAAAGGCGATTTCGTCGGCCACGGTATCTGCTAACCCGCTGAGTTGGCTATTAGGATCTTGCAGCACAAAATCGGTCTGCCGATTGAGCACAGACCAGTCTTTAGTTGGTGATAAGTTGCCGATGTGGACGTCACCCAGTAAATCACCGCCCATCATATTGGGAATAATGCCAGCTAGAACGCGACACAGCGTCGTTTTACCCGCGTTATGATTGCCGATAATCCCGATGATGCTGTTTAGCGGTGCCGACACGTTGATATCGTGCAGCACGGTATTGGTATCATGCTGATAGGTGAAACTGAGATGAGTTATAGAAATCTGCTGAATATTTGCCATAGTTTACACCCGATTAGAAAAATAGTGAGAAAACTCAATAGATAATGATTGAACCGTGCCCTAACGTAGTGGTACTTCGGCGTGGCAAGGGTCCGTTCTGGACTGTCGAATCCCCGTAACTGTAAGGTAATAGAACGGTTGATGGACTGATCGAAGGTTTTGATGATCAACGGAATCAGGATCGGCAGAATCGAGCGCACCTTTTGTGCCACCGTTTTTTGCGGGTTGATGCCCCGAGCGCGTTCTGCAAACTGGATTTTTTTCATGTTCTGTTGAATCTGAGGAAGGATGTAGCAAACCGACATGAGCAGGTAAACCAGTTTGTATGGCAGACCAATGGCTTCTAGGTACTTGGCGTTTTCCGAAATTGTGGTGGTGCTCATGAAAAAGCCGATGGCGAAGATAATAATCAGGATTCGCGCACTCATGGTCACCGCGTAAAGCGCACCTTCGCGGTAAAAGGTAATGTTCATGATTGAAAATAGCGGATGCACATTGCCACTGTAAAATAAGCCTTGGATCAAGATCATAGTGACGATGAGAAATAAGCAGAAGTACACTGCATTGATGGTAGCGGATGATAACCGGGACAAGAGTAATAGCACGAAAGAAATCAAAACCAGACTGACTTCGAAGTACAAATTTGTGAATACAAACGACAGCATGGTCAAAAAGAGGGCCACCAGCAGTTTAGTCACTGGATCGATCAAATTATACCAGCGGATTTTCGCTATGTTTGAAAGACTATTATCCCGAATTTCCATTATTGATTGTCCTTAAAGTAGTTGATCATGCGTTGCGGTAATTGACGGTAAATGAAGAAGGCAATGTAGGCCACAACGACTTTGTCCAAAATATCCAGTACGAATTCGTCAGTGAACGAGGCAATCCAGATGTTGATGTGATTACCGATCATGGTAGCGAACAGTGCGTCGCCCCACGGAATACCGGTTTGCCCGCCCCAGAAAATGACGTTCAGTGGGGTTGAAATAATTGCTGAAGTTAAGGCGATTAAAATAGCTGAAACAAAGACTCGCTTAGCGTTGCTGAACCAGCCACGGTTGAATAACACACCGACGACGATACCAATGGCGATACTGGTGATGGAATACACGGTTGAAACTGGCGATAGGGTTAAGCCGTAGATAATGTTGTTGATAAAGCCGCTGATTGCGCCGGCAGTGGGGCCAGCCAGCATACTGGCTAAATAAGTCCCCAAAGACCCTAACCACAGCGGTAATTTTAACCCCTCCGCGAATGCCTTAGCCACGTAGTTGATTCCTACGGCTGCTGGTATTAGTGTCACGGTTGCTACTGACAGATGAATCTTCCACATATTGAAACGATTACCCTTGTTCTCGATACCGTTTTCCTTCATGCTAGTCTCTCCTCTGTTAGATATAAGATAATAAAGCCTTTAAAGTAAAAGTAAAATTCACTTAAAATAGATTAAATTAAAAGGTGGTTTTTACTTTTATTTTGTTGCTGACTAATTTAATCTATTTTCCAGCGCTTGTCAAGAATGTTAGATTGAAATCGTCAAGTATTTAACGGTTGATCTGTCAATGGTTTCTCCTCAAACACAACTCCTTTGAGAAATTTCACAACAAAAACTCACGATATTTTAAACTTAATGTTCAAACTGCGTCACCAAACGGTATAATTGAATCAATTACGCAGATTAACAGGAGGGATCATTTTGACTTTACAAACTTTTCCGGGAGATCTCGCTCAGAGTTTTTCCATTATTCACCGCGCTTTTCAGCGAGATACGCAACCAGTTTACAAACAATTAAATTTAAACGTCACCAACGCCTACATATTACTGTTGCTGGAGCAGCAGGGAGAGCATAGTCAAAACGAATTAGCAAAAAGATTGGTGATCAATAAGGGCCAAATTACCCGGGAAATCAAGCGCTTGTCGGAGTTGGGCTACGTGTCGCAGACCCAATCCGTGGATAATCGAACCACTAACGTCATCAAAATTACGGAAGCCGGCAGCCAAGTAGTGCCCAAAATCGTGGATATCCGGAATCAGTGGTGGCAGCAGAGGCTGGATCAGAGCCATGTGGATGTTAATGCGCCGTTTGCGGAGACCTTGCAGACAGTGATGAGGGAATTGATTGAGAGGGACAAGTAGAGCGTGGAAAAAGGCGCCTATGCCCCAGAGTATAAGACGAAAAAGCGGTATCCCGGTGGTTCTTCGGGATACCGCTTTTTTGACTTATACGGCCGGGGCATGCCTTTTGGAACGCGTTTAGGCAATGAGGCCTAATACATTCTCAATCTAAGAAGCCGATTTAGCCGCTTCCAACCGCGCGTACTTAACCTTCTCCAACCGCTGCGCCCAAATATTGATCCCGCCAGCAATCAGCATCAGCACTAACGATACCACCATGATGTTATGCAGCCCGTTGTGCAGGATCACCCGCATTTGCGGAATCAATTGAGCAGGTAACGACCCAACGGATTGAGCGTCACTTAATTTGTTCATCATTTTCATGGTGATTTGACCACCTGAAGCGTTCACGCCACGACGCAGAGCGCTGTTCATGATCAGACCGAAAATCGAGGCCATAAACGTTTGACTGAGCATGCGGACTAGGAAGCTAAAGGAGGTGGCAATGGGGACGTCATTACTGTCAGCGTCTTCTTGCACTTTAACCTGCAGTTCGTTAAAGCAGGCACCGTTACCGAAGCCTTCAAACACACCGGCAACTAGCAACAGCCAGTAAGGGGCTTTGACGCCCATCACCACCATCAGCAGGAAGGACAGCACCAAGGTGAGGATTCCAATGGCAATCACCTTCTGTGGTCTGAGAAAACGACGCATAGGGGCCACTGAGCCGGATCCCAGAAAGTCGGTGATTGAACTTGGAATCTGGGTGGCGCCACCAATCAGCGCGCTGGTGCCTAAGAGCGCCTGCGCCCACATGGGACTGTAGATCAGAAAGCCCAGAAAGGCACCCCAGATGAGGATAAATAGGGCGAAATCAATCATCAGCGGCCGGTTCTTAAACAGTCGCTGGGGAATGATGGGGTCTTCCACGCGGTTTTCGTAGTGTAACAGTACGCCTAGGCAAATCACGGCGAAGACGATCACGGCAATGACCACCGTCGTGCTGACACTGCCAATCATTTCAATGCCGGCTAATAACGCAATCAGGCCAACACTCATGAGGCAGGCACCCACGTAATCCACGGCACTGTCCACCCGGTACTTCGGGTTAGACTTGTAATAAATCTGAACCAGGATAGCAGAAACTAAGCCCACCGGCACGTTTAAGAAGAATACCCAGTGCCAGCTAAAGGCATCCACGATGTAGCCGCCGACTAACGGACCGATGATGGTGGCCATACTGTAACTGGCTGACACGAAGCCCAGCACTTTCATGCGTTTGCGGGGGTTTTCGTATAAATGAGCGTAAATGATGTAGGGCAGTGACACCACACCGCCGTTCCCAATTCCAGCAATCGTTCTGGAAATAATCAGAAAGACGATGTTGGGTGAAATCCCTTGGAGAAATGACCCCACCACGAAGAACATGGCGGCCAATTGGTAAGCCTGTTTGTTACCGATGTGTTCGCCCAATTTACTCCAGAGTAACGTGCTGACGGCTGTTCCCAACAGGAAGACAGCGACGATCCAGCCCATTAACTCAATCCCATGAAGATCCGAAATAATTGCAGGTAACGCGGTGTTAATAATGGTGTTATCAAGCCCACTCATGGCATTGGATAGGAGTAACGCGCAGGTGACGATGAAGATGTTTCGTTTTGACACGGAAGATCCCTCTTTCAATCATAGTTTGTTGAGACGTCTATAAGTTACTTTCAGTCATATCATAACAACCTATTTATCTTACAACGAACGGGCTAGTGATAAAAGGCACAATCTGGATGTAACCGCTATATTGGTAAATTAGAGGGATTGCATTTGGCAAAACGCAACGTTAAGGTAAAGATAGAACGTTCATTTGGAGGGGAAAATGATCATGAAATTACGTTTACGTCAATTAACCTTAATCAGTCTAGCTGGGGTAGCGTTACTCAGTTTAGCGGGGTGCGGCCACTCAACGGATGCTGCCAAAGCCAGCAAGGTGGCCTTCGCCACCACAGCGCAAAATCCCAAGCAGCAGGTCTGGTACCGGCTCAACACGGCCACGCCAAAGCCTAACAGTCAGGTCAGCGATATTCTGGTCCAGCAAAAGGGCAAGGTCACCGATTATCAGGTACAAGGGATCTCACTCAAAAAACTAAACAATCAGAGTGTCGCCCAAACCATCACCTTAGCCAAAAATAATGAGCGAACTGCCTTCAACAAAACCTTAAAGAGTCAGCAGACCAATTACCAAGGTGAACTGAAACTGGACAAGTCCAACCAGAAGAACTCGGATCAATATACCTATAAGAAGGGCATTGCACAGGCGAACAGCGAGGCTAAACAGGATCAGCAGCGCTATAACCAATTCAAGCAATCCACGAAACAGCTTCACTTCACAGCCACCAAAGCTTACCCAGTCGCTGCCAAAGTCGGTAAAAACAAAAGTGGCAAGCAAGTCACCAGCGAAACCATCACGCTCACTGCTCAAAAGTGGCAGTTCGGCACAGCCAACAGCGGTACTATCAAACAAGTTTCACAGCGCAATCAAATTGACCTAAACATCGATAACCTCATGGCAAAGCCCGTGACGGTGAACAACACCAAGTACATCGGCTACTACGGCTCCCCAGACGCTCTGGTCACCAAGACCACTAATGCCAAGGCCGAGTCTAACTTCGATACACCTAGCATTCACGGTGTCCATTAGACAAAAAAACACGGCCAAGTAATCAGCCGTGTTAATCAAAAATTCAATTCAATCTATTCACCATAGTTTTGCGCATTAGCAAACGCCTTAGCCGTCCGTACCATGTTGGAAACAAAGCCATACTCGTTGTCGAACCAAGTGGCGGTCTTCACCACCTGATACTTGCCGTTAGAGGTGACTTCCGTTAGCGTTGGATCAAACACGCCCCCGTGGGTATCACCGATGATGTCGGATGAAACGATACTATCTTCGTTCCAGCCAAAGGAATCGTTGTTAACCGTGTAGGGTTTAACCGCTGAGTTGATTTGATCCGCCGTGACGTTCTCAGTCGCCAGCACGGAGACTAACTCGCACACGGAACCGTCAATCACCGCTACCCGTTGCGCGTGGCCCTGGAGATGGCCGTCAATTTCGGGGATGACCAGGCCAATCGCCTTGGCCGCCCCAGTAGAATGGGGAATGGTGTTGGCGGATGCGGTGCGGTTCGGCCGCAGCTTGCTGCCCTTAGGCCCATCCAGAATCATTTGCGAGCTGGTAAAGGCGTGGATCACAGTCATGGTGCCCACCTCTAAGCCAAATTCCAGATTCAACGCGTAAGCCATGGGTGCTAAGGCGTTAGTGGTGCAGGAACCCGCCGAGATGATGGTATCGTCTGGGGTGAGGGTGTCGTCATTCACACCGTAAACGATGGTTTTGATGGGACCAGCTGGCGCGGAAATCAGGACTTTCTTCACGCCGGCGTCCAAGTGGGCTTGCGACTTTTCCTCCGAGGTGTAAAAGCCGGTACATTCCAGGACCAGTTCCACGTCGTTGTTGTCTACCCAAGGGATGTTCTTGGCGTCACGTTCCGCATAGACGCGGTAGGCGTGACCGTCAATAATCAGTGAGTCGTCAGTAGCCGATACGTCATAGGGTACCGTACCGTGAGTAGTGTCGTACTTAAACAAATAGGCCAGCATCGACGGCGTTGTTAAATCGTTGATGGCGGTGACTTCAATATCCGGGTCGTTTAACTCCAGCACCCGGCGCAATACTAACCGGCCAATGCGGCCAAACCCATTAATGCCTACTTTAACCATGATCAATTTCCTCCTTAGTCAGTCGCCTGGTGGCAACTTTGATGCTTATTATACGGAGATGGTTGACGATGACAACTGAATCGACTTCAGGTATAGACCGGAGCGGTGAGGGTCGGTATAATGAAATGGAAACAGGGTAATTGATTGACTTAACTGGGGAACATGATAAACTGCATGTAGAGTTACAACTGTAAACGGAGGGAAATAACCATGAGTGAAGCGGTACAAAATTCCATTGAGGAGATCACGCCATCAGAGTGGGAACTGATGCGCATCGTGTGGACCAAAGGACAACTCTATTCCCGTGAGCTGATTGACCTGATGCAGGCGAAGCGGTCATGGTCGGATTCGACCATCAAGACGCTGTTGCGCCGACTGGTGAAAAAGGGCCTGCTGCAGACTGAAAAACAGGATCGCCGGTTTCTCTATACGGCCACTATCAGTGAGACCGAAGCCATGAACGGCTCAGCCGAACAGCTTTTTGACCACCTGTGTGCCATGAAGAAGGGCGAGACGCTGTTGAACCTGATCCAGCACGTGGAGCTGACCCAAACCGATATTCAAAAATTACAGGCAGCCTTGACTGAGAAAGCCAAAACTGCACCAACGGAAGTAGCCTGTGACTGCCTGCCCAATAGCGCTAAGTGCGACTAAAAAATGATTACCAGCCAGAAATTGACTGATAATCATTTTTTTATTTCAAATTAATCACGTCCGCCGTATACAGTTTCCCCGTATCCAGACTGACATAGGTCAGCTTGCTGGCACTGCCACCCATCCAAGTGCGGAACACGATGAACCGGCCGTTGTGGGTAACCTGACTGGACTTAGTGGGGTGCTTATAGTCCCAGACACCGCTGCGAGCCGTGGTGGTATACAGCCAGACCCGGTTCACGTAGACCAGCTGGTGATTGATCCGCTTGGTCTGGTAACGCAGGTGATAGCGCTGGCGGATCTGATTGATAGTGTATTTAGACACATATTGCTGATGGTTGATAGTCACCGTGTGCTTTAAACTGCCAGTTCGCGTTTTCACGGGACCCTGTAAGCTCGCCATCACGTATTGCAGCGTTTCTGCAAAGGCACCGCTGAATAATCGTTGCCGCATCTCACACATCCCCTTTTTGCCCCAATTATAGGACAAATGTCAGTGAATGTGCCTAATTAAACTTTGATAATGGTACGTGTTTGCTATAATAATATTAACAGGTACTAATTTTCTGGAATGGGGCAGATATCGATGGTGGTAGCGTACGAAGATGATTTTTCACGTGAATGGGGTGGGTTTGTTCGGTTCTTGCGAAAGCATCAACTGACGGATGTGATGGATAAGCAAGTCACTAAGGTGGCCGTTCACGGTCTGTTTAAGTTAATGGCGCAAAAGGTCAAGGTGCCTTTCAACCAATGGAATGCTGGCAGTGTTCACCGCGGACTTTTTCGGTTCCTCAGCAGTGCCTATCAAGAAGGCATGAATGCGTTACTGACCGATCAAATTTACGAATCAATGACGACCTTTTTGCTGGTTGAAGCTGAGACCAACCATATTGCCATGAACTATGATCAGCTGACCGCACTCATGCGGCCGGTGACAGCGGCTTACTTATTACCGTATGGTGCCGAAGAGTCACTGCCACAGTGGCAATCGGCCACTAGTGAATCCGTGCGCGGATACGTCAGCCAGTGGTTCAAGTTGTTTGTGCAATCTCCCGAGTGTGCGCCGTTGCTCAAACAGAGCAGTGAGGGAGAACTGCAACTGTACGTCATGATCTTTACCGATGCCCTTTACAACCGCCAGCGCAAAACCATCAAAAATACCGGGATGCACGATATCGAAACGTTACTGGAACAGCTATTTCCTGGCTTGCTATTCAAAAAATGGGATTACAGTCAAATTCAGCCAACGTTAACTGCTTTCTTCACCTTTGCTCAGCGACTCGGTTATTTACGTCCAGAACACGTGAAGCGGATGATTCATGGGGTTGAAAGGGGCTCAACTGCCATGCTAAACGAGCTGAAAACGCATGACTGGTACCAGTTCCCTAAGCTACGATTTGCTGCCTTAGAGCAGCAGTACCAAGGCGGCGGTGATAGTCAGTGGGTACGGGAGATCTTTGAACAAGTGAATGAAGTTAAACACTGAGTGAGGAGAAATTTGAAGATTTGATTAAAATATCCCTAATTATCCTGTACATAGTGTAAAATGAAAGATAGCTGTAATCAGCACTATTCTGTTAATAGAGGAGATTTCATCATGAAAGTACGTAAAGCGGTGATTCCGGCTGCCGGTCTTGGGACCCGGTTCCTGCCAGCAACCAAAGCGCTTGCTAAGGAAATGTTGCCTATTGTGGACAAACCAACAATTCAGTTTATTGTTGAAGAAGCAAAGGCCAGTGGAATCGAAGATATTCTGATCATTGAGGGGAAACAGAAACGTTCAATCGAAGATCACTTTGATTCTGCACCTGAACTGGAACAGAACTTGAAGGAAAAGGGTAAGACCAAGTTACTTGATTTAGTTCAAGAAACCACGGCTGCAGCAGGAATGAACCTGTACTACATTCGTCAGCCATATCCTAATGGGTTAGGGGACGCCATTCGTTACGCCAAGTCATTTATCGCGGATGAACCATTCGTAGTTATGTTGGGCGACGATTTAATGAGCGATGAAGTACCATTGACCAAGCAATTGATCAACGAGTATGAGAAGACCCATGCCTCAATTCTGGCCGTTAAAAAGGTGCCTCATGACGAAGTATCTGCCTATGGTGTCATCGATCCTCAAGATAAAGTGGATACTGACCTCTATAACGTCAACCGTTTCGTTGAAAAGCCAGCTGTAGAAGATGCGCCAAGTGACCTTGCCATTATTGGCCGTTATTTGCTGACACCAGAAATTTTCGATGTGTTAGCCAAGCAGAAGCCTGGTAAGGGTGGCGAAGTGCAGTTGACGGATGCCATCGATACTCTGAACCAAACTCAACGGGTTTTTGCACACGAATTTAAAGGTCAACGTTATGATGTTGGTAATAAGTTCGGCTATGTAAAGACCAACGTTGAATACGGTCTGACTCATCCTGAAATCAAGGATGAATTGCGTCAATATATTCTGGATACCGCGGATAAGTTGCGTAAGGAAGACCAAGGAAAAGCGAAAAATAAATAGCGAGTCTGTGTATACAGACCCGCTGAAGGGCAATTCATGATTGAGTTGCCTTTTTTAATGAGATGGATCAAACTCTATATCGTTGGTGATGTAATTATGGTATTATCATTAAAATGATTACAGGTAGGTGATGGTTTTATGTATATCGGCATCGACCTAGGGGGCACTAATATCAAACTCGGCCTCCTCAATGATGATTTAGGCGTGCAGAAAAAATTAAAAGTTGCCACACAATCAGAAACTAACAGCCAAACGGTAATGAATAATCTCATTTCCGGGATAAAGCAGTTATTGATTAAAACGCAAAGGTAATGACGTTGGTACGTATACTATCACCGCAAGCGAAGCGGATAGTACTAACTATACGTTTACTAATAAACCAGGTACGTTTACCATCACACCATCTACAACTACAGGAACAGTCTCAGTTAGTCAAAGTGATGTTCAATATGGCAATGATTTAACACCAACATTGACGACTGCTGACGGTAGCCCGTTGAATGTTAATGGCATTACGCTTGGCGAAGGAGATTATCAACTATCTCAAACCACTAAATCTACTAGTGGGCACTATGTTGTCGGGGATTACACCATCACGTTGACCGCTACTGGTTTGGCTAAGCTACAGGCTGCTAACAAAAACTACACGTTGACGGCTGCTAATGCAACTGCTGGTAAATTTGCGATTACTCAGGCACCGCTGACCATCACACCAAATGACGCAACCAAAGTCTTTGGCGATTCGGATCCTGCTTACACGGCAAAGCTAGATGGGTTAGTTGGAACTGACGAGGTTGATTACACGGTTAACCGCGCGGATGCTGGTACAGCAGCAGGCGAGAGTGTTGGCTCACATGATTTGACTGTTACAAATTCAACCACTGTTGATAGTGGTAACTACAAGATTACTTTGGCTACTGGTGCGTTGGTTATCACTGCTTTAGCATTAACTGGCACGGTTACCGTGACAACTAAAGATAAAACATACGGTGATATCACGAAGGATGGTGATGCTGGATTTGGCATTACGCTTGAAGGGCACACATTGGACACATCAACCTTAACCCCAGAGGATTACACCATCAGTGCAAAGGATACGGATTACAGTGGTAAATATCTGAACGCAGGTACTTACACTGTTTCATTGAACGATACTGGACAAGCAGTTTTGAAGACTGCTAACCCGAACTTTGATTTTAGTAAAGTGACTTTTAAGGATGGTAGACTATACGTTAGACCGAAAACCATCATTCTTAATGTTAATGACGCATCTAAGATTTATGGTCAACCTGATCCAGTATTTGTGGGTACTGTCCATGGTGTGGTTAGTGGTGAAACTTTGGATGTGGCTGTTAGCCGTGAACCTGGTGAAGATGTTGGGACTTATGTATTTACTCCAACCCTTGCAACACCAAATCCAAATTACTATGTTGGTTCTTGGAATACTTCTGCTCACTTAAGGATCACACCGGCCATCATCACAGACTCAGATGTAGACATGCAAGTTACGCCAAACAGTCAGACCATCATATTTGGTCAGACACCAGCCGATTTTGTTGCCAGCTTCGGTTCGAAACTAAATCAGGTTGATTTGACGAACGCTGACTTTGAATTTACCAAGCAGGGTGGCTCGGCTAGCTCCAGCATTCCAACGGATGTCGGCAGCTACATGATTAGTTTAACGGCTGCTGCTCAGACCGCCATTGCGAATGCTAACCCGAACTACACCTTTACATCTGATGCCTTTAATAAAGGGACGTTTACCATTAACCCGATAGCAACTACGCCAGGCGATAAGGATACTGAAATTACCGTGAATAACACAGCTATTATTCACGGCCAGACAATGCCTGACTTTACCGTATCTTACGGTAACAAGGTTAAGGATGCCGGTTTAACGCAAGATGATTTCACTGTGAATAACACGGTTGCAAGCAGCACGGATGTACCGACGGCTGTTGGTAATTACACGCTGACTCTGAACGAATCTGGAATTAACAAGATCAAGGCAGCTAACCCAATATTTGCTTTTAGCACCGGTGACTTCATTGCTGGTACTTACAAGATTGTTGAAGCAACTACTACGGGAACGGTTACGGTGAACACCACTTATACCGGTGCGCCAAAGCCAGCTAGTTATCCAGAACAACAGACTGTTGATGTAACTCGGACGGCGATTGTTGATAACAATGGTCAGGTGACCTATGGTGATTGGACAACTCAGAATGTTTCTGACGGAAATTTAGTCACTGCATTGACGGCTGCTGATGTGCCCGTTTCTGGCTACACGGTAACCGTTAGTGGCGATACTGGTGCGTATACACTGGCTGATTTTACCAGCGCAACTAGTGGTGCAGATACAACTACTAACGTGGTTTTGCAACGAGTCGTTACGTATACGACTAAGAGTTTCTCAACAGGAACTCCTGGTCAAGACGGTGATCCAAAAGGCACTCAGGTCCAGTATTTGACTGGAATTATCACAGTCACCCAACAGAACACTGGTGATTACACTAAGATGGTTGGTAATACAACTGTCAATGTCAGTCGGACAGCTACATTAGATAGCAACGGCAATGTGGTATACAGTGACTGGACAGTTGATGGTGGCACTGGAAGTGAATTAGTGCCCGAATTAACCGCTGCAGCAACTGCTGTTAAAGGTTTCCAGAATACGGTAGATAACGGTGGTGCTTACAGCAGTGCAGACTTTAAGGCGGTTACAGATGCCGGCAAACCAGGTGATGAGGGTTATACCACTACGGTCACCCGGACGGTTCACTACACGAAGAACCAGGCTACTTACACGAAAG
>NZ_BCMJ01000016.1 GCF_002583405.1 Secundilactobacillus silagincola | reverse complement strand
CCGCGGCCTTAGTTCCACTATCACTTTATCAAAAAAGTGATGTAATCATCTCCGTCGAGATTGATTACATCACTAATGTTAGTAAGTTTTTGTGAATAAATTAAAAAGGAGTGTTGTGTTATGAAATTTGTGATTGATCCAAAGGTACTTGACCTAGGTGTCACCATTCGGGGCGTTGAAATTACTGGTGTGAATAACCAGCAGTATCCAGCTGAATTAACCGACTATATTCAGACTGAAATCAATCAGGCTCTGGAAGGACTCGACCGCGATCAAATTAAAACTGATCCGCTTATTCAAGGCTTTTGGGATTTACACAAAGCTGTTCACCTACCTAAGCGCAACAACACGCCGGCACCCGCAACCTTACTCAAATTAATTTTAAAACGCGGTGCCCTCGCCTCAATCAATCCCATCGTGGATCTCTATAACTTGATTTCCATTCAAAGCCGACTTGCTTTAGGCGCTCACGATATTGATCACATTGATGGCAACGTTAATTTACGACTTACGGATGGCACCGAAAAGTTCGTGCCAATTGGAGCTGATAACCAACCCGAACCAGTTAAAGCAAACGAATACGGCTACATTGATGATAGTAACGAAATTATTTGCCATCTAGAAACCCGACAAGTGGAGAAAACGAAGGTCACCCCCGATACCAATCACGTTTTCTACATCGTGCAAGGCAATCAAAATACTACTCAAGAATACGTCGATGAAATCGCTCAGCGGGTGATTGATTTGACAACTAAATATCTGGGTGGCGAAGGGCATTTTCTCAATTAAAATTCAATCACAACTTTACCCCGAGTTTTGCCATGAGCAACCAGCTCCAAGGCCTGGTTAATATGATCGAGGTCAAAAACGTGGTCATCAATTGTCGGTACAATCTGGTTTTCTTCCACTATTTTCGTGATTTTCTGGAGTTGCTGACCATCAGCGCGGACAAAGATGAATCGATAGACACTATCACGCTTACGGGCAAGCCAATCCCACTTTCTCCCAGCTAGACTGAACAAAACAGTTTTCCAAAATGGCAATTCTCTCGATACCGCAAACTGCTTGTTGGGTCCAGCAACCAAACTTAAAATCCGGCCCCCATGTTTCAAAAGGGCAACTTCCCGTTCAATTTCCTTGGCGCCACGAGTATCAATAATGTAATCAACAGCGCTCAAAACAGTCCAATAATCCTCTTTTTTGTAATCGAGATATTGGTCAGCGCCTAATTGGGTAATCCGTTCCTTAGCATCCGCATTACCGGAAACAATGACTTTGAGCCCCATTTGTTTCGCAATCGGCACTGCCATTTGGCCAAAGCTACCGGAACCTCCAGGGATAAATAAGGTTTTATTAGGCTGTGCTTCTAACTCTTCCGTTAAACCTTGATAAGCTGTTAGCCCGGTCAGTGGTACTGCTACGGCTTGCTTTAATGATAAGTTTTTAGGTGTATACCAGATGGCATCTTGATCAACGGCAACGTATTCCGCAAATCCACCAATTTTATCCAGAGGCAAACGCGAGTAGACTTTGTCACCCACTTCAAATCTCGTTACCTGACTGCCTGTTTTCTCAACTACACCTGAAATTTCGTTACCTAACGTTAGTGGCATCTGGTAATCTTGGATTAATTTTACGCTACCATTGATATTCATCAGGTCTACGGGATTGACCGCAGCGTACTTTACTTTGATTAAGACCTCACTGGGTGCTGGTTGGGGCTTCTGAACATTATTGATTTGAACATGCAGTGATTTAGAGTACTGATTGATTTGTGCAGCTTTCATGATTTGCCTTCCTTCCATGGTAGTGATCGTATCGTGTCATTAATCACGGCATCGATCATCTGATTATTGATTCGCGATTGAACTCTGACACCAACTAATGCATTGTGTAAGATAGCTGCTAATACTGATAAATCCACATCGGGCAGTAACTCAGACTGAAACTGACGCAGAACTTCAGTTAAACCCACTTTCTCAGATTTGAAGTATTGACCGATGAGTTGGCCAACTTCTGAATCAACGGCCCCTAACTCAGTGGCCGAATTCACGATCAAGCAACCTGCAGGAGCGGTATCAGCATGATGCGCGTACACGTTAAATATGGTTCTAAGAGTATCCTCCAGATCAGTGGCTGAAGTCAGTTTCGTCTTGATCTCAGTCTTTGTCATCTCGTAGTACGCCTGTAGCGCCAACAGAAAAAGCTGATGTTTGTCGCCAAACGTATCATACATGCTCTGCCGATTAATTCCCATTTCGTTAACCAGGGTGCTCATGGAGGTGCCATCGTACCCTTGGCGCCAAAATATGTAAACAGCCTGTTTAAGAACGGTTTCTCGGTCAAATGATTTGGTTCTCATGGGTAATTACCTCTTTTTGGAATGATTGTTCCAGTATAGAATAAATAAAGTTCATTTACAATCCCGATTCTTGCGACTACCCTAAAGACTATGTTTCAAAAGTGATGTAAAATAAGAACCTTGAACTAAATAACTCGAAAATTACTGGTGGCATAATCATGACAGACAAACGAATCATCAAAACCGAACGCGATATTAAACAAAGCTTCTTAAACCTGCTAGCAACCACGCCATTTCAAAAAATCACGGTCAATCAGATTTGCGAGGCTGCACTGGTTTCACGATCAACTTTTTACGAACATTTTCAGGACAAATATGATTTGCTGGGACAATTGGTAAATCAATATGCCCTACTCTATCAGCAATTAATCGAACAACGAGCCACCCAGATTATCAACCAAGACGAACACGTGCTATCAATCCCAGAAATTGCCAGAACTTTGCAGAAACATCGCGATGCGTTGAACGTGCTGCTCAACATTCACGAGGAAAACTATGATCTGCTCGTCTATTGGGAACAAGGTTTAAGCAAAACCTGGCACCGGCTTAACCATCACTATGGTGCTAACAAGAACGCACCCGCTGATTTTGTCTCTAATTTAGAATCATCCATTGTACTCAATTACATTCGCTGGTCACTTAAAAATGGCATGAACGATGACGCAGCTGCTTTAAGTGAACGTATGATTCAAAGTATCTACAGCGATTCAAAAGGTCAATCAACAGCTTCCAAGTAATTAATTTGGGGGTAATCGACCGTTATCCTACTTTTATACGCATATTGTCCGTTATCGGACGGTGTGCGTTTTTTTGCAGATTGAGGCCTCCCTTAAAGTGATTCATACTAATTGTTGTAATGAAAACATAGGGGAGGAATTTTTATGAATAAATGGTTCAAAAATCCGTTTGCTTACTTAGCACTGCTCATACCCGCTTTAATCGGTGGGTTCTTTGTTTTAGGAGGCGTGCCAGGGTTTAGTAAACTACCAACGTCAACCGATCAGTTGAGAATCACAATTGTGGATCAGGATAAAACCGCGGTTACCAAAAGCATTAGGAATGGCTTAAAAGATAACGTGCCCTTTAAACACGTCACTATTTCCAGCAATCTATCCGCTGCTAAGTCTCGGCTGTCAGACCGGACCGATGCCATGACTGTTCAGCTTCCAGCGGGCTTTACAAAGGACGTCGAAGCTGGTAAAAACCCGAAGCTTAACTTCTACGTCAGTGATTCTAACGGATTGTTGCAAAACAACGTTACCCGCTCAGTCATCAGCGCCGTTCAAGGTAAAATTGCAACCGAATTGACAACGGCAAGAACAACGGGTGCCATGGCTAAGCAAATGGCACCACAAATTGCTAAACAAGTTGCAGCCAAGGCGCAGGCCAACGCTGCTAAACAGCAGGCATCTGCAGCAAAACAAGGTGCTCAAATGAATCCCGCTGCAGCAAAGCAAATGCAACAGAAGATGCAGCAACAGGTTAAGCAAACTATTGCAAAGCAGACTCAGTTACAGGCTCAAAAGGCTGCTCAAAAATTGGCCGCAACACCTGATACTCATACCACCCATCTGCATAAAATTGGCGGGAATTATCAGTATCAAATGGGACCAATGTTCTTGAACATGGGCTTCTACTTGGGTCTCATGATCATGAGCATCATTTTAACCCTGATGTTCATGGGCGCTCGTTATGCCATGGGTAAATGGCTCGCTTTCTTAATGGCACAAATCAACGGTGTCTTAGCAACCGTGATTGGTCCCTTGGTTACCGTTTCATTACTGAGATGCTTCATTCAATTTAACGGTGGCACTTTCATGTCTCTGTTAGGAAGTGAATGGTTGTTTGGACTGGGTGCCTTTGAGCTCTCCTTCTCCTTAGCCCTGCTATTAGGTGGTCTCCCGTCATTTTTGATTCAATTACCACTGATGGTATCGCAGACGATTGCTGGTGGCGCCATTATTCCACGCCAAGCCATGAACTCATTTTATCAATGGCTGAGTTATCACACCCCCATGTATCAAGGCGTCTACATGACCTTCAACTCGTTGTACGGTGGTGGCAACGGCAGTGCGTATAGTACAACGCTGTGGTTAATCGTAGCTGTTGGCTTAATCATCACTATTCTGGCAGTAGCAATTGGCTATCGTGGGAAGGAACCGCGTGGCTTTTCTAGATGGATCAGTTTTAACTAGTTTAACAATTTAAATAATAGGTATTAAAAAAATCCCGTTTGACGACGGGATTTTTTGTTTCATTCTCTTTGATAAGCCATTCACCAACAACTAATTCTGTTATAATATTTGTGAAAGATGACTGGTTGCTCATGACAAACATTGAGGGTGGTTCTTACGACTTCTAACAAATATTTTGATGCTGATTTCGTCCAACAAGTTGCTGTGCTGAATTTGGTCATCACGAACCACATTACAGAAATGCTAGCACCGTACGAAGTCAATGCATCTAATTACTTCTACGTGATGAAAATCAGTGAAAATCCTGGTATTACTAGGAGTGACTTTAATCAATTAGTTCATTTAAATCACAGTTCTATCACTCGGGCCGTAAATCACTTGATTGAAAAGGGACTAATCAAACAATCAATTAACCCCAGAGACAAACGTGGTACTCAATTATTCTTAACTGATAAAGGAATCCAACTAAACCGCGAAATAACACAAAAAATCAGTGAGTTAAATGCAAATCTAATGGCAAAGTTAGAACCACAGCAACAAACTATTTTTAGTAATATTGTTAAGTTACGTCAATCTATTGAACGAGATTATCCAGAATAGAAAAATCAATTTAATCTTCAACACATCACTACCCTAACTGTATTAAACAGCCTACTCAGACTCAATCAATTAATAACGTTAGATAAGTGCATTTGCACTTAATTTATGCTACTATTTTGGTGAGAATTGTAGGTTGTTTTTAATGTGTTTAACCAACGTTTGCCGGTAGTCCATTGTATATGATCAAAAAATGATTATACGTACACGTTAAACGTCATTTTTAAGAGAGGAATTTTTGTATGACCAACAAACGCATAAGAAAAAAGAAATTGAAAAAATCGATTAGTGAAGGATCGCCCCAAACTGTTAAAGATGCCTTAACTGCATACGTGGATCCGCAAACATTTGATTCGAAAAGTGATTTCACAACGTATTTGAATTCATTAGTGACTGATTCTAAATAAGTGAATTGTTTTTAAGGGGTGTTAAGAATGCCAAACCGATTTAATCTCGTTCGCTACTACCATGAAACAGCTCGTGCTGATATTTTGCGTAAAACCATGCCCTACTACCAGATCAGTTCCGATAAAATAGCACAGCAATTAGGTATCAGTACGCAGCAAGTATTAGAATTACTGTCCCATAAACGTTGTCTAACGACTGAAATGGCTCGACGCATTGAATCACGTTCAGGTTTGTCAGCAGACTTATTACTGAAACTGGATGCTGATTATCAAAGAAATCCTTCTAACTAAGGGTCATGTCTACTAGAGACAAATTAAAAGAATGCTAACATTTCAAACGTCAAATTCCATTATTGGCGTTTTTTTCTTTTAAAATAAAACATTGCGAGAACAATATTATTCACCGAATTATTTTTTCAATCAAAAAAGCCAATCCATTTTGGACTGACTTCTGAAGCCACTATTATTTGCTAAAATAAATTGTGTACAATTGCTTGCCAAGTTGTTGCATTGCGCCTACTTGTTTACTTTCATTGCCATGCTGTGAAAGCACAACAACCACAAAAACCTGGTTACCTTTTTTAACGATAGCAGCATCATTTTGAACCCCATAGTCTGGAAATTCACCAGTCTTGTTGAAGACAGTTGCTTTCTGGTTGATTAAAGCTGGCAGTTTGCTTTGATTAGCGTTATATCTCAGTAACTGCAACATTTCTGCGTCATAGGGATCACCCAATACTGAATGTTGCTCCAATTTTACTAGCAGATTACCAACATCCTTCACGGAAGTCATATTATCTTTTCCATTCTTCAAAGACTGATAGTCCAGCATCTTCCGCTGTAGCTGTGTGTCACTGCAACCCAGCCGTTTGATTTCATTATTAATCACGTTCAAACCGCCTAGGCGATCAATCAAAACATTTGTCGCTGTATTATCGCTATTTCGGATCATTAAAGTCAACAGCCGAATAAGTGAAAGCTGATTAACATTTTGATGAGCCAATTCACCGGTACCACCCACCTGATCAGTTTTAGGAATTGAAACTTCTTGATTGAGCGTTAATCGACCAGATTTTATTTGTCGAAAAGCTTCAACCATGATGAATAACTTAATGACACTGGCAGACCTCTGCGACCGATTATGCACCATGACAGGTTGTTTGTTTCTTAAATCAACAGCATAAACTGAGGTCTGGCCAGAAGCTGACGCAATACATCTTTCTTCACTTAATCGGATATCGTGTTGAACTAAATCTGTTCTAGAATTAGTTTTACGCTCAGCAACCGAATGTTTCACCTGATTCGTACTCGGCTTAGCTTGGCTGGTCGGCTTTGACGATGAAGTTTGATTTGCTGGATGGTTTGTTTTTGAGCAACCGCTCATTACAGCTAACCCCAATAGCAAGGAAACAGCAACTCTACTGAACCCAAACTTCATTAACCAAATCCCCTTTGTAAGGTTTTCCATCAGTTAAAACAGCTCCGCCATCATAAGAAGTATAGCCATAATAGGTTTCATTTTCGCCGTTACTCCAAGTAACATCAATCTTAACGTTAGCGTTAATTGATTTGGTATCATTGGTACCAGAAGTTACATCATACGAAAGAATACCACTCTGATTGGTTGAAGAAATAGTCGCAACACCATGAAAGCTAGTGCCATCATTATTTTCCTGAACAACCGTACCATCTGAATCAATGACTAAATCACTTTGTTGACGATTGGAATCATAATTGTAAAATGAATAGTCTCCGACAAATTTAGAATAGTCTGAAAAACTATCATTGGTATTCAAACTAGTTGACCCGTTATTTGCTGCTGCTTGATTTTGCTTTTTCCCCTGCTTTAACAGAAAAGCATCATTGCTCTTTTGAATTTGAAAATATTCAGATTTAAGTGAACTAAACCCCTTTTTACTTAAGTCAGTAATCTGGATGCCATTCAATGCTTTGTTGGAATCCTGATAATGACCATCTTCGTTCAAATTACGAGCCGTCTTGATAATTCCTTCATCTTCAGAAATTTTACTTTGGTTTTTACTAGAACTACTTGCACTTGAACTCGCCTGAGAACTTCCGCAACCCGCTAATCCTAACGTTACCACAGTAAATAAACTCAATAAAACTGGAATTTTTTTCATGACTCTGCCCCTTAGAATAGCTAATATATTTATAACTCTTACTAATCTTCATTATAAGCTAGTAATTTTGTTAAGACAATTTGATTTATCAAATTAATCATTTCATTTTCGTCACCAATGATGTTAGTTGAAACACGGTTCTAATACGAGCCACCCTTGCACCCACATCACTAAACCATTAAACTATTTCACGATTGATCCTCGTAAATTCAAACTAAGGTGAAATAACTTATGAGTAATCCGCAATTAATTCGATCCATCGCTGATATTGGTGATTATCTGAAACTTGGCGCATGTACTGCTGTGATGTCGCAACCCATTTTGAGCTACGCGTTAACCACTCATCCTAGTGCTGGCGTCCAAATTGGAATTGGCATTTTGTATAATTTGGTTAAATACACTGCGCCAGCCTTTATTTTTGGCATCCTCTACACAACAACTCGTACGATCATTAATAACCGTAATCTGACATATCATCAATACCTGAAAAACACCTGGCACGCACTGTTCATACCGACAATTTGGTGGACGTTGATTTATTTACTGGTCATGCCACAAATGCAGCAAGTTAATCACTACCATAATCTTGGCACTTTTCTGTGGCAATTCATCAACGGTAACGCTGCTCCTCATCTGTGGTATAACACCATGATGCTGCAATTTATCATTTTGATGCCACTATTCTGGAACATCGGACGCTGGTGCGGGCAGAATGCAAAACGTGGCATATTGACGGCTGGCAGTACCGTCATGATTGCCGGTCTGTGGTTATGGTTCTACGACACGCAGGTATTTAACGGTCCCCATGCCACTGACTGGTACTTATTTGACCGCTTATTCATCAGTTTTTTGCTTTATGGTATCTTCGGGATGCTCGCATGGCAATACCGCCAAGTGTTCAACCGTTTCATCACGAAATCGTGGTCAGCAATTATGGTTGTTTTCGTGGTGACACTCTGGTGGATTAATCATGAATTATTCAGTTATGGCTTCCCAATCAAACTAAGTAATGCCCCCTACTACAAACCGTCAATGACAATCTATGATCTAGCAGTCATTGGTTTATTCGCTGCACTGTGTCTGCATCAGGTAAAATCCAACCGCCCCTTCACAAACTTCGTGCATCAATTTGCTGGCTTTGCCTACAAGGCATACTTGTCCAACGTCTTTTGGTCTGAATGTCTGTGGCTATTATTTGGTAAAACTTTGACAACCGTTTCTCCCTTGATGGGCATTCTGGTTGTTTATATGTTAACTTGGTGCCTGTCCTTTGGCTCAGCGTTTGGTATTCATGCGATTTGGGTTCGACTCAAGAATCATAATTAAAAATAGCGTTGCGGAAGTTCTGAAATAGAGCATCCGCAACGCTATTTTGTACCTAAAATCTGACACTGCCATGGCTTCTCAAAAAGTCGGCCAACACTTTAAGCAATGTATAAGATACATAAGATTCAGTCACAAGGACTGGTACACCAATAGCTTAAGTGTTAACTTGATACAGATCAAATTTTCCGATTACAGTTACCAATACTAATGGCATGTAAGTCAGAAAAAGACCAAAATTCCAAAAATCGAGTTACTAAAAAGGTGATATCATGCTTAAACGCTTTCCAAAATTGCTCAGTCTCGTCTGGATGATTGTATTATTCATTCTTCCTCTCCCGTTAGTACTGACTTTGGCAGCAGGTTTACCAGGTCAATTTACTAGTGGTGGTCTCGCTATCCAAGCTGGTTCCATCGCTTACGTTTGGTTCTTAGTCGCTATCTATCTGGCAACCAGGCCACACTGGCTAGATCGTTTGATTGGCCTACCAAGTGTCTACATGGTGCACGGCTGCCTTAGTATTTTCGCTATTATCCTGGCTTTCCTTCATAAAATGGGAACCCACTCCGGTGGTATGGTCAGAACGACAGGCGACATTGCCCTCATCTTATTCATCGGCTTGATGATGTACTCATTAGTATTCATGGCCGGATGGCTCACAGACAAGGTGCCTGCTTTAGCACATCTCAAACATTGGCTGGAGCAAACCTTCAAACATGAATTTTCAGTTTGGTTGCACCGTCTCAATCTAATTGCAGTCGTTCTCGTGTTCATCCACGTGCAGCTCATTGGCTATATCACGGCAATCCATCCGTATATGTGGTGGTTTGACGGTTACACAGCAGTAGTCGCACTAGCGTATGTCTACGCTAAGCTTCGCGATACTTGGTGGCTATCACGTGGTAAGCTTACTTCAAAACGTGAACTGGCACCGAACTTCTTCGAATTTACTTTTAGTTTAAAGTCACGCCATCAACTAACGGTTAAACCTGGGGATTATGTCTTCATTAGCTTCCCTGATTATGCGGGATTACGTGAACTGCATCCGTTCTCCGTTGTCAATGCCGTTCATGATAATCAGTTAGTGCTGGCCATTCGTGGTGACGGTGACTTTACCCGGTCTGTGCAAAACCTGCCGCTGAATGCCGAAGCACACCTCACTGGCGGTTTTGGCCTCTTCAATACCATGATTGCTAAACATCCGACAAAGCCATTAGTGCTCGTAGCTGGTGGATCGGGTGTCGTTCCTATGCTGGCACTAGTCCAGGCTTACCCACAATTACCCATCACACTGTACTATTCAGCTCATCGCCCCACTGATTTGATCTACGTACCACAGCTAAAAGCACTCGCTGCTCAACGCTCAACGTTGACTGTACACATTCAGACCGGTCGCTTCGATGTTACCAAAGCAGTTTCGTCGATAACGCCAATATCTGCATTGTACCTACTTTCTGGTCCAGCACGCATGGGACAAGCTTGGCAGCATGCTTTAACACAAGCGGGAGTATCCCACGAAAACATGTATTACGAACAATTCAGTTGGTAAATGATATAAGAGAGTGTGACACAACTCGGTAGATTCCAGAATTTAACCCCAAAAATACGTATTCCGTCGAACTTTGTCGGAATACGTATTTTTGGGGTTAAATGGCCGGAATCTGAGTTGCGGAGCCAGTTTAGACTAGATTAAAGTATTGAACAAAAACAAATTTTAAGTTGTCTTTCAGTCAAGAAACTAGATGAAATACTTACCAATATAAACTCATGTCACGACCTCTTTTATGTGATTATCCTTAGTAAGATCTGATTGTGCCTTTCATCAAAATGCCGAAAAATGCGCCGTTACCTAGATACTTCTGGCGTTGATTTAGTCAGATAACCATCTTTCATTTCGTACAACCGATCCGCCGAATCAACCAAACGGCCATCGTGAGTCACCACCACGACAGCCTTATGGTGCTTAACAGCAAGGTCTTTCAAGAGCTTAACGATAATAGCCACTCGTGCGCTATCCAATGCAGCTGTCGGTTCATCTGCCAAAATGATCGCTGGATCTGGGTAAAGTGCGCGCGCAATCGCCACTCGCTGCTGCTGACCGCCTGATAATTCACCGGGATATTTGTTCAAAAGATCTTTTATCCCTAACGTTTCAAGAACATCCGTTAACGCTTCACGAGACAGATTACCCTGGGGTTTAATCTTATCGACTAACTTAAACTGGTCAGCCACAGTGAGATACGGTAATAAATGATAAGCTTGCAACACAAACCCAATCGAGTCGAGTCGTAAAGCATCGCGTTCCTTCTTAGAGCGTTCGTTATAGCTGAGACCGTTTACTTCTACTGTTCCCGACGTGGGCGTCAATAAGCCACCAACGATTGATAGAAACGTACTCTTACCGGATCCTGAGGGTCCCATAATCAGGCTCAAAGTGCTGGGTTCAGCCTCAAAGTTGACATCATGGAGCACATGGACCTCTGCGGTACCTGTCCCAAAAATCTGATTAACGTTTTTAACTGAAAATGAACTCATTCATTTAACCTCCAATAACGGAAACGGGATCAACACTAACAACGGATTTGATTGGAATCAAGCCGCCAATCATGGCCATGACGAGTAACCCCACACCAACGCCTCCAAGCACCGGTATGTCAAAAGCCATGGGAACATTTGCCGGAATTATCCAAGCAGTGATAACCGTAAATAATGTGGCTACGATTAACCCACTCACCACTAGTAAGACAGATTGTGAGATTGTTGCACCAACAAGCACTTTACTTGGCACCCCTTGAGCGCGCAAAACAGCGTAATTAGGTAATTTTTGCATGGTCAAAATATACAGGAACACTGCAATGATAATCAGCGAAATGACCATTAAAAAACCAATCATCAAAATAAAAGTACTGTTCTGAGCCTGGTAACCGGGCAGTTTATCGACAACTTGCTGCTTGGTATAAGTCTTTGCACCGTTAGCATTATTTTTATAACTCGCATCCCTAGAGACAACCGCAGACCCAACTGGTCCTACGGTAATCGCCCGTAAACTCTTCCAATCGTTCATCTGTCCGTAAACAACTGGTGCAATATTTAATTTAGCGTTTTTAATGAAGCCAACGATCGTATATTTATGATTGTCACCATTAAGTTTGAACTGACTACCAAGTTTGTAGCCCTCTTGCTTAAACGCCGTATCCACTACCAGTTCATGACTGTTAGTCACACGATGACCGTCTACAAGATTGAGATTTTGATAAACGAATTGATTGTTATTCAGACCTAAAAATACCGCTGAAAGCTGCTTATGACTCTTAGCCTTAGCAACCACCGAAGTTTCACCAATTAATGCTTCTTGCCTGCTCAAATGGCCAACTTGTTTTTTAGTCAGAAATGATTGCCGCATGTCTACATTGGCATTGGAATTTAACGTGATCTGCTTGGCATCCCACGAATTGATGGCGTCCGTATTCTGCTGGGCCAAGCCAAGAGCCAAACTGGTTAGAATAAAGATGAGGTACCCGATTAACACAATCATGGCAACAATCAAACCTGACCGGAACTTTTCTTTCTTAATTTCTTTAAGGGCTAAAAACAAAATCTTTCTCCTTCACTATTTAACGTTTTGTAAAACGACACGTAACTGTTTGATACGTTCGTCCATACTCTCTGGATCCAGCACAACATCACGCACTGTTTGGTGGTATAAAGCCGTAATCGCCCACTCTTTTGCACTATCAGCATCTGACGGAATTGTCGTGGGCCTTCTGCCAAGAAAGCCTTCATTGTATTGATAGTGCAACTTGATTAATTGCCGGTAACCCGCCTCGTCAGCCTCTAAGATAAACTTGCGAATAGAATCAACGTATTCATCAATATTATCTAGCGTTGGTCGCTTCGGCATCGTTCGATGAATTTCAACCATGGCAACACCAAATAAATAGCGATAAGCGTCAGTTAAATCATCGAAATACTTGTAAAAAGCTCCTCGCGCAATGTTCGCGTCTTTCACGATACGTGCTACCTGGGCATCAGCCAGCGGGTAATGCGAAAATTCGTTCAATAATGCCTGACGGATTCGACTTTGTTTTTCTACTGGTAAATGTTCAAACGTTGCTGAAACCATGATGGATCCCTCTCTTTCTGGAACAAGTGACACCGTGTCACTCTTATCGACTAGATTAGTATAGCAGAAAGTGACACGGTGTCAACATTTTTTTAGTCGATATCCACTTGTTATGGATTCATTTAAAGAATTTAACGACAGAGCAAAATGGTGTGGATCAGCACAGTCTCCTGATAGGATTTACATCATCTTTCTCACCGGTTAAACACGACACTTCCTAAATAATTCAAATCGATTATTGCACTTATTTATATAATAAATTATATAATATATAGAGCATAAGATAATTTTCGAGTTGTACTGTAACTCTAACGGTAACCCGTAACAAGAGGAAAATTAAGTAAAGAAGGTAATTGAATGGCCGAACAATTGTCATTATTAAACAGCGCGACTAGCTCAAAGAATGATAGCCAACCAACCCACCAATCGCTAAAAAACGTTCAGCCGTTAGCGTATCGGATGCGCCCACGAAAAATTGAAGAAGTAATCGGTCAAACGGATTTAATAGGTGATGGGAAGCCAATCTCTATGATGGTAGCCGCTAACACACTGAGCTCGATGCTGTTATATGGACCACCTGGTATTGGTAAAACTTCAATCGCACAAGCCTTAGCTGGCAGTACTAATCGACGGTTTATCTACTTTAACGCCGCCAATGGGACTAAAGCTGACCTGCAAAACGCACTAGCTGTGGCTAATACCGAACCAATTGTCTTATTTGTGGACGAAATCCACCGGTTAGATCATCCGAAAGTAGATCTTTTATTGGCATCCGTAGAAGATGGTTCCGTCACTCTAATCGGTGCGACTACTGAAAATCCGTTCATTAACCTGCCCCCTGCATTACGCAGCCGAATGGTCATTTATGAATTAAAACCACTGACTAAAGATGAGATCTTAACCGGCTTAAAACAGGCACTAAACGATTCTGACCGTGGCTTAGGAAAATATGAAACTGCTAAAAAAATCGATGACTCTAAATTGACTTATTTAGCTGATCGTACCAACGGCGATCTTCGTTTGGCCTTATCTTCACTAGAGATTTTGGTTAAATCTGGCGTACCATTTGACGAAGAACACATCGATGCTACCCTAGGTGCTGGTGCTTCAAAAATCGATAACGGTGAAGACGGCCATTATGATACTATCGCTTGGTATTGCGAAGCCATTAAAAGTTCTGATGTGAATGCCGCTTTATTAGCCTTGGGCGTACTACTAAATGGCAATGATATGGAATCGGCCATTCGTCGGATCGAAGTCGGCCTGTTTGAAGACATCGGCGTGGCTAACATTGACTTATGGGCTCCTGTCATTGATGCGCTACAGGTCGCTAGAGATGTGGGATTACCGAAAGCGCAATCAGTTTTATCCGCTGTAACCGTTGCAATGTCTCTGTCACCCAAGGCTAACGCCTCAACAAAAGCCATTGAATTTGCTCGGGAAGATGCTGCCAAGGACGACTGGCAACAGCCTGATATGACTCGTGATATGCACTACAAAGGTGCACTGAGTTTGGGCCACGGTGTGGGCTTTGTCTCCGCTCACCAATTTCCAGAACACTTCTGGGGTAAAGGTTTAATGCCTAAAGGCATGGAAAACAAGACTTACTACCGGCCGGACACTAAAGCTGAAGCTAAGTTTCGACAGATTAACGATGGTTTACGTGCCAAAATGTATCCTAATACGCCGAAAACTAAGCCTTTGTCATCAGATGAACGGGGCTGTGGACCGAAAAAATAATACTTGTATATATAATCTAAGAAACTGAATCTTTTTTGTTGAACTAGGCAGCTGTTATCTCTTTGTAGTTTGGGATGATGAGCTGTCTAGTTTTGTTTTGATCACTTCTAACAAACTTTGTCAGAAATAAAGCTTAACATTTACTAAACGAAACGGTTTCGTATCGTTGAAAGGTGGCAAACAATATGGTTCAATCCGCTGGCCAAGTGGTTACAAATCACCAGCATCATCAAGGTAAAACGGTGCTCCGGTTCGGCCTCAAGGATCTGGTGACGAACCGGTTTTCGAAGAAGAACTAGCAGCGATAGTTTACTTTTGTGTTTAAAGCTAATCTCACTTTTACTAACTTTCAACCTTTAGAAAATTATTATAACTTGACCAATAATCTTTAATAATATTTTACGTCTCTAAAAATTTTTATTATTACTTTAAATAACTTACAATTTGTAAGTTTTGCCACCCGTATCATGTTATAATAATCACAAATGAATGGAGGGATTATTCATGGCATATTCATTTCTGGATACTTTCAAATTTCCTAACAAAGACATTACGTTGAAAAATCGGGTCGTGATTCCACCTTTGACTGAATGCATGGCATTTCACGATGGTAACGTCACCGAAGACGAAATCGATTATTATCGTAAACACTCTGGTGGTGTCGGACTTTATATCACCGCTGTTGCCAACGTTAACGAGGAAGGTAAAGGATTTGAAGGTGAACTCAGTGTTGCCGACGATAAGTTCATCCCTGGGTTGCACAAGTTGGCTTCGGCAATCAAGCAAAACGGCACTAAAGCTGTCTTACAGATTTTTAGTGCTGGCCGGATGAGTTCATCATCCGTTCTCCGAGGCAAGCAACCCGTTAGCGCCAGTGCAATTGCGGCAGCTCGAGCAGGTTCCGAGCAGCCCCGCGCATTATCTGCCGAAGAAGTTGAACAGACTATTGTTGATTTTGGTGAAGCTGCTCGTCGGGCCATTCAAGCTGGTTTCGACGGCGTGGAAATTCACGGTGCCAACACTTATCTGATTCAGCAATTCTTCTCCCCTAACTCGAATCAACGAACCGACGAATGGGGCGGCACGCTTGAAAAACGCATGAAATTCCCACTAGCAGTGATTAAATCAGTTAACGAGGCGGTCAATAAATATGCTGATAAGCCATTTATCGTGGGCTACCGGATTTCTCCTGAAGAAATTGAAAAACCAGGGATCACTTTCGATGACACCTTGAAGTTTGTTGACGTGTTAAAGGATCAACCAATTGACTATCTTCACATTTCAATGAGTAACGTTTGGCGGAAATCGTTAACCGATGACACTATCACAACGCCACTCAACGAAACAATCAAGGAACATCTGCAAGGCAAAGTACCTATGATTGTCGTTGGTGACGTTCAAACACCTGAAGATGCCGCGAAAGCTACAGACGCTGGCTTTGACTTAGTCGCTCTTGGGCGTGAGAACATTCGCGAACCTCACTGGGTTCAAAAAGTTGAACACCACGATGAAGCTTCGATTCGCTACACGATTTCGCCAGATGATCTGGACGAATTGGGCATCAAACCACCGTTCTTCGATATTTTAATGGCGTTAAGTGGCGCGAATGGCATCCCACTTTCCACTGCTAAACAAACTAACCGTGATGCTGCTAATAAGAATATTGATTATTACCTGAGTGGCGGTAAATAGTCGTTTTATAAATTTCTAAATAAACAAACAGTCGTCGAGAAAATTAATCTCTCGGCGACTATTTGCATCCAACAATGTGGTGATTGACATTCAACACTGATCGTCATATGATATCCTTCACTTGCTTCCAGTAAATCTAATGTTTATGATTGTTGATATCACTTATAAACTTGTTGTTAAATCTAATACTTTTCACTACATCGAAAGGAGTTTATTGTAAATATGACTTATTCTGTCCGAGAAGTTGCCAACAAAACGGGACTTACCACCTACACCGTTCGTTACTATCACGACCATGGATTACTTCCCTTCGTTAAACGGGATAAAAATAATAACCGGGTTTTTGATGATGTGGATCTCGAGTGGATCCATCTGATTACCTGTTTACGTCAAACCGGCATGTCACTGGAAAACATCAAACACTATTTCGATCTTGTTATTGAAGGTGAATCAACCGTTCCTGAGCGTTATCAAATCATGCTGGATCAGCAGAAACAAACCCTTTACGAAATCGATGAACTCAAAAACCATTTGGAAACTATCAATAAAAAAGTGGCTCACTACGCTGACATCTTGACTAACAAGAAACAGGATAGTTATGAACCTTCAAATATTGCTAAAAAGCACCTTCAGATACCGTTTCTTCTAATTAACTTGACCCCGCACTAACATGCGAGGTCTTTTTTAACGTCTAATATGCTTAGTAGGCATATCCAATATAATTAACAAGTATTTTACACATATCAAAATAGCGCGTAAATTATAGTCATTGTTAAACCGCAAGCATTTAATTGAAATGATTCAAAGAAGCTACTATGAAAGGAAGCAATTTAATGACAAAAAATGAAACGAGCGTCAAAAACGGCATCTTTGACATGGGCGACAAAAACGATGCCTACGCAAAATACTTCGTTGGCCAAAGTTATCTCAATAACCTGATCAACGATCCTAAAATCAACGTTGGTGTCGGTAACGTGACCTTTGAACCAGGTTGCCGTAATAACTGGCACATTCACCATGACGGTTTTCAGCTATTATTGGTTACTGGTGGCGAAGGCTGGTACCAAGAAGAAGGTCAACCTGCTCGAAAATTACACCCCGGTGACGTTGTCGTTACTCACGACGGCGTGAAACACTGGCACGGTGCGACTAAGGATAGCTGGTTCAGCCATATCGCTATTACAGCTGGCACACCAGAATGGCTGGAACCCGTTTCTGACGAACAATACAACGCACTGGAGGACTAATATTATGGCAAAAAAACAAACAGCTGGTCGCGATAATCTGGGTGAATTTGCACCCCAATTTGCAGCTCTTAACGATGACGTTTTATTCGGAAAAGTCTGGGCTAAAGAAGACGAACTCTCTGCCCATGATCGTAGTCTGATCACTTGCTCAGCATTGATGGCGCAAGGCCTCTTCCCACAACTCGAAAGTCACATGAAAATTGCCAAACAAAACGGCGTCACCAAAACTGAAATGGTGGCGTTGATCACCCACCTTTCTTTCTATGCTGGATGGCCAAAAGCATGGTCAGCATTTGGTTTAGCCAAAGCCATTTACACCGATTAACGAGGAGCCATTCATGACAAATGTTTTAATTCTAGGTGCCAACGGTCGAATTGCTAGACTGGTTCGCCAACGACTCCTAACAGAAACTAACACCCAACTCACCCTTTACCTGCGCCACGCAAAACGACTAGGATCGATTGACCCAACCCGCGAAGATGTGATTGAAGCTGACGTTAACGACTATCAGGCTCTCGTGCAAGCAATGGCCAATCAAGATATCGTTTACGCTAATCTAGGGGGCCAATTTGAACCACTAGCTAACAATATTGTTAAAGCTATGACTGCTGTTAGCGTGAAACGGTTAATTTACGTCACTGGCCTCGATTTATATCACGAAGTTCCCGGAGAATTTGGCCAGTGGGTAGAAACATCCATTGGCAGTGCCGTGATGAATGATACCCGTCGCGCTGCTAAAATCATTGAGAACAGTTCGCTAAATTACACCATCATTCGTGCGGCATACATGACCGATACTGACACAATTGATTATGAGCTAACAGATAAAGGAACCCCCTTCAAGGGCACAATCATTTCACGCAAAAGCGTTGCTGACTTGATTATGAAAATCATTGTCAATCCCGAGCAACACAGCTATAGTAGTCTTGGAATCGACCAACCGGGAACAGACGGTGATCGTCCCTACTAAATCGCTGGAGGCTCAACTATGGAACTACGACTGCTTGAATATTTTTTAGCCATTGATTCAGCTGGCTCAATTTCAAAAGCGGCAGAGCGATTGCACATTACTCAACCGACATTGTCAAGACAGCTTAGGAGTCTTGAAGATGAACTTGGCGCACCGCTATTCACTCGAACTAACCGTGGCCTTTCACTAACTGATGCTGGCCTATTTCTGAAAACCCGCGCTCAAGAAATTTTGACACTGACTGAGCAGACTCAGCAATCCTTTATTAACCAGCGACGTGATTTATTTTCTGGCAATATTAGTGTTGGTGCCGTTGAGGCTGATAGCAGTCATATTTTAGCTGAAGAAATTACCAACTTCGCAAAAGAATATCCAGCAGTCACGTTTAACGTTTTTACTGGCACCAGTGATGACTTATTCGATCGCCTAGATAAAGGCTTAGTAGATGTGGCGCTATTGCTGGAGCCAATCGATGCTAACAAATACGAACAGATGCGACTGGCACACGCTGAACGTTGGGGATTAGTTGCGGCGATCGACTCACCCATTGCCACCCAGCCAGTGATTGAGCCCACTGATTTACCTGATATTCCACTAATTATCTCAAGTCGCCAAGCTGTTCAGCACCTCCTAGGTAAGTGGGCACAGTTAAATCTCGATGATTTGAAAATTAAGGGACACTTCAACCTGATTTTTAACGTTCTTCCGCTTGTGCAACGGGGACTGGGCGCTGCGCTAACTATCGAGGGTGTCATTGACCCTAAAAATCATGAAGGCGTTCGGTTTATTCCGTTCTCGCCACGTGTTCAAACCCATACTGTATTAGCTTGGCGTAAAAATCGACTTCAAACACCGATCACAAGAGCATTTATACAGTCCTTTAAACCACATACAATTTGAAAAAACTCTGTCACGGGAATTGTGACAAAGTTTTTTTTAACATTTTCTCCAAAAAAACTGCATACCACTCCTTCTATAAAACATTATAAATAGCTCTAGTATTAATATAAATATCACAATTTATGTCTAGTCCATTAGAAAAATGTTGCACAAATTGGTTGTACAAAAGGATTTGAACTTATTTTGCGCCTAAGATATACTGAAAAATGTTGCACATAACTTTCACATTGGGGGAAATTTGTGCAAAAAAATTTCAGAAAATATAAGGGGAAAATTAGAATGCGACACAGAGATCGAAACAGTAACCACAATGGTAAACTTCACTACAAAATGTACAAAGCAGGAGGAAAATGGACATTTTGCGGTATTGTGTTAGTTAGTGTAGCAACTGCTTCATTGTTAAATACTCATTCAGTATATGCGGCTAGTCAACCATCGACACAATCTAGCCAACCGCTTCAAGGGAATCCATCAACAGGTTCGTCATCACCCTCGAAATCAGAGGATTCGACCCAGCAATACATAACCGGTGCTCAGCCACCTAAATCGTCACCAGCCACAGCAACACCGGCAGTTAACTCTACCGATGTTCAAGTTAAGCAGTCCGGTAATGATAACTCAACAACCATCACACCAGCCAATTTTAAGGATTCATTTGACACTCATGGAAACGCCCACTTTAACAGCGACAATGACGATACCGTCACGCTTACCGACTATGCTGGTAGCCAACAAGGCAGCATTACCCTAAAAAACAAAATTAATCTTGGGCAAGGTTTCGATATTGAAGGTCAGGTCAACTTAGGGGCAGTTGATCAGGTTAATGGTAACGGCGGTGACGGTATAGCGTTTGGTTTCCACGATGCTAATAGCGACACCGTTGGTAACGGCGGTGCTGGCCTAGGCCTTGGTGGTATTCCAGACGCAATCGGCTGGAAGGCTGACACCACTTATAACTGGGCCATTTCAAATGATGCCACGGCGGATCCAGCAGAATTTAGTAACGGTCCCCGAAAGCCTAACACACCTGATTTTAGTGGTGGTCAAGCTTTTGGTGCCTTTATTGAAAGTTCTAAAAAAACTGATATCAAGACTGACGTGCCGGGTATCGTATCCACAATTGGGGTCACTCCTGGTAAAGATAGCGCGCAAGTAATTGATAGCCCTACTCCAGGGCAGACAGGTCATCTCCAAAACGACCCTAAAAACTGGCGGGGTGAATTTAAAGACATCGCCATTAAATATCAACCAAACGTCGACGGTAAGAAATTACTCACTATCAACTATGATAACAAAGTTTGGGAGAAAGACATTACCGATTGGGCCACCGATAAAACTGATACAGCCTTCTTCGTTTCTGCGGGAACAGCGGCTAATCTGAATCTCCAACAATTCCGCCTCAAATCCATGGTTTATCAACCTGCAGCCAGCGTGAACGTGAAGTACGTCTACACAACTGATACAGCATTATTAGATCATCCTGACGCACCAGTTGATCCCGCCACTGTTAAGGAAATCCCTAATTATGTCGGCCAAGTCGACTATCCGTCGGGTACTTTTGTGGGTGATCCTTACCTGACCTATCAACAGTCCATTAGTGGCTATACTTTTGCTCGCCTGTATGATGACTCATTACCTGCAAACGGAACGCTGAAAAAAGCGGGAAATAACGGTACAGTTACTTACCTATATGTGCAAAACGGTAATGGCGGTCAGAAGGCCACAATCAAGTTTTGGGATAAGACAGCCAACAATCAGCTCGGTCAAACTGTCACCATTGAAGGCAAGAATAACACTCGTGCGGATTTCTCTGATCAAGTGGCGGTTAATGCATACATCAAAGCAGGATATGCCTATAATCCGCAAAACGATGAAATCGAAAACGGCATCACATTTGATAATAATAACGATACTGATCAAACGTTCACTGTTTTCCTCACACACCAAGTTGAAACAACTCACCCTACACAAGTCATCACGCGCACCATTCACTACGTCAAAGCTAGCGACGAATCAGAGCTTCTTAAACCATCGTCAGCAGACCTTACCTTTACTCGTACCGTGACTAAAGATCTAGTGACAAATACTGTTACTGATGGTGACTGGTCTGCACCACAATCATTTACTCAAGTTACAAGTCCTACAATTCCAGGCTATGTACCGGATCAAATGATTACACCTGCACTCTCAGTTAATTTACAAAATGGTGTACCAGCCAATGATCAATTAAATGTGGTTGTTAAATATAAATATATCACTGGCGAACTACCAACTTCTGATCCACAAGTTTGGACAATAGCACAAACGCCTGATCCTGTTTATGAACCTGGTAAAGTACCTGATACCGATCCGCAAGTTTGGACAGTAGCACAAATGCCTGATCCTGTTTATGAACCTGGTAAAGTACCTGATACCGATCCGCAAGTTTGGACAGTAGCACAAATGCCTGATCCTGTTTATGAACCTGGTAAAGTGCCAGATACCGATCCAGAAATTTGGACAATAGCTCAAATGCCGGATTCCATTTTTGAGCCCGTTGGTAAAGTTCCTAACACCGATCCACAAGTTTGGACAATGGCTCAAACACCTGATCCTGTTTTTGAGCCCGTTGGTAAAGTTCCGGATACCAATCCAGAAGTATGGACAATGGCTCAAACACCTGATCCTGTTTTTGAGCCCACTGGTAAAGTTCCGGATTCTGATCCTCAAGTTTGGACAATAGAACAAGTAGCCGAACCCGTCTATGAGTTGACAGAAACTAGTCAACCACAGACAAACGTCCCAGCAGAACCGGCATTGCCTATCACTCCCATTGACACACCAATCAATGGCGATGATCCTGACACCCCCATCAATACGGTTACTGGCGATGATAACGGCGTACCGACAACGACTATCAGTAATCACCAAGTGACAAACATTGAACAAGAAAGAGTAACAACTGATACCACCGATGCGGATGGTACCAGCACGGATACCGGCCACACAAAACAAACAAACGACACTTTAACTAATCAAGAACACTTACTCACCTCAACACAGCAGACAGCAAAAGCAGTCCAACTAACAACTAGTGGTACAAGTCAAACAAAATTGCCACAAACTAATGAATCTAGTGCGAATATTTGGTCGTTGTTAGGCTTTAGTTTAATGAGTGCGTTAAGTTTACTCGGAATGACTAAGCGAAAAAAACACGAAAACAGCACTCATTGATGTTCTGATACGCAAGGATTGTTGATATGAGATGAATTGTAAAAAGGGCAGCCTTTATTCATAGGCCGCCCTTTTTGCGATGCTGAATTAATTTAGCTATAAACCAATCATAGTCTATTCACTAGTTTGGTCTTCATACAGATACCCTGCTTTTCGCAGCGATGCTTGTATGGTTGCCAACTGCTCTGGATTATCATAGGCAATCGTATGGGTATGAACGCCATCCGTAAGTTCAGATAATAACCGAACATTTCGCTGTTTCATCTTCGCTATGAACAAGTTCACGTCACCAATATCTCTGACCTGTAAATTAGCCCTAAGCTGTCCGTATAGTGGATGGTCCACCACAACGTCTTCAATAACGCCACCGGCTTCAACGATTCGTCGCATTTCATCCGCGCTATCACCAGGAAAATGACGACAAACTAAGACTGCTTCACATTTTGCTTGCTGTTGATATTCGTAACCACGCACTGTTGCGACAATTGCTTCTCCCCCAGCCCTCAGCAGGGAAACATCACCCACAATCGTTTGCCGACTGACGTTAAATCTATGCGCTAATTTACTGGCACTAACTGGCCCCTGACTGGTTGATAAGACTGATTGAATTTGTGACCGTCTTTCCGTACTTGTCACGACACCACCTACTTTTCAACAAATAGTTACCTCTTCCCTTATAATCCTACCAGAAAAGCCTGTTAATGAGTAATTTTTATAAAAATACATTAAACTTTTTCATCAAGTTATGCTAAGATGAAGACAATAATTTCATGGGGTGTCAAGACACCAATTAAACATGAAAAGATTGGACGATCACTAATGCGGAATCTTTCACTCTTAACAGACCTTTATGAATTTTCAATGGCAAACGGTTTTCAAAAGGACATGCCCGATACCCGCGCAACCTTTGATATTTTCTTCCGGAAAGTGCCAGATCAAGGCAGCTTTGTTATCACTGCAGGCCTTCAGCAAATAATCGATGCATTGCCATTTTCATTTTCACCGGATGATATTACTTATTTCCGAAGTCTCCATCTCTGGGACGAGGATTTTTTGAATTTTCTAGCAACTTTCAAATTTGACTGTCACATACGAGCAATTCCCGAAGGAGCCCCAGTGTTTCCACGAGAATCGTTGATGACTGTAGAAGGTCCAACTGCGCAGGCTCAATTATTAGAAACACTACTTCTTACGATTTTGAACCACGAGTCGCTTATTGCAACTAAGGCTCGACGTATCACATTTGCTGCTGGCGATCGACCCATTATGGAATTCGGTGCTCGCCGTGCGCAAGGACCTGACAGCGCGATTTACGGTGCACGCGCTGCGGTTATCGGTGGTGCGGCCAGCACTTCGAACGTGTTAGCTGGTAAACTATTTTCCATCCCAGTAGCCGGCACTATGGCACACAGCTGGATTGAAGCTTATCCGGATGAACTAACCGCCTTTCGTCAGTGGGCCAAATATTACCCCGATAACAGCGCCTTATTAGTGGATACCTACGATGTGTTGAGCTCAGGTATTCCAAATGCCATTACCGTCTTTAAGGAATTACGTGCTCAGGGTCACGAACCAGTGGGCATCCGAATTGATTCCGGCGATATCGCTTCTCTTTCCCGTCAGGCTAGGAAAATGTTAGATGATGCTGGTTTCCCCAAGGCCAAAATTACTATTTCCAATGCTTTGGACGAAAACATTATCGAATCGTTGCTGAACCAAGGCGCACCAATTGATAATTTCGGTGTTGGCGAAAAACTGATTACCAGCTCGTCGTCTCCAGTTCTCAGTGGTGTCTACAAATTAGCCGCTATCGAACAAAACGGCCAGCTCATTCCAAAAATTAAAATTAGCGATAGCCGTGAAAAGGTCACGATTCCTGGTCAAAAACAGGTTTACCGTCTCTATCACCATGGCACCAAGGAAGCCTTCGCTGACCTGATTGCTTTAGCCGATGAACCGGTTGCTGATCAACATGAACTCGATGCCTTTGACAGCAACCCGCTCAGCGTTAGCAAAGTGCAAACCTTAAGTGGCTTTGATGCGGAACCCCTGTTAAAACCGGTGGACTTGAAACAAACCTCTGCTAGTCCCTTGGAAATTCAAGCGTTCAGCAAACAACGCATCGCCGAATTACCTGATGAAACCAAGCGGTTAACCAATCCCGATACTTATCACGTCTACATGACAACAAAGTTAGCCAATTTACAAGACAAACTCATTAACGCGAACTAAACAAAAACAGAAAGATTGCTAAATGATCATCATTTAACGATCTTTCTGTTTTTGTTTAGTCATTATTTTAAGCATCAGCAGAGCAATGATTATTACTCTGATTCAACGTGATAGTACTTTCGAAAGCCCCAGTAAACCATTGCTCCAATTGCTGGAACAACCAGACCAAGAATTGAGGTCACCGGATCGTCAATGAAATTATTTCCCAAAATAATCAGGAAAGCAATCGTGGCAATAATTACGGTCCAAGGATAGGCCCATACTTTATAAGGGCGCGGTGTATCTGGTTGACGCCGACGCATCATTGGTACAGCTAAAACCGATAAACAGTTAAAAATAGCACCGGAGAACACCACCAGTGAGGTTAACTCATCTAACTCACGGGTCATCACCAGCGCGATAGAAATCAGCATTTGAATAAATAAACTGAAATCTGGCGTCCGGTGCTTAGCATTAACGTGGGCAAATGATTTCCACAATAGATGATCCTTCGCAGCCGCGTAGTAGTACCGTGCAAAGGCTAAAATCATCCCGTTAAGTGAGCTGATCATGGCCAATACCATAGCAATGGCGACAAGAATCGTCCCAAACTGGCCCAGAAAACTTTGCGCAACCGCAGTCCCTAAATAAAGCTGATTGTGCTGAATTGATCGGCTAATTTGGCCGAATGGCAGTGCCCGGTAAATAGCTAAGTTGAACAAAACGTAAACCACCGTAGTAAAGCCCACTGATAAGATTAAGGCGCGTGGTAGATTCCGTTGCGGGTTCTTCATTTCCCCTGCGACAGTGTTTAAGTTAGTCCATCCTTCGTAAGCCCACAGTGAAGCAATCACTGCGAAAGCCATCATTTGGATGAAATCGACTGGACTGGTACTCCCATTACGCGGTGTCAACGATAGATTTGGCGTATAGTGTCCCCAAAATAAACCAAGGACGATAATTAAAATCAGAGGTAACACCTTTAAAACGTTGAACACATTCTGAACCCATTCACCGATATCCACCCCAAAGTAGTTAATCAACGTAAAAATCACGATCAACGCAATGGCCCAGACTTTAACCATTAGCCCATTCATTGGAATCAGTGAATTAAGCGCCATTGGCAACGCGATTGCGATTGCCGCAATTGATCCTGGCCCACCGATTATCATACTTTGAAAGTTGAACATATAACCCACTACGGGTGAGTACGCATCCGACAAATAAACGTAGATTCCCCCAGTTGCCGGATTCATCGCACCTAATTCAGCAAAACACAGGCTACCCAGTAAGGTGACTAATCCCCCAATCAGCCAGGCAAGTAGCGCAAGCCCCATGGACATATGTGCTCGTTGCAAGACATAAGAACCAATGTAGAAAATACCTGAACCAATCATGATACCAATCAAGATATTGCTGCCACCAAATACACCGATCACTTTTTTAAGTTGCGGGGTTTCTTCAGTTTGCTTGTTTGGTTGTTCCATTTAACCCACTCCTTTCTACCGGTCAATTTTAGCAAATGACACCGTGCCCGTCACTAGGGTTAAGTAAGCGCTTACTTTACGTAAAAAGAATCGACACTTTCTGTAGTATGTAAAAAAAGAAACCAACTCGTAAATGAATTGGTTTCCTATAAGGATCTTTTAGTTCAATTTTTTTGTGCAACGAAATTATCACTTATTAGCCAACGCCAAAAACTGATGCATCTGGTCAATCGAAGTACCTAACATCACGATGGCCCTCAACGGCATGTTAGCTAGTAATTCACTGTCACTGCCAGAAGCAACGTTATCTAGCACGACATCTAACCCTGACTGTTTTAGAGCTGGCTTTAAATCATCTCGACCAATAACTTGATTCAGATAAGTATCTTCACTAATCGTAGTCGGCTTGTCAGTACCGAGCTTCACGTCAATGACCTGACTCAAGCGGATATCTCGCGATGAAGCCCCTACTTGAATGCAATAATGACCATTATCAACGCGCCAGTTAGCATTGGCAGTATCGTACCAAGCAAAACTCCGCCGATTTAAGTTCAAAGTGACAAGTTGACTTTCTTTCGGTTCTAGGGCTACCTTTTTAAAACCCTTGAGTTCTTGAACTGGTGTTTCCACTGAACTCGCTTGATTTTGAACATACACTTGAACTGTTTCTTTACCAGCCGCAGCACCCGTATTAGTGACTTTCACAGTGACATTGACCCGATCATTCTCCGTCGTAATCTTCAAATCACTATACTCAAAGGTTGTATAACTTAACCCGTGACCAAACGGGAAATTCACTTGTTTGTGTTTCATATCATAATACCGGTAACCAACATAGATTCCCTCATGATAGTTCTCAGCCTCAGGACTAGCATTGAAAGTCCCGAATGCTGGGGTATCTTCAATCTTTTCTGGAAAAGTTTCTGCTAATTTGCCGGAAGGATTAGCCTCACCAGTCAATACTGACCAAGTTGCCTCACCCACTGCTTCACCTGCAAGATACGTTTCCAAGATGGCTTGCACGTTATCTCGCCAAGGCATTGTAACAGCGGAACCATTTTGTAGCACCACAATCACGTGCTTGTTAACCTTAGTCATTTGCTGAATCAGGTTATTTTGATTCTCTGGTAAGTCCATTGATTCCTTATCAAAACCTTCTGACTCTAATTGTTCAGGAACACCAGCAAAAACAACCACTTTATCAGCCTGCTTGGCCAATTCAATTGCTTGATCAGCCAGCTGAGTATTCACTGCACTATCGGTTAACGTGTAGCCTTGCGCATATGTCACATCGTAGTCGCTACTCTGAGCAACCGATAACGGTGTGGTAAGTTTATAGGCGTTCACGTGTGAGCTACCGCCGCCTTGATATCTCGGCTTTTCTGCAAGTTCACCGATAACGGCAACGGCATCATTAGCGTCGAGCGGTAACACAGCAGTATCATTTTTCAACAGTACCATGCTGTCTTCAGCAGCCTGCTTAGCAAAGACGTGTTGCTGCGCTTTATCGTATTTATCAGCCTTTTTCGCGTTAATATGGAATTTCTCAACCATCCGCAATACCCGTAAAGCTGCTGTATCCAGCTTAGCTTCTTCTAACTCACCATCATGGACAGCTGCCACAAGCCGGTTAACTGAGTAATCACCGTTGCCGGGCATTTCCAAATCAAGTCCTGCTTTCAACGCAGCAATATTGTCAGCAACAGCACCCCAGTCAGACATAACTAATCCTTCAAAACCCCACTCGTTACGCAAAATTTGGGTTAATAAGCGGTAGTTTTGTGAATTCAAAGTCCCATTGATTGAATTATACGAACACATTAAGGTAGCGGGTTGCGCTTGCTTGACGATTTTTTCAAACGCCGTTAAATAAATTTCACGCAACGTCCGTTCATCCATGTTGGAACTAGAAGTAAACCGCTGATTTTCACGATTATTGGCAGCAAAGTGCTTCACACTAACGCCGACACCCTCGCTTTGGACACCATTAACATACGCGCTAGCCAATTCACCGGCTAAATAAGGATCCTCTGAAAAATATTCAAAGTTCCGTCCAGCAAGCGGTGACCGCTTCATATTAACACCCGGTCCTAAAAGAACGCTTACATTTTCAGCACGCGCGGCCGTTCCTAGATTCTTACCAAGTTGATACAGCATCTCGACATCAAACGAACTAGCGGTTAACGCAGAACTTGGAAAACAAACTGCTTCAACACTTTGGTTAAGACCTAAAGCATCCGCACTGCTGGCCTGCTTTCTTAAACCTGATGGGCCATCCGTCATCATCATTTTAGGAATTTGTTTATCCTTATTTTCAGCGGTAAACCAAAAGTTTTTACCACTAACTAACTCGGCTTTTTCTTGTACGGTTAATCCTTGAACAAACGTTAAATCAAATTTTGCTGACATTTATCAATTCTCCTTTGAAGATTACTCTACTATAATCTATCTAATAGTTAATAATAGAAGTATTTCGATAATGCTTCAATAGTAGATTGTTTTTTCGGACAACTAACCGCATATCATAGCGCAGAAAAAAGAGCTAATCCTTTGAGATCAGCTCCAGTTTTTGCTATTTAAACTAAACTACGTAACTTATACGCTAACGATGGGAAAATCAAAATCATTTTTTCTTGCCAAACAGCCGGATCAACATCTAATGCGATAACTGGAATCAACGCGTTAATATCATCAACAGCAGTTTGACTCACTTCTGACGCACCAACAATCTTATTTTGCTGATCATATGCTAATGAAAGATGAGCCTTATCATCCGCAGTTCCCGTATAAAAGTAATCCCCCTGTGCAATTTCGAGGTCTTTTACCGTCAAATCAGGATCTTCACGTGCTTGGTCCATATTAACACCCGCTTCAGCAATTTGCGGAAATGTGAAAGCAACCGTCCCGATCACTGGATAATGAATGCCGTCAGATTGATGTCCGCGAAGATAGCGACTCAGATATTCACCTTCGAACTGAGCCGTCGAGGTTAAACCTGGCACTTCTTTCTTAATAACATCACCCATGGCGTAGATATTAGCCGCAGCGGTTTGCAGATGTTCATTCACAACGATGCCCTTTTTATCAACTTTTACATCTGTATTCTCTAAATGCAGCGTATCAATATTTGGAACGCGCCCACTGGCATTAATCACTTTGTCGAATTTTAGAAGACGACCGTCTTTTGTCGTAACTTGAAATTGAGCATCCTCGTGATGAATCGCTTGAACTTCAGTTTGATATTGAAATTCAACGCCTAACGAGTCCTTCATTTCATCCATAACCATGTCAACGTGATGTTTATCAAAGGCCCGCAATGCTCGATCAGAACGTAAAAGAATGGTGACGTGGGCGCCAGCAACTGATAGCAGCGAGGCAATTTCCATCGCAATATATCCACCACCAATAATGGCAACAGATTCCGGCAGCTCTTCCATGTTAAAAACATCGTTGCTTGTCAGTAAATACTCGTTGCCAGGAACATCTAGCGAACGTGGTTTAAGACCAGTGGCAATCACAAAATGATCACTAGTAATGAGCTTATCATTGACCTTAATCGTGTGGTTATTGACAAAGCTTGCTGCCCCTTGAATCGTATCATTGCCTTGTTGTTCAAACAATTGTTGCATATTGTCAGGAACAGGCGCAAACACGCTTTTCTTTTCCTGAACCAACTGCGTCTAGTTTATCTTTGCAGGGTTAGCCATCCCTCTTCCAGTTAGTTTTTGTGAAAGTAATGAAATTTTACTAGCGCCTTCAAAAAAGATTTTTGGTTCACAACCAGCGTTAGGGCAAATGCCACCAAAATCGTTTGCTTCCACGACTAAAATTCGTTGTTTACTGCCTTGCATGCCCGGTAGAAAGCGAAAGACTGATGGTCCACTACCGATAACTACATAGTTATAATCATTCATATTTAATATTCTCCTGCTAAAAGTAATTTTGAGTTTGTTAGTGACGTATTCCTCGCTCGCTGTTTACCAGCGGACATTACTTATTCACGCATCCATTTTCAACCCCAGAACGGGCCTAATATTTAGCTGGAATCGTCAAACCAGTGACTATTCAATAATTTAATTGAATAGTTGAATAATATCACATACTTTTAGTAAGTGCAAATTTTGAACAAAAACTTACTAACATTAGTGATGTAATCAATCTCGACGGAGATGATTACATCACTTTTTTGATAAAGTGATAGTGGAACTAAGGCCGCGG
>NZ_BCMJ01000015.1 GCF_002583405.1 Secundilactobacillus silagincola | reverse complement strand
TAGCGAAATTGACTTCGCAAATTACATTTGATATCAACCGAAATTGATATACCCTGCACATTTGTGAAACAAAACTTTGTTCAGTTTTCAAAGGTCTACATTGTTCTGAACGACTGATGAATATTTAATCAGTCAACTTTTAAATCATATCATCTGAGTTAATTTATGTCAAGCAATATATTTAAATTGTTTGGCGCTAAGTTATGTTCTCAAATGCAATGATATCAATCTCTGCAAACATCTGCAGAAACAACAGAACTTAATTAGTATAACAATCGTTGTGATATAAGTCAATCATTAATTTGAATAAATATCAATTGACTTGATAAAACATACTATGCCAATAAATCGCAACTCCTATACGTTCATCTTCTCATTGAGAATAACTGTATAATTATTCGACCTACTTGCGTATCTGCTTTTTAACAACGAATATAATATTACCAAGATATGTAATCTCGGTCAAGAAGTATTTTACTTTTTTTGAAATAAAAAAGAATGATGCATTTAAACACCACTCTTCTAAACGATCATTATTTAAGTTCGGGCGCATCCGTCTTGTAGTCAGCGGTGGCCTTCCCATGGTTTTTAGCCATTAAACTCGTTGGTTCTGATTTTTGAGCATCTTTTAATTGCTGAATGCCATTAGTGTATTTGTAATTAAACTTAGTCTTATCAACCGACTTAAAGTCCTTTAATTGATAGAACCTCAGCAAATCACCTTGAATGACCCGATCAGATAGCGATAACTCTGACGTAACGTGGTTTTGCTCACGTGCTAGAGTCTTCTTTTGAGTCGCATTAGGCTTAATAACAGCCCCCGTCTTCGTATCGTAAACAGTACTACCCTGTTTGACAAACTGTGGCGTCACAAAATCACCATTCCTGAACGCAACGGTTTGACTGCGATTCTTCGCCAGTAAATCGTTACCGAATTGAATGGTATTATTATCCTTCACGCCAAGTAAGTCCATCAATGTTGGCAAGACATCGATTTCCCCACCATACGTGTGTTGAATACCACCCTTCAATCCATCCGCATGAATCATCAGAGGGACTTTTTGGAACTGTGCCAAATCGTAACTCGTAACCTTCTTCTTACCAAGCAATTGTGCAATAGCAGCCCGATGGTTATTTGAAATGCCATAATGATCCCCATACAAAACAATCATACTGTTTTTATATAAACCAGATTGCTTCATATAAGTTAAAAACTCACCAAAAGCCTCATCCAAATAATGTGCAGTCTGAACGTAAGGATCCACCGTCTTATCACCCGTTTTAGTTGCGGGGAAATCAGTATTTTGCTTATCAAGTTCATATGGATAGTGATTGGTTAGCGTAATCAGCTTAGCATAAAACGGCTGTGGTAATTGCTGCAGGTATTTTGCAGAGTCGCGGAAAAAGATCTTATCTTTCAGGCCATAGCCAACTGTATAATCAGACTTTTCCTTATAGTACTGTGAGCTAAAGAAGTAATCATAGCCCCATGACTTATAAGTATTGTCCCGATTCCAGAAACTAGGGACATCCCCATGGAATGCTGCAGAAGTATAGCCCTTTTGACCTAGCATAGCCGGTGCCGCTTGAAACGTATTCTGAGTCCCGTATTCAGTCATAGCAGACCCTTGCGGTAACCCAAACAATGAGTTTTCAAGCATCATTTCCGCATCAGAAGTTTTCCCCTGTGCCACTTGATTATAAAAATTGTCGTAACTCAACGTGTTCTGATTCTTATAAAACTTATTCAGGTTAGGCGTGACTTCCTTACCATCCACCTTGTAATTAATCAAGAATTGCTGAAAACTTTCCAAATGAATGATAATGACGTTTTTACCCTTTTCAGTACCAAAATAAGCTGGATTATCCCCAACACGGTTGTGCTTTAAATAATTCTTCACACTTTGAAGATCCCCAGCGTTGGCATGTGCTCGCGTTGAACTTTGTTTTTGCGTCTGATACACACTAAACGCAGCGTACTCATTCAATCCAAGATACTTAACCAAGTAATTATTATCAAACGTTCTGGTAAGCAACCCAGACCGGTCCGCATTTGCCATGCCATATTCAGCACCCATCAGCGAAAAAGCTAAAACGGATACCGTTAACGCATACCGGCGCTTAAACGGCCGACTATCAACGCGGATAACGTGCGTCATTAATAAAGCAATCAGCAAAATAACATCCAGATACACGAAGAAATCTGTCGGATGAATAATCTGCCCGACACTCTTTCCTAAGTTGTTTTGAACATTACCAGATCCCTTAATAACGCTAAACGTCATAAAATCAGAGAATTCACGGTAGTAAAGAATGTTAGCAAAGATCCAGGAAGTCTGAATCAGATCAATTAAAATCATTAGCCAGTAGACTAAACGTCCACGAAAGTATAATGCAATACCAAACAGTAACAGTGCAGCTGGAATCGGGTTCACAGCGAGCAAAAACTGTTGCACGCCACCCTTAACCCCTAAACTAAACTCCGTCTGATACGCGATATACGTCTTGATACAAAATAAAACAACTACTAGGATAAAGAACCCAAAAACGGTATTAAGCTTAGCAGTTGTCCGTTTCACAAAATCCGACATAACATCGTGCCTCCAGGTTAAACTTAACAAATGCCATTATATCGAATCTCCATAAAATAGCAATCTTATCCAAATTACTTTGAAAAAACTTCAAACTTAAAATGATAGCTCTAGCTTGATCACAAGCGTATTAATCACCTTACAAAAACAAAAACTATGGTTCCCCATAGTTTTTGTTTTAATTATCAGTAAGTAATTCAAACAATTCAATCGCAATCAAATCAATGTTATCAAACTCAAAATGTTCCTTGGCTTGATACTCATCCAAACTATATGTTTGTGTCTCCGGGTGATAGATAACTTGCGCCATCTCAACGCCCTCTTTTTCAAAACGACGAGGCTGTGGTTCATCGCCGGCATCTTCCTGCATTGCTTTAAGTCGGTTAATAATGCCGATTAACTGTGATTCTTCCATGAGAATCCCCTTTCCGAATTCATTTTAACAGTCTAATTCTACCAAATCCTGTAGCAGTAAGCACGAGTTTTTGTAAATAACCTGACAAATTTTAAACACTGTGGTTCAGACAACCCAAAAGGAGGCTAAATCAGCCTCCTTTTTAAATGATTTCTATGCTTCTGACCGCAACGAATGATGCGATTCTTGAATTCGCTTGAACATTTTTTCCATGTCGGTGTCCGTAAAGTGAATCAGTACTGGACGGCCATGTGGACAGTTAAACGGATTCTCCGCCGTCTTCAAATGTTCAATCAGTGCCTTAGCTTGCTGATCGTCCAAATGATGATTAGCCTTGATGGCCCGCTTACAGCTCATCATAATAGCCGTCTTTTCTCGAAACTGCGCTACAGTTAGGTGTCCATCCCGTAACACCCAGTCAACCATTTCTTTAACTGTATCAGCTTCCTGACCCGCCTTAAACCAGGTTGGATGCTGACGCAGTATAAAACTGTTAGGACCAAATTGTTCTAAATGCAGCCCCACTGAAGCTAACGTATCCAGTTTATCAGTAATTTTCAACATGTCACTTGTACTGTAATCAAGTACGATTGGCACCAGTAACCGTTGCTGATCATCGCTGACTTCACCTATGGCTTGACGGTAGTACTCATAATTGACTCGTTCCTGAGCAGCGTGCTGATCAAGAATATAAAGCCCCTCATCCGATTGTGCAAGCAGATAAGTTCCGTGAAATTGACCGATGTAAATCAAGTTAGGAAAACGGTCCTGCTGATTTAATAATTCGGTTTCCTCAGGTTTTTGCTTGGTTGTTGGCCTATTACCTGCTACCGGTTCGTTGAACGGTGTCTGAGGCTGTTGATACTTCTGCTCAAACGCTGATACTTCAGGAGAATTCAGTTCGGCTGTCGAATGGATCACAATTGGATGCGAGGTGCCATCAGAGGGTTTCTGTGCAAACAGCGCTTTATTATCAATAGTTTCTTCATCACTAGCTGCTTCATCGTCACCCACGCTTAGCTGCTCTTCATGAGGTCTGACTGACTGAGTAGTGGCCGGGCTCATTGTCTGAACATCATGTGTGGTCGAAACTGCTTCTAAGTCTTGTGCCACTCGATTAGGGTCCACATGTCCCCGCCGCAAATTAGTCAGCCCATCTGGTATCAAATTTTGCTCACTGAGCTTTGCTCGAATGGCAGCAGTAATCATGTCGACTAATTGAGGTTCCTTACTGATTCGAACCTCCTGCTTAGTCGGATGAACATTCACGTCCACTAGCAATGGATCCATTTCAAGGTTCAAAACAGCCACCGGATAGCGACCAACCATTAATTTAGAGCCATAGCCCTCGACAATTGCTTTTGTTAGCTGATAATTTTTAATGTATCGGCCATTAAGTAGAATCGTCATATAATTACGGCTTGCTCGCGTCAGCTCGGGCAGTGAAACATAGCCACTAATTTTAAAATCAGCATCCGCATTTTCAATTAAAAGCATCTTTTCGGCTTTGTTCATCCCGTAAATACTGCCAATCACCTGCCGCAAATCTCCCCGGCCAGCTGTTCTCAGTAACTCACGATTATTGTGAGTCAATGAAATTTGAATCTGAGGATGGCCTAAAGCTAGTCGATTAACGATATCAACAATTTTAGAAAGTTCCGTATTCAGCGACTTCATGTACTTCAACCGTGCTGGTACGTTATAAAACAAATCTTTAACGATAATATCTGTTCCGCGACGCGCTTCTGCCGGCTTTTGAGAAATCACTTTGCCACCAGAAATGTGAATGGCTTGACCCTCACCACCAGTGGACGTCACCATTTCCACATCCGCGATAGAAGCAATACTTGGCAGCGCCTCACCACGGAAACCTAAGGAATGCACTTTAAATAAGTCTTTGCGGTCAACTATCTTACTAGTAGCGTGCCGGTGAAAAGCCAGTTCCAGCTGATCAGCATCGATACCGCTACCGTCATCAATCACTTCGATTGATTTCAGTCCAGCCTCATCGACTATAATGTCGATTTCATGACTGCCGGCATCAATCGCATTTTCTACCAACTCTTTCACGACTGAAGCAGGCCGTTCAATGACTTCGCCAGCTGATATTTGGTTTGCCAATACCGCCGGAAGTTCATGGATTGCTGCCATTTTATCACCTCATTACCGTTTTTTCTTGGACTGCTCTAACTGCTGTTGCCATTTATAAACCTGGTTCATCACATCCATTGGTGTCATTCCCATCAAATTCAGTGATTTAACCTGGGAAGCTACTTTATCAGCCTTAGATATCTTTTGCTCCGGTTCACCAAACAAGGACAGTTGGGTATCCGCTTCTTCATCACTAGTTTGTGGAGCAGGTTCCGTTGGCTGCGGCTCAGGTTCAACCGTTCGATCTTCAGTAGTGACTTGAACTGTACTATGTTGATCCTGAGTTTTTTCTAAGTGAGTCAGAATCGTGTCTGCCCGTTTCAGCAATGAATTTGGCAACCCCGCTAACTTGGCAACGTGGATCCCATATGATTTGTCAGCTGGGCCATCTTGCATTTGATGTAAGAAAACTAGCTCACCGTTCTTTTCCACAGCACCAACGTGAACGTTTTTCAGATGTGTCAAACTCTTATCTAACACCGTTAGTTCATGATAATGCGTCGAAAATAGCGTTTTAGCATGAACCCGATCGTGAACAAACTCAATAATTGCCTGAGCCAAGGCCATCCCATCATAGGTCGCGGTTCCTCGGCCAATTTCATCAAATAAAATCAGTGAATTAGCGGTTGCATGAGAAAGTGCTTCGTTGGCTTCCTTCATTTCCACCATAAAAGTACTTTCACCCGAAATCAGATCATCCGCAGCACCAATTCGCGTAAAAATTTGGTCAAAAATAGGCATTTTAGCTGACTTAGCCGGAACAAAGCAGCCCATTTGTGCCAGAATAACCGTTAAAGCCAATTGCCGCATATAAGTACTCTTACCAGACATATTAGGCCCGGTAATAAGCAAAATAGACGTTTCTTCCGGCATCTTAACATCATTAGGGACATAGGTTTGACGACCCAGCACTTTTTCAACTACTGGGTGCCGTCCTTCAACGATTTCCAAATCATGATCTGACTGGGTGAACGTCGGCGCTACAAACCTGTATTTCTCACTGACATCAGCGAAGCTTTGTAACACGTCCAGCTCTGAAACTGCATGCGCTAAGCTTTGAATTCGCTGAATATTTGCTTTAACCAGTTCGCGAACCTTAACAAACAGCTTGTACTCTAAATCAGTGGACTTTTCTTCAGCTTCAAGTATCAACCGTTCTTTTTCTTTCAATTCAGGCGTGGTAAACCGCTCTGAATTAGTTAAGGTCTGTTTACGTTCATAACGACCTTCTGGCAACTTGTTCAAGTTAGCTTTCGTCACGTCAATGTAATAACCAAAAACCCGGTTATACCCAATTTTCAGGTTATTGATCCCAGTAATTTGACGTTCTGAGGCCTCAAGTTCGGCCATCCACTGCTTACCATTATGCATGGCTTCACGATAGGAATCCAACGTTTTGTCATAGCCGTCTTTGATGACCCCGCCATCCGTTACAGATAGCGGTGGTTCATTCACAATCGCTGAATCGATGGCTTCAGTGACATTATCGATTGGATCCAAGCGCTTATAGATATCACTGAACGCCGATTCCGGCAGTTCATTTAAAATATGCTGAAGCTTGGGAATCTGTTGTAAAGATGACTTCAATTGAATCAAATCACGGCCATTTACACTGCCAAAAGCCACTCGACCAGCCAGTCGTTCCAAATCGTAAACCTGTGTCAGCTCTTCTTGCAAACTATTTCGCTCAAAATACTGGTCGACTAACACGCTAACCTTTTTTTGACGCGCTAAAATATCGTTACGTTTCACTAATGGCCGATCCAACCACTGCTTTAACAGGCGACCGCCCATGGCCGTTTTAGTTTCATCCAGTAGCCACAACAGCGTCCCGCTCTTTTTGCCGGTACGCATATTCTGTATCAGCTCCAAATTTCGCTGAGAATAATGGTCCATTTTCAAAAAGAACGTTGGTTTGTAAATAATTGCCCGCTGTAAATGTGCTAAACTCCGCTTTTGGGTGGTGACAATATAAGTTAACAGGTGCTGTAAGACGGTTAACTGCTCCGTTGCTTCCACGCCCTGTGTCAAATAACTGAGTTCAGATTTCACCTCAGCTTCGTCCTGATGAGAAATCAGAATGCCAACCGTTGTCAGTTTCTCGAGAACATCATCAGAAACTGATTTATCCACAACGGTTTCCTTGGTTTGCAAACTCATCACTTCGTTTAATACCGAATCAAAACTATCCAGTGAAGTTACCTTTAACTCACCAGTAGATAAGTCAGCATAGGCAAACCCAAACTTCTGATTGATTTGAGTAAGTGCCGTCAAATAGTTGTTTTCTTTCGCATTGCCAGCGCCCGTATCGGTCTGAGTCCCTGGGGTGACTAACTGAATCACCTCTCGCTTAACCATTCCCTTGGCTAGTTTAGGGTCTTCCATCTGTTCACAAATGGCTACTTTATAGCCTTTATCCACTAAAATATCAATGTAGTTTTGAACAGCGTGATGCGGCACACCACACATTGGGATTGGGTTTTTAGAGCTGTGATTACGAGTCGTCAGCGTTAATTCTAATAGTTGAGCGCCTTTGATGGCGTCATCGTTAAACATTTCGTAAAAGTCACCCAAACGGTAAAATAAAAAAGCGTCTGGGTACTGATCTTTAATTTTTTGATACTGAACCATCATCGGCGTTTGATTCGGTTTCGCCAATTTTTCCACCTCTACTTCATTTCCTACAAATTAACGATCATATGGATGATCATCATCAATTAACACTGATTTGATTTTAGTTGCGTGACCAGTTTCATCATTAATGTCAATGACGCAACCAGACATGATTCCGGGTTCACTAGTCTCCACTTCATATCTGGCTGGCCGTTGATTAAGGAACCGTGAGATCACACTAGCTGGCTGCATGCCTAAAATTCCAGCAGATGGGCCTGTCATGCCAGCGTCACTCATAAACGCAGTCTGATGATCGATCACTTGCGCATCATTGGTTTGCACGTGGGTATGAGTGCCGACAACGGCCGAAACCCGCCCCTTTAAATACAGTGCAATTGCTCTTTTTTCACTGGTAACTTCCCCGTGAAAATCAACAAAAATCACTGGTGTTTCTTTTCTAATCTCAGTCACTAACTTATCCGCAACAGCAAATGGATCATCCAGCGGCGGTAAAAATACACGACCTTGCAAATTGATGACAGCAAGTGTCGCCTGATTAACTTTTAATTTCGTCCAACCGCGACCTGGCACGTCTTCGCCTGGAAAGTTAGCTGGTCGGACCAACTTAGTCGTATCATCGATGAAATCGTAAATTTCCTTATTATCCCACGTATGATTACCCATGGTGACAACATCGGCACCACTTGCCAACAACTGTTTATAAATTTTTTGACTGATCCCGCGACCTACAGGAGTTGAATTTTCACCGTTCACAATCGTTGCTTGAGGCTTTAAATCACGTTTCAATTGAGGTAAATAAGTTTGAATCATTTGGACGCCACGATCACCGACAACGTCTCCGATAAATAATATCCGCATGTTGATCCTCTAATCTATTTTTAGTATGTTGCAACACGTTTTAGTTTAACACATTAGCGATATAAAAAAGCACCCTCAAGCACCGTTGCCAGCTCTTAAGGATACTTTTATTTTTTGTGCTAAATTAATTATTTAGCATACGCTACTGACCGAACTTCACGAATAACGGAAACCTTGACGTGACCAGGATAATCCATGTCACTCTCAATTTTTTCTTTAATATCGTGAGCCAATGCAACAGCGTCCAAATCTGAAATTTTTTCTGGTTTAACGATTACGCGAACTTCGCGCCCTGCTTGAATGGCGAATGACTTCTTAACGCCGTCAAATTCATCAGCAATCGTTTCTAGCTTTTCTAACCGGTGAATATAGCTTTCAAGTGAATCGCTTCGTGCACCTGGTCTAGAAGCCGAGATCGTATTAGCAGCTGACACTATTTCAGAAATCACATAGTGAGGCGTTGCTGTTGACTCGTGAGCTGCGATTGAGTCAATGACAACCGGGCTTTCTTTGTACTTCTTAGCTAAATCGATTCCAATCTGAACGTGAGACTCTTCAACGTCATTTTCAACCGCTTTACCAATGTCGTGTAATAATCCTGCGCGTTTTGCTAGCGTGACATCCTCACCTAACTCAGCGGCAAAAATTCCTGATAATTTAGCAACTTCAATAGCATGCGTTAAAACATTTTGACCATACGAGATCCGGTAATTCATCTGACCAACCAGCTTAATCAATGCTGGATGCATCGAATGAATACCAAGGTCAAATACAGTTTGTTCTCCAAGATCTTGAATCTTCTCATCCAATTCTTTGCGAGCCTTTTCAACCATCTCTTCAATCCGAGCTGGGTGAATCCGACCATCTTGAATGAGTTTCTCCAACGCGATCTTAGCAACTTCTCGACGAATTGGGTCAAACCCACTTAAAACAACTGCTTCCGGAGTATCATCAATAATCAGATCAATACCCGTAAGCGTTTCTAGGGTTCTGATGTTTCGGCCTTCACGACCAATAATACGACCCTTCATGTCATCATTAGGGAGTGTGACAACCGACACTGTGGTATCAGATACCATGTCGGCCCCACTTCGTTGAATCGCTTGAACGATTAATTCCTTTGCTTTCGAGTCCGCTTCTTTAGCGGCCTTTTCATTGGATTCCTTAATCATCTTAGCGCGTTCGGAACTTAACGCTTGCTTTGCTTCATTAATAATCAGGGACTGTGCTTCCTCTTTGGAAAGCGCAGCTGCTTCTTCAACAGCTGCTTGCCGTTTCTCAACAAGTGAGTCCGCCTGCTGTTGTAATTTAGCTAGTTTTTGCTGTTCAGAACTCAACTTATTTTCTTTGCGTTCTAAAACATCTTCCCGCTTTTGAAAAGCGTTATCTTTACGATCAAGCGCTTCTTCTCGCTGTAAAACTCGATCCTCTTGTTTTTGGACTTCTCCGCGTTGCCGCTTCAAATCCTTTTCAACATCGGCCCGATAGCGATGACCTTCCTCTTTGGCTTCAAGCAAAGCCTCTTTGGTATCAGTCTCAGCCTGCTTTTTCGCATCAGCTAAAATGCCTTGTGCTGTTTCGTGTGCTGCGTCCAAATTGCGTTCAACAATTGACTTATGGACAAAGTATCCGATGACAGCACCCACAACGATAGCGATGATTGCGAGGATTATTTCAGGAATACCCATGATTCCACCTCCGCATCATCAAAATTTTTGATTGCTAAATCAGTAAATTTTTAGATGTAAATTGATTATTGACACAACTAATATTCTAATGTTAAGTCGCAACGCTGTCAATAAAAGAGTGGCTAACGGTGGTCAAGAAGCCCGTTTATTAGAATTTAATGGCAAAATAAGCCATTTAAATTCAAAGCTATATTCTTTGCACCTGATAAAACAAAAAAATCTAGGAGTAACTCTCCCAGATTTTTATATTAATCATTATGCTTTTGTAGGTTTGTTTTTAGGGGCTTTTGAATCCTTATTATCCTTATTATCCTTGTTATCTTTGGCATCAAGGTCTAAAGTTTCAACATTCTTTTCATCTACCGGTTGTTCTGAATCATCTTCGGTAGTGCCGTCCATGTTATAAGCTTTACGCACCTTGGCTTTGATCTCTGCCATGGTATCAGGATGTTCGGCAAGATAAGCCTTGGCATTCTCACGTCCCTGACCAATCCGATCATCGCCGTACGAATACCATGAACCAGACTTATTAACAATATCTTTGTCAACCGCCATGTCCACTAGCTCGCCGGTCTGTGAAATACCAGTCCCGTACATGATATCAACTTCGGCACGTTTGAATGGCGGCGCTACCTTGTTCTTAACCACTTTAATCCGAACACGGTTACCGATAATATCGGTTCCCTCCTTGATTTGCTCTGCGCGCCGAACTTCCAAACGAATCGTTGCGTAGAATTTAAGGGCCCGGCCACCAGGAGTGGTTTCTGGGTTACCAAACATTACACCAACTTTTTCACGAATTTGGTTGATAAAAATCGCAATTGTTTTGGTCTTGTTAATCGATCCTGATAATTTACGAAGCGCCTGTGACATTAACCGCGCTTGTAACCCAACATGGGCGTCCCCCATCTCGCCGTCAATTTCGGCACGAGGAACTAAGGCAGCAACGGAATCGACAACGATCATGTCAACAGCACCACTTGCCACAAGTGCATCCGCAATTTCTAGACCCTGTTCGCCAGTATCAGGTTGTGAAAGCAGCAAATCATCGATGTTAACACCTAAATGAGTGGCATAGGCTGGATCCAGTGCATTTTCGGCATCAATGTAAGCTGCAGTTCCACCGTTCTTCTGAACTTCAGCTACCGCGTGTAATGCCACGGTAGTTTTCCCAGAACTTTCTGGACCGTAAACTTCCACGATTCTACCGCGAGGGTAGCCACCAACACCTAATGCATTATCTAGTGCTAGCGACCCACTGGAAATCGTTGAGATCTGAGTATCAGCTTTATCACCCATTCTCATGATAGAACCTTTACCAAAGTTTTTTTCAATTTTCTTTAATGCAGCATCTAACGCTGCTTGCCGTTCGTCAGCCATGTAGTTCCTCCTTAGTAGCCATTTGCAAATTAAACTATACCTTTCTTAACACTAAATTGCAAGCAAAAATAGAACAAAGGTTCGTATTTTAATTGACCGCTAATCTTTGCCGAATGAGATCTAATCCAGCCATTACCGAACGTGCTCGAATCTGCTGACGACCATTAGTAAAGCGGTACAAATAAGCCTTTGGCTCCTCATCCCGATATGCAATGCCAATCCACACAGTCCCGGCAGGTTGCCCTTCAAGCTCATCAGGACCTGCTACACCAGTAAAGGAAACGGCAATGTCAGTCTGCATTTTTGCCCGTGCTTGTTTGGCCATCCAAATAGCAGTCGCTTCGCTAACCACGCCTTGCGAATCAATTACATCAGACGGGATCGAAAGCAACTGATGTTTGGCTTCGTTCGCATACGTCACAAATCCGCCTGGAAAAACGGCTGAAACACCGGGAACACTTCCAATCGTGCTTTGGAATTCACCGGCAGTTAGACTCTCTGCTGCTGTTATTGAAAGTTTACGGTCGATAAGTTGATTAACAACCACGTTTGCAAGTGAATTATCATCCCCATAGCCATAAAAATACTGTCCGTCACGAGCGAGTATCTTATCGACTGTGTCTTGTATCAAAGTTTCAGCCTGATCTTCGTTCGCTGCTGAAGCAGTCACACGAAGCGTCACCTCTGCCATTTTTGCGTATGGTGCAATTGTTGGGTTCGTCTGGTGATCGATCAAATCGGACAGATCATCCACCAGCTTGGATTCTCCGATCCCGATAAAACGCATCACTCTAGAAGTAAATACGTGACTCTGTTGCCCACGTTTTTTTAGTTGTGGAATTAATTCTCGATCAATCATCATTATGCACTCAGCTGGCGGACCTGGTAATAACACATAGCCTGTGCCATGGTGGCTCAAATAAAGGTCACCCACAGCGAAACCGTTATGATTAGTGAGGCTGATTGCGTTTTGGATTTTCAATGCCTGTTTCGCATTATTAGGTGTTAAGTTTTTGCCAGTCTTTGCAGCGTATTCATCAATTTTCTTCTTTGCGTCCGTATCCGTCACTAATGGCTCTTCCAAATGTCGTGCGACGATTTGCTTCGTTAAATCATCTTCAGTAGGACCTAGACCACCAATTGTTAGTACTAAATCACTACGGTTTTCAGCCATTCTTAGGACGCTCTCAAGCCGTTTAGGATTATCCCCCACCACTGTTTGATAATAAACGTTAACCCCAATTTCAGCCAATTTTTGAGCAAGATAAGCCCCGTTAGTATTAGCAATCTGGCCAAGCAATAACTCCGTACCTACAGCAATAATTTCGGCATTCATCCATGCATTCCTCCTGTCGTTTCTAGTAAAAAAGGGTCACTCTCATCTAAAGAGTACACCCTTTTCTTTTTAGTCGTTAAATGAATCTGCAAAAACGCTTCGGTTCTTAACGAAATAATCAATTCCTGAGTAAATCGTAAAGAATAAGCAAACATAGAGCAAAATTGTCCCCAATGGGAAATGCCAGTTAGCAAACAGCACATTGTTCAATAATAATAAAATAATACTAAACATCTGTGACGTTGTTTTGATCTTGCCAGGCCAAGCTGCAGCCATGACCCGACCGTTATTTTCAACGATAATCAAGCGTAACCCCGTCACTGCTAATTCCCGGCAAACGATAATTGCCACGACCCAAGCCGGTGCCATGCCCATTTGAACAAGCAAAACAAAGGCTGTCATGACAAGCATTTTATCTGCTAACGGATCAGCAAATTTACCGAAGTTAGTCACCAAATGTCCTCGACGAGCGATTTGACCATCCAAAAAGTCAGTAATTGAGGCAACGGCAAAAATAATCGCCGCTACAATCTGAGTGACCGGAATTCTCGTAGACAACCAGACAACTGATCCCCAGTTCATTGGTACCGCCAGAATAATCAGAAAGATTGGAATCAGAATAATCCGACCAATTGTTAATTTATTAGGTAAGTTCACGGTGTTCCCTCCAAATACGTCTTTCTCAAGAAAAGGCAAGCCAGTCAGCTTACCTTTTTTTGATTACTTAAATTGTACGGTGATATTTTGAACCTGAGATGTCGTTGTTGACGATGCGGAACTAGCGGTACCGGCAGTCGAACCTGTCGTCGAAGATGCATTCGTTGACGAAGCAGTGGTTGCTGAACTCGTAGCCGTTGAGATTGGTAATGTTTTACCACCAATCGTAATCTTAGTCTCTGGTGCATTGCCTAAATTCAACGTTACAGAAGTTGCAGTTGCACTCACCTTAACGCTTTGGGTCTTGGCAGCAGTCACCGTGCCCTGGAAGGCAGAAGTCCCTGCAGAAGTAACGGATACCCACGCATTATTTGACGTTTTGATCTTAATCGTTTTGTCTTTTGGCGCGTTCTTCATCGTATAAGTCGTCGCATTTCCTGAAGTCGAAACCTTACTGAAACTGGCTTTTGAGACCTTCTTAGAAGATGAGTTGGTCTTCTTGCTGGAAGCCTTAGCTGAAGAGCTAGACTTAGCAGCACTGCCAGAAACCGAAACTGAACTGCTATCCACGTTTTGAGCTTTATTGCTGGACTGCGAACTTCTAGTCGTCGCCAACCAAATCCCAATCAGCACTGCGACAACCACAATAACGGCAGCAACAATCGGGACTTGACGCTTAATCTTAGCCGCTCGATCATCCACTTTACGCTGTGCGGAACGAGTAGATGGATTGTCTTCATTAACCCGATCCACGTATTCCTGCGTTTTCGTACTTGGTAGCTGATCACTATATTCATCAAGCAACTCGTTCCCGTCTAAACCAACGGTCTGAGCGTACTGCTTAATAAAAGCACGAACGTAGAAATCACCTGGTAAATCTGAGAAATTACCGTCTTCAATTGCAATCAGGTACCGCTTTTGAATTTTTGTCGTCTGCTGAAGGTCATCCAGGGTATAACCCTTAGCGATCCGGGCGTCACGTAAAGTTTCGCCAATTGACTTAGTATTTTCACTCATAAATTTTTCTCCACCTATAACCTATAAAGTCTTATTATTTCAGTCTTAGTATAGCATACGTCAGACCATGATTTAACGATGAATTCAAGTCTGACAACTTTTTAAGCCTTTCTTAATGACCCGAAACGATTTCTTGAACACTGATACTAGCCGTCCGAATAAATTGTTGCATTGTCGAAATAACATCGCTCATGGTCAGTGCCTTAACCACACCAACTTCATCAAATAAGTTTGCTTCACCATACAGCCGATCATCAAATTGATTGGCGATTGCTTCTAGTGAATTAAACGATGATAACGTGCTACCGATAGCCTCCCGCTGAACGGCTTCAAACCGGTCACCAGCAGCTGCTAGCTTATCGTCAGCATGCTGCAAAATATCACTTAATGCATTCTCAAAGGCAGCAGGATCATCCGCTTCACCCGCCATAATCACGTGGTGGGCACCACGCTGCAGTTCAATATTATAACCAAAACTGTCATCTATAATGCCCTGATCATACAATGACAAGAAGTCTGGCGCGGTTTCACCTAATAGGAGCGTAAAGCCTAATGATAATGCGTCCTCGTACTTAAGCCGCTCAATGCCTACTGGCAGCTTGTCCATGCCACGGATTCCAATAGTGACTTTAGGCCGTTCAACCGGCATCACTAATTGTTTATGTTCAATAATTTGGTCTGAAAATGGTGGCAGAATGCGCCTAATAGGCGCTGGTTCAGCAAACTGTTTAGCTGTCTGGTTACTCTTGATCCATGCTAACGTTTCTGATGGTTCTAATCGGCCAACTACGAACAAACTCATGTTGCTAGGATGATAGAACGTCTGATGAGCTAAATAAAGGTCATCAGGAGTGATTTTAGCAATAGATTCAATCGTTCCGGCAATATCATCAGCTAATGGCTGATTAGGATAAAGGTTAGCAATTGTTCCAAAATAAGCCCGAGAATTAGGATCATCCTCATACATTTGGATCTCTTGGCCAATGATGCCCTTTTCTTTATTAACCGTTTTATCCGTAAAATAAGGATCCTGAACAAAATCAAGTAGCGTTTCTAAATTTTCTTTCAAATGATGCGTGGCAGAAAATAAATAACTCGTATGGGTGAAACTGGTAAACGCATTGGAACTGCCACCAAAGTGCGCAAACGTATCAAACGCGTCGTGATCAGCTTTCTCAAACATTTTGTGCTCAAGAAAATGTGCAATCCCTGCAGGTTGCGTCACTGGTTCTGTCCCATTTAGTGGTACAAACGACTGGTCAATTGACCCATAATCTGTGGTCATCACCGCATAAGTTTTGTGAAAACCTGCTTTAGATAATAAATAAACGCGTAAACCATTATCTAACGTTTCTGAATAGAGCGTCTCGCCTAAATCCGAATAATGTCGCTGTTTCACTTGGCGTCCTCTCCCTTCAAAAAATAAGTTGCCTGAAGATGAACTTGTTTAGCAATCATCGCTACGTCTTCCTTAGTCACTTGCTTAATTCGTTTAACCCACTCAGTTGCACTGACGCTGCTATGAAGCAGCTGATCCAGCATCACTTGATTGACCAATGCGCGCTGAGAATCCAAACGCGATTCCCTGCCATTAATCAAACTAGCAACAACTTGATTAAAAACTTCATCACTAAACTGGCCGTTAGCGATGGTATCAAGTTGCTGAGCAATAATCGTCTTCACTGCAGCTTCATTAGACTGGTCAATTCCCGTTTGCACAAGCAGTGTACCGGTAAAACCATCAAATCGGCTAGAGGCGTAGTAAGCTAAGCTATTCTTCTCCCGAACGTTCTTAAATAACATTGAAATCGGCGTTCCACCAAATAAGCCGTTGAACACCAAGGCTTTATAAAAATCAGCGTCACGGTAATAAACTGGCAGTTTGTATGCCATATTCAGCTTTGATTGCTGCAAAGGCTGGCCTTCAGTCTTCGATACGATCTCGGTCTCAGGGCGACGATAAATCAATTCAGATGTCTGAATTTGCCGATCTTTAAGCTGCCAGTTTGTTAAGGCAGCAACTAAATCAGCTTCCGAAACATCACCTGCAACTGTGATCTGGACCTGGTTAGTCGCTAGTAAGTGCTGATAAATCGCATAAAGATCGTGTGCAGTAATACCGTTAATCGTTTCTGCATCACCATAAAGACTGGTGGCAAAAAAAGGCTCATTTTTAAAATAAAGCTGACTGAGTTGCTGTTCAGCATAGTACTGCTTGTCGTCATTTAACGACTTTAAATAAGCCAGTAAATTTTGTTTCTGACGAGCAAACGTTACTGTTTCGAAGGCATCATCGTTAATCAATGGCCGATAGATAACACTGTGTAAGAAGTTTACCATCTCATTAAGCAGCGATTCACCGCCGATAAAATGGTCATTAATAATAGTACTTGAAAAGCGCAACCCTTCCTGCAACCCATAACGAAAAACATTCACGCCGTAGCTTGCACCATACATCATGGAAAGTTTCTGCGCTAATGAAGTTTGCGTTGGGTAGTCAGCACTGCTGGTTTCCAGTAGCTGAGCTAATAAAATTCGGTTGGATAGCTCCCGTACGTTGCCAGGCGCGATAAAATCAACCGTCATACTAATCGTTTTGAATTGGGTCGTTGGAATGACGTTTAACCAAACGCCCTTTGCTAATTGCTTTGGCAAATTTAGCCCTCCTTTGGACATTACCAAACCATATTAGATGATTTACAACTAAAACACCACCCTTTTGAATTGAAAAATAAAATAAATTAACAAAAAATTTCGGTGAATTTAAAAGTGGTTAACTTTCACGACACAACTTGCCTTTTAACCAACTTCTTTGCTATTCTTAATGTTAAATTAAGCCTGTAGGAGGAATGAACAGTAACTGTTTTTGTTGTAAAAGGATATCAATCTTTGGAAAGTGGTGCTTCTATACTATTCTGTATTCTTATAAGTCTGGTAGAAGGTTTCACAAGGTTAAAGTTAGGCGTTAAATTTTCCGTATTAGCTGATAGCTTATAAGTAGTGATTTATATGAATTTCATTAAAAGGCTTTTTAAGATAAAGCCATCCCGTATAATATGAGGGACACCTCACCTTGGTGATTAAATTCAATAAGGCGGAACCACTGATGTTACTCACCTACAAAGTCGAAATTAAGCCAACTGAAAAACAAGCCTGGCAGATTGATTGTCATATTGGTGGCAGTCGTTGGGCCTATAATTTGTTTTTGGATATCAATCAACAACGCTACGAAATGGGTTATTGCTACTTAACCGCTTACGCCTTTAGTAAGTGGTTTAACCATAAATATCTAGAAGCTAACCCTGATGATCTATGGATCAAGGATTTATATGCCAAATCCATTAAACAGGCCTTTATTGATGCTGATATGGCTATGAAACGTTTTTTTAAGAAGCTGAGCGGTTTCCCACATTGGCGCTCGTTTAAACGCGGTCAGGGTAGTTACTACTTTGTTAAGAACGGTAAAACGCAAATCATTCCCTGTCAGCGTCACCGGATCAAGTTACCCAAGCTTGGTTGGGTACGTTTGAAAGAGTTGGGCTATATTCCTACAGACTCAGAACACTTCGTTATCAAACAAGGCCGAATCAAATTCAAAGCTGGTCGGTATTACCTGACCTGTTTAGTGGAACAGGCTGAATTACCAAAGCTAGAACTGACCGGCGAGCCTATCGGCATTGACCTTGGTTTAAAAGAGTTTGCCATTTTAAACGATGGCACTTTGTATCACAATCAGAATAAAAGTAGTCGGATAAGGCGAATCAGAAAACGCCTTAGACGCCTGCAAAGGAAGTTGTCCCGTCAGTATCTTGCACTGAAAGCTAGAAGACAGAAAGAAGGGAAATCTGCTACTGATTTTAATCTAGCCAAAACTCAGCGGAAAGTGCAACGCTTATATCAACGGTTAACCAACATTCAGTCGGATTATCAAAACAAGATTATCGCTACTGTGGTGAGAACCAAACCACAGTGGGTATTGAATGTTAAAGGTATGATGAAAAATCGGCATTTAGCTAAGGCTGTGAATTACCAAGGCTTTTATAACTTCAGAATTAAGCTAGTTTCTAAATGCCAGCAGTTAGGCATTCCAGTGCATTTAACCCACCGTTTTGAACCGACTTCTAAAGTGTGTCACCAATGTGGTCATAAAAAAGTTGATTTAAAACTCCAAGACCGGGTGTATGAATGTCAGAACTGCAACTATATTGAAGATCGTGATATTAATGCGGCCCTGAATATCAGGGATACTGAAAACTTTGAACTAGCCTACTAAGCACAGGCTTCAAAGCATGTACCGGTGGCTAGCCGGGAATTAACGCTTGTGGACTATCATATCAACTGTATTAGTGAGTTTCATGCGAGGCAGGATAGGGAGAAGCAAGAATAATCTATAACTTTTTTATAAGTTATCAGTAGCAGGAATTATAATGAAAGTCGTGAAGTTCGGAGGAAGTTCCTTAGCTAACTCCACTCAAGTCAGCAAAGTCGTTCACATTATTAAAGCCGATAATCAGCGTCGTTTCGTGATCGTCTCAGCACCAGGTAAGCGTTTTGCTGGTGATATCAAAGTGACTGATCTCCTGATTCAATACGCCAACGCTACTTTAAAAGGTGAACCTAGTGACACTATTACTGGGCAAATAATCGCGCGTTATGAAGAAATTGCCACCGCCTTCAACATTCCCCAAGCAGCGTTCGACCAGATCAAAACAACTATCTTGAACTTACCCCATCAAGAATATCAAGATGATGGTTACCTAATGGCAGCCTTTAAAGCTCATGGTGAAAAAATGAACGCCATGCTGATTGCTCAAGTACTGAAAGCTTCCGGAATTAATGCCAAGTTTCTGGACCCCAAAGATGCCGGTTTAGTCGTTACCGATTCGCCAGATGACGCTGAAATTATCCCCAGTAGCTATGAACGCATCAGCGAATGGTCAGATAGCAAGCTAGTCCGTGTTATTCCCGGCTTTTTTGGGTACAACGATCAGGGTCAGATTTGCACCTTTTCCCGTGGCGGTTCTGACATTACTGGCGCCATCATTGCTCGCGGTGTTCACGCAAAACGTTACGAGAATTTCACTGACGTCGATGCCATTTACGCCGCTAATCCACAGGTTGTCCACCATCCAATTGCCATTCACAATATGACGTTCCGAGAAATGCGGGAACTTTCCTACGCTGGGTTTTCAGTTTTTCACGATGAGGCATTGATTCCAGCCATTCAAGGAGATATTCAAGTGGTTGTCAAAAACACCAACCATCCCAGTGAACGTGGCACGTCAATTACCTCTCACAAGCGGGTCAATCCAGCTTATCCAGTATCAGGAATTGCCAGCTCACCAAATTTTTGCGGTATTTATATCCGAAAGTATATGTTAGATAAAAAGCGCTTTTCACAAAAAATACTCAAACTGCTGGCAGAATACGATCTTTCGTATGAACATATGCCTTCAGGGATCGATGATTTAACGGTCATCATGCGACAAGATCAGCTAACGCCTGAACTGGAAGACACTTTAATTCGTGAACTGGTCATCGCTTTACGGCCAGACGAGATTCATATTTCTCACAACTATGCTTTACTGATGGTGGTTGGCGAAGGGATGGCAAACCGGACTGGAATCATGTCAAAAGCAACCGATGCCTTGGCACGTCAAAACGTTAAGTTAATCATGGTGAACCAGGGTGCTTCTGAAATCTCAATGATGTTTGGCATTAAACAAGACGAAGCCAACGTTGCCATCAAGGCCTTGTACGACACTTTCTTCCCAGATTTATAAACAGCAAAAATCGCCCAGTACTTCGTAAAGTACCGGACGATTTTTAGTTTGCGTTTATTTATTATTTAACAATGGTGAATCAGCACTATTACCAAACCACTTATGGTTGATTTTAGCTAACGTACCGTTTTTAGCTAAGATTTTCAGCCCACGATTGATCTTGTTACGCATAGTTGTATCCGTTTTACGCATCCCAACACCGAACTGCTCTTTAGGAAATGAACCGTTGGTGATTTTATAGTCTTTCGGATTACTTTCGTGATTAATGTAGTAGCCCGCGTACGTAGAATCAATGATCATTCCTTGAATTCGATTAGCGTTCAAATCAATGAATGCGTTTGTAAATGAGTCATATAGGACGGGGGAGTTACCCTTAATCCGGTTCTTCAGCATCTTAGGGTATTGACTGATATCCTGAGCACCCGATGAACCAGCTTGAGCACCCAATGTCTTACCCTGCATATCTGCAAAGGAATTGATGTGATTCTTTCTCAGGGAAACTAAGGTTTGATCATTTTGCAGGTACGTATCACTGAAGGCGACTTTCTTTTCACGTTGAGGTGTCTTAGAATAGCCGTTCCAAATAAGATCAATGGTCCCGTTATTCAATTCAGTGGCATTCATCGACCAGTCGATTGACTGGAAACTGACCTTGATACCATAAAGTTTGAACACAGCCCGAGCTAAGTCAACATCATAACCAACCAGCTTGCCACTCTTTTGCCGGAAGCCCATGGGCACGAAAGTATCATCCAAACCAACCGTTACGAAACCACGTTTTTGTATCCGGTCCCAGTTATCCACGTGGTTGGCTCGCTTACCAACACTGACCCCGCTGCAACCAGACAGTAGTGAGACGGTGCAGACCAGCATGATCAGACAAAGCCAAATTTTCTTCATGCTTTTTTTCATGCTTTATTCCCCCCCACTAAGCTTTAATTGGTTCAACACGAACAATTTGATCAGCAATGTTTTCGGCAAATTGCATATCATGAGTAACAACGATTTGCGTCATGTTATCCTTTTTCAAACCAAGAATAATATTTTCAACCGTTTGCCGTAAATCAGGATCCAACGCGCTGGTAGGTTCATCATAGCAAAGAATCTTAGGATTCATCGCTAACGCCCTCACAATAGCAACTCGTTGCTTTTGACCACCGGATAACTGGTAAGGATATAAGCTTTCCTTGCCGGTCAAGTTAAGTTGATCAATCAGCTCTTGTGCCCGCTTCTCAGCTTCCGTTTTCGACTGTTTTAACACTAATTGCGGTGCTAAGGTAATGTTATCTAAAACCGTTAAATTAGGAAAGAGCTGAAAGTCTTGGAAAACAACACCGATAACGTTGTCATTATCGCGGTTATTGGCTGGATCAAACGTCTTTCCGTCCAAAATAAATGATCCTGAATTGGTCTTTTCCAACCCACTAATACAACGTAACAGGGTGGTTTTACCAGCTCCTGAAGGTCCTACGATAGCGGTAATCTGATCATCTGGCACCTGCATGTTGAAATTATCTAAAATGGTGCGGCCGCCGAATTGTTTTTTAATATTTTTAAGTTCTAGCATATCCGTTTCCCCTCTCTAGCTTATCGCCATGCCCGGTAGTGCTGTTCAACTTTACGTAGAACAAAGGTGGCAACAGCAGTCATCAGTAGGTAAATCACACCGACTAAGACTAATGGTAATAACGTGACGTCTCTAGCAGTCGCAACGTTGCCGGCACGGAGCAGATCGCCCAATCCAATAACGTAAACCAGTGATGAATCCTTGATCAAATTAATCGTTTCATTCCCAATTGAAGGAACAACAATCTTGATCACTTGTGGAATGACGATTTTGCGAAGTGTTTGTCCACGGGTCAAACGCAGCACCCGCGCACTTTCATACTGGCCTTGATCAATGGCTTGAAAACCACCACGGAAGATTTCAGCGAAGTAGGCAGTGTAATTCAAAATGAAAGCGAACAACGCAGCGTCATAACGTTGGAAGATGACCCCAATGATCGGCAGCCCATAAAAAACGAAAATTAATTGCAGTAACAGTGGCGTGCCTCGCATTAGCCAAACGTAAAATTTCAAGATCCAACGAAGTGGTGCAATCCTTGACGTTAACCCTAAACTAGCTAGAATCCCTAATGGAATTGAAGCAATTAATGTCCAGAAGAAAATTTTGATGGTCATCCAAGCACCACTCAGTAGTGATGGCAATATTTCAGATACATAATGCATAATGACTCCCCCTTCTTAATTAAAAAAGCCCTCTTGAACTAATTAATAGTCCAAGAGGGCGACAATATCGCGGTTCCACCTCTAATTTGATTACTGTTTACACAGTAATCCTCACAAAGTTTATTAATGAAATTAAAAAGTCCTCTTAGCAATTAAGCTAAGAGGACGATAATTTCGCGGTTCCACCTCTGATTCGCTGACTGCTCACACAGCCAACCTCAGTAAGTTTATATAATAAACTTCAGCGATAACGAGCTTACCGGAGCTCCCCTACTTCGTTCAGAGAGTCAACTCCCAGATGTGATTCACCAAGCTTAGTTACCCGGTTCTCACCTGCGCGGGTTCTCTGATTAACTAAACTTAACTACTAGTCTGATCAACGCTTGTTTTATTAGATTAGTTCTCATTATATCTTAAATATATTCCTTGTCAACTCTCATTGCGTAAATTGCACCGCGAAGTCTACTTTGAACTGTTAGCCACGAGAAAACCAGTGACTAATTTTTGACCAAAAACTCGTTTTCGGTTGTTGAATTTTCATCAATGGTACCGTCTCACCCTCCAAACGGCGAGCGATGTCACGGTAACCGCGACCGGCCGGATTCTCAGATTCGAGAACAATGGGCTCACCCCGGTTAGAGGTAGCAATCACTTCATCATCATCCAGCACGATTCCCAGTAGCGGAACGCCCAGGTGATGCGTAATTTCATCAACATCCATTGCTTCGCCATCGGCCATCATATGCCCACGAATCCGGTTAATAATCAAGTGTGATTCTTCCTTCAACGGGTTCTTCTCTAATAGACCAACCACGCGATCAGCATCACGCACTGCGGAAATCTCTGGCGTCGTGACAATGATTGCGGCATCCGCGCCAGCAATTGCGTTAAGAAAGCCCTGTTCAATTCCGGCAGGACAATCAATTAGGACATAATCAAATTCTTTCTTCAATTCATCCACAATCGCCTTGGCCTGATCTTCTGTAAGCGCGGTTTTATCCGTGTTCTGTGCAGCTGGCAGTAGATATAACAAATCATCAAAACGCTTGTCTTTAATTAAGGCCTGTGCTAACTTTGCACGCCCTTCCACAACGTCGACGATATCAAAAATAATGCGATTATCTAAACCAAGTACAACGTCCAAGTTTCTAAGGCCAATATCTAAATCCACTAAGCAAACTCGCTTACCCATTAACGCAAGGGCGGTACCAATATTGGCACTGGAAGTTGTTTTGCCGACACCTCCTTTACCAGAGGTGATTACAATTGATTTTCCCATCTTCGTTAGCCTCCCATTCGGTGATAAATCTTTGGATTAATCGTTTTTAAATCGCTTAACTGGCCGTATTCCAATACGTGTAGATCGTTGACGTATGCAACAGTCTGACTGCCCTTTGAAGGCTGATCAGTCTCCACAATGCTGATTTGTTCACCAATGCGAATCTGCTGTGCGTGTTGCAAATCACCAATCACCACTTTGTCTTCACCACTGGGATAGCCGGCTTGCAAAATGCCTAAAACCGTTCCCATGACGTAGATATTACCCGTAGTTAGCAATCGGCCACCTTCATTGATTAATCCCAGATACAAAACATCGCCCTTCATCTCCAGCGTCTGCCCATTACGAATGGTCTGAGTTGCCAGATGAACGTTATCCTGCTCTTTTAAATGAATGGCATCTTCAATGGTGATGACGTCAGGAATCACCTTATGAATCTGAAAATGATCAAACTCACTAAAAATTTGTTCTAACTGTTGGTTCTGCTCAGCAGTCAATAATCTTTGATTGCTGAGTACGTCAAAACTAATTTGATTGGTGGCATTGGAATCGGCAGCTAAATTATCAAGAAGTTCCCTAAGCGTCTCCTTGATTTCTTTAAAACTAGCAGCCTGATCCAACACAAGTTGATAACCATCCTGATTGCCACGTAACACTACAGCTTGCATACTCCCGACCCCTTTTTAATTCCTCAAACGATTGAATAACCATTGAACTGGAAAATATAGTATGACGTAAGCAGCCAAATTATAAGCTAACGTTGGTGCTAACGAATCAACCATCATATCCGTGAACGATGCAGAAGTCATATGAACCACTAAATTACCAAAATAACTGAGACTGCAAACCACGGTGATGTCGATAAAATAAACCAGTAAACCACTTAAAAAGTTAATTGGAAAAGCTTTATAACACGCTCTCGTCAAGGCAACCACAATTGGAAATACAAATATAAAGATGCCCCAAACACCCGTGTAATAAACATCAAATAGGCCACCGGCAATGGCCGCCCAAATACCCAGCGGAATCTGAATTTGATCTTCAAAGAAAACAGCAAATACCAACCACAGTACAACCAAATAGCTGCTCATCGCATATGGTTCACTAAATAATTGCCGTGGAAATGCTGCCCCTAAAATCCCGTCTAAGTAGAAAAACAGGAACAACCCAATCGGAAAGCCGTAACGTAATTTAGTTACTCGTACCATAATTGCCTCCTTAATTGGTTGTTTGTGCTTGTCGAACAGCTACAGTGACAACATTTAATTCAGAAAGGTCAGTGGCTGGTTTAATCGAAATTTTAGCTGCCAAACCGTAATTATCCGTTCCGGTACTTGCAACAGTACCCACAAACAAGCCAGACGGCATCACACCGCCAAGACCACTAGTTGAAACTTTGTCGCCCTTTTCAATCTTGGTCTTGGACGTCACATTACCCATCTCAATAAGGTTCTTATCACGATTATAGCCTGAAATAATGCCATGAACACTTTGACCATTCTTATTCGTAATCGTCACTGCAAACCGGTTAGCAGATTCGCTGCTGTTCGATAGCAGTTCGACTTTACTATTCGTCCGGTTAACCTCAGAGATTCGACCAACAATACCAGAACCTGACAGCACTGGCATGTTTTTCTTGATTCCAGCCGCACTACCCTTGTCAATAATCACTTGATTCTGCCATGCAGATGGTGTCCGCGCAATGACGTTTGCATTAACTGGTGTGTAATCTGTTAAGGAGTGGTTTAACTTAAGTTCTTGCTTTAACTTTTTGTTTTCTTGACTAATCGCTTGATCATGAACTTTAGTCTGTGCCAGTTCTTGGACCTGACTCTTTAGCCGTTGATTTTCCTGATAAGTATTCATCAGATCAGAAAAACCCGTGACCGATCCCTTTAGGCCACTAACAGGCCAGGCAACGACTCGGTTTACTAAACCCACGACATCGTTACCAAACTGTTGAACCATAGGTGGTGTCGAACGCTTGTTACGAATGGCAACAGAAACACTCATTAACCCAAAACTGACAATTAGACAAATAATCACAATCACCAATCGTCGGTTTGAAAAGAATTTATGCATGATTGTCCTCCAGTGATTGGAGAGTGAGCCAATATATGGACTCGTTCTCTTTTTACATTAAATATTAAAAAGTGCGACATTTTTCTGAATACCTGTAAGTAAATAATTCCGTATGTTCTGAATATGAACATACGGAATTATTTGCTTACACGGCTGGAGGTGTTCCTAATTGCTAGATACTAATAATACCGTATTCAACGATTATCCAGAACCAATGCCTCACTCCCGAATGCTATTTCTTTTTCATAACGTCAATACTTTTAAGTGATTCACCAGTACCGATAGCGACGCAATCAAGCGGGTCGTTAGCAATAAACACTGGCACCTTAGTCGCATCTGCGATGACATCTGGTAAGTTATGCAATAAAGCACCACCACCAGTGAGAACAATCCCATGATCGATAACATCGGCTGCGATTTCAGGCGAAGTCTCTTCAAGTGTTTCCTTTACCGCATTAATAATTTCTTCAACTGATTCGTGAATAGCTTCTGCGATGTCAACAGCTGAAACATCGATTGTCTTAGGTAGACCAGTAATGAGGTCACGTCCTCTAATAGAAGCACCATCGTCAGCCTTAACAGCTTCTTTTGAAGCAGAACCAATATCCCACTTCAACTGTTCAGCGGTCCGTTCACCAATCAGTAAATTGAAATGTTGACGGACATAAGCCACGATTGCTTCATCTAATTTGTCGCCAGCCATCCGAATTGAACGGCTTGACACGATACCACCAAGTGAAATGGTAGCAACGTCAGTGGTCCCACCACCAATATCAACAACCATACTACCAGTTGGATCCATAACGGGAAGTCCCGCACCAATAGCTGCAGCAAATGGTTCTTCAAGCACGTATGCATCACGCGCACCAGCGACCCGGGTAGCGTCAATAACGGCCCGCTTTTCAACTTCAGTAACACCGCTAGGCACACAAACCATGACGTAAGGCTTGCCATTTGAGCTGCCTAACGTCTTTTGAATGTAATACTTCATCATTGCAACGGTTGTATCATAATCAGCGATAACGCCGTCTTTCATTGGCCGAATGGCAACGATACTTGCTGGTGTCCGCCCAATCATTGCTCTTGCATCTTCACCGACTGAGACAATCTCGCCGGTCTTCGAATTCTTGGCAACAACTGAAGGTTCACGCAAGACGATACCTTTTCCGTCCACGTAAACGATCGTGTTAGCTGTCCCAAGATCGATACCAATGTTTTTAGTTCCTAATCCGAACAATCTGTTTCATCCCTTCATTTAGCCACAACCACTTGTTTGATTGCTTGTTAATTTGCTAGGTGTTATTATACCATACCTCAAAAATTTAATAACTACTCGCCGATTAAAAGCATAACCAATTAAGGGGCAATCTGGCAAGCATTAATTTGTTATTTAAAAGAAATTAAATATTACATATATAACAACCCTAAATCAGGGCTGTTTAAAGAACGCACGAACGTCAGAAATGAAGTATAGCGACCCCGTGATCAGAAATAAATCTTCAGCCGACATCCGCTGAGAGATGGTCCCAATTGCTAACTGCCAGTTGTCTATAACCTCGATGCGCTGGTCATCTTGATACTGAGCAGCTAACTTTTCGGGATCCGTAACTGCACGACTTCCCGGTCCCTGAAAGGTCGTTAAAACAATGTGCAGATTAGGTACCGTGCGCAACGTAGCCAGCATCTTGTCATGCTGCTTATCAGCAAGCACGCCAAACAGAATATAGATCTCATTATCGTGAAAACGCTGCTTTAATAAAGCCGTCAGCTCCTCTACGGCTGGTTCGTTATGGGCGCCATCAATAACGACCAGAGGATCCTGATTAATGGGTTCAAAGCGGCCAGCCCAGACCGTTTTAGCTAACGAAGAAACAGCCTCCGAGCGGCTAACAGCTTGTTTTTTCTGGGCTTGATACAGAATAAACGCGGTTAAAGCGCAGCTCGCATTGTCCACCTGATAATCGCCCAGCATACTAATTTTTAGTCCTTTAAACAAGTAGTCGCCAAAGTGATAGTCGAACTTTTCCTGCCAACCTGCTTCCGATTTAATCTTAACGGTGATTTCTTGCCCCAGCCGATATAGCGGGCTCTTATTTGCAGTAGCCGTTTTTTCAACCACTTGCATTGCCGACTGTGGTAGTCGTCCTGCCACAACCGGCACATCAGGTTTAATAATGCCAGCTTTTTGTGCAGCTATTTTCGGCAAGGTATTCCCTAACAGCTTCATGTGGTCGAACCCAATCGTAGTAATCACCGAAACGGCAGGTGTAAATACGTTGGTTGAATCTAGTAAACCGCCAATGCCAACCTCAATCACGGCAACGTCAACTTGCGTTTTAAAGTAGAGAAACATCATTGCGGTAATAATTTCAAATTCGGTGGGGCCGCCTTCTGGGTAATTTGCATCTAATTCGGCAACGATCGGCTGAACCTGATTGACTAAGCTAATCAAGGTCGCATCCGAAATAGGTTCTCCATCGACTGAGATCCGTTCGTTGAAACGAACTAAAAACGGCGACGTAAACGTACCTACCGTGTATCCTTGCGACATCAGCAAGTCTCGCAAATAAGCCACCGTGGACCCTTTGCCATTCGTACCAGCCACGTGAATAGCAGAGATGTTCTTCTGAGGATCACCAAGTAACTCCAAAAATTTCCGCATCCGATTCAAATGGTCGCTTTTTTTAAATTTCGTTCTGCCATGAATAAAATTTAACGCTTCATCGTAATTCTTCACCATGCCTCATCAATCCCCACTTTTCTCGTTTAAAAAAGGAACGGAATCAATATCGATCCCGCCCCTTTGATTCTAGATTTTATTATAACATGTGAACCAATTACTGTTCAGCCCTTAAAGCAGCTAAACGATCTTGGGTTGCCTTTAACTTAGATTCGTTATCAGCTTGCTTTTGACGTTCGCTTTCAACCACATCATCGGGTGCGTTGGCAACGAAACGCTCGTTACTTAACTTCTTCTTTGCGCGTTCGACTTCGGCTTCGAACTTCTTAATTTCCTTGTTCAACCGAGCTGCTTCTTCGTTCAAATCAACCAGTTCAGCCAATGGCACATAAACTTCGGCATCAGTGATGATCCCAGTCATGGCAAGCTTAGGTGCTTTAACGTCGGCACCGATTGTCAATTCCTTTGGGTGAACAAAACGGTCAATGTAATCACGGTTAGTTTCAAACACGTTGGCCAATTCGTGATTATCCGTCTTGATCAGCACGTCGATTTCTGATGACATCGGCGCATTAGCTTCAGCACGAATATTACGAACAGCTTTGATTAATTCAATCAAGTTAGCCATCTGTGATTCAGCTTGGGCATTCTCGAATTCATCATGCACGACTGGGTACTTAGCAGTGACCAATGATTTACCATCGTGTGGCATGGTCAACCAAATTTTTTCAGTCACAAATGGCATGATTGGGTGTAACAAACGTAAGGTTTGATCCAAAACGTAAGCTAAAATATTACGAGTATTCGCCTTAGCTTTTTCATCGTCACCCGTTAAGATTTCCTTACTCATTTCGATGTACCAGTCACAGAAGTCATTCCAAATGAAATCATAAAGTGCACGACCAGCTTCACCAAAATTGAACTTATCAAACTGCTCAGTGACTTGTGCCACCGTCTTGTTCAAACGGCTTAAGATCCAACGGTCAGCTAAATCCCATTCACTTTCGTCAGGCAGTTCCGGCTTGCTCATTTCGCCAAGATTCATGATGACATATCGGCTAGCATTCCAGATTTTGTTGATAAAGTTCCAAGCGGCATCCATCTTAGTGTAAGTAAACCGAATATCTTGACCAGGTGTAGAACCGTTAGACAGGAACCAACGTAAGGCATCGGCACCGTACTTGTCGATAACATCCATTGGGTCGATCCCATTACCTAACGACTTACTCATCTTACGTCCCTGTTCGTCACGAATCAAACCGTGAAGCAACACGTGCTTAAACGGTCGGCGGCCAGTAAATTCAAGGGACTGGAAAATCATCCGTGATACCCAGAAGAAGATGATATCGTACCCTGTTACCAGAGTGTTGGTTGGGAAATAGCGCTTGTAATCTGGTGCATCTGTATCAGGCCAGCCCATGGTTGAGAATGGCCACAAAGCACTGGAGAACCAGGTATCCAAAACATCCTTGTCTTGTTCCCAGTTTTCGATGTCCTTCGGTGGCTGCTCGTCAACGTAGATTTCACCAGTCTTCTTGTTGTACCAAGCTGGAATCTGATGGCCCCACCAGAGCTGACGGGAAATAACCCAGTCATGAACGTTTTCCATCCAGTGAGTAAACGTCCCTTCAAACCGTTCTGGGACGAAATCAACTTTATCGTCACCTTTTTGATTCTTCAAAGCTTGTTCTGCTAATGGTTTCATCTTAACGAACCATTGAGTTGATAACCGGGCTTCAACTTGAACCCCAGTCCGTTCTGAATGACCAACGGAGTGGACGATTGGTTCAATAGAAATCATCAAGCCTTGATCTTGAAGGTCTTTGACCATTGCTTCTCGAGCTTCAAAACGGGTCAAGCCTTCATATTTGCCCGCATTTTCGTTCATGGTGGCATCTTCATTCATGGTGTTGATTCGTTCCAAGTTATGACGGTTACCTACCAAAAAGTCATTGGGGTCGTGAGCTGGTGTGATTTTAACGGCACCAGTTCCAAACTCTGGATCGGCATGTTGATCAGCAATGATTGGAATTTCGCGGTTAGCAAGTGGCAAAATAACCTTCTTGCCAATGACATCCTTATACCGTTCATCACTAGCGTTAACGGCAACAGCAGTATCACCCATCATCGTTTCGGGACGGGTAGTCGCAATTTCGATGTAGTCCTTGCCGTTAAGCTTAGTTTTACCATCCGCAAATTTATATTTAACGTGGTAAAAGGCACCCTTATCGTCCTTATGAATAACCTCGATATCAGACAAAGCAGTCCGCGCTTGGGGATCCCAGTTGATTATGTATTCCCCACGGTAGATCAGGCCTTTACGATAGAGCTGTACGAAAACCTTCTTAACGGCATCGGATAGCCCTTTATCCAAGGTAAACCGTTCACGGGAATAATCCAATGACAGGCCAAGTTTGCCCCACTGTGTCTTAATGGTGCTGGCAAATTCATCTTTCCATTCCCAGACTTTATCGACGAACTTCTCACGGCCTAAATCGTATCGGCTGATGCCCTGCTTACGGAGCTTAGCTTCAACCTTGGCCTGAGTTGCGATACCAGCATGATCCATTCCTGGCAACCATAGCGTATCGTAACCCTGCATCCGTTTTTGACGAATGAGCATATCTTGCAACGTCGTATCCCAAGCATGGCCTAAATGCAATTTACCGGTAACATTTGGCGGTGGAATAACGATTGAATATGGTTTTGCTTTTTTGTCTCCACTAGGCTTGAAAAGCCCTTCTGACAACCACTCGTCATAACGTCCGGCCTCAACGGCTTGCGGATCGTACTTCGGTGGCATTTCTGTCGACTTATCTGTCATCTGATCTCTCCCTTTCTAATTCGATTGCTATGTAAGAAAAAAAGCACCTCATCCTATAAAAATAGGACGAAATGCTTTTCGCGGTACCACCTAAATTGGGCTATTAAACCCCTCTTAATAACAATCGTTAACGGATGTCACTCCGGTCAGACTTACTATATGTTCGGTCTGACAGCTCGCAAGCTACCCTCAACCAATCGTTCGAAAAGTCTTTCAGCCATGGACTTTCTCTCTGCGCGAAACTTTTTGACTGACTCTCTTGCTCATTGCTTATACTCGATATGATAGCCATTTTTAGGCTACTCGTCAACTCTAGATGTTAATTTTTCTAAAGCATTTAACGCTGCAATATAATCTGGTTCATGAGCGACGTCCGAAACAATTTCCTCGTAAGTGATTTTACCATCAGCATCAACGACTAGGATGGCACGGGTCAAGACACCCATATTAGGTAAATATAAGTTAGACGCGTAGCCAAACGATAACTCTTCGTCAGAAAGAATCTGCAGGTTAATAACACCCTCTGCCGCACACCAATTCTTTTGCTGTGCAATCGTATTGTTTGAAATCGTCACAAAGGTTGCATCTGGATAGTGGTCAGCCTGCTGATTAAACTTATGCGTTTGGGTACTGCAGACAGGCGTTTGCAGATCCGGCACGATTGACAGCATGAGTGGCTTACCAATCAGTTGTGCCATCTTAACCTTCTCACCATCCTGATTGAACAACTTAAACTTCGGTAATTGGTCGCCAACTTGTGGTGGATTACCTTCCAATTCAACTTCTTCACCATTAAATTTAACCTTCATCAATTAAACACTCCTTTTGGGTGCAACTATAGCTTAAATTTACAGCGTCAGGTCTAAAATTGCAAGCAGATTTCAAGCCATTATTACAAAACAAAAAGAGACGGCCATTTACCCGCTGTTACAAAATTTACACGAGTCAAATGACCTTCTCTTCAGTTAAACCTATTAAAGTAATTCAGCAAAAACATCTTCGCTTTGATTCATAAAGTTTTCACCCGGATGAATCACAGTAACTTCAATGCCATCGAGGGCTTCTTGCATTAAGCCGTCCACATCGATCAGTTTTTCAAAATTACGCGTTTTTTCCAAGTCAGGACGGGTCTTAGGTGCTGGCGGTGTAAAAATCGTACAGCAGTCTTCAAATGGTAAAATTGATAAATCATACGTGTCAATTTTTTCGGCAATCTTTATGATCTCGGTCTTATCCATTGAAACTAAGGGCCGAAGTACAGGTAAATTAGTGACATCATTAATGGCCATCATGCTTTCAAGCGTTTGCGAAGCCACTTGTCCAAGCGATTCTCCGGTGAAGACGCCTTTATCACCACGGGCTAATGTAATGGCCGCCGCAATCCGCAACATCATCCGGCGCTGAATGGTCATCAAATAACCTTCCGGCACCTTTTCTTTAATCGTTTCCTGTACTTTCGTAAAGGGCACTTGAATAAAGTTAATGCTGCCGGCATAACCAGCAACCTTTGAAGTCAGCTCTTTGGCCTTAGCCAAGGCTTGTTCACTGGTATATGGCGGACTAAAGAAATGCACCATATCAAGCTTAACGCCCCGCTTCATACCAAGATAGGCTGCTACCGGCGAATCAATTCCGCCAGAAAGCATCATGGTTGCTTTACCACCAGTACCGACAGGCAAGCCGCCAGCACCTGGGATGGTTTCGCTACTTAGAAAAATACCGTTCAAACGGACTTCCACTCGTAACGTGATATCAGGATTTTTCATTTTAACCTTGATTCCCGGAACGTTACGTAAAATATGACCACCCAGTTTATCGTTGATCTGGTTGGTGTCATATTCAAATTGGTGATCCTGACGGCGAGTATTGATCTTAAAAGTCATGCCAGGTTCATACTGTGCTTGAATCATTTGAAGGGCAGTTTCTTTGACAGCTTCAAAATCTTTTTCCAGTTTGATCACTGGTGAAAAATTTTCGATACCGAAAACACCCTTCAGACGTTCAATAACTGCTGTTGAGTCGTTGCCGTTTAGCGCAACGTGCAATCGGTCATACTGCGCACGGATATCTAAACCTTCAAAGTCATGAAGGCTATGACGGACATTTCGACCAAGTTGACGGATAAAATCTTTCCGGTTCTTCCCCTTAGTCGAAAGTTCGCCATAACGCACCATAATTTCAGAATATTGCATATGGTTCTCCTTTTCGTTTAAGTCTTATGCTGATAAAATTTTAAATTTATCGTATAGCTGGTCAAAAACCTTGTTGAACTCATCGGCTTCTGCCAACGTATTATGATCATCTAGTGAAATCCGAATGGCGCTGGTAGAAAGTTTTTCGGGAATGTGCATCGCAGTCAAAGTGCTTGATGCTAAATGCTTCTTAGAACTGCAAGCACTTGTCGTTGAAATGTAGATACCTTGCTCCTCAAAGGCATGCACAATGGTCTCACCACGGACACCCTGAATGGCAAAACACAGAATGTGAGGTGCAAAACCATCATTATCTTCAGAAAAGGTAGTCACCAACGGGAATTTTTTAACGTGGTCAAAAATCCGTTGCTTGATCTCAGCTTCCTTAGCAACTTTCTGCTTCTCATCCGTTAACAATAACCGTAAAGCCTTCGCCATGGCAGCAATTGCTGGCAGGTTTTCGGTACCACTACGCAAGTTACGTTCCTGACCGCCGCCAGTAAGCAGTGGTGCAATCTTGCGACCTCGACGAGCGTAAATAAAACCGATTCCTCGAGGCGCATGGAACTTGTGCCCAGAAAAGCTGACAAAATCCACCCGATCATTCATGATCAGATCTTGAATACCCTTACCGATTCCTTGAACGGCATCGATATGAAAATGAATCTTCGGGTAATCTTTCAAAACTTCAGCTGCTTCTTTTAACGGCTGAATCGTCCCAATTTCGTTATTAACAGCCATGATGGAAACCAAAATTGTGGTTGGCCGAATGGCTGCTTTCAAATCATCAATTGAGATTCGGCCGTGTTCATCTACGGGTAAATAAGTGACTTCAAACCCCAACTGCTTAAGCTGTTCCATTGAATTATGAATGGCGGGATGTTCAACAGCCGTTGTAATCAAATGGTTACCAAACTGCCGTTTTTCAATGGCGGTCCCCTTTACAACCCAGTTGTCGCCTTCGGTACCGCCACTAGTGAACAGGATCTCACTTTGAGACGCACCGAGTAAATCAGCAATCTGTTTGCGGGACTGTTCCAGTAAGTTGAAAGCTTCTTCACCAAACTGATGTAAACTGGAAGGATTACCCCAAATCTTTTCACTGACTTTATCGTAAGTAGAAACGACTTCGGGATCGGCCTTCGTTGTTGCACTATTATCAAAATAAATCATGTATGATCTGCCTCTTTGCGTTTTAGATTGGTTCGACTCCAATCAAATAGACTGGGGTTGATTATATAGGATATGAAGGGGGGAAGCAAGTCAAAGGTGTGAAAGTGGGCGTTTAGAGAGCGAAGTGTAAGGGACTGACTGCATAAATCCTGGTCTTGGATTTGTGTGGTTATCCCCTTACATGTAGCTCTCTGCCCGCTGCAGCCCGATTCGGCAATAAACAAAAACTTACTAACATTAGTGATGTAATCAATCTCGACGGAGATGATTACATCACTTTTTTGATAAAGTGATAGTGGAACTAAGGCCGCGG
>NZ_BCMJ01000014.1 GCF_002583405.1 Secundilactobacillus silagincola | reverse complement strand
ATGTTTTCTTTTTGTTTTTTTATAATCTCTTTTATGTAATTTTCAGCTCGTTCTTTTTTTTCATCCCCACAGCAAGTTCGATCCCAATTACCAGAATATGGTTTTAACTTCCCTTTTATTAAAGTAAGTCCTCCAGACAATTCGTCTCCCTCAAAGAAGTATGTCTCGTCACCAAATATCGTCATTGCCTTGATAATAGTAACTAACTTATATTTATTAACGTCTTTATATACATTTAAGCTTTCAAAACTGGCTGAACCATTTCTCTTGAACAAAGGAGAGTCCGCAATATCGTAAACTGTTTCACTTTCTACAAGTGCATTCGGAGAGAGATAAAATTCTATTAGTTCATCTTTTTTGTTGTTCAGTTTATTTATAGACTCAATTTTATGTTGGTCATTTACTATTAATGAATAATATCTAACGTTATCTAAAACCGATTTGCTTTTGTCTAATGAAAAATACTCTACTTCCGAATCAACAGCTAAAATTTTCCATATAGGTTTTACGCCATTTATTTTGTCAACAGTATCACTATATTTATTTTGAAGAAACAGAAAATTTGCCGAAATCAGACTGATAAGGACAGACAATATGGAACCTACCCCCAATTTTTCTTTGTTGTTAATTAGCAAAAAAATGACTAAAATTAAAAATATAATGCCAGTGCACCATTTTTCAAATTTAAGATTTTTCAATTGAATTTTCAAAATCTAACACTCCCAGTAATAATAAATTTAGATACTTTGAGAAGACAATTGGCTTTGCCCTTCAGCTTTTTGTATAATTAAAGTTTATAGAAGGATTAAGGCAGTATCTATTCCCTGATTGGAGAGTTCCTTAAAACCATAAATTCTAACGAAAGGAGTAGCTCAAGTGTCCGTATTAACTTTAACTTTCGTACTTTTATCGTGACCTTAATTGTTGAGCTGATTAAAAGCCAACAAAAAAATAAACACCTTAGCTCTGGCAAACTAGCGGTTATCAAATATCATTAAAATCTGCAACTACCTTACACGGCTTCACATGGAAAGACTTGTTCATGCGAGACTTCCTTTTCTTGCTCACATTACAACATGGCTTATAAAAATTGGCTAACGCGTCATGACTTGGTTAACCTTTGGTGTAGATTACTTGATTTTGGGATTCTGTTTAGCAAAATCTTTTAACTGGTTTTGTGTACGGTTGCTTATTTCTTGGTGTACGTCATTAAGCTGATTCTTTAATTGATTTTTTTACGCTTGATTAGCAGTTTGTTGTAAATCATTTTGCAGTTTTAAGTAAGTTTTGTTAAATTCTGCAACTGGTACTTTTTTAATATCTTTTTCTTTAGCGTTTGTTACTTGATCGACTTGTTATTTTTCATCTTAGCTATTTTGAGGGTTAAGTTGTTCAATCAATTTCAAAATGGTCTGAACAGATTCATTTATTGATTTTTCTGATATTTCTGTAATTTTTTCAAGTTTCTGAAAATCCTTTGGATTTAAATAATTTGGCAACTCATGGTTAAATTTATCCCATAATTTTTGAGCTACAGATTTTGTGAAGCCAACGGGAATTATGAATTTATTCATTGATTTGGCTATTTCAAATTCTTCCATCATACCATCGGCAAGAACAGTCTTACCATCGACTGTTTTTTTGTTTCCAAATAGAAATAAGCAAATGCCTGATTCAGATATTATTTTGTTTCTATACTTTGCCCAACGCGCTCTTATCTCATCAGTTCTTTCATTAGTATCTGCCATCGGAAAAGGGAAAAGGCTTAGATTATCATCTAAGGACCTATGATCAGAGTCATCAATTGCTTGTAAAGCACCGTTTATAACATTATCGCCAACCCCTAAACCGAAACCAGAAATAACTTTAAAGTTTTTTTCAACTAAAGAGTAAGCTAACTTAAATATTAATTTGTCTGCACTTGATTTATCGAAGTCTTTGTAGTCCTCAATGCTTCCAGATATAAAAACATTGTTACAAAGTGATTTTAATTTTATGTCTTGAAGAATACTAGGTATCTCATCATAAGAGTCAACAAACACCGTTTTTATTCCATAACCATTTAAATCAGCCACTTTATATTTTTGCAATACTTCATCCTGCTGAAACTTTTGATCATTATCTTGATATATAGGATCATTTTTCTGAATTCTTTTAACAATACAAAAATGTCGCCGTTGATTTGTAGTATTTGTTCTCTTTACCTTTCCTAGAATATAGTTTAAATTAGGATCATTAAAACTATAACCAATAAAAAGAAAGGTTTTATTAATAAAATCTCCACGTAGTGCGGTGGACATGTTGGGGTGCTTTTCATCATAGCTCATAAAGTCATCTCTAGTAATTACAGTATCATTAACGTCATCTTTGTCACCGTGCATTTTAAACACAGTAGCATCGCGCCCCCTAATACTATTTGTAAGAGAAGCATCATTCCTTTTGGTGTCTACTTTTCTGCCAGATTTTTCAAGATATTTTTCTAGTAGGTGATCATAGTTAGTTGTCCAAAAGGTAGAAACCGGCAATTCAGCAATTGCCTGTAACGTTTTATTATCATGTTGCTGATCAGATATGGAGTCTAAAATTCTGTCATTAATAAAGTTACGATTACCTGCTTGGTCATTCAAGAAGTATTGAGTAATATCCACTAAATCGTTGTAAGAATTTATGTTAATTTGCAAAGCATCAGCAAGAGGTTTTATAAGCTCCATCCAACTGAGGTTTCCAGAAGGCATAGATGTCCCTGCACCGACAAAAATAGCTGCTTCTTTTTTTTGAATATTTAATGCATATCCCTTAACAAAATCTTCCTTTGAAATTTCACCAATAATATCTGCCATTCTTGATATCCCCTCCTGAAAGTAATCAGCATCATTTAAAGATGTTTAAACAACACTTGGTTGATTCATAAAATTCATTTCAATAATCAAAGCGATTATTAATTGCTTCATCTATTAAATCTGGCAAATTCTCTTCGATGTCAGAATAAACATACTTACTAGTAGAGTAGGGAGTATCATAACATTGAACATATTTCGAAAGTCGATCACCATTAATTGTTTGTACGTTGTAAAAAGGGTTTGCGCCTTTAGTGGTCTGGTTTCCTAATATATCTTTAAGCCCATGAATATATACGCCAACAATCCCCTTATTTAAAGACATTGCATGTTCAATTTCGTATTTAATCCATTTTCTTGACGAAGTAGTTTTCCCTACAAGAACGACTAAACATGCCCTCATTGCCATTTGGTCATCGATCCACTTTTTAATTGCTGCGTCATTTTTTTGCTTGACTTCTTCCCAATCGTTTGAAGAAAACGTAGATGATGAACTTACAGCTCCCATTTCCTTCACCTGACTAGCCCGCCAATTATCTTTATTATATTCAAAGCTGAAAAATACTTGATGTTTAATCATTGTAATCACTCTCCAATTTTTATTAGGTATGTTTTCACCTATTTTGTAATTTGCTACTTATCAATAACATGATTGCACGAAATTATCTGTTCATATGAATGTATCTAGTTGTGATTGTCAAATGCCATTGTCTGTGCCTGTTCAATAATGGTATCTACTGCAGCAGGTGCAAATGTTGGCGGGTACCCATGATCTTTTAACATACGGCGGACAGCTTGCCGCATAGCGGCTTGTGTCGTCTTCCTTTGAACCCAGTCAGGAGTAGATGCATATTTACGCACAGTTCCTACCAATTCTTTGGCAATTTCTTGTAACGTATCTTCACCCATAACTTGCACAGCGGTCTTTTGATCACATAATGCATCGTAAAACGCTTGTTCATTAGCACTCAGTCCTAAGCTTTCGCCAGCTGCTTCTGTTTCCTGCATATTTTTAGCTAATTCAATCAATTTTCGAATAACAATCTCAGTCGTCACCCCACGTTGATTTAATGCTTCAATATTGTTTTCAAGCATATCACCAAACCTCCGTGATTGAATTAGATTAACCTTAGTCAATGCTCTAACTTTACCCTTAAGCAATCGCTCTAATAACTTCACTGCCAAATTTTGTTCTGGCATATTTTGGATACTATCTAAAAATTTTTCGGACAGTAAACTTAGTTCTGGTCGTTCAAGCCCTAATTCTTTATATAAATCAACAGGCTGTTTAGCTATTACTGATTGGTTTACAAGCTGATCTAATCGCAAATTTAGTTCTCTATTTGTGACAGGATTATCATGTGGACTCACTGCTTGCAAAATCTTCATCAATGCACTTTTGACAGCACCAAAGAAAGCTACTTCTGAAGAAATTGCTTGTGCCTGCTTGCTTGTTACCACAAGTGCGTAAACTTTTTGTAGTTGCACCACAGTATCCGCAAACTTTTTTTGCTGTTCTTTATCTAAGCTAACTACAGCATCAAGTGCTAATCGATAAGATTCTTGACGCTTACCACGTATATCACTATTGTAGCCACTATAATTAACACCATACAGGTAATCATTGATGATAATATCGTACTTAGATTTCATTAATGACACTGCTTTATCAACGTTAATTCCAGCTTGATCACGATCATTTTTAGAATAATGTCTAAGCGCTTGATTTAAACTATCAGCAATCCCAATGTAATCAACAATTAGTCCGCCGTCTTTATCTCGAAAAACTCGATTAACTCGTGCAATAGCCTGCATCAAATTGTGCCCATGCATTGGTCTATCAACATACATTGTATTAACCGAAGGCGCATCAAAACCTGTTAGCCACATATTTACGACAATAACGATTTTTAGTTCATCATTATCATCTTTCATCCTTTGCTGGAGGGCTCTTCGCTGTTTAGCATTAGTATGATGCTTGGCTAATTCAGGACCGTCAGCAGCGGTATCTGATGTCATAACAATTTTGATTTTTCCTTTAGTTAAATCATCTGAATACCACAGTGGCCGCAACTTAACAATCTCATTAAAAAGTTTAACTGCATTACGCCTTGACGTTTCAACTATGATAGCTTTGCCAAATTGTACTGCTTGATGAGTCTCAAAATGATGCACAAAATGCTTTGCTAAGGCCTTTAAACGGCTAGTTGCCCCAGCTAACCGTTCCAAGCTGGTAAAATCAGCTTTTCTTTTCTGATCATCAGTAACTTCAGGATCGTCTTGCCCTGCTTTGTCTATTAAAGCTTCGTACTTATGCTGTACCTCTGGGTCAGCATATAAGGGAATAACGTGATTTTCATAAAAGATTCGAACGGTTGTATGATCACGAACTGACTGTGTCATGTCATAAACATCGATATAATCACCAAACACCCCTGTTGTTGACTTATCATCGATATTAATTGGTGTCCCTGTAAAGCCAATAAACGAAGCATTTGGCAACGAATCACGTAAATATTGTGCGAAACCATATCTAACTCCGTCTTTGGTATAACGAGCTTTCATACCATATTGCGAACGGTGTGCCTCATCTGATATGACAATGACATTACTGCGGCTAGTCAATACTGGCATAGCATCTTCACCATCTTCAGGTGAGAACTTCTGAATGGTGGAAAAGATGATACCTCCACTATTGGTTGCTAGCAGATCACGTGTATCTGTCCGTGACTTAGCCTGCTTAGGTGTTTGCCGTAGATAATCATGCGCTGCTGAAAAGGTTTGTTCCAGTTGATCATCCAGATCGTTGCGATCATTGATGACCAATATTGTTGGATTCCCGATTTTTCGGCTGACAATCCCTGAGAAAAAGACCATTGACAACGATTTACCTGATCCTTGTGTGTGCCACACGACACCGATGCGATTATTTTTTGGGTCTTGCAAAGTCTTAGCAGCACGAGCCACTGCCTTATTAACCATGTAATATTGATGGTAGGCTGCCAAGATTTTAGATGTTTTCGCGTCATTAGATTCAAAAATAATAAAATTCTGAATTAAGTCTAGAATGACAGCGGGTTTCAGCATATTGGTAATCATAGTTTCCAGTTCATATGAATCCGGCAAATCAGAATCGCGATGATCTGGTGATCGCCATTGCATAAACCGATCAAACCCGGCTGAAAGGGAGCCTGTTCTTGCATTAACGCCATCAGAAGCAATTAGGACTTCGTTGTAGGCCATATAATCAGAAATATCTTGCTTATAGGTCTGTAATTGATTATAAGCATCTTCAATCCCAACATTCTCGTTAGCTTGGTTCTTCAGCTCAAAAGTCACTACAGGCAATCCATTAATAAAGATCGTAATGTCAGGTCTGCGATTACGGCCTCCTTGTTTTATTGTGAACTGGTTTGTCACCATGAAATCATTGACTGCAATATTGTTAAAATCAACTGCCTTTACAGAATAAGTGTGTGGTTGTCCATTTTTATTTTCAGTTACTGATGCGCCTTCAATCAGTAACTTGTGGAAATGATGGTTATTTGCCATTAAATCTGGTCCGTCTGGAATGCTTTTAAACTGACGTAATGCTTCTGTATAAACAAAATGCGGCAGACCAGGATTTATTTGTTTGAATGCAGCCATTAGTCTTGGCTCAAGTACAATTTTCTGATGGTCACTATCGCGTTCGCTATCTACCTGAATATTAGGCCGATTATATTCAGCACTACGTAAATCTGTGTAGCCAAGAGAGACAATAAGGTCAATTGCTCCTTCTTCAACATCTTGTTCATTAGTAAACGGCTGAATTTTAGGCATTCTTTATCGCCTCCTCAATACCAGATAGATTGATATCTCCGGACAGTAACTTGGGAAGAATCAAATTCCGAATAAAATTTAGATATTGACTTTGTTTTTCATTACACTTAATTAAGTCGAATAATGATCTTGCTTCATGATGGAAAGCTTCAATCATATCAGAAGTTGGTAATGGAAAGTCTACAGATTTCATTCCCGCACCAGATATTTCTTTGAAAGTCGAACCACTTGCGATATTTTCAATTAACGGGGTTAATCTCTTTAATAAAAAATATAAATACTCAGTGAATTCTTTTCGTTTTGGAACAAGAGATTTGAAACCTTGATTTGTAGAAACTGGGTTTGCTGCAATTCCAATATAACCAATAGGAGCACGTGAGCTAAATAAAATAGTTCCTTTTGGTATAAGTTTTGCAGAACTATTATTAAGGCCTATTTTAGTGATATTTAATGTTCCATGCTCAATAAAAACCCTTGTTGTTTTAGACATGTCCTTTGGAGTAATCCATGCAATATTCCCACCAAAATATTCAGATTGCTTCTTACTTGGAGTGCCACCAGCCACAACATCAGCTAAGTCAGTGAAATGCCCTTGATTAGCATCGAGTCCTTCAAATTGTTTTCGCCATTTAGTTTCCATCATCTGCAGCAAGTTCTTGTTGATCTGCTGATTCAATTCAATTTTTTGATTGATAATAGAGATGGAGTCAGAAATTATTATTTGGTCTTTAAAACTTGGCAATTCAAATTTAAAATCCATAATTGCTTTTTTATCTCCACGTGGCATCTTCGTGCCCTTTGATGTTGCCATCATATAGTCAAAGAAACGATCATCTGATAATACCACCGCAAGATAAGACTGTAATAACTGTTTTGAATTAGACCTAATGTTTAATACATCTGTCGAATGGGTACCCGCTATATTAGCGTGCCAAATCTTTTTAAAATACGGACGAATATTCGCAATAAGAATATCCCCCTTAGCGAAAGTATTTACTTTATTAGTTCGTGGCAATTTAGTAATTGGGAAAAATACACCTAACCTATTTGGCTTTAAATTTTCTGTGCTCACATAAGTGTTTCTTGAGGCTTCATTCAAATAACATTTTTCATTAACAAAAGTTGCAAAATCACCAAGTCTCACAGTTTTAGTCTCCATACCCAATACCTCTTAACACATTCAAAATCTTGTTCTGCAGCTTATCACTCTTATCAAATTGTTTTTTCAATTCACCGCTTAACTTTGTCATTTCAGCATCAAACTCTTCTTCTGACATTTGCTTTTCTGCAGCTAATCCGACATATCGACCAGGTGTTAGAACATAATCATTAGCCTTAATATTTTCCAACTTTTCAGCTTTGCAAAAGCCGGGGACATCTCGATACGCTTTTTTAGAGGTTCCCGTATAAGCGTGATAGGTATCGGCAATCTCATTAATATCAGCACGCGTAAATTCGCGATGGGTTCGATCTGTCATTGATCCCAATTCACGGGCATCAATAAACAAAGTCTCTCCTTGGCGGTCACGTTCATTAGGCGATGCTTGATTCATATCAAATATCCATAAAGAAACTGGAATAGATACGGAATAAAACATTTGACTTGGCATTGCCACGATAGCATCAACCTTATGATCCTCGAGCAGTGATTGACGAATAGCCTTCTCATCACTAGTCAATGTTGATAACGAGCCATTTGCTAAAACAATGCCAGCCTTACCATCGGGAGTCAATTTACTCAAAATGTGTTCAATCCAAGCATAATTGGCATTTCCATCATAAGGAGTCCCCCAATGCCAGCGTGAGTCGTCAATAACCTTCTCAGCTCCCCAGTCTTTTACGTTAAACGGCGGATTTGCTAAGGCAAAATCAAAGCGTTCGCCCTTGTGTAAATCATTTAATAGTGTATTACCATTACGAGGGCCTAAGTTGTTATCAATGCCATGAATAGCTAAATTCATTTTAGCTAAGCGCCAAGTGGTTGGATTCCATTCCTGTCCATAAACAGACAAGTCTAGAATAGTTCCTTGGTGTTCACGTACGAACTCTTCAGATTGCACAAACATGCCACCAGAACCGCAACAAGGATCATAGATCGAGCCTTTAAACGGTTCAATCATATCGACGAGTGTTCTAACAATGGAACGCGGCGTATAGAATTCACCATCTCCATTAGTTGCAAATTTACGTAAAAAGAATTCGTATACGCGGCCTAATACGTCATTTTTTCGAGATTCTTCATTTCCAACCTGAACGTCCGAGAACAAATCGATGACTTCACCCAGATTTTCCTTAGCCAAATCTGGCGAAGCATAATTTTTAGGTAATACCCCCTTTACACTAGCGTTCTCACGCTCAATTGCAGCCATTGCTTTATCAATTGTAGTGCCAACTTCTGGTGTTTTAGCAGCGGCAGCAATTACTGACCAACGTGCCTCTGAAGGTAGCCAAAAAACATTTTTAGCATCGTAACTATCGCGTTCTTCTGCCTCTTCTGGATAATTAGAAGCTAACAATTCTGCATGCAATTCTTCAAATGTATCTGATACATATTTTAAGAAAATCAATCCCAAAACAACGTTTCGATACGTTGATGCGTCCATTGAGCCTCGTAACTTTTCTGCTGCACTCCACAGCTTGTCTTCAATTCCTAATTCATTACTCTTTACTGGCATTAATAGTTCCTCCAATGTTTTTCTTTAAATGTTAAACTTCTAAAAACTAATACATTTACAGTCGCACTATTCTACTGATACTTCATCATGATAAGTCGGCTATCAGCTTCTAGGGTTGATAATTGCTGATCGATCTTTACTATTTTATTTTCCAACTCAGACACAGAAATTAGCTTAGGCGGGATATAAGTATCTACGTAGCGTGGAATGTTTAAATTATAATCATTTTCAATGATCTCTTTCGGTGTAGCTACATACGCATATCGCTGAATGCTAACGAATTTGTGATATGTCTCAACAATCTTGTTAACTGCTGAAGTTGACAACAAATCACGTGAACGTGCTTTTTTAACCTCATCATCACTTGCATCAATGAACAATACGTCTTTGCGTTTTCGATTCTTCCGTAATACTAAAATCATAGTTGGGATTGCAGTTGTGCTTTGTAAATTAGCTGGCAAACCAATCACTGCTTCAATATAGTTGCGTTCAAGCAAGTACTGACGAATTTTTGCTTCCGCTGATCCTCTGAATAGAACACCATGCGGTAACTGAATCACCATTGTTCCATTGTCATTTAAATGGGCCAGTCCATGCAGTACAAAGGCGAAGTCTGCTCTAGATTTTGGTGGTAATACTCCAATTTTATGATAAATACCCCTTTCAAGAAGGTTTGGGTCTGGATTCCACCTCATTGAGTAAGGTGGATCATTAATAATAACGTCGGCACCTGAATCACCAAATGGCCAATCGGCAACAAGTGCATCACCATTATTCAGTGCATGACTTGTATTGTCATCGTCTAATAGGCCTAGCACCATTTCACAGAAAAGATATGCTTTGGCATTTAACTCTTGTCCTAACAATCTAACTTTCCGTGAATTCGGTATAACACGTCTCATTTCAAGTAAAGAGCCGCCCCATCCAGAAGTAGAATCATATATTCTAACTGGTTCGTCCCCGTCAAAAGATAGATTTGCTAACTGAGCCATCAGAACATTAATCTGATCAGGCGTATTAGTTCTCCCATTTAGCCTTGATTCAAGGTCAACGTATGCATCTTGCATGGCTTTAAGTAATACAAAGCGATCAGATTGTTGTCTAACCAAACGTAATGTGCTTTCACAAATTTCATTAAAGACTTGCAGTTGCTTGTCCTTACCGATTCTTAGCAACAATATCCGTTGAATGCTTTCATTAAGATCTTCAATTACTGCCAATTGAGTTTCATCAGATTTAGCAATAGCATGTAGCTGCTTGTTAAGTGCCTCAATATGCATGCCCTTCTGCTTAAGGAGTTGAGCATACGCTGGATTTATTTCGTATAAATAAACGAGATCAAATAAAGTTGTTACAATCGAATTAGCGTCAAATAGGTCCCGGTATTGACTGCTAATACTCAAGATAGCTCTTTTCGCTGTTTCAACTGATTGTGAATAATCCATAGTTAACCTTCCTCCATCATATGCTGCCTAATGAATTGTAGTGCTTGTTCTTCAGTCAAATCAGCCTTTCGTTTTAACGCTATTGATCGTTTTTGACTCAGAACATAAAGTTCCCCAATGTCATGTTGCAACGACAAGTTTGGTATAGAAATAGTCATTTCACGTAAATCTTTTAATATTACTCGACGTCCTAGCTGTCCCAATGCTTCCAGTTGACGTTGTGCTTCAATACTGTGGTTAAACCACCAAACAAAGTAACTTTGTTTTACTCGACTATCTAGTGTTACTGCGGTAAAGTTTGCAGTCAATATTTGCTCGTCTACAAAAGCTTTTTTCTCCACTAGATAGGCTTCTCGTTGCAGCATTGAAATTCCAATTTGATCTGTGGTGATTAACGGCAACTCAGAATCACCATGGATATATCTAACTGACCTCGACAATGGATTGTATATCATTCTCTGACTAGGTTTTTCATCAATAGGATCTTTGATTCTTGGTAATAAGATTCCAGTGGTAAAATCCGCAAGGTTACCAAGCTTACTTTTTGTAAATTTCATTTGTTTCTCCTGTTATTCTAGTGAATTACTTTATGGAATGATGCAATCATATCAGGTAATTCATAAAACGTCAAATGTAATTATTGAGAATTACAATATTGGAAGGGCAAAATAATACCACCAAACAGGGAAATCTGCCATGGTGGTATCACTTTAACAGTAATATATACAACCAAGTTCAGTAAATATCTTGATCATTCATTTCTCATTCAATGCAAATCATTCTTTTACTTGGGCATCGCTCAATTTCCTTGTATAATAGATCAAGTAAGAAGTTTTAAGGGCGGTGGCTGTCTTTTCCCTTGCGAGGTGAGGCCCATGGGAACATGGAATAATCTTCAGGAAGGTTTCACAGTCAATGAGCGTCTTCCAGACACTCTCGTTGATGTTGCTGTTTGGCACGTTTTTAATCGCGCTACTCAGCTATATCGACAAGCACCACAAATAAAAAAGCCGCCCCGATTATAACTTTGGCGAGTTACGGGACGACATTAATATAGTTTTGTAATTATGCCACCGCCTTTGAAGCGGCTTGCGTGGGAAGTCCTGTTTTCGGCGGGGCTTCCTTTTCTGTTTCCATTATAGCATGTCCCTTAAAAACTGGCTAACGTTTTAGGCTTTGATCAGGTTCAGAATCTGGTTGTTTGATTTCTGGATGCTGTTCAGCAAATGCTTGTAGCTGCTTTTGCGTTCGCTCACTGATTTCTTCGTGTATCTCATGTAACTGGTTTTTAAATTGTGCTTTTTGTTGTGAATTAGTCGTTTGCTGAACTTGTTGTTGCAAGCTTTGATAGGACTTATTAAGATCCTGGGCTGATAGCTTTTTTAAATCATGCTCAGGTTCTTTTTGTGCTTCTTGTAAGCCTAATTGTTTGGTTAACCCGTCACTAAGCTCAATCACTTTGTTGCTAACTTGCTGGATTTCACTTAAAGCACTATGGATCACGGCTTTATCTTTGGCCCAGGTAGCTACATACCCGAGGGAGTAATTGCCTGTATCAACCCCAATGTTTTGCATGGCAACATATGCGACCGCTTCGGCTTGGGTTTCCTGATAAGCTCGTGGCCGATCTTTAAAGGCTGATTTTAATCCGTGTAGCTGGCTATGCGCATATTCATGATATAACGTCTTCAATTTTAAAGCATTATTGGGCTCATCGCCACCAATGACGATTTCATTAGTGCTGGGTTGAAAATACCCCTTAGCCCCATTTAGCGTCGCTAAAGGCACTTCACTGACTTTAAGGTCGGGTTGCTGGTTGAGATAGTCTTTGAACGCGTTATACAAGCTCGTTACATTCTGATGATCGGCTAAATTTTCTTTGACAAAATCCTTGGCACTTAAAACTGGCTCACCGCTAGTTTGTGACACGTCAAAGACGGGTAGATAACGGTAACCGACAATGGCGCGTTCATCGGTGGTATCAAGACGCTTTTTCTCGGCTGGTGTTAACTTCTTAATAATCGGGGCCGCAATCCGAATCGCTTTTGCGCCTCGTTTGACGGTGCGGTTAAAAGCCGTCTGCCATTGCTTAAAGCCCGCGACTTGAGTGGCTTGCGGATTTTGCGCATAAATCAAATCAATGTTTCTGGCGCTATAATGATGAAATTTAGCCAGGGTATTAAGATACTGTTTAAATCGGTCACTATCGGTTAATTTTAGGATTTGTTGTTCGGCTTGGGCGACTAATTGTGCTTTCCAGGCTTTAACGTCTGCTTTACTCGGCATTGCCTACCCCTCCTCATCTTCAAAAATATCATTCAATATAGGGGCTACGTTGATTTGAATTGGGGTCGTGCCATAAAGGGCGATGTAGCCATCGGCTAATTTTTGCCAAGCCACTTGATAATAAGCGCCGTTACCAGTGATTTCTTTTAAATACTTGTAGGTTCCTTTAGCTTGCAAAACGGGTAATTCACTGGCTAAAACTGCTAATTCGTTGTTCATTTTATGATCTCCTTTGCTTTGTTAATCTCACCCGTTGTTCAGGTTTACTTTTGGGATTGTAAAAGTGAACCTAAATGACGGGTTAACCAACCGGAACGTAGTGTAGGGCGGTAGGCAGGTTCTAATCAAAATCAAAACTTAATTTATGGCCGTCAAGCTTTAACTTGGCGTCAAACGACTTTCCTTTTTTGCTCTTGAAACCCTTTAGTTTGCTGGTTTCCCCTTTGGTGACCAGTGCTTTGATCGCGGTCTTCCCGAGGGTCTTACTGCTCCATTTCTTGGGCAGGGTAAAGTCTTCGCCTTGCTTAGGCTTTACAATATAAAACTTCTGTTTATTTAAAACGGTCGCTTGCGGTGTTTCTAAGAAGACCTCGGCGGACTTTTGTGCTTGCTGTTGGTGATTGATTTGTTGCTTAATGGCTGCATTGCCGGTTAATTGTGTGGGAACATCAGCGATTAACTTCGCCACAAACTTCTTGATTTGGCTCAAAAAATTATCCGGAGTGCGTTCTTCGGTACTGATTTGCTGTAACGCTTGCTCCCATTTAGCTGTCATTTCTGGACTAGTTAGCAAGGGTTCGAGTTCGACTGCTTTACATAAAGTGATTCCGGCCTCACTGACGTGGAGCTTGTTCTTTTCGGTGACGAGATAGCCGCGTTTCTTTAACACTTCCAGCACATTGGCCCGGGTCGCACTTGTCCCAATGCCTTGCACATCTTTGAGAATCGCCTGGGCTACTTCATCATCAAGCGTTTTGCCAGCGGTCTTCATGGCCGTAATCAGGGTACCTTCGGTAAAGGGTACCGGAGGTGTTGTTTCCTTTTGCGGCGTTTGCAGATTCGCTTGAACTTGGTCGCCTTGGTGAACGATCGGTAAAGTTGCTACTTCTTGCTGCTCGGTTTTGGTTTCATCAAATAAAGCTTGCCAGCCTTGCTTAGTTGGGACCTTACCGGTTGCTTTAAAATTGGCGTCACCAACTTGGGTAATAATGGTGGTTTCCTCGTACTCGTACGGATCAGCAAACATCGCTAACGTCGTCCTTAAAACCAGGTCATAGACTTGTTGCTGTAATTTAGGCAAGCTGGCTAGTTTCTCTTTCGTCGGCACGACTTTAGTCATAATAATGGCATAGTGTTCTTCAACTTTTTTCCCATCAACATAGCGTTTGTTCGGAGTGGTATTGGTTAAAGCGACTGGCTTAGAGACCAAATTCAGATACTTCGTCAGATTAGCCACTAAATAATCAAATTCTTCATCAGTGATATAAGCACAATCCGTTCGGGGATAACTCAGCAACTTGGCTTCATATAAACTTTGAATGGCCGCTAAGGTTTGGCTGGCACTGGCGTGATAACGTTTATTCATGGCACTTTGGAGACTGGATAGTGAGAATAGTTGGGGACTAGCACGCTTTTTGTCTTGTTTTTGGACGTCCTTGATTAAACAGGCCTGTGAGCCTTTCTGAACGTGCTTAGCTTGCATGAATGTTATTAGTCCTGCTTCATCTTTAAATCGCTGATAGGGGTCTAATTTTGCGACGAATTTTTGCTGATTAGCAAGAATTTCAGCATTTAGTTCAAAATAGGGTTCCGGCTTAAAGTTTTTGATTGCCTGGTCTCTTTGATAGACCATATACAAGGTTGGCGTCTGCACGCGACCAATTGAGTATACCCCGCGTACCCCGTTTTGTCTTAATAACAAAGTATATAAAGGACTACCATTCATACCGATCAACCAATCACTAATTTGACGGGTTTGGGCTTCTTTATAAGCCAAATAGTCTTTGTGCCAGTCACCAAGATTTTTAAAGCCGGTAATAATGGCGTCTTTTTCCAAACTATTCAGCCATAGACGCTTAATGGTCTTCTTTTTAACATCAATCTGGGCTTGGCTCATGATCGACCAGGCAATATTAGAACCCTCTCGGCCACTATCGGTGGCAACAATAATGGTATCGGCCTTCGTTAACAGGTCTTTAACGATCTTGAATTGCGTTCTTTTGCTAGCTGACACTTCAAACTTGTATTTGTTGGGGAAAATCGGTAAATTAGATAGGGCCCATTGCTGATATTTCTGATCATATTTATCCGGTGTGGCTAGTTCAACTAAATGTCCGAGACCATACGTGACAAGCGTATTTTCGGGCAAAACAGGGTCGCTAACCGTATAGTAACCCTGTTTTTTTGTGCTCTTTTGGAAGGCTTGGACGTATGAACGGGCTTGACTGGGTTTTTCAGCTAAGATAACAGTGGTCATGTTCGTTCACTCCTTATGATTCAGCTTTTGTTCTAATTCTGTTTTGCCTTGTTCAGCCGACTTTAACCATTCTTGCCGGCGTAATGCTTGTTGTTGCTCTATCGATTGTTGCTTCAAATAATGTTGATACCGGTTGATGGCTTTGAGATTTGCATAGGCTGACCAACGGAATAATAAGCCACCCAGCAGTAAAACTAAGGCCATTAGCGCAGTTCCTAAAAAATCGGTATGGTTCGCCGTGAAAAGCTCTTGGTATAAATCCATTAACATGAGGTAAATTCCCATTATATAGAAGACCATGCTAACTAAGTTATCAAAATAGTAAGACAACTTAGTCCGCCGTGAAGGTGTTGTAAAAGGGTCGGTTCGCATACCTTTTTTGGCTTTTTCCAATAGCCAGTGTGCGATTTTCTTCATAACTTATTTCTCCCCCCCTAATGGCTACGGAAATAATTTTGAAACATTCTCATAGCCCCCATACCAGCACTCTTAGTCACACCGGTTGAAGCCCAAAAATCTTTAACGGCGTCAGGTGTTTTGACCACCAGAAAGCCGAATCCGATTGAAGCAATAAAAGCGATAAACCCGTATTTAGCCATATTAGTGAAACACCATACTGATAATGACATACAAAGCACCTGGCTAATAATGGAGGCGTTGTAATAAATGTACTTCTTCCACCACGTACCACTGTAATCAAAGCTTTCGGTCGCCATGCTCATTGCAGCTAAAGGAATTGTCAGGTTATACCAAGCCATATCAGCCACAAACACACACATCTTGATAAAGAACACGACGGTTACGACAGTGAAGATTAGCAGAAACAAAATCTGTAAGGGTAGCGAAATGCCAACATCTTTTAGCCCAGGAACTTTATTCATGCCGGTAATTGATTTAGCAGTGAATTTCTGATCAGAGCTAAACATATACTTTAGCAGGGGTAAGGTAATTGAACCTTGAATAAATCCCTGTAAAAACACGAAAACCGGAATCACGGCCGCTGATTTAATCCCGTCCATGATGATATTAGCCCAAGTCACATCGGTACTTTCGTCCGCCTCTTTTATAATTGTCATCACAATACGCCCAAGGACAACCACAACGACTAACGATGTCGCAAAGGACAGGAAGATGGCATACCACGTTTTAACAATCGGCAAGCTTTGATTGGCTTGGTCAATGATGGCCTTGCAGATGTTGAATAAACCATCTAACAAACCAGACAGTAGCCATTCAAAAAATTTAGCAATCGCTCCCTGAACCAATCCTGAAATGTCACCTAAAACAAACATCTCTATCACTTCCTTTTTTGCAATTCAAAACTCCCTAATCCGTTATCTGCTTTAGCAGACTTATTAATTGCTTTAGCCTTATAACCATCGCTAATTTGAGTTAATTCAAACTTTTGATTTTTCTCATCATCAGTATTTACTTTTAAATATTCTTTACCGGAAGTATTGCTGACTGAATAAGTGGCATTTACATTCATCAAAGGGCTTTCAATAATCATTGTTTTTTTATTGAATTGGGTTTTGTAGCTTTGACCTTTTTGGTTGAGATACCATTTGTTACTTTGCAAATCTTGTGCTGTAGACTTCCCACAAGCGGTTAGACCAACAGCAATCAGCAACACTGTCATCACAGCGATTATATATTTCTGATATTTTTTCATTAATATGTCCTCCATTAGCCAAGTAAGTTGTTATCGTCGTCCTCTTCTGGCTCCTCTGTTTGACTATCTTTATTTGAAACCCTCTCTAAGTCGCTGTCTAGGTTGTCCTGCTGTTGCTCCTCCTCTGTTTGAGACATCTTGTTTGCGGCTTTTTTTTGAGCAGTCTCCTTTAATTTTGCTTTCCATTTCTCTACTTTTTGATGAAAGTTGGTTTCCTGGCTGGCTTCTGGTTGTCCTTGATACTCATTCTGTGACAAGTTAACCAAATGATCAGCCCCTGGAAATAGTTTAAATTGGAACGCTTTTGTAGCTTTGACTGGTCGCGCATTGCTAAAGATTAATAAGCTCTGATCTTCGGGCATACGCATAATTTCATCGGGTGTCATGAGTGAACGGCTCGTATAGCTATAACTATCGCTCTTGCTGTGGCTTTCTTCCTTGCTATGACTGGTACTCTCACTACCGGTTTCCACTTTTACGGTCGATTTACCTAACAAATCACTAAAGTATTTAGCGGTCACGTCATTAGCGGCATTCAAGCAAATTTTAACGGCATGATTACCTAAGATACTTTCGGCTTTATCCTTGCCATACAAAGCTTGGAGCTGGGTTAAGGTCTGACAAATGGTCGTCACGCCAATACCGTACCCCCGACAGGTAGCTAAAAATTCTTCATATTTTGGGAATTTTCCTAAGTTGACAAATTCATCAAGGATAAAGTCGACTTGGTGGGGCAATTTAGCGTGATGATCGGCGGCTAATTTGTATAATTCATCAAACAATTGTGAGAAAAACAGATTGATGAAGCTTTCATAAGTGTTATCCATGACGGGGATAATTACATATAGAACAACTTTGGCGTTGCCAATCTCTTTTAAATCAAAATCTGAAAAGCTGGTAAAATCGGCCACTTCTTTGTCGACGAACTTCGAAATGGTCGCCAACAGGCTTTCAATAATGCTGGCTTTCATTTCCCCTTTGGCCTTTTTGAAACCTAACTCATAAGCGCGTCTCGCTGGATCAGACATGGTTAGATCAAGAAATAAGGTGTCTAACGGACTATCTGCACCCTTTTCCTCGGCTTCCACATCGTTTTCTTGTAAGACTTGCGTTACGCCCGCCAAATTTCGTTGCTTTGGTGACCGGTGGTTCATGACAAACAGGATTAGTGCCTTCAAAAGTTGCCGTTGGGTACTGAACCACACGTCTTTTTTACCTTCGGCATTTTCACTCTGGACGATCTTTGTTGCCACGGTTTCAGCTTGAATATCCCGTTGAATATAATCAAAAGGATTGTAGCGATCACTATGCGCCATGTTTGCAAAGTTGACGACATGTACTTGATAACCCTGGGCTAGTTTGATACCGGCCGTCTTTTCGTATAATTCACCTTTCGGATCGGTCACGACAATGCTGTTCTCCGTTTCGTTAAACAGGTTGGTAATGACGACTGATTGGGTCTTATATGATCCAGGTCCCCCAACCACAAAGATATTCCGATTGGGTTTGGTGCTGTTATTCTGGTAAACAATCCGTTTATCCACGATCCCTAAAATCGTCCCATTCATGTTAATCTCCCCCTTTCGCTGACTTTTCTCGATCCACTAATGATTTGAGAATTTCTGCCTTAGTACTCTTGTTAAATGCTGTGGTGAGGTCTTTGGCATTGATACTAAAGTAATGGTCACTCAATTCTTTTAAATTCCCCCAGGTCGCACTCCCGTGGGTTTCAGTGTCCGCAGTTTCCCACGCTTTGTGCTTGCTATTGCGTTTCAAAGCAAAATAAATGGTGTATAGGACCACAGCGATACTGACGATAATTAATACCGGGTTCTTTTGACCCAAATACAAGTTGTAATAGTGCCAGGGGTGTAAGACTAACTGCTTTAACACCGTTGGCATATGATCCGCAAAAGTTAGTTTATAGCGCGACAAGGCCATGACTGCTCCGGCTAAAATCTCCGCTAAATACAAGCCAATGATTAGCGTTAGTAGATACGGCCAACTAGCTTTAATCACAGCTATGCTTCTATCTTTCATTTCTAATCACCTACGATTCGTTTAATTTGCGACTGCTTGGTACCAATATACCGTTGATTGCCACTAATCAAGGTAGGCACCGCCGTTAGCTGATATTTTTGAATGTAATGCCGATTCTTCGGTTGATTCATATTAATCAAAATGATGTTGTGACTGATGACGTTATGCCAATAAATCTGGTGAAAAATAGCTTGGCAATCCGGGCAATCATCACGGTAAAAGAACAGAACTTTATCAGAATGCTTAGCCAGCGTCACAACTGTTTTCTCTTTCTCAACATGGTTCACATAGCTATGACCTGCAAAGCCTAATACTGCAAATATCACCACGATCACCGCTAGGGCTTTGCTTACTTTTTTAATCAAGGTCACTCGCTTTAAAACTGTTCCCAAGATTCTGTACATCAGTGATTCGATCCGTGGTGGTATCGAAAGTCACTTGATAAAGTACCGTCGCCTTTTGCCAGTCGTTGTCGCCACTCTTACTTTCGTAACTGACAACGGCCAAGCCTTTCATATTTTGCCCCTGCTTACTTTGCGTATACAGGTTCAGTTGATTTAACTTAGCTGAAACACTATTGCTATCACCATACGTGCCCTTATTTGAAAAGTATTGCTGATATAGCTTGTCGGAAATCAAGTCTTTAACGCCATCTTTACGCTGGCCGTAGGTCTTGGGCTTAAAGTTGTTCATGACCTTAAAGAACTTGGTGACTACCGTATTAAAGCTAAGTTCAGCCTGACTTTTGTCTTTATTATTTTGGTAGGTCTTATAGCTGTCAATTTGGGTGCTCAATAACTGCTTTTGTTGGTTGGCTTTAGTCAATTGCTGGTTAACTTGGCGCTTCTGTTTTTGTAAACGACTGATCTGCTGTTGTGCCTGTTTAACTTGGCTATGTTGATAGGCATTCGCCCCTAATGACATGATTAAGATCAAACTACCAAGCGCAATACTTAATACCACGCTACGCTTCATTTGTTGGTTCCTCCTTACTTCTTGATTGGCCGGGCTAACGTTACATCGCTACCACTTAGTAAGCTATAAAAGGCGGTGCCAAAGGTGCTTTCGTTAACCTTGTCGCCTACGCCACCTTGTTCAATGATCTTAGTGGCTTTACCTTGCCATTTGCCTAGCAGAATGGCAGTATGCCCGTTGTTTCCGGCTCCCGCACCTTGATTGACGATGACAATATCGCCGGCTTTCGCGTCATTTTCGCTGATCTGTTTCAGATATTGATGGCTGCCTTTGGCGTCACTGGCCATCGTGCCGGTAAACCAGCCCATGTTGACCGGTACCTTGTAACCAGCTTTATTAAGCGCTAACCAGACAAAGCCTGAACAATCTGTCCCACCGGTTTTGTTAGGATTCTTTAAATCGCTACCTAAATCGGGGCTAGGGTGAGTTTGAACATAATAGAAGTCGCCCTTCATACTTTCCGCGTTTTTAACAATGCTGCCACCGGAATAGCTCGGGTCACTATCACAACCTAGTTCGGTCAGATTGCCGGAACTTGCATTATCTAACGTATTACCGGCCACGGGATCACTTGCACCCAACACGGAATACCAATGATCGGCATAACCGTATCTTTGGCTTAAATACCATTGTTCCGGGTTCTTACTCATACCCTCGTAATCCATTAACCAGGATTTGGTCGCTTTATGCACGTCCGTATATTTAAAAATCTGCTTGTTTGACGCATAGTAACTACTGTTCAATTCTTGGTCGAGATAATCCAACTGCACCCCGAGATTGGTCGCTGGTTTATTTTCTTTATGGGCTAAATCTTCCAGTTTATCTTTTCGACCACCTAACCACTGGGCTAAGCCCGTGGCCCCGGAACTGGAATTAACGGACTTGGGATCAAGGCGACTTTCTAGTTGTAAGACCCCCAAGATACCGGCGGCCGCTTGTGGGGTGGCACCATACTTTTGTTTCCAGTGTGCATAAATATTTTTGGCATTTTCCGTCATGCTCTTACTATCTAATTGCGTTTCTGTGGTCGTCGAATTATCACAACTGTTTTCTTGCAATTGACCAGTAAGCGCGGCGATTAGCAAGATGATTAGCAGAAGGGCGCCACCCACAATATAAGCAATCAACTTCCACTTCTTTTTCTTATATTCAAATGACAATACCTGCATTTAATCACCCGCTTTGTGCTTGGCCTGATCGACCTTTTTTTGGGCCGCTTGCTGATCGTTTTGGGCATTCTTTAAATTAGACTTAGCCGAATCCACCTTCTTGTCTTTGTCCTTATCTTTACTGCCGTCAATCTTGTTGGCGTCATCTAACTTCTTTTGGGCGTCGCTAACTTCGTTCTTAGCGGCATTGAGACTTAACAAGGCTTTTAAATACTTAGCTTTAGGACTGTTCACGCCGGCTAACTTGGTTTGGACAGTCTGGGCGTCTTGCGTATCATTATGGGCGAGGAAAGCTTGTCCCATTCTCAATAAAACATCAGCGTTCGTCGTAAAGGATAATTGGTTATTAAGCGTATTGGTATCATAATTAACAATCGCTTTTTCGAGTTTCAATTGATCTTTTTGCTTACTCGTCGCCTTAGTTGGCAACTGCCAATCAGCCACTTGACTGCTATCTTTATTGTCATAAGCTGCATTGACAACCTTATTCAATTGGCTTGGGTCAACCTTCAAGGCTTGCTGGTATTGACGATGCTTTAAAAAGACACTGACTTGCTTAGTTGAAGGATAGCCGGCCCGTTTCATATCTTTTTGCGCTTCTGACCACTTCTGATCATTTAAAGCGGTCTGAATTTGACCGCTATATTTTAATCGTGTGACCTGGGCTTGGTTCTGGTTAGCTAAGCTTTGATATTGCCGTTCGTCACTTTTATGGACTAAACCGACAGCCAAAACGGCCACAATCGCCACTCCGGCCACGCTCAACCATAAACGTTGTTTGGTTTTCTGTTGGGCCGTTTCAACTGCCTGCCATTCGTGATAGCTCACAAAATCCTCAATGCCGTTAACCACTTCCGTTAACTCATTTAACGACGTAGCTTTAGCCACTTGTTGTAAATAGTCATCTGGGTGTTTGGCTAAGGCTTCTTGGGGATTGCTTAGTAGCCGTTCATAGGGCGTCCCCGTCAAGCAAAACAGAATCAGTGCTTTGTATTTGGCTAAATTGCTATGCTTGTCATCATAAGGCATGAGTTCATTGGCCCGGTAGGCGTACCAAACATGTTGCATTGGGTAATACCACAGGTTGGCTGGGTTCAACGCAATGTGATACTGGCTATCAGCAACCACCTTTTGCGCCATAATTTCCTTGGCAATCGCTGACCGGATTGCCTTATTTTCATGTGGCAAGTCCTTTAATGATCTGACTTTATCCGGCAAGGTATAAGTTAAAACAACCTTCTGGTCTTGCTCAACCACGTTAACCAACTGTAAGAAATTGGAATCAGCTTGCTTTAATTCGTTTAGCTCACTCAACTGGTCATATCGAAACTGATTGTGATTGAGTTCGAGAATTAATTTGTTCCCCTGTCGCTTGAACGTGCCAACCTCGATATTTAATAGCTGATTTGATTTACTCATTTAAAGTCCCTCCTTCCTCCTCGGTGGTGGTCAAGGCGTCAATCTCACTAGGTGTTAAGACCACGCGCTTTTGATAATCCGGTTGTCCGGCTGTCTTACGGTTGTATTTTTCTTGGTAAGCTTCTGGGTCGATTAGTCGTAGTTCTTCTTCGGTCAATTCGACGCGCATAAAGGCACGCTGGCTACCATAGATCATCAGGGCTTCGCCTTGTCTACGACGTTCTAGTAGCTTCTTTTCTTTATCCGAGAACGTCATACGCAATTTGGTAATCACATCATCAACGCCTTTACCGTCAAGACCAAAGAACACTTTGGTATAGGAGTTCCCAATAATTGCTTCCCCAATGTTCTGCCCGGTATCTGTCGTGCCTTCGATCACATCTTGAATTTGCTGTGTTCCGGCAATCGCTCCGGCATTGTACTTTCTAAACCGCTTGTATGCTTGGTGGAAAAAGGTAGCAGCCGCTTTGTGCAAAGTCAAAAAGTGAAATTCATCGACAAACAATTTCTTGCGGCTATGCCGATCTTTGGTGATTTCGTCCCACAAATACTGGAAGGTATTCAAATAAGCCGCTGATTGGACTTCCTGTTCACTTTGTAGGGGTTTTAGATCAAAAGAAATGATCTTTCCCTTTAGGTTGACGTTGGTGTGCCCGTCAAATAGGCTGTTAGAACCATGGGTATAACTACCTAAGATGTAGTAGAAGTCTTTAACCCGATTGAATTTGTCGGCGTCCTTATCTGCCAGTTTTTCCAACTCGTCATAAACATTGGATAAGGTCGGCCACTGATCGTCTTTAATCTCTTTTAAGCGGCTATATTTCAAAACGCCACTGTTGACGTAAGCTTGTTTAACGACATCATCAAGGATTGCCAGTTCAACTTGGGTAATCCCGGTTTTAAGGACTTCAAAGAAACCTTTCAGACGTTGAATTTTATCTTTTACCAATTCATCAAGATTTGTCACGGCTTCATCAGCACTCAAAATTTCCTCGGAAAAGATTTGCATTGGATTAATTTTGTACTTAGCATTAGAAGTTAGGTGCAGGACTGCCCCACCTAGGGATTCGACAATTTTGGTATATTCATTTTCTGGATCAATGATATAAATTTGATAGTCTTGAATGGCATATCTTAAAATCTTCTGGATCATGTAGGTTGTTTTACCCACACCGGAAGTACCAATAACAACCATATTCTGGTTCAAGGTCTTGTTACGATCCAACATATCAACTGCAATTAAACTATTTGTGTCCTTGTTGACACCCTCAATATCACTTCTTGGTTTCAGGTCTAGAATTTCTGCGTCGTCAAATGGAAACATTGAGCTAGCAACCTCGGTATTGCTCTCCTTATACGTATAATCACTCATTAAGTTTTCATTAATCGGCATTGTTGACCAAAAAGCTTGGAAAGTTGCTTTAACTGGTACTAAAGGTTTCATTTGCAACTTAATCAACGTATTCTTAACGTTTTCGGTTAAGTCGTCTAGTTCTGCTAAACTATTTGCCCGTAAATAAACTAGCATGTGTTGGTAGACAAATGTGGTAGAATTATCTAGGTATTTATCTAGTTGCATGTTGGCTGAATCAATATAGTTTTGCAGAATTTTCTTTTTATACGGGTCGAACGTATTTAACTTCTGCGCTTCCTTATTTTGAATCGTCTTCTTGTAATAGGTAATCATTGAATTGTTACTGGCGCTGTCGATATATTGCACAATATCGATAACGCCTTTTTTGCGCTTCAATTCTGACAACCAGTTGCCGTAAACCCGCTTGGGATAGTCAGCGATCGCTAACACCCGAATAAAATTCTCGCCCGACTGGACGTAGGTGGGGTACTGTTCCCAGCTAAACGGGAATAGTGAATGCAAGCTATCGCGATCAATCAGCTTTGTAAAGTCTTCAACCTCCGGTTTTTGTTTATTAACCGCTGGTTCACTATTTTGCTGACTTTCTTTCTTGGTTGGCATGAACAAATCAATGACTTTATCACCAAAATTCATTTTGTTTCCCCCTATCCATTAAAATTGATCAAGTTCTTTAAAATCTCTTGGACTTCTTGACTAGTCAACACTTTGGCCGTCACATCAAAATCCGTTAACGCATTTTCAATGTCTCGTTTAACCTGTTCGATCTTTTCGTCTAAATGAGTGACCGCTAGGTTTAAGCTCTTAACACTTTTGTCTTTAATTGGCACCTTAACGATTAGCAGATGTTGCTTAGTTGTCATGTTTTTGGATTCCTGGACTTTAGTAAAGTGATCCAAATAACTGGCTATGAGCTGGATTTTGAACTGTTGCTCGGGGTGATCTTTTTGTAAAGCGAGATACCGCCGTTTGAGACCATTGAGATAAGCTGTCATATTGACGGGAATTGTCGGCTCTAAGAACTGTAAGGTGTCATCAACCCCTTCACCTAACGTACTCATGAGAAAGGCGCCATAGTCCTCAAAGACGTCTTGCTGTTCGGTTTCATTAAGTAGATCCAGGTTGATCCCACTAACTTCCAAAATACCAACGAGATTACCCGTTTTGGTAACTTCGTAATTACCATACATACCCACCACCAAGCTCATGTCATCAATGGTTTCTTTGCCACCATTGATTTTGGGCGGTTGGTAATCCCAATCTAGCCTGGCTGATTTATTGGCGGTTTTGTTCTTCTTCAAACGCATTTAGTTCACCTCGCTTCTTCGGTTTTAAATAAAACAGTTTCTGACCATTGGCATAGCGGCGTTTCAGCTTAAAGTTATCCCGCACTTTAATATTCTTCCGCGCCGCAACTGGCCGAATTGTTAAAATAGCCATGACAATCGTCATGGCTAAGACAACAATCACTATTTTTATCAGGACTAAGATCAGACCATAGGGTGGGATTGCAATAAAAATTAAGCCCACTAGTCCTGCCAGCGCCGCATAGCCAAAATCCTTCAAGGTGTAGTCTTTCCAGATCCCGTAATCTTTATCTACGTTCTCTGGGAAGATAAATTCTTTTCCTTTCTTCATTTGGCAGGCTCCTTTTTAAATTAAGTGAATAGGCTGTAAACCCAAGGTAATAGCCAGATAATGGCTGCCGCTAAGGCCACTAAACCAGCCACCCGGCCAACCGCGTGATAAACTTCTGATTTCTCTCGCGGATCGTCTGCGTCAGGCATTCTTTTGATAATAATAAATAGCGCGACACAAATCCCAACTAAAACGACCAAGCCAGTTAAAATACCTTGAATCGTCTTACCAGCGCTGGTTAGCTTGCTTTTAACTTCGCCACCGTCCGCCGCCAAAACAACCTGGGCGTTCATCAAGCCCAAATAAATCGCAGTAGCTCCAGTAGTTGCTAACGCTTTTACTTTGCTGAACTTCATGTTATTCCTCCTTCCTATCGTCTTCTGATGTTCGTAATTGAATTTGTTCTGCCTGCGTTTCTTCTGGCTCACGCTGATAGAACTTGTTCATTTGTTCCTCGGCAATTTGCTGGCTTGGTAATGGATCGGTGGCTAAGTTGACGCGGCCGTTTTCACTCGTGGCTAAGTAATACTCTTTTTCTGACTGGCCTAATTCTTGGGTCTCTAAGACATGCAAATTATGTTCGTAACGGTCTAAGGCGTTATCAACTTCTAAGCCATAGAAACCTAAGAAGCCTTCCAGGAAACTCTCACCAAAAAAGGTCATTTCATTTTTAATTTGCTTATATTGATGAGTTGGCTTATCACTAACTAGCTTTTCAGTTTTTTTGGCGTTCTTGCTGTCTTGATGACGATTAAACCAACTACTGATTTTTAATGGGTCGGTCTTAATCTGACGCTTAACGGTATTTTTGATTAATGCTTTCCGTACCTCGTCAATTGGTTTACCTTCCTGTTTCAATCGGTCTTGTAACTTGTCTTGATCCGCCAATTCTTGTTCGTCTTTAACCACGATAGCTTTCTGGCCATTATGAATTAGCTTGCCATTAATGCCCTGCCAGCTTTCTACTTTCATTGGATCACCTCCTTTAAATCAATCGGGATAATTGTTCTCTGGACGTTCCCCTATCCCGCCCTGTAAAATGGATTATTAGGAGGGTGACACCTAGAAGGCGTATTTCTAGGTGCTGATCCCCGTTAGCAACTCTACTGCTGACGAGGACGCCCTCTTTTTTTATATGCTTCTTAATCCACTCTATCCCTTCATCAGATATTAACTTGCTTTTCCCAGAACCAAGCATTAATTCTTCCGGAAACTCTTCTCTATGTCTGCTCAACCAAGCACTAACATAGTTGCGCCCATGTCCTAATTCACGACTTGCTTGTGCTAAACTATGCCATTTTTGTTTGTTTGCCACATGCGGATTCTCCTTTCTTTATTTTAGCTTTAGTTTAGCACATAAATAGGTGCATTGATACCATTTAATTATTACATTTATCTTACAAGTGCATACCCCCATCTTCATGCCGGTTCCGGGTTTGGTGTTGCCGCTGCTTTTTCGTCATTTCCCACTCGGTTTCTTTCAGTCCACGTTCTTGCTTTTGCCGTTGGTAATCTTCATCACGAGCATATAGAACAGTCATGATCGCATCACTAAAGGCCGTCTTTAAGTAATAGTCTGGACTAACTGGCTTATAATTTAGCGGTTGATAATGCCCCATATTTGCTTTTCTGTACTGGTCGTCCTTGGCTTGTTGCCCTTTTAACTGCTTTTGGATTTTCTCGATCTGACTGTTCTTAATCGTCGGATCGGCTTTGCATTCGCCAAAAAAGAGTTGTTTAGTGCCATCATGCTTTAAAACCCGTTGTAAGTGATGATTTTCTAACTGATCTAAGCTAAGCTGTCCCGATAAATAAGCTAGTCCTTGTTGATGTTCTTGGGGACTGAACACCTGTGGTGGATTTGCTTGCCACTGTTCAATTGTTTCAGCCTGACATGGCTTTAAAGCAGGATCATAGTACATCACGGCTGTATAGGCTTGTTCCTGTTTAGTCATTGGTAATTCATCTAAATCGCCTTTGGGAAAGGCCCTTTTCAATACTTCATGGTATTGCGTTTTAATGACTTGCTTAACGGCCATGATTGTTCGCAATTCTTTGACTGCGCGAGTAATCTTTTGCTGCTCGGTTGGTGAATACTTTTCTAGTAGACCTTGATCAACGTGTTCTAGACTTTCTAAGCTATCATCATGAATCATCAGCGTATATTTAAGCTCGATTTTGACTTCCTTTTCTTGTTGCATTAATAACTTAAAACCAACGTATGGCCGCTTAGTAAAGGTCAATAGTTGTTGGGTCAACAAATCATCACGAATGTTCATTAAACGTTCGTTTAATTCACTACCCTTGAAAACTGTTTGTTCGCTATCGGTTTCCTTAATTAATTCCCGTCGTTCAGCCGCGGTTGTCTGTTCAAAATCAAGCTCTGGATAAAGTTTTTTAGTCGTGCGATCAACCACTTTATTTAAGAGTTCATCTGCGTTTTTGAGTGAGCTTTCTTGTTGGTTAATCGTCAATAATTGCTTAGTGACATCTTCACCAACAGCGTGCTTAATTAAGGTACTGTTTTTCCAATTAAATAGCATGCGCCGCTTATCATCTAAACTTTCCAAACTAATATAAGTTTTCAGTTCGTGGCTTAACTCTTTGACCACTTTTTTCTCGTTAAACGAGAAGTGTTTACTTAGGCTATCTAAATGACCTCTATTAATTACTTTTTCTTGGTTGTTTTTATAGCCAGCTTTGGACTTACGATAGTTCTTAACTTGTTGGTTAAATTCTTTTCTTTCATGCCGCTTACTATTGATTCCCTCATGTTGAGTTGGTGTATCATCTATTCCCTCCTCGATAAATGATTTTTCGCTGATCCGATCGGGAATATTTTTTTGCTCTAAAACTTGATTTACACTAACCGCCCAATTGTGTCGCCATTGATTGATTTTTTCTTTTTTATCCCAATCAACCAACCAAATTTTTCGGTTTCTCACATTCCCTGCAGGGGTCTTAGTTTTATTACCATGACTATCTAAAATGTATTCGGTTTTTGTTTTCTGTCCCCAAGTACCATCGGGGTTAAATGGGCGATTGGTTAACATCACATGAGCGTGCGGATTATCTGGGTGGTCGCGATGAATTGCCACGTCGGCTACCATGCCCTCATCAACAAAATTTTCTTGCACATATTTTGTCAGTAATTCTTTCTGTTCGGATTCACTTAATTCTACCGGTAAAGCCACGTTAAACTCTTTTGCATACCGTGAGTTTGATTTACGATCTTTCTTTTCAACTTCATTCCACAACTGCTCTCGATCACTCGCCCATTCAGGTGAATTTTTTGGCGTCAAAATAAAGCTTTCTGGCATGATCGATCGGGCATAAAAATAGTGGCGACCTTCCTTATCATCAAATAGCTTTTCACCACTTCGATAAGCGGCACTGGCAATCGCACTTCGTCCTTTACCAGCACTAATATTACTAAAACTCATATGAAAAATTGCCATGTCGGTCACCACCTTTCTTTGGGTTTATGGGTTTGACTTTGTTGTCGCCATCGGCGACTTCTAATACAGGTTTTAATGGGTTTATCACAACGTCATCAAAGATGACGTGTAAGTGCGCATTGACCTCATTTCACTCGGCCTGCTGATTCTCTTAACTTTAACTTAGTGTATGCCTTCCGCTTCGCTATTTCAAATTTTATACTTTGACTTAACGTTTCTTATATGATATAGTTTCGGTGATTATTTCTAATATGATTGGAGGGATCGTTATGTCTCAAAGTAACTTAGAAAAACAAGAAGCTAAATTAAAAGCCCTTAATCAAAAAATTAAGGACGAAAAAAATAAGATTGAACAACGGCTAGGTAAACAAATCATCAGTCAAGCCAATTTAGATTATGCTAATTTGTCTAACGATCAGATTAAGCTTTTAGCTAAGCAATTTTCTGAATTTTTAAAGGTAAAGTCCGTAGATCATTAGCCATACGAGATGGGGAAATTCCATGTCTAATCAATATGAAAAACTAGTCGAACAGCAAGCGCGTTTAAAACAAAAAATTGAGCGGGAAGATTTTAAATTACGGCAATCTAAATACTATGAAAATCGGCAAGCCCGCAAAGCCCGTTCTCGCCGATTAATTCAAAAAGGGGCTTTGCTCGAAAAATACTTTCAAGCTGATAACCTATCGGTCGAAGAAACCGAAGAACTTTTAAAAACATTTGATGACTATGTTAACGCCCATAAACCGGATAAATTAAAAAACGATCAACCTAATAACTAGGCCGATCGTTTTTATTTTCGGGATCATTTTTTGGTTTGACTTCTGGGTTTTGATCTGCAAAATTTTGTAACTGCTTTTGCACCTTTTCTGGATAAGTAATATTTTGGTTTATCCAAGGAAAATGCCTCAAATCGTTCTTAAAAACTTGTCCCTTCTCTCTTGCATAAACAGAGGTAAACTTTTCGCTATTATCATAGATCATGACCTTATCAGATTTAAAGGCCACTAATGGCAAATTATGTTTGGATTGCTGATAACGTTTCTTGATCGTTGCTACTGGAACACCGTGGCCACCTTTTTGTACCCGTTCGTTGACCCTTTGGATAGCTAAATTTTCATCTCGCAAAGCAACATATAATAAAGTCACTTCAAAACCATTTTTGTGAGCTTTGTCAATCAAATTGAGTTGAGCTTTGCCTCTACCTGCCAGTGTTGTTTCTACATGAATACTTTGCTAGTGATCTAAAGCATAGTGTAGTTGTTTGATTTCTTCTTTCATGGCTTTTAAGTTGTCACTATCTTTATGCCAATCGCCACCCATTTGTCTTAAAAGTTCATCAGCGTTAATCCGTTTTGTTTTGTCAAACAAGATGGGGAATGTATCGTATAGCGTACTTTTCCCTGCTCCGTTAATACCAGCAACAATAATGTATTGGGGTTTATCTATCAACGGACAAAGTCCTTTCGCTTAATAACCTCATCTTGCCTTTTATCTAAAAAGTAGGTATATAAAGCGTCATATACTTTGCGCTTTTCTGGATCTGGCTCATGTAATGACTTATCAAGTAAATCTTTTAAATCAGTTTCTTTGGCAATTTCAAAAAAGTCATTAATTGTGATTGTATCTTTCATGTTCATCACACTTCCAAGTTATTAATTTATTTAATCTGATAAGCCATTAGTCCTCATCTGGATCATTGAGCCAATCAGCGACTTCTTTAGCGTCTTTGAACTCTGTTACTGGTGTCTCTTTGGTAGCCTTTAAAAGGCTTAAATTAGCTCTTTCGGCTTCGCTCAGGGCTGGTTTAAACGGTAATGCTGCGTCAGCTACGATCCGCTTATAAAACATATTGATCGCGGTAGTTGGGTTTAGACCTAACTGGCTTAAAACGGCTTCGGTATTATCTGCCAATTCTTTGTCAATCTGGACTTGTACGCGTTTCTTTTCCTTAACTGCCATGATTTTCTCGCCCCCCCTTTTTATTACTACTCACATTATACTAATCTTTGAGTATCATCTCAATTAGCCTGCTTCTTTAAAAGTTGTGAATTTAAGTTTGCTGTCCTTTCCGCAATGGCACTTATACAACGTTCCTAAAGTGCCCGTAAGCGCATTTTAAAACTCGTTTAATATAATTATGCTCTATCTGTTTAAAACAGCTTAAATGGCCTTATATAGCTTTTTAGTTTTAAGCACGCTCATCGTTAGGGTGTTTGGCCGCATATTCTCTAGCCGCTTGTTTATTCCACCAAACGCCAAATAGGTTTTGCATGGTGCCGTACAAGTAGTTTTCCACGTTCTTGATGTGCTTCTCATTGCTTCTAAGGGCGTTAAAGTAGCGTCTCAAGGCTTTAGTCATCAAAGGCTTCAGTTCCTCATCATCAAGTGGAATTATGACGCCAATGTCCTGATGATCCTTTTCAACTCGATATTTAGCATTCAAGATGATACCAATAAACCGGCGCATTTGTTGCGGGGTACGGCACCAAAAACTAAGTAGTTGCACAGCTTCGGGTTCTAAGAAAACCGGTAAGCCACTGTCTTCATCAGTTAAGAAGTCATTAGCATGGGTCACCAAATCTCGGTTTTGGGTTTCTAGTTCTGCTGGTGAAAAATGGGCTGTGGAAAAGTCCAACTTTTGAGTATCTATATTGTATCTATTAGTATCTAAATTATTAGTATAGTCTAGATCTTGTCTCTTTTTGAGAAGTCCGCTTGTACCAAGGGATTCAGACGTATCAGAAACGGTATCATGCGGGTTTCTCTTTTTGAGAAGTCCGCTTGTACCAAGGGGTTCAACGGTATCATGCGGGTTTCTCTTTTTGAGAAGTCCGCTTGTACCAAGGGGTTCAGGCGATTTTAATGGCTCTCGCTTAATATAAACGTCTTTTGCTGTTACTTCCAAATCTGCCAAATATAATCTATTTGGTTCGTTTTTGCCTGATCTTGGATTAAACCCCATATGTTTTTGATACAAAAGGTTCGCGTCCATTAATTCGTGTTTAATCTTATTGATTTTATTATTTGACCAGTTTCGTAAATCTTTTAGTTCATTGTTTGTGTATATGAAATATACGTTGTTATTTTCGTCAACCCAATTATTGCTTAGTGAGTAACTTAGACGATCGCGTAACACCGAATAAAGTAAAATGGCACTATCGCTAAGATCCTTATATTTTTCCCCTTGGAGTAAGATCTGCGGCAAAGCGTAAAACTTTACTTCATAGGCCCTTTTAGCATTTGTAAAGTTGAAGTTTGATTGATCCATAATAAAAGCTCCCTTTCTTAACTGACACACGTCGTCTTAAAGAGAGTTGCTAAAACATCTGACTTGTTTTAAAATACAAATCTGATATGCTTTAACTGAATTACAAAGCGAACATTGGACGTGATCGGCTTTGTAAATTCACCGGCATGTGTCTATTCTGGGTTGCCCATACGGCAACTTTTTTTAATTTCTAACAACAAAAATGGACTAAATAGCATTGGTTAGCCACTTAGCCCATTGGATTCAATTTGTTTTTAACTATCCTTCACTTGTCCCATAGGACTGGTTTGCGGTATAATTAACCTACAAATTAAGAACAATGTTCAGACGATTTTAACTTGGCGGTCTAAATCGTCTGAATCTAAGTAGCTCGCTATTAGCTACTTGCTAAACCTAAAATCCCCGATTCCTCGTGAATCGGGGATTTTTCTGTTTAGCTTGATCTATTTATTCGGTTGTTAAATTAATCTTAGTCTAGCATAGCGCTTACCTACAGGCAACCGTATTTGGTTTAGTGCACTTTACTAGTTTTTACCTAATCACAAATTAATCAAGCGAACAAATTGCGTATTTACTTGTTTGATTAATTATTTATTTATTTAACTGCTAAATTGCATCTATGATTGAAGCTAAGAATTCTGAACGATTTTTAAATCCGTTTTTTCGGGCAGCCGTATCCATTTTTTTAAGTTGACTTTCAGTAATTGAGAAGGTCACAGATCGCTTACGCTCTACTTCCTTTCGGCTGATATTTTTCAAAAATGCGACTGCATCTTTCTTGTTGTCTTTCAATGTAGTTTCGTAACTTTCTCTCATTTCTTCGTCTTTTTTATGGTTGAATGAATCTAAACTCATAATCTAACTCTCCTTACTTGGTTTTATTTGCTAATTCTTGAAAAAGATGATCGGCTTGTTCTATGAACTTTTGATTTTGCTTTAAAATGGATTCATCATGATTGGCTAATTCAAATATTGAAGCGTGCCTTGCAGTAGCTTTATTAAAGAGCTCTCTTTCAGGAATTATAGTTGCGACTGTTTCATCGCCTTCTATGTGTTTTAGCAAATCGCGAGACATGCTTGTATTATGTCTAATCATATTACCGATAAAGAAAAGCTTTGCGTCAACGTAAGTTTCGCCAGTTCGATAGTCAAAAAGTGATTTTCTGAATTTTTCGAGTCGTGTTTCTAGGTCAAACTTGGCATTGTAGCCATGTTCACTGGGTGTAATGGGACTAAGCAGGTAATTACTGATAGCAATAGCGTTTTTAGTGATGGTGCTAAAATCTGGGTGCGTATCAATTAAGATATAGTCATAGTCGGTTAAGCTTAATGAATCGGAGTTGTTTTTAAACCACATGAACAACATCATTTCTTTGTTACTGTTATTTTCTAGATAACTTCCTAAAACATCTAGGTCTATAAAACCGGCTATTAAATCTAGATTCGGTCCGACACTGTCAATTTTTACTTTTTGAGCATTGTCATTTTCTTTAAACGCTTCAGCGATGGTATTGTTTCGTCGTGTTTTTTCAAAAACGGTTGTTAAATTGCACTGATGGTCTAAATCTATTAATAGAACCTTCTTACCATGTTTGGCTAACCAATCACCATAATTTAAAGTCAAGGTTGTTTTACCAACACCACCCTTGATAGCAGTAAAAGTAATAATCTTCATCTTGATGCCTCCTTCATCTAGCTTAATTATATCATTATCAAGCAAACAAATAAACAATTTATTAAATAATTAACGTAACGATTTTGGCCGGTTTAATCATGTACTTCGGCAATATCAACAGCACTCATTCCCGGCTGATAAGGCTTGAACGGCTCTGGTGCAAATAGTCTGAGAGTGTGCCTTTTACCTAGTTGTTGATAGGGTGTTGTAGGTTATGCTGGCACCATCGCTTTTAATTCGTCCACGGCTGAAAACCCGATGAGGCTTAGCTCTCGTCGGGTTTTCTTGCGTAATGCATGGATGACTTCAATGCCGCTGAGTGTTGCACTAGCGGTTCGGATGCTTTGGAAACTTGCTGACCGCACCCGGTGTCGTTTAATGAATCGATGATCTTGTTCGATTAAATTGTTTCGATACTTGGAACATTGGTGTGCTGATTTGCTCAAGTAGTCTTGTTTCATCAGGTGCTTCACTGCCTTAAGTGTTGCTCGATATTGATCGGTGACTAAGCGATCAGGACGACCATTGGTCGTCAAAAGCCGTTTCAAAAAGTGATAGGCTGCCACATAATCACGATGCTTTCGCAGTTCGAAGTCGAGCGTCAGACCGTTGCTATCAATTGCACGATACAGATAAGTCCAATGACCTTTGACGTTAATGTAAGTCTCGTCTATCCTCCAACTTTTGGTATGGGAGGTTTGATGTTGGCGCCATAAAGCCTTAAAGATGGGACCATAATGATGAACCCAACGCATGACCGTGGTGTGATGCACACTAACCCCGCGATCACGTAGCAATTCAACGATATCACGGTAGCTGAGACTGAACCTAAAATAGTAGCCAACGGCTACTATAATGATATCCTGTTGAAAGTGGCGTCCTTTAAAGTAATTCATGCGCACAATCCCTCGTTTCTTGTCACTCAGTATACTAGAATGAAGTTGCCAGGCAAACTTTGCACCAGAGCCTAAGCTACCACTATGTTATAATGACCATATCGAAAGGAGATCAATCTAATGAAATATACGAAAACCAAAGCAGTATTAAATCAACTCGTTGCCGATTTGAGCCAGATGTCAATGATTATCCATCAGACGCATTGGTACATGCGTGGACCCAACTTTTTGAAGTTGCACCCCTTGATGGATGAGTTCATGGAAGAAATTGACAGCCAACTCGATGTCATTTCTGAACGGCTGATTGCGCTTGATGGCAGTCCTTACTCGACCTTAAAAGAAATGGCCGAAAACACTAAGATTCAAGACTGGCCTGGTGAATGGGACAAAACAACCCCAGAACGCCTCGCACACTTAGTTGATGGCTATCGTTACTTGGAAGACCTTTACCAACACGGCATTGAAGTATCCGATGTTGAAAAAGACTTCAGTACCCAAGATATTTTCATTGGTCTCAAAACCGCAATTGAGAAGAAAATCTGGATGATTCAGGCAGAGCTTGGGTCGGCGCCGGAAATTGATGAATAAAATAATATTAAAAAATCGGTAGGCTTAAACATTGCTAACGCTTATATCAGTGCTGCTATTTAATTAAAATGCGACATCCCAACAACGGGGTGGCGCATTTTTGTTTGCAATGCGGTGACAAATAGGCCGGAAACAAAATAAGTGAGTGATAACTCATTTTAATGTTGACAAACCGAGATGTACTGATTATACTAAGGCCATTAAGTGAGTGAGCATACACTCGCTTTGAGAAAGAGGGTTATTAAAATGGCAACGGATTATGTCATCGCCAAGCAGGTCAGCAAGCACTTTGGTCATCAGCAAGTGCTCAATCAGATTGATTTGACACTGCCGGCTGGAATGATTTATGGCTTGATTGGGCCATCAGGAGCTGGGAAGACCACCTTGATCAAGAGTATTTTAGGGATGGAAGCTGTGGATAGTGGCACTGTTAAAGTCATGGATACGGTGATGCCCAATAGGGCGGTAATGGCACAAGTAGGGTATATGGCCCAAAGTGACGCTTTGTATGAGACACTAACGGCCCGTGAAAACCTGACCTTGTTTGGGCAATTGATGAGCGTTCCAAAAATAAAGTTAGCACAGATGATTGATTATGCAGCCGGATTAGTTGATTTAACGTCCCAATTAGACAAGCGGGTCAGTGGCTATTCGGGTGGGATGAAACGGCGCTTGTCGTTGGCAATTGCCCTGATTCAGGATCCCCAATTATTGATTTTAGATGAACCGACCGTTGGGATTGATCCAGAATTACGGCAACAAATTTGGACCGAACTAAATAAGCTCAAGGATACCGGTAAGTCGATGCTCGTGACAACGCATGTCATGGACGAAGCAGAACGGTGTGATTATCTCATGTTGATTCGGCACGGGATTGCGCTTGCTGAGGGGACACCCGCGGCACTGAAACAACAGTATGCAGTAGATACGATCGAACAGGTCTTTTTGAAAGCGGGGCGGATGCAAGATGCGAACGATGGCAATCGTTAGACGAGTTTTTAAGCAAATGTTACGTGATAAGCGTACCTTGGCGCTGATGTTTTTGGCACCATTGCTGATTATGACGCTGATGTATTTCTTATTTCAAAACAACACGACGCAAGTAGCAAGCTTGGGTGTTCATCATGTAGACCAATCCGTGGTTAACGTGATCGATACCAAAAACGTGACGATTCATCATTATGATAGTTCACAGGCACGGAAAATGATTAAGCAGCATGATCTAGATGGCTATTTGACTCAGAAAAATGGTCAATTGACGATTACTTATTCAAATAGCAATCCAACCAACACGTCTTTAATTAAGGCGAGTTTACAATCAGGATTAGTCAAGTTGAAAATGAAGACGCTGGTGACCGTTACTAAGAAACAGCGCGCGGCCCTTGAATCGCAACAAGCCGCTTTGAAGAAGCTGACAGCAGCCCAGACACAAGCAACGGTGACCAAGCTGAAGACTGCCATTGCACAAGCCCAGGCCCGCGGTGACCAGGCAACTGCTGAGAAATTACAAAAGCAACTCAAGCAAGCCACAGCCACGACGTCTAGTTCGACTCAGTCAGCTAAAGCAACCAGTTATACGACTAAGTCTCATTATATTTATGGTAGTAGTGATTCAACGTTCTTTGAAAGCTTTTTGCCAGCCTTTCTCGGTTTCTTTGTCTTCTTCTTTGTGTTCTTGATTTCTGGCGTTTCACTTTTGAATGAACGCACTACTGGAACCCTAAGCCGGCTACTTGCAACCCCAATTCGACGGAGTGAAATTATTATGGGCTATCTAATTGGTTATGGGGGCTTTGCCATCATTCAGACTGTCCTGACCGTTGTTTTTACAATTACGGTCTTCAAGATTCACTTAGTTGGTAGTATTTGGCTGGTCTTTCTGACTAACTTATTATTAGCGTTAGTGGCTTTGACCTTGGGTATCTTTATTTCCACCTTTACTAACTCAGAATTTCAAATGATTCAGTTTATTCCACTGATTGTTGTACCACAAATCTTTTTTGCTGGGTTGGTTCCAGTCGATGGCATGGCCAGTTGGTTGCAAGCAATTGCCCACATCATGCCGTTATACTATGGTGCTAATGCGTTGACGGCTGTTGTGACAAAGGGTGCTGGGCTTGGCGATATTGGTGTCAATTTGTTAATATTAGTAGGGTTTATGGTCGTACTAACAATGTTGAATATTGTTGGAATGAAACGTTATCGGAAGGTGTGAGGATATGGAACGACCACGGATACGGGATTATTTTCAACAGGATCTAAGTCAGAATGAAACGATTACACCTAAGCAACGGGCCATCCTCCAGGCAAGTCTCGATTTGTTTGCTGAAAAGGGTTTTGACCAGACCAGTACTAGTGATATTGCACAACGGGCCGGCGTTGCGGAGGGGACGGTCTATCGGCGGTATAAGACTAAGGCTGCCTTACGGGATGCCATCTTAGCACCAATTACCGCGCACATTGTGCCAATCTTAGCGAGTGATTTTTCAGAGGATAAATTACGGCAGCGTTATCCCAGTCTACAGGCATTCGTCACAGCAATTTTTACGGACCGAGTTGCATTTGCTAAAGCTAACGTGAAAGAGTTAAAGGTCATTTTTGAAGTGGCAGCTTTTGACACCGAACGACGCGAACAGATTCTTAGCCAGATTGCGCCTAAGATGGTCAAGCAGATGGGAAGTGTCATCAATCAACTAAAAGCAGATCATTTGATTGTGGATTGGCCGAATGATTTGATACTGCAAAGTTTGTTATCGCAGCTATTCGGTTACCTAGCGCGGTTAATACTGGAATTGCCGGGAACTGAAATTGAGCGCGAACAAGCGTATTTGATTACGGTGATGACCAAAATATTGACCCCGGGTGAACATGATCAAATTACTGGTCAGTGAGCTAACTGTTACTTGATATAAACTAAAGCCACTTCTGTACTTAGCGGTCATTTGAACGCTAAGTACAGAAGTGGCTTTAGTCGTTGCTACGCGTGTTCGTTTGTTAATCTGCTAGTATCGTCATTTTATTCAACAAACTAGTTTGCAACTGGCTGAGTGTGGTCGTCATGTAGACCGGGTAAAGATCTGGGTTGACGAGCCGCTGAGTTGTTCGTGGGAGTGCTCCTATGTCAATAAATGGCACATCTTTTTCTAAACACTCGTTCTAATTCTGTCGGAATTAAACCAACTGATGTAATTTGAGGTTCGGATTACCAAGTCCTCAAAATTGGAAAAAGTTGTTTGAAAGGCAAACTCTCTCTTCAACAATGAGTGAAAAGCTTCAATTGGCCCATTATCATAAGGATAACCTTGTTTTGAGTATGAGTGGCTAATCTGATGCCGTTCAAGTAAAGTTTCAACTTCGTTGCTGGTGTACTGTGAACCCATGTCAGAGTGAAAATATTGTGGCTTTTGATGATATTCAAGCGCCTGATTAATCGTTTCTACAACTAACGTCGCCTCCATCTGACGACCAATCTTGAAAGCAAGAACTTGATGAACCTTTGGTTCGTAAATAGAACTGAGATAAACCCAGGTTCCTGGACGTAATTCCAAATAAGTAATGTCAGCACGCCATATCCTTGCATTGGGCTGGTGTTTGATTAAATTGGGGCGTTGTGAATGATCCACATGAGTGCCAGGTTTTTTAAATCGCCGATTCATTAAAGAGTGAATCTCCATTTCCCTCATTAATCGTAAAATTCGTTTTAACCCAACACAGATGCCTGACTTGCGAAGCACCATCGTTATTCGTGGATAACCATAGGCACGATAATTATTTTCCCAAATCAATTTAATTTTTTCTTTGAGCTGATTATCAACACGTTCGTGTTGACTAGGTTGATATCTTTTCCAATGGTAATAGGTGCTGCGCGGTAATTTCAGTGCCGAAAGAATAATTGATAAGCGGTGTCGCAATAACTGATCTTCTATGAAGACAAGGCAATTAATTCGTCCTAATGCTTTCCCAGTAACACCGCCGCAGCTTTTAAAATTTCAAGTTCCTCCTTTAATCGCTGATTTTCCCTTTGAAGTTGTTTGAATTCTTTGGACGTTACTTCAGTACCGTCTTCTAGCTCAACTGATTTAGCGCCTTTAACCCAATTCCGAATTGAATCGGCTGAAGGACCGTATTCCTTGGATAATTCATCGGATCGTCGTCCCGCTTTAACCATCTCCACAATGGACTTTTTTAAGTCCTCTTCATAACGTGTAACCATAAATAAAAATGCTCCTATGATGATATTTTACCAAACTAGCAAAACTAGTCCGGAATCTCATCATAAGAGCATGTATACTTGTGTATAGTAAGTTTGCTGAACTGCAACAAATACAGGAGGAACAAATGTTTTTAGCAATTAGAGAGATTAAAAAAGAAAAACTACGGTACGGCTTGATTCTAACAGTCGTCGTCTTAATCAGTTATTTGATTTTCATTTTAAGTGCCCTGGCGCTCGGGCTGGCAACAGCTAACACCGCTGCGGTGGACAGCTGGCAGTCTAAGTCCTTTGTAATGACCAAAGACGCTAATGGCAATGCCGGACAGTCATTACTGACAACGAAACAGGTGGATCAGTTAAGCGACGACAAAACCGCAACACTTGGCATTACACCAGTTAATATGAAAATTGGCGGAAAACGTGAATCCGCACAATTCGTTGGGATGAATAACGACGAGTACATCGCTAAAAACCTACAATTAACCAAGGGGCACTTGCCAAAGGCAGCTAACGAAGTCGTCCTCGCTGACTCAGTTGATAAGGATATTTACGGTATGGGGGATAAAATTTCGATTGGGTTATCTGATACGAAATATAAAATCGTGGGTTATGCGAAAAATGCCACGTATAACACCGCACCTGTTATTTATGGCGCGTTAGCGCAATGGCGTGTCATTAAGGGCGTGTCAGATCAATTCCAAGGTAGCGTAGTTACTTCAAAAACGTCACAATCGGTCGATGATAAAGCATTAAAGACTTATTCATACCAAGCCTTTATCAATAAATTGCCAGGTTATACACCGCAAAAAGCGACGTTTGGTCTCATGATTGGCTTCCTGATTGTCATTTCATTGATTGTGATTACCATCTTCCTCTACATTCTAACGGTTCAAAAATTGCCTAACTTGGCAGTTTTGCGTGCACAAGGCATTCCAAATCGTTTCTTGGCCCAAAATACGTTATTTGAGACGTTCTTTATTATGGCAACTGGTATCGTCGTTGGTGCTGTACTATCGGCATTAACTGAATTTGGGATTCCAGATAGCGTACCAATGGCATTTGATTGGGGATTGATGGGACTCATTGCGGCCGGATTGATGGTAACCGGGTTACTGGGTGCAATCATTCCGATTCGTGTGATTAGTAAGATTGATCCGGTATCAGTAATTGGAGGTTAAAAAGATGCGTGAAGAAAAACTAGCCCTTGAACACGTGACGAAACAATTTGGTCAGAAAACCAATTTAGTTACGGCACTAGAAGACGTCAGTTTAGCGTTTAAAGCTGGTGAGGTGTCGCTTATCATTGGTCCTTCAGGATCTGGTAAAAGTACCTTGCTAACCATTTTAGGCGGGTTACAGACACCAACAGACGGCTCAGTTCGTTTGAATGGTCACGACATCAGTGATTTGAGTACCAAAGAAGCCGAAAAAACACGACTTGAACAAATCGGTTTCGTCTTACAGGCGTACAATCTCGTGCCATATTTAACCGTAGCAGACCAATTCAAACTTGTTGACCAGGTGAAGCCTAACAATAACCTCAGTCAAGATGGATTTGACAAAATTATTGAAACGCTAGGCATTCAAAAATTATTAAACAAATACCCTGGCGAATTGTCTGGCGGTCAACAACAGCGCGTTGCAATTGCCCGTGCGTTGTATACAGACCCGGCGATCATCCTAGCCGATGAACCTACGGCAGCATTAGATACGGCACGTGTCAAAGAAGTTGGCCAACTTTTTGCTAATATTGCGCATGACGAGGAAAAAGCAGTCGTCATCGTCACGCACGATGATCGTCTGCGAGAGTTTTCTGATAATGTCTACAAAATTGTCGACGGAAAACTATCTAATACGGACTGATTAACACACTTGCTCTTATGCTGATATTCCGGACTAGTTTTTCTCGTTTGGTAAAATATCATCATAAGAGCAATAGATTATTTAGTTATGTTTTTGTCGAGCTTGCATTTTTGCTAGTCCGCTTGTAGAAAGGGTTTCAGCCCAATATAATAACTAAAATTTATAAGGTTACTTTTCAAATGTGTTGATTATCCATTGCAGAGAAAAGAACACAATAAAAATGATAAGAATAGGAAGCAGTCTAGCCAGCCAAATATTGATGTTTGGATATTGTGACAGAGTATGATAGAGCCATTGGGCAATTATAAAAGCGCCCAATCCGCTGACGATTTATTTGATGTTTTTATACATGTTATTTCTCCAATATATTCATACTAATATAGTACCTATAATACCATTAAACAAAAAAACAGCCCCTATTATCTATCCACTAGATAACGGGGGCTGTTTTATAGGGGCGATTAAAAGGCACAAATAACCCCTCAAAAACATTGAAAGAATAGCCCCCAATATCTATAATGTAGATATTGGGGGCTATTTTAATTTATTTTTTTATAAGTGCCCCTAAACTATAGCTATTGATTCAAGATTTCATGGGAGCCAGTTGCAACCAATAACAAAATCAATTCATCATGATCTAGCTGATAAATAACAATCCAGTTGTCATAATTTTTACCATAGTTTCCATATCTGGCAGGGTGAAATTCACGATAGCCACGCCAATTTCCTTTTAATGCATGATCTTTAATCTGTTTCAAAACAAGTACATCTTGTTCAACAATTGCTTTTAAACAAGGTTTCAAGACAGTTATTGGAAAATGTTTTTTGACTAGTTTTTTTAATTCACGTTCAAAAGATTTGGTCTGTTTAATTTGCATCTAACTTATCGATCCAATCTTCAAAGTCAGTCAATGAACCAATATTTTTGACCTGCCCTGTTTCTGCTTCTTTTTTAGCTGCTGAGGCTTCCGGAGAATCTAAAAAGCTGACCAATCGAACTTCATTATTGGCCGCTTTAACTAACGATAAGCGTATATACTCAGAAACGGTTAACCCTTGTTTTGCTAGATTAGCTTTAGCCCGTTCACTAATGTCAGGTGTTACACGAGTTGAAATTGTCTTGTTTTTAATAATAGTATTACTCATTCTAATCCGCCTCCTTTAAGTTTACCATCGTACTACATTATAATATTCGATTTTTAGGTTTTCTGCAACTAAATTAATTTTAAAGTAAAGGAACTAACAGCTTATGCAACAAGTTGTCTTACCCATCAAAGATTCAAACGTTCTTAGAAGCTGTCTCAGGAATCAGCTTACATCCATTTAATTCATGAGTAAACAAAAAGCACATTCACCGAAGTGAATGTGCCGTTCAAAATCTCCACCAATACGATTTGACAGAGACCCCAAAAAGGCAAGATTACAGACACCACAGATGCACACGACTATAGTTTTTCGTATAGTCATACATCATTCAGTGTCTAGCAATCTCGCCTAATTTAATAGTAACAATTTACTAGCTATTCATCTTTCAACACAAATAAGTATATAACACTTCCAAACATCTGTAAGCGGTTTCAAACATATTTTTTTGTAAAAGCTAAATTTTATAAATTAGAGCAATTTTTTTATAAAAAAACAAGCCTGAAAAATAAACTTTTTCAGGCTTGTTATTTATTATTGTTCTGATACTTCTGAGAGCGTAAAATATCTTTTATGCATTTACACAAGATATTTTACGCTCTCTCAGATTCGGTTTGTTGAGGTAATGATGGTTGTGATTGTTTGTGTGTAGTTAAATCTAATTGTTGTGCTTGATCGGCAATCCTATTAGTCGTTGCAATCTGTTCGTCCTTAACCTCTAACTGCTGTTTAAGTAGCTCAATAAAAGCTGATTGTTCTTTGGTTTGAGCCTGTAAAAAATTATTAACCGTCAAACCGTACCAAGAAATTTTCGTGATCGATATTAGTAACCAAGCCCATATTTCCCGGCGGACTTTTTACCGGAATTTCAAAAGCAAAGACGATGTGATTAATCAGTATGTTATTTCCTTACTAAAGAAATACACTGATTGGATCTTGCAAGTTAACCCCCAAACCTATAAAGAAGTCATCGATGACTTCTTTACTTACTGGCCAGCTCACTCAGCTAAATTGGCTTTGTTAGTTAAAGCTGGTTTAAGCTATAAGATCTTGGATAATGCTAACCAAACGATGCCGGTTTTCTTTCGGCGTTTCCATCTCCGCCACCCCAGTGTTGCTTGACACGTCGATGTCACTAACGATACCAAAGTTGAATATATGACCCGCATTGCCGTCGGTATTTTCTGGAATACTTTTTGCTTATGGTTAGCCCAGCCGACGTCGATCACCATTCAAAATTTAGCAATCCTCGTCAAACATGATTTAAAGCAACTGGGCAATTACTAGTGGCCGAGAAATGCTAAAATAGAGTTGAGTTAACAATTATGAAGGGAGGAGCGTCAATTGGATAGTGAAATTATTGCCCGGCCATTGGTGACCATCACCAACGTCATTTGGAGTTTTAATACTGAATTACACCGACCACAATTACTATTGATTAAGCGGGCAGATGAACCTCTAAAGGGACATTGGGCCCTCCCCGAAACCCTCTTGCGGAGTAAAGAGAGTGCCGACACGGCCTGCATTCGTCTAATTGACGATAAAATTGGCCTGCAAGTTCCGATGAATTCAACCGAACAACTGGCCACCTTTACAGATCCCAAGCGGGTTACGGGAACTCGGGCACTGGCACTCGCCTATATGACCTATTTACCATCAACCCCAAAATTGCATCCAGGGTATGGGGCCACAGATGCCCAATGGTTCGTGCTTGATAAAGATCAGGGCAACTATGTGATCACCCATGACCAACAGGAGATTATCCTAAGTCCCGCCGGTCACCTGGTCTTTGATCATATTCAAATCATTACCACCGCCATTAATCGGATTAAAAACAAGCTGGACTATCAACCCCAAATTCTTCGGATCTTAGGTAATACCTTTACCCTGCGCCAAGCGCGCGAAGTCTTTGCGGCTTTCTTAGGTACGACAATTGACAAGATTGATAATTCCAACTTTAAGAAAACTCACAACCACCTCTTCAAAGAAGTCGGGGCCGCCACTTTGAACCATTCTGGGCGGCCACCAAAGCTCTACCAACTTAACTAAAGGGCATCATTTGCATTTTGCTGCAAAGTATTTATACTAGACGTAAATAAAAGTTAACCATACTTTTATTTTTAGCCAAATTAAAGTAATTTTTACTTAAAAGGAAGTATTTAAGATGAATCTACAACTATTAACCGACTTATATGAATTTTCCATGGCCAATGGGTACTACGCTACCCTACCCCATGATCGACAAGCTCGCTTCGACGTCTTTTACCGCCGGGTTCCCGACAACGGTAGTTTTGTCATTGTCGCTGGTCTCCAGCAAGTGGTAGAACAAGTTCAAAATTGGCATTTCACTAAGGAGAATATTGAATACCTGACCTCCCTGAATGAATTTACTCCCGAGTTTTTGGATTACCTGAGCAAGATTAAAAATCACTGCTCGATTAAGGCTTTACCAGAAGGAACCCCTGTTTTCCCACGGGAACCAATTATTTCAATTAGTGGACCGTTGATTGAAGCCCAGCTGTTAGAAACCTTTATTCTAAACATCATTAACCATCAATCATTAATTGCGACGAAGTCTTGGCAAATCAACCATGCCGCTCAAGGCCGACCAATTATGGAATTTGGCGCGCGGCGGGCGCAAGGCCCTGATGCCGCCACGTATGGGGCGCGATCCGCGGTGATCGGCGGTTGTACCAGCACGTCGAACTTACAAGCAGCCAGTAAATTTAATATTCCCGCGGCCGGCACAATGGCACATGCCTGGGTCGAAAGCTTCTCTGATGAATTAAGTGCCTTTCAAGCTTGGGCCAAGGTTTATCCTGACAAAGTTTCCTTGCTCGTTGATACTTATGATGTCTTGAAGTCAGGAGTGCCGAACGCGATTCGGGTCTTCAAGCAAGTTAGCGCTCAAGGGCACCAACCAGTCGGGATCCGGATAGATTCCGGTGACATTTCGCAATTAGCCATCAAAGCCCGGAAGATGCTCGATGATGCTGGCTTCCCCAAGGCAAAGATTACAGCTTCAGATGCCCTTGATGCGCATGTAGTTAAGTCGTTGTTGGATGAAGGAGCTCCAATTGATAACTTTGGGATTGGGGAACGTTTAATTACCAGTTCCTCCAGTCCGGTATTAAGTGGCGTTTATAAGCTCGCCGAAGAAAAGATTAATGATCAATGGATCCCAAAAATTAAGGTTAGTGATAGCAGAGAAAAGATCACCCTGCCTGGTAATAAGCAAGTTTACCGGATTTACCGGCAAGATAACCTTCATCAAGCGATCGCCGATGTGATTGCCCTGGCTGATGAGCACATCACGGCTCCATTGAAAGTGGTTAATGCTAATTCGGCAGCCACGCACGCCAGCCAAGTTCTGACTAACTTTAATGCTAAGCCATTGATGCAAGAATATCTGGGTTCCAATGCTTCCCCAATCGAAAATGATCTCTTTAAGATTCAGCAATTCTCAATGGATCAAGTAGCAGAATTACCAGAAGCCACAAAACGGTTAGTTAACCCCGATCGGTACCCAGTTTACTTAACAGCTACATTGGCTGAATTGCAAGAACAGTTAATTACTAAAGCTCAATTTACGGAGGAACATTAAGATGGCTAAAGCGCTCTTAATTATTGACTATACAAACGACTTTGTGGCTGATAAGGGATCACTAACGGTTGGCAAGCCAGCGCAGACGTTGGCCCCAGAAATTATGCGGTTAGCCGATCAATTCTTAAGCCAGCATGATTATGTGATCTTTCCCACTGATGGTCACCGGCTTAATGACCCATTCAATCCAGAAACCAAACTATATCCGGCCCATAATATTATTGGGACGACCGGTCAGAAACTATACGGCCAAGTCGGCAGCTGGTTTGATCGACATCATGACGATTCCCATGTCTACAAATTCAATAAGAACCGTTACTCCTCCTTCCAAAACACCAATTTGGATAACTACCTGCGGGAACGGCGGATTGATGAAGTCTGGATTGCTGGTGTCTGCACTGATATTTGTGTCCTCCACACCGCAATCAGTGCCTACAACCTGGATTACCACATTGTGATTCCACAAGCAGCCGTGGCCACGTTCTCACCAGCTGGTGCTGAATGGGCGATGAATCATTTTAAAAACGTATTAGGGGCCACAATTCGATAATTCACTTTCAAATGATTATCAAAAAAACCACGAATTAATTACAAAAAATTCCCTTTGCTAAATGCATTGGGAATTTTTCTTTTGGCGTTACCTTTCTAGGGTAAAAGGTAACATTTTATTTTCAAATACAATCTACCTTAACATTAAATTTCTTTCGATACCTTATAAAGGTTGTCCGTTTAATTCCTGTATTTCGGGACACATCAATGTCACTCATGCCTGCCTGGTAAAGCTTAAAAGCATGTTGCAAGCGGGGATCATCTTGGGTGTATTGGGGTTTGCGCCCATGATATTTACCCTGCTGCTTAGCTAAGGCAATCCCTTGCTGCTGGCGCTCAATGATTCGCTTACGTTCACTTTCGGCCTGATACTTATAGAGTTCAATAATCAAGTTAGTCATCAGTTGACGTAAATTTGGGTCAGCAATCCCTGTTATGGACGGTAAATTCAACACATCTAGGGTGGCACCCTTATTTTGAATGGAGTTCATGATCTTAGTCAAATCATGGTTGTTTCTGCCTAAGCGATCTAATTCAGTGACCATTACAATATCACCCTCACGAATATAGGCCAGCATTTTTTGCAGTTCTGGCCGATTAGTGTTAGCCCCACTTAATTTATCCGTAAATAATTTATCAACGTCTTTTAAAGCCGCTAACTGTCGATCTAAATGTTGCTCCTTGGAACTCACACGCGCATAACCGATTTTAGCCATTTCCAATTCTCCTTTTGGACAGTTCTAATGAACACTTGTAATTCCTAGTATAGCACAGAAATAGAAAAGGCCAATAGGGTATACCCTAGTGACCTAACTGTTAATTATTTTGTAGTTGTTGTGGTGGTGGTAATAGTGGTAGATGTCATATTTTGTTTTTTGATGTTTTCTTTTTGTTTTTTTATAATCTCTTTTATGTAATTTTCAGCTCGTTCTTTTTTT
>NZ_BCMJ01000013.1 GCF_002583405.1 Secundilactobacillus silagincola | reverse complement strand
AGAGGATAGGCTTATTTAAGTGTATCCAATATTTAACAACCTACCATTCAATAAGCAATGAAAAAGCTTGAAGCGCTTGACTTTTGGTAGAAAATAGCACCGAAAATCAGAGCAATCATGGTGATTAAAATAATATCTTGAAGGTGAAATTGTTTTTTCATTGTCATTATCCTTTCATGCTTTAAGCTGTGAACACCACGTAACGATAAAATCAGCCATCACTTTAGTGTAATCAAGCAATTGCGATAGTTGCACCATTTCATTGTCGCTGTGAGCTTGTGCCATTTGTCCTGGCCCATACGTCACCGCGGGAATATGATAAAAATCAAACCAGCCACCATCCGAAACTGACGTTGACATATTAATATCAGGCGCTGCTCCCAGCTGTTGCTCATGACTTTGCTTCAGTAACTGTACCGCTGGCTGCGTGGCGTCAATCGCTAATGGCGGAAAAACTTCCCCTTTATCTACCAGCATTGAATCGCCACCCCAGCTAAAGGTCGGTAATGTTTCTTTTAACCAAGGATCGGCTTTAGCAGCAGCAATCACAGCAGCCTCGATTTCTTGAGTGACCTGGTCAATCGTTTCGTCGGGGTAAAAATGAACCGTGATCCATAATTTACACTCGTTGGCGACAAACGCAGGGTGAACGCCGCCTTCAATATAGGCTGGATTAATGGTGTTGGTTCCTGCAGGGAAACCTTCGTAGGTCTTAGTGACCGCCCAATAATGCTCCAGCTTCTGAAGGGCTTCAATGACTACCGGCATTTTCTCAACCATACTGGCAGCCTTCAAACCGCCACCGGCTCGTAGCATGTTCACCCGGTTGCCGTCATGATACGTATGCGGGCTTTTAAGTGTGATCCAGCCAGTTACCACACCACCTTGTCCTTGAAATGCCATATTACTGGTGTCGCCAACCACTGCGAAGTCAGCTTTCTCGCCCTGTTCCAGCAAGTTTTTCGTACCCGCTTCACCGGCTTCTTCACCAACCACTGACTGGAATCGTAAATCACCCGGTAAATGAACGTCCAACTGTTTTAACAACTGAAAGAGGTATAGAAAACAAGCGACCGCGCCCTTCATATCACTAACACCACGACCATATAATTCATCACCATGCTGTACAAGTTGGAACGGATCTGTCTGCCAGTGGTCAAGATCCGTCAGTGCAGCCACATCCACATGCCCGTTTAATAGGAGACTGTGATGGTCACTGGATGCGTCACCGCTTAGCTGTCCCGAAACCAGTGAATCTTGATCATAGAATGACTGTTGCTTAACAGTAAAACCGGCCTCTATGAGTTGCTGTTTCACGTAATTTTGAATTTCCAACGTATTTCTAGCCGGTGGTGATACCGTTTGAAAGGCAACTAACTGACTTAAAATATCGAGTAAACTTGACTGTTGCTCATCAATTGCCTGTCGTAATTGTTGCTGTAATACCGTCATTGCTTCATATCCCTTCATGGTTCGACTCAGCCATGAACCTGGGTGAAACCAACTAAAAAACTCCCGAAGCTAGACTCCGGGAGTTTTACACACGTTCAATCAGCTTTCCTACGTGAGTGCTAACTCTCAGGTTCAAAGGGTCTGGCGTTTGCCATCTCAGCTCTATTAGAGCACCCCTAGCTTGTAAACTTATCATGTCATAATTAGTTGATTAATGCAAGTACTTATCTTGGTTCAAATTAAAAAAGGAACCGCTCAAAAGCAGTTTCTTAATTTCAACGGTGTTATCGCTCCAGCCAACGCGCAATACTTGGCCAGCTATTCTTAGTGATAATCATCCGTGGCGCTAATTTAAGATCGTTTTCGTTGGTCACAATCCCATTATTTAACGTGTAAATCACCTGTAATCTCGGTTGATGAACCAGGAAGTTTTGAACCAACGGTGTTCCGCTACCATACGGATAAGTGAAGATGGGCGTCGTTTGGCCAGTTTTCTGCTTCATCACCTTTTGACTGGTGGCATAATCCCGGACAAATTTCGGGTAATTACGCTTTAAGTTAAACGCCGGCGTCCCTTTAACAAGATAATGCATGTTATTAGTATGAACGCCCAACGTCATTTTGGTGCCCTCAGACCGGTACAATTTCATAATCTGAGACCAAGTAGCAAGTTGTTCGCCACCGATATACTGACCGGTTGAGCCCGTAATGATTGAAGCGGTGAACGGATAGCCATAATGTTTCATGATAGGCGCTGCATTTTCGGCCAGCGTCCGGTCAATGTCGTCGAAGGTCAAGACAACGTATTTACCATGAACTGGCTGATTATTTTTCAGCATACTGATCATTTGTGCGGTAGAAATCACTTTAATATGGTGCTGATGCAAAAACTGCATTTGTTTTTTAAATTCGGATACGTTCACGTTATAAACGTGGAGTTGATTATTTGGCGTTAAAGATTCCACACTTTTAACCATCGTGTCATTATCGTTCAGAATCCGATGATAGCAAAAAACCATAATGCCATTTTTGATTTTGGTATCACTGCTTGCCAGCGCATAGTTTTCCCGGGTTCCCAGTTCAAACTTGGTACTCTTACGAACGTTGACGGCAACCAGGCCAATGAAAACAACAATAATCAATCCTAATATCCATTTACGCGTTGTCTTTGTCATTTGCTGCCGCCTTTCGTTTAAGATTCCGAATGTGGATCACACCGTACACAACGCTCAGACCGCCAATAATCAAAATGAGATTGCCTAATAGTTTATAGAGGTGAAATGACAAATTGAACAGCGAATAATTCACAACTAAGCCATCTGAATACACCCCAAAAATAAAGCAGAGATTAATAGCTAAGACATAAATGGCGAAGACCCACAAAACAATGAGCAAAATCATCCGCCGAAGCCGTGACCAAATGGAAGTCTTTTTACGAATCACCAATTTATCTTTATCCATGTTAGACCCCCCGATCTGGACTGGCCCAGGTTCCTTTTCGTTTTGGATCAAGGAAGAAGGAACCAAGCGCGGTAATACAGCTGATCAAGTTAACGACCCAGTAGAAGACAAAATACATCGGCAGTAACAGTAAATCTTGCCAGTCAATGTAGCCTTGACGCTGGGAACTTGTAAAACCAATGATGAACTGGACGATACTGATCAGCGTCAGCACAAATAAGATACCGCCGTCTAAAATTAAAGCGTGAGAGAAAATCATGGTCAACAAATACAACACGATCATGAAAAAGCAGCTCAACGCCCATAGATTACTGATCACCATATCGATCAATAACCACTGCTCAGCGAGTTTACCCGTAAAGATCAACTGTCGGTTGCGAATTAAAACTTCCAAGCCGCCACGGGCCCAGCGCCGTCGTTGCCGGATCAAGGCGTTCATATGCTCTGGAACCAGAATCCATGATACAGCTTGGGGACAATAAGCCACCCGCCAATTGTGCGAGTAAAGTTTCCACGTCATGTCGATATCTTCGGTTAACGCTTCAACGGTCCAGCGGTGAACTTCTTTAATGGCTTTCTTACGATAAACCACGATCACACCCGAAACTGTGGTGATATGACCGGTAATAAAAGACTGTCCTCGCTTGATAATATCGATGATTCCAATATATTCCAGCAACTGCAGGCGGCCCAATAACGTTGTTCGGTTACGAACCACTGGACGTCCGGCAACCGCACCGACGTTTGAGTCGTTATAGAATTCCAGCATCATGTGCTTTAATGCATCCTGGTCAATGTAAGAATCGGAATCCAAACAAAGTAGGTATTCACCCGTGGCACTATCTAAGCCAACATTCAACGCATGGGCCTTACCACCGTTTTTAATAATTGGCACCACTTTAATTGGAAACTGAGACTGATACTGTTTCTGTAACTCATACATCACGTTTAACGTTTGATCAACACTGCCATCATCGATCAAAATCAGTTCAATTTTTTGATATGTTAATCGTGCCACCGATTCAACAACTTCATGTAACGTTTCTTCCTCATTATGTGCTGGGATTAACACCGACACCAGTTGTTCCGGCTCCCCTTTTCCAGGCTTTTTCAAAGGAATTTGACGCTGCTGAACACTAAAAAAGATTGCACCCATGATCCAAACAAGTGATACGATCATTGGGTACAAGACTACAAATCCACTAAGTATATTCATTTAAAAGCTCCCTTGACGATCTTTTCGTCGATTTCTGACAAATCGCTGATTATTTCGTCATATCTGCATAACATGTCCCATTATGTTTGCTCAAACAACAACTTTCACATTGTACTTACGCAAAACAACTCCGTCAAGGTAGGTATCATTAGAACATGTTGGACAAAAATTAAGAACTTAATTGTATCAGCCATGTAAGCGCAACCACCAACGTGATTTCAATAGATTAAGAATTACTTAACTTGACAGTTAACCCATTTTGCGGATGTCTTTTGACACTAGCCGCTAAGGTTATTCTTAGTTAGTATCTGGCAGTAAAACGAACTTTTTAGGCTTGATTATCCCAAAATCATGCATGGAAAAGCAATTACTTGCACAAAATGGCTTTGTTCTGCCTCAAGATTTACTCCACATCAACTTGAACCGTTTGCAAGAAAATGTGAAAAGTACGCATAAAATGACTTTACAAAACAACTCATAATAGTGTATGATTATTCCTGTTGTGATGCCCCGGTGGCGGAACTGGCAGACGCGCAGCGTTCAGGTCGCTGTTTGGGTAACCAAGTACAGGTTCGAATCCTGCTCGGGGCATAATATAACTAGTGAAAACGTCTAGAAATAGGCGTTTTTATTTTGCATATTTGCATAAATGAATAGCAAAAGTAGCCGTTTGATTTTAAATCTAGTTTTCAAAACTACATTTTGGGGCTTTTAATCACCCCTGACATTTTCGCTACATTTCTACTGTTTTGTGCCTATTAACACCTACATATAGGTGTTTCTAACCAATAATGGTAAAATTAAATAACCAAATATAACCTGTCGAGGTGCATTATGTTCAAGAAAATCAAAGACAAGCTCTATATGCTTCCATTTTTCATGCCACTCATCATATTCCACGTGTACGAATCCTGCTGCTTCTTCATTCCAATAACACATCGTATACTCCGATCAACACTAATAACGGCTGGCATATTCGCACTCCTCTGGCATTATCGAGATTATATCGATTTCTAGTGAAAACTATGAATCAAAACTAAGCAGACATCTCTGCTTTTTCTTCCAGATATTTGGCATCACACCATTATCGTATTTTACTCTCAGTGTAACCGACTCAGTAGGGGTAGTCCGACATCAACTTGGACTACTCCTTTTTGTAGTCTCTCGCCATGATGTAAATTAATTCAATTCTAATGTTTCAAACTTGAATACGACAAATCAATTATTCGAACTCACATGGCCAGACCGATTTTTACTTATACTTTGTGAATGCATTTTCATGTATATTAAAACTAAAGATGAACCAATACTTTTAACGTAAAAGTGCTACAAACGTTGCATTGTAAACGTTCGTGGAACCTTGCCTAATCCAAAAAAATCTAAACTTTTTTTCTGATGAATTAAAAATATTTCAATTCTCACTTAACCTTGTCATATCAGCACAAATTGCGTTTTATTCGCTTAATTAAAATTTAATTAGGATATTGTATATTTAATCATCATCTTGTAATTAAATTAGAAAGTTTTATAATTTAATTTTAATAACTCAAGGAGATGATCATTTGCTACAGACACTTCTATTTGCCTTACTCCCCATCATCGTCACCATGGCTTTAGGCTACTTCGCAGCTGCTCGTCACTATTTTAATGACAAAGACAGCAGTATGCTGGTTCGTCTGGTCATGAACTTTATGTTGCCACTTAGCGTTTTTTCTGGCATTTGGAGTACCCCACGAAAAATTATCATTAAAGATATTCCGTTAGCCTCTTGGCTGTTAGTCAGCATTGTTTGCTGTTACCTGATTTTTTTAGTCATCAACCGATACTTACTGCACACTGATCTACATATTGCATCACTTAGAGCGATGTCAGTGGCAGACCCTTCTGTTCCGTTTATTGGATCGGCCATTTTACCCTTGATTTTCGGTAACTCTTTAAGCGCCATCACCATTGGTGTATGTACCTTAATTATTAACATTATCCTGCTACCAGTGGTCTTCGGTGCCCTCAGTCAAGGAGAATCACTAGGATCTCGGGTTGTCAGCACTTTGCGTAAACCACTAGTAGCTGCCGCTTTACTCGGCTTTATTTTAGCGTTATTGGGCTGGCAAATGCCCGAAGAACTCGCTGGTTCATTTGAACTGCTAGGTAAAGGTGCCGGTGGTTTGGCTATCTTCGCAACTGGGATTATTCTGTTTACCCGTAAGATCTTGGTTAACCGCACCATCGTTGCCACCGTTTTTTCGAAGAACATTCTATTTCCAATCGTTATCTGGGGCTTGATGCTGTTAGTCAACGCACCTTCAGAATTGCAGCGAATCGTCGTACTGACGTTAGCTATCCCAACAGCTACCATGCCAACCAGTCTTGCCATTCAATTTAAAGTTAACGAAGCTGAGCTGGCTTCAACCCAATTCTGGAGTACCGTTTGTTCATTCGTTACCCTAGCAGTATTCTTAGTCGCACTTAGTTAGTCAAAAGGAGGATCAGTTGCATGTCAGAAACATCTATTACAGTAAAAAATGGTCAGTTAGTCACACCTGATCATCCCACTATTCCGTTCATCAAAGGTGACGGCATTGGTCCTGAAATTTGGCAAGCGGCACAGGAGGTTTTCGATGCTGCTGTTCATAGCGCCTATGCTGGCAATCGTCAGATCAACTGGCTGCCACTTCTAGCCGGTGAAACTGCCTATAAGAAAACGGGGCAGTGGCTTCCAGACGAAACACTGAGCGCCTTAGACCACTACTTAGTGGGTATTAAGGGTCCTTTAACAACCCCCATTGGTCAAGGTCACCGCTCAATCAACGTAACCCTACGTCAAAAATTGGATTTGTACGCTTGTTTTCGTCCTGTGACGTATTATCCGGGAACACCTTCGCCAGTTTTACATCCAGAACGCGTCAACATCGATGTTTTTCGGGAAAATACCGAAGATATTTACGCCGGCATTGAAGCTGATGTTGACACTGCAGAAGCTACCGACCTGAAGGCACTTTTAGGCCATTATGATCAATTGGCCAAGGTGCGTTTCCCGGATACGGCAGCCTTTGGCATCAAGCCGGTTTCTCAGGAAGGCTCTACGCGTCTAATTTGCGCGGCCATTGAATACGCCCTCAACCATGACCGTCACACACTGACCCTCGTCCATAAAGGTAATATTATGAAAAAAACTGAAGGCAGTTTCAAAAAATGGGGTTATGATTTCGCTGAGACTAAGTACGGTCAGCAGGTCTTCACCATGGCAGAATATGACCGGTTAAGAGATGCCCAAGGAAAAGCAGCGGCAGATTCTGCCTTAGAAAAGGCTAAAGCAGAGCAGAAATTGATTATCAATGATGTGATTACCGATAACTTCTTCCAGCAGACCTTACTGCATCCGGAGAATTTTGAAGTTGTAGCAACTATGAATTTAAACGGCGATTACATTTCTGATGCCCTAGCCGCTCAAGTTGGCGGTATCGGTATCGCACCCGGTGGCAATTTGAACTACCAAACTGGGCATGCATTGTTCGAAGCTACCCACGGAACCGCTCCGCAATTCGCGGGTCAAAATAAAATGAACCCTACTTCGCTCATCTTGTCCGGTGCAATGATGTTTGACTATCTTGGCTGGTCTGAAGTGGCAACGTTGATTCGAAATGCCATTAAAGCAGCCATTGCCAGTCAGCACGTGACTGCGGACTTTGCCACGGATAATCAAGCGACCGTGTTGAGTACCAGTGCGTTTGGTGCTTACGTCGCTAATTTAATCACCTCAAAGATTACTGATGTTGATGAATAATCAGCATCTTTTTTTGAAACAAAAAGCTAATCGCTATCCCATTGAACTGGAATCACCATTAGCTGCTTAAAATGTCATTTTTATTTTTCTTGATCTGTTTTTTCAGCACTAGCCTTTTTCTTTGGCAATGAAATAACCGTACCATAGCCATGCACCACTAAAAACTTAGGCGCAACACTCATCCGCACAACTTCCGTGTTAAAAGAAACATCCACGATGCCATCTCCTTGTTTCTTCTGAGCTTGTTCAAATAATTTTTGCTTGGCCTGATCAAACAGACCATCAAACTTGGAAAATTCATCTGGCTTTTCCGAACTGAGCATGGTGGAAACCGTCACTGCAACAACGCCTTTAATAATATGGGCTTGATTAAACCCACCAGTCGACATAAACATCTTACCGCCCCCTCACTGCCTCATTATACCGAAGATAGCAGACATTGGCATCATTTCAGGTAAAAACGAATTCAAATGCTTGACTATATCCAGCTCATGTTATAATTTTTAACATAACTTAACCTAGTTGGAGGTCAATTATGAGTTCGAATCGTTCTTTACTTAGTTGGATCCTAGCCAGTCAGTTTGCGGCGATTCTAGTCGTCTGTTCGAAACTGACGATTCCCCTTGGTCCCATTCCGTTAACTGGTCAAACTCTGGCAGTAGGTATTATTGCTTCATTGCTGGCTAGTCGAACAGGACAAAAAGCCATCTTTTTATATTTATTACTTGGTTTGATCGGATTGCCAGTCTTTGCTGGTAGCACAACTAGTTTAGCTGCACTGTTTGGCCCAACTGCCGGGTATTTATGGGGCTTCTTCGCTTATGTTAGCCTCACCGCTTGGTGGTTACAAAGTCGTCAAAAAACTGTCACAACATTGTTCATCGCCAATCTATTTGGATCTATCGTACAGCTGATCATGGGCAGTCTCTGGCTCACTATCAGTAATCAGTTAAGTTTGACCAACGCGTTTTTGACCGGCTTCCTGCCATTTTTAATTCCAGCCGTCATCAAAATCATCATGGTGGTCGCCATCGTTCAACTGATTCAGCAACGCGTTAACTTACCTTTAGGAAATGACGTCAATTAATACCATAAATATGATAATAATCATCTCGACTTTATAGACAAATTAGGTCCAACACGATAAAATGGCAACAACGAAGCAATTTAGTTGCACACGATTAATCCATCCGTGCAGCAATCGGAAAGAAGGTTCATTCATGTCAAATACCACGCCGCGTCGATTAGACGATCAACTTTGTTTCGCCTTCTATAGCGCCAGCAAAAAATTCAATCATTTTTATCAGGATGCTTTAAAACCATTTCATTTAACTTATCCGCAATACATTACCTTGTTAGCACTTTGGGAAACCTCTCCGATGACTGTACGAGAACTTGGCAGTCATTTAAATCTCGACAGCGGGACGCTAACTCCCCTGCTGAAACGATTAGAAAAACAGGGTTGGATTTCTCGCAAACGCAGTGAACAAGACGAACGGCAAGTCAACGTGTCCGTTACTGATTATGCGCTGGATAAGCGCGATGAAGTCTATGCACGGGTCAACGACTGCATCGATTTAATGTCGTTTGACGGTGTCGATTATCAGCAACTGATCACTCAAATCCATCAGGTGATGGGCGAATTAGATGATATCAGTACTAAAGATTTAATTCACGAAGCATAAAATCAGATTAATTTAAATAGGCGTTATCCCAATCAAACACTGGGGTAACGCCTATTTATATCCAACTCAAAAAACTAATGAATCATCGCCGCCATACCAATCATCGCAATCAAGTTATTCAGCATGTGTAAGCCAATCGAGGCACCTAAGTTATTGGTTCGCCGATACGTATATGCCAAGAAGCATCCCAGCGTCATGTAAATCAGATAACTCACAATGGTGGTACTTGCGTGGGCCAATGAGAAAAACACACCGCTCACTATGATTGGCAGCCAAAAACTGTCTGAGCTAAAGAACCCATTCATTAAATAACCTCGAAACAGTAATTCTTCAGCGAAGGGAGACAGAAAAATACCCGAAAACATCAGTAAATAAAAGATCCAGTGATCACTGGAAAGTAACACTTTAATGGTGGCATTATTCGCAGTCTGAGACTGATGAAAGACGCTTTGATTGACTAGATTCAAGACCATCTCAATGGCGATTGCACCCACAAACGCAATCAAAATCAGTCGAAGATCTGACAACGTGGGCCAATGCCAAAACGACCGGTCAGACACGCGTTTCAGACTGAAAATTAAACCAATAATGATGACAATGAAGGCACCAATATAGAGTATCGCTAAAACACTCCGTAATAAAATTTGCGATTGCGCTGCGTTTCGAATCCAAATCAACACCACTGGCACCGCTTCAATCGCGACAAAGAACGTCGCAAATAGTAACAGCCGTGTGAATATCGATGGCTTTGCCGGATCGTTTGGAAGTTTAAGTTGTTGCATGTAGCCACCCCTGTTTGTATGTACGGAAGTCAGCAAAATTAACGTTGTTGGCTTTCCTCATGATTTTGTTCCGTTTGTTTTGACTCTTTTTTCTGTGCAGCATTTGGTAAATAAATCAACAATAAATACAGCCCCGTCACGATGAGCATGGAAACCAGCCAAGCGGCGGTCCAAGTAACAATTGTCAGTATGCCGGTTGGTACCCAGTTACGCGTCAAGTACACGGTGGTCCCTATGATCAGTGCTGGAAATAACACGATTAAAAAATAAGCCAAGCCCTTCAAGCGATAACCTCTTTTTCTAAATTAATGATAATCCTTTGGCATATAACGTTCCAGGATAGCTGTCATGCCATACGTCTTAAAACTGCCAATTTCAACGTAATTAATATCCGCATACGCTAATTTGACCTGCCAACGTGCCTTTAAATCCGAGGGGTCCACATCGTTCAAGCGCAACTTCTTGTGTTTAACCGATGCAATGAACCCCGTATAAGTTTTTTCGGTACGACCCGGATGGATACCTAAACTAACAACCTGGTCTGCTTTAAACGCCCACTTTAACGTGGCTTTTAAAATGGAGCGGTGACTAAAATCCAGTTCACCTAATAATTTATCCACGTGCCAAATATCAACGTAATGCCGCTCACGTGCTAACGCCATCACTGCGACCAACGACTTGAGATAATCGGATTGTGCCACCAATTTTGAAATGGTATTGATCCTAACAACCACGGCACCATCCGTTGCCCCGTTTTGATTAACCCGCTTCAATAACACAAACTTGTTATCCACTGCAACGATATTTCCCGCTAAAAAATGATGCTCATCACCATAACGGAAAATTGCCACCAAACGGCCCTTCTTTTGGGCAGCTGCCAACTGTTCTTGAATTGTTTCCATATCTTTTGATCCTCCGTGTAAGACATCGATCAGGTCCGTATTCACCAGTTGCCATTTCTTCTGTGATTTAAAGGTAGCAAGATTAAGTGAATAGTTCAAGTATATTGTTACCAATCTGCATTTTTATTGCAACTCTAGCTTAAATTTAGATATGATGGCATTAATCAATCAATATGAGGTGAAAATATGCTAAAAGATTTTAAAGCGTTTATTGCTCGTGGCAACGTGGTCGATTTGGCTGTCGGCGTTATTATTGGTGCCGCGTTCACGTCAATCGTGACTTCACTGACGAAGAACTTGATTAATCCACTGATTGGTCTGTTCATCGGTAAAATCGATCTCTCCGGTCTGGTTTTCAGTGTCGGTAATGCTCACTTTCGTTACGGCCAGTTTATCGATTCCATCATCAACTTCTTGATCATCGCGTTTGTGGTCTTTCTGCTAGTAAAAGTTATTAGCCGGTTGATGCCTAAAACCAGTGAAAAGGAAGCTAAACCGTCAGCTTCAGAAGCATATTTGAAAGAAATCCGTGATCTGTTAAAAGATAAGCCACTTTGAACGGCCATCTACCCAAGCGGTTCACACTTATAAGCGCTATTCCGCAGTATTTACGGGATAACGCTTATTTAATACAATAGCTGTTTTTAGCCTCATATCACACTAAAATAACAATTTCTATTTTAAGCTTACCGCCGAAAAATTTTGCCTTATAATGGGCGTAAATTATCAACTATTGGGGGCAACTTAAATGGACGCAAACGATGCTTTTCAAATTCACTTGCAAAAATTACCGCCGCAAGATGAAAAAACGTTTGAAACAATTTATACGTTGGGTAACGGACACTTTGGTATTCGTGCTTCTAATCCACTGCAGGGAAACAGCAGTCACTTTAACGGTCAACCAGGCATGTTTGTGAATGGCTTTTACGATTTGACTGAACTGTCGTATGGCGAAAATTATTCGGGTTATGCCCAAAATTCGCAAACGATTTGTCAACTGCCCGATCCGCGATTCATTATTTTTGAAGTTGACGGTATTCGTTCTGATGAAACACCCTACGACGTTAAATTAGTGGACAAAAACCTGGATATGCGTACTGGGGTGTTAATGGAAATCTTTGACGTAAAAAGCCCAACTAATAAGCAGTTTCGTCTGACCCTGCAATCTTTCGCCTCTCACGCGGACAAACACTTATTTGTGATTAAATATAGCGTGTCGGCACTTAACTTCACCGGTGCGTTAACGGTCATCAAACAGCACCCCTACATTGATCAACAAATTAAGTTCCACACCGATGACATGCGCGCTTCTCAACCCGAAACCATGCTGGACCGAACCTTTATCCGTAGCAAGCTGCCTATCATGCTCATCAGTACCCGAAAAAGTCAATTAGCGCTGATTATTGCCCAACAGGCGTTAAATGATAATCCCATGCAAGTCAATATCATTGACGACCTGCCAAGCTTCAGCAAAACTTTCGATTTAACTCAAGGAATGTCACAAAGTTTTAGTTTCGTCTACGCCATCAGTTTCCCTCATCCGCTTTTGAAAACCACTTTAACCCAGTCCTCCTTTGCAGCTGCATCAGAGAAACGACTGGCAGATAAATCATTTAAGCAATTATTGGATGAATCTGCAGCTAAAATCGACCAATTTTGGGAGAACAGCGATGTCGAACTGTCAGGGGATGCTACCTTAGCAAAGGGAATCCGATTTAATCTCTTTCATCTGTACCAAGCCGCAGGGAGTGACGGTCTGACCAGCATTCCCGCTAAGGGCCTAACGGGGCCCGGTTATGAAGGCCATTATTTCTGGGACGCGGAAATGTTTATGCTGCCCTACTTTATCTATACCGAACCCGCCATCGCAAGGCAACTGCTGCTCTACCGTTACCATACTCTGCCACAGGCACAGCACCGGGCACGGGAGATGGCGGTAGACAACGGCGTGATGTTTCCCTGGCGGACGATCAACGGTGAAGAAGCCAGCAGTTACTATCCAGCTGGCACCGCTCAAGTTCACATTAATGCCGATATTGCTTACGCTGTCGATACTTACGTTCGGGTCACCGGTGACGACGATTTTCTGACTGACTACGGGTATGAAATTATCGTCAAAACCGCTCGTTTTTGGTTAGCATATGGGCACTGGGCAACCGATGACGCTCATCAAGGTAAATTTGTGATTGATGACGTTACTGGCCCAGACGAATACACCGCCATGGTCAGCAACAACTACTTTACTAACCGGATGGCACAAAATAATTTGAGTATCGCAGTTAAGTATTCTAATCAGCTTAAACACAGTCACCCGGAAAAATTAGTCACCTTAAACGTGACGGATAAGGAAATCGACCAGTTTAATCGGGCAGCCGATGGTATGTATTTACCGTATGATCACGAGTTAAAAATTAAAAAGCAAGATGATCTGTCCACCAGCAAACCCGTTTGGCCCATCAAAGAGACCCCACGAGATCAGTTTCCACTCCTGCTGCACTATCACCCCATGACCATTTATCACTACCAAGTGAATAAGCAGGCGGATACCGTGATGACCGATTTTCTGTTTCCAAAGGACCAGGATGCCGCTCAGCTTAAACGGGACTTCGACTATTACGAAACCATCACCGTTCACGACTCTTCGCTATCACGGGCCATTTTTGGGATTTTAGCACACCGGCTGCACCATGCTGACGATGCCTATCACTACTTCATGCAAACCGTCATGATGGATTTGACGAACTCTCAGGGCAACACTGGCGACGGCATTCACGCAGCGAATATGGGCAGTACTTGGCTCAGTTTAATTTATGGTTTTGCGGGACTGGGCTTAGAAAAAGAAAGCTTTAACCTATCTCCAGAACTGCCAGAAGCCTGGGACAGTTTACGCTTTCGGATTTGGTTTCACGGCCGGCAAATCGAAATCACCATTACCCAATCTGCTGTCACCGTCAAATTATTATCAGGTGAACCCTTACAATTTTACTTGAAACATAAAACCTTTCAGCTAACAAAGGGACGCCTTGTTAATCAATTTTTAAAGTAAGACCACGTCGTCAATCCGCGACTCATAACAGTTAGTCCTCCTTTTTACATTAATTTACTATTGGTTAATGATAATCGTAATGGTTACAAAAGCTTTAAGAATACGGCATTCACTATTTTTCACGAGCCGGTTATTTGCGATATTTGTAGCAACACTTTATCATTGACTTATGAGGCATTAAGAATCACTCATAGGAAAGAGGACTGATTATGAGAACAATTGCACTACGAGTCAAACGAGACTCGATAGAATTGCTGTATTCTGAAAATGATAATCAAGAACCCTTCAGAAAGTTCATTATCACTTACAATACTGAGCAGACAATTGGCGATAACCTGGAAAAGATCAAGGTCGCATTGGCTGGTTTAAAAATCGATGCTGCGATTCTTTTAAACTCTTTAGAGTATGAATTTTCCGACACCATCGTCGGTATTAATCACAACCGTATCGACATTGGCTTAGCCATCACCAACATGATGAACATCCCGGTAGTTTCACAAAGCGATGTAGCCAAAAATGGCCTCGCTAAAGCCGTTAAACACAAGGAACGCTATAACGAATGGCACTTGGACTACTTCGGTGAGTATGAAAAGAAGCGTAACTACGGTCAAGAAGCCATGCTGACTATCGGCAATGGCTACTTTGGGTTGCGTGGCGCCTACGTGGAAGCCCACGCTGACGCCGACAACTATCCTGGTACGTACGTTGCTGGAGTCTATAATCAATTGACCACCAAAATCGGTGACCGAGATGTGACCAATGAAGATCTGGTCAACATGCCAAATGGGCAATTTCTAACCTTTGGTGTGGATGGTCAGCCACCGTTTACGATTAACCAAAAAGACATTCAAGATATCTACCGCAGTTTGGACCTTAAACGTGGCGTTCTCAGGACCGCTATGCACGTTCAGTTATCTACTGGCCATGATTTATCAATTGTGACTACCAAAGTGGCTAACATGCAAAATTGGCACGATTATGCCATCCAGTACGCCATCACACCGTTAAACTTTAGCGGGACGTTACAGATTTATTCCGAGATCGATGGTACCGTCACTAACGGTAACGTGGACCGGTACCAAGACTTTGACCAGCACCACCTACAAATTACTGGCATGAGCTCCCGCGATAACGAGATGTACATGACTGGTGAAACTAAAAACTCCCACATTCATTTCGTTGTTGGGAGTAATTTGCGTCTGCTTAAAGCTAAAAAGCAGCCACCAATTGAAGTTAATAATCAGGAAAACCGTCTGCAACAGATTCTTTCCACGGACGTCAGTGTTGGTAAAACCTACAACTTTGAAAAAAACGTTACCATTTACACTGACCGCGAGACTGCTGCGGATTCGTTAAATGAAACGGCTAGTCAAGATATTGCAAGCGCTTCATATGACCAAACTGCTAAGCAAAGCGAAGACTACTGGAAACAGGCTTGGAACAACTTTGACATTAAAATTGACACGGATATTACCAGTCAAAAGCTGACCCGGGTCAACCTATTTCACAGTATGGTTTCGGCAGCCGCCATTGGCTCAGGTAAACTGGACGCTTCAGTTGGCGCTCGCGGTCTGCACGGTGAAGCTTATCGTGGTCACGTGTTCTGGGACGAAATGTTCGTCTTGCCGTTTTACACGTTACACTATCCAGAATTGACGAAACAACTACTCATGTATCGCTATCGACGTTTGGATGCTGCCCGCGCTTATGCCAAACAGGAAAATTACGATGGCGCCATGTATCCATGGCAATCCGGCCAGACTGGTGACGAGCAATCGCAATTTGTTCACTTAAACCCTATTACCCACCAGTGGGATCCGGACAACAGTCGCCTGCAACGACACGTTTCATTGGCAATTGCCTATAACGTGATCAACTACACGCAAGTTTCAGGCGATCACGAATTCATGGATAAATACGGTCTAGAAATGTTGCTGTCAATCGCTAAATTCTGGATCAGCGCGACAACCTATAAGGCTAAAGAGGATCGTTATAGTATCGCCCATGTCATGGGACCCGACGAATTCCACGAAAACTATCCTAACGCTGATGAACCAGGACTGACCAATAATACTTATACCAACATCATGGTGGCATGGTTATTTAACTATCTGGTTGAACTACAGCCGGAAGTCCCTAAGAGCACTTTCAAGAGTGTTCAAAAGAAGAGTGAATTCGATGATTCACTGTTCGATAAAATGACTGATATTTCACATAAGCTGAAGCTTGATATCAATAAGAATGGTATAATGGCACAGTTCGAAGGTTACTTCGATCTACCTACTCTTGATTTCGATGCTTACCGTCGCAAGTATGGTGACATTTCACGAATGGACCGCATTTTAAAGGCTGAAGACAAAACACCTGACGCTTATCAAGTTGCCAAACAAGCTGATACTTTGATGGCTTATTACGTCCTTAACATCAAGGAAGTTGACCAAATTCTGAATCAACTTGGTTACCATATGCCAAAGGAGTATCTGACTAAAAACATTCAGTACTACTTGAATCGGACAACTCATGGGTCAACGCTTTCACGGATCGTTTATTCAGTACTGACCGAAATGGACGACAACATGGATCAATCTTGGTCACTGTTTAGTCAAGCACTGTTCTCTGACTACTACGATATTCAAGGCGGAACCACCGCTGAAGGGATTCACCTTGGTGTCATGGGAGCCACTTTAATGATTGAAACTCGTAACTACGGTGGTGTAGACAGCTTGGGTCGTGAGATCAACTTGCACCCTAACCTACCGGCTGAGTGGCACTCAATTTCATTTAAACAACTCATCCGTGGGCACTGGTATGATTTCGTCATTACTCAGTCTCAGATTCACGTCACCGCAGACGCAGATTCAACCGTTCAGTTCAAGGGTAAACCCGTTGAATTGAAGGCCAATCAAGAAAAGGTAATTGATTATTAATTTCACTTAAGGAGTGTTTTTCATGGCAACTTTTAAGCAAATCAAAGGTTTCGTTTTCGATTTAGACGGTGTCATTACCGACACGTCACTCTACCACACTAAGGCATGGCGTCAGTTAGCCGAAAAGCTGGGTGTCGCTTGGAATAAAGATCTAGAGGAAGGACTTAAGGGGATTTCCCGAATGGACTCTCTCGAACTGATTTTGAAGACCGGTGGGAAGGAAAACGACTATTCACACGATGAAAAGGTTGCTTTAGCCACCGAAAAGAACACGAACTACGTCAACGAAATCAAGAAAATGACCCCAGCTAATATTTTGCCAGGTATCAAAGACTTCCTGGACGATTTACGTGATAAGGGCTACCTGATTTCGTTAGCTTCTGCTTCCAAGAACGGTCCAACCGTTTTGAAGCAGCTGCAACTCACCGATTACTTCCCTAAAGTGGTTGATCCCGCTACCTTGTCTAAGGGTAAACCAGATCCAGAAATCTACACCAAGGGTGCTGAATTACTAGACTTAGCACCAGAAGAATGTATCGGTGTTGAAGACGCTGAAGCTGGTATTCAAGCCATCAATGCAGCTCACGAAACGTCAGTAGGTATTGGTGACGCTAAGACGCTAGCTGCTGCGGACGTCCGTTTTGACGACACTGCTCAGATGACACTAGCTAATATTGAAAAAGCAATGGGTTAGTTTTTCTAATTAAACGAAAAAAAGCCACTCCGACAATGAACATCGGAATGGCTTTTTTACGTTAAGTTGTATCACACTCTAAACGTGCTGCACCAAGCAGAGACTTGCATCTAAGGGGCTTCGGCAAAATCCCCAAAACCAGGATTTTGCCGAAGCCCCTTAGACTCCAGTCTCTAAACGCTTGTTTCCACACTCTAATCTCTAGGTTTCAACCCATCCAACAGAAATTCACAAACTTCATCCGTTGTCTTATCAATATCTAACGGTGTCTCACTCATGATGACGTTGGGAATCAGATAGCCCACGATCACACCGCTAGCCATCCGAATAATCCGCATGGAGTCCCAATCGACCAACTCGCCCTTTTCCTTATACTCGTGAAACAGGGTATCAACACCGCCCTGAATCAATTTGCTTAACCGGTTCGTCAGCGTGGTCATGATGGCCGGATTCTTCACCATTTCCTGAATAAAGATCTTCATCTCTTGGCGATTATCCATCGCGTAAGTCATCCGGTCTTTAACCACGTATCTGATAAAAGATTCAAAGCTATCAAAGATACTTTCATGCAGTGCATCGATAAATTCGCCTGCAACTCGCGGAAAAATATCGTGCATAAACGGATTTAAAATTGCTTGGAGCAACCCATCCTTGGTCTTGAAATGTTTAAACACAGTACCTTCAGAAACACCGGCCAAATGAGCAATATCCAAGGTACTGGTATTCTCATAGCCCTTTTGCGCAAACAGCGTCAAACTCGCTTGCAAAACCTTTTGCTGCTTCTCAGATAGGTCTGTCGTTTTGATATTATCCGCGAACAGCGTTTCCACATCAGTATGTTTCATGGCAATTTCTCCAATTTATTCTGTCATTTTTACCTGCCATTGACTGTGCTGCCAACTCGAGCCAATTGTGCTTCAGCAGGATGCTGATTTTCAGACACTTTTGTTTTTTCAGCTGCTAAATTCTTATTAGCGGTTGCTAACATTAACCGAATCCGGTTCAGCTGGTTAACAACGGATGTCCCAGGATCATAATCGATTGGTGCAATGTTGGCACCCTTGAACTGACGTCTGAGTTCCTTGACCATTCCTTTACCTACAATATGGTTAGGCAGGCAGCCGAATGGTTGCATACAGATGATGTTTGGCACACCGCTCTTCAGCAGTTCAATCATTTCACCCGTTAGGAACCAGCCTTCACCAGTCTGGTTACCCAGTGACAGGATCTTGCTGGCATCGTCAGCGACTTCTTTTATGGCTTCACTTGGCTCAAACCGTTTCGAAGCACTCAAAGCCTTTTGCATGGGTTGCTCACACCATTTGATGACTTGCATGGCAAACTCAGCAAACCACTTAGCCTTAGCTGACGCACCTAAATGCTGATACCTGTAAATTTGGTTGTAAAGTGAATAATTCATGAACCCAACAATGTCAGGAACAACGGCTTCGGCACCCTCTTTTTCAAGTAAGTGTACCACATCATTGTTAGCAATTGGTGAGTACTTTACCAAAATTTCACCAACTAGACCGACTTTAGGTTTACGAACTTCATTAAGCTTAACGGTATCAAAATCCTGAACGATTTCGTTGACGTTACGCTTGAATTCCTTGAAACTGCCCTTTTCAATGGATGGACGAACCAATTTTAACCAATCTTCATGCATCTTATCGATTTGACCAGGTTTGGTTTCGTATGGCCGAGTCCGGTAAACCACCTTTTCGAACAAATCACCGTATAAGAAGGCAATGGCAACTCGACGAAGCAATGGTAAGGTCATCTTAAATCCAGATGTCTCTTCAACACCCTGATTTCCTAGTGATAATGAAACAACGGGCACTTGGCCAAAGCCAGCATCCTTCAAAGCCTTACGAATCAAAGGAATGTAGTTGGTTGCCCGGCAACCACCACCAGTTTGCGTCATCATGACAGCGGTATTGTTCACGTCATACTTACCGCTTTGGAAAGCTTCTACCATTTGACCGATTGAGATGATTGCTGGGTAGCAGGCATCGTTATTCACGAATTTCTGGCCCACATCAACTGATTTTCGGTCATTCATCGGCAGGTTAACCACGTTATAGCCTGAAGCCTGTAATGCCACGTCAACCAAACCATGTTGGTGAATGGGTGACATCATTGGTAACAGCAGTGTGTAGCCCTTCTTATGCATTTCTGGCGTAAAGTCTACTGGCTTTTCGTTTTCATGCAGCTTCATCGGCATGATCTTCCGGTTTTGACGTTCCTTAACAGCTGCTTTCAGTGAACGCAGTCTGATCCGGATGGCACCCATGTTAGTTCCTTCATCGATCTTCAATGACGTGTACAGCCGGTTATACTGACTCATAATTTCTTCAACTTGGTCAGTATCAATGGCATCGATCCCGCAACCAAAGGAGTTTAATTGAACAAATTCCAATTGAGGGGTTTTAGCAGCTACTCGTGCGGCCGCGTAAAGCCGTGAATGGTATACCCACTGGTTAACCACCCGCAAACCTTTAACATCGCCAAGGTGTGCGATTGAATCTTCAGTCAGCACATGGAACCCTTCGGCAGTCATGATTTGTGAAATACCATGGTTAACTTGTGGGTCCAAGTGATATGGCCGGCCAGCAAGCACGATACCGTGTTCACCAGTTGTCATCAGCATCCGCATGGTGTCTTCACCACGGTTACGGATTTGCTGCTTGAAGTCTTCTAACGCTTTATAACCAGCATCTAAGGCATCCTTAATTTCAGATTTACTGATGTCAAATTTGCTCAAAGCATCAACCAAGTTGTTAACAGTTCCCTTTTTATCAGCTAAGTTCAGGTATGGTGAAATCAAGTCTACTTGTCCAGAAGTGATTTCATCCACGTTGTTACGGATAACGTTGGGGTATGACTGAACGATTGGGCAGTTAAAGTGATTATCTGCATCTTTGTTCTCAGCTACTTCATAAACAACGGCCGGGTAGAAAATCGTCTTATAGCCACGGTCGATCAAGGCCTGAATGTGACCATGAACTTGCTTAGCTGGGTAGCAAACCGTATCTGAAGGGATGGTTTCCATACCCTTTTCGTATTGTTTAGCATTTCCTTTTGGTGATAGTTGCGCCCGAATGCCTAAGTGACGGAAGAATGTTTGCCATAGTGGGTAGTTTTCGTACATGTTTAATACACGAGGAATCCCAATGGTCCCACGATAAGCGAGCTTCTTTCTTAATGGCCGATAACTAAACAGTAGCTTATACTTTTCAGCAACTAAGTTCACCTTGCCATTATCCTTTGGCACACGTTGCTTCATCCCACGGGCTTCACCACGTTCGCAACGGTTACCAGTAACGAAGCGACGACCATCGTTAAAGACGGTGATGGTCAACGCACAGTTGTTTTCACAGGCGCCGCAATGCATGTATTCCTTCTTAAAACTCAAATTGTCCATTTGGTCAACGGAAAGCAACGTGGTCTCGTCGCCAGCCTTGTAACCCTCTTTGGCAATCAAAGCGGCACCGTACGCACCCATTAAACCAGCAATGTTTGGTCGAACGACTTCAGTACCCGCGATTTTTTCGAAGGCCCGAAGAACCGCTTCATTATAAAAGGTTCCGCCTTGGCAAACGATATGGTGACCCATATCTTCTACCCGACGCATCTTGATCACTTTGAAGAGTGCGTTCTTGATGATTGAAACCGACAGTCCAGCCGCAATATCACCAATTGTGGCACCTTCTTTTTGTACCTGCTTAACCTTTGAGTTCATAAAGACGGTACAACGTGATCCTAAATCTGAAGGATTTTTAGCCAGTAAAGCTGCTTGAGCAAAGTCCTGGATCTTATAGTGTAACGAGGTCGCAAAGGTCTCTAGGAAGGAACCGCAACCAGAAGAACATGCTTCGTTTAATTTGATTGTGGATAACGCATCGTTCTTGATGGTCATGGCTTTCATATCTTGACCACCAATGTCTAAAATGAAATCAACATCAGGATCGAAGTAGTGTGCCGCACGATAATGGGCAACGGTTTCCACTTCACCAATATCTACCATCAAAGCGTTTTTAATCAGATGTTCACCATAACCGGTGACAGCCGTTTTACCAATGGTAACGCCTGCTGGAATTTTACTGTACATGTCCCGCAGGATCATCTTGGTTTTCTCCAGCGGATCACCATCGTTGCTATCATAATACGTGTAGAGAATCTTGTTATCATCACTCATTAAAGCAACTTTTGTCGTGGTTGAACCAGCATCAATACCAAGAAAGGCAACACCCTGATAACTTGCTAAGTCACGAGTTTCAACCTTGGCTTGCGCGTGACGTTTCCGGAATTCCTGCAATTCATTGTCATCCTTGAATAATGGGTCCAATGAATGACTTGGATGCATACCAGAATCATCACCGTTAAGTAACTGATCCAATAAATTGTTTAAAGTCGTCTCTGGTTGATCAAAGGCATACAATGCAGCACCCTTTGCCACAAATAATTGTGGATCTTCAGGGAAAACGACCTGTTCTGGTGTTAAGTTTAAGGTTTCAATGAACCGGTAACGTAATTGATCCATGAAGTATAATGGACCGCCTAAGAAAGCGACGTTGCCCCGAATTTTGTGACCAGCAGCTAAACCAGAAATGGTCTGATTAACCACGGCTTGGAAAATTGACGCTGCAATATCAGCTTTTTTAGCACCATCGTTGATCAATGGTTGCACATCAGTTTTAGCAAACACACCGCAACGACTGGCAATGGGATAGATAGTCTCCGCATCCTTTGCCATAATATTTAAACCATTAGCGTCTGTCTTAAGCAGTGTCGCCATTTGGTCAATAAAGGCCCCAGTACCACCGGCACAGCTCCCGTTCATCCGTTGTTCCAGTGAATCACCAAAGAAAGTGATCTTGGCGTCTTCACCACCAAGTTCAATGGCCACGTCAGTTTGAGGAATCAAGGTTTCAACTGTTTTGGTGCAGGCAATCACTTCTTGAATAAACTTTAATTGAAGTAAATTAGCCAGTCCAATACCGCCTGAACCCGTGATCGTGCAAGCAATTTTTACATCCGCTCCTAATTCAGAAATTGCTTCGCGGAAGATTTTTTCAGTGGCTGCTTTAACGTCAGAATAATGTCGTTCGTAACGTGAGAAAACGGTTTGGTTGTCTTGATCCATGACCACGAGCTTGACTGTGGTTGAACCAACATCAATACCGCCAAAATATTTCGTCTCTGTCATTTCACTCACCTCTACTTGTCTGATAACGCAACGTCTGGACTTAATGAGTTGCATTATCTACCGAATAACCTCGCTTTACTCAATAAAGTAAAGTGACTACTCACTTAGAGTAAACCATGATTGACACCGGTTTCAATAGCATATTAATTTATTAACTTTATACATAAATAAGTTGGAATTTTTTGCCGGAATATGCTTGGAATATTATTCTTAGACAGAGTGCGGAAACAAGTGTTTAGAGACTGGAGTCTAAGGGGGCTTTGGTGAAAATCCTGGTCTTGGGGATTTTTGCCAAAGTCCCCTTAGATGCAAGTCTCTGCTTGTTGGAGCACGTTTAGTAGAAGCGTAAATTTCCGTATTCAAAACAAATAACCCCCGTTTTGATAATGTTCACCAAAACGAGGATTATAAGTAAAAATAGGAATATCCCTTATTTAATTAAATTGAAGTGTTTCAACCCGTTAACGATACCGTCATCCATATTGGAAGTGGTAACGTAAGCAGCTTTCTCTTTAGCCAACTTGTGACCATTAGCCATGGCAATTGGGGTATCCACCATATCAAACATCTGTAAATCATTCAGCTGATCGCCGAAAGCATAAGTATGAACGTTCTCCAAGTGAGCTGCTTCTAGTAAGATTTGAATCCCGGTTCGCTTTGAAACACCAGCATTCATGGTATCCAAAGCCCGTGGGTTATTCCGAACTAACGAAAGTACTCCTTTAAAGCGTTCTTGATATTGTTCTTCCTTATCTTCATTAAAGACGTTCATAAAGTTGATTTTTTCATGATGGTAGAAATCAGGGTCCACTTTAGCATCCAAGCGTAACAGTTTGAAGTTTTCCTTCGTGGCATCATTTTCCTGGCTCAGCCGGAATCCGCGGTTATTAAAGTACCCCACTGGATCACCTTGCTGGTTAGCATAATCAGTAAATTCATCGAGGACTTTTTCTGGGATCACTTCTTGGTGAAGCTTTTTACCTTGATACTGGACGTAACTGCCATTAGCACTGACGATGGTATCAAGACCAGTTTCGTCAAGGACGTATTGCACTTCAAAAATATTACGGCCAGTGGAAATAACGGAAAGAATATTATTCTTTGACATCTGCTTAATAGCATCAATGCTACTTGGCAGAACGTTCTTCTGGTCATCAAATAAAGTCCCATCCAAATCAAAAAATACGATTGCATCATACATCATTCATGCATCCTCCTTTATCCCGTTACATTCATTATACTACGAGTGATTTTGACTCAGGGTTATGACGTCTTATCAACAAATCAATCTTCCAAAAGCCACGTTTCTAGGGAGGTAAAGCGGTTACTATTTAAAAAAATAAAAAGAACATGTAGTATCCATAGAATCTATGGTACACTATATGTTGCATATTTTATTAAAAGAGGGGCTATTATGGTGATTATTACAGCCGGAATGATTGGTGTTGGAAAAACAACTTTAACTGGAATGCTTGCGGAACACTTAGGAACCAAGGCATTCTTTGAACCAGTGGGCGAAAACCCAGTACTACCTTTATATTACTCAAATCCTAAGCAATACGGGTTTTTACTCCAGATTTATTTCTTAAATAAGCGTTTCTCCATGATCAAGCAGGCTCTGGCCGATGATAACAACATCTTGGACCGTTCTATTTACGAAGATGCCTTATTTACTAAGGAAAATAACGCCGAAGGTAACATTAGTGATACCGAACTGTCCGTTTATCTTAAGTTATTAGACAACATGATGAACGAACTGAACTCGTTACCAAAGAAAGCACCAGATCTGCTCGTTTATGCCAGCAGCGATTTTGAAACGATTCTCTATCGGATCAAAAAACGTGGCCGTGATTACGAACAAATCGATGGTCATCCTGAACGAGAAGCTTACTACTACAAGATGTGGTCAGCTTATCAAAAATGGTATGATGATTTTGATGTTAGTCCTAAGATCAAAATTGATCTGCAAAAATACAACCTTGAAGATCCTCAGAACGTACAAGTTGTCTTAAACCAAGTCGACGAAGCGCTCGCTAAGATTAGAAACACTGATTCCATCTCAAACGCGATGTAACCTGTTAAACTAAAACCGGCTCCGATGCATGTGATTATGCACCGGAGCCGGTTTAATTTATTTTAAAAAACAGTTAGTTGCTGATTATCCAAATCAGTTCGAACAATTAAAACATCAGCTTGGGCATTGGCCACAACGTAACTTGCATTAGACCCCATCATCATTCGTTCAACCACGTTAGCACCAGTGGCCCCAATGATGATTAGATCAACTCCCAACAGATGCGGCAGATTTTTAGCCAGTTCTAGTTTGGGATTACCAAACGTGACATGGATTTCAACTTGTTTAACACCATGCTCGATTGCTTGGTCACGGTAGCCCGCAACTAGCTGATCCATTTTACGTTTAAACTCGTCTAATACTTCTGGGTCCACTGCACCAAAACCAAATTGAGACTTGCCAATACTAGTCAGTTTACTAATATTCAGCACACTGACAATATAAAGCGTTGCCTGATTTCGTTTAGCAATCGCAATCGCCTTTTGAACGGCTCGCTTAGCCTGCTTTGAGCCGTCTACACCCACCATCACGTTTTGATAATTACTAAGCTGTGCCAATGTCACCACTCCTTAGTCTGGTAATTCGTTTGCCAGCGCCTCAATTGAACGACCGTAAATCGCCATGGCCATCATTAAATCAGAAATTGGTTGGAACTCGTCCACTTGGTGCATGGTATCTGGCGTATGATCCATGAATAACGCGCCAAATGCCACACCCCGTTTCATCAACCGACCGTACGTACCGCCACCCACAACTTCTGGTTCAGCGGCTTTCTTGCCAGTCATTTCACGATAAGCATCCATTAAAGTTGTCACAATGGGATCCTTAGGGTCAACGTAGTGCGGTACCATCTCACGGCCCTTACTTAATTCAAAGTGGTTTTGATCAGCTACTTGGGTCAGTTTCGTTTGAAGATCATCGGCAGTCATCCCTTTAGGATAACGGAAATTCAATACGATCTTCCCTGGTTGGCCAGCCTCAAAGTCCATAACACCGACGTTCATGGTCAAATCTCCCATAATGTCATCGGTAAACGCTAAACCGAGTTTATGCACGCGAGAATCATCGTGAAGATTACCACCAACAAGTTCTAGGAACGAGCGTGCATCACCACCGAAAGCTAAAGTTTTCAAGAATGATGCCAAATAAGTACCGGCGTTGATGCCGTTTTTAGGCTCCATACCATGTGCTGCTTTCCCGATAACATGGAAATGAACGCCATCCGTATCAATATGAACATCACCAGTAACTGGCGCTTCATCAAGAAAGGCAGTAAAGGCACTTACCAATGCTTCATTATCATCCGTTTCAACAACTGCATGAGCATCCCGTGGCACCATGTTTTCGCGTAAACCCGCACTAAACTGGTTCAATCGGTAATCGCCGCCGTTTGAGCCCTGCGTCGTCAACGTAAAGGTGGCGTTCCCCTTTTCACCGTTGATCAATGGAAATTCAGCATCTGGCGAAAAGCCCATGGTTGGTTCTGGCTGCGTCTCAAAGTAATGGTTCATGCCAGTCCAGTCACTCTCTTCGTCAGTGCCCAGAATGAAACGAACTTTCTTATTGAGTTTAATGCCCTGTTCCTTCAAAATCTTTAAGCCATAGTAACATGCCAGCGCCGGCCCCTTATCATCTGAGGTCCCACGCCCATATAAATTACCATCCTTTTCAGTCAGGGTAAACGGTTCCGTTGACCAACCCTCACCAGCTGGCATCACGTCAACGTGGGCTAGGATAGCAATGGTTTCATCCCCTTCACCATATTCCACAAAGCCGGCTAAATTATCCAGGTTAGTGGTCTTGAAGCCATCACGCTCAGCCATTTTCAAGAAGGCCTGAAGTGCTTCTGCTGGTCCTGGTCCCAATGGCGCGTCAGCCGTTTTTTTTGAATCGTCACGCACACTTTCAATGGCGATCAGCTTCGTTAAATCATCTACGTAAGCTGCTTGGTGTTGCTTAGCAGCTGCTTTCCAATCAATTGACATTTGAGTTCCTCCAATATTGGTTTCTCACGTACTATTCTAGCATATAACGAGGTTTGTGAGGAGCAAACTGCTGGGCTTCAGCTAAATTACACCAGACTTAGACGCGTTTGTCTGAAAGTATACCTATCGAAATTGAATACCGAAATCAATCACAGATTTAAATCATCATGCTATACTCAAGTTAAGTATTTAATTATAGGAAGGCGATAATCGTGGAAACACTCACAAACGAAATTCTTTCTCAAACCATTCGGATTCGGCCAGAGGAAAGTCATAAGGGCACCTATGGTCGGGTATGTTTGGTTGGCGGTAATGATCACTTTGGTGGTGCTATCTTAATGGCAACTGAAGCCAGTGTGTACAGTGGGGCTGGTCTAAACACTACTCTAACCGATTCCAGCAACTTTGTTAGCCTGCACGCCAGAATGCCTGAAGCAATGGTTGCTGATTTTACTAATCACGCCGAATTAACTGACTTGGTCTCATCTGCCAACACAGTTGTAGTTGGTCCCGGCTTGGGAACAACATCCCAGAGTTTAAGCGTGCTTCAAACTGTTTTTGACACCGTTACCCCTACTCAGACACTGATCATTGACGGATCAGCGATTACCCTAGTTTCTGAAAAATCCCTTAAACTACCTCAGGCAAACCTAGTGTTTACACCTCACCAAATGGAATGGCAGCGACTATCCGGCATTAAAATTGCTGATCAAACCGATGCGGCCAACGAAACCGTCCGGCAGCAACTCGGTGGTACTGTCGTCCTTAAATCACATCAAACCAAGATCTACACACCAACTGGCAGTTATTTAAACACTGCTGGTACGCCGGCTCAAGCAACCGGTGGCATGGGTGATACATTGGCTGGTATGATCGGCGGTTTTACAGCTCAGTTTGAGAATCAAACAAATGCCGTTCTAGCAGCAGTTTACGCGCATAGTGCGATTGCGGATGAACTAGCCAAAACACAATACGTGGTTTTACCTACGCAAATTATTCATGAATTACCACGGTTTATGCATGACCATCAACACTAAAAAGCTTCGCCATTTCCCGTTTTGGGAGATTGGTGAAGCTTTTATTTTAATCTTTATTTGATATGCAACATCGTTCTTAATCGTCTCATCCGATCACCTAAGACCGTATCAGCTAACCGTGTGCGAAGAACAAGGTAAACGTACAGGTATCCTGCAATTCCAACTGCAATAACCACCACGATTAAACTACCAACACGTGAGTCAACAACCATAAACGTGGCCAGTAAATGACTCACTAATTGAACCAACAAGTAAGCCACACCGCACATAAGCAGTGAGAATGCCAGGACGCCGTTTACCTTCTTGGAAATAGCTGGGAAGTCAACCCCAAAGGATTTATTCAGCCAGTTTAGGATCAAAATATTAGCAACTAAGAAGCCAAGCGTGGTCGCCACCAACGGACCAAAGACACCCATGTAATGAATGCAGGGCCACTGCAATGCCAGCTTAACGATGGTGCCCACCGCAAAGTAACGAACCGCACGTTTATTCTGAGAAACTCCTTGCATAATAGCGGAAGTGACGCTGAATAGACCTAACATGATTGAAACAAAGGCTGAAAAGGCCAAAACGGCAGTGGCTAAATCTTTGTGAGATGTCCCATAAAAGATGATGTTCAAAGGATGGGCAATAGCTGCCATCCCTAAAGCGCTAGGAATCATCACGAACGCAAACAACAGCATGGCGTTCGTCAGCTGATGACTGATATCTTCACGATCATTGCGTGTATACGCTTCAGACAATAGCGGAACGACGGTAATCGCTAGCGCAGAAGACAGCGAAACAATGATCATGATCAACTTGTTGGCGTTAACACTGAACATGGCGAACAGATTGTTCAGCATCACCGTTGAAGTAATTCCAGTACCGCGCATAAAATTAAAGAAGGTGTATTGATCGATCAACTGAAAAATAGTGATACCAGCGCCAAGCACGATAAATGGCAAGGCTTGCTGTAAAATTTCTTGATAAAGCTGCTTCGCTGGAACGACAATTTCATTTTTACTATTTGCCACCAACGAATTAAACGTCGGTCGGTTCTTAAGATAATACCAAGCTAGCGTCAAGGTCCCCGCAATCGCACCCACACAAGCGGCAAAAGTTGACTGGGAAACAGCGGTCACCCAGCTACCATGAAGCACCCGCATAATGATAAAAGCGGAGCCTAACATGTAGGCTACCCGAGCAAGCTGCTCTACAAATTGCGAAATGGCAGAAGGCGCCATTTGCTGATACCCTTGGAAAAAGCCACGAGAAAGACTCATCACCGGAATAATCAAAACTGCCCAAGCCAGTGAGTGCAGCACGGGTACGACCCGTGCATCACCACCGTCGAACATTGGTGCACCAAAGTAGAGTAACGCTGCACAAACCAGCCCTGTCAGCGCAGCTAGAATAAAGCCATGCTTATACAGTCGAAAACCAACCCCATACTCGTTCATAGCGTTATAATGGGCCACTTGTTTCGCAATTGCCGATGGAATCCCTGCAATAGCCGCAATTAGAAAGAAACTATATATGTTATAACCCTTCCCATAGAGTGCATTACCTTGGAAAAAGTAACTGCCAAACCAGATTCCCCAAGGAATGATGTAGACAGCACCAAGTATCCGGGAGAAAATACTGCCAGCGGTCATCCAAGCGGACCCAGTAACCATCTGGTCTTTTGAATCCGGCGCCGTGTTGCCGTCTTCATTGTGATTTGACATCTCAGTCATTAAAAATACCTGCTTTCATTCGTCCATTTTTTGCAAATTACATTTTATTTTAATATTTTTTTGAGTATTGAGCAATGCTTTCTACTGAAGTCGTTCAATCTCCTACACCATAAGCTTTAATAATAACAGTTTTATAGCTGGTCACGCCAATTTTTACACTTATTTAATAATTTAATCGCTAATGGCAAAATAAAAACACGCTGATTTCTCGGCAAGGAAAAATCAGCGTGTTTTTGTTTAACTCTTATGCCGCCGTGTTAACAAATCTTGTTACTGTCCAATCGCATGAAAGCCAATGTCATGCCGGAACGTATAGCCACTTTTATCAACGTTAGCATCCAGCACAGCGTTAACTTTGGCTTGAGCAGTTTGTAAATCTTTAGCTTTCGTAGTGACCATGAGGACTCGGCCACCATGACTGACAATTTGCTCACCATCTTGACTGACTCCAGCATAGCTAATAGTTACGGCTGAATCCTTAATAACTGGTAACGGACGGCCATTCACAACTGAGCGTGGATAATCACGAGAAGCCACAACCGTACCCAGATAGAATTCACCATTTTGCCATTCGGCCACGGGTTGCTTCCCCTGTTTTAATTGCAGAATCAGGGCTCCCAAATCACTCTTTAGTTGCGGTAAAACCACTTGCGTCTCGGGATCACCCATTCTGACGTTAAATTCGATAACTTTAATACCCGCTGCCGTATTGATCAATCCGGCGTACAGAAAACCGCTAAACGGTGTGCCAGCATCGGCCATACCAGATAAAATAGGTTTAATAATTTGGTCGATTGCCGCCTGTTTCAGACTAGCGTCGACGTGCGGAACTGGGCTATAAGCACCCATACCACCAGTATTAGGGCCTTCATCACCGTCGCTTAACCGTTTATGATCCTGGGCAATCGGCATAGTAATGAAAGTAGTGCCGTTAACCATAGCAAAGAGTGAGAATTCTTCTCCTTGCAGATAGTCTTCAACCAGCAATTTTTTAGACCCGGCAGTCAATAATTTTTCGACTGCATCAGTCGCCTCCTGTGTAGAATTGGCAATGATAACGCCCTTACCCGCGGCCAGACCATCCGCTTTAATCACTAACGGCGGTTGCTGCGCCTGCACGTACGTCAAAGCCGACTTCAAGTCCGTAAACTCCTGATAACTAGCCGTTGGCACCCCACTATTTTCCATCATCTGCTTAGCAAACGTCTTGGATGACTCTAACTGAGCTGCTTGCTTATTTGGTCCGAATATTGGTAAATTTTTAGCCTCGAAATAGTCAACGATACCTGCTGATAAAGGCTGCTCTGGTCCGACTACGGTACACTGAATATGCTGTTTTTCAGCAAATTCAGCAAGCTCTGAGAACGCCATTTCGTCAATCGCAACTGTCTTCACTCTGGGAAGCTTAGCCATCATGACATTGCCGGGTGCTACGTAAACTTGACGGTCCGACACTTTAGCCAGTGTTTGAGCCAAGACATATTCACGACCGCCGCCACCAACCACTAACCAATTTTCCATGTCATTGCCCCCAATTCAATATTAGTGCTTGAAGTGACGTACACCAGTAAAGACTAATGCGATCCCGTATTCGTCAGCTTTATCGATGGATGCTTGATCTTTAATGCTGCCACCGGGTTCAACAATGGCTTTAATGCCATGTTTTGCAGCGTATTCAACACAATCGTCCATTGGGAAGAACGCATCTGATGCCACTACTGCTTCATCGTAGCCCGACTTTTCTTCAGCTTTGTCCACCGCAATCTTCAAGGAGTCGATCCGGTTCATCTGACCGGCACCAACGCCCAAGGTTTGGTTAGCAGTAGTAACGACAATAGCATTACTCTTCACGTGTTTAACCACTGTTTGCCCAAATTCCAGCGCCTTTAACTGAGCTTGTGTTGGTTGAGCCTTAGAGACAACTTTGAAATCACTAGCAGTTTCATGAACCGTATCAGCATCTTGATACAAAGCACCACCGAGAACCGTGACCATATCTTTTTGATTAGGATTCATCTTACCAAAGTCCAGGGTCATGATTCGTAAGTTTTTCTTCTTAGCCAAAACCGCATAAGCATCGTCATCGAAAGCCGGCGCAATAATAATTTCTAGGAATAAAGCGTGCATCTTTTCGGCCGTTGCCAAATCCACTTTGCGGTTCAAGGCAATAATGCCGCCAAAAATGGAAATTGGATCGGACTCATAAGCTAAGTTCCAAGAAGTCAGCAGGTTGTCACTTACCCCAATTCCACACGGGTTCATATGCTTTAAAGCAACTACGGCTGGTTTGTCAAAATCAGCAATGATTCGTAAAGCAGCGTCAGCATCCCGGGTATTGTTGTAAGAGAGCGCCTTACCATGAAGTTGTTTGGCATTAGCCAGTGAATAATGATCTGGGATCGGTTCCTTATAATAAGCAGCAGCTTGATGGCTATTTTCACCATAACGCATATCTTCAACTTTTTCGTAAGTCACCGTCAGTTTATCTGGGAATGGTTCTTCGGTCATATACTTAGCAATCAGCGCATCATAAGCCGCCGTCTGACGAAAGACCTTAGCTGCTAAATGCCGGCGATAAGCCTTATCTAACTGATCCGCGTCAAATCGTTTCAAAAATTCTGAATAATCGGCTTGATCCGTAATCACCGTAACATCTTGAAAATTCTTGGCGGCAGCGCGGAGCATCGAAGGGCCACCGATATCGATTTGTTCGATTGCTTCGGCATCCGTCACACCGTCTTTTTGAATTGTTTCTTTAAAGGGGTACAAGTTGACACAAATGAGATCAATTGGTTCAATACCATTTTCCTTTAATTTAGCCATGTGCTGAGGATTATCCCGTTTCGCTAAAATACCAGCGTGAATCCGAGGATGCAAGGTTTTTACCCGCCCATCCAGCATTTCCGGAAAGCCCGTCACGTCCTCAACGGGGGTCGCTTGGACACCACCGTCAACCAACGTCTTTAGGGTTCCGCCTGTAGAAATAATTTCATAACCGCGCTTGGTCAGTTCTGAACCAAATTCCACGATGCCAGTTTTATCAGACACACTCAATAATGCTAATTTAGCCAAATTAAAGCACTCCTTTTTCAATTAATTGACGTACTGTTTTCGGGTATAACTGATGTTCAACAGAATGAATCTTAGCTTCTAAAGTTGCTAGCGTATCCTGATCCGTTCGTGAAACCGCCTCCTGAGCAATAATCTCACCTGTATCGACCCCGCCATCTACATAATGAATCGTCACACCAGTTACTTTAACACCGGCATCGTAAGCATCTTCAATACCGTGACGACCCGGAAATGACGGCAATAACGCAGGATGAATGTTAATGATTCGCCGCGGAAACGCCTTGAGTAAGGTTGGTCCGACGATACGCATGTAACCGGCCAACACTAAACCGGTAATGTGGTAAGGTGCCAGATTTTGCAATAAAGTTTGTTCCCTTGACGCTTTATTAACGCCCTTTTTAGGCAATGACAGGATCACTGGAATCTGATGATTCTTTGCTCGCTGAATCACCGGTACATCCGGTTGATCACAAACTAAAACACAGATTTTAGCTGGTAGATCAGCGTTGACTAACGCTTCAAAATTAGTCCCGTTGCCGGAAGCAAAGATAGCAATCCGAGCCTCATTCTTGATATTGGACTGGTTGTTCACGTCGCTTCACCACCTTACCAATCTTTTGGTATGCCGTTTTTTGATTATCTAAAACTACTGTGACTTCATCGACCTTCGCTGGTGAGACCACCAAAACCATCCCAATACCCATATTGAAGACCTGTCGCATCTCTGCTGTAGTGACTTCGCCAGCAGTTTGTAAAACGTTAAAAATCGCGGGTACCTGCCAGCTATTAGGATCAATCAAAGCAGTTAATGTTGCTGGAATCATGCGGCCAAGGTTATCCGCCAGACCGCCACCAGTAATATGCGCCATGGCATGCAGACTACCAGCCTGAATCAAGGGATAAACTTGTTTATAATACAATTTTGTGGGGGTTAACAACTCATCAATCAGCGAATGTTTCAACCCAGAATAAACCTGGTTTAAATTCAAATCAGCATCTTGAATGATTTTACGAACCAGTGAATAACCGTTGGAATGAACACCGCTGGAGTCCAAGCCGATGAGTAAATCGCCTTCTTGCACGTTCATCGAACCAAGCAAGCGGGTTTTATCAGCGATACCAACCGCAAAACCGCTTAAATCGTAATCCGCTGAGCGATAAATACCTGGCATTTCAGCCATTTCGCCGCCAATCAATGACAAGCCGGCTTGTTGACAACCTTCAGCGATGCCCTTAACAATCGTCATCACCTTGTCAGGCTCTAGTTCACCCAAGCCGATATAGTCCAGAAAGAATAACGGCTTAGCTCCCTGTGCCAACACATCATTAGCACACATTGCGACGAGATCGATACCAATCGTAGCGTGCTTATTGGCTTCGATTGCCAGTAATAACTTGGTACCAACCCCATCCGTACCAGAGATCAGCACTGGCTGTTTAAGCTGACTAACCTCTGAAGTCAATTCATATTCAGCGCCAAAACCACCTAAGCCACCTAGGACATTGGCATCGTGCGTTTGACTAACGATGGTCTTAATATCACGAACTGCTTCCTCACCAGCGTGAATATTCACTCCTGCTTGTTCGTATTGACTGGTCAAAGTTTATTCGCTCCTTCATATAATCCTAGACGTGCAACTTCAGAATCAAAGCCGGCCTGGTAATCGTAAAGTGGGGTTGGATATTTACCATCAAAGTATGCCGTACATAGACCATGATTAGGTTGATCATTCAAGTCGCCAATGGATTTAACTAACCCATCAACACTCAAGTATGCCAAAGAGTCAGCCCCAATCATCTGGCAAATTTCTGGTACGGAATGATTAGCCCCAATCAGCTCCTTAGTCGTTTGAATGTCAATACCATAATAGCAAGGAAACTTTAGAACTGGGGAAGCAATTCGCACGTGAACGGACTTGGCCCCGGCTCGTTTAAGTAAACCAACAATGTAGCCACTAGTTGTGCCGCGAACGATGGAATCATCGACCAACACAATGTCCTTGCCTGCCACCACTGATCTCACAACTGATAATTTCATGCTGACCCCACGAACTCGTTTAGCTTGCGTCGGTTCAATAAAGGTCCGGGCAACGTACTGGTTCTTGATCATTCCCATGTCGTAATGAATGCCACTGGCTTGCGCATAGCCGATTGCAGCTGACAGAGATGAATTCGGTACACCAATGACAACGTCAGCCTTAACTGGTGCTTCTTTAGCGATGGCTGCTCCCATTCGTTTACGGGCTTCATGGACACTAATTCCCCGAATGACTGAATCAGGTCGGGCGAAATAGATATATTCCATTGAACAAATCGATAAATGAGTATCAGTGGTGAAATGATCAATAGTCATGCCGTCATCTGTCACAATAATAACTTCACCAGGTTCCACGTCCCGTACGAATGTGGCACCAACTTGGTCTAACGCACAGGTTTCACTGCAAATGACGATGGCACCGTCGTTCATTTTACCAATTACTAAAGGCCGGAAACCATTTGGATCAAGGGCAGCCACCATCATTTTAGGGGTCATTAACAAGTAAGCAAACCCACCACGAAGCTGATTTAAAGATGCTTTGAGCTGTTCAATAAAATCTTTTTGAGAGCTCGTTTGAATTAATTCACCCAGCAATTCACTATCGGAAGTGGCTTGAAACTGGACACCTTTTTCTTTCAATTCATGTCGTAAGTGTGTGGCATTGGTTAAATTACCGTTGTGGGCAAGCGCGAACTGTCCCTCAGCCGGATAATCAAAATACATCGGCTGGATATTTGCAATCCCGTGATTTCCTGCGGTTGCATAACGAACGTGACCGATTGCAGCGTGACCAGGTAAAGAAGTCATTTTCTGAGGATCAGAGAAAACTTCACCTAACAGGCCTAGGCCACGTTGACGGTGAAACTGACCACCCTGATTACTCACGATGCCAGCACCTTCTTGACCACGATGCTGAAGGCTGTGCAGACCATCGTAGGTCAACTGGGCCGCATTGTCATGCCCCCAGATACCAAACAGCCCGCATTCTTCGTTAAGTCCTTTTATTTCATTAGGCATCCTAGAGCACCTCCGAAAGTAGCTTTAAGATCAGCGCAACTCGCTTTCAATTCGCCATCGGCAGTCGTGAGACTCACTTGATCTTGATCAGTGGTGTGCCCCAGTAAAACTGCTTGGTTACCTGCCAACGCTTCAAACTTGGCTTTGTTTTCTGCGTCTACGCTGACAATAAAGCGTGACTGAGTTTCGCTGAACAATTGTGCATTCGTTAAACTGGTTCGACCTTCAAAGCCCAGACTAGAACCGAATAACGCCTCTGCCAGCGCAACACCTAGACCACCTTCGCTTAAATCATGAGCACTCTCAAGCAGATTTTTTCGGATGGCTTTTTGAGTCAGTTGCTGATGAGCTGTTTCGGCATCCAAATCAAAATTCAGTTGACCGGTTGGCGGTACTTGGCCCTGTAGCTTCTGGAGTTCTGAGCCAGCAAAATCATCACCAGTATCACCAATGAGATACACTGCGTCGCCAGCATGCTTAAACGATTGAGTCGTAATGTAATTAATATCTTCAATGAGTCCAACCATGCCAATCATTGGCGTTGGATAAATTGAATGCCCATCAGTCTCGTTATACATAGACACATTTCCGGAAATAACTGGTGTATCGAATCTTTCGCACGCCTGAGCAATTCCTTGAACTGATTGATCCAGTTCCCAGTAACTCTCGGGATCATCCGGACTGCCAAAGTTCAAACAGTCTGTAATTCCAATTGGAACACCGCCGCTAGCAACGATATTACGTGCTGCTTCACTAACCGCAATTTGGCCGCCAACAAAGGGATCAAGGTAAATATAACGCGCGTTGCAGTCAGTCGTCATGGCCAAGGCTTTCTTGGTGTGACGCACTCTAACCACCGCTGCATCACTACCAGGTGTTACCGCCGTGTTCGCTTGAACCTGTGAATCGTACTGTTTATACACGGATTCCTTAGAGGCAATGGTTGGCTGAGCCAGTAAGGCTTTCAACGTCTCCCCCGGATCTTTAATCGTTGGTGTTTGAGCTGGCTGACTGTTTTCCAAACGTGCTGGTTTACGACTTGGCTGCTCATGTTCCACAACGTCATCGACCAAACTGGTTACCGGAACATCAGTCACTAACTGGCCATGCTGATAAAGCCGGTACTGTCGGTCATCCGTAACGTGACCAACTACCACAGCGTCCAAATCATACCGGGCAAAGATATCTAAAACAGTCTGTTCTTCACCCTTCTTGACGCACAGCAGCATCCGCTCTTGTGATTCTGATAACATGATTTCGTAAGCACTCATCCCCGGTTCACGTTGGGGAACTAAATCCAAGTTCATGGTGACACCGCTTTTAGCTTTTGATGCCATTTCAGCTGAGGATGACACTAGGCCCGCAGCACCCATGTCCTGAATACCCATCAAAATTTCGGCGTGATCATGAATAATTTCAAGGCAGGCATCCGTCAGTAGTTTTTCCATGAACGGATCACCAACTTGGACGGCTGAACGGTCCGCCTCTTTTTCTTCACTGAATTCGTTTGATGCAAACGTAGCGCCATGAATCCCATCACGACCAGTTTTAGCACCAACGTAAATGATGCTGTTACCAGTTCCCTTAGCACGACCTTGTTTCAAATCAGCTTGATCCATTAAGCCAACACACATAACGTTAACTAGCGGATTGCCATCATAAACCGCGTCGAACCCGATTTCACCACCGACAGTTGGAATCCCAATACAGTTACCATAAGCAGCGATTCCAGCAACGATTTCGTTTACTAAGTAACGATTCTTGGGATTATCCAACTCACCAAATCGGAGACTATCTAATGAAGCAATGGGCTTGGCACCCATGGAGAAAATGTCGCGGATGATACCGCCGACACCGGTTGCAGCACCTTCAAAGGGTTCCACAAAACTGGGATGGTTATGACTTTCTGCCTTGAACACCACTGCTTGACCATCACCGATATCCAAAACACCAGCACCTTCGCCGGGACCTTGGATAACTCGAGAACCATCATTCCAAAACTTCCGCAGAATGGGCTTAGAATTCTTGTATGAACAATGTTCACTCCACATAACCGCGAATAAACCGGTCTCAGTATAATTTGGTAAACGACCAATTAACTTTTGGGCAATGTAATCATATTCCTGCTCTGAGAGTCCCCAAGCTTCATAGGGTTTTTGTTCACGAATTTCTTCTGGTGTTAGTTCCGTTTTTAGTTGCTGCATACCCTCTTACACCGTCCTTAAATGAGCTTGTACTAGTGATTTAAATACTAATAGGCCATCCGTGCCACCCTGAATATCCTCAACTGCCCTTTCTGGGTGAGGCATCATGCCTAATACGTTACCGGCTTCGTTAGTAATACCAGCAATGTCTGATACACTGCCGTTGGGATTGTTCTGATACGTGAACGCAATTTGATGATTTTCACGTAGTTTAGCTAAAGTTGCGTCATCACAGTAGTAGTTACCTTCACCATGCGCAATCGGCAATGTGATCTGCTGCTGATCTTGAAAAGCCGATGTAAACATTGTCCGATTGTTTTCAACCCGTAATGGTTCGGGTTCACAGATAAACTGCATTTGTCGATTATGCTGTAAGGTTCCGGGTAACAACCCAGCTTCGGTTAAAATCTGGAAACCATTGCAGATGCCTAAGACGGGTTTACCAGTTTGTGCAAACGCCTTAACGGCTGGCATCACCGGCGCAAACTTTGCAATGGCACCGCCACGTAGATAGTCACCATAAGAAAAACCACCAGGAATCAAAACGACATCAAAGCCTGATAAATCAATGGTCGTATGTGGGACGATAGTTGCGGCTTCATGCAAATCATCCGTAATGGCATAATACAGGTCTTCATCACAATTAGAACCGGGAAAACTCACCACTGCAAATTTCATCATTGATTAGCCAGCTCCTTTATATCATAACGGTAGGTTTCCATATTCGGATTAGCTAACAGTTGGTCGCAGATTGCTTCAATTTGTTTTTCGGCTTCATCCGCTGTGGAAACATCCAAAGTAATTTCAAAGTACTTACCTTGCCGAACCGCCGTTACCTGGTCAAATGCTAAACGGTGCATGGCATCTTTAATTGCAACGGCTTGAGGATCTAAGATTGAGGGTTTGTAGGTCACGTGAACTTGGGCTAAGAACATGTTGTAAGAGCCTCCTATTTAGCTGTAGCTTCCAGGCGTGAAAGAACGGTACGGTAGCCATCCATTACATCACCGGTATGTTTTCTAAAGACGTCTTTATCCAATGATTCATGGGTAGTTGCATCAACCAATCGGCATGAATCTGGTGAAATTTCGTCTCCCAGGATCAAGTTGTTATCAGCGTCAAAACCAAATTCAACTTTAAAGTCAACTAAGGTGATACCTGATGCGGCAAACAACTTAATTAAGGCCTGATTGATTTTAAAGACTTGGTCACGCATGATGCTTAACTGTTCTGGCGTAGCAATCTTTAATGCGTGAATTTGTGAATCGTTGATGAAAGGATCGTCTAAGCGGTCGCTCTTGTAATAAAACTCCTGAACTGGTTGTTCAAATGCCTGCAGGTACTCAGTATCAAATTTTCTTTGAAAACTACCAGAAGCGTAATTTCTGACAACGACTTCTAGTGGAATCATTTTCATTTTTTTAACCAGTTGATCACTAGCAGATAGCCGCTTGATGAAATGCGTAGCAATGCCAAGATGATTCAAATATTCAAAAATCAAGCTATCGATTTGGTTGTTAACTTCACCCTTATCATCGATATGCTCTTTTCGTTTGCCGTTTAAAGCCGTTGCTTGGTTCATGTAGTGGACTTGGATCACATTAGGGTCATCCGTCGTAAATAACTGTTTTGCTTTACCTTCATTAATCAATGTTGCCAATCTTTCCAGATCCTTTCTGATTATCTAAACTGACTCACAGATGCTAACAATGACTCAATTGACGGTCCCGTCACCGTGATATGTCCCATCTTACGGCGGTCCCGGACTTCGGCTTTGCCATAGTCATGAAGATGCCATTCAGGATGTGTGGGCCAGTCAGTACGGGCTGTCAGTAAATTTTTACCTAACAAGTTAACCATGACCGCGGGTTCAAACTGCCGAATTGGTGGAATCGCCAACCCGCAAATACTTCTGATATGAGCATCAAATTGAGAAATATTGCAGGCTTCAATCGAATAATGACCGGAGTTATGTGGTCGCGGTGCCAATTCGTTGATCATTAACTCGCCCGAAGATAATTCAAACAATTCGATACCTAGTACGCCTCGTAGGTTTAGCGCTTCCGCTGTTTGAATAGCAATATGCTGCGCTTTGCTCTTCACTGCATCAGTCGTTTGAGCTGGAATGATACTGGTGTGCAAAATATGGTGCTGATGCCGGTTTTCACTTACCGGAAAAGTAATCACTTGATCTTGCCCATCCCTAGTTACCATGACTGATAATTCACGGACAAAGTCTTGTTTCAATTCATAGATCCATTCGGTTTGTTCAATTTCACTTTCAATCAGGTGCCAATCGGTCTGTTCGTTAATATCAAACTGGCCGTGACCATCGTAGCCGCCTTCAACCGTTTTCAATAGCCCAGGCTGACCAATTTTTTGAATCGCGGCTTGCAAATCTGCCATCGATTTCACTGAAGCAAAGGGTGTTACCGGTAATCCATGCTGCCGGCAAAACGTTTTTTCTCGTAAACGGTGACTCGTGATGGTTAATAACTCAACCCCTTGAGGAATTCGGGTTAGGTTTTCAACTTGTTTTAACGCGGTCTGGTCCACGTTTTCGAATTCATAGGTTAGGACATCACTTTGCTGTGCAAGTTGCGTTAACGCCTTTAAATCATCATATTCAGCAACAATTTGGAAGTCAGCTACCTGACCTGCGGGAGCATGATCAGTTGGGTCGAGGACGCCAACTTTATACCCCATTGCCTTAGCTGACAACGCCATCATCTGGCCTAACTGTCCACCGCCAATAATGCCAATTGTCGACGGCGGTAAAATTGGACTACTGTAATTGGTCATTACTTTCAGTAGCCTCCTTTGTTTGACGAGTTCGAAAGGCTTGTAATTGAGCCTCAACGTCTGAATCTTGCAAGGCAATGATCTCAGCTGCTAACAAGGCTGCATTTTTAGCACCAGCGCTGCCAATCGCAACTGTCGCAACCGGTACGCCAGAAGGCATCTGAACGATTGAAAGTAAGGAATCCATACCGTTCAGTGCTTTAGATTGAATCGGAATCCCAATTACCGGTAACGTGGTATTAGCTGCCAGCATACCGGGTAAATGCGCTGCACCGCCAGCGGCAGCAATGATTACTTGGTAATGTTCGTCTTTTGCTGTTTCTCCAAAATGTTGCAGCTCACGAGGCATCCGGTGTGCAGATATCACGTGACTGTCAAAACTAATGTGTAACTCGCTGAGCAGATCAGCCGTAGTCTTAACTTGTGGCCAATCGGAAATAGATCCCATTACAAGTGCAACTTGCATTATCAAAATCTCCTTTGCCTTTGATACTCATAGAGTAACAACAGTTTGGATAACTGTCAACACAAAAATCGAACTATAACATCACTTGTATATTTAATGTTCGTTTTTAAACCGTTTTATGAACTTTTATTTGCTTAATTTTTGGTAAAAAACTGTAACAAAAAAAGGACCCGATTAACCGCCAATTACTGACAATTAATCAGGTCCCTTAGTCATTCAATTTTAACAAATCAAATCGTGATTACTTTCCAACCACGATATTAACGATTTTCTTTGGTACAACGATCACTTTTTTAATATCATGACCATCTGTAAAACTCTTAACAGAATCCTCAGCTAAAGCAGCATTCTTAACCGTGTCATTATCAGCATCAGTTGCAACAGTGACGTGGCCCCGAACTTTGCCGTTTACTTGAACAGCTAATTCAACGCTGTCAACAACTAGCTTAGATTCGTCATAAGTTGGCCATTTTGCATAGGCGATGGTCTTATCGTGACCCATCAATGACCAGAGTTCTTCAGTAATATGTGGTGCGATTGGCGCCAGCATCTTCACTAAGCCCTCCATGTAAACTAGTGGCAAACTATCAGCTTTATATGCTTCATTAACGAAAACCATCATTTGAGAAATGGCCACGTTAAACCGAAGTTCAGACATATCTTCTGTAACTGTCTTAACAGTCTGGTTGTAAATCAGATCAAGTTTACCGTCGTTGATAGTAGTGACCCGATCACGCAAATGATTATTGTCGTCAATAATCAACCGCCATACACGGTCAAGCCAACGATAAGCACCGGCAATACCCTCAGTACTCCAAGGCTTAGAACCTTCCAGCGGCCCCATGAACATTTCGTAGACCCGCAGCGTATCAGCACCGTACTTGTCCACGATTTCGTCAGGGTTGATAACGTTCCCCTTCGACTTAGACATCTTTTCGTGGTTTGTCCCAAGGATCATCCCTTGGTTAACCAACTTCAAGAAGGGTTCCTTGGTTGGAACAACACCGATATCATACAGGAACTTGTGCCAGAACCGGGCATACAGCAAATGCAAAACAGCATGTTCCGCACCGCCAATGTAGAGGTCTACAGGCAACCAATACTTCAGCTTTTCAGGATCAGCAATCATCTTATCGTTATGCGGATCGATATAACGCAAGAAGTACCACGAACTCCCAGCCCATTGCGGCATGGTATTCGTTTCACGCTTCCCCTTACGGCCATTCTTGTCCACTACGTTAACCCAGTCATCCAGGTTTGCCAATGGACTTTCACCAGTTCCAGAAGGTTCTAGCTGCTTAGTTGCAGGTAGACGCAATGGTAGTTCGTCTTCTGGAACCAAAGTCGTTTCGCCATCTTCCCAGTGAATAACGGGAATGGGTTCGCCCCAGTAACGTTGCCGAGAGAAGATCCAGTCACGCAAACGGTAATTGACCTTCTTCTTGCCGGCATCATGTTCTTCCAACCAGTCAATAGCGGCCTTGATAGCCGTCTTCTTATCCATGCCATTCAAAAAGCCTGAATTGATATGCTTACCGTCACCGGTATAAGCAGCTTCATCAACGTTGCCGCCTTCAATAACGGGTTTGATTGGCAAATGGAATTTATGAGCAAATTCGTAGTCACGGTCATCATGTGCAGGAACGGCCATAATTGCACCAGTTCCGTATGAAGCCAATACATAATCACCAATCCAGATTGGCAATTTTTCACCGTTGATTGGGTTGATGCCGTAAGCACCGGTAAAGACACCGGTCTTATTCTTGTTTAAGTCAGTCCGTTCCAAATCAGAACGACTTTCAATTTCTTTTTTATAGGCTGCTACATCCGCAGCTTGTTCAGGTGTCGTAATTTGATCAACAATCTCGTGTTCTGGTGCTAAGACCATGTATGAGGCACCGAATAACGTATCGGGACGAGTCGTGTAAACTTCAACCGACTTGTCTTCATGACCGGCAACTTTAAAGAAGATGCTGGCACCTTCAGAACGACCGATCCAGTTACGTTGTTGTTCCTTAATACTTTCTGGCCAATCGATGTCATTGAGATCTTCTAGTAAACGATCAGCGTACTTGGTAATCCGCAATACCCACTGAGTCATTGGTACCCGATAAACCGGGTAACCACCACGTTCAGTCTTACCATCGATCACTTCTTCGTTGGCAACCACGGTACCACCCATGAAATCAGGTGCCCAGTTAACCATGATCTTATCTTCATAAGCCAGTCCGTGCTTGTACAATTGTTCAAAAATCCACTGTGTCCACTTGTAGTAAGCAGGATCAGTCGTATTAATCTCGCGATCCCAGTCATATGAAAAGCCTAATGACCGAATCTGACGCTTAAAGGTCTTGATGTTTTGCGCAGTGAAGTCTTTGGGATTGTGACCCGTCTTCAAAGCATATTGTTCTGCAGGTAAACCGAAAGCATCCCAACCCATTGGATGCAAAACATTGTAACCCTGCATCCGTTTCATTCGGGAAATAATATCAGTTGCTGTGTAACCTTCAGGGTGACCCACATGGAGTCCCTGACCTGATGGATACGGAAACATATCAAGCGCGTAAAACTTCGGCTTTGATTGTTCATCATAAGTTTTAAAAGTTTTATGTTCTTTCCAATAATGCTGCCATTTTCGTTCAATAATACTGTGATTGTAAGCCAAACAAATACGCTCCCTTTCTCATGTCGGACAAGCTGAAAACTAAAAAAGCCTACAAGAAAACAACGTTTCTTGTAGGACGGAATTTCCGCGGTACCACCTAACATTCCCGCAAACACGGGCTCTCATTATTTCGTAACGCGAAAATCACGTCTCAACTTACTTCAGTTCAGTTGAAAAACTCAGAGACGAGTTCGGTGTGCAGCCGACGAATTCGCAACAACCATCCGCTTTCTGAACAGCGTCACACACCTAATAGTCCTCATCAGTCTTTAATTTTTGTTCAGTGATTTCATAGTACCAAATTTAACCAGGAGAAGCAAGTGCATTCGGGAAGAAGACTGAAAACTGCGCATTTATCGGTTAGTCAAAATCAGTCATCCGTGCATACATGAATCATTTAGATTAAACGATTATAATAGAATTATCCAAACTTTGAAAGGAATATCTAATATGAATCTTGAACCCGCTGTTAATTACAGCCATACCCTTTTAAAACCAATTATCATTAAAGGTGATACCGTTGTTGATGCCACCGTGGGCAACGGCAACGATACGATTTTTCTAGCCAGTCTAGTCGGCAAAAGCGGCCTTGTATTAGGCTTTGATGTTCAGCAACAAGCACTAGACAAAACAGCCACCCAGTTAACACTAACAGGAATGACACACCAGGTTCAGCTGATTCACGATGGTCACGAGCACCTGAATCAATATTTAGAACCAGAACAGCAAATCAGTGCTGCCATCTTCAATCTAGGCTATTTGCCTGGCAGTAATAAAAGTATCATTACTCATGGTGCTACCACTCTAAAGGCATTGACTACTTGTTTAAATCACTTGCGACGTGGCGGAATCGTTGCACTAGTGGTTTATTATGGCCATCCTGGTGGTGAGATAGAAAAAGAAATGGTGCTCAATCACGTCAAAAAACTGAGTCAGCAAGAATATTCTGTCCTGCAGTACGGGTTTATCAACCAGATTCACCAACCACCCTTTCTGCTCGCCATTCAAAAACGGTAAAAAAACACAAAGAGCTTCGAAGATCATTACATCTTCAAAGCCCTTTTAGTTTACACTTCTTCCTTAGGCAACATCACAATTTGGCTACCACCGTCATCGTACACCCACAATGAATCCGGAAAGCTTTCCGCATACGGAAATGGCGTATCAAAGCTGGCAACCACAGCCTCTTGCTGTAAAAAGTCAAAGGTAAGGTGGTTATTGTGATTCGTTAAGTTGAAGCTGATAATTTCACTCAACTGAAACATGCCTTGTAAATTATTATCAATGATGTACCAAACTTGATCAATAATTTCGCCAGGTAAGGAATTCACAATTCCAAAACTAGCGTATCTAGGACGATTGTTTTCAAACACGGAGATCGTCTCACTTTCTGTTTATATCTAGCATCAAGTATACTTCATTTAGCTAAAAATATCAGGCTTCAGGCTTGTTGAGATGGTCCAACTGATTGATCAGATAGCTTAAAACCACAAGGCCAAGTGCCACGATGAAAATCCAGTGTAACCCGCTATAAAGTATCTGACGTAAAGGTTTAAGTAGTGTGCTACTTAACGTCCTAGCCGTTTGCGGATTAATCAGCCGATTCATCATCGCAAGGTTGGTGCCCTGATGTGCCGCGACACCACTTGCCATTTTAACGTTCATAATAATTCCAAAAACGGAGATCATCAGTGTTTGACCTAACGTTCGGGACAGCGTATTCAGCGACGTTGCTACACCGACATCCTCCTTTGGTACCTGATTTTGTACCGTTACCGTAGTCGTGGTAATCGTGATCCCAAAACCAGTTCCGCAGATGGCCGCAATCACGAAGAAACTCCAAAACGGTGTTGCCTGTGGTGCTAGAGCCATCGCTAATCCCCCTACTAGAATGAAGGTCAGGCTGAAGTTGATAATTTGTTTGGGTGAGCGGTTCAACAGCAGTTTACCAGCAATAAACGATCCAACAATCCACATTAACGAACTAGGAGTGATTGCAAAACCTGCCAGTGATGCCGGTAATCCCAGTAATCCTTGGGTCCAAGTCGGTAGATAAACTTCAAAGCCCATCAAAAAACCACTAATCAGCGCTGCTACCAAATTTTGGGTCACAAACGTTCGAATTTTAAATAATTTGAGCGGAATAATTGGGTTAGCGACTCGTCCTTCTTGACGAATGAAACCTAAGAAACTGAGTACCGAAACCAGTAAGCTGAGCAATAAAATTCCCCAATTAATATGAGTATCGCCCAGCACTTGAAAACCAAACATGAGAGCTAAAAGTGCCACTGAGAGCCAAACACTCCCGAGAACATCTAATGTTTGGGTACTCTTTCGGGGCTTTTCCTTTAAGAAAATCCAAATGCCTGCCATTGCTAGCAAACCTACCGGGATATTAATGAAGAATATCCAGTGCCAAGACATCTGATCAACGATGAAACCGCCTAAAAGTGGCGCCACGATGGATGCAATCCCCCAAGCTGACCCATTAAAACCCATCACCTTTGCCCGTTTTTCAAAGGGGTAAATGTCAGCAATGATAGTGAACGAAATCGGCATTATTGAACCGGCACCAATTCCTTGAACTGCCCGCCAGATAATCAGCTCAGTCATACTGTTCGACATGCCAGATAGTGTGGACCCAACGATAAAAATAGCCAACCCAAATAAAAATAACCGCTTGCGACCAAACATATCTGACAACTTCCCGTAAATGGGTGTCGCCATGGCATTTGTCAGTAAAAAGATTGAAAAAACCCAGTTCATCAGTGCAACACCACTTAGATCACCAACAATTGTTGGCATGGCAGTAGACACAATGGTTCCCTCAATCGCACTCATAAACGTCGCAATGAAGATAGCGCCCGTCACTAACGGGACATTGGTTTTACTTGAACTCATAATTTTTCCTCACTTAGCGCTGGCCCGCACCCCCAACGCAGTTTGAGAGTCTAAAACTCCCGCCATAAAAATAACGACCAGCCCGAGAGTTAGTCGTTATTTATAAAACTCAATTGAATTTATTTGCTTACTGATTCAATCTGCTTTAGTACTTGTTTTAATTCGTCAACCTTATCAGTGTGTTCCCAAGGTAAATCAATGTCAGTTCGACCAAAGTGACCATAAGCAGCCGTTTGCTTGTAAATTGGCCGCTTCAAGTCGAGCATTTGGATAATACCAGCTGGACGTAAATCAAAGATTTGACGAACCGCCTTAGTCAGTTCAACTTCAGAAACGGTGCCAGTACCAAACGTGTTCAAGGAAACCGAAACGGGTTGTGCTACACCAATCGCATAAGCTAATTGAACTTCTACCTGATGTGCTAAACCGGCAGCCACAATGTTCTTTGCGATGTAGCGAGCTGCATAACTAGCTGAACGGTCAACCTTAGTTGCGTCCTTACCAGAGAAAGCACCGCCACCATGATGAGCATAACCACCATAGGTATCAACGATAACTTTCCGACCCGTTAAGCCAGCATCCCCTTGAGGACCGCCGATAACGAATCGACCAGTTGGGTTGATCAGGTAACGGGTGTTATCATCCAATAGCTCAGCTGGAATCACTGGCTTGATGACTTTTTCGATAACATCCTTGCGAATTTGGTCAAGCGTTGCTGATTCGGCATGCTGTGTACTTAAGACAACCGTATCGACTCGGAAAGGCTTACCATCATCGTCGTACTCAACCGTCACTTCTGACTTGGCATCTGGACCAAGATAGTCCAAAATGTTTTCTTTGCGAACTTTAGCAATTCGCTGCATCAATTGATGTGCTAATGAAATTGCCAATGGCATGAGTTCGGGTGTTTCGTCAATGGCATACCCAAACATCAAGCCTTGATCGCCGGCACCAATTTGGTCCAACGGATCAGTCTCACCGTCACGCTTTTCCAAAGCATCGTCAACACCTTGGGCAATATCAGGCGACTGTTCATCGATTGCAACTAAGACCGCGCAATTATCACCATCAAAACCATACTTACCACCGGTATAACCGATTCCTTTGATGGTTTCACGAACGATATGCTGAATATCGACATAAGCACTTGTAGAAATTTCACCAAAGACTAATACTAATCCGGTAGTAACTGATGTTTCACAGGCCACACGAGCGTCTGGATCTTGTGCTAGCATTGCATCCAGAATAGCGTCACTAATTTGATCAGCAATCTTATCTGGGTGACCTTCAGAAACTGATTCTGAAGTAAATAAATGTCTTTCTTGCATTGTAAAAATTCCCCCTATATCATTTTTCGGTTACAAGGCATCTTCACTAAGTCAAGCTAGTGAATCCTATCGGGAATGAAGACTCATAACTTTATTATTTTAACACAATTTTTTCAGCATAGAAAGTTGGCTTGCAACTGACTGAAAATTATTGAGAGTTGACCCGTACTTTGAAAATGGTAAGCTATTTATATCAAACAAAAGGAATTATTGAATATGTTAGAAAATATTGAAACGTTTATCGTTCATCATCGCCGCTTGCTTCAAGGCTTATTCTTTGGCGTTATTGAAATGAGCGGTTTGTTATTATATGCCAACGCAAATTCATTCCAATCGTATACCCAACCACAACAGCTACCGCTATTATTACTGTCACTGACGACCATCCTTATTTTTACGTGTCTGTACGTGATTAGAACAACCTCTGCACGTAGTAAAACTGCACCGATTGTTTTGCTGATAACCATTGCTTTTATCGTTTTCAGCATAACCAAACTCCCACTGTTGGTTAACATCATTAACGGCTTAGCAATCACTGTGTTGCTGTTGATTCGCTACTTACCTCGATGGTTTGATAATGAATTGGGCATCGTGCTTCTGGCACTTATGCTTGCCAGTTTGGCGGCTGGTAATTTTCTGTTATCGCACGATTATTTATCAACGAGTTATTTAACGACAATTTTTCTTCCGTTACTACTATATAACTATTTTTTCCTGCCACAAAAAACCTTTAATTTTATTCTCTTGCCAGTAGGACTCGGATTCTTAACGCTTGTGTGGCTACTTTTTCTCCATTTGAGTGTGATCATCATCGTCTTTTCGTTAGTCGTATTGCTGGTTTGGTTTCTCATCCAAACTATGTGGCGGCCGTCCCCTTCCCGAGGTTTACTCATTGCAGCGGTCTTACAGGCAATTATTTTTATTTGCAGTCGATAATTAAAACTTTCTAAAGCTTCCCCTCAACCATTATAGTTATCTGTAATTTGTCATATGATGATTATGCAATAACCATTATGTTTGGGGGCTTTTGATTGATTCAAATTAAACTTGTAGGGGATATTTGGAGCGGTAAATATCAGCCTGCATTAACAGGTAACCGGATTGTTGATACTGCACTGCTGACGCAATTTTGTACTAAATTAATGTCCTGGTTTTCACAGCAAAATATACAGGTAAACGTTAAAATTGAACATGATTTTAGCTTACCAAACGCAACTGGTAACGATACCCTTTACTTAATCGATTCAGGCATTGCGAACGCACTTTCTGAAGACATGTTAAGTAAGGTTAATTTTCTACCAATTAAGCATTTGGACTTGCTCCATGGCGATCCAAGCAGTAGCTACCAGTCAATTTTAGAACGGCTGAAAATGAACTTAAAATTGCAACAATCATAAAAGGTTAGGTCAAAACATCTTCTGTTTTGTACCTAACCTTTTATGATTTAATTATACGAAAAGTCCGGGGAAAATAACGCTGTTAACATAAGGCTTGGCAATTTGCCTTATTTCTGGTTCAATGTGACTGATAAAATAATCCTTATCAACTTTATGATTTCCCATCCAACCGATGAAATACTTTGGTCGGTATCGTCGATTTGAGATTTCAAAAGCATGATAAGCCTTTAATTGAGTACCACGATAAATGACTTCAATCGCTGCAATTCCCTCACAAATAAGTAACTGCTCGGCTTTTTTGAGCTGTTCGTTACGAACATTAAATTCATGATCATTTGTGTTATCTTCCAAGTGCAAAATAATTTCCATCTGACAATTAGCTTTTAAAAACTGCCGACTGTTGTGTAACAAGTTAAGGTATGAGCTTATCAGTTCTTTCAGTGTTGTTTCACCGAAGAGCATTACGGGTAGCCTCCTAAGGATATCTGTCTGTAAGTTTTTGTTTTTATCAAGTGTACAATTTGATTGCACGCGGAGTATATCATATTTTATTGGTATAGACAATTAAAATATGATGAAAAAAAGAACCAAGCAATAAATGCTTGATTCAAAGAATGATACCGGAGGTGGGGTTCGAACCCACACGTCCTCAACGGACACTGGATTTTGAGTCCAGCGCGTCTGCCAGTTCCGCCACTCCGGCATATTAAGTTAATGCTAATAGAAAATTGCTTAGCCATCCCATTGACTTGGGAAAGGCGGTAATCGGATTCGAACCGACGATGGAGGTTTTGCAGACCTTTGCCTTACCACTTGGCTATACCGCCATAATCATGATTCAATGGGCTCCCCAACTGGGTTAGCTGGATTCGAACCAGCGCATGACGAAGTCAAAGTCCGTTGCCTTACCACTTGGCTATAACCCAATCATCAAGGGCGGTATGTGGGACTCGAACCCACGCGTGCCGGAACCACAATCCGGTGTGTTAACCAAACTTCACCAATACCGCCATTATACCAAAAACAGGGATAGCAGGAATCGAACCCGCACTAGCGGTTTTGGAGACCGATGTACTACCGTTATACTATATCCCTATGGTGGATGGGAGTGGATTCGAACCACCGAACCCGAAGGAGCGGATTTACAGTCCGCCGCGTTTAGCCAGACTTCGCTACCCATCCATATATGGCGCGGGACGGAATCGAACCGCCGACACACGGAGCTTCAATCCGTTGCTCTACCAACTGAGCTACCGAGCCATGTAATACATATTCACTTGTTAATCAATATTAACAACGGTCCGTACGAGACTCGAACTCGTGATCTCCTGCGTGACAGGCAGGCGTCCTAACCAGCTAGACCAACGGACCATCTTTTATGGAGGATACAGGGCTCGAACCTGTGACCCTCTGCTTGTAAGGCAGACGCTCTCCCAACTGAGCTAATCCTCCAAGATGTTCTTTTTAAACTTACTTAATCAACTTAAAATTGATCAATGACCCGTACGGGATTCGAACCCATGTTACCGCCGTGAAAGGGCGGTGTCTTAACCACTTGACCAACGGGTCATACAAAAAGTTGTTGACGGAGAGTGAGGGATTCGAACCCTCGAAACAAGCTTTTACTCGTTTACACCATTTCCAGTGGTGCTCCTTCGGCCAACTCGGACAACTCTCCAATTAATTCCCGGCAAACTTGTCGTGAACAAACTTATAATTCAAGAGTTATCCCAACAACAAAGTTTGCCGGATATATCGCGTGGCAACGTCCTACCCTTGCAGGGGGCGATCCCCCAACTACTCTCGGCGTGCTGAAGCTTAACTTCTGTGTTCGGCATGGGAACAGGTGTATCCTTCAGGCTATCGCCACCACACTATTGAGAACTGATGCTCTCAAAACTAGACAATATCATTTTCTTTTACCGATGAACACCACTACTCGTGGTTAAGTCCTCGACCGATTAGTACTAGTCCGCTCCGTACATCGCTGCACTTCCACTTCTAGCCTATCTACCTGATCATCTCTCAGGGGTCTTACTTCCATATAGGAATGGGAAATCTCATCTTGAGGCGAGT
>NZ_BCMJ01000012.1 GCF_002583405.1 Secundilactobacillus silagincola | reverse complement strand
TCGTCAGATTACCGGCTGCCACATTACTGCTCGTAATTGTGTAGTTCTTATTTGCACCTTGCAGTGCTTCAATCCCAGCTTGGTTCAGCGTTACCGCATAGCTACCAACGTTGGCACTCGTGATCCCGCTTAAATCAAAGTCGTCAGTGGTCAAAGTCGGAATGGTCACACCCTCTGGACTAGTCACTTCAATCTGTGTAGCACCCACATTCGTAGTGCCATCATAGACCTTGGCGCTATCACTAACTGTAATCGCAACTGGTGCTTTTGTAATAACAAACAATCCATTCTGCACATCAGCAGCATCAAATTGATAATTTGGATTATCTGCTTGCAGCGCTTGAATTCCTTGATCATTTAACGTGACCTGATAACTACCAGCATCCTGATTAATCGAACTAAGATCAAAATCGCTAGCATCTAAAGTAGAAAGCTTAAAGTCCTTATACTGACTAGGTACAAGCACATTAAAGGTTTTCGGATCTTTTGAGGCATCACCGTCGTAGACCTTAGTTGCACCCTGAACCACAATCGAAGTTGCCAACTGCGGATTCTCATCTGGACTAGCAACATTAACAGGAACTTTAGCTGTATTAGCTGCTGGTTGTGTTAATGCTACCTTTGTGATTGTGAACGTACCGGTACTATCATCAATCGTTACTGCATAATTTTTAGATAGCGAATTTTGAATTGCTTGTTTAGCTGATGCTGTTAACTCAACCTTATAACTGCCAGCATCCGTTGCACCTGTGCTGGTGCTATCAACAGGATTAGAGGCATCATCGGATACTAACTGAAGGTCGTTTACTGTCAAACTATAATTCGTTCCATCAGGCAACTTTACTGTATAGTCATCAGGATCAATTATTTGAGTTGCACCATTATAGGTTTCACTCTCAGTACCAGTTAACCCAGTCGTGAACATCTTTAAATAAGGTACTTGAACCGTATACCCATTATCTGAAATCGGTACTGTAATATTCAAAGTGTCAGACAAGGCAGGCTGATAGCCCTCATCCTCATAGGTTGGCGCTGATACAGTAAAACTCGTCCCACCACGAGGCGTCTTGCCATCATCCGTAACCACCGTGGTTTGGAGACCATTAATAGCTTGCCCATTGCCATCAACTGGAACAACTGTCACCGTCACTGGCTTAGCTTGATATGCAATGTCAATGATGTCACTCTTACCGGCTGAGTCAGTGTCTTGTACTAGATGTTTTGTAGAACTATCCACTAATTCATAACCCGGTTCAACAGGCGGTATGACCACTTGACCGACAAGTCCAATTGCGGTAACTGACGCTAAGGTGTTGATAGCATTCCCATCATCTACTGGTGATACCGTGTATGAAACTTGTTTTTGATAGGTTTCTTGGATTAATTCCTGATTACTTGCAGGTGCAGTAATAATATTGTCGGATTGACTGGCAACTACATACTGACCTTGAGCATTCGTAACCACGTGAACGTATCCCTGACTGCTATAATCGGGCAATGTAATTTGACCCTTCACAGCTACAACCAGTGTTGATTTCAATCCTGAAATAGGCTTTTTATCAGCATCAACTGGTTCAACTGTGTAGGCATTCTTACTTGGAGAATATTTCACCGTAACTGTCATATTTTTGCTAGTTAAATCAGTCGCCGTGAACATCCCAGCAACCGTTGCTTGATCAGGTGTGTAATTAGGTACTGAAGGTGTTAATTGAGAATATGACCCACCAACTATCCCCGTTAAAGTGACAGATTTAGGGTTAGCATTTGTCCCAGCACCAGTATAGTTAATGGTCACCGAAGCTGGCTGACCGGTATAAGTCACAACATACATGTTACTACTGCTATCCGCGCTATACGTTCCAGTAATCGTTGTTTTATCTGGGGTATAACCAGGAATGGTCGTTGCTGTTATAGTAAATGAATCACCATATTTGCCTGGTTTTGTTTGAACAGAATACTTTGCGGCGGTGGTTGGGTCCAACCCAGCTGCAGTGATCGTAACCGTCTCTGGATTAGCTGCGTAAGTAACTGTAAAATCAGTGTTTCCGCCTTTAGTGTAGGTGCCATTAATGACAGCATGATCAGGCGTATAACCAGTAATCGTAGGTGAAACAAAATTATATGTCCCACCCAATGTCCCAGTCTGACTTTGTGAAGCAGGCGTCTCTGCAGCAGTTTGTAGTCCAGCATATGTGACATTAACCGTTTGTTTTTCAGCTGAATATTTAACTTGATAATTAGTCACACCAGGTTGTGTCACTTGTGTCTGACCAGCAATTGGTTCATACCCTTGATTAATATAATCAGGTATGGTAATTTTTGCATTTGTTGGCGTCGTTTCACTAGTCGTACTCAATCCAGCGATAGGATTACCATCCGTATCAACTGGCGTAACTGTGTAACTATTATTGTTAGCTGTATAAGTTACGGTTTGCGTACTGTTGCCTGAATTGCTATAGGTACCAGTTACGATAGCTTTATCTGGAGTGTAACCAGCTACGGTAGGCGTGACCACTTGGTAAGTACCATCTGTCACACCGGTACTAACTTGATCAGCAGGTGTTAAATCTGTCGGTAGTCCAGTGTAGGTCACTGTCGCTGTTGATTTATTAGCAGTATATACAACATTAATAACCGGAACTGGTGAAGACTCAGCAGGCACAGTTTCTTTACTCTCTTGGGCTGTATAACCTTTATAAGTCGTCTCCTGGATTGGTTTACCCGTTTGACCACTGTATTGTTGTGGAACCAAAGTGGCAATCGGTACACCACTAGCGTCGACAGCCTGAACCTTATATACCTTCGTATCAGCGGTATAAGTTACCGTGATAGGAGTGTTACCCGAAAATGTACCAATAACAGCCGTTTTATCCGCTGTATAGCCAGCAACAATTGGCGAATTAATTTGATAACCTGTACCAATTGCGCCTGTTGCAGTTCCTGATTTGAGTGCTGTGGGCAATCCAATGTAAGTCACTGTCACCGTGTATGGCGTGGCATTGTACTTCACTTGATAACTCGACACGCCAGACTGCGTCATTGACAGTGTCTGAGTAGAATCAAGCGTGTAACCAGCATAGGTCGGCGTAACAATCTTTGAACCTGTCGTACTAGTTTCAGTCATCGCTGTCAACGCAGCAATCACTTTACCACTAGCATCCACAGGAATGATTTGATAACTATTATTACTTGCTGTGTATGTCACCGTAAATGACGTATCACCCGTTTTAGAAACTGTGCCTGAAATTGCAGCTTGGTCCGATGTATAGCCAGCAATTGTTGGTGAATCAATCTCATAAGTACTGCCTACCGGTCCATTAAAGGTGCCATTAGCGGGCGTCAAATTTGCTGGAAGTCCTACATAGCTAACCGATATACTCCCCTGATTGGCTGTATAAGTAACCGGTACAATACTGCCATCAGTGTTAGAAAGTTTGATGGAAGGCGTCCCAGCAGTATAGCCAGTATAGACTGGTGCCGCAATTGAATTGCCAATTGTGCCGGTACCTTGAGTTGGTGCTAATCCAGCGACATCTTGCCCCTGAGCGTTCACTGGCTGAATTGTGTAAGACACTTGATTCGTATAATAAACCGTGATGTTGTTGACGTTAGGGTTTGAAGTTAAGGCGTTTAACACGCTGTTCGTAACCGTAATGGCGTTCGAACCATCGCTAGCAACCGCTTTAACAAACCGGTAACCATCAATCGGTCTTGGCGCGAAAGTGTTCGTGCTTAAATCGGTTGTTGGAGCAATTGTCAAACTGTCCCCAACGTTAACATTCGTCGTATCAGCGGCGTGTATAACTGCACCCTTTTGATCAACGTAAGTAATCTTGATAGGCATGGTGTTAACTTTAGCTGTAAATCCGCCGACATCTGCGGTATTTTTAGGATCTGCGACTTGAACACTACGCATGTCTAATTCATTGCCAGTAGCCCCAAAAGCCGCGATTGAAACTGATTGATTCAGCGTGATTGAACTGATTTTAGTTGTTGGGATATAAGTTGATGAAGTAGTCGAAAGTGTTTGAACTTGTTTGGTTCGGGCAGCATCTGAATAAGTTGTATAAGTTAAAGTTCCCGACACCTTTTGATCCACAATGCCAGAAATTGGTGCCCATTTTAATGTTGCATATTCTGTCAGTGGTACACTCTGTGAGTAAAGGGAAGTCGCCCATGTCGGTGTAGTTGATGTTAATACACCTGTACTGTCAGCGGAAGTTTGTCGTATTGTAAGTGACTTCCAATCAGTATCAGCTTTCACATGATTTTTCTGGGCATCCAAAGCATCATCAATATAGCCATCACGACCAATAAAAGTCGTATTAGGTTGACCATAGATACCAATATCGGCAGATGGATCACTACCTTCACCAACACCAGCATCTTGCGGATCAACTGGTTGCAAAATGAAGCCAATACCACCACCGCCGCCTGTTGCTTGAGAAGTAAAAGTAGCATTAAAGGTAAAAGGCTGACTAGTATCAATCTGGTTCTTAAAAACTAAGGTCCCAGCTGTATTATTAGAATTAGCTGGTACTAATGTTACCCCACCGTTAGCAATAGTATTTGATACATCTTTAGGGTTAATTGTACTCTTGCCATTGCTATCCTTTGCTTTGACAATCTGTTCCGCTTTAAAATTATCTTTCACAGCTTGAACAGACGAAGTGGTCACATCCGTTTTATCAGCTTTAGAAATAGTCCCATCCGCATTCAAATTAGCCGGATTGGTCCCATTTAAACTAGCCGTTGTTATGCCTGTGATTGTACTACCATCTGAACTGGTAGGAGTCGTTGTACTTGGCGTAGTCGCTGCAGCTTTAACAGCTGGTGTAGCCTGAATCGTACCTGCAGTACCAGTAGTTGAAGTTTGTACGGTCTCAGCTTTAGTGGTCGCTCCATTGGTAGCACCAGTAGTAGCGTTTTGCTGACTGGTAGAACCATCCGCAGACGACTGACTGCTCGTATTAGCCAGGGCTGACTTTGATGTATTGATTGCTGTACCCGCTGCCTTCGCCGTAACCGTTGGTGCTGCCCAAAAAAGACCAGACATCAAAAAGATGCAGGCAAAAGTCCATGCACCACCACTTTTATACATTTTATAATGTTCTTTGTGCTGTATCGTTGCGTCATTTAATAACGCTTTTTGCCGTTTAGTCATGTATTTCATGTACCCCCACTTGCTGACTTAATAAAGCTAGTTATTACAAATCACAACGATATCGTTTAATTGCACATTATAATTTGTTCCAACGACCCTTATTACCGATAGTATTTTGCCGTATTCAAATAGGACACTAGTCAAAAACGAAAAAATTAACTCATCTCCCATAAGTTAATTTTGCATCTTCAAGCTAGTTGCTTATTTGAGCGTTAACTATTTTCTTATTTGAATCTTATCATACCACCTGTGTAATAAATAGCACGTCTTTTTAGCACGTTTGGGAACTCTTTTTAATAATACACTTCAAACCATTAAGTTTGCTTGCGCTTTCAATGCCATTGCTTAGGGTTCGAGCCTTCTTCATTACCGTTTCATTTCAAAAAAGCTATCAGGTAAAAGCATAAGACCACTTTTACCTGATAGTTTTAATTTAAGTAACCTATTCTTATCCACTGAATGGCACTAATTTTGATTAGCTGATTGGTCGGCATTAACATGCCAAGTAATCGTTGTTTTATAGCTTGTAGCCCGAATCCTAGTCTGCTGATCTTCAGGAATGTTAAGCGTTATTCCCGTTAACGTGTGCTGTGTCAAAGTAACGGGAGCGTTGCCTTTATTTTCAGACAAAACAGGCGAATTGGTATTGTTTAGATTTATGTCACCATTAAAGATGCCGTTATTAGGAAGTGTAATGATTCCCCCAAAAAAGCTACCATCTTGCCCTGTCCATGAGGCCAACGTAGCAGTCAGCTTACTACCTGGCAAAAGGGTTGCTGTAAAATCTAAGCTACCATTTTCCTGGAAGGTCGAATCTAAATCACTGAGGGAGTTGGTTCCAAAATCAAGGTTACCGGACACCGCCACGTTATTTCCAGCCGTTGATGTGCCACCAGTTCCGCCACTATCGTCCTTACCGCTTAACTTATGGGTTAAAGCAGTTTTGGTCTGCTCACTAAGACTATTGTTACTAGACAATAATTTCTGAATTGAGTCGGTATTTAGTTGGTTGAAAACAGCTGCAACTGCCCCATCGTTCAATGCTTGTGGTTGTGAGTTAACAATATCGTTGACAGACTTATCGCTGAGCTTAATGTCACCTTCAGTCGCATTGAGCACCGCAATAATATTCTGCAACGTATTCCAGTCGCTCATCTGCAAGCTACTTGAACTCATATCAGTAGTTCCGGCATGTTTAACAATTGACTGCAGCATATTGTTCAACGTATCACTGATTGTTGCCACTTGATTACCAGCTAAGTCGAGATCGTCAAGTTGACGCATGATTGGGAAGTTTTGTCCCCAGGCCACTTGACTGGTCCCATTATTTGACAGATCTAAGGCTGTCACATTCTGTGCATCGGTGACGTCCATCACTGTCTGTCCCATCATATAAAACTTAAAGTCCGTTAAATTGTCATCGCCCAGTAATAGTGTGTTAAGCGACGATAATCGGGGTGTCTGGAACAAACTGATCAGTGACTGGGCCAAAGTGGTATCCTTCACCTCTGAAGTCACACCTGTCAGATCAACTGTTGTCGCATTGTTTGCCGAAGCAATGATTTGCATCAACATATTAAACGGTGGAGCGTAATGATTATCTAGCGTATGCCCATCAAAGATCAGTGCTTTGTTTGCCAAACTGCCACTATCTCCCGTAACCTTGTCCTCGGTATTTTGCGCATACACATTAGGACTAATATCATATACACTATTAGCTGCGCCGTTTGCAACCCAATCGGCAACCGTACTATTAGCTGTCGATTGATATGAACCCATCCGATTGGCCAGACTGACGACTTGCAGCTCGGTAACATCTCCAACCGTAAACTCGGTGGGCTTGAGGTTCGGTTCCTCCTGTGTCGGTGATTTACCATCCGCATACATACTATTATTCATCATTACCTCAACGACTGTCGCTGGAATCCCGTAAGATGTCAACGTATTATTATCATAACTAGCTGCTTGGACTGACTTGCCACCGCCAATCAAAAAAAACACAAAAAGGGCCAACAATGAACTGAAGATCATCTTTCTCAATCTCATCATTGCTCGCCCCCTATAGATTATTTTTTCGATCTCTTCTTAATTAAAAGTGTAACCAAAGTGCCGATGATGATCAATAAAACGACCACCAAAGCAATAATCGCATAAATGAACCAAGGTGTTCCCCCGCGTGCTTGTTTTGCCCGCTGCTGTAAATCTTTACTCTGCTTAGCCGTCACTATCACATCAGACGTGTTAGTGGTTTTGTACTTGTAGTGTGTTCCTGTTGAATCAGTATACTGACCAGTTTGATCTTTAACGTAGTACGCCGTTGTGTTCACAAGATAGCGCCCAGCTGTTACGTTATTCGGTAACCTAACCTGGTAAGTAAAATGTGAATTGGGTGCCATCTGCATCGCATCAGCTGTTCTCTTGTACACTTTATGGGTTCGGTTATTAGTCGCCGTTACATTAACCTTCAGCTGATTCAAAAAGGTCGCTTTCACGTTATGCATTGGTACTGCTATTGCGTTCTTAGCTTGCTGCTGAGTAACAGTAGCTTGGCCTATCTTAAGCTGTGGCTGCCATGTTCGATCCTGATTACGCGTCACGACCGCAATGCCATAACTGAACCGGTTAGTAATCGACAACTTGGCACTTTTTTTCGTGGCTGTCGAATAGTTCATTGGACTAAATGTGAATCCTCCAGCCATTAACCCCGGTAACTGATTTTCAGGCATGGTCAACTTCGCCGTGTAAATTTGCTGGCTATTAGCTGGCACCGTCACCTTTTTCGGTCCCTTTAAATACTGGGATAAATCATATCGAAGTGTGTTGTCCTTTTTTTGCAGACCACTATAATCAACCATCCCATTATCATTGGTTTCTCCAGAGTGAACGGCCACTTTAACCTGAATCGCTTGTTTAGTGCGGTTGACCAATTTAACTTTCAAATCAGTTGATTGATTGGGCTTCACGATAACGTCAAAGTACGACTCGGATTTATCTCGTTGCGCTTTCGAAGTAATCGGCTGCACTGAAAATCCGCTGCTAGCAGCATGGACCGTGACCGGAATGATCATCAACATGGTCATCATCACAAAGGCAACTAAACTCTCTAAAAATCGTTTTCTTGTCATAATTTATCCTAATTTGCGGTAGCTGTTACAGAATCATCCAATGTCCAAGTCAGCGTATTTGTATAGCTCCCGGTCTGAACAGCAGTTCCTGCAGGCAAATCGAAATTAAGCGTACCTGGAAGTGTCACTGTTCCAGTTGAACCTTTACCATATTCTACAGGGGCAGTAGTAAGGGTTTGTTTTGCGCCCTTATCAGGTGTCACAGTTAGTGTACCAGTATCTAACGTAGTAGCCGTTGCAGCTGAACCATCACTGCCGGCTTTCCAGCCACTCTGAGCTAACTTCAGGCTCCAGTCTTTACCGTCTCCCAAAAAGTCATCAACCGATGCAGTGAGCGGAGCACTGGCTTGTTGAATACCATTTGTATAAACGTCACTAACTTTGAGACCTTCCTTGCCAAGCACTGCTGAATCTGTAACATTATACAAACTCAAAGTACCGCCACTAAAACTGATGTTACCAGTTGTCGTTGCACTCTGTTTGCTGTCTGCTGTGGTTGAATTACCAGTCGTTGCATCATCAGCAAAAGCCGTTGTCGTCCCTAAGACGCCTACTGTTGCTAATCCTAATAAAAGTGCTCCTAAAATATGTTTTTTCATGTTGGTGTTCTCCCTCACTAATTAATTTTTTTAAATAACACATTTCCTTAAAAATGACACGTGACGCACATTGTACAACGTAAGTACAACAATGTAAACCTGTTATTAAGAAAAATTCAAGTTTACAAAAATTAACGGTAAATATCCTGAATTGAAAAAACATATTTGTAGCTGGTAAACATATTTCCCCAAAAATACATATTATATTTTTATAAATTATCGACGAGTCCTTCGTTTCTTAAACCCTAACGCTCCCAATAAACTCATGAGCATTGCACCTAATGCAGCAAGCCATGATGACTGACTTTCGCCGGTTTGCGGTAATTCATTCTGTGCGCTTGATTGGTTCTTGTCTTTCACGTCCTGCGTTGATTGAGTCACTGCGTTTCGTTTCGTACCTCGATCAGTCCGGCGAATGGTAACCGAAACTTTCCGTTGATGGTTGCTCCGATTAGTTGTCTGATTACCATCCTGTAAGCTTGGCTTAGTATCAGTCTTGCCTGGACGCTTAACAACCTGCTGACTAGGGTTTGAACCTTGCTGACTCGATACAACCAACTCTGGTGTTGAACCAGCTAGCTCTTTCGCCTTATTAAACTCTTGGTTAAAGGTCTTCGCGTTATTGGTAATACTCGTCACTTCAATCCGATAAGCTACTGGCTCTAACGCTGGCTGATTAACCTCAATGGTTGGCAAATCAGTTGGCGTGGTATTCGTAGCCGGTGTCTCAATTGGCAGCGGTTGACTAGGCGTAATATCAGCCGAACTAATTGCGAGGTTCGGATTAGCATCTTGGAGAGCCTTCAATCCTTGTTCACTCAAGGTCACAGTGTAGGTACCATTTCCCATATCAACACGAACAAAATCATCCGGTGTCCACTTAGGCTGATTAATTTTCACTCCTGTATCTGTTGTAATCGTACCCGATTGTTGGCCGAGGGTCTGATAGATTGCGTCAACCACAAACCGGAATTGAGGGGTCATCGGCGTAATCGTCAGCTGTCCAGTCGTAGTGGAAATGGCGTAGTTTGGATTCTCATCCGCTGGCGTGTTAACTGCAATCGTGTAAATACCAGCGTTAGTATCGTCACCCAATGCTGTCATCGAGTAGACGGGAGCAACACCCTGACTAGGTAACCCAGCAATCACTGGTGTTACTGAGCCAGCATAAGGACTACCATCATATTCCTTCTTCAGCGTTGGTGCAGTGATTTGAATTGGAGCTGGCGTTATGGTCAATGCACCATCAATAACGTTAACCGTATAATTATCAAGATTCTGTCCATTAAGTGCAGCTAGTCTATACGTACCTGCATTTTTAGCGTCACTAATATCCGTCATGGTGAAGCTCGGCTGCTCACCAGCAGTTGGCACACCCGTCAGCGTCAAACTGGCGTTACCGGTGTACGCCTGACCATCATAAACTTTAGAAATGGTCGGTGCTGTAACCGTAATGGTTGCTGGAGTAATGACTAGATGACCACTGGTAACATCTGCAGATGTCAACTTGTAGTTTGGATTGGCAGCTTGTAAATCAGCCAAGCCCTTAGCACTTAATTTAACTTCATAACTGCCAACATTCTGACTGGTAATCCCGCTTAAATCAAAATCATCAGCCGTCCAAGTCGGCGCAGTCAGTTGCTGACTCAGGCTTACAGTGTACTGTGTCGGATCAGTGGTCGCTGTACCATCATAAGTCTTTGACTGATCCTGTACGACAACACTGCCGGCATTAAGCGTTGCTGGGGTGATGTTGAAACTGCCAGCGATAATGTTAGTTACCGTGAAACTGTAGTTGGCGTTAGCAGCATTCAGGTCTTGAAGTCCCTTTGTACTCAGTTGAACAGCATATGAACCCACATTTTGACTGGTTGATGATAACTCAAAATCATCAGCCGTCCATTTTGGCGCTGACACACCTGCGGGCAACGTGACGGTGAATATTGGTGTTGTCACAGGATCGTTATCGTAGACTTTGCTAGCCGTACCCAGCGTCACAGTTGCCTGATCATGCTTCGTCACGGTGAAGGTACTTGGTACGACGCTCACCGCATAGTTCGGGTTATCATCCGCAATGACGTTCAAAGTATACGTACCCGCGTCCACTGCATCAGTTAGTGATGATAAATAATACTTAACCTGGTCCCCATTCGCTGGTTGACCAGTCACGGTTCCAGCGTTATTTGAAACGGTGTAACCACTGCCGTCGTACACCTTGGTCAATCCCTGCGGTGCGCTGATGGTTACCGCAGCTTTATTAATGGTTAATGCACCATTAGTTAACGTCATCGCGTAATTCCGGTTAGCGCCTACTGTATTATCAGCGATAACCGCAATCACATAATCCCCCGCATCCGTAATATTACTCATATCAGCCATTTGATAAACGGGTGCTTTATCACTGGTTGCTAACGCTGGCACACCGGTAACTGTCGCTTTCAAGTCAGCGCCAGTGTATGGCTGACCGTCGTAGGTTTTGCTTAACATTGGCCCAGCAATCGTCACTGCTTGAGGTGTAATCGTTAATGTCCCCGGCTGAATACTTTCGGCCGTGATGTCATAGTTGGCATTAGCACTCTTAAGCTTCTGAAGACCGCTGGCTGTTAGCGTCACTGCATAAGAACCAACATCCTGACTCTGGGCAGCGGCGGTATCAAAATCATTAGCTGCCAATACTGGTAATGTCAAACTTGGATAATCGGCTGCATCCGTTGGCCCTATTAATGTAAAGACCGGTACATGAGTCGCATCATTATCATAAGTCTTCTCAGCATGACTAATAGAAATAGCGTTAACGATGGGCTTGGGTGTAATCGTCAATGTTCCGTTAGTCATCTGAATGTCATAGTTTGGATCGTCCGTAGCCGTAAGCATCACATCATATGACCCTACATTAGTATCCTGACTCAAATCGTTAACTGAAAGGTTGACAGTGACTCCGTTCTTAGGTAAGCCCGTTACCGTCACTAAGGATGCCAGATCAGGTGAAAAGCCCTGACCATCATAAACTTTAGTGACATTGTGAACAGTTGCCGTAAGTGCTGCCTTCGTAATTGTGAATCTGCCAGCTTTAACGTTGGCACTGGTGAACTTGTAATTGCTGTTAACTGCTTGAAGATCGGCGACTCCTTTATCGCTCAAAGTAACCGTGTGGCTGCCAGCATTAACCGCATCCTTTGGCACCTTAAAATCATCAGCCGTCCAGCTCGATGGTGCCTTCACACCAGTAGGTAGTTCAACAGAGTAGGTGGTTCCTAATCCGTCATATACCTTAGAGACACCAGTAACGTTCACGGTAGTAGTTGTATTTGGCGTAATTTCCAAGGAACCAGCAATGTATTTAACCTCATAATTTTCAGTATTCTGAACGGCCGTTGCATCGAGCGTATAAGTACCAACGTTGGTATCTCCACTGACGTCTGGCAACGTAAAGCTTGGCCGTTCACCATTAGCGGGTACCCCGTCTACGATCGGCCGGTAATCCTCTCCGGTATAGGTTTGACCATCATATGATTTGGAAAGCGTCGGCGCCGTAACCGTAATCGGTGCTGGTGTAATCATGAAGATACCAGCAGTCACGTCTTTAGGCGTCACGCTGTAATTCAAGTTAGCGGCTTGTAGGTCACTCACACCTTTACCACTCAAGCTGATCGTATAAGTCCCAACATCAGTGGCATTAGTAATATTAGTCGGTAAACTAAAATCAGCAGCGGTCCATGTTGGTGCTTTTAACTCACCACTTAACGCCACACCGTACTGACTAAAGTCACTGGTGGCCTTACCATCGTATACTTTGGTACCACCATTAACTCTGACGCTACCAGCTGGCAAGCTGGCTTGGGTGACCGTCAACGTTCCACTTTGTGTCGTCACGTCGTAATTAGGATTATCACCAGCGGCTACGTTTACCGTAATCACATGATCACCAACATTTTTCGTGTTGGCTTCCAGACCAGATAATGAGTAGTTCAAAATTTCGCCATTAACCACACCAGTAATCGTAAACGGAATGTCAGCAGCTGTAATTGCCTGGTCAGAATACGTTTGTGTCTTATTTAACACTTTAATGGTAGCAGGAGTTTTTGTAATTGTGAAGTTTCCCGCAACCACATTGTTAGGTGCAAACGTGTAATTAGGATTCTCCGCTTGTAAATCTGATAGGCCCTTGGCACTCAACGTTACTGGATAGTCACCGACATTTGCGCTGGTGATCTCCTTTAAATTAAAATCGTCAACGGTCCATGTTGGTGCTACTAATCCGCCAGATAGGTTCACTATGAACTTACTGGTATCAACGTTTGTTGTGCCATCGTAAACTTTACTGCCGCCATTTACCGTAACCGTTGCTTTGGTATTGGGCGTGACCACAATGTTGCCAGCCACGGTCGTAATCTGATAGTTTGTGTTAGCACCTGCCGTGAGCTGAACCGTTGTGGCATAAATCCCGACGTTTTGAGCATCGCCATCCACCGAAATCGTGTAACTTGGGGTGGCTGTGAACGCACCGGAATCAGTAGTCACCGCTCCCTGAGGCACGGATACTGGTTCACCCGTATATTCAGTGGTTACACTTGGCGCCGTAATCGTAATCGGCACTGGTGTAATCACAAACAAACCATTTTGCACATTGCTAGCATCAAAGGAGTAGTTGGTATTCGCAGCCTGCAGTTTTTGCAGCCCACTGGCACTTAGAGTCACCTCATAGTTTCCAGCGTCCTGTTTGATTGCGCTGGTATTAAAGTCAGTGACGTCTAACTTAGGAATCGTGAAGTCTGAAAACTTGCTTGGCGCCAGAACTTTAAACCTAGTGGCATCCGTTGCCGGGTTATTATCATAGGTTTTAGTACTGCCCTGAATCACAATCGCAGTCGCTAACTGAGGATTCTGTGAAGGGTCAGTCGCATTAACCGGTACTAATGCTGTATTTGCTGGCGCGGGATTCAATGTTTCAGGCGTAATGATAAACGTCCCCGTTTGTGTGTCATCAAAGGAAACAACGTTGTTTTGTGCTAAAGCATTAGCAATCGCCGCCTTCCCCGTTTCGGTCAAGCGAACTTGATAGGTGCCAACGTTTTGAACCGTTTTTGTAACGGCTAAATCTGCGCCAATGAGTTCAACATCACTCGCTTTCAGTGGGTATCGGCTGCCATCCGGCAACATAACGTCATACTCAGAAGGATCGATTGATTGCGCGCTATTTGAATAAACCTGGTTATCACTGCCGTTCAATCCAAGGGTGACTTTTTTAAGATAAGTCATAGCTACTGTAACGCCCGTATCACTGATTGGAATCGTCACAGCATTATGATCGTCAACTTGGTAGCCAGGTTGTGGCAGCGTAGATTCGTCTAGCTGCGTACCGCCAACCTGAGTCACGGTAATGGGAGCCAAATCAGTAATTGGGTTGCCGTTACCATCGACTGGTATCACCGTAACAGCGACGTCTTTTGGTGTGTATTGAATTTGAATTGGGTTATCGTTGGTGGCTGCTGTATCAAGCACCGTATAGGTATTGTTGACTGCACTGTAGCCAGCAACGGTAGGCGGCGTTTTTGTTGACCCCACGATACCGGTAGCGGTAGTAATTGGTAAGTTTGCGATTGGCTGATTATTGGCATCTACCGCTTGCAGGGTATAAGTAACCTGTTTTTGATACGTAATCGGAACTGTTTGCACAGCATCAACGGTGGCCTCAGTAGAAATAACGATTGGTTCTTGTGAGGTAACATACCCTAAACTACTATAATCAGGTGCGTCAATCGTGGTTCCTGGTGTGGCAAAACTATCCATCGTATCGATACCTGTTACACCAGTGATTGGATTACCATTTACATCAACTGGAACTAACCGGTATTCCGTTAACGAACTATTACGGTGATAGCCCACTGTGATTGGCGTGTTAGTTGTAGAATCAGTCGCATTATCCGCTGTAAACGCACCCTGAACAATGGCCTGATCTGGTGTGAAACCATCTAAATCTGGTGACGTTTGTGTGTATGTGCCACCCACTACACCAGTTAAATTTACTGACTGAAGAAGCGTGGCATTAGCGCCAGTATAGTTAATCGTTACCGTGGCAGGCTTGCCAGTATACGTAATGACATACATATTAGCATCATTATTCGCCGAAAAAACGCCGCTGATTGTCGCCAAATCTGGCGTATAACCTGGAATGCTTGCTGCATCCACCTTAAATTGATCGCCATATTGACCAGAGATGGTTTGTGCCGGGAAAGCGCTAGCCGTAGCTGAGTCCAACCCAGCATGCTGAATCGTGACGGTCACGGTAATCGGTGAATAGGTCACGGTAAAAGTTTGATCCTGATTCACATACGTGCCAGTGACGACTGGTGTATCAGGTGTATAACCCGTAATGGTCGGCGATACAATATTGTAAGCGCCACCAATTTTACCGGTTTCGACATGCGCCTGCAGCGTTTGTCCTTTAGGCAAGTTATAGTTAACGGTTATGGTCTCAATATTAGAGACATATTCAACTTGGTAATTATTGCCCCCAGGCTTCGTTACCAAGATTGGTTGATCTGGGACAAGTTGATAGCCTTCCTTGGTATAATCTGGCGGCGTAATCACTTCATCCGTTTTTGCAGTGCCGCTGGTTTGTCCCAAGCCATTAATAACGTCACCGTTTTCATCAACTGGGGTGATGGTATAACTATTATCATTCGCAGTATAAGTGATGGTCTGGTCCAAGTGCCCTTGATTACTGTACGTGCCGGTTAAAATACTGTTATCAGGTGTATATCCGGCAATGAATGGTGCATTGATCTGATAAGTATCATCCGTTACACCCGTTTGCGTTATCGCCGGTAACTCGGTCGGCAGACCAGCAAAACTAACGGTGACCGTAGAAGGGTTGGCAGTATATTTAACGTTAATCGTTGGCATGGTATCTGACACGGCAGGAACAGTGCCGCCACTTTCCTGCAACGTATAGCCATCATAGGTTGGATAAACGATTGGCTCGCCCGTCTTGCCATCAAATTGCTGAGGTGTCAAGGTGGTAATCGGATTGCCATTAGCATCAACCGGTTGAATTTTGTAGTCCTTGGTGTCAGCAGCATAATGAACAGTGAAGTTACCGTTTGCTGCATCATCTGGCCCAAAAATACCCGTAATGAGCGACTGATCAGCGGTATAACCCGCAATAACGGGTGAGCTAATTTGATATTCTTCTCCCGTAGTCCCAGTAACTGTACTCGTACTTTGTGCCAGGTCATCCGGTAACCCCGTATAGCTAACTGTGACTTGATAACTGTTGGCTACATAACGAAGCTGATAGCTCCTAACGCCAGCTTGAGTCGTTGGTATGGTTTGATCCGTAGCCAAAGTATAGCCAGCATACGTTGGCACATTGATACTCGTGCCCGTTTTGGAGGTTCCGGTACTCTGTGGCAATGTACTAATGACCTTACCAGTACTATCCACAGGAGTCACCTGATAACTATTATCGCTTGCCGTATAATGCACGGTTAGCGTGGTTTCACCATCAACATAAGTCCCTTGGACCGATGCCAAGTTGGCAGTATACCCAGCAATGGTAGGCGTTTCGATATTGTAGCTACTTCCCACCGTGCCAACCACACTGACCGCTGCTGGTGGCGTTGGCAGGCCATCATAAGTAACCGTTAAAGTCCCTTTATTCGCTGTATAAATGACGTTCACCACGCTGCCATCACTATCGGGTGCGATGATGCTGGCGCTAGTAGCGGTATACCCAGCTTGTACCGGTGTCGCAACTTGCTGACCAATGGTTGAGGTCATTTGCTGCGGTGCCAAACCAGCGATACTTTGCCCCTGAGCATCCACTGGCTGAATCGTGTAATTCACTTGGTTAGTATAGTAAACATTAATGTTATTGATTTGATTGTTTTGAGTTGACGCGTTCAATACGTTATTGGTAACGGACAGTGAATTGGTTCCTTCACTAGTTACGGCTTTAACGAACTGATAGCCATTAATCACCCGTGGTGCAAACGTATCAGTACTCAAATCGGTTACTGGACCGATACTAAGGGTATCACCAACATTAACGTTGGTGATATCCGATGTCTGAAGCGTATTGCCATCTTGATCAAGGTAGTTGATCTGGACCGGCATGGTGTTGACTTTAGCGGTAAAGGCACTTTTACCGGCGACGTTTTCAATCGTCACCGTTCTCTCATTGCTGCCATCACCACTAACGTCACCGACTGCCCCAAACGCGGCAATTGAAACTGACTGATTCAGGGTAACCAATGGTTTTGTCCCGAATATCAGATTACCAAGCCAGTTTGAAGAATCCCCACCAGCTGTGAACGTTTGAATTTGCTGTGTTCTTTGCTCATCCACAAAAGTGGTGTAGGTTAATGTTCCGGACACGCTGTGATTGATAACACCGGTCTTGGGTGTCCAAGTCAGAGTACCATATTCAGTTTGAGAAACATGTTGCCCAATCCACCCCAAACCTAATGCCGAGTTTGCTGCTGAAGTCCATGTCGGTGTATCTTTTGTTAATTGTCCAGTACTATCTGTTTGACGCACCGTCATCTGATTCCACTGTGTATCAGCGTACTGCAAGTCAGGTGATTTATAACCATCGCGGCCAATAAAAGTGGTATTCGGCTGACCGTCAATACCAATATCTGTTGAAGGATCACTGCCTAGCCCAACGCCAGCGTCTTGTGGATCAACGGGTTGCAAAATAAACCCTAGTCCACCGCCATCACTGCTACTGCCATCCGCAGATTCATTTTCAGTGGTAAACGTTGCGTTAATGGTAAAGGGCTGACTGGTATCAATCTGATTCTTGAAGACTAACGTGCCAGCAGTATTTGATTGGTTTTTAGGTACCAACGTCACACCGCCATCTTTGATAGTGTCGGTGATGTCTGATGCTGTAATCTTGCCATTTGCATCTTTAACGATTTGTTCTGCTTTAAAATTATCCTGAATATCGCTAGCACCTGACAAAGATACATTCGTCTTATCAGCCGTTGAAATACTGCCGTCAGCATTCAAATTAGCTGGATTAGTGCCGTTTAAGTTGGCGGTGGTAATTTGACTGCTAGTGCTGGCTGTGGTTGGTTGACTGCTAGTGCTGGCTGTGGTTGGTTGACTGGCAGTTGTATCGGCTGGTTCAGTAGCGGGAGCAGGCGCCACTGGACTTTGAGCAGCTGGTGTTGGTGTCGTGGTTGCTTCATTATTGTCACCTTTGGCAGCCGTATTTGTTCCTATATTAGTAGTAGCATTTGTTGAAACATCCGTGGGGGCTGGAGCATCCGTAGCTGGAGCAGCAGCTGGTGTTGTCGCTGGATCAGTAGTTTGATTGTCTGTCCCGTTTGCTGTGCCATCGCTGCCACTAGCAGATGCGGGCTGACTATCTAACCCAGCCGTATACCGTTTTGCAACGGCAGTTTTAGCGGTTGTATCAGCCTTAACCTTAACCGCGGGTCCTGACCAGAGAACGCCTAACACCAGAAACATACTTGCAAACGTCCAAATGCCGCCACTTTTATACATTTTGTAGCGTTGTTTTCGGTCGGCAGACACTTCGTTCAACATTTTCTTTTGCTGTTTAGTCATATTGAAATCTTGCCCCCATTCGTGACTCAATAAAATCGCCGTCAAGTGTAGTTATCGAATCAGAATCGTTCATTTTGTTGATAATTATAATACATATTCAATATTCTGTAACTTATCAGACTGTGTTCATAAAGAAAAAATTTCTAAGTTAAATGTTATCAGCTATTGGCCATCTACAATAAAGCGTTTTCAACTAATTATCAGACATTTGTCTACAATATTCACTCAAACCTAGCCTTGTCACGCCCTCAGTATTTATGTAAGATTATCTTAATATTAAAATTCCGTTCTTGACAAGTTAGCAGGGGGCTTCGTCATGAAAAAACATCTTTGGACGGTCATCGTTTTCGCCGTGGTTATTATTGGGGTAATCCTAGGCGGACTGGTGCATTCGTTAAATCCACCAGAAAAACAAACCGTTCAGCATTCAAAACAACAGATGACTAAAACAGTCAGTAAAACCAGTCAACGTGCTGCTAAAAAACAGGTCAGAGCAGCACCAGCACCAAGCCAAGTGCTCTCGCGCGTGATTTATAGCTCACAGTTGCACCGAAACTGGCATTATCGCGTGTATTTACCACGGAATTATCAGCGGCTCAAGGAACAAGGCACCCATTTTCCAGTTATTTACATGCTACATGGTCTGTATGGGGACGAAACTAATCTCACTACCCAAGCCCATTCAAAACGTTATTTGGATCAATTAGTCACGGAAAAGCATTTACCAGCGGTCGTTATTTTCCCCGATGGTGGTAATTCCTTCTATTTAAATACCACTCAAGAGAAGATGGAAAACGCTGTGATAGATGATCTCATTCCCCAAACAACTAAAACCTATCAGTTAGCCGGCCAAAAGCAACGTGCTATTGGTGGCATCTCCATGGGCGGGTATGGTGCTGCTCGATTAACCTTCCGGCACCCGCACCTCTTTTCCGTAGATGCCTTAATTTCACCAGCCATTTGGCAAAAAGTGCCACCAACCGTTCAAACCAATTCGCAGGTGGACGCCTTCAAAATTAATGGCGCTTTCAGTCAAAAGGTTTTCGAGCAAGCTCAGCCTAGTCGCTATTTATCGACCTACTTAGCACAAGAAAGGTCACCAGCTCATTTCTACATTGAAACCACTGCGCTGGATACCACCGTTCCCATTGTTGACGTCAATTTATTTGTCAAACAGCTGCAACAGCATCAAATCAAACCCACTTATCAAGTCGACCACTTTGGCAATCACAACTGGCCGTACTGGAACCGGGCTTTACCTAATGCTTATCGTTACATCTTCAATCAATTTAAAACTCAGAGGTGAGTCATATGTCAACTTGTCCAAATTGCGGGGCGCCAGTTAGTCCCGATGATGTGTTCTGTCAAAACTGCGGTCACCGGTTAAAACCGGAAATGACCAGCACTGACGAAACACCCAACAACAATGAAATCAATAATAATGAAACGTCTTCGTATCAGTCTGAGCCAACTCCGGTCCCACCAGTTCAACCTGAACCCCAGCCCACTGAACCTGAGCCGGTTGAACCTGAATCAGCGTCATTTAAACCGGAACCAGAACCGGTTAAAACCGAATCTAAGCCCAAACGAAAACCAGCCATGACCACTGCAACGCCAAAACGCCGTAAGAATCGGCAAAAAGGATCCGGAAAAAAGAAAGTTTGGATCAGCCTAATCGTTTTAATCGTCCTGATTTTAGCTGGGACTTATCTTTACGGTAGCAGTAAATACAGCAAGTCCAAGCAGGTTGACCAGATGATCACCGCCATGCACGACAACAATGCCGATGCCACCGTTAAATACATGACCACTACCGATCCTAGTTTGGAGATCAACTCCAAGTCTATCGGCCCCTTCATGAACTACTTAAACTCAGACAAGCGTTATCTAGCAGATATGAAATCCAGTTTGGTGAATAACGACCAAACCAGTGATGGCACGTTTAAACTGGTTACTAAGGGCCACCATCTGCTGTTCTTCCCAGCCTACAAGCTGGAAGTGGTCGCCATGTACCCAACGGTTCAAACCAACGTCGATCAAGCGACGATTAGCCTAAATGGGTTAAACGTTGCCACTGCCAGCAACGATCATTATTCATACAAAGCTGGCCCGCTGTTTCCTGGACGATACACCTTCAAACTCTCCAGCACTGGTTCTACTGCAGATGGCAAATCAGTGACGAAGAATCTCGTTTCAACTCAGTCTAAGAACATTAAGGTCGATCTATCAACGCCTGACAGTGGTGACAGTACAGATGCCGCGACTCAAGACGCCGACACTAACGATAATAGTGATAGCAGTAGCGATTCTAGCGATTCAACGCCAAGTAACAGCAACTACGGTCACTTTGAAGAAGAATACCACGGTGACGAGCAAGCCGGTATCGATGCCATTGCGGATCAATATGGCTTTGATTACGACGATTATACTTACGTGGTTAGCTGGCCGCACACGGATGTTTTGCAGGTTAAGGCCTACGATAAAGACACCCACCAGTACGACAGCACCTACCGTTATGACCAGATTCATGATATTAGCAGTTTATTGAATGAAGATACTGGTAAGTTTGAGGAATAATTGCCCAAACTAGTTAGCATTAAACACCCCCGTTTATATTCGAGCGGGGGTGTTTATTGTCTACAAATTAAAAAAGATACCGTTTAAAGTTGGCATTGACAATTATTACATAATGCATTAGTGTTGTTAAGTTACTTTACAAACAGGCTTCACTATTGACGGTGAAATACTGACAAACCACTGGAGGCTACACGATGTTATTACTATCCAAGAACAAACCATTTACAGCTGAAGAAGTCCTAGACAAGGCAAATATCATTGAGTTAGTACAATTTGAACGTTTTTGCCGGGATAACAGCTTGTGGGACGAAATGAAGAAAACTTATAGCGATCACGCATCCATCGACATTTCCTGGTACACGGGAAACGCTGATAAATTCGTCGATGAATCTGCTAAAATGACCAGTACCAGTCGTGCTGCTCACCGCATTTACAACACCCAAGTCTGGATGAACGGTGACCGGGCGATTGCTATCATGCAGACCACCATTTTGGCAGAACAAGACATTCAAGGAATTAAGTTCAACTTGAATTCAGATGCTAAAATCGTCTATGAAGTTCAAAAGATCAACGGAGAATGGCTGATTAACTTTATGACCTGTGTCTATGAAGCTGACAGTTTGATTCCCGTAGTTCCAACTGCTGATGTCGCTTTAGATCCCGCAGATTTAAAACAATATCGATCAAGTTACGCTTGCCTGGCTTACGTACTGAATCAAAAAGGGTACCAAGTTGGTCAAGACCTGCCAGGTGTTGATCAACCAGAAATGGTAACCGCTTTGTATACTAAAATGGATGCTTGGTTAATGGGTAAATAATCCGCGAAGTTTCCAATAACTTTTATAGCTTCAAAAAAGAACTAGTACAGGCAAACCGCCAAATACTAGTTCTTTTATTTACATTCAAATTACCACGGTACGATCCCAGCGTTTTCACTGAACGTAGCACTATCCGTCTGCGGACTGCGAGTAGCCATCTTGATGACTTGTGCTGCCCCTTCTTCGGCAGTTTGCATGCCTGCTGGTTTCGGATCGTTCGTATCACGTCCGCCAAAGGCCGTATCAGAGAATCCAGGGTTGACTGAATTGACTGGAATGCCATCGTCTTTGAGCGCCTTGCTGAAGCAAATCGTTTCAAAGTTAACGGCAGCTTTTGAAGCACCGTATCCCATTGAGTAGAAGTTATAGAATGGGAAGCTTGTGTCCGTTGCTAATCCTAATGAGCCCATGTTGCTGGACAAATTAATGATTTGGGCGTTTTCAGCCTTCTTCAACAACGGTACCATCGTTTGACTCACGTCGACTGAACCAAAGAAGTTAACATCGAATTCTTTACGTAGCGCATCCATCGGCACGTCGACTGGTGTGTGTTGCCCATCAGTCACGATACCGGCGTTGTTGATTAAAATGGTCAAATAACCATACTTATCTGCAAAGTATTGACCGGCTGCCTTGACTTGATCATGGTTAGTCACGTCTAAATTAACGTAGCTGGCTTCACCACCATCAGCTGTAATCTCAGCAACGGCTTTCTTAGCGGCATCCTCATCCAAGGCACCGATCACAATAGCTTGGCCCTCCTTGCTTAAAGCTTTAGCAGTGAGTAAACCGAGCCCTTTTTCAGCACCAGTAATTAAAGTCACAATTTTTTGGGTCATAATGATTGCTCCCTTTCAAGTTTAGTTTTGCTTGTGTACTGGAATACCAGCTTTTTTAGCTTCTTCTTCAAAGTACGACCGCAGTGAACGAGTCTTGCCATCCAGCAACCAGTTAAGTTCTTTAGAATTACCATCCCAGTCCCAACGCTGGTTACTATCGTAAATGTGCCAGAAGGCTTCTTCCGCATAACTGTCTGAACCCAAGAAGTAATTTGGCCAGTAATCCCGTAATTTATCCTTTGGTACAAAGACTGGTTTGATTTCTTTGCCAGTAACTTCACTCATTAATGCAGCAACCTGGCGTAGAGAGAACTTTTCGTTAGCTAACGCAAAGACGCCTTTGTCGTAGCCTTCTGGATCAGCTAACACCTTTAAAACAACGTCGGCTTCATCACGCGCATCAACCATGGAAATGACTTGGTCTAACGGTGAATAACTTGGTAGTTCACCACTTTCGTAGAATGGCTTAACGTATAAGTTATGGTGATAACCAGCAGGTTGAAGCACCGTCCACAGCATGTGACTTTCCCAGCCACGGTACATCAAGTATTTTTCAACTTCAGTCTTCATCCGGTGTTGCAGGTTATTGTCCAAAAGTGGGAACAACACTGAGATATCGATGAATTGCTTAACGCCAGCTTTGATGGCAGCATCAATCGCCATCTTCCCCATCTTAGCTTCCTGATACGTAAACAGCGGTGGCAGATAAACAACCGCATCAATGCCCTTCATGGCTTTATCTAACGTTGCTTCATCAGTGCCGTTACCCACGATCACTTCTTTAGCACCGATTTTTTTATAGTCTTCAACTTTTGGGTTAATGTCCATGACACGGACATCCTGACCCTTTTCAATCAAGTATGGTACGATTCGATGACCGACTTGGCCATTGGCACACGTTACTAACAGCATTCAATCAGATCCTTTAGTTTATTAGTTAACCATCCAAAACGAGAAAGCGTTTTAAATTAAATATATAATAATTCTTTCACAATGTTTTGTCAACACCGTGTCAACGAAAAAAGAAAAAAACGACTAAACGTGTTATATTAGTACTAATGATTTTACAGAAAGGACGATGATTCCCAATCGCAAGCAAACGTCAAGCCTACTATGATGCTACTAAAGAAGCACTGATCAACAGCGCACGTCAACTATTTAAAACTAAGGGTTACGCTGCAACTACCGTGAATGACATCACAAAGCATGCGAACAAAACTCGTACTACCTTCTATCACTATTTTCCAGATGGTAAAGTCAACCTGATCCAGACCTTGATGGAACTCGATGTCACACCAGAATTCGTCGCGCTAGGCGATAAAATCGATACACTGAAAGAAACCCCAATTGTTGACGCACTTCATACCATTAATCAGGGGTTCGTGGACATGTTTGTCCCTAACCTATACCTATGGCAAGCCGACATTTATTTTCAAGACGAATTATACCCTGCCCTAAAAGACATCACCGACGAGGAATATAGTGTCTTAACGGATAAATTGGCCGATTTTCTTGCCTACCGTCAAGCCAAACATGAACTGATCGACTTTGACCCCGAAACGGGTGCTAAAGTATTTCTGGCACCTGCACTGCAAAGCATTGTGCTCTCCTTCAGTGGCGCACGTTCGGATATGAACGACACGAAGCAAGTAGATTTACTCATTAATCAGTGGGTAATCAATCATTAAATTTACTTTCCAAGCAGAGAATTATTAATTGAAAAACACGGCATAATTTGGTACACTTTTGTGGTCGGCAACGTATAACACAGAGGGGGAAATTGCCATGCTTGTTTTTGATGATTATCCAGTCGGTGCGTCAGCTTTGCGTATCGTTAACAACCACGAAGCACTGATTGCAAAGGGCATCCGCGCCCTGGGGTTATATCCAGGTCAGGACACCATCTTGATTACACTCGCTCACAATGGACAACAGGCGCAAAATGCACTTGCTGAAATCATGCAAGTGGACCATTCTACGGTAGCTAAATCCGTTCGACGCCTCGTGAACGCGCAATTAGCTGAAACCTGTAAATCGTCAAAAGACAGGCGAGTGACACTGGTGCAACTTACTCCGTCAGGCTTGAAATTAGCTAACAAAGTTGAAGCTATTTGTCACACTATTGAGGAGCAGTCGATTCAGGGCCTTTCACCTGAAGAACAGGCTGTCTTTGTTAAAGTGGCGGATAAGATTTGTGATAATTTGCAAAAAAATGAAACCAAATAAAAAACCATCCCTCAACGGAATGGTTTTTTATTTGGTCTAGAATTTATTTGCAACTTCTTTGGCTTCTTCTTGTGCTGCTGCCACGATTTGATCAGCTTGATCTGGGAAATGGTCCATCCCTTCAACACCGATCTTAGCAAACCGTTTAGCACCAAGATATTCCAATGCACCTTGCACGTATTGAGTGCCCAAATCTTTGCCCTCATATTTGCCACCGGCAGCCTGAATATGAACGAATGGCTTGCCAGGAACCAAGGCAATGTGACCGGTTGCGGTGTAACGGAAGGTTTCACCAACAACGGTGATAGCATCGATCCAAGACTTCAATTGAGCAGGAATGGATAAGTTCCACATTGGGTTAGCAACGACCAACTTGTCAGCAGCCTTGAACTGCGCCAAGGCGTCGTTGAACTGACCCATGCCTTTTTGAACGTCAGCTGGTAAGTCAGTGAAGGCTGTGCCGTTGGCTAATTGACCCCAGGCAGCCATCATACCACCATCAAGTTCTGGGAAGTTAGTGGCGAAGAGATCTAAGGTTTCAATCTCGTCGTCGGGATTTTTGGCTTTATAAGTTTCTAGAAAAGTGTCTAATGTTTTGATTGTCCGTGATTTGTCACCATCGAATGGGTGCGCTTTGATTACTAATACTTTTGACATTTAATTGTCCCCTTTAATGTTAGTTAATTAATATGTGGTTGACCACTTATGATAGTGTACACCATTTGTAAGTGGTCGGCAACCTTTTAACTCAAAAGAAACGGCACCAAACTCAGATAGAGTCAGTGCCGTTCATTTGTTTAGGACTTAATTAAATCAAGTTTGCAGGCATCTTCCTACCGATGGAAAGTTTCACCATTCGCTAATTTATCCAGATATTCCTGTGTGACTTGCCGTTGCTTAAAGTAGTATTTTTTATCGCGCTCGTCAAACTGACGTACCACGTGAGCTGGATTACCATAGGCTAGTGAATCGCTTGGAATTGACTTAGTGACCACTGAACCTGCGCCAATCACGCTGTTATCACCAATAGTAACCCCTGGGCAAACCGTCACACCGGCGCCGATCCAAACGTTATTACCAATTTTAACGGGAATGGCATATTCGGCACCCGTTCTAAGTCGCAATTCAGGATCTAAAGCATGGCCTGCCGTGTAAATACCAACGTTGGAGGCAATTAAAACATCATTGCCAATCTCGATTGGTGCCGGATCAAGTAACGTTAAATTATTATTCGCGAAAAAGTTGTCACCTAATTTCACGTTAAAACCATAATCTGTGTGAAAGGGCAATTCAATGAGATAATTTTCGCCAACTTGGCCGAGTAATTCCTTCAAAATTCGTTTACGGCTCTCTAAATCCCGGTAGTTTAAGCGGTTATACTCGAATAATAAGTCTCGCGCCTTCATTCGCATTTCGAATAATTCAGGTGTTTGATGATAGATTTCGCCATTCATCATGCGATTAAATTCAATGTTTTCAGACATAGATACGCTCCTTTAGTAAATTTGTACGTACTAATATTATATAGTAAAATTTATACTTATCAATTACTGGTTTGTAACTAACTGACTAAAAAAGGCATCACTACCTCGCTGGATAGTGATGCCTTTTGAAATGCTATTTAGTTATATGGCGTTTGGTGCATTTGCTCTTTTAGTTTTACCTAGCCTAATCAGGCTCCACTCGGCAGAGAGCTGCATGTAAGTCACTTCCGGCACAAATCCCAAGTTCGCTCTTTTAGTTTACCTAGCCTAATCGGGCTCCGCTCGGCAGAGACTTGCACGTAAGGGGCTTCCGACATAAACCCAAGTTCGGGGTTTACGTCAGAAGCCCCTTACGCTCCAGTCTCTAACCGCCTCGCTTCGCACCTTAAATTAATGTCTCAATCGCCCCACAAATTCTCTTAGTCACAACGGGATTATCCATAGTATACAGATGAACACCATCCACCCCTTCCGACAATAAGTCCACAATCTGGTCTATCGCATAGGCCGTTCCTGCATCCCTCATCGCCACCGGGTTATCCTGATAATGATTCATCATTCTAAGAAATTTCTGCGGCAAACCAACACCGTTCATAGTTGCCATGCGTTTGATTTGGCGTTCATTGACCACTGACATGATCCCGGCTTGCACCGGAACGTCAATGTCCGCCAATTCGCAGCGTTCCAAAAACTGATAATAGTGTTCATTTTCGAAGAAGAGCTGAGTAATGAGCTGTGAAACACCCGCATCAACCTTACACTTCAAGTTTTTAATATCATCTACGCTATCTTTAGCCTCTGGGTGTACGTCGGGATAACACGCACCCAGCACGTTGAAGTCACCGTCACGTTTGATTTCAGTGACTAAATCGCTAGCATATTGGAAATCGCCCTTTATCTGACCATCTTCTGGTAGATCGCCTCTCAGGGCCAAGACGTTTTCAATATTAGAAGCCTTTAGCTCATCCAAGTACGATTTCACTGCTGACGTTGTAAAATTGATACCTGGAATATGTGGGACTACTTCAATCCCATAATGCTGCTTGATGTAACGGCACAAGTCCAGTGTGCCAGACTTATTGTCGCTGCCACCTGCACCATACGTCACACTGATGTAAGCCGGCTTTAAACTTGCCAACACATCAAGGTTATCATAGAACCGCTCAATCGATTTTTCGCTAGCATTCGGTCGCGGTGGAAATATTTCGAACGAGATCACGGGACGTTCTTTGAAACAATCAACGACCTTCATGTGCGAGTTCCTTGCGAACCTGCTGAGTTGCAGCAACGACGTTTTCCAGACTAGCTGTGGTTTCTGTTGTTCCCCGTGTCTTCAGTCCACAATCTGGGTTGATCCAAACATTCTGCAATGGTACCTTCTTCAAAATCTTGTGAATGGTTCCGGCAACTTCGTCTTCAGATGGAATCCGTGGTGAGTGAATATCGTAAACACCAGGACCAACGTGGGTCTTAAAGTGCGTCTTCTGGAGCGTATCCAGCAACGTTAAATCAGCACGTGATGCTTCGAATGAAATAACATCAGCATCCATAGCGTCAATGGCATCAATGATATCGCCGAATTCACTGTAGCACATGTGGGTGTGAATCTGCGTGGTTGGTTGAACCTTGCTACCAACAAGACGAAAGGCTGGAATTGCCCAATCGAGGTAACGGCTGTACCAGTCTGATTTTCTCAATGGTAATTTTTCACGTAAAGCGGGTTCATCGATTTGAATAATCTTGATGCCATTCTTTTCCAAATCGAGTGCTTCTGCTTGAATAGCCAAAGCAATCTGCAACGTGCTTTCCTTCTTAGAAATATCCTCACGAGGGAATGACCAGTTCAGAATCGTTACTGGGCCAGTCAGCATCCCTTTCACTGGCTTATCAGTTAAGCTTTGTGCGTAAACTGATTCCGCAACGGTGATTGGGGCAGTCCGGTTAACGTCACCCCAGATGATTGGTGGCTTAACACCACGGGTACCGTATGATTGAACCCAAGCGTTGCTGGTAAACAGGAAACCGTCCAGCTTTTCACCGAAGTATTCAACCATGTCGTTACGTTCGTATTCACCATGTACTAGTACATCCAAACCAATCTTTTCTTGGAATTCGACACATTCCTTGATCTTATCGCGGTTGAATTGATCGTACTGTTCCTTGGTGATTTCACCACGCTTGTACTTAGCACGGTTACGGCGAACTTCACGGGTTTGTGGGAATGACCCAATCGTTGTGGTTGGTAATTCTGGTAAATCAAATTCCTTCTTTTGGATTGCGGCCCGTTCTTCAAATGATGGTTCACGATGGAAGTCACTTTCCTTTAATGAAGCAACTTTGTCGATAATAGCTTGGTTTTCTTCATAACGAGGCTTAGCAAACAGCGCTTCGTTAGCCTTTAAGGCATCGTCGCCTGAGCCACCCAGAATGTGGTCCAGGTCAGTTAATTCAGTTAATTTTTCCTTAGCAAATGCCAAGTACTTCTTATACTTCTCATCTAATTGAGGTTCATTTTCCAACGTATATGGTACATGGAGCAACGAACACGAGGTGCTTAGCACAATGTTGGTCTTAGGCAGCTTGTGGAGCAAGTCCAGCCGTTGATCGTAGTTAGCCTTCCAGATGTTCTTACCATTGATTACGCCAGCGTATAGCACTTTATCTTCAGGGAAGCCCTTTGATTCAATCAAGTTCAGGCTCTCGTCACCTTCGTGGAAATCGAGGCCAAGACCATCGAAGTCCAATGAAGTTAATAGATCATAGCTGTCACGCACATCACCGAAGTAAGTTTGTGCCAAGACCTTTAACCCATGCTTATTGCTCAATAATGGTTTATAGAGATCGGTGAAGAGTTCCAAATCAGCTTCAGATTGATCCTTAACTAATTGCGGTTCGTCTAACTGAATCCAGTCAGCACCCAAGTCGGCTAACTTTTCAAAGATACCTTCGTATGCGCTAACCAATGCGCTGGTAAAATCAGTATCTTGTCGGTTGCCTTCAAAAGCACTCAAACGTAATAGACTGTATGGTCCAAGGACGACTGGACGAGTTTGGTAACCTTGATCCTTGGCTTCTTGATATTCGTCAAAAATCTTGGTGCCAACCAGCTTAACATCCGTATCGTCATCAAATTCTGGTACAAGGTAGTGATAGTTGGTGTTAAACCATTTCTTCATGCTCAACGCGGTAACGTCACCCTTATCGCCTTGGTAACCGCGAGCTTGGGCAAAGTATTCATCTAGTGATGACAGGTTTAAATCCTTGTAACGCTTTGGCACGATGTTTAATAAATTAGCAGTATCTAACGTGGTGTCGTAGTATGAAAAGTCGTTTGAAACCAGCTGATCAATACCAGCACCGCTAATGGTGTCCCAGTTTTGCTTCCGTAAATCAGCAGCGGTTTGAGCTAACTCTTCTGCGCTAATTTCCTTTTTAAAATACTTCTGAACGGCAAACTTTAATTCACGGTGACTACCAATACGTGGATATCCAATAATTGTTGTTGTCATAATTTAAAATCTCCTTTTATTCAATCATCATTTCATCTCAAGTGGGTTAATAGCTGATTGACAGGCACATGACCTGGCCATCAATGCCATCGCCGAGTAGGTAACTTGCAGTGGAAATTTTATTGCAATGTAGATAAGTAATTTGAGGCATTGTTGGTCACTCTCCCTTCTGGATTTTTGGTTTTGGTGTTTTAATTTATGTAGCCTAATCGGGTTCCTCCAGGCAGAGAGCTGCATGTAAGTCGCTTCCGGTATAAATCCAAGTTCGGGATTTCCACCGAAAGCGTCTTACACTCCGCTCTCTAACCGCCTGGCTCCGCACCTTGTACAAAAAAATCGCCCCCACCCCCGCACAAGTGCGAAGATAAGGACGATCTCTCGTGTTACCACCTTAATTTGAAGCCCGCTCACACAGACTTCCTCACCGGGTACCTTTTGATACCCCTGTGCTGTAATGGGCACACCCATGATATTCTTACTCTCGCTCGAATACCCTGCTTTATCGAAGACCATCTTCACACTCGCCCCTTACTGCTTCTCACCATCCGCAGCTCTCTGATTAAGGTTAGGAGTCCTACTCATCTTCTAATCGTTTTTTCATATCATGCAATTGATGATAAACTCATTAGAGATAATTGTCAACCCACTCATCTTTTTCTTAATTAACTTTCGTATTTTACTCATTATAGCTATACGAATGATACCGCCTATTCTATAATTAAATTAACTAATAATGAATTGAAGGCTTGAATATGAGACGTACTGACCGTGAAGTTACCGATGAAGCAACTAAATTAGAGATTATTGATCAAGCTCGAGTAATCAATTTGGGTATTCTAGATTTTCCAGCACCCTACGTTGTGCCGACTAATTATGGCTATGAATTTAATGACCATCACTTGGTCCTCTACATCCATGGTGCATCCACGGGTAAAAAACGTGGGTTAATTGCCGCTAACCCAGACGTTTCTTTCAGTATTATCGCTGATTCCAGCCTGGACACCCCCAAAAATGAATCTCCGTTAAGCAACTTCAGTTATTTCTACCGCAGCGTTCTAGGTACTGGTAAAGCCACTTTGGTTTCAGACCCAACCGAAAAAGAACATGCCTTACGTTCTCTTTTAAAGCATGAAGTTGGTCGTGAAATGCCGGGTGAAATTTCAGCAAAAGATTTAGCGCACGTTGGTGTGATTCGCATTGACGTGACGCAGTTTACTGGCAAAGTTCACAGTGCAAAATAACTGGGACACAACCAAAAAGCAGATCTCCTAAATTTTAGGAAATCTGCTTTTTTATCTTTAAATTTTTTCGCTCACACCTAATTTCCAATACACCAGACCACCTACAAAGAACCCAACAAACCACGATAAATTAACGATCAAGGCCGCCGATATTGCCCCGAGGAGTAACGCCAAGGGAGCGCGCCACGTAAAATCCGGTTGTTTTCTGGCGTCATATAAGGCTGAAAGGTCAACGTGCTGATGACGGTGTAGATAGTATTCAATCAAAATAATCGCCGTCATTGGTCCTAGAAAAATCGAATATAGGTGGATAAATAACGCCAAACCCTGCGCTGAACTATCCTGAACCAAGACCCACGGACAGGTGGCAATCGCCAAAATACCCACAATCGTGGTGGCTAGCTGCTGTGGCATTTTTAACAATGAGGTCAGCATGTAAGTTGGCGGCATAATGTTAGCTACCGTGTTAGTAGTAATCGTGCCTAACACAATGAAGAAGGAAATCACCACCGTCACCCAGCCATTATTCAGTAGATGTGCCATCGCCGTTACCGGACTAGCAATTCCCGTGACCACCGCCAGCATCGCCCCCGTCACGATGGTCATGCCGTATGCTAACCCAATTGGTATCAGGTACAGCAAACCACGACGCTGATCGCTGAGATTCGGTTTTAATTCACGGGAGTAGTCGGCCGCTGATTCAAAGATGGCCGTGTAGTTACCTAAGAACGCCACGATAAAACCGAAAAATGGCAATCCCCACGTCCCCGATGATCGAACCAATCGCTGCTGAATCACGGCTTGATGCTGCGTCACTAAGAGCAGAAAAACACCCAGCATGGCAACCATCACCACAGTGGCGATGGTGCCGGTAACTAATTTAATGGACCGAAATCCCCATAATGCCATGACAACTTGAATCATCTGTAATACCAGGAAGCAGGCAAACGTGTGATTGGCGGTGAATCCAAACAGCGTCATGCCAATTTGATTCAGCGCTAACGCACCCGTCCAGGATTGGAAACCAAACCACACAATGGCTGGAATCCCGCGAAACAAACTGGCGATTTTAGCACCCTTGACTCCAAACGACAGTCGTAATTGGATCACGTATGGCGCACCAGTGCGGTACCCAAATCGGTCATTCAGGGTGAAAATCAAAGTGATGATCGCAATTGCGATACCGGCTGCCACCATGGTCTGCAGTAAATTCATGGTTGCCACACCGGCCACCACGATGGATGAGCCTAGCGTGATGTTGCCAATGTTAAATCCATCGCCCAGCCACATGGCCATGTACGCGAAGATACCAACCTTACGCTGATTATCGGCAATTGGCTTTAAGTCTTCAGCTACTGTCTGGTTAGACCGTTGAACTGCAGTTGGTGGTGTCATTTTGCAACCCCCATCGCGTGATGATTATGCAAAAATTGTCCAGTAGGTTGCTCATCGAAACCTTTCCCCAATTCAAAAATGGTTTTACCGCGTAGCAATGTTCTGGTGACTCGACAATTAATCTGACGGCCCACATAAGCCGAAATTGGGTTCTTGTAATACAGGTCTTCTGGCCGCAACGTGTAGCTTTGGTTAGGATCTAAGAATGCAATATCCGCATCAGCGCCAACTCTCAGTTGTCCCTTATCTTTCAGGCCAAATAATTGAGCTGGTCCCGCAGCGATTAGTTGAACAAACTGCTGCAAGTTTAGTCGCCCTGACTTAACTGCAACGTCGTAAAAGACATCCAAGTTATTCTGAGCACCACTGATGCCACCCCAGACTTCGAAAATATTGTTGTTGGGGTTCGCCTTCATCTCAGCGGGTGCCGGTGAATGGTCTGAAGTCACTGTGTTAACGTGGTCTGCTTGAACTTCCTGCCATAAGTCAGCTTGAACTGCAGGTGTTCGTAACACCGGTGAACACTTCGCTAAGGGACCAATCTGCTTAAAATCATCCGTATTTAACGTCAAATAATGTACGCAGGTTTCGCAAGTCACATCCTGCCCCTCTGTTTGTGCTCGGTGAACTTCCCGAACAGCTTCACCAGTTGATAGATGAACAAAATGCAATTTGCAGCCCGTCTGTTTGGCCAGATACAAGGCTCGTCTAACTGCTTCCACTTCAACCATGGGTGGGCGTGAATCAATATAGGCTTGAATATCCGTGTGCTGATGGGCGATTTCATCCGCTGCCAGTCGATCAGTCAAAATGGCATTTTCCGCATGTAACGATAGTCGCAATCCCGTTTTAGCAATTGCTTGCATGCCCCGATACAAATCATAATCATCCACGTTATGAAAATCACCAGGCTCATCACTGCCAGTCGTTGCCATAAACGCTTTAAAGCCAGCTGCACCAGCATCCGCCATTGGGCCAATATCTGCTTGATTACCGGGTACTAAGCCACCATACAATGCAAAATCAATGTATGATTTGCCCTCAGCGATGGCACGATGCCGCGTAAATTCAGCTGCAGTTGTCCGGGCCGGAAGCGCGTTTAACGGCATTACCACCATACTAGTGGTGCCACCTGCTGCCAGTGCTTGGCTGCCAGTATGGTAATCTTCCCAGTCGCTGCGTCCCGGTTCGTTAATGTGTACGTGCGCGTCCACCATCCCTGGTAAAACCAATTGGCCTTGAGCGTCAATCACTTCCGCGGCAGCTTCAGATAACTCACCAATAGCCGCAATCTTACCATCCTTAATCGCTAAATCACCGTTCACCACACCCGTTGGCGTGACGATCAAACTGTTCTTGATAATCGTTGTTGCTTGCATGTTCATTCCTCCAAGCCAACACTGTGACTGGTCGCTCAGCAAATAAAAAAGCCCACTTGAATGGTTCTCAAATGGACTGGTAGTCTGTCGACTAACATGGCGCTCCCTACGGCAGTACGAACTGCATCAGGTTATTTGGGTATCTCTCAGCTATCACTAGCACCCCAGACCACAATGTTTATTCAATTTGAATTCTTAATTCTAATTAAAGCGAGTTTACTGTAATAAGTCAAGTGTTTTCCTTGTTTCACACACTGGTTTTAAAAACTGTGATAAAAGGATATACTAATAAAAATCTCAATACTTTTTCAATTGGCATCGTCAAATCAATACGCTTTTGCTCATGCTACTTATATTGCCTAATCATGTTCCACAACTCAGATTCCGGCCATTTAAGACCAATAATCCCCGCCCCGATAAACACCATCAGGGCGGGGATTATTGGTCTTAAATTCTGGAATCTACCGAGTTGTTTCACACACTGGTTTTAACTCGCCGCCAAAAAGCCCTCCAATTTAGTTTGCTTAACGTCGGCAACCGTTTGTCGCAACTTCTCCCAGTTAGATGTCTTTAGCGGATCCAGCAACGTCACCTGTGGGATATCATGAATGCTGGCTACATAAATATCGGAGAGAAACACATCAACATCGCTACTTAACTGATTGGTCAGCACAATGCCTGCACCAAGATTAGCCACCAATAATTTAGCAAAATAATCCATCGGCACAATGCTCTGAACAAAATCAACACAAATGGTCACGTTGTCCCGCGCCAAGCTACTAGGCACGTCCGCAATCAAAATTTTAACGTAGGACTTGAGCAACTTAGCACGGCATTCGTCACAAAGTTGGAGATCAAAAACCTTAATGGTCTCATCTACCAGTTGCTTACCTAAAATGGTGAGTGCTGGAAAATCCATGGCCATATGAGACTGATCAGACGCAATGACTTCGGTGAAATCAAAGTAGTCAAACATCATCAGCCACACCGTTAACTGAGCGATGTGCTGGGCAACCTTTTGCTGGTCTTCACCCGTGAATTTAGTTTGATTGATCACCGGCGTTTCAGCTAAGACCCGTTCAAAATGCTTGCTGCCACTGTTGTATTGCTGCTGCAATTGCTGGCAGAATTTAACTGGCACGGAAGCCATAATCCGCTGACTGCGTAAAAACAAGAACAGGAAACAGATTTCTGAATCAATGTCTGATTCACCACTGTGCGGTACGTTTTCGAGGTAATAATTTTTTAAAAACGGTAGTCGTGTATCCCGTTCTAACGTTGCCATGTGTCGGATATTTAAGAAATGCCGACCAGCCAATCGTTTTATTTGAATCTGGACAAACATCTTCAACTTCAACCGTTCGCTGGGTGTCAGCGAAATACCAAAGGTCATGCTTAAGAAATTACAAAACCGTGAAGTTTGACTCTCAAGCTCAGGAAATGGATCCTCTATTCCATTAAAGAAGTGGTAGTAAATATTAGAAATTTTGGCCCGTTCGACAAGTTCTGGGTGCAGACTGCCACCTATTGGCCGAGCTTGCGTCACCGCTTTATTATCCAGCACATTTTCGACTTGAGTCCGTAGTGCATAGTACTTTGACTGACTCATAAAATGATCAAGCCGAAACTTCTGGCGTGACTGAGTCTGCTGATTGAGATACTCAAATTCAAACACCTGAAACCGCGGTGATTGCTTCAAGTAGATCAGTTGCAACTGCTGACAGATTGAATAATCAATACCGTCACAAACGACAAGATTATCTTTGACAGTGAGTTGACAATCTTTTTGCTGAATACTCCCTAAATCTTGAATTAATTCGTCAATGAGTTGGTTGAACTTATAACGTGTTATCGATACTTGGTCGATGATCTGTTTGACCTCAACATCTCGCTGCGCATTTTCAGCCAATACCCCTAAAATACCTAATTTAGTGCGTTCATTCTTCTCCAAAAAAGCTAAATAATCCATAAACCTATCCCCCCATTAGATAACCAAGTAACCCCCGCAGTTACTGCTACATCGTGTCTCCCAACACCTATGTAGAAATACTTAATGTTCGACTAAGAAAGCGCTTACGACATAATTGTTGTTTTTCTCTTTAAAAATAATATAATGTAGATAAGATTAGTGTACAATGCTCAATTATGCAGATTAAGTTCATTAATAGACGTATCCACTGAGATTGTTCATTAATCATTGAGGGGGAAACAGGATGATAGCTCGACTTAGAGGGGGACATAATGTGGTTTCTAAGCAGAGTAATCAGCCAGATCGTCGAACGTTAAAGACCCAGCGTCAGTTAAAAAAGGTGTTTGTCAAACTATTGCACGATAAACCAATTGACAAGATCACTGTTGCAGAACTTGCTAGGGAAAGCGATATTGGTCGGGGAACTTTTTATATTCATTTTAAGGACGTTTATGATCTCTATGATTCAGTGGTGACTGATACCGTTAATCAGTTTGCAAGGATATTTGACAAGTTTTATCCACGTGATGAGGACAACGATTTTACGCCCCTAGCAACGCAAATCGTTACCTTCGTCGTTAATCATTCAGAACTATTAGAGGCTCTCACTGAGCGTGGCGAAGACATTCAGGCTTTCAAGCAAATCAATGCACTCTTTATCTACTATGTATTAGATGCTGAACAGATCGATTCGTCTAATGCAAAATATCGAGCTGCAGTCGGGTTTGCGTCTGGCGGCTTAATTTGTGCGATTACAGATTGGTTAACCACTCAGCCACAGTCAGCAGTAGATGATTTAATCACCGTTATCAGTAAGAGCATCGCAGCAATGCGAGAAGTTGCTCAGTCACTTAAGTCTGAAGATTAATTGCTCGGATAGGTAAAACCAATCGAAAGCACCGCGTCCTACAAAAAAACGCGGTGCTTTTCGAATTCTCTCATTTCGTTTGAACCAAAACAAAAAGCCCCGCATACGCCATCGACGTATGCGGGGCTTCGTCGTTTAAAATTTTGAGGGAGAAATTTAAACGGAAGATAACTACATCATGTTACTAAATGTCTTTACGACGTTTCTTTGCTCCTGCCAAGCCAAGCAGTGAAGCAAGTACACCGAGGAAGCCAAGTGCTGCAACACCCTGTGCCTGGTTTTCATCAGTTTGAGGTAATGCACTCTTGTCAGCAGCTTGCTTGTTACCATTAGCTTGACCAGCAGCGGTTGCGCCTTCGGCAGTTGTTGCTGTACCTGCAGAAGTACCTTGGGCAGTTGCTGTACCGCCTTCAGCGTTTCCTGCAGTGGCAGTGCCTTCGCCAGTACCAGTTGCAGTACCGTTGTCACCGCCTGCTACAATACCACCGTTGTCGCCAGCGCCTTCAGTAGCAGTACCTTCACCAGCACCAGTTGAGGTACCAGTAGTATTGCTACCACCATTGTTTCCAGCATTGTCGTTACCTGGAGTCGTTACGGCAGTGCCTTGATCAGTAGTTGGCGTTGTGTTGATACCAGTTGAAGAACCATCTGGAGTCTGACTGCCATCAGGCCCAGTAGTAGGACCAGTTGGAGTCTTGTCTTGGTCGACGTTCAAGATAGTCTTAGTCTTACCATCTTTAGAGGTAATCGTCAAAGTACCATCTGGGCCGATCGTCCAAGTGTCACCATTTGGTAAGGTACCCGTGTTACCGTTCTTAGGAGTAACTGTCTGGCTAGACCCATCTGGGAAGGTGATCGTGAATGTCCCATCACCGTTCTTAGTTAAGGTCAAACCTGAACCATTTGGTGTCTTATCAGTGACAGATTCACCATTACCATAGTAGTAATTGTTGGTTACACCACCATTGTTAATGGTACCACCTGGGAAGATGGTCGTCTTGCTACCATCTGGGTTAGTGATCGTCAATGAACCATCTGGGTTAACAACGTATGGGCTACCATTTGGTAAGGTGCCTGTGTCGCCTGGTTTAACCGTCTTGTCACCGTCTGGAGTGGCCAAGGTAGTTGAGCCATCAGGGTTCTTGGTGTAGGTGATCGTAACGCCACCCTTACCATCGTTACCAGTTGGTAAGGTCACAGTGGTGCCAGTTGAACCATCTGAACCATAGTTGTTGGTAATGTTGTTAGTGGTGTTATTAGTCGTACCACCATTACCACCATTTGGAACAACCGTGAAGTGCGAACCGTCAGGATTAGTGATGGTTACGGAGCCATCTGGGTTAACAGTTGCTTTACCACCGTTTGGTAAGGTTCCAGTTTCACCAGGTTTGAGCGTTTGACTGCCGCCATCTGGAGTAGTAACTGTAACATCACCGTTTGGTTGCTTAGTAAGGGTAACCATGGTACCGCCATTACCATCCTTGTTTGGTACAAAGACTACGGTTGAACCATTAGTGCCGTTGGTACCATTCGTACCATTGGTGCCGTCAGTTCCAGTCTTAGGATCAGTATTGATAGGACCCTTTGTACCATCATTAGGATTGATGGTTGTCTTGCTGCCATCTGGGTTAGTGAAGGTAATTGAACCATCAGGATTTACAACCCATGAACCGCCGTTTGGTAACTTGTCACCATCGCCAGGTTTAACAGTTTGAGTACTGCCATCTGGGAAGTGGATGAGTGTGTCGCCGTTTGGTGTCTTCTCAACCGTTAAGATCGTAGCTTTACCAGGTGTCCCATCTTTACCGTCTTGACCAGGGATTACCACAACAGTGCTCTTTGAGTCGCTGTCGGTTGGTTGGCCACCGATCTTGCTTGGGTCAATGGTGTAAGTCTTGCCATCTTGACCAGTGAAGGTAATGGTACCATCAGGGTTGACCACGAAGGTGCCGCCTGCTGGGTTAGTCTTAGAAGAATTGTCGCCTGGTTTAACCGTTTCCTTGCTGCCATCTGGGAAGTTGAAGGTAAATGAGCCATCAGGGTTCTTAGTGACAGTAGTAGCACCGTTTTGACCTGGTAAGTTAATCGTAATTGGTGTACCAGCTCCGTTAGTGTTTCCTGGAGTTGTTGTACCGCCGTTATCACCGTTACCACCATTTGGCGTTACGTTGATAATGTTCGTCTTACCAGCATTAGGATCAATGGTCGTTGATGAACCATCTGATGGGTTAGTGAAGGTGATTGTACCATCTTCGTTAACCTTGTAGGTGGTATCAGTGCCAGGAACTTTACCAGTATCACCAGGTTTAACAGGTGTAGTAGAACCATCTGGGAAGTGAAGCAATGTTTGACCACCAGTCGTCTTTTCAACGGTCAGAATCGTGTTCTTACCGTCTTGACTTGGGATGACAACAACAGTTGCTTTACTGTCATCAGCCGTTGGTTGGCCACCAATCTTGCTTGGATCGAAGGTGTAGTTCTTACCGTTCTTATCGGTGAATGTGATTGTACCATCAGGGTTAACAACGAAGCTACCGCCTTCTGGGTTAGTCTTAGTACTGTTATCACCTGGTTTAACAATATCTTGGCTGCCATCTGGGAAGGTAATCGTGTATGAGCCGTCAGGGTTCTTAGTTACAGTTGTGCCACCAGTTTGACCTGGGATGTTAACCGTAACTGTACCGTTCGAGCCATTAACACCATTTGTCCCATTGGTGCCGTTCGTACCATTAGTTCCGTTGGTACCATTTGTACCATTGGTTCCGTTAGTCCCGTTCGTACCATTTGTCCCGTTGGTACCACCGTTGTTTGTAGCACCCTTGTTAGGATCAATGGTTGATGAGCCACCATTAGGGTTCGTAAAGGTGATCGTGCCATCATCGTTAACGTTGTAGTGAGTGCCATCTGGTAAGGTGCCTGAGTCGCCTGGTTTAACAGTTCTTGTTGAGCCATCTGGTAAGTGCAAGGTGATTGAACCATCCGTGCCCTTTTCAACTGTCACTACAGAACTTGTACCATCTTTTCCAGGAAGGACAACAACTGTGTCTTTGCTGCCAGGTTGGGTAGATGCACCATTGTTCTTGTTAGGATCAAGGGTGTAACTGTTCCCATCCTTGTCAGTAAAGGTGATCGTGCCATCTGGGTTAACCTTGAAGGTACCGCCAGCTGGGTTGGTCTTAGTATCATTATCACCTGGTTTAATAGTTTGAGTAGAACCATCTGGGAACGTGAAGGTGATTGAACCATCAGGATTCTTGACTGCAGTAGTCCCACCGTTTTGACCTGGCATGTTGATGGTAATTGGGTTGCCACCATTGTTGTTGGTAGTTGAACCACCGTTCTTCAATGATGCCAAGTTAGATGCTGGATCCTTAGGGTTAGTGCCGTTCATCAATTCTTGCAAATCGGTGTCGCCATCGCCATCAGTATCCTTATTATCTGCGTTGGTCCCTAATTTACCTTCGAGGCCATCAGGAACCCCATCACCATCAGTATCAGTTCCGTTGCCATTGTTAGTGTCCGTTGGCGTCGTGCTACCACCATTGTTGTTGGTAGTTGAACCATCTGTTCCACCACCAGGGTTGACAACTGTTGTGGTGCCATCTGGGTTAGTGATACTTAATGAACCATCAGGAAGCACTGTGTAAGTCCCACCGTTTGGTAAAGTACCAGTATCGCCCGGTTTAACAGTCTTAGTATTACCATCAGGAGTCGTGATAGTTTCAGTACCATCAGGGTTCTTGGTGTAAGTGATCGTGTAAGAATTACCATCCTTGCCAGCTGGCAACTTAATAGTGGCACTTGCAGGACCATCCGTACCGTAGTAGTTGTTGGTCGTGTTGTTCGTAGTACCGCCATTATCAGTAGTCGTGTTTGTAATAGTACTCGTGCTGGTAGAGGTAGTTAGATCACTTGTACCCTTTTCAGGATCAATAGTAGTGGTCTTACCATCTGGTGTAGTAAATGTGAACGTACCATCTGGGTTATAAGTGTACTTAGTCCCATCTGGCAATGTGCCACCCTTACCTGGTTCAACTGTCTGGGTAGAACCGTCTGGTAAGTGGAGAATAATATCGCCATTTGGTGTCTTTTCAGCAGTCACAACATTAGTTGCACCATCTTTCCCAGGAAGAACAACGACTGTAGACTTGCTACCTGGTTGGGTTGGTGTGCTTTGACCATTATTAGGATCAAAGGTGAAGCTGCTACCATCAGGATTAGTAACGGTAATTGTGCCATCGTCGTTTACCTTAAAGGTTGCACCCTTTGCGTCAGGCTTGCTAGTGTCACCAGGTTGAACAGTTTGAGTCGAGCCATCTGGGAACGTGAAGGTAATTGAGCCATCAGGGTTCTTAGTTGCTTGAGTACCACCGTCTTGACCTGGAACGTTAACAGTAATTGGGTTAGTGGTTGTGCCCTTGTTAGGGTCAATCGTGTAACTGTTACCATTACCATCAGTAAAGGTGATCGTGCCATTAGGATTTACAGTGAATGAACCACCCTTTGCGTCAGGCTTAGTTTTATCACCAGGTTGAACAGTTTGGGTTGAGCCATCTGGGAATGTGAAGGTAATTGAACCATCAGGATTCTTAGTTGCTTTAACGCCACCATTTTGACCTGGAACATTGTTAATGGTTGTGGTATTAGTTGTCGTACTAGTTGATGGACCAGTAGAACCGTCCTTACCGCCATTTTCCAATGACTTCAAGTTAGAAGCAGGGTCCAGAGGATTAGTGTGGTTTAAGACTTCTTGGAAGTCGGTGTCGCCATCGTTGTCACTATCAGTCTTGTCAGCATTAGTACCAATCTTGGTTTCGAAGCTATCTGGAATACCATCGCCATCGGTATCAGCACCGTTACCAGTTTGTGAACCAGTGTTAATCACGATTGGAGTCGTTGTTCCCTTGCTTGGATCGATCGTGGTAGTAGAACCGTCTGGGTTAGTAAAGGTAATCGTACCATCTGGGTTAACAACAAATGTTGAACCGCCTGGAGTCGTACCAGTACCGCCTGGTTGAACTGTTTGAGTCGTACCATCTGGGAAGTGGAGCACAATGTCACCAGAAGGGGTCTTCTCAACTAATACAGTTTGATCTGGCGCATCCTTGCCATCCGTACCATTCTTACCTGGTAACGTGATGTTAGTAATCGTGCTACCCGGTTGAGTAGTACCACTAGCCTTGTTGTTAGGATCAATCGTGTAGGTTGAACCATCAGGGTTAGTGAAGGTAATCGTACCATCTGGGTTGACTTTGAAAGTTCCACCAGCTGGGTTAGTCTTGTCGTTGTTGTCGCCTGGTTTAACCGTTTCAGTATCACCGTTAGGGAACGTGAAGGTTAATGAGCCATCAGGGTTCTTAGCGACTTTAGTACCAGTTGATTGACCTGGTAATACGATTAAGGTAGCACCATTTGAGCCAGTGCCTGTGGTGTCGGTGCCAGTTGAACCAGAACCGTTACCATCGCCATCGGTACCATCAGTGCTTACTGAATCGCCAGTAATATTAATCTTGATAACAATTGGTTGACCTGAACCATTTTGACCAGAACCTTCTTGATCAGAACCATCTTTATCAGGTTGCTTAGGATAGATAGTTACTGAGTGGCCCTTATCATCGGTCAATGTGTAAGTTCCATCATCATTCTTGGTGAGCGTCCAACCTTTGTTAACGTTTTCGCCGGTTCCTGTGCCTTCGCCGGTTCCTGTGCCTTCACCAGTTCCTGTACCTTCGCCGGTTCCTGTGCCTTCACCAGTTCCTGTACCTTCACCAGTTCCTTTGATCAAAGTAATTGTGCCTTTAACCTCTGTACCGTCTGCACTTGGATCCACCAATGTATAGTGAGTACCGTCTGCATCCAATGCTTTCAATGCGTCAGCGACCTTTTGTGCCCCTGATCCATTGTAAGTAAAGTTTACTTGGATAGCAGGTTTCCCATCTACTGTGGTATCCTTTGCAGATGCGGGATCAATAGTGAAATCATCAGAAGTTAACTTAGAAAAGTCCACAGTAACTGATTGTTGAGTTTGTTGATCAACAGCAGGACCTGCGATGGCAGCCTTTGTTGTGTCAGAAGCTGACTTTGTTGCGGCTTCATCAGTTGCGGCACCCTTAATTGCATCTGCGGTTAAAGCAGCTGCTGCTTCTGTAGTAAGCGTCTTCGCACCATCAGTAGTTTGTGCAGCAGCAGCATTTTCAAGAGTCGTTGTACCAGTTGCTGTACCAAGATCTAACTTACCAGCCAATGAATTAGGCGTTGCAATATGACCGCCAAGTGCAATAACAGCTTTATCAACGTCATATTGTGATGCATTAACATTGTTGTTAACTGCATTTGCAAAGTCTGTTGCGCTCTGTGGAATATCAGAACCTTGAGGTGTTCCCTTTGCAATCAAGTCCTTCAACTGAGTCTTATCAACATTTTGATAAACAATAGTTGTTGAACCCATTTGATTTTTGTTGAATAATCTCGACATAGTGTCAAACGTTTCACCAACAAATTGACCTGGTGTCGCATTTTGACCATTCGTCTGATCCATAAATTGAGGGTCCTGGAATTGAACTGGTACAGCAACAGTTTGATGCATACCTGCACTACCTTCAATAGCTGTTGAGATGGCTGTCCCCAAATTCTTTGTGACCCAATCAGAAACTCCAGAAATAGCTGGTTGAACGAGTTTAGTATTAGCATCCGAGGCAAGTGTCAAAAATGCTTCGATAACTTGTGTTGCTGCAGGCGCAACCCATTGTTTTATAACACCTGAAATTGCATCAGTAATACCACCAGTAATACCGCTAAAGATACCTCCAAGACCGCTGCTATTTGAGTCGCTACCTGTAGAACCACCAAAGAGATTACCCAAGTTGCCTAAGATACCTCCACTGTTTGTGTTAGTTGGCGTGGTAGTGTTTGTTGGGTCAGTAGTATCTGTACCATTTTCCCAGGCTGCAAGTGCTTCGTTCAGAACTTGCATTGGTGTTTTACCATTAAATGCATGCAATGGGTCATTTGCATCTGGTGCAATGATTGTTTGCTTCCCAGTAAAAATGCTGTCCAATGCGCTACCAATTCCGTTAGTCCAACCGTTAATGTAGGTGTTGACATCATTTAGAAGCGCACCAGCAGTTGTTAAGTTCTTGTTTGATAAAACTTGAATTGTGCCATCTGCAGCATTATAGGTAGCAGGCATCAGTAATGTCTCTTCCAAACCATTGTTACTCAAGTTAGTAAGATATTTTTGCATGTTATCAATTGAATCTTGGAGTTGAGTAAGTTGGCCTTGATATGCCAAGTTAAAATTGGTTGTATCAACACCAAGAATATCAAGCAAGTTAACTAATGTTGCAACAAACCCGGAAGCACCAATTGTCTTTACTTGATCCGGATTAAGCGATTGAACAATCTGACCAGCGCTAGTAAGTAATGTACCGCCTTCAGTTGCCGCCGTTGCAGGATTTGCAATAATATTCTTGATAGCGGTGGTAAACTCAGTTGGAATTAATGACTTTCCATTGCCAATCAAGCCCTTACCCAAATCAGCACCCCAACCACTGGCGGTCTGGATACCTTCAGTAACTGTTTTTACAAGTTGTTGAATGCCTCCACTGTTCATCACAGCAGTATAAACGGCTTGTCCATCAAGCTTCTTGCCGACTGCATAATCAGGATTGGTATTCTTGCTTGGATCGCCAGAAGTATCTTTGTTACCTAAAGTTGGATCTGCAATCTGGTAATACTCACCAGTGTTATCATTTTTAACAATGATTCCAACTGGGGTTTGTTGTACAACACTTAAACCAGTGATTTTTACTGGTTGTAAGTTCGCTGGGACACCAAAAGTCGCACCTTGTTGCCCGTCACCAACTAATGAAATGTTAATACCATCGGCATCAGTATCAGCATAAAGCGTTGCAGAACGTGTTTGTGGATTCTTAGTGTCAGATGTGACGGCATCCTGATCATTTAAAATGTCGGCTGTCGTTTTCTGTTCATTATTGATATTTTCATCGGTTGTATCGGCTGTCATGTCAAGATTGTCATTAACTAAAGCTACATTGTCACTTGGATGCCCGATTAAATCGTGATTATTTTGTACGTCAGGATTTACTTTTCCTGCTGCATATGGGTCTCCATAACTTCCCGAAACACGATCCGTATTTGCATTAGCTTGATTAATAGCAGCCTCGGCACCACTGTTTAAATATTTTTCTGAAATCTGCGAGTTCAAACCTGCACTTGCACTATTTTCAGGGTAACTCTTCAATCCACTACCAAATAGATTGGTCTTAACAATCGCACCAGCAGTATCAGGCACAGCAGTTGTACCACTTGGTGCCTTAACGGTTCCTTCAGCTTGGGTCTGGTCTAATTGTGTGGGACCAGATACTAAAACATCGCCAGATTTACCGGCATGAACATCACCATTTGCATCAGTATAGTTTGCTGGATCACTAGTAGCGCTGGTAGTATCCTTGGACGGTTGTACTAAATTGCTAGTACTGTCATTTGCAGTAGTACTTTGATCAGCATTGGTACCACTTGCTGGGTCTACAGCGGTTGCATCCACAGCTGTCTTAGTTTGGGCATTTGGTGTAGCCAGTGTGTCCGTAGCAACTTTTGTAGTTGCAGCAGCGTCACCATTCGTATCTGCTGTTTGTCCTGCACCCGTACCAGCCTCTGGTGTTGTTGCCGGCGCAGTCGTCTGTGTTGGATCTTCCGCAGCAGCCGCCTGCACCTGTGTTCCGAGTAATACAGCACCTAATGAAAAGGTGGCGATACCAGCAAAAAGCCAGGTACGACCGGCCTTATACATCCGATAGTGTAGCGACTCAGACTCATGCATGAGAGCTAGTTTCCGGTTCCCCTTTGATAAATTTTTTGAACCTCTTCCCATAATAATTCCTCCTCCATAAATTCCACAAAACTTTAAAGAAATTAAGCAAGTACAACGTTGTGCTTTGCACACCCTTACATTAGCAAAATTTACTAGATAATTAACCCCGTTATATGAGAATTTTTACAGGCTTTTTTAAAGGTCGCTTAAAAAATATGGAAGGAATTCGTCAAAATACTGTCATTTCAGAGAGTTAGGGGTAGAAAATCACGTTCAAACCCACAAAAACGATAAAAATCTAAAATTAGTGCTGATATTAATCGATAACAACGACCAATATCAGCACTAATTTTAGATTGTTTTATATTTAACTATCAGTTAGTTTAACTATAACTTGATTGATGCGAACGACTGGAACGCAGCGTACGCCATAAAGGCAACAACTATCCACCCAGTGACCAACAACCACTTGGGATGCTTGTAGTCGCCCATGATACTCTTCTTAACCGCTGCAACTAACAGAATAGCCAGTGCAATAGGCAAAATCATGCCGTTCAATGCCCCCACAATAATCAGCACCTTAGCGGGATTACCCACGAAGTAGAAAATCAGGGTTGAAGCGAGAATGAACGTAATGATCAGGGCTGAATGATATTTATTGACCCAGGATTCTTTATTTTGAGAATAGTTTAAGAATGAAATCGACGTGAAAGTTGACCCCAGCGTTGAAGTCATCCCAGCTGCTAACAACAATAAACCGAAGAATTTATACCCAAAATTACCGGCAGCAATTTGGAAAATAGAAGCTGCAGGGTTAGCTGGGTTCAGTGTATGACCAGCGACGACCACAGCCAAACCAGCTAAGAACAGCATGATTCGAATGGCAGATGCCACCCCAATACCCGTTAGCGCACCTTCATTGACATACTTGATATTTTCCCGGCCCTTTACGCCGCCTTCCAGCAGTCGGTGACCGCCTGAGAACGAAATATAACCGCCAACGGTCCCACCAACAATGGTGACGATGGAATAGAAGTTAACTTGAGTCGGCATGAACGTGTGTGAAATGGCGGTTGCCACAGGAACGGTGGTAACAGACAGAATATAAATTAGAATCAGGATTTTAATAACCGCTAGGCACTGGACAGTTCGGTCGACCACCGTCATGGCATTTTTAACCACAAACACGATAATCGCAGCAGCGGCAGCAATCAGCGCACCATATTTGGGTTCAATGCCAAACAGCACGTTGAGGCCTAGCCCCGCGCCACCAATATTACCGATGTTAAAACAGAAACCACCGATAACAATCAGCGCCGTTAAGACATAGCCCAAACCAGGAACAACTTCGTTCGCAAGCACCTGTGCCCGCTTGCCGGAAACAATAATAATGCGCCAAATATTTAATTGAACAACGATATCGGCAATAATACATAGTAAAATAGCAAAACCAAAGTTGGCACCCATCTGACCCGTAAAGGCCGCGGTCTGGGTCAAAAAGCCAGGACCCACGGCAGCCATGGCCATCATGAAGGCGGCACCCATGGCAACACTGAATTTAGATCGTTTTTTCTCGGTAACTGGCGTCGGTGTTGGCGTTGATTGTGAGGTTTCTTTCATTGATCTATTCTCCTTCTCAATCCGGGTAGTAACAGCTATTTGACTTGTGTGGCAACAACATCGATTCCTTCAGCAGTCAGTGCTTGGTGAATTTGCTTCACGAAGGCTAACGCTTTAACCCCATCGCCATGAACACAGATCGTATCCGGTTGTATGCTAATTACCTGACCGTCAATGGTGGTCACTTGGTGTTCTTTTAGCATCTTGATGGTTCGTTTAACAGCAACGTCACTGTCTTCAATGACCGCTCCCTCTTTTTGCCGGGAAACGAGACTGCCATCCACTTCATAAGCGCGATCGGCAAAGACTTCCTGTTCGTAAGGAATGCCCACGGCCTTAGCTGCGCGAATCAACTCACTGTTAGCTAACCCAACCAGCATTAACTGAGGGTCAACTTCCTTGATGCCCTCACAAATTTGATAGGCTAACTCGTAGTCCTTAGCCGCCATGTTATATAACGCGCCATGGGGTTTCACGTGGTGCAATCGATGGGTTGGCGCAAAGGCTTCAAGCGCCCCAATTTGATACTTCACGTCAGCCTTGGCAGCTTTAGGCGCAATTTTCATTGGCCGGCGACCGAAGCCTTGCAGATCTGGCAACCCTGGATGGGCGCCCAACTGAACGTGACTGGCAACAGCTAAATCAACCGTATGCTGCATCACTTCCGGATCCCCTGCGTGAAAACCACAGGCAATGTTTGCCGACGTAATGTAGGGAATCACTTGATCATCGAGTCCCAGCGTATAACGGCCGAAACTCTCACCCAGATCACAATTTAAATCAACTTGTGTCATATAATATCCTCCCTTGTAAATTCTACTGTGAATCAGACTGCGGCAATAACTCCCGCTCGATAAACTCAATGTCAAACTGATTTTGCTGGAACTGGTTGGTTCGCAGTAATCGGTTTAAGAAATCTAGATTAGTCTCAATGCCTGTGATCACCGTTTCATTGATCGCCACCAGCATCTTTTGAACGGCAGTCTGCCGATTCGGTCCATAACTGATGATCTTAGCAATCATGGCATCGTAGTTCGGCGGTACCTTATATCCTTGATACAGCGCGGTATCAACCCGGATACCATTGCCACCGGGCAAGTGCAGGCCGGTTATTTGACCAGCACTGCTGGCGTTGATTCGGCACTCGATGGCGTAACCGTTGGCGGTGGGCGCCGCTGATGGCACCTTCCCATCAGCAATCAATAACTGTGCCTTAACCAAGTCCCAGCCGGAAGTTAATTCGGTGATGGGATGTTCCACTTGGATTCGAGTATTCATTTCCATAAAGTAAAATTGATTGGGACCGGCATAGAGGAATTCAAGCGTTCCTGCACCCGTGTAATGCAACTCTTCAACGGCCCGCTTAGATACCGAAAGCATTTTGTCTCGCGTGGCAGGATCAATGCTGCTGGGTGCCTCTTCAATCACTTTTTGGTGGTGTATCTGCAGTGAACAATCTCGCTCACCCACCGCCACACCAGTACCATCTTTAAGTCCTAACACCTGAACTTCGATGTGTCTTGGTCGGTCAATAAACTTCTCCAGATACATTTCGTTACTGCCAAAGGCTTGGGCAGCTTCATTTTGTGCTAGGGTAAACAGCTCTTCTAACTGGTCTGGTGTCTGAATCAGCCGCATGCCTTTACCGCCACCGCCCGCAACAGCTTTCACCATGACAGGATAGCCGATCTTTTCAGCATCCGTTCGCGCTTCAGCCAAAGTAGTGATTTTTCCATCACTACCTGGCGTGACGGGAACGCCCACCGCCTTCAACGTTTCTCGAGCACGCTCCTTATCGCCTAACAGACTAATGGTTTCTGGTTTTGGTCCGATAAAGGTCAAACCAGCTTTCAGACAGCGTTCGGCAAATTCGGCGTTTTCTGATAAAAAGCCGTATCCAGGGTGAACAGCATCCGCTCCAGTAATCTGGGCAGCACCCAGCAAATTATCAATATTGAGATAACTCTTAATTGGACTGGCCGAACCGATACAAACAGCTTCATCAGCTAATTTGACGTGCAGCGCATCCTTATCAGCAGTTGAATAGACTGCTACCGTGCTCAAGCCCAATTCTTGGCAGGCACGAATGATTCTCACGGCGATTTCACCGCGATTAGCAATCAGCACTTTTTCCACTTTGCCACCCCCTACAAGCTTTCAAATTCAAAGAGCGGCTGGTCAAATTCCACTAAGTCTTCGTTAGCTGCCAGCACTTTTGTAATCCGGCCATCCTGTGGTGCAACCACGTTGTTCATCATCTTCATCGCTTCAATCACCGCCACTGTCTGCCCGGCTTTTACGGTGTCACCCACTTTAACAAATGGGTCATCATCAGGGTTGCCTGAGGTATAAAAGGTACCGACAAACTTAGCGTTGATTGTTTGGGCTGTTGATGCGGCAGTATTAGCCTGCGCCGGTTGGACTGACGTATTGGCAACGGGCTGAACCTCTGGTGTCGTAGATTCTCTGGTTAATTCCAGTGTTTCGTCTTTTTGCTGATACTTCAGCTTACTGATACCATTTTCAGCCATCAACTGCATAATGGCTTGCATTTCTGAAGTTTCCAATTTTCATCCTTCTTTCAAATTACGAAGTGAAGAGTGTCGCTATTCGCTCTGCTGGTTCTCGTTCAAGTCGAACCTGAGTCTGGAACTGGTGAGCAGCCTTAATAGCCGCGCTACTGCCATAGTTTTGCCGGTAAAGTGTTTGACTCTTAGCTAAGTCAAACCACTGGAACTGGACTTGCTGACCAGGTGTCAGCTGAACCAGTTTCGGCAGATCCACGCGTGCCACCACGGCGATAACGGGGTAACCGCCAGTAGTTTGACGATCCGCTAGCAGCACGATTGGCTGACCATCCCGTGGTACCTGAACACCGCCTAATACCGTCCCTTCCGACAGCATCTCAGTAATCTTGGTTACATCCAGTGCCTGTCCCTTCAGACGCGCACCCATGCGGTCGGACTGCTGACTGATCTCAAAAGTTTGATGCGTCAGCTGCTGCCGCGTTTGGGCTGAAAAGTCATTGTATTGCGGACCTGGTGTCACTCGAATGGTGGTAGTATCCTGCTGAGAATACGGATATGCCGTTGCTCGTTGAAACTGCGGCTGATCCACGGCATCTCGGATAGTCGTTAAACTGTCACCAGCTTGCAACTGGCGGCCGTGGTACCCGCCGAGCTGATATTTCAAGCTCGTTGACCGGCTCCCCATGATTACTGATACTTGAATTCCACCATGCACGGCTAAATAGCCAAATCGACCGGCCGTGTAATGACCGATTGCTAATTGGTCGCCACGCCGCGCGTAATATTGCCGATAAGCTTCAATCGGCTGGTCATTCAACGTCATTTTCGCAGTCGCTCCCGTCACCGCAAAGTGACTGGCCTGCGTAAAGGTTAAAGTCGGCCCTTGAAGACTGCTTTCAAGCACGGCAGCGTCTATAGGATTACCCACTAACAAATTGGCAACATTAGCAGCATCAAAATCCATCACACCTGAAACCGAAAAGCCACTGCTTTGGGTCGCAACTCGGCCTTGATCCTGCACGGTGGTTAGTAAACCACCAGCTTGTATCTTAAGCGCCATGTTGTTCCACCTCCGCTTCTGGTACCGGTTCAACCCGTACGTGATAGTCTGCTAAATGAGACGCAATTTGGTCATATTCCGCTCGAGAAATCACATCGAAATGAACGTAGTCGCCCGTTTGATAATAGAATGGCTGATCACTTTCCGGTTGAAACAACCGCAGCGGGGTCCGGCCAATGATCTGCCAGCCGCCTGGTGATTCAATGGGGTACATGCCGGTCTGTTCCCCTGCAATACCCACTGAACCCGGGGCAATTTTAAGTCGCGGCGTTGCTAACCGAGGCGTTGCAATCTGCGGGTCAAGTCCGCCCAAATAGGCAAACCCTGGCAAGAAGCCCAGCATATAGATCAAATAATCCGGTTGACTGTGACGCTCGATAACCGCTTTAGAGGTCAGATGAGCTCGCGTTGCCACGTTAGCCAGATCTGGTCCAAAATCCGTATCATAGCAAACCGGAATGTGCACCCGTTTAACCGTAGAAACCGTATTTTGATGACCATCCAGCATGGCTGTATTAATAGTAGACTTTAACTGCTGAAGACTAATTTGCGCGGGTTCGTAAAACACCGTTAGCGTTCGAAACGCTGGTAAAAAGCCGGTTATCCCATCCGCGCCCAACTGTGTTAAGCGTTGCTGCAACTGGGCAATCTGCTGATTGATCGTCACACTGACTTGTCGTTCAAAAGTGACGTTAACTGCCTTATCACCCGCCGGTAAAATCTGGTAAGTAAGCATCATCATAACCTCCTATCCGTTTAAGCATTTAAGCCCCATTCTAAATTAAATTGAGATTAAAATCAAATTAAAAATACATATTATTCCATAAGCTTAATGTATATTCACTATATTCAGTTTTAGATTGTCTTCTTAATCCTATCATATCAACCATGTAATATAATATAACAGAGAAATATTCATTTTGAAAGATTAAGTGCTATTCAAATTTCACGTATGATTATATTCCGTTTACACGTAAAAATCCCTCCCTGACTATCAGATGAATTGTTGTATTTCATCTGATGATCATGGGGGGATTTTGGCTCTTTGACAACTGTTGTTGGTAAATTTATTAAATCAGTTCTAATCACTATTTCGTGATTAGGATTTTTTTAGTCTTAATACGCAAGGTATAAAGTACTCTTGCCCTAAACTTACGGAAGCTTTTGTAGCCAAAACCAGCTCGTTTAATCGCTTTAATT
>NZ_BCMJ01000011.1 GCF_002583405.1 Secundilactobacillus silagincola | reverse complement strand
CCGCGGCCTTAGTTCCACTATCACTTTATCAAAAAAGTGATGTAATCATCTCCGTCGAGATTGATTACATCACTAATGTTAGTAAGTTTTTGTGGGGACAGATTACTTGTACAACGTGCTTTCCATGGCTGTTGGGCCGTTTGCTAACGAAATTTTATTTGGCCTTTGGATCATGGCAGGACCACTAGCTATTTATTTAACCCGAATTCCTGGGGCGGCGGTTGTCGGTGAAGTGTTGGGCGCTGCGGCTGAAGTTATTTTTGGTGGTACTTTTGGCATTGCAGCGTTGCTTTCCGGAATCGTTCAAGGTGTGGGTTCTGAGATTGGCTTTGCCGCTTGGCGCTACAAAAACTGGAGTTGGGCAAGCTTATTGACCTCTTCCGTGACCACCACTATCGTTGCCTTCACGTATGAAGTCTTTAAATTGGGGTATATTCACTACTCAATCTGGATGATTATTGCACTGTTTACCGTTCGGCTGATTTCGGTGATCTTTTTTGGAACGGTATTAGTTCACAGTGTGTTTACGCTGCTGAATCGCGCTCATGCACTGCGCCACCTAGGGTCAGAAAAATAACAGGTGCAATGACTTGCTTCAAACCTTCAAATTGAGTATTTTGTTGGCGTAGTCGTGTCGAAGTCACAAACTTTGGAGGTTTAAAATGCTTAAAATCGAGGATTCTATTGATCGTTTGGCTTGGAATACGGAACATCATTTTCTGCACATTCAGGCTCAGCATGAGTTTATGCGCGCTTGGGCAATTCAGTTTGAGTTAGGATATACGGATTTACGTGTGATTCAGATTGCTCTGCAGCTGTCAAAACCAGCGCAATCTGAATTATTATCGCAATTAACGGCAGCTTATCAGCAAGTGTATCAATACGAGTACGCCTTTGTTGCAGGTGGCCTTGACGGGTTTAATCAGCAGCTCGGTAATCAAATTGCGGATTACGAACAAGCCACAAAACAATTGCTCAATATTTTAGACCAGATCAAGTCGCTTTCAGATTAAGCGTCTACCTAAAAGTCCGTTTAGTTTTTACTGAGCGGTCTTTTTTTAGCTGCCTAATGATGCATGAGTTCACAATCATGTGGTAACATGGTTAAAACACCATGATGGCACATCGAGGGGACCATCAGGTGGATGGGTAATTTTAAGTAGGGGGAGTGGCAGCACATGGTTCACAAACTTTGGCATCAGTTTCCGAGGATAGAAAAACGGTTAGAGAAGCTTCAACCATACTTATTGGAAGCAGTACAACTGCCAAATCAACCGATTCATCACCAAATATTAGCGTTACTGCAGTCGGGTGGCAAACTATTAAGGCCGGGTTTCTTTTACCTCTTTAGTGAGTTTGGCCAGCAAAACGATGACGACGTGTTGCGTGCTGGTGCCGCTGCATTAGAGTTACTGCACGTGGCGACATTGATTCATGATGATGTCATCGACCAATCACCATTGCGTCGTGGTGTCACAACAATACATACGCTTTACGGTTCTCGAAACGCCATTTACGCTGGGGACTACCTGTTTACGGTTTACTTTAAAGAAGTTTTGAAAACGACCCATGATATGGCCGAACTGCAGTTAAACATCACAAGTATGCGCAATATTCTTATCGGTGAACTTGAACAGATGAAACTCAATTATAAGCGCAACGTCACGGAAGCGGATTATTTTCGCGAAATTACCGGTAAAACGGCTCAATTGTTCTGGTTAAGCTGTCGGCAAGGCGCGGTACTGAGTCATAGCGATGATCGAGTGGTTGATTTAGCGGGTGAAATCGGCATGACGATTGGCAAAGCCTACCAAATTTTAGATGACATCTTAGATTATGATGGTCAATCGCAGAAGACGAAAAAACCGGTGCTAGAGGATCTAAAAGCGGGCGTTTATTCCCTGCCGTTAATTTTAGCTATGGCGGATGCTAAGAGTGCTTTCAAGCCATATTTGGCTAAAAAAGAGCGGATGACCTCAGCTGATTTGCAGACCGTTCAGCAGCTGGTAGCCGAGAATCAGGGTGTTGAAAAAGCGCAGAAGGAAGCTACTGAACTGACTCAGCAAGCACTAGCCTTAATTGATCAGTTGCCTGAGTATCAAGTCAAGTCTGATTTAAAAACGCTTACTGCCATGTTGTTAAAACGGGATGAATAGTTTGCTGGTAACTGTTTGAATGATGATGACGTTCAGTGCTGTTTTTAGTCAGCTTGTTAAGCAGGTGAGCACTACGGATATCACGATTTTTCACGCGAAATGCGTCTTATTTGGTCATAATTATGGTATGATTTAAGACAGAAGAGTGAATGATCAAGGTGTCGATATTCTAGGAATCACAAGCAAGACAGGGCACTTTGCATGATCACGAGGAGGTAGTGCACGTATGTCTGAAGAAGTTGAAAAACAATTTTCGCCAGTTGAAAACAAAGTTATGGCAGCGTTGGAAGATGTTATTGACCCAGAATTAGGGATCGATATGGTTAACTTGGGTCTGATTTATGACATTAAAGTGGATGATAAAGGCAACTGTGTGATTACGATGACCTTGACTACCATGGGTTGCCCACTGGGTAATTTATTAGCAGATTCGATTACTGAAGCGGTTACCTCAGTTGATGGTGTTGAAACCTGTGATATAAATCTTGTTTGGGAACCAGCATGGAGTATTGATCGGATGAGCCGGTTTGCAAAGGTTGCGTTAGGAATTCACGGTTAGTCAATAAGAATAGGGTTGATTTCAATGGATATCGCAAAATTTGTTCAGCGACGCAAATCGCTGCATATTTCTCAGGTCAGGATGTGCGAGGGCATCTGTACGCAATCAACGCTGAGTAAGTTTGAATGTGGCGGTCATGTACCTTCACTGAAAATCTTATCGAAACTTTGCGCCAGAATCGGCCTCACCATTGATGACTTGAACGAATCGAATAAAGTTAGTGCTAACCAGCTCAAGGAGGATTTAGATTCGCTTGAGCGGGAATTGGTGATGGAAAATTACCAGAAGGTTTTAAAGGGTCTTTCAGCAATTGATGAAAAACAGCTAGATTCCATGCTGTTAAAAATGCAGTTCTACTATTTACGGGGGCTGATGGGGGCGTTGATCAATCAACCGCCTGAAGAAGTTTTGTATGATTTTTCGCAAATTTTAAACGATTTGGATGAGTCACATGAAACCATTTTTACACAGTTAGTTTATGTGGGATCTGGCGTGATGTATAACCGGCTGCAACAAGCAGACCGTGCTAATTTCTACTTTAAAAAGGTCCATTCGTTTATTCGCAACGTCTTAAAGGATGAACAGCTTTACTTCAATCGAGTTGGCGATAATTACTTACGATTGCTGACCATGATTTTCTTCACGGCTAGCTACTACAATTCTGTTGGTCAGTTAAAGGCGAGTCAAAAGTTGGTTGATAAGGGCGTGGAGATGTGTTCAGAACATCATGTCACTTATTTTCTGCCTAGATTGAAGTTTTTAGCAGCTAAGAATGCGATTGAAGAAAAAGAAGATCAAGCAGTCGTTGACCGTTTGATTAACGAGGTGTTGGCTTTTGCCCGAATCAACGACAATCAAGTCATTGAGGTTAAAGCAGCTGCCTTGAATACCCGGTATGAAAAGGGTGAATCGTTGGCGGATTTAACACCATAAATAAAACGCATGTTACAGCAACTATGCTGCAGCATGCGTTTTAGTATAATCACTTGCGATTCAACAAGAACAAGACTATTCTCAATTTAAATCGAATTTGGAGGAAAAGAAAATGGAATTAACGCCTACTGATTATAATATTTTAGATGCAATTGCCTCAGGTAAAGTTGAACCTGGTACTAGTCCGAGACACTTTGTGGACTATTGCGATAACGTGATTGGTGGTAATCCGCAGCCACTTATTGATGCAGGTTACATTGACGCAGATCCCTATATCAGTGGTTTAACGGAGAAGGGAAAACAGGCACTTGCCGATCGACAAAAGTAAGATTGATTTTAGCAATTACGCAGATGCTAAGCGAGCTATCTTAATCCAGCTTCAGCAGTGGCGTTGGCGAATTAGCAACGTTGAAGAAGCAGTTCGAAAGCGGAGTGACTTTGACGCAGTGATTGAAGTTAACCATCAGTTACGGCTTGCCATTCGGGATAGCTATCAGGCCAATCAAAGACTTTCCAGGCGTGAACCGATGGCTGCTCAACGGTTGCACCGGCGGTATTTACAAGTGCTTTTAGATTTATCGAGTCAAATTGTTTCAATTCCGTCAAAATCCATGGCATATGATGATTTAATTGGGTTCAAAGACCATCTATTGCAGGCGATTGACTATATTGACGATACATTACCGAAAAAGGAGAATGATTGAAGATGCAGTTGCTGATTGGCGATGTTGCAGAATTACGTATCCGAGCACGAAAAGCGGAAATTAAACTGTTTTTTGACAGTATTGGTTATCAGCTTTCGGCCAGTGGCGAGGAATTACTCTCACTATCAAGTGAGTATGCGCAACTCAGCGTTAAGCCACCGGTGACGTTTGTGCGTTATGATCAGGATCATTTTCTAAGTGTTCGGTCAGATGGCAGAGATATGTCGTTGCCGTATGCGAAGAAACCTGGGAAGTAGTTGGTGTAGAGCTGGATTGAGGGTCCGGTGAGTAGGGAGCTGCATGTAACTATAAAAAACGGTAGAATCCCCAAGACCGGGGGCACCTTTTCTAGGCACCTATGCCTTATCGGGCTCCAGTGAGCAGAGAGCTGCATGTAACAACAAAATGGCAGACCCCCCAAACCCCGGGGCTTCCGCCATTTTATCGTTACACTCCGCTCTCTAGGCGCTCACTTCCACACTTAGACATTATCGGGCTCCAGTGAGCAGAGAGCTGCATGTAACGATAAAATGGCAGACCCCCCAAACCCCGGGGCTTCCGCCATTTTATCGTTACACTCCGCTCTCTAGGCGCTCACTTCCACACTTAGACATTATCGGGCTCCAGTGAGCAGAGAGCTGCATGTAACTATAAAACGGCAGAACCCCCCAAGACCAGGGGGCTTCCACCGTTTCACAGTTACACTCCGCTCTCTAAGCGCTCACTTCCACACCTAGATTGCACCTAGAACTTTTTCGACACCTTATACGGTTTTGAATTCCCCAACTCATTATCATGGGAAATTTCGTTATCTGACAGGAAAATGTCAAACTGCTTTTCGCTTTCCATACCCTTAACAACCAGGACGTGACCAGCCTGAACGTGATTCTGGCGATAGATCTGGGCACTCCTTACTGCTTCATCGTAGTCGTGGAAGTTGGCAATTGAATCACCAGGGTTAAAAAATATAAGATTATCCATTAAAATCACTCCATTCCTGATTCACTTATATTATACCGCAAACGCTTTCAGGAGACGAGTTTAAAGAAAACGTTATAAGCCACGATGTTTCCTAGTATTACAGCGGTTTTTTTGATAAAATGAACATTGTTTTGAATTACGTCTTGTGACATCTTTTAGTGATCGTTCAAGTCGTGAGGCCGGCGTACGTGATGCGTCGCATGAAACGGTAAATAAATGCTAAAAAGGGGATTACAACATGTGTGGATTTGTTGGTTATGTTAACCAAACAGATGTGCCTAGCGATACGATCGTGAAGATGGCCAATCGTATTCGTCATCGTGGACCTGATGATGAAGCTTACTTTAATGATGATAAGGTCTCGATGGGCTTCCGTCGTTTATCAATTATTGATCTTGCGCATGGTAAACAACCCATGTATAACCAGGATCAAACTAAAGTTTTGACTTTTAACGGTGAAATTTATAACTACCAAGATATTCGTAAAGATTTACAGAAGTTAGGTTACGAATTTCGAACAGACGTTGACTCAGAAGTTTTGATTCACGGCTACGATGCCTGGGGTCCGGATTTGCTTCAGCATTTGCGCGGAATGTTTGCTTTCGTTATTTACGATTCTAAAACCGGTGAAGTCTTTGGTGCCCGTGATCACTTTGGTATCAAGCCATTGTACTATTACGATGATGGCAAGACTTTCCTCTGGGCTTCAGAAATCAAAGCATTCTTGGAACACCCAAACTTCAAAAAAGAACTTAATGAAGATCTATTAGCCATTCATTTGAGCTTTGAATTTATTCCTTCAAAGGATACGATGTTTAAGAACGTCTTCAAATTAATGCCTGGCCACTACTTCATTCATAAAGCAGATGGTCACACTGAAACTCACGAATACTATAAGTTCAGTTATGACAATATCGATGAGAATCAAACCATCGAAGAAGACGCTAAGAAGATCCGTAAGATCGTTGATGATTCCGTTGATGCCCACATGATCGCTGACGTTGAAGTCGGTAGTTTCTTATCAAGCGGGATCGATTCCAGCTACGTACTTAACGAAGCCGCAAAACTCAAGCCAATTCAATCCTTCTCCTTAGGGTTTAATAACTCTAAGTACAGTGAGTTGAGCTGGTCAACTGAATTTGCTAAGGAAATTCATCAGGACAACACACCATTAACCATGACGGGTGATGACTACTTCGATATTTTACCAACCATTATGTACTACATGGATGAACCGTTATCTAACCCTTCAGCTATGCAGCTGTATTATCTGTCAAAGGGAACTCGCGAACACGTGAAAGTGGCCTTGTCTGGTGAAGGTGCCGATGAATTCTTCGGCGGTTACAACACCTATTTGGAAGCAAAGCCGTTTGAACGTTATCAAAAAGCTGTACCACGCTTTGTTCGTAAGGGCTTGGCCAAAGCCGTTGTTAACTTGCCAAGATTCCATGGCCGTCGGTTCTTAGTTCGTGGTGCACAGCCATTGAGTGAACGTTATTACCGGGTGAACTACGTCTTCGATTATCATGATCGTGAAAAGATTTTGAAGAACCCTGATTTGAATCGTGATGCTGGTGAATACACTAAGCATATCTTTGATGATGTTAAAGACAAAGATGAAATGACTCAAATGCAGTATTTTGACATCAACACTTGGCTACCATACGATATTTTGCACAAAGCTGATCGGATGAGTATGTGCAATTCACTGGAAGTTCGGACACCGCTAGTTGACAAGGAAGTTGCTAAGTTTGCGGCTACCATGCCAATCAAGACACGGATTCGCGGTACTGAAACCAAGGTTTCTCTGCGGACGGCTGCGTTAGCTGAATTACCAGAACGGGTTGCTAAGAAGGAAAAGATGGGCTTCCCATCTCCAATCGCCACCTGGATCAAGCAAGATAAGTACCGTAAGCGGATTGAAGAAGCCTTTACTTCAGACGTTGCTAAGAAGTTCTTCAACACGGATGCATTACTTGAGATTCTCCAAGAACACATTAACGGTAAGTCATCAATGCAAAAGATCTTTACGATCTACACCTTTATTCTTTGGTATGAAGTCTACTTCCCAGAGAATACTTCAGCAGATACGATTAGCAAGGTTCGTCGTACGGATATCGATAAGATTCCAGTGGCTAACTAAACTGCATTTTTCCATATGAAACCGGCTGAAATGTCGGTTTCTTTTTGGATAGAACGGTGAAATAATAGAATTAGGACTCAATTAATTGGAGATGAAACGCGTGTCACTTGATATAACCCAAGTGGTGACTTTATTAGATGAACATGATTTATTAAAAACGGTCACAATGACTGATTCACAGCAGCAGTTTCAACACGTGAACTATAATTCACAAACGGTTAAGCCCGATACGTTGTTCTTCTGTAAGGGGAATTTTAAACCCGCTTATTTACTAGGTGCTAAAGAAGCAGGGGCCACGGCTTACGTTTCTGAGACTCGCTACGATGAGGGGCAAGGATTGACTAGCATTATCGTGACTGATATTCAAAAAGCCATGTCATTACTAGGTGCTGCGTTTTACGGCTATCCTCAAAATGACCTCTTTATCATTGCTTTCACAGGGACCAAAGGGAAGACCACTTCAGCTTACTTTACTTACGGTATCGAACGGACGCATACCCATGATCGAGTAGCACTGTTTTCAACCATTGATCGTATCGTAGGCAATGCACCTGAAGACCGGTTCAAGTCGGACTTAACGACGCCTGAATCATTGGATTTATTCCACGATATGCGGCATGCCGTGGATAATGGCATGACACACTTAGTCATGGAAGTGTCCTCACAAGCGTACAAGAAGAACCGGGTGTACGGATTAAAATACAACGTTGGTATTTTTCTCAACATTTCACCGGATCACATTGGTGAAAATGAACATCCAACCTTTGCGGACTATTTGCACTGCAAGGAACAGCTGCTAGTTAATGCCGAAACCTGCATTATTAATGCGGAAACGGCGCATTTAGCGGATGTGTACTACGCTGCTAAAACTACGACGCAACCGGAAAATATTTACTTGTACGCAAGAGAGGGTGCCAAGCTGGAAATGCCATTGGACCTTGATGTGACGTTCAAGAACACCAGTGAAACGTTGCATCAGAGTAAATTTCAAGTGACTGCGGTATCCGAAAAAGCGAAACAGTTCGCTATTGACGGTAGTTATGAACTACACGTACCGGGTGACTTCAACGAGAGTAACGCCGCCAGTTCAATCATTGCCAGTGCGTTGTCTGGCGCAAGTTATGACGATGCTAAGACCGCATTGACGGATGTCCACGTTCCTGGACGAATGGAAATGGTGACCAGCAAGGATCACGGCACCATTTATATTGACTATGCACATAATTACGGTAGTTTAAAGGCGTTGTTGAGCTTCTTGAAGGTTCAAACTGGTGCCGGTCGAGTCATCGTTGTCATTGGGAGCACTGGAAATAAGGGCGTTTCCCGTCGCGAAGGCTTTGGTAAAGCACTGAGTGAAGAAGCCGATGTGGCGATTTTGACGACGGATGATCCCGCTTATGAAGATCCGAAGAAAATTGCTGAGGAAATCGATGCTCATATCGATCATCAGCAAGTCAAAGTGCAGTACGTCATGGATCGCAAAACTGCGATTGAAACGGCTATCAAAATGAGTACGAAAGATGATATCGTGGTGCTTGCTGGTAAGGGTGAAGATGCCTTCCAGAAAGTGAATGGTGTCAACACGCCATACCCAACCGATGTCACGATTGCTAAAAACGCTGTGGAGGAACTTTAGATTATGCAAGAAACACCAGAATTTACCCCAGTTTTATTGGGAAGCGACTTTAATGTATACGGCATGGCACGTTCGTTTTATGAACTCTACCATCAACCAGTGAAGGCTATCGCGTCCATCCAATTAGCCCCCACTCGATTCACCAAAATTGTTGATTTGGAACTGATCCCAGGCTTCTCTGAGGATCCAGTCTGGATCGACTCAATGCGTAAGATCAAGGAACGCTATCGTGACCATAAAGAACCAGTGATCCTGATTGGCTGTGGTGACGGTTATGCTGAGCTAATTGCTAAACATAAGGACGAGTTATCCGACGTGTTTGTTTGCCCGTATATCGACTATGATTTATTGAAGCAATTAAATAATAAGGAACGTTTCTACAAAATTTGTGACAAATACAATTTGCCATATCCTAAGACGCGGACGATTTCTAAGGAAGAACATGATAGCCAGACGGTTGTTGAACAGCCCTTTGACTACCCGGTTGCCTTGAAGCCAACTAATAGTGTGGAATGGCTGGACGTGCATTTTGAAGGTCGGAAGAAAGCCTTCCGGATCCAGTCTCGCGAAGAGTTTGACAAGGTATTGGACGCTGCATATGCTAACGGGTATAAGTCAGATTTTATTCTCCAAGACTTCATTCCTGGCGATGACAGTAACATGCGGGTACTGAATGCTTACGTGGATCAGAATCACCACGTTAAGATGATGTGTCTGGGTCATCCGTTGTTGGAAGATCCAGCACCTTCCGCAATTGGTAACTACGTGGCAATTTTGCCGGAGTATAACGAGGCCATTTACAAAACAATCAAAGATTTCTTGGAAAAAATCGACTTTACCGGTTATGCCAACTTTGATATGAAGTATGATGTACGTGATGATACGTTCAAATTATTCGAAATTAACCTCCGACAGGGACGCAGTAGCTTCTTTGTGACGCTCAATGGCTATAATTTAGCTGACTGGGTGGTTAAAGATTACGTTAAGCAGGATTTGGTTGATCAACCAACTGTTTATGGTAATCAGGACGAAAGTAAGCACGCGCTTTGGTTGGGAGTACCAGCTAAAGTCTTCAAAAAATACGCCCGTGAGAATGCCGATAAGGACCGGGCACTGGAATTGATCCGAGCCGGCCGTTATGGGACCACTTATCAGTATTCACACGATATGAACCTGAAACGCTGGACATTGATTCAATGGATGAATCATAATTACTCGAAGAATTTTGACCGTTATTTTGCTGAAAACAAAGGGTGATTTTATGGAACACTTCTTTACAATCATTGGTGGCATGGGAACAGAAGCCACTGAAACTTACATTCATCAGTTAAACGAGCGGACGCCAGCTAATAAGGATCAGGATTATCTCAACTATATTCTGGTCAATCATGCAACAGTGCCAGACCGTACAAGCTATATTAAAGATCATAGCCAGCCGAATCCAGCGATACCACTGGTGAACGATATTAAGATTCAAAGCCAGTTAAAGCCCGATTTCTTTGCCTTACCATGTAATACGGCACACTATTTCTATGATGAGATGCAGGCCGCTACCGATATTCCAATTCTGCATATGCCTCGCGAAGCAGTGAAGGAGATCGGTAAGAAGTATCCTGAAGCGCGGCGAATCGGTTTAATTGCTACTGAAGGTACCATATACGACCATATTTATGATCATGAAATTATGGATGCAGGCTATGAGTTTTTAGCTCCTAGCCAGTCTGTTCAAGACCAGACCAACAAGCTGATTTATGACTGTATTAAAGACAATAACGTTGTGGATCGTCAGCTGTATCATGGTTTAGTCCAACAAATGTTTGATGAAACTAACTGTGACGCATTGGTTCTGGGCTGTACTGAACTTTCTTTGGCGCAGGACCGTGAACCAGTGACGGATAAGCCGATGATCGATAGTCAGTCAATCTTGGTTGATCGGTCGTTGGAGTTGGCGTTGAAAGCACAAAAGGGATAGTAAATAAAAAGATTAGCTAGCGTCCATTTGGAGGCTGGCTAATCTTTTTGATTTTAAATGGAATGTAGTGTTGTCATAATGCCCACTGCAGCCGTGAGTAAAATTAGCAAGGTAATGACAATACTCCAAGCAATGGAGAGACTGTGTTCTTGTTTGCGACCAAAAGCAATTTCAATAATTAAAACGACGATGATTGCCAGTGCGCCCTTTAGCGAAACCAAGAGAGGTGCGTGGTGGAAAGTTCGAATCATGAGTACAACGGTTGCACACGCCATGATGAGATAAACTAAGCGGTCGATGATGAGCCACTGAGCAATCTTTTTCTCAGATGTTCGGTTTAAACCGATGATGGTTACTGGGATAAGTAATATTAAACTGATGAAGTAGATGGTCAGCCACATACAAGTCACATCCTAGAATAAAATATATTACATATTAGTAGTAGTTATCGTTAGTTACTGTTATCTTAAGTCTACCACGAAGGCGTTATGAAACTCATTTTCAATTTGAAAATCTTAAGGAAGATTAAGTTTACGGAAAGTTTCAGTATTATGAAAATAAGCCTTGTATTCACTGGCTAAATTTGTTATCATCTTTTTCATCATGCGAAGTGGAGGGGATAACCCAATGGCAGAACATCAAGTTGGCGACTATGTAAAGGGTAAGAAATTTGGCTCTTTTGAACATGACTTTGAAGGGGAAATCGAGAAAATTTATGAAAACTCGGTATTAATTCACATTTTAAGTTATAACAAGAGTGATCGTATTTTGGTTGGTGAACTTAACAACCGCGCTATTGTGCGTAAAGAAGACGCTGAACCGGCAAAAGCAAAAGCCGAATAATGAAAATAACGGTAAACTATTTCAGAAAAGCTGATTTTTATGCAATTTCATGCTGACAGATTAAGCTGAATATGATAATATAGTTACTGTTATGCGGGTGTAGTTTAGTGGTAAAATCCAAGCTTCCCAAGCTTGAGTCGCGGGTCCGATTCCCGTCACCCGCTTAAGAGAACAACGCGGTGCAGAGCTGATCCGAAAGGGTTGGCTCTTTTTTTATCAGTTGGGTTATTTGAGCGAATTAGAATGGATTTAAAACGATACGGACAACATTACGGGCAGCATCGACCAAGATAAACAAAGTTGGTGAGTAAATACTACGAAAAAATTTTATAAATTAGTAAATTGGAGTTATGTGCTGTTCACATGATAAATCGTTTTAAAAAGTCGAATTCCAAGTATTTAACGGATTTTAATCAGCAAGTTACAAAAATACCACGGCTCATGTTATAACTGAGTCGTGGTAACAGTCGAATGATACCTATAGATTATCGTTAAACAACTAAAGAACCGTCGTTAACTGTCCAAGGCTATTCTGGGCGGTTTTTTAGTATCGTTAGAAATTTCCAAATAGTGCAGCACTAAATTTTGTATGGGAAAATAAACAATAATCATTGAATCTGATACGTTCTGAATTAATATATCACTTTCGTCTACATGAAAATGATAGGCATTACGAATATGAAGGTAACGATTGTAACGAAGCCTTCTAGGGCTTGCTGAAATTTTGTTGTAGCTGGATGCAATGCAGCTTTTCGGATGGCCTGATATTGCCGTTGATACTGATCATCTTGATTAATCGGTAGAAAAGTATGAATAATTCTCACTATACGTCGGTGATTTATCCATTTAAGAACAAAAATCAAGATTATACCGGTGAGTATAAGTGGACCTGTGAGTGCAAAATCATTGCGGATGACTTGGTTTAGATGAATTATCCATCCTTGAGTTACGGCTACGGCAGTGATGGTGTAAAGATACAGCAAGTATTCTACGATTCTTAAATGCTGATACTTTGAGTAAGGTTTAATCAAAGCACGAGTTAAATTGAATAAGCTAGAAAATTGTGTTTTCATTGGGAATTTGATTTTATTCATCCTCATCATCCTCAGAGTCCATTTCGACATTTTGCCCCCAGTCAACTTCGGGAGTGTCAACTGACCCATACTTTTTAGCTTGATCATCAATGGTATTCCAAAACTCTGATGAATCATCATGTTGATTTTCAGCATCGACTTCAGCAATCATTTCGTCTAAATCAACTGCTTTATCATTCTTTCGTGAGTCTAACAAGCGCCACATTGCAACTGAATCGTTACTGGCATTGAGTTTTTCTTTACCAATAGATTTCATAGTATCCCATTCGCGGTCCTCGTCGGTGATACTGTCACGAAAACCGGACCAATTGGATTCATCCCAAAAATGATTGTCGGCCTTTAATGAGTTTGCAGAATCTTCCTCATCATCCCCAAACAACCATGCGTTGATTTCTTCTTGAGTGTCCAACGTTTTAGGGGACATTGCCTCTGACAAGCGAGCAATTTCCTTCATATTCTTTTTATACTGCTTTTTACGCTGTCGTTTATTTGCCATTTCAGTCATCGCTTTCTAAGTCAGCCATCAATTCATCAACCGAATCATATGTTTTTAATGTTGAATGTGGCGATTTCACATCATGAATCGCTTCGTTTACAGCTTGTTGTGTACGCCAATTGAGAATACCTTCATTTTCAACCTGCTCAGCAAGCCATCGGTCAGCTTCTTCCTGTGTCTTAAGATCTTTAGGGCGTCGATCCCAGATCTGACGAACCATTTTATCAGCCCACTTGTTATAATTCTTTTTCCGCTGTCGTTTATTTGGCATCTTATACACCTCACATCACAATTTATCCCAATCAAGATCATCAATATTTTCAAAATCAGCATCGGTGGAATTTTGCTCAAGCTTTTCAATTTTAGCCAGTTCCGCTGGCGTCAAATGGTGTTCAAGAAAATTAGAATCTAGTTTTCTTAACAACTGTGCTGACACACCGATTAAGGACTGAACTTGTTTTAACTGATCCATGGTCAAATAGTTTTCACGTCTCAACACCTTATTCATTTCCTCGTGATCCATTTGCAGCATGTCCGCCAACCAGTCAGCACTCAGATGCCGATAAGCTAGCGTTTCTTTAATGGTGTCGGCGGCAGAAGTCATGGAATAATTTCGGATTTTGTTTTTCCGGTTTAATGCCATGGTAGCAGTTCCTTTCGGGAAATTTAATAGTATTGGCAATCTTAACTAGAATATGTGAATGCTGGTGTTGCCAATACCTCTTTCAAGGATATTATAGCAAGCTTACGGATAAATATGTTAAGGCAGCGTTGCAATTATTGATTTGCTTGCGATTTACTTCACAGCACACCTACATATTTCTATTTCTCCAAGGAATTTTGCGCCCAATTACAAATTACGTTATACTATCAAAAACACAAGTTAAGTCATTTTTGGGGTATTAACTTTTGCTAACATACTTTGGAGGAATCAAAATGAAAGATGTCACAAGTATTGATAAAAGCGTTGTGCCAGTTAGTCAAACCAATGAGACGACACCAGTTGCACTAGCGACTTCGATTAAGGAAAAACTGAGTCCTGAGGAACTGACGGAAGCCGCTAATATGGCGGCTACGATTAGCGAAGACAAACAATCGTCCATCTTGGATTACGGTAAAACTCAGCAAGAGGGCCTGTCGAGTTTTTCGAACACGGTACTGGTGAAGGTTCAAAATAATGAGTTAGGCGAAATTGGGGATAGTCTGCGGAAATTAGTAACGAGTTTAAATGAAACCAATCCTGACAAACTCAGTCAGTCGGACGCTTCGCTATTTGCGAAACTATTTTCAAAGGTGAAGGCCTCCATTTTTGAAATGACCGCTAAGTATCAAGAAGTCAGCGTTCAGATTGATCGATCAGCCCAGCAGTTGAGTAAGCAAGAGGCTAAGTTGCTACAGGATAATGATTTACTGGACGACATGTATCAGCAGAATCTTAAATTTTATCAATCACTCAACCTACTTATCGTGGGCGCGTCGATGAAACATGATGAAATTAATAAACAAATTCAGCAGCTTCAAAGTACTGCTACTGACCAAATGGCGGCCCAGCAAGTTCAAGACTTAGCCGCCACCCAAGATCGGTTGGAAAAACGGATGATGGATCTCATGTTGACCCGTGAAATCACAATCCAACAAGCGCCGCAAATCCGGTTGATCCAAAACAGCAATACGGTGCTGGCTGAAAAGATTCAGTCGTCGATTACTACGGCCATTCCACTATGGAAAAATCAAGTGGTGATTGCGTTAGCGTTGCTCAATCAAAAAGACGCCTTGGCTGCTCAAAACGCGGTGGCTGAAACTACTAATGATTTATTGAAAAAGAACAGCAAACTGTTATCGCAATCCGCAGTTGAGGTGGCCAAGGCCAGTCAACGTGGGGTTGTAGATATTGATACGCTAAAACAGACCCAGGATGATTTGATCAATACGATCACCGAAACCCTGAAGATTCAACAAGAGGGCAGCGTTAAGCGGAAAGAAGTTGAAAGCCAGCTTCAAACCATGGAGTCGGATTTAAAAACCAAGTTAGTTGAAACCGTCAAGCAGCAGCCAAAGGCGGAATAACTATGCAAAACACATTAAAATTCAGAGCACAATCGATTCTCAGCGCGTTAATTCGGGCTTGCTGGGTGATTGTCGGGATCATGATTATCGGCACTGTGATTATCAAACTTGCTGCTAAGCATAGTTACAGTTCTGCTCAGCCGCTGATCATGGTGGGTGTTTTTTGGTTTGCCACTTGTATTCTTCTGGCCGCCATCGCGTTCAGTTATCATAGTTTGCGAAGCCAGGATTATCAACTGATCGAGATTAATCAGAATCAAACCGGCATCTGGTTGACCCGCTACTATTTTCGGACGGAACAAGTCTACGTGCCATTTGACTGGCTTAAAATCGTTAAGAATGGCAGCAACGTTCACTTAGACTGGCAACGGGCCCTGCGATTTGACCGGAAAAAGCGGCCTCATTTACAATCGCGCAGCGGGATTACTTTAAACAGAGAGTGGTTTGATGCCACCCAACTGAATAATTTTCTAGTTACGGTTGATTACCTGAAAAATGGTGCCGTGGGCGCTCAACCGCAAATGGCAATCGCTAAACAGCCAAGAAAAAAGGTCCGGAAACAGCAATTGCGAATGCAACTGTTCATGATGGGTGCCGTACTGCTGGTTGGTAATGCGGTGGCGTTTGGGTCTACGAATGTGAAACCCCGCCACATCTCGGGAAATGATTCACATCAAAAGGTGACGTTAAAGAATAATACGACTTATCGCAGCCGGAACCTGGAGTTTAAGGTTCATCATGCTTATGTTGCGGAGACTGACGAGGGCGATCCGGTACTCATCGTCAATCTGAGTGTACAACCCAGACATTCGGATACTAGCTTAAGTGCCGATGCCTTTGAGGTGTACCGCAAGTGGAGCGATAAAACCGAAGCGGATAGTGATGATTACTCAGAAGCACGCGATTTTATCGGTACCAAGATCAAAGTCGGCGGGGTGAATAAACCGGTGATGAATATCCTTGATACCAACGGCTGGTACGGTGATGAGTATTCAGAGGGGGTTCGTAAACCGTTCAATATTGTGGTGAAGCGACCCAAGTCCGCCAGCTTTGATTTTCTCTATCAGGGTTTCTATTATCAATACAACGTACCGGCTAAAGACGACGATACGTCGATTGTTTTCCACGTCAAAACGAAGGACTTGGAGGTATTGAAATGAAACAATTAGTGATTATCCTCAGTCTAATCGTGACTTTTATGTTCACTTCAGTTACGGCTCAAGCTCAGCGTTCATACCAGTTCACTGGGCAGCCACTGACATTAAAATCTTCGGGGACGCACTTAACCATTACTGGCTATGAACTGTTGAAAAGCCCACAGCCGGCTTATGATTCGGCCGACACGAACGAACTGGAACAATATCTCATAATCCACGCCACCGTTTCGCTGACGTCTTCCATCGACGGCGGCCATGACATTAGCACCGACGAATATGAGCTGTTCAGCGGACCTAACAGTGAGGATATCTTGAGCAAAAGTGATCATATCGGCAAATTGTTGAAGGCGGATCACCATCTGCTCACCATGGACAGTAATAACGTTAACGTTAAAAACGGCCATTCCAGAAAAGTGGATCTTGGCTTTACCGTCTACCCAGATAACGTGTATATCTTAGATGCTGATATTGGGTATAGCGGCCACGACAAGTATGTTCAACTCAATCAAATCAAGTCAAGCAACGGTGTGACAGCCGAATAGGAGGGCGTAAAATGGAGTTATTACTTCAGTATCGAACACGATGGCTCGGCGCCTTGATTACGCTGGCGACCTTTGCCATGCTCTTGGTCTTTCATCAGAGTGCCAATAGCGTGATTGGGTTGTATCTGTTATTAGCCGTACCGCTGCAATTTTGTTTCAGCACCCGCTGGTTATGGGGCGTTGTCATACCAGCAATGATTTTAGCCCTGATGACCTTGGTGATGATGTTTCAAACGGAAACGGGTTTTACCGACTTATACACCGTGGCCTATGGGCTAATGCCTTTATTGATACTCATCACTGTTCTGGTGAACGTGGGGATGAACGTCTGGCATCGCGTCAAGCTTCGTCAATATGCTAAACAAGTCAACGAGAGCGGCATGACCGAGTCCTTGTTCATTAGCGATCAGGAACTAACCAAAAGCGGTTTGGATAGTTCTGAGCGGACCTTTTTCAAACGGGAAGTCCGTAACGCCTACCACCAGTTGGAATATCTTCGCCAGATTAGGCGTGAAGTTGTCAAATATATTCCCAGTTATGACAACGACTTACGGCTCATCGAACAGACTTTTCAGGAATTACTCAGTGCACCGCGGCAGTTACTGAATATTTCAGATTTTATGTACAATGACTTGCCGGATTATGTTGCTTTGGCGCAGGGACTGGTTCGCATCAATAATAATATCGTCACGGGTGAAGACACGCAGGAAGTTATCGAAAAAGCGCAGGCCAAGCTGAGCAAGCTGTCAGCCAAGTTGCAGCAAGATTACGTTATCGTCACCACCCACGAAGTTGACGAATTAAACAACCGTGCGGAGGAATAGGATCAAAAAGTGCTGACATCATATTCATACATGATAGGTATGCTCCGAAGTGAAGTATTCAAACATCATTCGTCAATTAGCAAACGAACAATTAATGACTAAACTAAGCTTTTAATCGTTTGTAGATACAAAATCCCGTAGATTCGACTGTATTCCAGTGGATCTACGGGATTTTTGTGTATCGACGTTCGTCACGATATGTATCCTTAGTTTCATTTTTTTGCGAAATCGATAAAATAACAGAATTATTTCGATGTCTGAATATAGATATACATTTATGACTTTCTTAAGATTATGAGTAGAAGTAGATATAGTGATTAAATATTGAAACAGAGAAAAATTACAGGGGGGAGTACATTTTGCAAAGATATCGTTATGAACAACTTAAATCCGATCCGATTACCAAAACACGTTTGTTCAGTGCCAAAATTCGGTGGACGATTCGGGGGCTTTCGACGGTTGCCGTGTTATTTGGTATCCACGAAGCTGAAATGGCGAATGGTGTTGATTTCTTTGATGATACGCCAACGGTAGCTAGGGCTGCCACGGTAGATAACGGGGCAACGGCTACTAACGTTAATGTGACGACTAGCAGTAGTACAACAACTACCGGTGATCAATCACAAGCACCGGATAGTGCATCAACCACTGCCGCGTCAACCAAAACACCCAGCGCTACCACGACCACACCAACGGATAGCAGCTTAAAGACTGAGGACAACAACCAGTCTGGTGCTGCACCTGCATCGTCTGATCCAAGTACAGGTACGCCAGCAACTCAGCAAGCCGCTGCCACAACACCAGCCACTGATCCAACAAATAGTGATAGCACTAACACCGCAGCCACTCCAACTGAGTCGGTTGTGATTAAGGCAGCTGTGCAGAGCACTGAGAAGACTTATGATGGTACAACCAACTTTAATGGTGGTTATCCAGGGGTGAAATTTTCAGTATCGGGCACCGACAAGTTTGGCCGACCCACATTGACTGCGGATGACTTCGACTGGTCGAACGTTAAACCGGATGCCAGTACAACACCGTATTCAGTAACGCTGAATCAAGAGGGTATTTCGGCCGTGCTGGCAGCCAATCCAGGTGCCATCTTTACAAAAGATGATGTTACGGCTGGTACTGCAACCATTAACAAGGCTGACGTGGTCTTAACCGCAGACAACAAAACCAAGACAGTGGGTGCACCAGATCCAACCTTAACTGCCAGCCCAGACAAGCTTTTTCCGAATGGGGATAAATTAAATTACACGCTGAAGCGCGAACCTGGTGAAACGGCTGGTAATTACGCCATTACGCTTTCGCTTGGCGACAATCCAAATTACAATATTACCACTAAAGACGGCACGCTCACCATTCAAGCTGACGGCACCAATTCTGGCGACACTAAAGCCACCATTAGCGCTGTGGTTGGAACGACTTCGAAGACCTATGATGGCACGAGTAATTTTAATGGTGGCTATCCAGTCCTCAGTTTCAAGATCGACGGTGCCTCTACTATGAATCAGGCCAACTTCTCAAGCTTTTTCCTAAATTCTTTTGAACACACGAAAAATTTATAGCATACCCCATATACAAGGTTACAGGGCATATTGTGAAAAAATACCATGTGATTTGAAGATTATTCCCGTCTTTTTTTGAATTTAGGAAAAACTAAGAACGTTTTAATAAATAATAATTTTCAAAAATGTTAAGCGAGGTTGTGAAAGGAATATTCAGTTAAAAATTATCATGACTATTCTTCTGATATGTGAGGTTAAAGCTTAATATTTGTGGCTTTTTCCGTTTATAGACTGATTTAAATGAGATTGTTGCGAGAGACTAGCCAATGTAGTTTTACTATGCCATATTTTACATGATAGCTTTTAAAATAGGGTTGTGATTAAAAACACTAATAATAGCAATTAAAACGACTTATCGAGGAAATCAAAGTGATTTCACGATAAGTCGTTTTCCAATTTTCGAAAAATATTGGATCGATGAAACTTCAATACCTTATTTGGAATTAAAGCAGTTATTTAACTTAACTAATACTCTGTCAATGATGTATTAGTTTTCTTTATCCCAGATGTTTTTGCCTCATCCAATTGTGCTTTTGCTTTTGAATTTTGAGTTTTTGTAATTAAGAAGGTATCTTCTTGTGAATCGTCATTTTCGCTATATAAATAGTAACCAATGTACTTATCACCTAAAATTGAGATTGGAGCGCCCATAATACCGTTTAAATCCATTTTGTTAATACGACCTGTTGTATCAGCTTTGTGTGTTAATTTAGTGAGGTCCTTTTGATCATTGTTATCTGCCACCGGGAACGTGAATGTGTAACCTTGCCAACCGAGTAGTTCAGCCGTTACTGATTTATCATTGTCATCAGTATTAACGTAGGCAACAATAGGTGAAGTTTTTGGTGCGATATAAGGATATTTTTTTTGTGAAATTTGATTAACAAATGTTGTATATTGATTAACTTGCTTCTGGGCGTCTCGGATGCTCTCAGGAGAGCCTGCATCAGATAATGATCCAAATTTAGCTGCGTCTTTTTCTGCGTCAGATAGTTTATCCCAATCCTTTTTTGAAGATTGCTGTTCTTTTAAATTTTTCTTTGCAGTAATTAGTTGTTCTTTAAGTAGTGATTTTTGACTGGCAATCACAGGTTTAAGTCCTTTTTTATCAAGTGTTTTGGCTAATTTAATAAGTTGATCATTATTTTTACCCTTGATTTGTTGAAAAGTGATATTTGTCATACTGTAATCAGTCACTTTACCGTTTTTGGTGACTAAAACATCGTTAATTGCAGAGTCTTTATGAATTTCACCATCATCTAGTTCACCCTTAAACCATACTTGTGGTTGCTTATTCTTAGAAGTTTTCATAAAAGCAACCGAATTCGCTTTCTCAGCATCTTCCGGATCGTGTCCACAACCAGCAAGTCCAGTCAAGCCAATGCCCAAAACGAAAATAGCTAATAGCGTTTCTTTTTTCCTCATAGTTTTCACTCCTCGTTATTGCCTAGAACATTAACCTCCGTTAAATTCCCCCTGTAAGAATTATTATAGCTAACATTAACGGCAAAAATACTGAACAATTTAAGCGATACTGTCAATTGTGGCATTATAATTCGTATTTTTTGGTTTCAATAAATATCAAAGATGGTCAGAGTATTTAAGTCTGGACAATCTTATTACTTCACTCAATACATAGATTGTTTTCTTTGCCCAAAATCATCTGTTATTGTATTTTAAAAAACTCCAAGTGAAATTATATGAATTTCATTGGGAAGCTTGAGTTTAAGAAGTCCATAATATCGTCACCGGTTCTTCTAGTAAGACCGATGCGCAAAACAATGATATAATTTTCTTATCAAATACTAAGGAGGTAATTATATTGCTTAATAGAGTGGTTAAGGGAACGGTGAGTCTTGTTACTGGGTTAACTATCTTAGGGGGAAGCGGTGCTATTTCCGCAAATGCTGCTAGTTGGCACAAGGGCACACCTACGTCACTTCAAGGTAAATGGCGAACTAACTGGCAACATGTGGGTCACGGGAAAAAACGAGTATTAACTAAAATCACAAAAAAGAATGTTACGTCAATTGAGCAGGCATACCACGGTCCTAGTGATATGACCAGGCCTACAGCTACGAGCGCTAAATATAAGTATTTAGGTCACCATACTTATCAAATTACAGGAAAATTGCTTTCTACAACTTATACGTTTAAGGCTAAATGGTATAGTCACAATAAAATTAAAATTTCCGATCGTTATGAAACACATTATTGGTACCGATACTAAGTTGCCTTTTTCTAGAAGGTGTTCCTAATTTACCTTTGTTACGGGATGGAAATCTTTGATTGGTTCAATTAGGAATTTATTTTGCGTTTAATAAGCGTATAAACGGGTATAATCAGAATTGAATGTTCAATAATTTGTTTGGGAGATGTTGAAATGAGTCTTTTGGGGAAAAGAATATTAGCATATGGCACTGTAATAGTTGCCTCGGTTGCCTTATTTTTGGGCTTTAGTCAGACTAAAGCAGACGCTGCTAGTACGGTCAGTTCTGTACCCACTGCGTTCAGAGGTACTTGGTACGAGAATGATGGTTATAGTAAGCAAAAATATAAGATTAGCGCTAAACACATGACTTTTTATTGGTACAGTCATGGAAAATATAAGAGTGAAGGTACGTACAGCCTCGTTAAGAAATTAGGTAATGCTAAGCATAAGTTTATTTTTCAGAAACATAAGAATGGGTGGTATACCTATTCGCTTAGCTTGGCTAATGGTGCAGCGCCTATGAAGAAAACGACGGTTAAGATTGGTGGGAAGAAGTATACTGCTATTTTAACTAATGGTGGTGGACAAGTCGGCTATATGCCAAAACATCAAAAGTATGATTTGATGCTACATCATGCTACAAACCATCATTATCAGCAGATGGCGTCGACAAGTGGATCGAGAAGTTAATTAAATGATAGTGAAAGGGATTGAGTAAAAACGCAATCTCTTTTTCTTTAGCGGTAACAGGGGTAGGACTTTTAGGTATCTATTTTTCTGGATAATTGAATTATGGGTACCTTTTTGATTGTGGTTAGATTGATGACTAACATAATAGTATTAGCAGGTATCCATTTCTAACAAATAGATACCCGATTCAGAATATAAAAAAGCCCAATACCGAAGTATTGAGCCGATTGTTAATCATTATTTATAGAGATTTACGAGGTTGTTTAAATCAGATTTAGTAACGCCACTCATTCCCATATCACCTGCATATTCATACATTACGCTATGCTTGTTGCTTGTGTAATCTAAGCCTAATGCGTTTCCCATCCCACTTTCAGCAACTTTAGTTCTATCAGATAATCCAAGTCCCAAAAATTTCATGGCATTTCTATTTAGAGCGACATATGCTGCATTTATTTCGTGATTTGCATTTATCGTTCTGGGTTGAACAAAGATGGTGCCATATTTATCGTTATCAAGAGAACGAGTAGTTAGGGTTAATTCTGGTTTGTCAGAAGCGGCAACTGATTTGAATTTGACAACACCGTTTTTGCTCCAAGCCTTAACGGCGTTCTTCCACATACCGTTATAGTATTTTGACGTGCTGTTAATATGGTATGTAACCGTTGTTCCTGCGAATTTCCAAGAAGAAGCATTTGCAGTAGTTGGATTAGCAACGAATGCACCGGCACCTAGAGTACCAGCAACAGCGAGTGACATAAATAAGTTGCGCAATAAGTGTTTTTTCATGATAAAGATTCCCCTCTATAGTTAAATTGTGTGTCTAATTAATTATGAATTAACTATATCACAAATATTTAACTGTGATATAATCAAATTATTATTATATAAAGAGGCGAATCTGATGAAGAAAATCAGAATGTATGCGTTAGCTCTCATTATTGCTTTAATGGCTTTTGGTGCATTTAATACGAATGCTCAAGCTAAGACTAAGTGGACCAAGTACACCCCAACAGCCTTACGTGGAGACTGGATTGCAAAAAAGAATTCTACCGGGAAGTTTTCCGATGGTTCTAAATCTACCTATCAGCAAGATGCTTTTATTGACAAGAAGGATTTTGCTACAGGAGTTGTCCTAGATTACAATCCCAAAGTTTTAACCAAAGCGTACTATCATCATGCCAAAGGTTCAAAGTATTACTACGTTAAAGGATCAGGCTATGGCGTAACCGTTTATAATAAAGTTGAGTTAAGTGGCAAGAAGTTGCGTTTTTGCACGTATTTAACGCTTAACAAAAAAGGACACACAACCAAAGCACCATTTGGTTTCATTAAGAACTATTCAAATTGGTTGTATAAACAATAACATCAATAATCAAGATCACCTTAGTACACAATGAACCCAACTACGATAAAGTTGATAAGGCGACTTCGGGGTATCATCCCGAAGCAGTAGGCCCCTCTTAAGGAGGGACCTTTTTTTGTCTCACAAAAGTCCGTTGTTCCACATATACCTTAGAAGACAGTATTCTCCCTTAAATTGCGTTTCGATTTGCGGGTATTCATTTTATACAAATAGCTACCTGAGAGAAGATTACTTAAAGATATACTTTCGCTAAACGAAAGGGTGAAATGGTATATATACTTTAGAAAATATCACATTATTTATAGAATTTATAGCCTTATAAGTATATAATTAATTCGATTAAAAATTTTACATATAGGTGGGGGATTCTATGAAACTCAAACATTTAATTGCTATGATGATACTGTCCACAGGTATTACCGTTGGTGGAGTTGCTGTATCACAGACATCTGCAGTTACAGCTTCTGCAAAGACTACTTGGACAAAAGGATTTCCAAAGGTACTTCATAATACTAAATGGAAGAGCCATGCAATTCGAGGAATCCATAACGCTAAAAAAGGCGAAAAATGGTATGAAGCAATGTCTTTCTGGAACAGTGAAATGAGTGGTTACCAGTTCCTTAAAAACAACGCAAAATACGATAAAGAAAACTATTTCCATCATGGCTATTATCATCATACGTCTGGTAGTGCGTATTATTATTTAAAGGGTGACTATCATCTTGATGGTTTCTTCACAAGTACAGGTAATGGTAACCCGCTAAATGTGCTTACAGTAGAATATTATCGAGTTACGGTTGGAAAAAATAAGATTAAAGTAACACCTCAATACTCTTATGGTTATCCCAGTGATCCTAAGTCGCCAAGTGATCACTATAAAACACAGAAATATTCTAGTGACCAGATGGAAATGCAAAAAACTGGATGGCTCTATAAGGTTAAATAAAAATTGAATATCATAATTTACCCGTGAATCCGTTATGATAACAAATCGGATTGTAGGCATCGTCTTGAAGTGGTAGATTCTTTTCTTTAGAGGGGGCCTTTTTTGTCTATAAAAAGTTCTGTTATTTCTAACACTGTCCCGTGCTTAACCAAAATCTAATATAAGTGACGTTTATGCACGGTCCAGACAGCTACCCTAATTTGTTATTGGTAGTAGCCGATGCTGTTGTCACTAACCCCATAAACAGAGAACGGAGCCCGTAAAATGAACGAGATTGATTACAACGCTACCAGCTGGCAAGAAGACGACAAGATGATCAAGTACCTGCTTGATCATAACTACGACTATGAGGACTTAACCATACATGAGTTACGTGAGCTGGGGGAAGGCCCCTGGGGGTCTTGGAAAGTAGAAGATGTACTATACGGTGTACTTGAAACGGCAAAGGAATTAAAGCGAATTAAGCCGGCCAATCCGCTCGACTATGGCGCTATTTATCCCTGGGTAGCATCTCGCCAAGCTCCACTGATGAGTAATGGTCGAAGAATGCTACTATGACGTGTACCCCCAAAGTTGGAAACAACTTTGGGGGTACACGTCACAACCTCGTTTGTATGCTCTGATATAAATGATGTTACTGATTAAATAATAGCCTATAAAACCCGCTATTTGTGGCAACCGTAATTTTAAATTAATTGACTAAAGGTTGAATTTGTACAGTAAAGCCCCGGCGTGCCGGGGCTTTACTGTACAAAAATAGACATGAATCACTCCATATTTGTATACTATAAGCGACCAAGCTAAATATACGAAAGAATTTTATGCCCGTGTCTACTATAACAATATAGTTCCACTAATATTCACTGTTCTTTTCGTCACTTTTCTAAATTAGCCCATTTCTATCAGACTTCGAACCGATGCCCAATAATCGTTGTGATGACTTCTTGAACCGTCCAATTTATAAGCGCTTTTGGTTAAATTAAAAAGTGATAGAAAATATACTAACATTAGGGACGTAAGTTTTTTCAAACAAATAATCACGCGAAAACATTGATATACCGCAGACTTTATGGCATGATGACGATATAAATTTTGTGATGAAATGAGGTGAGAATATGAAAGCGCTATCACTGAGGCCAGACTATGCTTGGAACGTACTTGCAGGTGACAAAACCATCGAGTATCGCAGTTGGCTGACGAAGTATCGCGGTGACTTGTTAATCTGTGCCACGGCCCATAAGATACCTGAAACCATACCTGGCCACGCCATTGTGGTGGTACGACTTAAGGACGTTAACAAGTTGGATGATCATCAGTATGCTTGGTAGCTTGATCGGCTACGTACTATTGAACCGTTTCCAGTAAAAGGACAGCAGCGACTTTTCAATGTGGATGATTCATTAATTAAATATCATCCCGAAGTTGATGATGAAAACAATCCCAGTGATGAGGCAGTTGACGCGTTCGTTGACCAGTATCTTGTGCCACTGATGTATGATTAGACAATCATAATTACGACTACAGGAAAAAGGCCATCAGGCAAGAAATCAAATTTGATTTCTCGATAAGTCTTTTTTTAAAGCTGTGATTAATGACTGAAGTCACAGCCTTAATAGATAGAAATAATGATTCATTTTAATTAACGATTAACAGCAGTAAATAAATTACGCGTTGGAATCATTATTCATATTCAGTTATTTTGTAATTTAAAGCCATGATAAAACTTTAGCTTTGTAATCTTTTAATAGCCAGAGCAAAGTTGCCAATGGTTGCAGAACCATTATTCTTGATGGAAGGTAGTGTAATGTATTTTTCTAGTGGTGGAACTTGAACATAATCATTAAGTAATCTTGTAAATTCAATTCGAATCTTATCTAAAAAATCAGTGTTCAACACACTACCACCAAGTACAATTTTTCCTGGGCGGATGGTTAAGGTAGTTTGAACAAGAGCCTGTGCAACATAGTAGGCCATGATGTTCCATACTGGATTAGAATGTGGAACTCTCTCGCCACGCTGATTCAGCCTAGCCTCAAATGTCGGACCAGAAACAAGACCTTCTAGACAATCTGAATGATATGGGCATATTCCAGAAAACGATTTGTCATCGGGGTGTCGTTTAACAGAAACGTGGCCCATTTCCGGATGACCGATATCTCCGATAAACTGTCCATTGTATATAATACCAGCACCAACACCAGTACCAACGATCTTTTCTCAGTTAGACGATTGCCGAGTTACTAGGTGAGATGCGGCAGTGCTTTAAACATGCTCTACCGCAATTGGCCGGGTTTCGGTCAATCGCTTTTTTTGGATGATTTGCGTCGCGCGGCAAATGGACACAAGAACTCGCAATTACAAACGCTAATTGCGAGTTAGTGGCTTATTGTTGATGACGGCCTAATTGATCTAAGGTTTTAAAGTCTGCTTGGCTCAATTCGATGTTTTGTGCTGCAATGTTGTCAACGACGTGCTTGGTTGAGCTGGTACCTGGAATCGGTAAGATCACATCAGAGCGCTTAAGCAACCAAGCCAAAGCAATCTGGGCAGGACTGGCCTCGTAGCGCTTAGCGATGGCTTGTAATTGCTCGCCTTGGGCCAGTTTCCCGGTGTCCAACGGAGTCCAAGGAATGAAAGCTAAGTGGTTGGCCTCGGCATAGTTCAACACGGCCTCGTCTTTGCGGTCGACCAGGTTATAGCGATTTTGAACCGAAACAATCGGGGCAATTTTCTGGGCTTCTTGAATTTGGGCAACCGATACTTGGCTCAGCCCAATATGGCGGATCTTGCCTTCTTGTTGCATTTTAGCCAGTTCACCGATTTGATCTGCCAGCGGGTAGTTGGGGTCGATGCGGTGCAGCTGCAACAAGTCAATGTGATCCAAGCCTAATGTCATCAAGTTTAATTCAACTTGTTGGCGCAAGTAGGCTGGGGCACCGAGCGGGATCCATTGGTTAGGGCCTTGGCGAGTGAAGCCGACTTTGGTAGCGACCATCACTTGGCTGTTGGGGCGCTGCTTGAGCGCTTCACGGAGATAAAGGTTGGCATACAGTGGCCCATAAGCATCGGCGGTGTCGATGAAATTCACGCCATGGTCAATGGCGGTTTCAATGACAGCAGCGGCGTTGTCCGGGTCTGCAGAAGGACCCCAGACGTCTTTGCCTGGCAATTGCATCGTGCCATAGCCGAGCCGGTTGACAATTAATGTTTGATCGAAACTGAATGTTTTTTGCATCGTGTAGATTCCTTTCTTTGGTGATGATATTATGCGCGTTCACAAACAAAAATACTAATGTGTGACAGCTGTGGCTTTATCCAATGCATTTTTAACGGCACTCTTCAGTGTCCGACTAGAAGCAGAGGCACGTGTAATGGTAGCACATCATAAGTGTTTTTCGTAATTAACGACCAATCGGCCTTCAACTTTTCCTGCCTTTAACAGTTCAAGACCTTCCCCAATTTGATCAAAGGAAATCTCTTGCAACTTTGGTTTAACTTTTCCTTGCCCCAGATATTTTAATACATTTTCATTATCTTCTTTGGTGCTACCCATAGAACCTACGTATTCGGCCCCTGAAAGCATCAGAAGCATTGGATTAAATGTAAACGGAACTTTACCCAGGCCAACTTGTACAACTCGTCCCCCCGGTGCCACTGCTTGAAGAGCACTACTTGTTGTGGTGCCAAAACCAGCATAGTCCACGATAACTTGAGGCTTAAACTGTGCCAACTCTTTAGCATCACTCACTGCGGCTTTAACTCCTAACTCAGAAACTGCATTATTTCTTACATCATCTTTAGGCTCCGCTGCGTAAACGTCAGCACCTGATAGTACAGCAAAGCGAGCACCTTGAGATCCTAAACCTCCGAGACCGATAATGCCGACTTTCATCCCAGCTTTAACTTTTCCTCGATCGATAACCGCATGATAGGCTGTGGAACCGGCATCGGTTGAGACAGCGGCTTGTTCGAAAGAAACCCCTTGTGGCATTTTAATAAAACCGGAATCGTCGGCAAAACCAATACAATAAGGAGCATATCCACCATCAATAGCAAAGCCTGGTGTGTCAATTAGGCCATTTAAGTTGAGAACCACGTGGTCTCCGACTTTAATATCGGCTTTGGGAGATTTCCCAACCTTATCGACAATTCCAGCAATTTCGTGACCTAAAGTGACGGGAACCTGCTTTACAATATCATCGAATCCATGATTAACTGTGGTTACATCACTACCACACATACCAGCAGCCATCACCTTTAATCTAAATTCTCCAGGACCTGGTTCAGGTACTGGTACATTATCTTTGAGTCCAAATTCACCAGTTTCTTTATTATATCTCCATGCTTTCATAGTATTACCTCCTACGAATCTAGAATTTGATATTTAAATCATAAAGTAAGTACGGTCTAGTCAAATAGATTATTAAAACTCCTATTATCAGCAAATCTAAGCTTAACTCAATCAGTCAAACCCGGAAGCGGAATTGATTCCCGTAAACCACCAGGTGTCGTATAATCTTTCACCAAGGCTTTTGGTAAATGAACCTGTTTTATCCGCTCTTCAGACATGGTGGTAATGATTTCGTTAGCATGCCCGGACTTCAGTTTATCTGTAAATTCAGGGTCAATTAACGCTTCACGCGCCATATAAACGCCATCGGCAACAGTCAATGCATCTTCAACGTCTGCAGGTGTCTGGATCTGTGAGCCGATATATAGCGGTACACTATCCGGCATGATAGCGTGGAATAACTGTGCGTAAGTCTGGTCATAACCGTTCGCCTTGGATTTATAACTATATGTTGACCCAGTGAGTGAAATATTCAAGTAGTCGATTCCTTCGTTTAGCACTAACTTAGTCTGTTTCAGCATGTCATCGACAGTGAAGCCAACGTTTTCACCGTGAATTTCATCTGGTGAAATACGCCATCCGATGATAAAGTCTGGTTTATCTGAGGCAGCGATAACGCGATGAGTTTCCTTCAGTATGGCAAGTGGCAGTGCGCACCGCTTTTCAAAACTGCCGCCCCATTGATCAGTACGGTGGTTGGAAAAGGCAGAGAAGAACTGCTGTACCAGATCATGATTGCAGTTGTGAATTTCAACACCGTCAAAGCCGGCGTCAATTGCGCGCTGTGTAGCTTTACCCCAATCGGTAATTAATTGGTTCACATCGTCGTTCGTCATTTCTTCAATTGGATAGTTGATCCAAGGAAAGTCCATCTTTGTCGGTACAAGCACGGGGATTCCCTGTTGTGCTGGTATAGCAGCTTCACGACCAGCGTGGCCAATCTGTAGGATGGCTTTGGCACCGCGTGATTTCATCGCTGCTGCTAACTTGCTTAAGCCTTTAATGTCTGAATCTCTTGCTGCGCTATATTGGCCAGGCAGTCCCAAACCATTGGCCTGCGGATAAGCGCCAGCAGTGACAATCATGCCACCGAAACCGGCTCGAGTCTTCATGAAATCAACTTCCTCTTGGGTCACTTGACCATCAGCGGTAGCCCCTAAATCACACATTGCAGACATCATTAAACGATTGGCGACTTGTACGCCATTACCTAATTTTAAAGGTGAAAGTGCTTTTGATGTATTCATAACTATTGCTCCTTTTTATAGGTATAAATTCACAATATCAGAAAAATGTAAGCGTTATAATAAAATGCCACAAATTCAACAATCTTGTGGCATAATTAAGGTGAGAGGAAGCGATAAGATGACCACCGAAGAAAAGGTTCAAAAGGCTTTTTTAAGTTTAATGCGACAGACATCTTATACAGATATCACGGTGACCGCGTTGGCTGAAAAAGCTGGGATTAACCGAAGGACGTTTTACCGGCACTACTCGTCCATTGCTTCAGTGCTGACGGAATTCGAATGTAATACAGTCAAAACTTACTGCGAGATGCTAACGGGACGGCCGTTTTCGACTAGGAGATTTATTGAAGCAATTAACCAGAACATCAGAAATTATTATGACTTTTTTGATGACTTGGCGACTAACCAAAAACATAATTTTTTCATTGAACACTTCATTGATATTATCGCGTATGTCTTCGATGCAGCCCTGAAACGTCCAGTTGAAATGTCACCGGGAGTGTTCAACATGCACATCCGTTTTGTGGCTGGCGGGATTATGCGTGTGTACTTGGACTGGTTGCATGATAGTCAACCAGTGTCGATGGAAGTACTAACCGCCCAGCTCGATAAAATGGTTACTGCAGAATTCGCTGGAATGAAGTTGAAAAAGTCAGCTGAAAAAGGGGAAACGAGCGAGCAATACGTAGCAATGGGATAAAAGTACGCAAATATTGCGTAGTAAGTACAGCCTAGGCTTATTAAGGGTTAAGAAGGGGAGAGTATAGGGTATGAAAAAATATAGTGGGGTTTTAATGTTAGTTGCTACTGCTTTGTTATTGGTTTTAAGCGGGTGTACAGGGTCAGGTTCAAGTGCAGCTAAGCCAGGACCAAATTCGACCAGTTCATCAGTAATCGAAAAGTCTCAGGAAAAACTAAGAGTATCTTCCAGTGCTAATACACCAATGAAACTTTTTAAACAGGCGGATGAGGATGAGATTGAATGGGCAGGGAAGACAAAGCCTGGAAAAGAGATTTATCCTAAATCTATTGTTAAAAATCCCAGAAAATATAATGGGACAGCCTGGAGTTGGCAAGGTACTGTGATGCAGGCTGACTCAATGGATAACACCAATAAATGGACGTACATTTGGTTGCAGGGTGGCATCGGCAAACAGCCTCAAAATGTCGTTTTACTAAAGGTCGATGCGCCTAGTAGTGTTAAGTTACATGCTGACTTAAACGTGAATCCAAATGACTATTTAAGTGCCTCAGGTATCATAGACGGCCAAAAAAAATTCAGCTATTCTTCAGTTCAGTACAAACCGGATGATAAAAAAATTTACGATAAAGTGTATTCCGTTCCTGTCTTACTGGTAAAAACGTATAAATGGGAGTCAGGGGAATAGAATTAAGATATCAAAATTGTGTGCGAAGTTTTGGCACGTAATTAGGCTATTTTTACGTATAGAGCCAAAGTACAGTGATAACTTTTTATGGCTCAAAATTAATTGAAATACTTGCCAATGTAGACTTATGGCACAGCCCTGTTTTTGTGTGTCCAAATTGCCAATATCACAAATTCATGCCGTGTCTGTGACATCTCATAGTTAATCAACATGTAAAAAAGCTCACCTCAATGAACTGACTCAATTGAGGTGAGCTAACTAGTTTCATGACATCTTATTCATCTTCCATATCCTCTAACCACGGATTCTCCCGATCTGGTTTCCAGTAATAGCTGGTGACTTCAGCATCGTATTCAGCGGCCACTTGATTAGCAATCTTACGGCTCTTAATAATGCGGGCCTGTTCAATATCTTCGGTGAATTGGCCGTCACGATTCAGGTATTGGTCATTTTTGAAAATTAAATTAATCATGCTGTCGAACTCCTTTATTAGCAAAAAACTTTAGTTCATTTTACCACCCAAACGCCCTACGTACTCTCTCTAACCAGCAGCGACGCCTCCAACACCTCGTGCCGTTCCGGTGCGTTCTTACGGGCAATCTTTTCCTGCAGAATCTCACAAGCTTCATGACCAATTTCGTAGGCGGGTTGCTTAATGGTGGTGAGTTTGGGGGAGACTACCGTTGCTAAGAAGGTGTTATCAAAGCCCATAACTGAAAGGTCATCGGGCACCTGACGGCCTAGGTGTCGGGCAGCTTCTAAGGCTGCTATGGCGAAAATGTCCGAGGCAGCAAAAATAGCGTCAACTTCGGTTCGAGTGCGGAGCAGGTCGGTGACTTTAGAGAGTGCCAAGTTGTAGCGGATGCTGTTGATGTGCAGGATCAAGTCCGTATCAGTGGGTAATTGCGCTCGACGTAACGCTTGTTTGTAGCCGGCTTCTCGTTGGCGAGCGTATTTGTGATTCGTGGTGGCGTTGATCAACGCAATGTGACGGCGCCCAATTCTTGTGAGGTAGTCGGTGGCCTTTTGTGCCGCAATGTTGTCATCAATGCCAACGTAGGACATCTCGGTACCTTCCAGATATTCAGAGCACATCACTAGTGGAATCTCATGGTTGAGTTGGTAGGCGGTTTGATTATCAGGGAGAGCGGCTAGAGCGATGACGCCGCAGTAGTTCGCGTCCTTCAGCATATTCAAATAGTAATCAATATCAGTGTCAGTTTCCTTGACCATTAGTAAAGCCACGTTGAGATCATGGGTGGTGGCAGCGTTTCGAATTCCCTCTAACACCGATGAATTGAAGGGGTTGGATAAATTGGGAATTAGAATCGCAATGGTCGTACTCTTAGGAGGCGGACAGGCGTTAGTAGTGTGATAGCCCAATTCCGCTACCAACGCATCGATTGTTCGTTGTGCCACTGGGCTGACGTTACCACGATGGTTGATTGCCCGCGAGACCGTGGCAATTGAATAACCGGAGGCTGTAGCGATGTCTGATAATGAGGCTGGTTTTCGTTTACGACTCATGGCGATCCCTTCTTTCTCATTTGTCACTCATTATAGCACGCATTTTCTTAAAAATGAGTGATATATAACGTCATACTGTAAATATTACAGTATATTTTGCAAAAATTACGTTGACTATCACGTGTAATAATCGTATTCTTTGCTTGTAAGCGATTACACATTGTTTTGGAAGGAGGAACGGCATGGATGTTGCGGTCATTGGGACTGGCTTCATTGGTAAGCAACACATCGAGGCGATTCGGCGAGTTCCGGGGGCGCACTTGGTTGCGGTGTGTGAGCCTAATGAAGCAGTTGCCAAACAACTCAGTCAAGCAATGGAGATTCCCCGGTACTACACAACAGTTGAGGACATGTTAGCACAGGAGCCGAACTTGCAAGTTGTTCACAACTGTACACCAAGTAGTTTCCACTTTGCTATCAATCAGCAACTAATTTCGGCTGGTGTGAACGTCTACTGTGAAAAGCCGTTTACCAGCAACGCTGAACAGTCAGCGATTTTAGTGCAACAACTGGCAGAAAGCGGACTCAAAGGAGGCGTTAACTTCAATTACCGGCATAATCTGATGGTGGAAGAGATGCGCGAACGGGTTGCTGATGGTTCGATTGGGCGGCCTTGGTTCGTCAATACTGAATACCTGCAAGACTGGTTATTGAAACAAACTGACTACGACTGGCGGGTGGACGCCGAGATTGGCGGCCCAACCCGTGCAATTGCCGACATTGGTTCTCACTGTTTTGATACGTTGCAGTACATTCTGGGCCAGCACATCGTCAGTGTAGAGGTTAAGCGACTCCAGGAATATGCCACTCGGTTTCGGAATGGTCAGGAAGTGCCGGTGTCAAATGAAGATGCCGCTATCATCTTCGTGACCTTTGAAGACGGACTTTCCGGCTTGATTCGGGTGTCGCAGGTGAGTGCTGGCAAGAAAAATGACCTTCACGTGCTGGTTGAAGGTCAAAAACAGGCGCTGGAATGGTATCAGGAACGACCAGATCGGTTATGGATCGGTCATCGAGATCAGGGTAATGAAGGACTATACGCTGCCAGTCAGTATTTACATGGTCAGGCCGCAGCAGATGCGGAACTCCCAAACGGCCACGCGGTGGGGTGGAAGGATGCCTTTACTGCTGGTATTCAGGCCTTTTATGATGACGTGAACGGCAGGCCTAGTGCCGGGTACGTTGATTTTGCAGAAGCAGATTACTTAATGCGGCTGGTTGACGCTTGTGTCGTCAGCGATGCCCAACAAAAACCAATTCAACTTCAGGGGTGAACAGAAATGAAAAAAGGATTACTCGTTAAGATTCTTGGTATTACCGCACTTGCAGCCACGATGATCGGTCTGGCCGGGTGTAGCAGTTCGTCATCGGAGAAAAAATCCAGTGACTCATCAACCACCACTAGCAGCAAGACCCTCGCCGTGGTGATTCCTAGTTCCGACCACGGTTGGGAAGCCGGCGTGAACTACTACGCGCAACAAGAAGTTAAGAAATTAGGACTGAAAAAATATAAAATTGTTACTTCATCTTCCGTTAATGAGCAGGCTTCACAAATCGACGATATGATCTCGCAAAAAGTGGGTGCTATCGTCCTCCAGCCACAAACTGACGAAGTGTCCGTTGCGGCGAAGAAGATTGTTAATGCCAAGATTCCACTAGTCGTCTTTGACCGGAAAGTGGATGCCAAGTACACCGGCTACGTTGCGGGTTCCAACCCCCAAATTGGGCAATTATCAGCTAAAAAAATTGGTGATGAGCTGAATGGAAAGGGTACCGTTGCAGTATTAAACGTGCCTAGTTCTGGTTCTGTGAGTGCTGAACGGACTGCTGGCTTTAAGAAAGTTATGAAAGCCAGCTACCCAGACATTAAGTTGGTTAATATGACAGCTGACGACTTTACGCAGGAAAAAGGCTTGAAAGCAGCAACCGATATGCTGCAATCCAACAAGCAAGTTGACGGCATCTTCTCAATCGATGATGAATCGTCAATCGGAATCTTACAAGCCGTGAATGATGCTAAGCGGACTGACATTAAGATCATCTCTGGTGCCGGTGGGGACCAAGCCTACTTCAAACAAATCAAAGCGGGCGGCGACATTACTAAGTTTACGGCAACTTACTCACCAGCTATGATTGGCGATGCCATCAAGCTGGCAAACCAGGCGATGAACGGCAAAGACATCAAGAAGGATACCATCATTGCCCCAACCATCGTTACGAAGGATAACGTTTCTAAATTCTTGGATGCTAAATCGCCATACTAAAGGTCGGTGATACGGATGACTGATGTCGTTAAGATGCGTCAAATTGAAAAAGCCTTCGGGGCCAATGTCGTGTTAAAGAAAGTCGATTTTACCTTGGCGACTGGGTCGATTCATGCCCTGCTAGGTGAGAACGGAACGGGTAAAACGACTCTGATGAACATTCTCACCGGCGTGTATACCAAGGATCATGGTGACATTGAGATTAATGGCGCACCCGCGACACCGGCCAGCCAGCAGCAAATTGCCTTTATCCATCAGGAACTCTCGTTGGTCAATGATTTGAGTGTGTATGAGAACTTGTATTTAGGCCACGAACTCAAGCATTATGGGTTATTGCGTCGACGGGAAATGATTGAGACGGCTCAAGCGTTTGTAGATCAGATTGGCATCAAGCTAGACGTGACCACTATGGTAGGTGACCTGAATCCATCATATAAGCAGATTACCGAAATCGTACGGGCACTGATGCGTGACGCCAAGGTGATCATTATGGACGAGCCCACCACCTCGTTAACGGATGTCGAGATCAATGATGTGTTTAAAATGATGCGCACGTTGCGGGATCAGGGGGTCAGCCTGATTTTCATCTCGCATAAGCTCAATGAAGTCCTGGAAATTTGTGACACCTATACGATTATGAGAGATGGGGTCGTTGTGAGCTCGGGTCCAGTGACGCCAGAACTCACAGAGGTCCAGTTAAGTAATCAAATGGTAGGCAAGGAACTGGCTAATAGTGAGATTTATCAGCCCCGACCGCTGGGAAAGCCAGTTTTGACGTTGAAAGGGCTAACGAAGACGCGTGAATTTCAAAACGTTGATCTTGTGGTTCATGCCGGTGAGATTATTGGTGTGACCGGTTTACTGGGTGATGGTCGAAGTGAGCTTTTCAGTGCTGTTGTGGGTGCAACCGCTTTTGATGCGGGACAGGTATTGGTCAATGAGCGACCAGTTCGCATCAGAACCACCGCGGATATCAAACGGTACGGTATCGCTTATTTGCCGAAGAACCGCAAAGAAAACGGCATCGTGCCGGATCTTAATATTGAAGAAAACATGGCGTTACCGATACTGGGGCGGCTATCTCGCGGTGGGCTGATCCAGCGTGGCCAGCTCACGGCTACCGTGCAGCGTTACGTGAAGCAGATCAACATTAAAGTGGCGGACGTTAAGGATGTGATTGGTTCGTTATCTGGTGGCAATCAGCAAAAGGTTCTGTTGGCAAAGGCCCTCTGTACGAACCCCAAAGTGGTGATTTTAGACAATCCCACCCAGGGGGTTGACGTGGGCGCCAAAGCCGAGATTTACCATCAAATTATGGATCTTGCTAAAACGGGAATCAGTTTCGTGATCCTCACCAGTGAGATCGGTGAGATTCAACAACTTTGTGACCGCGTTTACGTCATGACTCATGGCGAGATTCGGGCGGAACTTCCCCACGACGCCATTAACGAACGCGACATTATGCTGGTAGCAACTGGCGGACAATTAGATTAGGAAGGTGAGTTTATGACAAATACGCAGGAAACTTCAGCATCTGAACACAAGCATCGCAGTCTGAAGGGATTGATCGCGGACTATAGCGCCATTTTCGCCTTCCTGATCCTGTTCATCGTGGCCGTGCTCCTGAAAGGGTCGATCTTCTTAAGTGTCAGCAACATCATGAACATCTTAATGAATAACTCGATCATCGGGATCATCGCTTTGGGTATGACCTTAGTCATCATTACGGCAGGTATCGACTTGGCCGTTGGTTCTCAGATGGCCGCCACTGGCCTAATTGCCATGACGATTTTAAATGCTACTCAGAGCATCTTTTTAGCCATCGTCGCTGCTGTTTTCGCTGGACTAGTGTTCGGTGCCATCACTGGCGGTCTGATTTCAAAGTTTGGGGTGCCAGCCTTCATCGTAACGTTGGGGACCATGCAGATCTACCGGTCAGTTTCTGAATACTACTTTGATGGTGGTGGCATATTGGCAACCGGTCGATCGGCTAGTGCCTTTACGGCGATTGCCAACACCAAGCTATTCGGTATCATTCCAATGCCGATGATTTACTGGTTTGCGCTTTGCATTCTCATTAGTGTGATTGCGCGACGGACAGCGTTTGGACGTCACGTTTACGCCATTGGTAGTAACGAGCGTGCTAGCTTTCTGTCCACAATTAACGTGAACCGGGTCTTGTTAGCGGTGTACGCGTTATCAGGTGTACTGGTAGCGCTGGCGTCGATTATTGAGGCATCGCGGTTAGGTAGCATGAATTCGGCGTCTTCTGGGAGTGGTTACGAAATGGATGCCATTGCTGCCGTTGTGATTGGCGGTACCTCCATGGCGGGCGGCCGCGGAACGATTTTAGGAACGGTATTTGGTACTCTGACCCTTGGTATCATTAATAATTTAATGAACCTACTGGGAGTGCCATCGTTTTTGGTGGGTGCTATCAAGGGGATTATCATCATTGGTGCATTGCTGATCCAGCGGTCCGTATCTAAGGAAGAAAGTTAGGTGGGGTCATGATGAAATTAGGTTTGTTAAGTGCCATCTTGGCAGATATGTCTTATGAAGAAGTCATCGATTACGTGGCTGTACGCGGGTTAGGCTGTGTGGAATTGGCAGCTTGGCCCAAAGGTGACGGTGCTCGTCGCTATGCGGGGGTTTCCCACGTTGACGCAGAACGATTAACACCGGCGCGGGCAGAAGAAATGCGGGCGTATGCAGCTGATCGGCACGTTGAGATTTCAGCGTTGGGATATTACCCCAACCCGCTATCAGCAAATAGTGAGGTTGCGAAAACGGCGATTGCTCACCTTTACCGAGTGATCGACGCTGCTCAGATGATGGGTGTGCCACTAGTCACCACTTTTCTGGGACGTGACCAGTATCGAACCGTGGCGCAGAATCTCCAATCAGTAGCTGAAGTTTGGCCACCAATTATCGAGTACGCCGGAGACCGTGGCATTCGAATTGGCATTGAAAACTGTCCGATGTTGTTTACTGATGATGAGTGGCCAGGTGGTCAAAACATCATGACTTCGCCAGCAATTTGGCGACAGGTATTTGATATTTTGGACTACGATAACTTTGGCGTGAATTATGACCCGTCGCACTTCGTTTGGCAGATGTTGGATTATCTGAAACCCATCTATGAGTTTCGGGATAAGTTATTCTTGGTACACTTTAAGGACATTAAGTTGTTACCCGAACGATTAGCTGAGGTTGGCACCATGGCGACACCGCTGTCGTACATGGTACCCAAGTTGCCTGGTTACGGCGATATTGACTGGGGCCGGTTTGTGTCAGCCTTGAGTGATGTTGGCTACGCGGGTAATACCAGTATTGAAATCGAAGATAAGGCGTTTGAGGCGGATGCCACGCAGGTGGATGCAGCGATTCGACATTCGGTGACGTATATGCGAAATTTTGTGTGATAACGACAGGGATACATCAAAAAGCGCTCTGGCTATAAAGCTAGGGCGCTTTTTGAGGACTTACCGAGGATTCCAAATTGGATTTCATCGATAAGTTTTTTAGAGGAGTGCTACCGTTGATGTTAGGTGGCACTCCTTTTCTTTTGAGAATCCTAAAATTTAGCGATTGTATAAGATATATCAGAAAGGCTGCATGCCAACGCCATTACCCAACGCTCATTTATTTTTAATGTTGCCGAATCCTGTTAAATTCAATCAAAAAAAAACTAGATTATATACTGCTAGTAAAGGAACGACACACACTTTATGAATTAACAGTTAATTAAATGCAACTCATCAAATTTTCATCTTACTGTTGACTTCCGCTTAGATTTGTATAATAATCAATACCAATTTAACAAATCAAGTAGACGTAAGATGAGTAGAACTGAAAGCTATTTCTAGAGAGCCACCGTTTGATGGAAGGTGGTAGTAGTCTAAGTTCGAATATGGTCTTAATAACAGTCTTCATTGTCGAGCGTACGTTAGATAATGCCGGGTACTCCCGTTACAGAGTTAGGGTATAAGAAGATTTTCTTTTTGTATCTGAAGCGTATGTAATTCAAGAGAATTATGTAAATTTAGGTGGTACCGCGGAAAAGCACTTTCGCCCTTTATCAGAGATTAAATCTGGTGAAGGGCGAAAGTGCTTTTTTGCTTTTCTGTTTACTTGTAAGGAGGAATGAGATATGGGAAAAAAACAAGAAAACTATGAGTTGTTGGTGAAACAGGCTGAGAGTCTGCTGGAAGGTGAAACGGATGTTGTGGCCAACATGAGTAATTTAGTCTCTTTACTTTTTCATGAGATACCAAGCTTGAATGGCACGACCTATTATCGGTTTAAAAATAATGAATTGATTCTTGGACCGTTTCAAGGCAAGCCAGCTTGTATGCATATTGCGGTTGGTAAAGGTGTTTGCGGTACAGTCGCCAAAACCAAGCAGACAGAAATCGTTGAGAACGTTCACAATTTTCCAGGTCACATTGCTTGCGATAGTGCTTCGAAATCAGAGATCGTTGTCCCAGTTTTCAAGGATGGTCATTTCTGGGGTGTTTTGGATCTAGATAGTCCAGAATACAGTACCTTTGATGAGACGGATGGCGAGTATTTAAGCCAAATCGCACCGCTGATCTTTAACGAATAATTTCAAGTAAACGAATGGAGAGATGAGAAACAATGGAATTTACACCTTCACAAAAGGTTAGACAAATACCTAAAAGCTTTTTCGCCGATCTTGATAAAAAAATCGATGCTGTCGAAGATCAATCAACTTTGATCGATCTGGCGAAGGGGAATCCTGACCAGCCAACCCCAGAGTTTATCATTGACGAACTAAAAATAGCATCGGAGAAATTGGAAAACCACCGGTACACGCCTTTTGAAGGAAAGACTAATTTTTTAAAGGCCATTTCCAACTACTACCAAAAAAATTATGGGGTTACTACAGATCCTTTCAAAGCGATTTTGACGTTCAACGGTTCAGCCATTGGTATTTCAGCAATTCCCCAAGTTTTTCTGGATCCTGGTGACTATGTGGTGACGACTGATCCGTGTTATCCAGAATACGATGCTTCGGTTGCTTTAGCTGGCGGTAAGTTGTACCAGCTACCAATCACTGAAGCCAACGATTATTTGCCAGATTTAGAATCAATTCCAGATGAGGTATTACAAAAAACAAAGATATTGTTGCTGAACTATCCTAATAACCCAACTGGAGCTGAAGCCACTAGCCAATTTTTTGAAAAGGTGATTCAGTTCTGTAAATTACATCACATCCTAGCTGTTAATGATTTTGCATACGCAGCTCTCAGCTATGACGAAAAGCCCGTGAGCATTTTGGAAGCACCTGAAGCTTTGGATTACGCCATCGAGTTGAACACCTTTTCGAAAACGCACAACATGGCTGGTTGGCGCGCTGGTTACGTGCTCGGCAATGAATCAGCGATTGCGGCCATTAAGAAGTATCACGACCACGTTTACAGTACGATTTTTGGGGCAGTTCAAGATGCAGCAACTGTTGGTCTTGAATCTGATCAGTCTTCCGTTCAACAACTTAGAACGTTGTATCGACAACGACGCGATACTTTAGTGGGTGGGTTGAAGCAACTCGGCTGGAACGTGGTTGAACCTAAAGGGACCTTTTTCGTTTGGGTAAAAGCCCCTGAAGGATTAGATGGCGAACAGTTTACCGTGCAAATTTTAGAGCAGACTAACATCGTGGTTGCCCCAGGAATCGGGTTTGGCAGTAACGGTCGTGATTACATTCGACTGAGTTTGACCCACGATGAGTCAGTTTTAAAAGAAGTCGTCGAACGTTTAAGCAAAATTAACTATTAATGAATCAAGGTGGAATGAATGACTGAGGAAAACATCATTACGTTCGATCACGTTAGTAAAGAGTTTACGCGGGCGGACAGTAAAGAAAAGCTTCAAGTATTAAAGAACATTAATCTGAAAATCCATAAGGGCAGTATTTTCGGCATTATTGGTTATAGCGGTGCCGGAAAATCGACTTTAATTCGTTGCATCAACGGGATTGAATTACCAGATACTGGCAAGGTCGATTTTGAAGATATTGAGATCAACCATATGCCCAAAAAACAGCTTCGAGAAACTCGCAAGGAAATGGGTATGATCTTTCAGCAGTTTAATTTGATGCCTTCACGGACGGTTTTTGAAAATGTTGCCTTGCCAATTAAGTATAGCAAGCAGAGTCAACAGCAGATTAAAGACAAAGTATTGGAACTATTGAAAATCGTTGGCCTGCCTGATAAAGCAGACGCCTTTCCATCGACTCTTTCCGGCGGGCAAAAGCAAAGGGTGGCCATTGCACGAGCGTTAGTCAATGATCCTAAGGTGTTGCTTTGCGATGAAGCCACCAGTGCCCTTGATCCGCAGACCACTGAAGATATCATCCAGCTGTTGAGGCGACTTAATCACGAGCTGGATATTACCATCGTGGTGGTGACCCATGAGATGCAAGTGATTGAGGAACTTTGTGATGATGTGGCGGTGCTGGATAAGGGTAAAATCGTGGAACAAGGCGACGTCTATTCCGTCTTTGTTGATCCTAAGACACCGTTAACTAAAAAGTTTATTGCCACAACTTCCAAGTTGAACTTGCCCGATGAGGTCCTCAACAGTAATTTGTTGAAGTTGCATGATAATGATTTGCTGGTAAAAGTGACTTACATCAGCAGTAAGGCCATTGAACCATTGATTTCAGCCATTTCCCGTAAGTTTAACGTTGATGCCAATATTATTGTTGGTGACATCAAGATTTTACGAGGAAAACCGTTGGGAGGATTAGTCATCATTTTAAGTGGCAAGCAATCTGATGTCAGCGGTGCGCTGTCATACATTAAAGAAAAACAGGTTAGAACCGAGGTGCTCGCTAGTGCTTAGTAAATTATTTCCAAATGTGGCCTTGAACTACAACATTTTTCAAAATTCAATTGTTCAAACGGTTGAAATGCTGATTATTACCGGTATCATTTCCTTTTTAATCAGTTTAATCATTGGCGTATTGCTGGTTGTGACGAAGAAGGATGGCATCGCCAGTAATCCGGTTGTCTGGAACATTTTAGATAAAATCATTAACTTGTTTCGGTCAATTCCATTTATTATCTTGATTGCAGCTTTGATTCCACTGACCCGGGTGCTTTCAGGAACGGCCATTGGCGTAAAAGGGACCATTTTTCCGTTGATTGTTGGTATCGTGCCGTTTTTCTCCAGACAAATTGAATCGGCATTGAATGATTTAGATCAAGGATTGATTGAGTCAGGACAGGTCATGGGTTTATCAACGTTCCAAATTATCAAATCCATCTATTTAAAGGAAAGCATTTCTAACATTTCGCGAGTGACCACGATTACGTTTATTTCTTTGATCGGCTTAACTGCCATCGTTGGTGTTGTCGGTGGTGGTGGCATTGGTGATTTCGCAATTCAGTATGGGTTCCAACAAAATGAACAGGATGCAACGTTTGCTTGCATCATCGTTTTACTGGTTATCGTGACCATTGTTCAAATTATCGGTACGTTAGTCAGTCGCAAGACGACACATTAAACTGACTTTTAAAAGGGGAAAATGACATGAAGAGATTGATTAGTAAGAAGATTATTTTAATTTTTAGTTTGTTGTTAGCGTTTGTTTCAGTCGCTGGGGTACTAAGTGGCTGTGGCAAGAGCAGTAATGCGGCGGCCACCAAGACGGTGAAGGTCGGTGTAGTTGGTACGACTGATAATTCAATTTGGGCTCAGGTAAACAAGAATCTAAAATCAGAACACATTCACGTTAAATTAGTACCATTTACTGATGGCATCCTAGCCAACCAAGCCATGAATAACAAGGAACTCGATATGGTTGCTTTTCAAAACCGAGCCTTCCTCGAAAATGAAGAGAAAACTAAGCATTACAAGTTTTCTGTAATTGCACAGACGTATTTGACACCAATGAACATTTTCTCCGATAAGATCAAATCCATTAAAGATTTGAAACAGGGGGATAAGATTTCAATTCCTAATAATGTGACTAATGCCGGCCGTGCACTTAAAGTTTTGGAACAGGCTGGTCTGATCAAGCTTGATCCTAAGGCTGGAGATACGCCATCTACTAGTGATATTACAGAAAATAAGTTAAAGTTGAAAATTGTTCAACAGGATCCTGCTAAAATCATGAATCTATTACCTGACGTTGCAGCCGGAATCACTAATAGTAACTTCGTTAAAGTTGCTAAAAAAGATCCCATCAACGATGCCATCTACAAGGAATCCTTTAGTTATTCCAATCCTGCTAATAAGCCATGGATCAACGTCATCGCCGTTCGGTCAAGTGATAAGAATAATGCCACATACAAGAAGATTGTTAAGGCTTATCAGACTAAATCAGTGACTCAGATCTACAAGGCTAAGTTTAATCATATGTATACACCTGCATTCAAGACGAACAATTAATGCAGACGAGAGGAAGGATAGATTATGTTTTCACAAAGCGGTCCGCAAAGGTACATTTCAGATGTTGATGCGTACGACCAGCTACCATCATTTATTTCAGATTTAAAGGTTACTAAAGTGTTGTTTTTGCACGGTACTAAGTCACTAAGAGCAGCTAAACCTTATTTGCCAAACTTTGGTGATCACGTTGAGGTGACAGATGTGTTCTTTAATGGTGAGTGTTCTTACGAAGAAATTCATCGCGTAGCGGCCATTGCAAAAGAGCATCAGGTTCAAATGGTGATTGGACTTGGTGGGGGTAAGGTTTTGGACACGGCCAAGGCAGTTACTACTGGCACACATTTGTATTTGGTGTTGATTCCAACGTTAGCCAGTAACTGCGCACCATGGTCTTCGGTAAGTGTCCACTATAAAGCAAATGGGGAGCATCTCGACCATAAAATTTATAAGGAAACCGCTCATTTACTACTGATCAATCCAAAAGTCATTTTAAATTCACCAGTTAATTATTACGTGGCAGGAATCGCGGATACACTGGCTAAGTTCTATGAATCTGAGCTCATGTTTGAAGCATTAGACGACGATGAATACACGACTGCGCTGAGTATTTCACGACAAATGGCCATTAATTGCAAGAACATCTTACTCAATAATTCTGTTCAGGCGGTTAAGGACATGCAAGCGGGGCAGTTGACTCACACGTGGCGCACAGTCATGGAAACCATTATTGTGACGGCTGGTACTGTCGGTGGCTGGGGCGGTGATTATGCACGTTCCACGGGTGCTCACTCAGTCCATGATGCCTTAACGCTATTTCCTGAAACTGTTCACTTATTGCATGGTATCAAAGTAGGTTATGGAATTTTGGTCCAATTGGCCATTGAACACCACTATGATGATATTCGGAACTTGCTGCCGTTTTATCATGAACTCAATATTCCAACTAACCTCGAAGATTTAGGTCTAGGCGATATTGACGATGCGGGAATTACCAAGATCGCGGCTGTTTCCGCTGATCCTGAAACGACAATGCATCTGATACCGTTGGATATTGATACTGATGCCGTCAAGAGCGCGATTTATAAGTTGGAGGAAATCACGGCACCGGTCAAGTAAGGCGCAATTTGGTTTAAATGAGTCAGTGACATCAGTCTTTTAATTTAAAAAACAGATAGCAGAAGATTCTTGCTATCTGTTTTTTGCCTAATTTTTTTATTAGCTCAGTGATATAATTAGGACAACATATCATGTTTTAAAAATGATGATTAATCTCTTAGGAGTGCTAACGTTTAAACTTATTTGAAAGGACTGTATTCATAATGTTACAAGACATCGCGCCAAAGGTTATGGATAACCAATATCATCCTGGGCGAACGCCTAAAAAGGATGACTTTGTTGTCATCTATTCTGCCAAGAAAGTACTTTTATCCGAGTCGAAGCAATTACCAACGGTTGATTTTGCTGATAAAGAGTGGCACTTTGATCGCGATGATTACACTTATCTCCTATCCGTGGACGGGGTCTCGTTCTTTCTCATTAGGAAATCTACGAGGCCTGTGAATGAAAGTAACGACTATCATTTTGAATCCGTGCAGAAGTTAAGAGGATTGCAGCCGCAATGGCTAAGCTTTGCAATCGTAACCGCAGCACACCTCGGTTGGTGGTATAAATCGCATAGATTTTGTGGCGTTTGTGGGCAACCACTAGTTCAAGACAAAGTGGAACGGGCATTAGTGTGCGAGTCCTGTGGGCAAAAAATCTACCCTGAAATCTCGCCAGGCATTATCTTAGCAATTACTAATGGCGATAAAATCTTGTTGACTAAGTTTCGAACGGGACAGGAGAGATACGTGTTACTTTCTGGTTATGTCGAAATAGGAGAAACGCTTGAAGACACCATTAGGCGGGAAGTTTCAGAAGAAGTCGGGCTCTCTGTCCACAATATCAAGTATTATGCTAGTCAGCCTTGGGGCTTTTCTCATTCGTTGCTAATGGGCTTCACGGCGGAGCTGGATAAGGATTTACCGATTGAACTCGAAACGGATGAACTTTCTAAAGCGCAGTGGTTTGATCGTGATAAGCTTCCTCATGATGATGAACTTAGCTTAACGTGGCAAATGATTGAGGATTTCAGGCATCATAAATTTTAAAAATTAGAGAGTGTGAAAACAAGCGTTTAAAGAGTGGAGTATAAGGGCTCAAAACGGAAATTCCCTGAACCTTAGGGGGATTTTTGTTTTGAGCCCTTATATGCAACTCTTTGCTTGTTTGAGCACGTTTGTGAGAGTGTAACATAACTCGATAGATATCAGAGTTTAACGTGAATAATGCCTATTCCGTGATTTTTGCGCGGAATAGGCATTATTTTGCGTTAAATGGCTGGGATTTGGAGAAGACATTTTTTCTTAAATGACCAATCATTATATGAAAATATTATATAAACCATTTATTAATTATTATGATTTCACAAGCAAAATAGCTAGTTCAAACGATTGAAACGCTTACAAAAAAGTGGTAATAATTGATACTGGTTAGGCATATTTTTAGGATTTGTGAAAAATAAAGGTGTGCCATTATTAGATTATTTGGGAGGTTCTTTTATGTCAACTAAGTCATTTCGTTTGAAGGCTACCATTGGTTTATTGGGAATTGCCTCGTTGAGTGTGCTACTAGCAGCGTGTGGGTCGAATTCTGCCGCGTCGAAGCCGAAACTAGACCGGACGGCTGATTTATCAGCTAACTATGTCATCACAACGCTGGACATTTCTAAGACGCAAGGGTTTGATCAGGCTGGGAACATGTACGACAGTCTTTTCTACATGAATAAGGATCATAAAATTGTACCAGATTTGGCAACTAAGTCGACCGTCTCGAAAGATGGTAAAACGTATACCTTTAAGTTGCGTAAGGACGCTAAATTTAGTAATGGTGATCCGATTACGGCGCAGAGTTTCGTTTATTCGTGGCAACGGTCCTTAGCGCCAGCAACAAAATCCATGCATGTGTATCTCTTTAACGGAATTGTAAACGCTGCGGCGGTAAACGCGGGTAAGCTGCCAGCAAGCAAATTGGGTGTAACAGCGACTAACGATCACACCTTGACGGTAAAATTAACTCACCCAATTGCCTACTTCAATAAATTAATGACTTATCAGGCTTTTGCACCACAGGATGAAAAAATTGTTAAGAAGTATGGTTCATCTTATGGCATGTCACCAGAAAAAATGGTTTATTCCGGACCATATAAGATGGCAAACTGGAAGCCGCAAAGTAATACTTGGACTTTTGTTAAAAATACTAATTATTGGGATAAGAAAGTCGTTAAGATGCATAAAATTAATATGCATTATGAGGAAGACCCCCAAACTAGTCTGAATCTTTACCAGTCCAAGAAACTTGATTTTACCATTCTTACGGGTGATCAGGTATCAAACTTTAAGAATAGTAAGCAGTTATTTAAGGGTCCATACTCTTATATGAATTATTTATTCTTTAACCAAGAACCTACTAATCAGACGTTGCGTAAAGCCTTCAGAAACGAGAACATTCGCAAAGCGATTTCGTTAACGTTAGATCGAAAGCAAATTGTTAATGTCGTGATGAACGGTGCGGCCGTTAAACCAACCGGTGTGGTCACGAAGTACCTCGCTTATAACAATAAGGGGACTGATTTCGCGAAATTACAAGATGGTGGTCAAAGCGCTGCTTACAATCCGACATTAGCCAAGCAATACTGGCAAAAAGGGTTAAAGCAGATTGGTCAAAAGTCATTGAAATTTACCTTAATGTCATCAACAGAAGACAGTTCGAAAAAGTTGGCTGAATATATTCAGGCTAATGCTCAAAAGTACCTACCTGGACTGACAATTAATCTTCAAAGTGTTCCAGAACAGATTGTTTATCAGCGGAGTTTGAAGGGACAGTTCGACGCATACTTGGGTGGTCGTGGAGCTGATATCTCAGACCCAATTGAGTTCTTAGCACCGCTGCTGAGTAACAATCCGCAAAATTACGCTAAGTGGCAAAATGCAACTTACGATAAGCTAGTTAATGGGTCAACAACTGGCAATTTATCCACCACGGCGCGTTGGAATAAGCTGTTGCAGGCCGAGAAACTCCTTGCAGATCAACAAGCCGTAACACCGCTCTATCAAGATTATAATTACTATCTCAAGCGGTCAACGCTTCACGGGATCACCCATAATTCTACTGGTGCTCAGTGGAACTATAAGTACATGTATAAGACGAAGTAAGAGGAAAGTGTGAATAAACGTGAAAATAACATCAATCGATATTTTTCGTGTGAAGTGGAATCGGCAATATGGTGCCTGGCATCCAATTGTGGTGCGAATTAATACGGATGAGGGTATCAGTGGTTTTGGCGAAGCTGGAATTTTCTACGGTAGCGGTTTTGAAGCCACTATTGGGAGCTTGAAGGACCTCGGTAAACGATTGATTGGTCAGGATCCAACACGGATTGAAGCCATTTGGCAACAATTCTACCAAGGTACCTTTTGGGGGAAGAGTGGCGGTGCAACTTTTTACGCAGCCGTTAGTGCGTTAGATATTGCACTTTGGGATATTAAGGGCAAGTCACTAAACGTTCCGGTTTATGAACTGCTTGGTGGTGCAACTCGGACACGAATTCGGTCTTATGCGAGTCAACTACAGTTTGGCTGGGAAGACGAGACGCGGTATCTCATTCAACCAGAGGAGTATGCGGAAACAGCTAAAAAGGCGATTGATCAGGGCTACACAGCTGTGAAGGTTGATCCGTTTATGGTCGATCGTCAGGGGCACCTTGGTCGACGGTTGCTAGGTATGATGAGTCAGGCTGATTTACAACTCAACTATGATCGTATTAAGGCGATTCGAGATGCCGTTGGTCCAGACGTTGATATTATTTTGGAATGTCACGCTGGCTTGGACGTCAATACGGCGATTCAGTTTGTTCAAAAAGTGGCGCCGCTTAATATCTATTATATGGAGGAAGCTTTCTCGCCAATGAATCCGGGATTAGCAACGAAAATTAAAGAGAAGACTGCTATTCCACAAGCAAGTGGTGAGCGAATCGTCACCCGCTTCGGTTTCCAGCCTTACTTGGCTGCTCGCAGTTTGGATGTGATTCAGCCCGATGTTGCCATTTGCGGTGGTATTTCGGAGGCTAAGAAAATCTGTGACATGGCAGCAACATATGAAATTGCTTGTCAATTACACGTTTGCGGCACACCGATAGCAACAGCCGCTGCGTTACAAGTGGAAGCTGTTTTACCTAATGCGTTAATTCATGAACACCACGAAATTTCATTAAAAGCCGGAAACCGGTGGATCGGCAAGTACCCAGACGAAGTCGATAACGGTGATTTTGTAATTCCTGACCGTCCTGGTATTGGTCAGGAATTGAGCCAAGCAGCAATCGAGGCATCTGTTTGTGAGACGATTGAATAGTTTTAATAAATAATGGTACAGAAAGTTTAAGTAGCGTTGAGAGGGTGAGTGAAGACTTGTCCTCTTTTTTAATTATCTGAATAGTTAAATCATAGACAGTTGTTGGCGTATAATTCATAGAGTTATAATGATAAATATTCTTCTCACAAACTGTTCAAAAGAAAAACTGATATGTAAACCCATCTAAAAATACGTTTCTGAGAGGGGAAAATAATGCTCAAATTAAGTGAAGACGCTGAAGGTTGTGCGGGCTGTTTAAGTGGTTGTATTACTGGGACGGTTATGTTTATCATTGCGATTGCAGTCATCTATATTTGTCTCGCAACTATTATCGGACAGCTTTAGAATGGCATAAAAATACCCCAAAGTTGTAATTCACTTTGGGGTATTGATTACGATTACTGTTAAGTCTTAAATGAATAATAATTAGTTGATTCGCTTGCCCTTCGTTTCTGGGCCAAACACTGCGGCAATCACAGCAGCAACGGCTGCAACACCAGCGATAAGATAAATAACTGCGCTGGCATCAGCAACCTGCAGTAAAGTAACGACGACGTAGGGCATACCAAAGTTGGCGAGTTTAGCTAAACCGTTTGCGGTACCGGCACCTCTGAATCGGTATTTGGTAGAAAACAATTCAGTAATGTATACACCAATAATGGTAGCGTTCAAGATGTAAAAGCAGATGGTTAACAAGAAACCAGTGACGATCACAGCTGTTCCATTAGTTAAGTGTCCGTAAATAATACCCAAAACGACGACCATGCTGAAAGCGAGGATAATGTTGAGCCTGCGCCCGATTCGTTCAACAAGTACTGAGCCAATAAAAGCACCAATTGGAGCGCCAACCATCATGATGGTTGTGTAAACGAGAGAGTGGGTTGCCGTTACACCTTGACTAACCAACAAGGTAGGTACCCAGGAAGTGAAGGTGTACTGACAAACCATCGCAGCCATTGCCAGACTAATAGCAACGAAAGTATTGCGGGCCAAGTGTTGATCTGTGCTGTTATTGTTCTTTTTTGTACTGTGATATTCAAGCGGCTGCTTTTTTTCGGCTTTCATTTCTGAAAAAAGCATATTGATGGTTTCGGCTGCCTCATCGTATTTTTGATGCTGAATGTCCCAGCGAGGAGATTCAGGCAAATCGTGTCTGAAGTAACTGAAGACCATTGCCAAGGCACCACTGATGAAAAACATACCACGCCAAGAAAAGTGTGGAATAATGAATAGACATAGCAACATTGCGACTGGCGCGCCAATGTTTGCAAGGCAAGATGCTAACGTACACCATTTACCCCGCGATGCAATTGGTGCAAACTCGTTGATGATTGAAAAGCTGGTGACCATTTCGGCACCGAGACCAATTTCAGCAATAAAACGAGTAATAATCAAAAAGATCATATTAGGGGAGAACGCACCAATAAAAGTGGCGAGCCCAAAAAGAAGTAAGTTCCATTGAAAAGCTTTCATTCTACCTTTTGAATCACCAATAACACTAGCAAATATAGAGCCTAAAAATAGGCCAAGGAATCCAGCAGATAAGAAGATTGAATTCTGGACAGAAGTTGAAAAGCCACTGGATGTAAAACTATTCAAGGTACCACTGGCTAGATAAATGTCCATGGCATCTAGAAAAAGACCGATTGCTGATAAAGAGAAGATTCGGCGAAAGGTTTTTGTTGTTTGAATCGTATTCATACTATGTAGCAGTGTTGCAGCTGTATCATCTTGCGGTACAGCAATTGCAGAAGCTATGTTATCAGACATAATAATTCCTCCAAGTAGATATAGTTGGCGTGATTAGTTGAATGATTATGTCGTGAATATGATGCTGTTAATTCCGTATTTATAGCGAAATTGAGACCTATAATGAAACACAAGTTTTGTAATTGACAAGGTATAGTATATAATCTTATTTTAATAATTACAAGGATAATTTAATCGTTTTATCATATAAGGAGACTTAAAAATGCAACCATTCATGGTTCGGGATACGATCAATGTTAAATTGATTCGGTATCTGGATAATCATCCTGGCAGTAATCGGATTCTTAGTATCGCACATGATTTAGGTGTTGATCGTCACACCGTAACAACTCATCTAGACGAGTTAGAAGTATTGATCAAAAATAATTTTAAACCAACTGACTTATCGCTGCTTGTCAATGCTGACGGGGTTGAATTACAACGCAGTGCCAAAGTGAATCTGGACCGTATCCTGTCTTTTTTGACGAAGGAATCATTAATGACCAAACTAATACGCTCAACGTTTGAACGGACCGCAGATTCACTTGGAGACTTTTCAGAACGATATTTTAGTAGCTTTTCGACTGCTAAACGGCACGTGAAAAAGATGCAAACACACCTTGCTTTATACGGTTTGCGGTATTCACCTGCGACTAATATTTTGGTTGGACCAGAAGCAATGATCCGGCTATGTTACTACCGAGTTTACTGGGAAACTTACTCGCGATTTGAATGGCCGTTTGAGCATGTGGATCAACAAACGATTGTTCTACAAATTAATCGGTGGGCGGATAAAATTGGAATAAATCTGGATAATATTACGCAACAGCAACTGAGTTATTGGGTTGTGATTTGTCAGCAAAGACAACAAGTAAATGCCTTCGTAAAAATACCAACAGTCGTAACGCGAGCTACTTTCAATCATAAAAAAATAGCTGATTTACCGGGTATTTTTGATAATCAGTATCCAGATGAAAATACTTTTTTTGATTATTGTCTGCTCTTTTTTACACATTGCCTGAAACCAGAAGTATTGGGTACTACTGGCGTGGTTAATAAGGGGAGTGTTTTAGCTCTTGATGAACTCCAGAAGCAATTCGGATTCCTTAATAATGAGACTGAAAAGTTAAAATTAACGAGTTCATTGAATATTTTACATACCTATACAATGATATTTACGGTGGGTGGTCTGCTCTTAGATCGCGCTAGTATCGCAGATGAACTGGTTACTAAGCGGCCATGGGTCATTAAAGCAGTAACCCATTTATTATTGAATTTAAAAGCAACAGGGAATCCAGTGTTTAACAACTTAATCTATCTGTCAGCTCAGTATGTCACGGTGGTTTTGACGTACTTTGATACGACGGTTTTGAATCCATCGTTAAGGGTTCGATTAGTGATTGATGCTACGCCAAGCTATCGTGAATGGTTGTTTAAACAGGTACATGACCATCTTAAGGAGGAATATAACGTTGTTTTGGCTGGTGACGATGAACCATATGATCTCATAGTCACTAATTTTGCGATTAAAACGACTAAAATAGCGAAACCCATCATCGTTATCAATACCCCAATTACGAAGCAGGATTGGGTTCATCTCCAACAATTTTCACTTTAGGTCATTTTTTTACCCGATAAAGGTAAAAGAGTGACCTTTCTTGTTTATTAAATTTCGATTATCATTTTAATCAATTATTCATCAGGCGTGATGAGTTGAATGATTGTAATTGACATTGATTCTTCTGGTATCAGAATTAAACGGTTTTTTGAGACCGTGCAATACATATAAATTAATTTGGGAGGCACATTATTAAATGACATTAAAAGAGGTATTTGATCAGAAATCAGTAACCACCGTAATTGGAACGATGGATGCTCAATCAACCAATACAGTTGAGAAAAATGGTTTTAATGCGGCATATTTCAATGGTTACGACGTGGTACGGGCCCAACTTGGCGCAACGAACGAAGGATTAATTTCACCTTCAGAGTTATCGGCTGAGTTAAGACATGTGAAAGAACACGGCAATTTTCCAGTCATTGTTGACGCGCAATCTGGTTTTGGTAATCAGTTAACCACCTACTATGTAGTCCAAGATTTGGAACGTTCGGGTGCAGCAGGCATCGTTTTAAATGACCAAATTTTTCCAGCACATACTGCCCAAAATGAAGTCACGATGATTGAGTTTAGCGATTTTGTTGCTAAGTTAAAAGCTGGCAGAGCCGCTTTCGATGATGAGGAAACAATGTTGTTTGCCGAGTTAGATGGCGTCCAAGAATATGGAGCTGATGGTTTACGCAAACGAATTCAATACATACAGCAAAATCAGTTAGCTGATTTTGTGCTCGTGGGTCATGTCACTCCAGATCAATTTGCAGCGGTGGCTGATATGACAAAGAACGAATCATTTGGCCTAGTCGTCAATACTGTTCGAGATCAGTTCGCTTCTGCTGAAGATTTGGCCGACCAAGGATTTAGTGCATTATTTTACACTGGTGTACTGTCGGCTGCTAGGCAATCGGCCGAGGAACAAGCAGCACAGCAATTTTTGACAAAGGCGGAGGTATAAAATATATGAATAAAGCAGCGAGAATGCGTAAAGCTTTCAAAGATATGTGTTTTAGTGGTGATTTAGTTAACATGGTTGTTGCTCCCAATGCGTTGAGTGCGAAGATTGCTGAGAAAACTGGTTTTAAGGCCATTTTTCAGGCAGGCTATGCAACTTCAGCTGATCGCTTAGCACAGCCAGATCGTGGGATTGCGGATTTTGGTCTGATGAGTGATAGTGCGCGGGAAATTATTAATGCCGTAAATATTCCCGTTTTCATTGATGCTGATACGGGTTACGGTGATGAGCAAAATATCGAGCGCCTCGTTCACGTTTACGAAAACATGGGCGCTGCTGGGCTCTTTATTGAAGATCAAACTTGGCCAAAACGCTGCGGTCACATGGATGGGAAAACCATTATTTCAGAAGAGGCAATGGTTAGCAAGATTCAAGCGGCTGTTAATGCACGACAACATGATGATTTTCTCATTATGTCACGAACGGATGCTTATGCGGTAACAGGGTTACAGAGTGCAATTGACCGCTCACGTCATTATCATGAAGCTGGTGCGGACTTGGTCTTTGTTGAAGCACCGAAAACCAAAGATGATTTGCAAAAAGTAGCCGATAGTTTCCCTGACGTACCAGTGATGGCTAATATGATTGAGAATGGTAAAACACCACTGCTTTCTAATGAAGAAATTCATGAAATGGGCTTCACGATTGCTATCCATCCTAATGTACTGGTATATACGACAACGTATTCAACCGAAAAACTACTACGTGACATGGTTGAACTTGGTACAACGGAACGACAAATTGACAAGATGGTGACTTTCCCACAATTTAATCACTTTATTGGGCTAGATGATGTTAATGCATTGGAAGAGAAATTTGCGACGGCTCCGATAGAACTGTAATAAATACTTTAGCGACTAGTTTTCTGTATTGGAAAATTAGTCGCTTTTTGGGTTAATAGACCCTAGAAATAAACATTAACGGATGCGATATTTATTCCTTATCGAATTAAGTATGCTATTCTATTCTAGTAGTTCACGAGATTACTGCTAAAATAGGAGGGCACGTTCGTTGGAAAATCTATCAGTTAACTATAAAGACGAATTATACAATTCACTAGCGCAACTAAGTCGAGGCATTGCCAGTAATCGGCGTTTAGAAATTCTGGATTTGCTGACGCAGGCTTCGAAGTCGGTTGAAGAGATTTCTAAAGAAACCGGGATGAGTATTGCTAATACTTCGCGCCACCTTCAAGTTTTAAAAGACAGTCATTTGGTTAAAACAACCAGACTGGGTAACCGCATTATCTATCGGTTAGCTTCTTCACAGATAAGTGACTTGATTCGATTACTGATTAACGTTGGTGAAAATTCAATGTCTGAGATGCAACACATCGAGCAACAGGCCGACCATATTCCAGATGTTAAAACGGTGTCCTTAACAGAAGCTCAAAGGATGCAAAAGGAGACTTTTCTTTTAGACGTTCGTCCCCAGGATGAATTCGCTGAAAACCATGTTGATGGTGCAATTAATATTCCTTTAGATCAATTATCTGATTCCTTGAGCCGTCTGCCAAAAGATCAAAAAATCATCGTCTACTGTCGGGGGCGGTTGTGTGTGAATGCCAATTCAGCAGCTCAAATTTTGAATCGTGCGGGTTTTGATGCTTATAGCCTGAATAGAAGTGTTTTGGATTGGCAAGATATGAGTCAAATTGAAGATTAGTGGGTTCTGGGAGTGACGAGACGTCACAACCGGAACTTTTTTCTACCAAAAGTCAAGCGCTTCAAGCTTTTTCATTGCTTATTGAATGGTAGGTTGTTAAATATTGGATACACTTAAATAAGCCTATCCT
>NZ_BCMJ01000010.1 GCF_002583405.1 Secundilactobacillus silagincola | reverse complement strand
GGCGGGAATGCCCGTTTTTTATTTAATAGTGTACAAAAAATCTGTTGTCAGTAATAGATATAATCTATTACCAACAACAGATATTGTAGAACCGCAAAAACACGTATTCCTGCACTTGGGAATACGTGTTTTTTTCTAGCTTGATATGTTGAAGATTTGAGGCAAAGTACAATTATAATTTTATCCGATAAATTGATTAATGGGTCATTTTGTGATCAACTTGATGATTAGCATAGTGCCAAGCCCGATTACCACGTAATCCCATTTGGCGTTTAAGCGAGGCGTGCCAAGCTTGAGCTGGATTTTTGAGTTGACTATGGCCACTAGCCCAGTGATCTAATGTGGCTGCAATACAGATACAGATGGGTTCTAATTGCTGAGAAACAATTTGCATTCCTCGAAGCTCACCATCGCTATGAGATGTCATAATTATTGAGGTGCCATGATAAATTTTATAATTACCAGTGACAAAATTACCAACAATGATCCAATGTAGATTACTAATGTAAATCATTTCGTTAAAGAAGCCTAGTCGTTTGGAAATTGCACCAACTTTATTACCTTGATAGTAAATATCAAAATGGGGCAGTAGCCCTAGTGAAGTTTGCCGAAGTTCAGCTAGTAAATCACCGCTAATTTGGTACAGTGAAAGCGCGTCTTGGTGTCTTCCCCATTTGCCAATTAAAAGATAAATGGAACGTCGATCAGCATCTCGAACAACACTGGCCCCCTTAGCAGATAAACTGTCTTGACGAATATACAGTGTGCGCATGGAAGCCCTCCAATCATTTTGTCGTAAATCAGTAGTTGTATTTACATATTTACCATTCATTCTAACATGGATAGTGGCTAAATTGAGTCTGATGGACTATCAATTTTAGAATTTACTGATTACAAGGGTTGTGTAACAATTCCAATGTCTACTAAAAGCACTCAAAGAAAACTGTTCAGACGATTTTAGTGGTTATGACTAATAATTCGTGAAAATCTATGATAGAATGAACGTTGAGGTGTTGGGAATGAAACCGTTTATTCACAATGATTGGTGGCCAGTTTTGGAGCCCGAATTTAAAAAGGCATATTACCAAAATTTGCGTACTTTTCTTGTTCATGAGTATCAAACACAAAATATCCATCCGGACATGTTTCATATTTTTGAAGCTTTCCAGTGGACCCCTTTTTCAAAGGTGAAGGTCGTTATTCTGGGTCAGGATCCCTATCATGAGCCTAATCAAGCTCATGGATTGAGCTTTTCGGTTCTGCCTGGGGTTCAGATTCCGCCTAGCCTGAGAAATATTTACAAGGAACTGGAGTCTGACTTAGGTATTAAGCCAGTTAATCATGGTTACCTTGAAAAATGGGCGAAACAGGGTGTTTTGTTACTGAACTCAGTCCTGACCGTTCGTAATGGTCAAGCGTTTTCTCACAAGGGAAAAGGTTGGGAACAATTGACGGATGCTGCTATTCATAAGCTATCCGAGAGGCCTACACCCGTAGTTTTTATTCTATGGGGTAGAGCGGCGCAAAGTAAGATCAGTCTGATTGATATTAAAGCAAACATTGTCATTCAATCAGCTCATCCAAGTCCTTTGTCAGCTAATCGAGGTTTCTTTGGTTCAAAGCCGTTTTCTAAGACCAACATCGCACTTGAATCACTGGGAGAAACACCAATTGACTGGCAGTTGCCTGAGCACGTTACTGCTGAGGAGCCGACACCGCAGCATGAGGCGTCAAGAGAGAATTGACTAGTTGGAATTTCAAAATCTGGAGGTCTATATTGTGGAACTTTTTGATAGTTTAAAGCAAAAGATTAGTGGTTTGAATAAGACGGTTGTCTTACCTGAAGGCGAGGATGTTAGAATTATTGGTGCAGCCAGCCGACTAGCTTCAGAGAAATTACTACAGCCGGTCCTACTTGGTAACGTTGATAAGATCAAAGCAACTGCCAGTGAAAAAGGGATTGACTTAACTGGTGTTAAATTAGTAGATCCAAAGAATGCTTCTGAAGATGAGAAGAAGAAGATGCTGGATGCGCTGGTTGAACGTCGGAAGGGTAAGAATACCCCAGAACAAGCAGCTAAGATGCTTGAAGATTCTAACTATTGGGGCACGATGATGGTTTACCTTGGTGAAGCAGATGCCATGGTTTCTGGTGCTGATCACCCAACTGGTGATACGATTCGTCCCGCATTGCAGATTATTAAGACAAAGCCCGGTGTTAAACGTATTAGCGGTTACTTTATCCTCTTAAAGGGTGAAGAACGCTTAATGTTTGCTGACAGTGCCATCAACATTGACTTAGACGCCGCTGGGATGGCTGAAGTAGCCGTTCAAAGTGCTGAAACTGCTAGAAAGTATGGCATTGATCCTAAGGTTGCCATGTTAAGCTTCTCAACCAAGGGTTCCGCTAAGGCTGATCAAGTCACTAAAGTTCAAGAAGCAACTAAATTAGCACAAGAACAGGCACCAGATGTTCCAATCGATGGTGAACTTCAATTCGATGCTGCGGTAGTACCAGAAGTTGCTGCAAGCAAAGCACCTGGTTCAAAAGTTGCTGGTCACGCTAACGTCTTTATTTTCCCAGAACTTGAAGCTGGCAATATTGGTTACAAGATTGCTCAGCGTTTAGGCGGTTATGAAGCACTTGGCCCACTGTTACAAGGTATGAATGCGCCAGTATCTGACTTGTCACGTGGTTGCAACGAAGAAGATGTCTATAAAGTAACGATTATTACTGCGGCTCAGGCTGTTGAATAAATTTTAAAATTGACAAAATTTTGGAGCTGTCGGCAGCATTATTGCCCCGGCTCCTTTTGATTTAAGGAGATATTATGGCATTTACAGTTAAAGTTTCAACACCAGAAGAGACGATGGCAATTGGTCAAAAAATTGCACCACTCTTAGCGCCGAAGGATATTATTTTACTGGATGGTGATTTAGGTGCGGGGAAAACGACATTTACTAAAGGATTAGCAGCTGGATTAGGCATCAAACGGAACGTTAAGTCGCCAACTTTTACCATTATTCGGGAGTATCAGGACGGCCGTTTGCCACTTTACCATATGGATGTGTATCGACTGGAAGATGGTAGTGGTGATGAACTTGGACTGGATGAATACTTCAATGGCGATGGTGTCAGCGTTGTGGAATGGTCGAAATTTGTGGCAGATGAACTGCCAGATGATTACTTACGGATCGCGTTCAAACGACTAGATGATGAGGGTGAGAATCAACGTGAACTGATTTTTGATCCTCATGGGCAGCGGTTTGAAACGATGGTCTCAAAGTTACAGGAGAAATAACATGGCAAAAGAGCCGGAATTAGTTATTCGTAAAGCAGTGGCAACGGATGCTGAAGCAGTTTTAAATCTACTTACGATGCTTAAAACTGAATCGACTACTTTTGAAGATAGTAGTGATGACGTTGATTCAGCCACTGAAAGTGAACAAATCAAACAGATCAGCATGTCAACACAACAGGTTATCTTACTAGCTGTAAGAGATGATGAACTGGTGGGGCTGGTGACAATTTTACCGACTGCCGATTCTTCGACTGGTGAGATTGGGGTGGCAGTCCTCAAGCAATATTGGCATCACGGAATCGGCAGGGAACTCATGCTGACCGCTCTTGATTGGGCAGCTTTAAGCAGTAGTTTTCAAGTCATCAGTTTAACGGTGCAGCTACGAAATAAACACGCCGTAAAACTGTATGAAGATATTGGCTTTCAGACTGTTAAAACGACCCAGGTCACGACCTCCACTGGGGAAGTTGTTGAGGCTTCTGAGATGCAGTTAGCTGTTAAATAGACAACAAAAATAAGCTGAATTACCAGGTTTTGGTAAATCAGCTTATTTTTATTGTTATTATTACAGATTAAGCCATTTTAATGAACGGTTTAATGGCATCCTGGCCGAAAGTTTTTGTTTCGGTCAATAAAATATTAGCACAAGCCAAGCTGTCGTCTAGAGCATTATGGTGGTGTTCAAGTGAAATACCTAATGCATCAGCAACCGTATTGAGTTTGTGGTTTTCAAGCGTTGGTAAAAATTGCCGGCTGGTTTTCACCGTATCCAATGTTAGGTAGGCCGGTGAAGTCATGCCATAGTGATTCAAAGTTTGACGCAAGACGCTATTATCAAACTGGGCATTATGGGCGATCACCAACTGCTCTGGTGTAAATAAGGATTGAATATGCGGCCAAATCGTTGGAAAGTCAGGCGCATCAGCAACGTCTGATTCGTGAATGCCGTGAATTTGGATGTTGCGCCAGAAAAAATCGGTGTCAGGTTTGATCAGCGTATAAAACTCATCAGCTACCTGATTATTACGAACAATCGTTAATGCTAGTGAACAGGCAGAATAGCGTTTACCGTTGGCGGTTTCGAAATCCATTGCAACAAAGTTCAAATGGGCCACCCCTTTCAAGTCATACAAATTATACGTGAAGCCCAGTGGTTGTCAAGGAGATGGGGCAATGATCAGAGCCGAAAATAGTGTCTTTAATGTCAGCAGATTCCAGTTTGGATTGGATGGCGTTACTGGTGACAAAATAGTCGATACGCCATCCGGCATTGCGATCACGGGCATTAAATCGGTAGCTCCACCAAGAATAACGGTTGGTGACATCCGGGTAAAAGTAACGGAAAGTGTCGGTATAGCCACGTGCGAGAAAACGGGTAAAGGCCTCTCGTTCCTGATCAGTAAAGCCAGCGTTTTTATGGTTTGTTTTCGGATTTTTAATATCAATTTCTTCGTGAGCAACGTTTAAATCACCGCACAGAATGACAGGCTTTTGCGTGTTCAGTTGATCAATGTAATCTTGAAAAGCATCTTCCCAACCCATTCGAAAGTCCAATCGTTTGAGGCCCGTTCCCGAATTTGGTGTATAGCAGGTTACTAAGTAAAAATCTGAATACTCTAAGGTGATTACACGACCTTCATGATCAAACTCATCAGTACCGATATCGTAAGTGACATTGATTGGCTGATGCTTCGTGAAGATGGCCGTACCTGAGTAACCTTTACGATCGGCGGAGTTAAAATATTGATGATAACCGGGTAAATCCAACTTGAGCTGATCAGGCTGCATTTTAGTTTCTTGGACACAGAAAAAATCTGCGTTTAAATCGTTAAATGCAGTCATAAAGTCGTGCTTAACAACGGCTCGAAGACCGTTAACGTTCCAACTAATAAATTTCAAGGCGGAGACATCCTTTCTTGATGAAATCATTCAACTTTAGTTTATCATTTTTGGGTTGTTTTAGACGATAATCATTTGATTAAAATGTTGTCGAAAATAAAGTGACAGACCTTGTTTGTGCCACTAACCTTTCGTTTGCGGTAACAGGCATGGTATTATATGAATATATTATTTTATGAAATATTTGAGTAGCGAAAGGAACTTAAATCATGACGGCAGACATCATTACAACTTTTCCAAAGGTGAAGTTGATGCAAAACGAACCATTATCAAACTATACGAATACCAAAACGGGAGGCAAGGCTGATTTCTTGGCATTTCCAGTAAGTTTGGCTGAAGTCCAAGAATTAGTAATCTATGCCAACAAGCAGGGATTACCGGTTACGGTGATTGGCAATGCCAGTAATTTAATTGTTAAAGACGGCGGTATTCGTGGTTTGGTGATGATTTTGACCAGCATGAATCACGTTGAAGTGAAAGACAATGAAATTTTGGCTGAATCGGGTGCTTCTCTGATTGAAGTTACCAAAGTTGCTCAGCGTGCAAGCCTGACGGGACTTGAGTTTGCTGCCGGAATTCCCGGAAGTGTTGGTGGGGCCGTCTTTATGAACGCCGGTGCGTACGGTGGCGAAATCAGTATGGTTGCTGACTCCGTCACGGTGCTGACACCGCAAGCAACGCTAAAAACGATTCAGCGAGATGAGTTAGATTTTGGCTACCGACACAGTCGGGTGCAAGACGAAGGCGATATTGTCATCACAGCGACCTTTAAACTGCAGTCAGGTAATGCTACTGAGATTCAGGCTAAAATGGATGATCTAAACGCCCGTAGAGCAGCTAAACAGCCGTTGGATTTACCATCATGCGGCAGTGTCTTTAAGCGGCCAACTGGTTATTTTGCTGGTAAATTGATTCATGACGCAGGTCTTCAAGGTTATCAGTTTGGCGGTGCGCAAGTTTCAACCAAACATGCAGGATTTATTGTGAACGTTGACCATGCCACGGCTTCCGATTACCTGGCAGTGATTCAACACGTTCAAGGTACCGTTTTAACCCAGGCGGGGGTTCAATTGGAGACCGAGGTACGAATAATTGGAGAGGATCCGGTTTAGATTTAACGAGAGGGGGATGCTAGTTGCTGATAGTTGAAGCGGTTATTTTATTAGTTGTGTTAGTTTTGATCTCCAACGTCATCAGCCACTATCTAACCTTTATTCCGGTAAGTTTAATTCAAATTGCTCTGGGATTAGTGATGGCGCTATTTTGGGAAATCGAGATTCCGTTAGACACTGACTGGTTTTTGCTACTCTTTATTGCTCCGTTGCTGTTTAATGATGGACGACGCTTTCCTAAACGGGAACTCTGGCAGCTGCGGGGCCCCATCTTTGCTAATTCCATCTTGCTTGTGTTCTTGACGACCGTGGTGGGCGGTTACTTTATTTATTTAATGATTCCGCGATTATCGCTTTCGGTTAGTTTTGCACTAGCGGCAATTCTGTCGCCTACTGACCCCGTAGCCGTTCAATCGATTTCAAAGCGAGTGAAACTGCCAGATAGAATCCTACACCTGGTTAGTGGTGAAAGTTTGGTCAACGATGCTTCAGGGCTGATTGCGTTTAAATACGCGGTAGCAGCGACTGTTACGGGCGTCTTTTCGTTCAGTCATGCGGTTGGCGATTTTTTGTATATCAGTATTCTTGGCTTCTTGGCCGGCTTTGTTCTCATGCTGATGATCGAATTTTTACGGAATCTGTTGAGACAGCAAGGCATTAACGATGTTATTTTTAATACGGTTTTACAGTTGATGACGCCCTTTGTGGTGTACGTGATCACTGAAGAAATCCTCCATGCCTCAGGGGTGATTGCCGTGGTAACTGCTGGTGTGGTTTCCCACACCCAGGGGAATCGACTCGTAGAAGACTCACCAGAACTTAAACTGGTTAGCGAGAAGACTTGGGATATTATTGTCTATCTTCTAAACGGAATTGTGTTTTTGATTCTAGGTGATGAGTTGCCGCTTGCAACGACTAAGATTATCAATGATGTTCACTTCAATACGTTCCAAGCAGTTGGTTATTCGTTTGGTGCGTGGCTGATTTTATTGCTGATTCGAGTGGTTTGGATTTACTTGTACCAAGGAATCAGTAAACCGAGACGGCCCAGTTTAAGGGTGGCCCTTTTAGCTGGTTTGTCGGGTGTTCGGGGTGCCGTTACTATGGCAGGTGTGCTGTCACTGCCACTGGTTACGGCTTCTGGACAGGCGTTTCCACAGCGGTCGTTAGTGTTATTTGTGGCTGCTGGCGTGATTATTATTAGTTTGGTAGCTGCGGTTGTCACTTTACCGTTAGTGGCACCAGATAATCCAGTGCCGCTTCAGACACGAGCCAGTTTTAGTGATGAGTTGGATGATGAGCTTGATGAAAATGAGACCGATCAACAACAGTCTAATGAGCCTCATTTACTGAGTGAGGCAGAGGCCAGAATATACATTATGCGGTTGGCAATTAATGCTATTGAAGAACATCGTCGCATTGAAAATCAGCGTGCTGCTTATGATTTAATTTTAGATTATCAGTTTATTATTCGCAGGCTAGAGTTAAAAACGCGTGATGATGAAGATAGAAAACAGGTCGTTGATGATGAAGTTACTTTGCGGCAAGTGGGCTTGAAGGGCGAACAATCAGCATTAGATAGGCTGTACGCCCACCATCAGATCTCATCGCAGGCATACCATTCCGCTAGTCGAACGATCAAACGTGCTGTTCAACGAATTAATCATCCTAATCGTCATTTGGATTTTGCGCCTTTAAGAAGTTGGTCATCTTTTCTTCACAGAACCTCACAATGGGTTAGGTCAGCCGTTCACCAATCACAAAATAAGGCTACTAGTAATGAATGGCTACTGATTGACCGCGAAAGTGCGAAATCGGCGATCAAAGCACTTTCAAAATATCTAGGTGATGATGAGGTTGATCCACAAGCGTTGGACAAGCAAGCTATTTATCACTTAGTTGTGTTTTATCGCAATCGCGTTGAACGTGCGCGTAAAGACCAGCGAGTTTCACGGTCAGAATATGCTAAACAGCTTAATCAGCTCAGAGTGATTGCTCTAGGTGCTGAGCGGACAGGCGTTCAGTCTCTGCTTGAATCAGGTAATATTACTTGGCAAATGTCAGGGAGGCTTCGGCAGTACATTAACTACTCTGAAAACGTATTGATGATGGCCGTTAATGATGAGCTTGATTAATGAATTTAGGAGCTTAAAGGGGAGTCCAGTTAACATTGCAGCGTTAACTGGACTCCCCTTTTAAATGGTATGATTTATTTTTGCGATTGCTGTTCTTCGGAGTCCTCTTTGACAGCCGTGATTTCTTTGGCTGCCTGTTCATTAGCCATCTGGCTATGATAGGCTAAGTATACTAGCCAGTAAGCAATTAGCTGAATGAGTGTCATCAGCCCAACAAAAACGAGCATGGTAGGCGTCCACATATGTAGCAACCGGTCAGTAATCAGTTCTGGTGAGATGAATAGGTAAACGGTATGAATCCGCATAAATCGACCAACGTAAATACCAACGGATGACAGGAAAGTGAGAATCAGGACTAAAATCGTCTGAAGCCAAGAATTTCCCCTTAGGTATCGTTGAGCGATGACGTTGGCGACGTAGTTTAAACTCCAGAAGCCAAGAATGACACAGAATAAAACACTGATCAAAAGATAGGTAAAGTAAATCCAAACATGCAGATTTAACTGTAGTAGCCCATCAACGCCATAAGGATTCAGAAGTGAAAGGTGAAAGAGATCGGTTAACAAGTAGGGTGCATTTGGATAGAAGAGTAACCACAAAAGAACGATCAACCAGAAAAAAAGCCCGCTTTTAGGCCGTTCTTTACTAAGATGAAAGCTAATTTCGATGGGTAAATAGCCCAAGAAAGTATTTAAAATTAAAAAAGTAAAAGGCTCATGTGCGAACTGCCACAAAAATAACAGCCACAGCACTACGAAAATCCGAATTTGCCAGCGTGCGTGACCCGCCAAGAGATCATCTCCCTGTTCAAAATATCACTACTCAAATAATAACAGATTACTTGAGCAGTGACATGAAATTTCAGTTGGTTTACAAAAATCTTGAAATTTCGTATTTACTGACATCAGAAATATGTTGGTGATTCCAAAAAATAGTGGTCAGCGTGCTATAATGTTACCTGAATAGATTTTTGGAGGGAAATTATCAAATGAATCTTGATTGGAGTAGCTTTTTGACGTGGCATAACATCGTAAACCTCCTCGATATTCTCGTCGTCTGGTTTGTTTTTTACGAACTGATTATGCTGCTGCGAGGAACCAAAGCTGTTCAGCTCTTACGTGGAATCATCGTGATTGTCTTAGTCAAGATCATTGCGGTTTACGTGGGGTTTGGAACAGTTTCATGGTTAATGGACCAAGTGATTAACTGGGGTGTCATTGCCATGATTATTATTTTCCAACCAGAGATTCGACGCGGGTTGGAAAATCTCGGTCGCGGCTCTGTATTTGTCCGCAATCGACAGGTAAACGAAGCTGAGAAACAGATGATTGCCGCTCTGGATAAAGCCATTCAGTACATGTCTAAACGTCGAATTGGTGCTTTAATGACCATTCAAATGGACACTGGACTGGAAGACTATATCGAAACAGGAATCGAATTGGATGCCAAGATTACTGGCGAGTTGCTGATCAACATTTTTATTCCTAACACGCCTCTGCATGATGGTGCAGTCATTATTCGGAATAATAAAGTGGCTGTTGCAGCGGCTTATCTGCCGCTGTCTGACAGTAATCTGATTCCTAAAGAATTAGGAACTCGGCACCGTGCCGCGGTTGGTATTTCTGAAGTAACGGATGCTTTAACCATCGTTATTTCAGAAGAAACGGGTGAAGTTTCGATTACTAAGAATAACGAGTTGCTCCGTAATATGGATCAAAATGATTATTTGAAGTTTTTGAACAACGAATTGATCAAGGATCAAGAACCTGAACAACCGAAAAATCCACTAAGCTGGCTGGTTGACCTGTTTATCCAGTTCTTTAGGGGAGGGAAGCGGTGATGAAGAAAATTTTCAATAGTCGTTGGACTTATCGGTTGATTTCCTTATTTTTGGCTGTCTGCTTATTTTTATACGTAAATAGTTCTAAAAGTATCTCAACTCAGCAAACGAATAATACGGGAGGGACTAATTCCACGACCCTAACGGCTACGGAACATAAAACCGTTTCCGTTCAATTGAGATTGAACGTGGATTCGGATAAGTATTTCGTCACGGGTTATCCAGAAAAAGTAAAGGTTCATTTACGCGGTCCGGCCGCTTTAGTTACCGCTACAGCGAATACGCAAAATTTCAGGGTGTTCGCTAATTTGACTGGTCTCAAACCCGGCGAACATTCGGTTAAGTTAAAACAGGACGGCTTAAACCGTGATATCAGCTACCAAATTGCGCCAGCTAATATTAAAGTTAATATTCAGCCTCGACAAACGGTAAGTTTTCCAGTTAGTGTCCAGTATGATAAGACGCGGATTGCTAAAAATTACGTTGCCGGTAGTGCAAATAGCGATGTTACCAGTGTTAAAGCCACTGGTGCTGAGGGTGAGATTGATCGAATCAGTAGGGTTGTTGCACAATTGAACTTGGCTCAAAATACCAAGAAATCCGTGAACAGTGAGGCCGTTATCGAGGCACTAGATAAGAATGGTCAGACAGTGAACGTCATCTTGACCCCTGCTACTACCCAAGTTAACCTACCGATTACGGCAAGGGGCCATTCGAAGCAGGTACCCCTGAAATTTAAAGCAAAAAACGCCAATAGCAATCAGGAATATAGTTTCCAAAGCAGTACTAAGTCCATTCAGGTCTTTGGTTCTGAGTCGGAGTTAAAGGCTATATCAGAATTTGATGCAGACGTTGATGTCAGTGATGTTAAAAATCAAAAAACAAAAACAATTAGTTTAGATGCAGAAGCTAACAAGGTTACGGGAACGGATCCTGCTAGCGTTAAGGTAACGATTACAACTGAATCTAAATGATAATCTGGAAATGAGGAAAATTAAACATGAAGTATTTTGGAACTGATGGTGTACGTGGTATTGCTAACCAGGAGTTAACCCCAGAACTGGCTTTTCGACTTGGTCGAGCAGGCGGTTATGTATTGACAGAACACGCTACTGAACGTGAGCAACCACAAGTGTTAGTTGCTCGTGATACACGAATTTCAGGGCAGATGTTGGAAGAAGCAATCGTGGCCGGTCTCTTATCTGTTGGAATTGAAGTTTTACGTCTTGGCGTCATTACTACGCCTGCAGTGGCCTACTTGGTGCGTACGCAGGGTGCGGATGCCGGTGTGATGCTGACGGCTTCACACAATCCAGTTGAAGATAACGGAATTAAATTCTTTGGTGCTGATGGCTACAAGCTTTCTGATGATCTGGAAGATGAAATCGAAAAGCTGCTGGAACAGAAAGATACTTTACCAAGGCCAGCTGCTAAGGGCTTAGGGACTGTTGAAGATTACCAAGAAGGCAGTCAAAAGTACATTCAATTTTTGGAACAGACGATTGACGATGATCTTACTGGCATGCACATCGCGGTTGATTCAGCTAATGGTGCAACCAGCAACTTAGTTTCGCGATTATATGCTGATTTGGGTGCTGAGTTCGATACCATTGCAACCACGCCTAATGGGTTGAACATTAACGATCAGGTGGGCTCAACACATCCGGAACAGCTGCAAAAGTTTGTGGTTGAAAAGGGTGTTTCCATTGGGTTGGCTTTTGATGGCGACGGTGACCGTTGCATTGCGGTTGATGAAGAAGGTAACGTGATCAATGGTGACAAGATCATGTATATTTGTGGGAAATACATGTCCGAACATGGCCGTCTTAAAAAGGACACCATCGTGACCACTGTAATGAGTAACTTGGGGATGTACAAAGCCATGGAAGCACATGGGCTAACCAGTGTTAAAACTAAGGTTGGGGATCGTTACGTCGTTGAAGAAATGCTTGCTAACGGCTACAACCTCGGTGGTGAACAATCTGGCCACATTGTTTTCTTGGACTTTAACACAACTGGCGATGGCATGTTGACCAGTTTACAACTCTTACACATTATGAAGGAAACCGGTAAAAAATTGTCCGAACTCGCAGCTGATGTTCAAGACTACCCACAACAACTGATTAACGTCAAAGTTGCTGATAAGAAAGCAGCTTTAGATAATCCTGCTATCAAAGGGATTATTGATACAGTTGAAAAAGAGATGTCTGGCGATGGTCGCGTTTTAGTTCGTCCTAGTGGGACTGAACCATTATTGCGAGTCATGGCAGAAGCGCCAACTCAAGAAGCTGTCGATGGTTATGTTAATCGAATCGTCGAAGTGGTTAAGAGTGAAGTTGGAATCGAGTAATTCTATGAAACAAAAAAGCGGTTTTCAAACAATAGCGTTTGAAAACCGCTTTTTTTAGCTTTACCAACGTAAGTACGCGTTTTCAATCTATACCATTTTAAACGTAAATATTGACAACCAATTTAAAAGACTGTAAAGTATACATGTTCATAGATATATGAGACCTTATTGAGTCTATACCAATTAAAATATTATGAAAATTAGAGGATGAAATCTTATGTGTGGAATTGTCGGTGTTACAGGCAGTGATAATGCAGTAAAAATCTTACTTGATGGTCTACAAAAGCTTGAATATCGAGGTTACGATTCAGCGGGAATTTATGTAAACGACCAAAGCGGTAAGGATTTTCTCGTGAAAGAAAAGGGACGAATTGCTGATTTACGACGTGAAGTTGGCCCTGAAGTTCACGGGACAACTGGTATCGGACATACTCGCTGGGCAACCCATGGTGTTGTGAGTGTTGCTAATGCTCATCCACAAGTTTCAAAAGATGATCGTTTCTATTTAGTTCATAATGGTGTAATTGACAACTTTCAGGAACTTAAGAGTGACTATCTAAGCGACGTTCCCTTTACCAGTCAAACTGATACTGAAGTAATGGTTCAGTTGGTAGATAAATTTGCTGTAGAAGAAGGGCTTAATGCGCATGATGCCTTTACCAAAGCGTTGAGCTTACTCAAAGGTTCTTCGTATGCCTTTCTGTTGATGGATCGTGAGGACCCAGAGACGCTTTACGTTGCTAAGAACAAGAGCCCATTACTGATTGGTGTCGGTGATGGTTTCAACGTTGTTTGTTCTGATGCTTTAGCAATGTTGCGCGAAACTCACGACTTCTTGGAGTTAATGGACGGAGAAGTTGTGACCATTAAGCCTAACGAAGTTAAAATTGAAGATCGAGATGGCAAGTCGGTAGAACGGAAGACTTTCCACGTTGATATGGATGCCAACGAAACTGATAAGGGTACTTATCCATTCTACATGTTGAAAGAAATCGATGAACAGCCAAACGTGATGCGGCGTTTAGCCCAGGTTTATTTATCTGAAACTGGCGAGCCAGTGATCAGTGATAAATTATTGAATTCAATGAAGCAAGCTGATCGGATTTATATCGTGGGTGCTGGTACCAGTTACCATGCTGGTCTGGTTGGTAAACGATTATTTGAAAGTCTGACCCAAACACCTACGGAAGTACATGTTTCATCTGAATTTGCTTATGAAGAGCCTATTTTGTCTAAGAAACCATTCTTCATTTTCTTGTCACAAAGTGGGGAGACAGCTGACTCACGTGAAGTCTTAGTCAACGTTAACGCAGGTGGTTACGAAAGTTTAACCATTACTAACGTTCAAAATTCGACCTTATCACGTGAAGCAACCTATACATTGTTGCTCCATGCAGGTCCAGAAATTGCGGTGGCATCTACTAAGGCTTACACTGCACAGATTGCGCTTGAAGCAATTCTCGCTAAGGCCTTGGGTGAGGCTGATAATCAGATCGTTGCACAACGGTTTGACGTTCGTCACCAATTAGGACTGGTTGCAACAGGCATTCAGGCACTTGTAGACGAGAAGAATAAGATTGAAGAGTTAGCCAAAGCATCTTTCTTGAATACGCCAAACGCCTTTTACATTGGTCGTGGAGTTGACCAGAACGTGTCGCTCGAAGCCGCTTTGAAGTTGAAGGAAATTTCCTACGTTCAAGCTGAGGGCTTTGCTTCTGGTGAATTAAAGCATGGGACGATTGCTTTGATTGAAAAGGGGACACCAGTGATTGGCATTATTACTCAAGAGAAGACAGCTGGTTTAACCCGTTCAAACCTGCAAGAAACCATGGCACGTGGCGCTCATATTCTGACCATTGTTTCTGAAAGCTTAGCTAAACCCGGTGATGACATTGTTCTGCCAGACGTTGATGAGCTGATGACGCCGTTACTGAGTGTCGTACCAACGCAGCTGATTGCTTATTACACGAGCCTTAATAAGGGCTTAGACGTTGATAAACCACGTAACTTAGCTAAGAGTGTGACCGTTGAATAATAATTGAGTTAAACCAAAAACATCATTATCAGTCCAAGTTAACTGATGATGATGTTTTTTAGTGCAAAATTATAATGGACGTTTCATTTCGAATAGGTCATCGACCGTCCCGTAAGTTGAACCGGCAAGCCGTGCCAATGGGTCAAGACGAGTTGCATTAACGTGAAAAGTCTTTGGATCCAAGACGTCGTCGGCAAAGTAAAAGTCCGTGACCTCAAGTATAAAAAGGTCGCTGAGTACCTGGGCGTTGTCGCCAGTCACGGGTACGTACTGATAAAGAGTAGTTTCAAACCGGACTTTGGGTGCGGTCAACGCGGGAACTGAAATGGTTTTACTCGGTGTAAGATCGAGATGAGTAAGGGTGAGTTCACTTTGGTCTCGGGGCAAGCTAGCAGCTGTTTGGTTCATCTCAGTAGCCAGTGATTGACTCACAAGATGTACGACGGCTTCTTGATTATCTAAAATATTAGCAGCAGTGTCTTTGAGCTGATCATGTTTGCGGCCAATAGATAGTGTGATGAGGGGCAATTCGCTAGACATGGCCGAAAAAAAGCTGAAGGGTGCGATATTCAAAGTTTGAGTGGGTTTTACTCCTAGCGTGGTGACCCAAGCAATTGGACGTGGAATAATACTTCCAGATAATAACTTATAGCGTTTCGCTGAATTCAGCGACTTACTGGCGTAATGTTGCATGATAAGCCTCCTGTTTGGAATTTGAATTCATTATAGCGCTTTTGTAGAATTATTGGCGAAAGCAGACTATTTGTGAAACAGATAATTTGACGCTTTCAAGCAATTTCGTAGACGCTGAAAGCTTAGCGTGGTACAATCGCGCAATAGAGAGAGGGACGATAAAAATGAAATTCACTAAGAAGCGTAGTCAAAATAAGCAAGCAGCTGAGAAGCGCGATGCTACCTGGAAAAAGTTTAAAACGCAGCAAAATACATTAGCTGCCAATAAGCGTGGTGACAGGCAGCGGAGCAGTCGGAAAGTAAGTTATTAAACAGAATTGGTCATTTTTCTTGCAATATTGGTCTAGATGACTTATTATTGGGCTATACCAACAAAAGGAGTGGCGAATCATGTCAGAATCAACAAAAGCAAAAATGAATGTGATTATCGTTAAAGATCGTATTGAGGGCGGACAGAAGGGTTTCGAAGTTTTTGAAAATGCCTACCGTGATGGCGCTAAAGTGTTTGGCTTAGCAACTGGGAGTACACCAGTAACAACTTATGAGGAACTTACCAAGAGTGATCTTGATTTTAGTCAAATGACGTCAGTTAACTTGGATGAATACGTTGGCTTAGCGCCTGATCATCCGCAAAGCTATCATTACTTCATGCAAAAGCACTTGTTTGACCAAAAACCATTTGCACACTCATACGTGCCCGATGGTTTGAACAGCGATGCAGCAGCCGAGATGAAGCGTTATGATCAAGTGATTGCGGATAACCCAATTGATTTGCAAATTTTAGGGCTTGGTCAAAACGGTCACATCGGTTTTAACGAACCTGGCACTGATCCGGCACTTGGAACACACAAGGTAGCTCTGACTGAATCAACGATCAAAGCTAATGCACGTTTCTTTGATAACGAAGATGAAGTGCCACGTTACGCTTACTCAATGGGAATTGCATCAATTTTAACGAGTAAGCACATTCTTTTGGAAGCATATGGTCCAGAAAAAGCGGATGCGGTGAAGGCAATGATTGAAGGCCCAATTACCACCGATGTTCCAGCTAGTTTTCTACAGCAACATCATCAAGTGACGATTATCATTGATGAAGCGGCGGCAAGTAAGTTAAGTGAAGAATACTAATTCAATTTAGAGAGAATTGAAGCAAGCATAAGAGAGAAGAGCGGCAGTAATGTCGGTCTTCTTTTTTGTTCCTAACGAAACCAAGGATACTGTGCCATAAATCTATATTGGTAAGTATTTCAATTAATTATTAGCCATAATTAGTTGTCACTGTCCTTTAATTCTATATGTTGATACAGTCTAATTACACGCCAAAACTCTGGAATCTATCGAATTTTGTCACAGCTTTCTCGGTTATTACAGAGGATAGCTGACCGTGCTTGTTTTCAGCTTCTATTCCAATTATAATAGGGATAAATTGTTGTATCTGAGGGGGACGCACACATGCGGAAACAATGGATGGTGGGGTTACTCACCGTTGGCTTAGTCGTATGCGGTTTATCTGGTGCTGGGCACACCAGAGTGCAAGCAAGCACGACGACGGACAGTTTTATTAATCATATGTCATCGCCTGTTAAAAAAGTTGCTGATCAATACAAATTGTATCCATCCGTAATGATGGCACAGGCTGCGTTGGAAAGTGGCTGGGGGACGAGTCAGCTTTCAACTAGTGCTAATAATTACTTTGGTATTAAGGGCGCCTATAACGGTGCTTCCGTGACGATGAGTACTGCAGAGTATAACGAGAATGGTCAGCTTTATTACACCCAGGCGGCATTTAAAAAATATCCGGATGCCACTGCATCCATGACGGATAATGCTCAGCTTTTGCGTAATGGGACTGCTTGGAACGCAAATTACTATGCGGGAACTTGGCGAGAGAATGCGCCAACCTATGTGGCAGCGGCTAATGCGTTAACAGGGACCTACGCAACTGCGCCAAACTATGGCGCCTCACTGATTAATCTGATTCAAACGTATAAATTTTATTCGTTGGATAGCGTACCAGTACCAAGCAAGAAACCGACTAGTAACGCTAGCGCGGTAAAATATTATTTTGGTGCCGACAATCAAACAGCGACGTTAGGTTCGAAATATAAAAGCTATGCAGTTTACAATCATGTAAAGGGTAGCAAATATAAAGCTACTAATTACGGCTGGTCAAAAGTTGGGGGCTGGCAGGGCAGACCCGTTTGGATAGATGCGCGTGGTTATAAGGTTAGTACCAAAACCAACTGGTATCGCATTCGGTTCAGTAAACAAACCACGGCGAAAAAGTATTGGGTTTATTCAAGCGCACTTAGTTTCCCAAAGACGACTTATTCTAGCTATAAAAAAACGGTTAAGTTAGTCGGAAGCGCCTACCCAGTTTACAATCATGTCTTCAATTCTACTTACATTGCAAAACAGTTAACCACAACGAAAGCGTTGGTTAATCAATCGGTAAAAATCGATGATAAGGCCACTCACATCCAAAGTGGCATTACGACCACGTGGTACCGAATTCATGGGGGTTCAATTAATGGCTGGGTATCATCCTTAGCCGTGAAGAAATAACCAAATAGGAAATGTAAATGGGCTTGGTACCGCTTCTGGTACGGGCCTTTTTTAAAAGTTTAAGTTTTCAATTTATTATCAAATATTAACTTGTGCATTCTTCAGAAACCGATATAATATTAACGGTTTAGTATTTTAGATGGGAGACTTTTAAGATGAAGCTCTGGAAAAAACTGACAATTATGCTGGTATCGATACTCGGACTCAGTGTATTATCTACGGAAACTGCGCAGGCAGATGCACATACTGATTTTATTGATCGACTGAGTCAGCCGGTATTAAAAGTAAGTCGCCAGAATCATCTTTATGGTTCAGTCATGATGGCTCAGGCGGCCCTTGAAAGTAATTGGGGAACCAGTCAGCTGTCGATGGATGCCCATAATTACTTCGGTGTTAAGGGTAATTATGATGGGCATTCGATAACGATGTCGACTAACGAAGCTAATGCTAGTGGCTCAATGTACAATACGCTGGCTAATTTCAAGGTTTATCCTTCAGCGCAGGCTTCTTTAAACGATTATGCTAAAGTGTTACGTGGCGGTACGACTTGGAATCCCTTCCTTTATGAAGGCGCTTGGCGAGAAAACGCTAGTTCATACATGACAGCAACTAACATTGTTGCGGAAAACTATGCTACTGATAAGGACTATGCTAACAAGCTGAACAAAATCATTGCGGACTATGACTTGCACGATCGTTTTGACCGAACTTCTGCTAATAGTACAGATGCTGATACGAGCACCAGGATTACCCCTGGCGTAGACTATGCGAGTTACGAAGGTTCCGCAACGGTAAAGCCGGGTACGATCAAGTTTTATAATGGTGTGCCAACGGCAACTGATAAAGCAAAGGTTGTTCGGACCAAGCAGTTGGCAAACAAAAAAGTCAAAGTGATGGCTCGCGGAATTGTGACTAAGGATCAGACGATTTGGTACCAAGTTAAGAGTGGTTCTGTCACTGGCTGGATTCAAATTACCGATATTTTAGGTTTAAAGAATCACTAACTAGGTAGCAAGACACGGGTTAGGTTCTCTGATATAATGGCGTTTATGGCATTATAAATCGAAAAAAGATGTTAGGAAGAATTTAAAAAATGACAACTGATTATAAAATTATGGTGCAAAATGTCACCAAAGAGTATGATTTATTCAAAACTCAGTCGGAAAAACTGCGCGCTTTTTTTGCACTGAATCGTAAACCGGTACCACACTTTTGGTCACTTATGGGAATTTCCCTCAAAATTATGCCAGGTGAGACGCTGGGCTTAATTGGTGTTAACGGCTCAGGTAAATCGACATTATCCAATATCATTTCTGGTATTATTCCCCAAACAACCGGTATCGTGGATGTTCGTGGAGATACTTCAATAATTGCGATTGGTGCAGGCTTACGTGGTAATTTAACGGGACTCGAAAACATTCGTTTAAAAGCTTTGATGCAGGGGCTCACCAACGAAGAAATTGATGGCTTAATGGATGATATTGTCAGCTTTGCTGATATTGGTGATTTCCTTTATCAACCCGTTAAAAGTTATTCAAGCGGGATGAAATCTCGGCTAGGTTTCTCAATTGCTGTACATGTGAATCCCGACATTTTGATCATTGATGAAGCACTTTCGGTTGGTGACGATACTTTTTATCAGAAGTGTGTGGACAAAATTTCCGAATTTAAAGCGGAAGGCAAAACCATTATTTTTGTCAGTCACTCATTGAAACAAATCGAAATGCTGTGTGATCGGGTTGCTTGGATTCACTACGGTAACTTAAAAGAAGTCGGTGATACTGAAACAATCGTGAAGGATTATCGCCAATTTGTTAAGTGGTTTAAAGATTTAAACAAAAAGGAAAAGAAACAATTCCAGTTGAAGATGAAGGAAGCCCAGAAGCAATTCGATATTGATGCTTATCAAGCGTCCGTAGTCGAGGAACGGCAGAAGCAGAATCCAGACGAGCAAAACGTACCAGCCAAGGTTAAGAAGGAATTTTATGGTTCCGTTATTAGTGAAAAAATGTCCTTGAGCAGCCGGTTAATTACACTGGTCGTTTTGTTGCTGCTAGTCTTTACGTGCTGGACGAATCTTTCTGGTCATTCGTTGACAGAAGTGGTTTCCAATCCGACAACGTTAGTTCATCCAACGAGCCATGTAGATAAAACGGGTAGTTTACACAAATAAAATGAGTTTTTAGTTAAAAAATGTGAGTTTCTCTCATAATATGTGGTATAGTATAACTAACCATTTATTTACCCCCTGACTAGTTTTTGAACGAAAAGGGCATTTCTCACATTTAGTTTTTCTTAGAGCTTCAACCGTCCAGTGAAACGGTTGAAGCTTTTTTTAATAAATACGGAGAATAAATTTGGAAAAGGTTGACAGCGCTTTCATTATGATTTATAGTATTTCTTGTAAGGTATGAATTAATTACCTTCTAATCAATTCTCTTTCTCTCTTATGCCGCCACTATCTCAGATAGTGGCTTTTTGTATGCGTGTGTGACAAAATTCCGGAATCTGAGCTTTAGCGCACGATTAGGCAATATTGACGCACTGAACCAAAGGATAAGCATCACTAATTTTGATCGATTTCAGGGTATTTGAGATTATGTTAGAATATATCGTATAGCAATTAAAAGTGGAGAGAGGAATCAATTATTGATGAAGAGTCACGAAACGTTTACACTCATCGAAGAAATTACCCGTCTGGACGGCACTAAGTATATGGAAATCAGTAATATGGTGCAAAATGGTCGTGCTGAATTAGCAGCTGAACGTGGATTTATTAAACAAGTGCGAATTTTACAATTGAATATTCCACATTCTCCTCACGTTGAAGCATATGAGAAGTATATCAACGAAAATTATGAAATGCCAACTGAGGCAATGGATCATTTTGAGGAATGGAAAAAACCTGAAAAGATTCAGCATGAAGTCAATATGGTGTTAAAAGAAAATCATATTGGGTAAATTTTGCAAAAAATATTGCACGTCGTGGAAAGTTATGGTATAAATAACTCATGGCGTTTTTATTGCCCCGTAGTTCAGTGGTAGAATAATTGACTGTTAATCAAGAGGTCGCTGGTTCGAGCCCAGCCGGGGCAGTATGTTTTAAATCGATGGGTGAAATTATTTAAGCCTAATAAAAAATCTGGCAATCAGTTAACTTAACTGGTTGCCAGATTTTTTTGTCGTCATTCTGAATCGATCACTTTTGGTGCGGTTTTCACGCTTCGTCAGTTGTGAAACGGTTTAGAGTCATCGCTGCTTTTTCATGGACGTTGTGTAACTGTAGTTCTTTTAAGTGTTCAAATAAAATACCTTCGCGTAAACCGCTGTTAGAAAAGGTGATGCGATCAGAATCAAGATAACGCATCAATAAGGTCAATGGAATCAATCCGCCAACAATGATGTCGGCTCGGTCTTTATTGAGCCCAGGGATTGCTTTTCGGCCTTCTAAGTCTTGGCTAACGATCCTGGAGAAGGTATCATCAACGGAATGGCGGCTCAGTCGATAACCATGGATATCTTCAAAGTTGAGGATATTATTAAAGCGACGGTTGATTTTGGCCATTGTCCGGTTGCTACCGCCGAGACCAATGACGGGTAAATTAAGGCCGTTACGCAGCCACCAGATACTGCTGTAGACATCATTAACAAAGGTCATCACTTCAAATAGACTTGAGGCAGAAATTTGATCAGTAGAGAGGTACTGCTGGGTTAAATTTACGCTGCCAAGAGGGATGCTGATGAGATGACTAATTGCACCGTTTTGAACGAGAACAATTTCTGAACTAGCGCCACCGGTATCCAAAATAACAGCGTTAGTCGCTGGTAACGTTTCGCTCACGCCAAGATAGTCATAGTAAGCTTCCATGGTACCCGGGAGAACATCCAACTTGATGTCCAGCTCAGTTTCAACGCGTTTCAGAAACTTTTTTTGATTACTGGCCTGACGGGTAGCAGCCGTGGCAACCGCCTTGAGATGGACGTTATTTAGCTTTGAGTAGACATCTTTGAATTCGTGTAGCGCATTCATCGTGCGCTGAATTGCTTCGGGCTGCAGGACTTTTTTTTCGCCCATGTTTTCAGAGAGACGGACGTATTCCTTCATTTGTTTCACTGTGGAATAGGTTCCGTCATCGTCAATTTGAGTAATTGTCATGCGCGCTGAGTTTGATCCTAAGTCAATCACTGCAAAATTTTCCATTAGTCTGATTCACTCCCATCATCGTAGTTTAAAGGATTCGGTTGGTTTTCAGGACTTAACATGGGTTGAAATTCGGTTGGTGCTGTCTTTGCTGCTTCGGCTTGATCTTGCTGAACATGCTGAGTGGCGGCTTGTGCAAAGGCTGTTTGGGATTCAAGCGGTACTAATCCGCGACGATCAATATGCGTGTAGGAGCCATCTGGTTGCATCACCCGTGTTTTAACGTTATCATGCCACATCGTATCGTAGATTTGTAAAACACGGTCGGCTAAATCAGGTTGTAATATTGGGAAAAGTAATTCAACCCGACGATTCAAATTTCGTGTCATTAAATCAGCACTGGAAAGATAGACGCTCCTTTGACCGTCAATATCAAAACTGTAGATACGACTATGCTCCAGAAAACGACCGACAATTGAGTGGACGGTAATGTTTTCACTGATATCCGGAATGCCAGTTCTGAGGCAGCAGATACCACGAATAATCAGTTGAATGTGAACACCGCAGTGAGAAGCTTTGTATAAGTGCTCAATCATTTTTTGGTCGGACAGCGAGTTCATTTTCATACGAACGGTGACATTGGCGCCTTTCTTAGCCGCATCACCGGCCTGTGTTAACTTATCGTAAATAAATTCTCGGATACCGTCAGGACTAATATGCAGCTGGTGAAAGTAGGGTGGCTTGGAGTAGCCAGATAGCATGTTAAAGATGTTGGTGGCATCGATCCCCATATCGTGGTTTACAGTGAAAAGCCCCATATCGGTGTAAAAATGTGCCGTGACGTCGTTATAATTACCGGTACCCATGTGCATGTACCGACGAATACCGCCTTGTTCACGTCGGACAACCAGAGACAGTTTGCAGTGGGTCTTTAGTCCGATCAGACCGTAAATAACGTGACAGCCCATTTTTTCAAGCTGTCTGGCCCAGTGGACGTTGTTTTGCTCGTCAAACCGTGCTTTGACCTCAACCAGAACGGTAACTTGTTTACCGTTTTGAGCAGCTCGACCTAGATAACGGATAATTGGTGAATCACCGGATACGCGATAAAGCGTCATTTTGATGGCCAACGTATTGGGGTCGATTGCGGATTGACGGATGAATTCTACTACTGGGTCAAACTTGTCATAGGGGTGCTGCATAAGCCAGTCATGTTGCCGAATAGCCGCAAAAATATCATGGTTATGATCTAATTCTTTTGGCTGATAAGCGGTAAAGTTAGCGTATTTCAGATCATCGTGGTTGATGATTTGACTAACTAGCTTGCTTAAGTAGGTTAAATCAACTGGGCCACTTGTTTCGTAAACAGCGAAGTCGGGGGTATCCAGTTCTTTATTTAAGCGTTTTAACAGTTTTTTGCTAATGGTATTTTCCACTTCTAGACGGATAACTTTGCCGTGTTCCCGTAGTTTTAATTGTTGCTGAACATCTTTTAATAAGTCAGAGGTATCTTCTTCAGCAACGTCCAAATCCATGTCACGAATAACACGGAAAACCACGCTTTCCTTAACGTTGTAATTGACGAAAAGTTGACCAACAAAGGTCTTGATGATTTCCTCAATTAAAATAAACGCATTTTCTTCTCCAGGCAGCCGGACTACCCGCGGAAAGACATCTGGAATCTGCAGGGTAGCGTAAAGCCGGCCGTCACCATCATGGGGTGTCAGTTGGATGGCGAGATTGAGTGTGTCGTTGGCAATGAACGGGAAAGGTCTGGAACTGTCATCAGCCATTGGCGTCAATACCGGATACAGTTCGTCATGGAAATAACTCTTAATAAACTGAAATTGTTCAGCCGTTAAATTAGTTGCTTTTTTAACGTGGACACCAATTTGCTGAACTGCAGGAATCAGTGAGCGGTTTAACGTTGTGTACTGTTTAACCAGCATTTCATGTGCGCGAACGTTTACTGCTCGTAATTGTTCTTCTGCGGTCATACCTGAAGCATCAGGCTTGGGGTAGTTGACCGCGGCTAGCTTAGCCAGTGAAGCCACTCGCACCATAAAGAATTCATCAAGGTTACTTTGGGTAATACTTAGGAACTTTAATCGCTCAAGGAGTGGGTTGCCTTTATCCCGAGATTCCTCAAGCACACGATCGTTAAAATCGAGCCAACTTAATTCCCGGTTGGTAAAATAATCGGGGTTGCTATAATTTTTCTTATCACTCATTTTGAAGTCACGCTCCTTTGCTTTAGTCTCGGTTTCAAGCCAAATGTCTCCTCAAAAAACTGACTCTTATATGAAAATTCCCAGTTTTCAAATGATAAGTTTTCATTACTATAAACCGTGATGACTAGTTCTGGGGATTTAATTGAAACCGAAATGCGGCTAATCTTTTGCTGTCGATCATCATCTAGGGCATCCGCCAGCCGCAGGATTGCCGCTAGCTTAGCAACCAGTAATCGTTCACCGGTATCCAGTTGCTGAAAGTGGCTGAGATCTTCACTAGGGGTGGTAGAGCTATGGTAACGTGCGATGGCAGCAATGATTTGACGTTCGTGAACGGATAGACCCGTGATACTGGTATGACGAATGATATAGTCCGAGTGTAAGTAATGTTCATGAGCGGCAATGTAGGCACCGACGTCGTGTAAAATTGAAGCAACTTGCAATAATAGGCGGTCGCGGGTCGTGAGTTGATGAATCGGTTTTAACTGATCAAAAAGGTGCAAGGCAAACTTGGTAACCAGCTCACGATGGACAGGTTCTACCCGGTAATGATTCGCCATATTAGAGGCAGCAGTAATGGTCTGTTCAGAAAAATCATACTTGCTGTAGCCACTACGGACGGCCTCGTTAATCGCCAGTCCGTCTAGTACGGTATTACGGGAAAAGTGCAATGAAGTGGCTTTTGTGAGGTGCATCAGTTTACGGACCAATAAGAGTTCGGGTAGCAGCAACGGAATTTCTGATTCCTTTACGCCGTATTCCTCGATTAAAAATTGATCTGAGGCATCGATGACGTGATCGAAAATAGTTTCGAATTGATCCGCCGTTAGCGTATGCTGTTGATCGTTTACCACAGTTAATTGGCTTAAGGGCATCGAACTGAGTAAAATTAGTTCACTTGGACCATCAATAGCTTCTTGCGGGAGTAAACGCTTGTAATCTGAAAGCTTACTATCAATATAATCACTCAGAACTTCCACAGAATTTGGTGCACTTTGACGCAAACTCTGCAGATCTTCAGCAATCCGAACGGGTCCTAGTGAATAATAACTGGAATAGATAAAAGATAAGTGATTGAACTCAGTTATTGTTGTATTGCCGGAATTAATACCTATTAAGTAAGTTAAATCCTGACTGGTTGAGATTTTCTTTTGCCGTAGGTCGACTAAAACCGCTTGGTTACGGTAGTAGGTTTCTTCACTAATTGAGAGCCAGTTTAACTTAAGACCAGTTTTTAAGAAAACTTGGTCAGCGATGAAGTCAGCGTTAATTGCCTTTGAAAGGGCTTCGCTGCCCCATAGTCTATAATCTTCAATCTGGTAGTCATTTAACAACTGCAAAAAGCCCCGTAACGAAGTGGCCATTTGATTTACCAATTCAAATTTAATGGGTTGATGCCGGTATAAATCGTCTCCAACCGGCAGCTCTTTGTGGACTCGCTCAATTGTTTTAAGGGATTTCAGATCAACAATAAGAAGCTCTAGTCCCTGTACTGAGATAATCATTGTACCAAAGTAATGGCTTGCCAAAGTAATCGCCTCCAAAATAAAAATTTAATAAAAGACTTGGTTGTCCATGATTAACTTACTGATATGTTTCTCTGTTCGCTGATTTTCAGGCGGTAGGCTCATATAGTCGCCGTACATACGGGTCAAAATTGAGTCGTAAGCCGTTGGTACATTAACTTGTAGGTATTCGAACGGAACCTTAGTTAAGTTACTAATTTCAGTGCCGGAAAGAATCTCATGATCGTATCCGTACTGCGAAGGTAAGTTTTTGTAGAAGTTAAACTGATCATGATCATACAGGCGCATGACGTCTTCTCGTTCGCGTTTTAATTGAGTTAAATCTTCAACTTTATCGGGTCCGGGATCTGGCTTATGCCGACGCAAAGGGTTTTCAATCAATCCGTAACCCGCTTTTAAAATGATGCGGCTGTCTAGCAGCTTAAATCTAGCAAATTGACTACGCCTTTGAGAAGGTTCATCCGGAATCCGATCGAATGGAAAGATATCAATAAAAACGCCTTTTCGCGCATTGTTCACGTTGCCCTTTTCTTCTATATAAGTAAATCGATCTAACAGTTTCATATAACTGAAGCCGTAGCTATCATCTGAGTAGGCAGTTTGCAGAAAATAATGGTCGTGGCCTAATTTTTCTGGCGCGTACTTGGCAAATTTCTCGTAGTCAGCACGGGTCATCCCAATATCCATATCGTCATCCCAGGGGATAAATCCTTGGTGACGAATGGCACCTAATAAAGAGCCACCAATCAAGAAATAGTTGAGAGATAGCTGGTCGCAGAGTGAAATGATTTTTGCGAGGTTTCCTAGTTCAACTTGGTGAATTCGATCAACTAAATCGATAAGCTTTGCCCCCTTTTTGATATTGGCTTAATTTTACACTCTTTTTGTTATCGGTTAAACTGAGGCGACGTTTTGGTAAGCAGTTATGGCGTATTCTATTCTGCACAGCGTGTTATGTTAAGTGTTGGGAGCCTAGTATTATCGCTTACATGTGGTAATTTACTGTGGATAATGATAAGCTAATGCTAGGAAAGCTATATAGGTTAGAGTGAAAAATATGGAACGAACACAATTACTAGATGAATACATTGATGTCTATATGAAGTCACTTAAATATCTTGATTCATTTGTATCAGAGCCGGGGATGAAGTATAACTTGTCGTTTGAACAGTACCTCATTATGCATGATATCGCTAAACAATCTCACGTTACCTTGGCACGTATCGCTGATAAACGAGGGGTAACGCGCAGCGCTATTTCTCGTCAGATTAAAGTTTTATTGAAACTAGATTACATATATCAGCAACGCGATGACAAGGATCATCGTAGGCAGTTTTTGCACTTGACCCCGCGCGGTCAACAGATTGAAGAGATATTAGCAAAGGCAGCCGCGGACCGGTTCAATGGCTGGATCGATATATTTGGTGAGGATCGGGCAATGGATTTGTTGCAGTTTATTCGTGCCTTTAGCGAAGCAGCCAATTTGGAAAAAAAGCCCAAAGATTCAAAAGATAATTAATAGTATACAAAAAGCATCATTTGGACTGTAGCGTTTTTGAGGTTGCGGTTCAAATGGTGCTTTTTAGTTAGTCGTCAAAACTATCAACGACTTCAATCGTGTAGTTAGCACTATTGCTTAATAGTTTAGAAACGGGGCAGCGGTGTTCAGCTTGGTGAACAAAATCTACAGCTTGAGCGTGAGAAATGTTAGGAATATGGATTCGAGCTGTAACTAAAAAATCAAGGCCATCCGTACTCTTGACCATGCTAACATGGACGTGGACTTCAGCTAGGTGTGGCAAACCGTTTTCCTTTTCGATTGCTTCCAAGGTAGCTGACATACAAGTGCTTAAAGATAACCCTAGTAATTGTTCGGGATTGGTTCCAGGGGCGTCTTTTAACGGATGACTGACTGCTACCGCCAAACCATTAGGAATATAGGCGACACCATTAACGCCATCATTGTTGATTGCTTCTGTTTCGTATTTGTGAATGTAATGTTTTGTTTCTGCCATGAAAAAGACCCCTTTTGTTCATTATTTTAGAGGCTTGAACCCAAAATTGCAACGTTGCCGACTCAACTATACCAATTATGATATTTTTAATTAAAAGTTTTTAACTTTGACAAATTTAGATTTTACTTGACTAATCATGCTCTATACAATGGTCATTTAACTGATAATAGAACCCGTTGTTAATTTGGAAAATTATGATGCTATAACTAGACCAATCATGGGTAATGAGCTATAATTATCTTGTTGTAAGAGTTGGTTTGTAGGTCCTGAAGCTTTGGAGGTATCACTAATGAGTGTGATAAATTTTTCAGGCCACCCCGTAGTGCAGAAAGTTTTAGTCGAGCAGGTTAACCAAGAAGGCAAGGCTGTTGATCCTGAAACTATGGCACGCTTTCGGTCGATGGTGCGTTCCCATACCGAACTGTTTGGGGAGCAGAACGGCACGCGGAATCAAACGGATATCTAGCAACAAAATAAGGGATAGTTACAATAAGCGGGATGATGATCATCATCCCGCTTATTATGTAGTTAAATCGTAAAAATTTTAAATGAGATCAGCTAGTTGCCATCGGGTATTTAATCGTGGTTTAATAGCAATAAGGGTAAAAAGGAAGCGATTAGTTTGTACAAAGTTATGGTGGTCTTACACGATGGTGATGACTACATTCGCATGAACAAGGTTTATTTCGAAACCATGCCGGTTGCTGGGCAATACATTATCCATTCGGACGGTTTGGCCTACGTAGTTGAAGAGGTGACTACCTTTGCTGGTTACGTTAGCAGTAAAGGCGCGACGACGATTTTAGTGGTTCACCAAGCACCACGTGATGCTGCAGTCAACAAACTATACGGTATTGATATTGAACGAGATCTTGATGATCCAGAAAACGATTAATCTTTAAACTAAATACAGCCAGATAATCAATCCATGGGAAAGATTATCTGGCTGTTTTTGGGCTAAATTAAATGATTGTCTACAAGATCCATGGCGTAGTGGTGAGCTTGAATATAACTGAGTTCTGCTGCGTCAAATTGTTGCAGATCTTTCTTAGTAATTGGGCGTAAATGGTCAAAATCAAAATGGGGTTCCTCAAAGTCTGTAATCTTGATTGTTTTCATTTTTAAACACTTCCTTGTTTTAAGTTGCCATCATTATACACAGAAAGAAGGTTAAAAGCCATAGAAAAATTCATTAAATTTAATATTGATACGAAGACTATACAAAACCGTTTCCCTTTCAATACATTTTGTAGGCGTTTTCAATGATAGTCTGGCTTAAATATACATCATAATGAATATTCTGGGGCGCGGATGATCTTGATTTACCCGGTTGATGAAATTGAGTCATGCCGATTAGAAACAGTAAAATCGTTAATAACAGTACGAATAGTTCAACTAAGACCTGTTTCATGACAACACTCCTTTCCGTAAAAGGATTGATTAAGGTAATAATAGCATTGACGTAATAAGGACATCAAAGGAGCAGAAATTAGTGGCGTCAGAAATATGACGTGGGTTGCTATTAATTAGGATTTCCATGGATTCCTTAATATGCAACAGAAAATAAGCGCTATTCCGATTTTTGGGAAAGCACTTCTAAATTTACATAGTACGTGAATGCCATTCAGCAATTGAGAGCAAAATAAAAGCTTGATAGAAATGCTGTTCTACCAAGCTTTACAAGGCCTTAAAGCACTTGCTGAAATCCTACAATGGAGATGGCGGGAGTTGAACCCGCGTCCAAGCATATCGCCACCCAAACCTCTACGTTTATATTCAGACTATTTAAAGTTCACTGATCAATTCGCCGCCTGTCAGGGCCAAACATGAACAGCTAACCTGATTGATCTCTTCTGACGACTTCAGATGGGAGCCGGCAGCGTAAGCCCACTTCATTTAAGACCCGTATCAAACCCATGGGCGAGATTAGGCGGATCCTTACTTAGCGCTTATTAGGCAGCTAATGCAAGAGATTTTGAACTGTTATTTGCAGTTAAAAATTAGGTGAGGTTTTTTACGTAGACCCTCGCTACGAAACGCAGTCTGAGTTCGACCTATACCTGTCGAATCCTTAACATCCCCATAAAAACTACAATCTATAGTTTAGCATATTATATGGGACTTAGAAAGCTAAACGACTGCAGTTTCCGTGATTAAAACTCCGTAATGGCTTCATCCTCTGATAATTCTAGCCAGAGTGTCAATGCCTGTGGATTAAAGTTGGACCAAGTTGACATATCACTATAGGCACGTTCCAATAATGAACATTTTTTATGTTTCTTAAGCTCGTCAAACACCGACAGAGCAAATGTGTTTTCTTCCAGATCCGAAATAACGGTTGGTAAATGATGTTGCCATTCAGCAATCAAATCCTGAAAAATCAGCAACTTACGGGCATTTTTGATGGTGTAATCTACCCCTTGAGTTCTCAAATCCTCAACGAAATCTTGATACTCCTGCATCACAGCGTCCCGGGCTTCAGCCCACTGTTGTGAATTATACGTTGGAAACTTTGACATGTTATCCCTTCTTACCTGAAATAAGAAACTTTTCTGTAAACCAACCAAGGCCCGTCAAACAATGACGGGCTTCATTAGTACCTATGACTCAGACTAATGAGTTTCGACGTATTTGTCAACACGCAATTTTACAGTATAAATCAACTTTTTTCATGATTAATGTCAAGGCCGTTACAATCCGGTGACTACAACCGCACAGTTTAGTTACAATTCAGCAGATATCGTTGTCAGCGGATATTTATCATGCTAACTTGGAAGTAAAGAGAAAGGGAGAAAATCATGACAATAACTTCATCAAATCGTTTTTCGCGAATTATTTTAATCACAGTTGTTGCACTGTTAAGTATGCTTAGTTTTATGTCATTAAAACCTGCAGCCGCTTCTGCAGCTACCTACAGTGTTGTTAGCAGCTCTAATATGACTAAAACAGCCTATCATCGTGCTTCGAGCAAGGGGGCTGTTTACAATCTCAGCCACACTAAAAAGTTAGCTAACTTGAGCAGTTACCCAAACACAACTTGGTACGCAACTAAGAAAGTGACTCTGAAACATGGATCGACCAAGGCCATTTACTACGCCGTTAAAAACGGTGCTGGTACCGTTTCTGGCTATGTATGGCATAGCTATTTAGCTAAGGGGAAGGCACCACTAACTCTTAAATATGCTAAAGCAGCCGTTGCGATGGATGCTAAAACGGACAAAGTGTTATGGTCTAAAAATGCCAATACACCAAGAGCTATCGCCAGCGTTTCAAAATTAATGACGCTGTACTTAGTTGAACAAAAGGTAGCTAATACTGGTTCTACATGGAATTCTAAGGTAACGACCTCATATTCCGGTCTTAAACGAATGGGGACCTCAAGCGTCTATGGCGGTTTCAAATTCACTCAGAATAGCTACACTGTTAAGCAACTCTACCAAGCAGCGTTGATTGAATCTTCAAACAACGCTGCAATTGCTTTGGGTCAGTGGGTTGCCGGTGGTTCAACACCATCTTATAACACCAAGTTTATTTCAATGATGAACGCTCAGGCCAAGAAGTGGAATTTGGGCAATGCCACCTATGTTTCTGCCAATGGTATGGAACAATCTGCACTGCGCAGTTATGGTTATTCAGTCAGTGGTGGTGATGCCAACATGGTTTCTGCTAAAGACGTTGCATTGATTGCCAAACATTTGATTACTGACTATCCAGCAGTTTTGACTGACAGCAGTCGTGGTAGTCTGACAGTTGCCGGTCAGCTCTGTTACAACTACAATAATCTCCTACCCGGACGGAAGTACTATGATTCAGCTTTAAAGGTAGACGGATTGAAGACGGGTTACACCGCATTAGCTGGGTATTGTTTCGTCGGGACGGGTCAAAAATCTGGTCATGATCGACTGATCACCGTTGTCTTGCATGATGAGGATGAATTCACCGAAACACGTTCACTCATGCAATACGTTTACGCAAGAAACTTGATTTAATCACAACTTTACCTATTAGCAAGTAGGCATATTTCAGATCAACAAAAACACCATGAGTCCATTTTTACGGAACTCATGGTGTTTTTGAGTTATTTTGATTGTACAGACTAAAGTAGTTTAAAATGTTTGAGACCATTGACGATGCCATGGTCAATGTTTTCGGTAGTCACGAACTCAGCCGCGTCTTTAACGGGTGCAAGGCCATTCCCCATCGCCACGGCGTGATCAACGGCATCAAACATTGGCAAATCGTTGTTACCATCACCAAATGCATAGGTGGGCACACCCTTAAATTCTGGGCGAGAGAGTAAAGTTTGAATACCCGCTTTTTTCGAAACTCCCGGTCCGACAACATCAATACTGTATGGTGTTTGTCTGAAGAAGGTGAGTTCATCTTTGAAACTGTCCAGGTAATCCTGATCGTTTTCATTGGTGGCAATGATCAGCATCATTTGCACTGGATAAAGTTGCCAGAAAGTAGGATCAATAATTGGGATTGGACTATTAATATAATGGTAGACTTTTTTGACATTTTCATTCATTCGGTTGATACGATCAGTCTGATTATTCAGAGTTGCATAAGCATCGTCGTGATTTTTAACCAGCACTGCCAATCGTTTAATGACATCTCGTGGAATATCGGTAACATCAACCTGCTTACCATTTAGTACGATAAAAGCGCCGTTTGCTGAAACCAACGTATCAATTTGAGTTTGCTGAAGCACGTTTTTAATTTCAAAAATATTACGGCCCGTTGCAATAACCGGCAAAATATCGTCGGCTTTTAGCTGTGTCACGGCGTTAATGACTTCAGGATCTAACTGGGTTTTATTATTCAGTAATGTACCATCTAGGTCAAAAAAGACGATTGCTTTTGTCATGAATCAATGCACCTTTCCTGTTACTCTATTATTTTGATTGTAGCACATTCTTATATTAGATTTGTGATGAATGACACACTTCGAGTATAATAAGAACGGTTGTAATAAATAACAGATTTCTATATCTTGGATATGCCATTGATGGTGTACGGAAAAATAAATAGGATCATTTATATACTTGATAATCAGAACGGTTTTACCGCATCAATTTCAGTATAAGCAATCACTTAATTACGGAGGATCTATGATGAAAATATTAATGATTGAAGACAATAAATCTGTATCTGAAATGATGCAAATGTTTTTTAAAAAAGAGGGCTGGGATGCTCACTTTGCGTATGATGGTGAGCAAGCTGTCCAGATGTTTAATGAGGATTCTGACGACTGGGATATGATTACACTGGATCTTAACTTGCCTAAAATGGATGGTATGCAGGTTAGTGCAGAAATCCGTAAGACTTCGCCCACAGTTCCCATCATTATGCTGACGGCTCGTGATTCGGAAAGCGATCAGGTTTTAGGATTGGAAATGGGAGCTGATGATTATGTGACTAAGCCCTTTAGTCCGATTACGTTGATTGCTAGGATTAAGGCTTTGGATCGGCGGGCAAAGATTGGCGGTAAGATGACTGATCATGAACCAGTATCCGCCTCAGTAGTTAAGGAAGAAGAAAAATTTGACATTGATACTGGCAAATTCCAATTGAATAGCAAGACCCGAGAAGCTTATTTAAACGGTAAGCAGATTAACGATTTAACGCCTAAAGAGTTTGATTTACTTAAGACATTGGCACAAAAACCGCGCCAAGTATTTTCCCGAGAGCAGCTTTTACAGTTGGTTTGGGACTACGAATACTATGGCGATGAGCGAACGGTCGATGCCCATATTAAAAAGCTGCGGCAGAAAATCGAAAAAGTTGGACCTCAAATTATTCAAACTGTTTGGGGCGTTGGTTATAAGTTCGACGATACAGGGGCTGACGAGTCATGAAACTGGTTTACCAGCAGTTGCTTGCTTTGCTATCGATGATTGCCATCGTATTAGTTCTTCTTGGTGTATCCTTTAGCAGAATGACAAAGGAATACGTCTATCAAAATACTTGGACGAGTCTGGAAAAATATGCGAACAGCTTAGTCGAACAATCAGTTCGAGTCTCACCAGATAATCCTTCTCACGTGAATTTTGATTCAGAATCATTATTAAATAGTGAGGTGCTGCTACGTAATCAGTCCGTGCATTTTACGGTTTATAATCGCGATAATACTGCCATTTTCCCGGATAATGTTTATATTTCAAAAATTAAGCATTCAGATTGGCAAAAGTTACAGCAGGGAAAAATTGTTCAAAAGGTTACTGATCAACAGACTCACGCTACTAGCGGTCAAGCTGAGCCGGCAATGACGGATATTTTAAAACCCTACTTCTATACTGATAACCACAATCGAAAACATTTGGTAGCAGTAGTCAAAGTAGGGGCTTACGTTTCGAACATTAATTCTAATATTGCTAAAATCAATGCTAATCTAACTAGAGCGCTGTTAGTGGCGAGTTTGGTGGCAATGCTATTAGCATTCTTGATTGCCCGTTATTTAACGTTACGAATTGACCGGCTACGAAGGGCAACTAATCAGATTGCTAACGGTAATTATGATGTGCAGGTACCAAGTAAAAATCGGGATGAAGTGGATGATTTAGCTAATGATTTCAATAATATGGCTCGTTCGCTGCAGGAGTCAAAGGCGGAAATTCAGCGCCAGGAGCAGCGTCGCAAGGAATTTATGGCGGATGCGGCACACGAAATGCGTACGCCACTTACTACGATTAATGGGCTGTTAGAGGGACTAGCGTACGATGCAATTCCCGAAGAAAGTAAGTCTGAAAGTATTGATTTAATGCGAAATGAAACGAAACGGCTGATTCGTTTAGTTAATGAGAATCTGGATTATGAAAAAATTCGAAATAATCAAATTATTTTGAACAAACAGCAATTCAACGCAATCGACACGTTAAATCGGTTGGCAGAACAGTTGTCTCAAAAAGCGGCCGCTAAAAACGATACAATTAGTATTCAAGGTGGCACTGATATTGAGGTGTACGCTGATTACGACCGGTTTGTCCAAATTATGTTCAATATCACTCAGAATGCCATTCAGTTTACTGAGAATGGTCAAATCGTTGTTCTGGCACAACGGGGTTACCAAGAAACCATCTTTAAAATCAGTGATACTGGTATTGGAATGACCAAAAAACAATTAGCAAATATCTGGGAACGGTTTTACAAGGCTGATCCGTCACGAACGAATACGAAATATGGTGAGTCTGGTTTAGGTCTGGCTATTGTTCACCAATTAGTATTACTTCACGATGGCAAGATTGAAGTGACGAGTAAACCCAAACAAGGGACAACGTTTACCGTTATTTTTCCCGATAAAAAGTCGGTTGAATAAACGAATTTCTATTTAGAAAATGATTAAGAATGAAGGATTTCGTAAAAAATCCTTTTTTTTTTGACAAAATTCTAGTAAACTAGTGTAGATGAAAAGAGAATAAAGCGCTTTCAAAAACGTTTTAGAGTATGAAAGAGAGAACGGAGTGAATTTCATGGCAATACTTTTAGCTTTAATCCCCGCGATTTGTTGGGGGAGCATTGGATTAATTAGTGGTAAGCTTGGTGGTACCTCATACCAGCAAACCCTAGGAATGACGGTAGGTGCCCTCCTATTTGGGATTTTTAGCGTCTTCTATTTCCACCCCCATTTAACTGGTTTTGTTTGGTTGGTAGGAATTGCTTCTGGCCTGTTTTGGGCAGTTGGGCAATTTCAACAGTTTCAATCAATGAAAGCCATCGGTATCTCGGTTACTGTACCAGTTTCGACCGGGATGCAGCTTGTTTGTACAACTTTGGCCGGTGTCCTTTTGTTCCACGAATGGACGACTACCAGAATGCTAGTTTTAGGGACAACCGCAATGGTCGTTTTGATCATTGGGATTGTCTTTACCTCTTTACGTGATCGCGCTAACGTCTCTAGAACGGGATACAACGCCGGTGCTGGGGTACGAGCCTTAATTTTTTCAACTATCGGTTATACGTTGTATACTGTGATCGTCAATTCATCTGGTGTAAACTCAAAAGCTGTTTTTCTTCCTCAATCGATCGGTATGGTGATCGGTGCACTTCTTTTTGCGGCACGTAACAAACCGTTTGGTAAACCAATGGTAAAGAACATTGGCACTGGTTTAGTATGGGGAATTGGTAACTTCTTTATGTTCATGTCAATTCCAGCGGTTGGTTTAGCAATTAGCTATTCGTTGGCACAAAGCGGTATCATCATTTCCACCTTCGGGAGTATTTTGCTGCTTGGTGAAAAGAAAACGGGTCGCGAAATGTTGTATATTACGATTGGATCAATCTTAGTTATTGTCGGTAGTGTTATACTTGGACTGTTAAAATAATTAAATTGTGGTATAGTCCATTTATTTTTTCGACGGAATCGTTTATAATGGGGTTTATCAAAATAAAAGTGAGGTACAGTTAGATGGCACACATTTCCTTTGACGCTTCAAAACTCGATAAGTTTGTTCACGACAATGAATTGGGTGAAATGCAAGCGTTAGTTAACGCTGCAGACGAAGAATTAAGAACGGGTTCTGGCGCAGGTAGTGATTTTCGTGATTGGTTAACCCTACCTAAGGATTATGACAAAGAAGAATTTGCTCGGATCAAGGCGGCTGCAAAGAAGATTCAGTCTGATTCGAAGGTATTAGTTGTAATTGGGATTGGCGGATCGTATTTGGGTGCAAAAATGGCCATTGATTTTCTCCATGAAACGTTTTACAACTATTTACCGGATGCACAGCGTGAAACACCACAGATCTTATTTGCTGGGAACTCGCTGAGTCCATCGTACGTTCATGACCTCATTAAGCTGATTGGCGATCGTGACTTCTCAGTTAATGTCATTTCTAAATCAGGAACTACTACTGAACCTTCAATCGCTTTCCGGATTTTTAAGGAACTATTAGTTAAAAAGTATGGTGAAGACGGGGCAAACGCTCGAATCTACGCTACAACTGATAAAAAACGTGGTGCCTTGAAGCAAGAAGCCGATGCTGCTGGTTACGAGACCTTCGTTATTCCAGACGGTGTTGGGGGGCGTTATTCAGTCCTGACTGCTGTGGGATTATTACCAATTGCTGCATCTGGTGCAGATATCGATCAACTTATGATGGGTGCTGCCGATGCCATGGATACGTACACTGATACCGATCTTAACAATAACGAAGCTTATCAATATGCGGCTTACCGGAACATTTTGTACCGGAAAGGATTCACTACTGAGCTTCTAGAAAATTACGAACCTAATATGCAGTACTTTGCCGAATGGTGGAAGCAACTCATGGGTGAATCAGAAGGTAAGAGCGAGAAAGGGATCTATCCTTCATCTGCTAACTTCTCAACTGATTTGCATTCATTAGGCCAGTACATTCAAGAAGGTCTTCGTAACTTGATGGAAACTGTTGTCTTCGTTGACAAGCCCAACCATGATATCGATATTCCTAAAGAAGACGAAAATCTTGATGGTTTGAAGTACCTTGAAGGTGAGACTATGCACTTTGCAAACACCAAAGCCTTCCAAGGTGTGACGTTAGCTCATACTGATGGCAACGTTCCTAACATGAGTGTTCATATTCCTGATCAGTCAGAATATACGTTAGGCTACCTGATTTACTTCTTTGAAGTAGCTGTAGCCATCTCAGGTTACCTTAATGGGATCAACCCATTCAACCAACCCGGAGTAGAAGCTTACAAGACTAACATGTTCGCATTGCTTGGGAAACCAGGTTTTGAAGAACTGGGCGAAAAGCTTAACAAACGACTTTAAAGTGTGACTTAAAAATAGGTTTGACTCAATTATTGAAATTGGGTTAAACCTATTTTTTTAAGTGGTTTTATTATTATACATTTAAAAATATAAATGCTAGCTACCAACCAAATGAGATTTTGCATTATTTTGGCAATAATTCCTGAAAGTGCAAAATAAATGCAAAACTATTTGTGTTTCTATGTCTTTCAGAGGGAACTAAAGCAAAGAAAAAAGCTTCAAAACGCCAGTTTAACGGCATTTTGAAGCTTGCTCATTTCTCTATGTTGTTCCAGAAATCACCCGCACGGGGATCGAACCCGTAACTCCGCCTTGAGAGGGCGACGTCTTAACCAATTTGACCAGCGGGCAAGGTTATGAATGACACCTATTTAAATGTCTTAACACAATATATTAATTTACACGATTTCAAGGTAAAAGTCAATGTATCTGATAGAATATTCGTTAGAGATTATTAATCATGCATTTTATCTGTAATTTACTCATTTCTGGTTGACAATAATTTCAAAAACCGCTAAACTATTATCTTGTCAGATAGTTATTGGGTATTCGCCAAATTGGTAAGGCAGCGGACTCTGAATCCGTAAGTTACTGGTTCGAGCCCAGTATACCCAATCTTATTTTATCCGTTATTGTTGACATTCATATCTCAACGATAACGGTTTTTTGTTGTTTTAAATGTGTCTCATTGGCACTGAAATAGATGCCGGAAATACAAATGTCATCGTTTTTCTATATTCAGATAATAAAAAATGAAATTGTTTAATTTTTTATTTTTTTCTGACAATATTGGGTTATTTTTCCGGTGTTTTTGCTAAAGTAGTCTATACAGAATTTTGACAAGTGGGGGTTGCTATGATTTTTACTTGGGGCATCATTATTATATTAGCTCTTGGTTTAATTTCGGGTTATCAGAGAGGTTTCGTAGCCGTAGTGATCTCATTACTGGCTTACATTGTTGCGTGGGTTGTTGCAACTATTTTCAGTCAGACATTGGCTAACTTTTTGTTCCACGCGTTTACCTCTTCTAATTCGGTAACCGTTCCGGTGCCGAGAATGCTCTCAGGTCTTGTTTTCTTCGTGTTGTTTAGTTTTGCTTATTCCGTCATTCGTCGCATTGGACGGGATCTTAACCTCATTACACGTTTACCGCTGATTCATTCAGTTAATGCGTTGATTGGTGCTGCATTGAACTTTATTGTACGATACCTACTCATTTTTTTGGTGCTTAATATTTTACTGCTCTTCCCAAATGAGTGGATTCAGTCTCAGTACCAGGCGTCACCCGTTGCGCAAAACATTGTTAAAAATACACCAGTGATGTCCAAGCAGCTAATCCAGTCTTGGCAGCAGCATCACGGAAGTTAACATTGATATCACAGAAATTTCAAGGGTATTGCCAAGTCATTAGGAAGGAAGTGGGTTGAATGATAACGATGATTGTATTAGGTCTCATTATTTTCTTTGGCCTTCGGATTTTTCTTGGCCTTTTTGGCTGGTTGTTTCGAATTTTAGGAATTTTGATTATCGGCGGTTTGATTTTAGCGTTCGCATCGTCATTCATTGGTATTTTCGCGATCATCGTTGTCGTACTACTAGGGAGCTGGCTTATCAACGCTTTTTCTAATTAAAGGTGCGGTACGTGTTAGAGATGCTGAAATTGACAAAAATGAGCGTTATGCCACAAGGTTATTAACGCAAATAAACCCATCCCGACAAAATTTGCCGGAATGGGTTTATTTGCGTTAAATTCTGGAATCTACCGAGTTTGGGAGCATACTCATTATTCAAAGGAAAGGTCTAATAGATATAAATTCTGATGTTTTAAATGGCTAGTTGTGACCCAAACTTCACGAAAGTCAGGTTTTGATTGTTTCGTTAATTCATAGAAATGATTAAGCAGGTCACCATATTCACCAACGAATGAGTCTGCTAAGAGATTGACACTTAGATGGTCACTCGGAAAATAAATTTCAGGATTAGAGACCTTTACACTATCAGGAATGCCAACAGTCACCGTATTAGCGTACTCCCGCGGGTTGAAGATCACGCGGTCTGGATGGCGCTGAACAAAAGTGAGTACGTTATAAATTGAATCAGAATTACTTGCCAAGTAATTAACCTCTTTTCCCTCTATATGCGTTTTGTCGCATTGACATTGTAGCAGATGGTAGGAGTTTGTCGCAAGAGATTAGGAAGTTATCGTGGAATGGCTAGCGTGCTTGACACCCTGAATGAATCAGCCTACAATCTATTAAAATCAAAGAATAATGCTCATGTATTTTTAATAAGATCTGCTAAGGAGTGGTTTAAGTGGCAAAAGCACCAGCACCATCAGAAATTGATTGGCAAAATTTAGGCTTTAATTATATGGATCTGCCGTATCGATTTTTAGCGCACTATCAAGACGGCGAATGGGACGACGGTGAACTCACTGAAGATGCAACGTTACATATCAGCGAAGGCTCAACGGGATTACATTACGGTCAAGCTGATTTTGAAGGGCTTAAAGCTTATCGGACTAAAAACGGCGATATTCAGTTATTTAGGCCGGATCGCAATGCTGCCCGGATGCAAAAGAGCTGTGAACGCTTGTTAATGCCGCCATTTCCAGAGGATAAGTTTATTGCAGCGGTAAAATCAGTCGTAAAAGCAAATGCTGACTACGTTCCACCGTATGGGACGGGTGGTACGCTGTACTTGCGGCCATTGATGATTGGTGTCGGTCCCAATATTGGGGTTCACCCTGCACCAGAGTATTTGTTTACGGTCTTTGCGATGCCTGTTGGTGCCTATTACAAGGGTGGAGTCAAACCTACTAACTTCACGACTTCGTATTATGATCGCGCTGCTCCTCACGGCACTGGTCAGAGTAAGGTTGGTGGTAACTACGGTGGTAGCTTGCTACCCGGAGACGAGGCTCATAAAGCAGGTTTCTCCGACGTGATTTACCTCGATCCAGCAACGCACACTAAGATTGAAGAGGCTGGGTCAGCAAACTTCTTTGGGATTACTAAGAACAATGAATTTGTTACCCCTAAATCAGATTCAATCCTGCCAAGTATCACGAAGTATTCCTTACTTTATTTGGCGGAGCATAACCTCGGAATGAAGCCGGTAGAAGGCGACGTTTATATTGACGACCTTGATCGCTTTACAGAGGCTGGTGCCATGGGTACAGCAGCCGTTATTGCGCCAATTGGCGGTATCGAGTATAAAGGGCAACTTCACGTCTTTTACAGCGAAACTGAAGTTGGTCCAGTCACCCAAAAACTTTATGATACGTTAACTGGGATTCAATTTGGGGACGTTGAAGCGCCCGAAGGTTGGATTCAAAAAGTCGAACTTTAATTTTAATCGATTTAGTAAAGATGAGGCCAGTCGCTTTCCCAATTTTGAGGAAGTTGCTGGCCTTATGTTATTCTAGAGAAAAGTGTGTAAGGGAGTCTGGAATTTAAATGTATGAGAAAACGGTTCAAGCAATAACCGAGTTAGTTAATGACGGAACGGTTCCGGGTGTGAGTTACGCCTTTATTGATGACCGGCACGTGCAAACAGGCTTATACGGTGCTGAGGCCTTAGTCCCAAGCTATGAGCCCTTAAAGCCCAATCAACTGTATGATTTGGCGTCTCTAACGAAGGTAGTGGGTACCGTGGACGTAATTTTACAGTTGATTGCTACTGGAAAGCTTGCGCTAACGGATAGGGTTCACGATTACCTGCCAGCTTGGCAGGATACTCGAGTAACGGTTAGACATTTGCTGACCCACACTTCAGGAATAACGGGCTATATTCCGCACCGGAATAAACTCAGTGCAAACGAGCTGCATGAGGCTTTATTGGGGATGCATGTGGGCGAGAATTTTGAACAAAAAATGGTGTATTCGGATATCAACTTCATCTTTTTGGGGTGGATTGCTGAGGTCCTTTTAGGCAAACCCATTCAAACGTTAATTACTGAGAATGTTTTGCAGCCATTAGGCATGAATGATAGTACTTTTCAGCCTGCTGACCCAATGCAGTGTGTGCCAACTGAACTATCGTCTACCCGAAGTCTTATTCGCGGTGTAGTCCATGATCCTAAAGCGTTTGTGTTGAAATCTCATTGCGGTTCGGCAGGGCTCTTTAGCACGTTAAACGATTTAATTATCTTTGAAAAGGCGATGCTGGAAAATAGCGATTTACCAATAACCACTGGACAAAAAGCTGAATTGCTAAATGATCAGACGCCTCTGCATCACCAATGGCGGTCATTTGGCTGGGCACTTTTAGACGCAAAACTACCGACACCGCACCGTTGCATCTGGCATAGCGGCTATACTGGAACTTGCTTGGTGTTAGATTTACAAACCCATCAAGGGATGGTGTTCTTATCTAATCGCGTTCATCCTAAGGCACCTAACGAAGCGTTCTTGGCGCGTAGAAACGCCATTATTAACACCTATTTAAGCGAGAAAAGCAGTCTTGTAACTATAAAGTAAATAGTTCAATTATGGAATGTGAAAACAAAAAACATCATGATTTCAGCGTGCTGGCTGATCAATCATGATGTTTTTTAATGGGTTTTATTAATGCTAAAAAGTTGCTGCAATCGGCAGGGCTTCTTGCTGACTCAAATCGGCATCAGGGTAGCTGCGCTTGAGTGCTGCCACCAGCAGCCGTTTAGCTAGATTACCGTTACGGGTCAAAATCGGTCCGTGGAAGTAGGAACAGAAAACGTTCTTGTAAATCGCACCTTCAGTGCCATCTTCGCCGTTATTACCTTTACCTTCGATGACGTTGCCTAATGGTCGTTCATCCTTGCCTAAGAAAGTTCGACCTTGATGATTTTCAAAGCCGTGGTAAGTTTCACCAGTTTCCTCGTTTTTAATCACGATGTCACCAATGAATCGGTGATTATCCTGTGACAGGGTGTAGTGATCAAGCGCACCAATACCGGGGATTTTATCTCCCTTAGCATCAACATAGTAGTGGCCTAACAGTTGGAAGCCACCGCAAATGGCCAGCACTGGGCCGCCATCTTCAATAAAATCAGTTAACGCCCGTTTTTTAGTCTGAATATCCTTTGAAACAATCACTTGTTCAAAATCCTGACCGCCGCCGAAAAAGGCTAAGTCGTATTGATCAGCATCAAAGTCTTGATCTAAACTGACAACGTTCACGTTCAACTTGACGTCCATTTGTTTAGCATAGTAGTTTAAAGCTAAGATATTGCCAACATCACCATAAGTATTCATCAGGTCGCCATAAAGGTGAGCCACATTTAATTCATAGGTCATGCTCCCATACCCTCCTTGATATAGCCCTGATCGGCTAATAATTTCCGTAATTGTAACACAGCTGTGTAAGTTGCCAAAACATAAACGTGCTCGGTTGGTAAAGTCTTAATTTTTTCCACAACGTCCTTTAGTTCTGGTACTACTTGGTGGATATTATCGGGAACACCAGCAACCTTTAGGCGGAAGGTGATGTCTTTGTACCGCTCGCCCCCAGTGATGTAAGCCGGAATGTTTAATTGTGGTAGTTTTTCAAAGTTGCCGTCCCAGATCCAACTGGTGTCGATACCATCAGCATAGTTAGCGTTCAGCAGGCCGACAAATGAAAACGGCTTTTTGTCGGTCGCAATCATATCCAACACTTGGTTGAGTCCCACTGGGTTCTTGACTAAAATCAAGGTAACTTGCTTGCCGTCTAAATTAATCACTTCTTGACGGCCAAAGACTTTTTTATCTTCACTGAATGCTGTATCAATTTGTTCGGGTGTGACGCCGAGAAAACGACCAACTGCGTAAGCTGCCAGTGCGTTATAAATATTATACAGACCACCAATTTCAATTTTCATCGCGTGACCATCAACTTCGAATTGAGAACTAGTGGGTGTGAGGTCAGCAATTTGAGTGACCGCAAATTTAAGTTCAGGACGTTCAAAACCGCAGTTCGGACAGAAGTATTTACCCAAATTACTGTAAGTTAGATAGCGATAGTGTAGGATATGTTGGCAGTTAGGACATAAAACGCCGTCCGTATTTGGCTTGGCTTTAATGTCTTTTTCCTCTTGGTTCTTGAAACCGTAATAGAGAATCGGATTCGGTAAGTTTTTTGAGTGGAAGATTGGCGCATCACCGTTAGCAATAATCGTTGCTTCAGGTGCTAACGCAACACCGTCAATGATTTTTTGATAGGTAGTGTAAATTTCACCATAGCGGTCCATTTGATCACGGAAGATGTTGGTGAAGACGAACGCCTTAGGTTTGATGTACCTAGTCACTTTGATAACGTTAGCTTCGTCGACTTCCAGTACGGCAATTGGTCGTGCACCCTTAACTTTAGGTGCTCGAAGAAAAGTTGTCACAATACCTTGTTCCATGTTGGAACCTGTAGGATTGGTTAAAATGTTGCTGTATTTTTGTTTTAAAACGCGAACCGTTAAAGCGGTCGTCAACGTTTTACCGTTTGTCCCAGTAATGACGATGACGTCGTAGTTTTGTCCCAGATGCTTGAGAATCTCTGGGTCGATTTTTGTGGTGATTTTGCCAGGCAGTGAACTGCCACCCTTCATAAATGTATGCAGGAACCAATATGAGGATCTGCCAGCGAAGGCAGCTACGTTACTTCGTAAAGTCATTATTCTCGCTCCTTGTCCTGCGTGGCCACATTTAGTGACAGCAGAAACTATATTTTTCAATTTCACTAAGCATATATTCTACCATGTTTCCGGCAAATAAGCGGTGAACCAATGCTGATTTAATCAAAAAAACGATTTCACTTTGGAATATCCATGAGGAGAGGGTGAATTTTAACGCTAAATCCGCTATAATAGATGAGAAATTTGCGAAGAGTGGAGACTGAGACTATTGGCACAGTTATTTTTTAAGTACGGCGCTATGAACAGTGGTAAAACCATTGAAATTTTGAAGGTAGCACATAATTATGAAGAACAGAATAAGCCAGTTATTATTATGACTAGCGGGACGGACAATCGTTCAGGTGTAGGCTTAGTATCAAGCCGCATTGGCTTAGAGCGTGAGGCAGTGCCGATTTTTCATGATGATGATATCTTCAAAATGGTTGAGAAAATCAATTCTAAAGCTAATTGCGTGTTGATCGATGAAGCTCAATTTTTAACTAAAGCTCACGTGTTTGAGCTGGCTAAGATCGTGGATGAGCTTAAGATTCCTGTGATGGCTTTTGGATTGAAAAACGATTTCCGCAATGAGCTGTTTGAAGGCTCTAAATATTTGTTACTGTATGCCGATAAACTCGAAGAAATGAAAACAATCTGCTGGTTCTGCGCTAAAAAAGCCACGATGAATCTGCGTTTTCATGATAATAAACCGGTTTACGAAGGCGAACAGATTCAAATCGGTGGCAACGAATCATATTATCCCGTCTGCAGAAGGCACTACTATAATCCACCAATGGATATGTTAGGCGAAGAATAGGAGAGTTAAAATGGACCAAATGTTTGATAGATTACAGGCGCTGGTTGATCGTTATGATGAACTCAACGAACTGATCAGTGATCCTGAGATTATTGCTGATACCCGGCGTTTTATGGAATTATCTAAAGAAGAAGCTGACTTGAGAGAAACGGTTGAAGCCTACCGGAAATACCAAAAAATCACTAGTCAGATCAATGAAGATAATGAAATGCTTCATGAAAAACTTGATGACGATATGAACAGTATGGTCAAAGATGAACTCAAAGACTTGGAAACTCAAAAAGAGAAGCTGGAAGATCAGATTCGAATTTTGCTGTTGCCTAAAGATCCTAACGATGATAAAAACATTGTGATGGAAATTCACGGTGCAGCTGGTGGTGACGAAGCCAGTTTATTTGCTGCTGATCTTTTTGATATGTATTCACGCTACGCTGAAAAGCAGGGGTGGAAGGTTGAAGTTGTTGATAAGAACGAAACTGAAGTCGGTGGTTTTAAGGAAATCGTTATGCTGATCAGCGGTGATAAAGTTTACTCCAAGCTGAAGTACGAGAGTGGTGCTCACCGGGTACAGCGGGTTCCCGTTACCGAGTCAGCTGGTCGGCTGCATACTTCAACGGCTACTGTTGGTGTTATGCCAGAAGCTGAAGACGTTGATATCGATATTGATCCAAAAGATATTCGAACCGATGTTTACCGTTCATCTGGTGCTGGTGGGCAACATATTAACAAGACCAGTTCTGCCGTGCGAATGACCCACTTACCAACTGGTATCGTGGTTGCGATGCAAGATGAACGTTCACAACAGCAAAACCGTGCTAAAGCAATGAAAATTTTGCGTGCTCGTGTTTATAATTACTATCACGAACAAGAAGAAAGTGCGTATGACGAGAAACGTAAGTCAGCTGTGGGGACAGGGGATCGTTCAGAACGAATCAGGACTTATAACTATCCTCAAAACCGGGTGACTGATCATCGAATCGGCTTAACGTTGAACAAACTCGACAAAATTATGAATGGCGATTTAGATGATATCATTGATGCTTTGATTCTGTACGATCAAACTCAAAAGATGGAACAGCTTAATGAGTAATCGCACTTACTATGAGGCCCTCAAGTGGGCTTCTTTGTTTCTTAAAGAAAAACGGTTAGATGAGTCGGCAGCGACTTATTTGCTGCAAGAACTCAGTCATTTAGATCAGACTCACCTGCTCATTAAATATCGTCAGCCCATGCCTGCAACCTTGGATAACCGCTATGTTGAAGCTATCAAGCAATATGTTGATGGAATGCCACCCCAATACATTATTGGGACAGCGCCATTCTATGGTGAAAGTTTTACCGTTAACGAAGCGGTTTTGATTCCGCGACAAGAAACCGAAGAATTGGTGGAATGGGTGTTGTCAGCCAATCAGCAACCGCAACTATCAGTTTTGGATGTCGGTACTGGGAGTGGTGTCATTGGGATTACGCTAAAATTACAGCGTCCTAATTGGCAGGTGACACTTTCGGATTTATCCGAGGAAGCACTGAAGGTTGCCCAGAAGAATGCTAAGCAGTTAAACGCTTCAATAAACACGGTTCAGGGAGACCTACTAACGCCCGTTGCGGGTTCCCGTTTTGATGTCATTGTGAGCAATCCACCGTATATATCACATGATGAAGAGGCGGAGATGGATGCAGATGTGCTAGCCAGTGAACCAGCAATGGCACTGTTTGCTGATCATCAAGGATTGGTTATCTATGAACGTTTAGCTGATCAGCTTAAACAGGGTGTCGTGACTACAAAACAAGTATTTCTCGAAATTGGTTTTCAGCAGGGCCAAGCAGTTAGACAGATTTTTGAGCAGCGGTTCCCTGATGCAACTATCACTGTACGTCAGGACATGGCTGGTCATGATCGCATGGTTCGAATTCAGTTTAAATAGACGCATCATTCTTTAACAAGAATAGGAGCAAAATTCAAAATTATGGAAACTAAAATTTTTAAACCAGATGAAGTTGAAGCGGCAGCTAAGCTGTTGAAACAAGGTGAATTAGTCGCATTTCCAACTGAAACGGTCTACGGCTTGGGCGCAGATGCCACCAACGAACAAGCAGCCAGCAACGTTTATGCGGCAAAGGGACGTCCCAGTGATAATCCACTGATCGTCACGGTGTCGTCGATTGAAATGGTAGAACGTTACGCACAGCCATTGACCGATGAAGTTAAACAGTTAATGGCTAAGTTCTGGCCAGGTTCATTGACCATTGTTTTGCCGCTTAAGCCAGGAACGCTGTCAAAGACGGTGACAGGTGGTCTTGATACGGCTGCTTTTCGAATGCCTGAAAATCAAGTGACACTTAAATTGATTGCAACGGCTGGGATTCCAATCGTGGGGCCATCGGCTAATACTTCTGGTAAACCGAGTCCAACGTTGGCTAAGCATGTGTACCATGATTTGAACGGTAAAATTGCTGGCATCGTTGACGACGGCCCAACTCAAGTCGGTGTGGAATCAACCATCATCGATATGTCCACTGATACGCCGACCATTTTACGGCCGGGCGCCGTGACGGTTGCTGAACTGGAACAAGTTATTGGTGACGTAAAAGCTGACCATCATCACGTTGGTGCTAACGAAATTCCCAAAGCGCCAGGTATGAAGTATAAGCATTATGCGCCTAGTGCTCAGGTTGAAATTGTCGATCATCCAGCTGATTTTGAAGCAGCTATGGATTGGGCTTCGAAGCAAAATGAAGCGATTGGACTCATGGCCACAGATGAGGTACTGGCTCAGCTATCAGTACCTCAAAACGTTGAAACGTATTCTTTAGGTAAGGATATTCAAAGCGCTACTCACTTGCTATTTGCCGGGTTACGTCATTTTGATCTAGAATCTGAAGTAAAAGTGATTTTTACCGAGGGCTTTGACAATACTGGGTTAGGTGCAGCGTATATGAATCGACTGGATAAGTCGGCTGGCGGTATGCACTTTAAGAAATAAAACTAGTTTTTTAGTGAATAATGAAACTAAACGGTTAAGTGATGTTCGTGTTTTACGGATGGATGTTACTTAACCGTTTATTTTTGTTTGTATTTTAAGGTCTAGACCCTTTCTTTTTAGCGCTGAATTTGTTAAACTTAGGCATATTAAATGCCAAGGAGCTGATTGTGTTGAATTATCAAGAACAAGACCCGAAGTTATGGCAAGCTATTAGTCAAGAACAGGATCGTCAACAGCATAATATTGAGTTAATTGCGTCCGAAAACATTGTTTCCCCGGCAGTTCGTGCAGCCCAAGGTTCCGTACTGACGAATAAGTACTCAGAAGGTTATCCGTCAAAGCGGTACTACGGTGGGAATGAATATATTGATGTCGTCGAAAACCTCGCCATCGAACGTGCTAAGGAACTGTTCCATGCCGAATATGCTAACGTTCAACCACATTCAGGCTCCCAGGCAAACCAAGCCACGTACGCTGCCTTTTTAAAGCCTGGTGACACGATCTTAGGTATGGGGTTAGATGCTGGTGGCCATTTGAGTCATGGTGCTAAAGTTAACTTCAGTGGGAAGCTTTATGAAGCATACAGCTATGGCTTGAATCCGGATACCGAATTGTTGGATTACGATATGATCCGTGACTTAGCCTTAAAAGTTAAACCTAAGATGATTGTTGCCGGTGCTTCTGCCTACAGTCGGGTAATTGATTGGCAGGCTTTCCGTGCGATTGCGGATGAAGTTGGGGCCTACCTTATGGTTGATATGGCTCACATTGCTGGGTTGGTTGCTGCTGGCTTGCATCCGTCACCAGTTGGCATTGCCGACGTGGTCACTACAACAACTCACAAGACGTTGCGTGGTCCCCGTGGCGGACTGATTCTGTCACAGGAGAAGTACGCTAAGCAAATCAACTCTGCTGTTTTTCCTGGTACTCAGGGCGGTCCGCTTGAACATGTGATTGCGGGTAAGGCAGTGGCCTTGCTGGAAGATTTGCAGCCAGAGTTTAAAGATTATGCGGCTCAGATTATTAAAAATGCCCAAGCAATGGCGGCCGTATTTAATGAAGCAGACAAAGTGCGAGTGGTCTCTGGTGGGACCGATAACCACTTGATGACTTTAGACGTGAGTCAAACTGACTTAAACGGCAAGCAAACACAAGAGTTGCTGGATAGTGTGATGATCACTACTAACAAAGAAGCGATTCCTAACGAAAAGCTTAGTCCATTCAAGACTTCTGGTATTCGTTTGGGAACACCTGCCATCACTACGAGAGGTTTCAAAGAAGCTGATGCTAAGCAAGTTGCTAGACTGATCGTTACTGCCATTGAGAACCATGATGATGAGACCGTCCTGCAGCAAGTACGTCAAGATGTCCGTGCGTTGACGGATGCTCATCCGATTGACGCGTACGTAGCACCTATTAAATTTGATTAATTAAACGTTCCATATTTAATATGAGCAGCTCGATTAACGGTCATTAACTTTTGGCTGATGATCGAGCTGTTTGCATTATGTTTTACACAATAACGTTATGTATGATTATAAATGGTAGGAAATTGGGCTAATCACCAATCTTTAGTAATTCTTATCATTTGAAAAACAGGTCGTTTTCTTAAGACTCTTTTGATATTTTTATCTTCAGAGGTTCCTTTGCATGGTACAATTGAAAGAAATACTAAAGGAGTGTCAAACACATGGGCAAGTTTCAGGTTATGGATCATCCATTGATTCAGCATAAACTGACGATTATTCGGGATAAGAATTGCGGGACGAAGGTCTTTCGAGAGGTCGTTGATGAGATCACCATGTTAATGGCGTATGATGTTGCACGGGATATGCCATTAAAAGATGTTGAAATCGAGACCCCAATTGCGAAAACAACGGTTAAAACTTTAGCTGGTAAGAAGGTTGCCATCGTACCCATTTTACGTGCTGGTATTGGCATGGTTGATGGCATTATGAAGTTAATTCCTGCTGCCAAAATTGGCCATATTGGGATGTATCGTGACGAGAAGACGCTGGAACCACACGAATATTTTGTGAAGCTACCTGCTGATATTGACCAACGTCAAATTTTCGTTGTTGATCCGATGTTGGCAACGGGTGGTTCTTCAATCATGGCCATCGATGCTTTGAAAAAACGGGGTGCCAGCAACATTAAGTTTGTCTGTTTAGTAGCAGCTCCAGAGGGCGTAAAGGCACTTCGGAAAGCCCACCCAGACGTTGATATCTATACTGCTGCCTTAGATGATCACCTTAACGAGGACGGATACATTGTTCCTGGCTTAGGTGATGCTGGCGATCGGCTATTTGGCACTAAGTAAATTCATATGAGTACGATAATAGTCAATTAATACGAATTTGTCCGATAAATACTGGATGATTCAAATTAATTGGCTTTTTTTATTCGTTATTTTTTCCGAATAGCTTTGTATTTTCATATGAACGGTGGTATTATTTTGTTTGTATTTGTAATGAAGATTTTTCATTAAAGTACTACGTTCGAAGATTTGAAATTTGACTTATTGGCTAGTGAGCGAGGTTTTTCGGAACTTCTAACGTTAGCCTAGTTTGAAAAGAGGTGATACTCTGTGGGAGATCCATCTTCAGTTGCAACCTTTCAATTCGGGGGACTTACGTTCAATGCCGCCAATATTTATTCGGGGTTAATTGCGTTTGTACTCGTTTTTTTGTTTGTATTTGCCCTTTCACGGCATATTACAATGAAGCCAGGTAAGGGACAAAACATCCTTGAATGGTTAATTGATTTTACAAATGGAATTTTGAAGGGTTCTATCCCTGGAAATGAAGCGGGCGCATTCGGCCTTTATGGGTTCACCTTGTTTTTATTCCTGTTCATTTCTAACCAGCTAGGTTTGTTCTTACAAATTGCTGTTGGTGGGAAGGACTTTGTTAGAAGTCCAACTTCTGATCCAATCGTTACCATGACATTCTCGTTAGCAACCTTAATGATTGCACAGTTTGCCGGTGTAATGAAGTTTGGTTGGAAGAAACACTTCTCAGGTTACTTGCAACCGTTCGTTTTCTGGTTACCAATCAGTATCTTTGAGGAGTTCACGAACTTCTTGACACTAGGTCTACGTATCTTCGGTGTTATTTTCTCTGGTGAAATGTTACTGAAGATTATCGGTGGCTTGGCATTTTCACACGGGATTGCAACGATGATCGTGGCAGTTCCACTGGAATTGGTATGGCAAGCGTTCTCTGCTTTCCTTGGTGCCATTCAAGCGTACGTGTTTGTAACACTTTCGGCCGTTTACATTTCCAAGAAGCTCGAAATTGGGGATTAATTGATTCTCAAATGAAGCTTGAAGTTGCGGAGTAAACGACTTACAATATTCATCTAATATATCTACATCATTTTAAGGAGGAACTACAGATTATGGGAGCTATTGCAGCAGGTATTGCCATGGCCGGTGCAGCCATCGGTGGTGGTGTCGGTGATGGTATCGTTATTTCTAAGATGCTAGAAGGTATGTCACGCCAACCAGAATTATCTGGTCAATTACGGACAAACATGTTCATTGGTGTTGGGTTGGTTGAAGCCATGCCTATCATTGCCTTCGTTGTGGCCTTGCTTGTTATGAACAAGTAATGTTTTACAACACGTTAAATTTAATTTTTAACAAGAAGGAGGTGTCAATAGATGTTTTCACATTTAGCCGTAGCAAGTAGTCTTGCAATCGGAGACATGCTTTTCTATGCGATTTGTTTCATTATCTTGATGTGGTTGATCAAGCTCGTTGCTTGGAAGCCTATCAATCAAATGATGCAAGATCGTGCTGATAAGATTTCTAACGATATCGATTCAGCTGAAAAGTCACGTGATGATGCAGCTAAACTTGCAAAACAACGTCAAGACGCACTGGCTAACTCTCGTCAAGAGGCTACCGGAATTGTTGATTCTGCTAAGAAGCAAGGTCAACAACAACGCGATGGTATCTTAGCCCAGGCCCAAACCGATGCACAAGCATTGAAGGACAACGCTAAGAAAGACATCGAGCAAGAGCGTCAAGATGCATTGTCTAGTGTACGTAATGATGTGGCTGACCTATCTATTGAGATTGCTTCCAAGATCATTCAAAAAGAATTAAACGCTGATGATCAAAAGGCATTGATTGATTCTTATATCGAAGGGTTGGGGAAGTAACATGAGTCTTGATAAGGTAACGGTAGCCAAGCGCTACTCAAAAGCGCTGTTTGAACTGCTTGCGAGCAACGACCAGTTGGACGCTGCTTACGAAGAGCTCAAACAGCTTCGTAAAGTCTTCCAAGATAACCCGCAGTTGGGCAGTGCATTAACGGATAGTAGTTTAGCGCTAGCTAAGCGGGAAGCCTTAGTCAAGCCGTTGTTAGATAGTACTGAAGGCACGATCCATAATTTGGTTAAAATGGTTTATGATTACGATCGGATGGACGCAATGGTAGAAATCATTGATCAGTTCGAAAAATTGTATGATGAACATAATCAAACGGTTTATGCAGATGTCACTACAGCGGTCGCCCTTAATGATACACAGCTTGATGCGATTAAATCAGGCTATGCCAAACGGGTCGGCGCTAAACAAGTTGTTTTGACAAGCAAAGTTGATACATCTATTATCGGCGGCGTAATTATTCGGTCTTCTGGTACCATTCTTGATGGTTCCATCAAGACCAAGATTCACCGTCTACGTCAAACATTATTAGAATAAGAGATCTTTATAAAGGGGTGAAACCTATATGAGCATTAAAGCTGAGGAAATCAGTGCTCTAATCAAACAACAATTAGCAAACTACCAAGACGAGATCTCTGTTGAAGAAACAGGTACTGTTACCTATGTTGGTGATGGTATCGCCAGAGCTCACGGACTTGAAAACGCGTTGGCTGGTGAGTTGCTCGAATTCGATAGCGGGGTTTATGGCATGGTCCAAAACCTTGAAAGTAACGATGTTGGTATCGTTGTCCTTGGTGATTTCACAAAGATCACTGAAGGCGATACAGTTAAGCGTACTGGTCGTATCATGGAAGTTCCTGTTGGGGACGCTATGATTGGCCGTGTCGTTAACTCATTAGGTCAACCCGTTGATGGTAAGGGCGAAATCAAAACTGATAAGACCCGTCCTATCGAACGAAAGGCACCAGGCGTTATGGAACGTAAGTCAGTTTTCGAACCACTTCAAACTGGTATGAAAGCCATTGACTCATTAGTTCCAATTGGTCGTGGTCAACGTGAATTGATCATTGGTGACCGTAAAACTGGTAAGACTACAGTTGGTATTGATACGATCATTAACCAAAAAGACCAGAATATGATTTGTATTTATGTTGCGATCGGTCAAAAGGAATCAACTGTTCGTAGTCAAGTAGAAACCTTACGTAAGTTCGGTGCTATGGACTACACAATCGTTGTTACTGCAGGTCCTTCAGAACCTGCTCCATTGCTCTACATCGCACCATATGCCGGTGCAGCGATGGGTGAAGAGTTCATGTTTAACGGCAAGCATGTTTTGATCATCTATGATGACCTTTCAAAACAAGCTGATGCTTATCGTGAACTTTCCTTGATTCTTCGTCGGCCACCAGGTCGTGAAGCTTATCCTGGGGATATTTTCTACACCCACTCACGTTTGCTCGAACGGGCTGCTAAGTTGAGTGATGATCTTGGTGGTGGTTCAATGACGGCGATGCCGATCGTTGAAACCAAAGCTGGGGACATTTCCGCTTACATTCCAACCAACGTTATTTCCATCACTGATGGTCAAATCTTCTTGGATAGTGATTCATTCTATTCAGGTATTCGACCAGCTATCGATGCCGGGACTTCGGTTTCTCGTGTCGGTGGTGATGCTCAAATCAAAGCGATGAAGAAGGTTGCTGGGACACTTCGTTTGGACCTTGCTTCATATCATGAATTGGAATCATTTGCTCAATTTGGTTCTGATTTGGATGAAGCTACCCAAGCTAAGTTGAATCGTGGTGCTCGAACTGTTGAAGTTCTGAAGCAACCATTGCATTCTCCACTTCCAGTTGAGAAGCAAGTCTTGATCTTGTACGCCTTGACTCATGGCTATCTTGATAAGATTGAGTTGGATGATATTGCTAAATTTGAAAGTGGCCTCTTCGATTTCTTCGATGCCTCACATGCTGACCTACTTGACACAATTGCCAAGACAGGTAACTTGCCAGACAACGATAAGATGGAAGCAGCTGTTTCAGAATTTGCACAAACATTCCAACCAGCCAGTGACGATGACGCTGAAACTGTAGCGAACAAATAAACTTGAGGAAGGATAGTGAGAGCTGATGGCTGAATCAATGAGCGATGTCCAACATCGCATTGCTTCAACAAAGAATACACGTCAGATCACTTCGGCGATGCAGATGGTTCAGACTTCTAAGCTGAACCAGATTCAAAAAGCGGCTGTAGGTTATCAAGACTACGTTAGCAAAGTCAAAGCTGTTGTGATGCATCTGGCAAAATCTCATCTATTGGATGATTCCTCGAGCGATTCTAAGCAGTCAGGTAAGACAGCATACTTGGTCATTACTTCTGATCGGGGTATGGTCGGCAGTTATAACAGTAACGTTCTCCGTGAGACAAATGAGTTCATTCAGAGCCATAGTGGCGACAATGACCATTTGATCCTTGCAGTTGGCGGAACTGGTGCTGACTTCTACAAGAAGCGCGGTGAAAACGTGGCCTACGAATATCGTGGTGTCAGTGATGTACCGACTTTTAATGAAGTTAGAGAAATTGTCAAGACCGTAACCTCAATGTATGATAGTGGCGTTTTCAGTGAACTCTATGTTTGCTACAACCATTTCGTTAACCGGCTAGTTGCTCGGTTCCGTGGCGAAAAAATGTTGCCAGTAGACAGCGAAACGCTGAGTGGTGATGCAGCCGGAGATACTCAAGCAGAAACCTTATCTGCAGCTTACGATATGGAACCTTCTGAAAAAGAAGTATTGAAAGTTGTTTTACCACAGTATTCAGAAAGCCTCGTTTTCGGAGCAATCTTGGATGCTAAAACGGCTGAACACGCATCAAGTTCTAATGCCATGAAGTCGGCTTCAGATAATGCTGACGACCTCATTGCCGATCTTGAATTGCGATATAATCGTGCTCGCCAAGCAGCAATTACGACTGAAATTACTGAAATTACTGGTGGGCAAGAGGCATTGAATAATTAATGACGGGAGGAATTAACGAATAATGAGTTCTGGTAAAGTTGTTCAAGTTATCGGACCAGTTGTCGACGTTGAATTCCCGTTGGATGACACACTCCCAGATATCAATACCGCGCTTCACATCAAAAAAGATGATGGCAGTTTCCTTGTTACCGAAGTTACCCTTGAATTAGGGGACGGAGTAATGAGAACCATTGCCATGGATGGTACTGATGGTCTTCGTCGTGGAATGGAAGTTGAAAACACTGGTTCTTCAATTACCGTTCCAGTCGGCGATGACACACTTGGTCGAGTATTTAACGTCCTCGGGGATCCAATTGATGGCGGTCCCGAATTCGGTCCAGATGCTGAAAGACGGCCAATTCACCGTGATGCACCTAAGTACGATGAATTAAACCCAACTTCAGAAATTCTGGAAACTGGGATTAAAGTTATTGATTTGTTAGCACCTTATGTTCGTGGTGGTAAGATTGGTTTGTTCGGTGGTGCCGGTGTTGGTAAAACCGTTCTGATTCAAGAATTAATCCATAACATTGCACAAGGTCATAATGGTATTTCTGTCTTCACAGGTGTCGGTGAACGTACCCGTGAAGGTAACGATATGTACTACGAAATGAAGGGCTCAGGTGTTCTTGAAAAAACGGCCATGGTCTATGGTCAAATGAACGAGCCACCTGGTGCCCGTATGCGGGTTGCTTTGACTGGCTTAACGATTGCGGAATACTTCCGTGATGTTAAGGGTCAAGATGTGCTGTTATTTATTGATAACATCTTCCGGTTTACTCAAGCCGGGATGGAAGTTTCAGCCTTACTTGGCCGGATTCCTTCAGCCGTTGGTTACCAACCTACGTTGGCTACTGAAATGGGTCAGTTGCAAGAACGTATTACTAGTACGAAGAAGGGTTCAATCACCTCTATTCAAGCTGTTTATGTTCCTGCCGATGATTATACCGACCCTGCTCCTGCAACGACTTTCGCCCATTTGGACGCTACCACCAACCTGGAACGTTCATTGACGCAACAAGGTATCTACCCAGCCGTTGACCCGTTGGCCTCTACTTCTACTGCGCTTGATCCACAAGTTGTTGGTCAAGAACACTACGAAGTGGCCACTGAAGTTCAACACGTTTTGCAACGTTACCGTGAACTTCAAGACATTATCTCAATTCTTGGGATGGATGAATTGTCAGACGAAGAACAGACCATTGTTGGTCGTGCTCGTCGGATCCAATTCTTCTTGTCACAAAGTTTCTCTGTTGCTGAACAATTTACTGGGTTACCAGGTAAGTATGTTCCGGTTTCCGACACTGTTAAAGGCTTTAAGGAAATCTTGGAAGGTAAGTATGATGATCTTCCAGAAGATGCTTTCCGTAACTGTGGCCCAATTGAAGACGTTGTTGAAAACGCCAAGAAGATGCAGGCTAACCTGAGCAAGTAAGGAGGGGTTCTAATTGGCTGATGGACAATCAGTTTTAACCGTTAGTATCGTAACCCCCGATGGTAACGTCTATGATAACGAGCAAGTCAAGATGCTGGTCGTTAAGACCCAACTTGGTGAACTTGGTATCATGGCCAACCACGTTCCTGTGATTGCTTCGTTAGCATTTGATGAAGCACGTATTCAATCTGCAAACAGTGATCAGAAGGACGAAATTGCCGTTAATGGTGGTTTCATTGAATTCTCTGACAATGTTGCAACCATTGTCGCTGACTCTGCAGAAAAACAAGATGAAATCGATGTTGATCGTGCTCAAAACGCTAAGAAACGGGCTGAGGCTCGGATTCAAAAAGCGCAGGAAGCTCACGACAAAGATGAACTTGCACGTGCAGAAGTTGCACTTCGGCGGGCGATCAATCGAATTAACGTTGCTGGCAAGTAAAATTGCAAGCGAGGACGCTATTCTCATTTGAGAGTAGCGTCTTTTTGATTTGTTAGTAGAAATGTATAAAAAGGGTAGTAGATTGTCAAGTGCTTGGCAATCTACTACCCTTTTTATATAACTAATAATTTATTTAATATTTTTCTAATGGTTTATATTTAAGACACAGGAATAATTAAATGGGTCGTCTCCAGCGAATGGTCATAACTCGGCATCGTTTGGGGGTCAGTCTCCTTAATTAATTTCTGGTAAAAATATTCCACAATCATATTAAAATAATAGCTCAGTCAGCTGTTCAGGCTGGAGTCCCTTAATAGGGGATTGCTGCAGCTGATGTTCAATAATGGGAGTTACAACCCGTTGTTGATAGGCTTTGCCAATTAATGATCGTTCAAACTGCTGCAGATTGATGTTACTGAAGAAATCACCAGAAAGATGAATGGCTGAAAAATGCTGTTCTTGATCTAAGTTGAAGGCGACTGAAACAACACCGATACCGGTTAAATAGCGTTTGTGAACGTGGTCAAATTTGCGGTTATCACTTCGCCATACTGCTGTTTCACTAAAACGTTGCCCAGCAATTTCTTGAAGATGTTTTTTTTCAGCTGCTGTAAGGTAGCCAATCTGTGCACCGGTAATGTTGAGCAACGCCTTTTCGAGTTTTCGCTTAAATTCTTGAGCAGTCCAATTTGGCTTCTGCTCAATGAGGTTTACGGTTCGTTGATGAACCGAGTTAATGTGTTTAGCTTGCTTTTTAACTGGATCAACTTGAAGCGCCTGAGCCATCCAGTCCATATTGGCGTCAAACAGCAAGCTACCATGGTGCAAGCGAAAACCGTTAATCATATATTGTGCACTGCCAGATACTTTACGACCATCAACCACTAAGTCGTTACGACTGTCATTTTGCGCTTTAATGCCGATTTGATTTAGTGCTCCAGTAATAAGGCTAAGACCTGATGAAAAATCAATGGCAGTATCTTTGTCAGGCGTGATCAGTGTGAATTGGCAGCCTCCTTGATCGGTATAAATGGTGCCGCCACCTGACAGTCGTCTGACTGCAGCGATATGATGAGCATCGATAAAGGGCCGATTAAGCTCATTTTCAGCGGTTTGGAACTTACCTAACATGACAGTTGGTGTAGTAGACCACAACAGTAAAACTGGCTCAGAAGGACGTTTTTCAGTCATTAAATAGTATTCCAAAGCAAAGTTGTGACGAACATCTAGGCTGTCTACGGGTAAGTAAATCATTGATTTTCCACTGCTTCCAGTTCTTCTTTGGCTTTGTATGAGCTACGAACAAGTGGTGAACTAGCAACAAATTTGAAGCCGCGTTTCATAGCTTGTTTGTAGTATTCTTGATAGCGTTTCATTGGTACCCATTCACGCAAAGTGTAGTTCTTGGGACCTGGTTGAACGTACTGGCCAATCGTCAAGAAGTCCACGTCAATGGCACGTAAATCATCCATCAATTGATAGACCTCTTCGTCAGTTTCACCAAGGCCTAACATAATACCAGTTTTGACGTACATGGTCTTAGGTGCGTGTTCTTTAACGTACTTGAGAACGTGGAGAGAAGTATCGTAAGTCGCACGGTTACGAACCTTAGGTGTGATGCTACGAACGGTTTCCATGTTGTGGTTAAAAACGTCAGGACCAGCAGCAATGACCTTATCCAAGCAGTCTTCGCGGCCTTGGAAATCAGGTGTGAGGACTTCAATAGAAGTATCAGGGTTCAGTTCTTTAATGGCTTTGATCGTTCTAACAAATTGATCAGCACCTAAATCGGGTAAATCGTCCCGGTCAACACTAGTAACAACCACGTGAGTCAAACCGAGTTTCTTAGTGGCTTGTGCTACTCTTAGAGGTTCCAACAGGTCAACGTCCTTTGGATGACCATGGGGAATGTCGCAAAAGCGGCAAGCACGTGTACAGTTAGGGCCTAAGATGATGAATGAAGCTGAACCACTACCGAAACATTCACCTAAGTTTGGGCAATTTGCTTCGGCACAAACGGTGTTTAGTTTCAACCCGGAGAGCAGGTCAGTCATTTTATCAACTTTTTTTTGATCATAAGTAACCTTTAACCAGCCTGGTTTTGCTGGTGCGGTTGTTTCATGTTCTGTCTTCATTAGTATTTCCTCCTATGCTACTTTGCAACTTCAATAGTGGCGACTAAATCGCCAACTTTAGTAGAATCACCAGTAGCGACTTCTTGGGCTTTTAAGATGCCATCTTCTTGGCTTTCAACTTGACTAATGGCCTTTTCAGTTTCAACTTCAAAAAGGACGTCACCAGTTTTTACGGTATCACCAGGTTGTTTATCCCACTTACCGAAAAAGTACTCGTCGGACTTAGGACTTAGTTTTGGCATGTGAACTTCTTTGATCAAAATAATCATCTCCGTGAATGAAATATTTAACTTAACGACTAGAGATTACCATGATTTAAAAATATTGTGAAATATCACGAATATTCCGTGAAGATAACGCTTACAATTACTGATATATCGGGACTTTAGTACTATAAATCAGACTTCACAAAGAATATGTATTTTATGCGTATAATAGGTGATTTACTATTCCAATTTGAATATATAAAAATTCTTAAAATAAATGAATCGTGTACAACTTAATGTGAAACTCTGAGCTTAAGAAATCGTGGTAAAAACGTGACTTTTATCCCACATTCATTTAATTATTAATTATGATATCTATAAGAAAATAATATAAATGAATATTTCAAGGTTTTGTAAAAAGTTTGCTTTGTAAAACGTAATATTACAAATGCAATAGAATAGGGGACAGCGTGCATGAAATATGCTATATTTTAGGGGTAACGCAGAAAGGAAAGTGAACCATGCGAACAATCGGTGCTCAGGCATTAATGACGCTACTCAGTCATTTTGTTTTTATTTTTGTGGCCTTTTGGAGTATTCAAAAACTACACATTGAAAATTTTATGCGGCTATACCCGAGTCAAGCAAAGGTACTGATCGTTCTGCTGTCGGTAACAGTAGGCTATACCTGCAGCGAATTTTTCTTGAACTTTATAGATAATGTTAGAAATTTAATTTTTCTCGTTAAATAATGCAACTTGTGGAGGGAATTCCTTTGGAAAAGATTATTGTACATGGTGGCCGCGAATTATCTGGAACTGTACATATTGAAGGTGCAAAGAATGCAGTTTTGCCAATTTTGGCAGCGTCAATCTTAGCTGAACACGACGATATGGTATTAACGAACGTTCCGATTCTGTCCGATGTGTATACCATGAATAACGTCCTTAAGTTTTTAAACTTGGACGTGAACTTTGATGAATCAACTAATACTGTGCGTTTAAATGCGGCCAAAAAGCTGTCAACACAGGCACCTTTTGAGTACGTTTCAAAGATGCGTGCGTCGATCGTGGTGATGGGTCCGTTATTGGCTCGCTACGGTCACGCCAAGGTTGCAATGCCTGGTGGCTGTGCAATTGGGTCTCGACCTGTTGATCTGCATCTCAAGGGTTTCGAAGCCCTTGGCGCAAGTATTGATCAGCACGATGGTTACATTGAAGCCACTGCGGATCGGTTAGTTGGGGCTAATATTTACCTTGATTTTCCGAGCGTTGGTGCGACTCAAAATATTATGATGGCGGCCACATTGGCTGAGGGAACGACTACCATTGAAAACGTCGCTCGCGAACCAGAAATTGTTGATCTTGCTAATGTTTTAAATAAGATGGGTGCTAAGGTGCGTGGTGCCGGAACTGAAACCATCCGGGTCGAAGGCGTTAAGAGCATGCACGGAACTGAACATTACGTTGTGCAAGATCGAATCGAAGCCGGTACTTTTATGGTGGCGGCAGCATTGACTCACGGCAACGTTTTAGTTAAGAATGCCATTGCTGAGCATAATAAACCACTGATTTCCAAATTAGAGGAAATGGGTGTGACGGTTTTGATCGAAGACGATGGCGTTCGGGTCATTGGGCCTGAAAGTTTAAAACCAACCAACGTTAAAACGTTACCGCATCCGGGATTCCCAACGGATATGCAACCACAAATGACGGTACTGCAGTTATCTGCTAATGGGACAAGTACGTTAACGGAAACGGTGTTTGAAAACCGGTTCATGCACTTGGAGGAACTTCGCCGCATGAATGCAAAGTTCAAAGTTGAGGGGCGGACAGTTGCTTTGTATGGCCCAACCAACTTTAATGGTGCACAAGTTGCTGCAACTGATTTGAGAGCTGCCGCTGCATTAGTATTGGCAGGTTTAGTTGCTAACGGCTATACACAAGTGACTAACCTAAAGTACCTTGACCGTGGTTACTACAATTTCCATTTAAAGTTACGCGCTTTAGGTGCTGAAATTGAACGGGTTAAAGTACCCGAGCAAGAAGAGGTTGTTTTAAAGTCTAAAACTAAGGATTAACGTCAAGCAGAGAGTTCGGAACGGCGAGTCTGTTCCGAACTTTTTTCGCTTACCCCATCTTAGTATGGGTATGCTATAATTAACGGTTGAAACAATAAGTTCAGGAGGAATTTGATAGGATGGCAAAAGATATTGGTATTGACCTTGGTACCGCCAACGTTTTGATTTACGCAGTGGGTAAGGGAATCGTGTTGAACGAACCCTCCGTTGTGGCGGTTGACACAAAGTCAAATCAAGTGTTAGCAGTGGGCTCTGAAGCCTACCGAATGGTGGGACGTACCCCAAGTAATATTCGGGCAATCCGGCCTTTAAAAGATGGTGTGATTTCTGACTTTGATGTTACTGAAAGCATGCTGTCATATTTTATTAGTAAATTAAGTGTTAAGGGATTTTTGGCAAAGCCCAATATTATGATCTGTGCACCTACCAATATTACTGAAATTGAACGTCGAGCAATCATTCAGGCTGCTGAAAAATCCGGCGGTGGCAAAGTTTATTTGGAAGAAGAACCTAAAGTTGCTGCTGTTGGTGCGGGCATGGATATCTTTAAACCGCAAGGCAATATGGTTATTGATATTGGCGGTGGGACCAGTGATATTGCGGTCTTATCACTTGGCGATATTGTGGCCAGCAAGTCAATTCGAATTGCCGGCGATGAATTGAACGTCAACATTATCAACTTTTTGAAGACGCAACATAACCTTCAAGTTGGTGAACGGACTGCCGAATCCATTAAAATCAAGATTGGTTCTGCTTATCCGGACGAAGACCACAACGAATCTTTGGAGGTTCGTGGTCGCGATGCAGTTTCTGGTATGCCACGCTCAATCGAAATTACCTCTAAGGATATTTATCCTGCTATCAATAGCGTGATGGTTCAGATCGTCAACGCTGCTAAAGAAGTTCTTGAAATCGTACCACCAGAATTAGCTGCTGATATCATTGATCGTGGCATCATGCTTACCGGTGGTGGTGCTTTGCTGCACGGTGTTGATAAACTGATGATTGAACAATTAAAGGTACCAGTGGTTATTTCGGAAAACCCACTGGATAATGTGGCTAAAGGTGCCGGTATTTTACTTGAACATATGAATGCAGCAACGACGAAGAAACATGGTCGTAGATAGGAGTCACTTATGAAAAGGTTACTGATGATGCTTGTGCGCGGTTATCAGCGCTTTATATCACCGTTATTTCCGCCTTCTTGTCGTTATTCACCAACCTGTTCAGCTTATATGCTAAAAGCCCTGCAGAAACATGGTGCGATTAAGGGGACATTAATGGGGTTAGCGCGTATTTTGCGCTGCAACCCACTTGTGCATGGCGGCTATGACCCAGTACCTGATCATTTCAGTTTAAAGCGAAATAAGCAGGCTGAGATGGCCTATCTAAAAGAGATGAATTTAAAATAAAATTGTAAAAGGAGCTTCTCATGTCAAAAAAGAAACAACCAGTCGGCGTCGCAATCGATGATGTGACAATCAAAGGTGTGGATGGTTTACAGTTATCCATTAACGATGAAGTGATTGGCACGATAATGCCACTGGAAAACGGCTCTTTCGAAGCTCAAATCGGCTCAAATCGACCGGTTAAAGTTAAGACGCAAGATGAAGCCATTGAATACTTGATTCAGACCTATAATTTACATCATTAATTTCTCGCTACAGCATCCTAGACCTAAAAAAACGGTTAAGGATAACCAATTTTTATCAGAACGGCTGAGAAGCCGTCTATAATAAACGCGTGTGTGAGAGGAGGATATGATGCAATGAATGAACGTCGCGAAGAAGATTCAGAATCGCGAATCGACTATGGCGTTATTTTTTGCGTGCTGATGCTGGCATTGATCGGCTTAGCTTCGATTTATGTGGCGGCCGTTCACGATTCCAGTGCGACTAATGTGACCACCGTTATGGTGTCGCAGGTGGTTTGGTATGCAATCGGGACGGTTGCTGTCGTTATCATCATGCAATTTGATTCTGAACAATTATGGAAAGTAGCGCCGTTAGCCTACTGGTTAGGCATATTCTTACTAGCAGCTGTGCTGGTGTTTTACAGTCGGTCCTACGCTGCTTCAACGGGTGCTAAATCTTGGTTTGCTATTGGACCGCTGACTTTTCAGCCGTCTGAAGTCATGAAACCAGCTTTTATCTTGATGTTAGGCCGAGTTGCTAGTGATCATAATCATAAATATTATGAGCATACGACCCATTCAGATTGGTTACTGTTAGGCAAAATGGTTGCTTGGTTGTTACCAGTGGCCGTATTGCTTCGTCTTCAAAACGATTTTGGGACCATGCTGGTATTCTTTGCTATTGTGGCAGGTGTTGCACTTGTTGCAGGGATTACTTGGCGAATCATTGTACCAGTAGCAATTGGGTTGGCAGGCGTCGGTGGCGGTGCACTAGCTTTGGTTGCAACGACTACTGGACGAACAATATTGGAACATTTAGGGTTTGCATCGTATCAATTTTCACGAATCGATACTTGGCTGAATCCAGCTAGCAATACTTCTGATCAGGGTTATCAATTATGGCAAAGTATGAAGGCGATTGGATCCGGTGGTATTTTTGGAACGGGATTTAACGTTTCTAAGGTCTATGTTCCAGTGCGTGAATCCGATATGATTTTCTCAGTTATTGGTGAAAACTACGGGTTTATTGGTAGCTTAATTTTGATTTTGCTCTATTTCATGTTGATTTACCAAATGATTCGGGTAACGTTTGACACTAAAAACGTGTTTTACGCCTATATTTCCACTGGTGTTATTATGATGATTTTGTTCCATACCTTTGAAAACATTGGGATGAATATTGGCTTGCTACCACTGACTGGTATTCCCTTACCATTTGTTAGTCAAGGTGGGTCAGCGCTGATTGGGAACATGATAGGTATTGGCTTAATTATGTCAATGCGGTATCATAATAAGAGTTACATGTTTAGTCGTAACGAGGACTTTGAATAAAATCAAAGCCAAAAAAATTGGTATGAGGTGAAAGTATGAGTGAAGAAGCAACTTATTTCTGGACAAAATTAATGGATGGTAAAACACGTCTTGGGTTAACGAAAGCTGGTCAAGACGAGCTAGGCACCATTAAGTTTGCTCACCTACCAAGTGTTGGCGATAAAGTTTCAAAGGGCAAAACATTAATCAGTGTTGAAGCTGAAAAAGCAGTTTCAGATATTGACAGTCCTGTAAGCGGTGAAGTCGTTGCTGTGAACCCACAGTTGGCTAACGATTTTGATAGCTTAAACAGTGAAGAAGAAGCCGATGCTTGGCTAGTTGATATTAAAGAAAATTAATTGTATTTTTGATTAGATTCTGAGAATATAATGACATTTCTCCTTGACAGCTCTCATCGAGATAGCTATACTTTTGTCATTGATTCAATTGAATAAGAGATCTGCAAAATGAGTAAGCGTAACGTAAACGCCTAGAGAGTCCCAGTTGATGAAAAGGGATCGTTACACTACGCTGAAGATGGTTTTGTATAAAGAGGTTGCGGTGAGCATTAGTGAGCTGTAACTGGTTAACGGCCACTATCCCGTTGAGTCCTCGGACTCGTTGAGGTTGCTGTTGTGAGACAGTAACGAATATAAGGTGGTACGCGATAAAGCTTCGCCCTTACTTGAACTAATCAGTTTAAGTAAGGGCGAAGCTTTTTTATTTGAAAAAGGAGGTAACCGCAGTGATTGAATTTAAAAACGTGACAAAAACATTCACCACAAAAGATGGTGATTTGACGGCCGTTTCCGATGTGAATTTAAACATTGATGACGGTGAAATTTATGGCATTGTTGGTTATTCCGGTGCTGGTAAGAGTACCTTAACACGGATGTTAAACGGACTTGAAACACCAACTAGCGGCGAAATTGATATTAATGGCGATAAAATCACGGCGCTTTCTGGGAGCGAGTTAAGAAAGAAACGTCAAAAGATCGGCATGATTTTCCAACATTTCAACTTACTCTGGTCACGAACGGTGATTCAGAATATTATGTTTCCCCTTGAAGTTGCTGGTGTATCACGTAAAGAACGTCAGGAAAAGGCGCAGCATTTAGTTGACTTAGTTGGCTTGACTGGCCGTGAACATTCATATCCGTCCGAATTATCAGGTGGTCAAAAGCAACGTGTCGGGGTTGCCAGGGCGTTAGCCAATGATCCAGAAATTCTGATTTCTGATGAAGCTACTAGCGCTTTGGATCCTCAGACCACCGATGAAGTTTTGGACTTGCTGCTTCAAATTAATAAAAAAATGAATTTGAGTATTGTATTGATCACTCATGAAATGCACGCAATTCGTAAAATTTGTGATCATGTGGCCGTCATGGATGATGGTCGGGTCGTTGAACAGGGAACCGTCTTTAACGTTTTCCGTAATCCAAAGCAAGAAATCACTAAACGTTTCGTTAGTGAAGAAGTCGACCCAGCTTTAACGGATACTAACAGTATCGTGGAAGACTTAATTAAGAGTTATCCTGACGGTACCATTGTTCAACTGGTCTTTCATGGTGATCAGGCTAAATTGCCAATTGTATCTGAAATGATTCATCAGTTTCCAAAGGTTCAAGTTAGCATCATTGAAGGTAGTATTCATCAAACACAGGAAGGTTCCATTGGGTCACTTTATTTACAGATTACCGGTGATAAAGAGAGTCTAGACGGTGCGTTGAATCTACTGAAGAAAATGCGTGTGGAAACGGAGGTGATTCACCGTGACTAATGGATCATATTTTGCATTTAAGACCGTTGATTGGGCCAACATGGGCGGTGCGACCTGGGAGACCGTTTGGATGACGGTGGTTTCAATGATTGTCGTTGCAATCTTGGGTGTTTTATTAGGTTTGCTATTATTTGAAACAACGGCAAGTGAAAATGTCTGGGTTAAGCTGCTTAACGGTGTGGTTTCATTCTTGGTTAACGTGTTCCGTTCAATTCCGTTTATCATTTTGATCATGCTGTTACTGCCAATTACCAAGAACTTGGTGGGAACCATCATCGGACCTTCCGCGGCATTGCCATCGCTGATTGTTTCAGCCGCACCGTTTTACGCACGGATGGTTGAATTAGCTTTCCACGAAATTGACCGTGGCGTGATTGAAGCGGCTGAAGCAATGGGTGCTAGCAGCTGGCAGATTGTTTATAAGGTATTGTTGCCGGAGAGCATGCCAGCCTTGGTATCAGGTGCGACGGTTACCACTATTTCACTTATTGGCTACACCGCAATGGCTGGTGCTATCGGTGCCGGTGGTTTAGGAAACTTGGCTTACATCGATGGTTTTCAGGCAAATAACAATACCATCGTCCTTGTGGCAACGGTCATCATTGTGGTTATCGTCTTTGCGTTTCAATTTATTGGGGATTTCCTGGTTCGTCGCATTGATAAGCGGACCTTATAAAAATAATTTATTCTACATTTTGGGAGGAATTGTTTATGAAGACTTCGAAACGGATTCTAGGTATCTTAGGTATTGCAGCAACAACGGTATTATTGGCGGCTTGTGGGAATAGTTCAAGCAAACCAAAGACCACTACAATTACGGTGGGTGCTTCACCTGTACCTCATGCACAAATCTTAAAACACGTTCAACCCCAACTGAAAAAGGAAGGCGTCAACTTAAAGATCAAAGTGTTCCAAGACTACGTAATGCCTAACAAGGCTTTAGCAAGTAAGGAACTGGATGCCAACTACTTCCAACACACCCCATTCTTAAACACATGGAACAAAGCTAACCATGGGACGTTGCAAAGTGCCGGTGGCGTTCACTTGGAACCAATTTCAGCATACTCAAAGAAAGTTAAGAACTTAAAGGATGTTAAAGATGGCGCAACGATTTTAGCAAGTTCTAACACGCCTGACTATGGCCGTATTTTAACCATTTTGCAGGACGCTGGTTTGATCAAGGTTAAGAAGGGTATCGATATTACGACTGCTAACTTCTCAGATATTTCATCAAACCCTCGTCACTTGAAGTTTAAGCACAGTTACGAACCAAAATTGATGCCAAGTATCTACAAGAACGGTGAAGGTGACGTGGACTTCATCAACGCTAACTACGCTGTTCAAGCAGGTCTTAACCCATTGAAGCAAGCAATTGCAACTGAAAAGTCATCATCTCCATATGTCAACATTGTGGCTGTTCGGAAGGGTGACCAAAATAAGCCGGCTATCAAGAAATTGATGAAGGCATTGCAATCAAAGAGCACGCAGAAGTGGATCTACAACCACTATAAGGGTGCCGTATTACCAGCTAAGAGTTATAAATAAGAGAGCGTAAAAAGGGACGTTTAGCCCCCAGAGTATAACAGGAAGAACCCTATCACCCCGAACTTGGGTGGTAGGGTTCTTCCTGTTATACAGCCGGGGACTGTCCCTTTTTACGCGTTTAGGCAAGATAAAAGGGCTCTTTGACAACTGTTGTTGGTAAATTTATTAAATCAGTTCTAATCACTATTTCGTGATTAGGACTTTTTTAGTCTTAATACGCAAGGTATAAAGTACTCTTGCCCTAAACTTACGGAAGCTT
>NZ_BCMJ01000009.1 GCF_002583405.1 Secundilactobacillus silagincola | reverse complement strand
TTATACGGTATTAGCACCTGTTTCCAAGTGTTATCCCCTGCTTCCGGGCAGGTTACCCACGTGTTACTCACCAGTTCGCCACTCATCCAATGCTAAAAATCAGTGCAAGCACTTCAATTCAGCGGGATGCGTTCGACTTGCATGTATTAGGCACGCCGCCAGCGTTCGTCCTGAGCCAGGATCAAACTCTCAATTTATGATTGTTTGTGACTCATTAATATTACTAGCGAAATTGACTTCGCAAATTACATTTGATATCAACCGAAATTGATATGCCCTGCACATTTGTGAAACAAAACTTTGTTCAGTTTTCAAAGGTCTACATTGATTGCTCATTGCCTTTCGACAACTATTAAATCATATCATGTTGGCTTGTATCTTGTCAACGTTTTTTTATAACTTATTTGAATAGATATTCAAATGTGTTAGTTGTCGCAGACGTTATCTCTTTGACAACGATAACTACTATACCAGCTATCTAAAGCAAGGTCAACACCCAAATGCAACTTTTTTAAAAAATCGCCTATGTTTTGTCTAAACACCGTTTAAAGGCTGATTTTTTCAATTAAAAACGCCTACCTGATTAATTCACTGACTCTTTCTCAACTATGAGGCTTTGGCCTTCCTAACCGAAAACTCTAACTGCATTTATATAGAAAACTTCAATCTATATATTGGCATCTACCAACTTCAATAATGACTAGCTAAGCCCATTTACGCACGAGAATACGTAAAAGAAAAGGCCTGACCACGAGCGTCATTATACTCGCAGTCAAACCATTTTTCTAATCTATTATCTCAATTAAGTCTACTATTCTTCTGGACGCATTGTTGGGAACAATAATACATCCCGAATTGATTCAGCATCCGTCAACAACATGACTAACCGATCAATTCCAATGCCGAGTCCCCCAGTAGGCGGCATACCGTATTCCAAAGCTTCAATAAAGTCTTCATCGATACCCTCAGCTTCATCATTACCTTCAGCACGTTCCTTAACCTGTGCCTCAAATCGCTGACGCTGATCGATTGGATCATTAAGTTCAGTAAAGGCGTTCGCAAATTCATTGCCAACAATATAGAGCTCAAATCGATCAGTAAAGCGTGGGTCGTCTGGGTTCTTCTTAGCTAACGGCGAAATTTCAACAGGATGACCGTACACAAATGTTGGCTGATCCAGTTTTGGCTGTACCAGTTCCTCAAAGAACGCATTAATAATATGTCCAACTGCCCAGTAGTCTTCATAGTGAATACCATGGTCATCAGCTAATTTACGGGCTTCTTCGACACTCATTTTTGGCCAAAAGTCCACGCCGGTATATTGCTTGATTGCATCTACCATGTGGATCCGTGCAAAGTCCTTCTTCAAATCAATCTCGTTGCCTTGATAAGTAATCACACCATCATCTGTTACTGCTTTAGCAGCTGCCTTAATAATGCCTTCAGTTTCGTTCATCACATCGTGAAAATCGAAGTAGGCAACATAAGTTTCAAGCATGGTGAATTCAGGATTATGCCGAGTGTCCATTCCTTCATTCCGGAAAACACGTCCAATCTCGTAGACACGCTCCATACCCCCGACAATCAGGCGCTTCAAGTGCAATTCCAACGCAATTCGCAGGTATAAATCAATGTCTAACGCGTTATGGTGCGTAATAAATGGCCGTGCATTAGCACCACCAGCCTGATTATGCAAAACGGGTGTTTCAACTTCCAGAAAATCATTGCCATCTAAATAACTACGAATAGCAGTGATGATTTTACTCCGCTTCTTAAACCGGTCAAAGCTCTCCGGATTAGAAATCAAATCCAAATAACGTTGACGATAAATTTGTTCCTTGTTCTGCAAACCATGAAACTTATCTGGTAATGGCCGCAAAGCTTTTGAAAGGAACGTTAATTTAGTAGCCCGAATGGTCAGTTCGCCCATATCAGTCTTGATGATGTCACCTTCGATACCAAGGTGATCCCCAATATCAGAACGCTTGAAAATGTGATAGACTTCGTCGCCTAGAATATCTTTACGGACGTAAATCTGCATTTTACCGGTGCGGTCTTGTAAATCAGCAAAACCAACTTTACCCTTACCACGTTTAGAAACCATCCGACCCGCAATGATCGCAGTCATATGCAAATCATTGAGCTCGTCCTTATCATCGTCACCGAACTCCTCATGCAATTGAGCTGCTAAGTAGGTTCTTTCGAATCGATGACCAAAAGGATCAATTCCTTCTTCACGTAGTTCGTTCATCTTCTCGCGACGAACTCGTAGTTGGTCATTCATTTCTTTATCTTTTCCAGCCACACTAATACCTCCATCTTATAATAACTAGTCCGCTATTAATTTTGACAACCCTCAATAAAAAAAGCAAGCTCTTTTGCCTGCTTTTTTCAAATTATCGCCCATTAACGGGTAATGCTGCTAATTTTTCTAAAAACGCATCGAAAATATCGTTCATTTCCTGTTCTGACTCAGCACTGTTCAACGCCGCCTTAGTCCGAGCAGAATGTGAAATCCCCTTTAAGTAATATGCCGCTTGTCCACGAAATTCACGAGGACCCACATATTCACCTTTCAATTCAACTAACCGGTGTAAATGTTCCTTAGCTGTCTGAATCTTCTTTTCTGGGGTTGGTTCCGGTAATAACTCGCCGGTTGCTAAATAATGCTCAGTTTGGCGCAGCATCCAAGGATTACCCATTGCAGCACGGCCAATCATCACGGCGTCAGCACCAGTATGATCCAACATCCGCTTAGCATCCTCTGCTGATCTAACGTCACCATTACCCATAAATGGAATGGTTAATTGATCGGCAACTTCCTTTAAAATATCCCAGTCAGCGTGCCCTTGATACAATTGCTTCCGAGTCCGGCCATGCATCGCCAAAGCTGAAGCCCCAGCACGTTCAGCTGCCAAAGCATTCTCTACGGCATAGATATGCTTGTCATCCCAGCCAGTTCTCATCTTAACCGTCACCGGTTTCTTAACTGCATCAGTGACATAAGACACCATTTCATAAACCTTATTAGGATCCAGCAACCACTTTGCACCAGCATCGGTCTTAACGACTTTATTCACTGGACAACCCATGTTGATGTCAATGATATCAGCGGCCGTATTTTGATCAACAAACTTTGCAGCTTGCACTAAGGTTTCCTTAGTACCACCAAAAATCTGGATACTCATTGGGTGCTCGCTGGCATCAACAAACATCATATCCAAGGTTTTTTGATTATGATACATAATGCCACGGTCCGAGATCATTTCACAGACCACAAGTCCTGCACCAAATTCTTTACAAATGACCCGAAAAGCTGAGTTAGTTACCCCAGCCATGGGTGCGACAACGACTTGATTTGCTATTTTAACGTCGCCAATTTGCCATTCCATATGCTCACCTCTAAAATTTTACTCTCTAACTTAATTTCTGCGTTAGCTATCATAGCACATTCTGGTAACGACTGGCTACTAACAACAGGTTAATTACATTGTTGCTAAAATTGCTTTCAATTCATCTTCACTAAATTCATACTTGTTCTTACAAAAATGGCAGACGGTTTCAGCATGGTGGTCTTCATTAATAATTTGTTCCAACTGCTTTTTAGAAATACTTGCCAATGCCTTGCTAAACTGTGCTTTTGAACAGTCACACTTAAATGAAACCGGCATCTTATCCAGAATTTTGACGTTTTCTTCGCCAAATAACAAGTTCAACATATCCTCTGGTTTTTGCCCATCAAGTAGCAGTTCAGAAACCATTGGAACTTCCTTGAGCCGCTTTTCAAGATGACTAATCGCTTCATCCTTGGCACCAGGCATGACCTGTACTAGGAAGCCACCAGCAACCTTGATACTATTGTCATCATTAACAAAGACTGACACACCAACAGCTGAAGGAATCTGTTCGGACTGTGCCAAATAATAAGTAAAGTCGTCACCAATTTCACCAGAAGCCAATGGTACTTGCCCGGTATACGGCTTGTCTAACCCAAGATCCTTCGTCACTGAAAGTGAACCTTCAACACCAACAGCTTTCGCCACATCGATTTTATGAAACTTGTTTAGTGGCAAATTCACGTGAGGATTCTGTAAATAACCTTTAACAGTCCCGTTAGCATTCCCATCAACAACGATACCGCCGACTGGACCGCCACCGTTGATCCGTACAGTTAAAGTATCATCCCCCTTTAAGACTGAAGATGACAGCATTAAAGTGGCAATGAGAGTCCTGCCAAGGGCGGCAGAAGCAGCGGACCACGTATCGTGTCGTTGCTGAGCTTCGCGAACTAATTCGGTTGCATCGACGGCATAAGCGCGGAATTGACCGTCGTCAACAACGCTTTTAAGTAAATAATCTGACATAGTGTCCTCCTAAAAGAATTTCTAGAGTAGTATAACACAAGGTGCGGAAGCTGACGATTAGAGAGCGGAATGTATGGCGCTTCCGGCAAAAATCCCGAACTTGGATTTATGTCGGAAGTGACTTACATGTAGCTCTCTGTCAGTTGGAGCCCAATTAAGCTACGTTAAATTAACCAGCTAAATACACATCAAATTCATCCCATTTTAACCTCACAAAAAAGCGCAAGCCCACGGCCTGCGCTTTTCATCAACTCTAATTCTCACCATCATCCGAATGATCAGATTGATCATCAGTATGCTGTTGGTTAGAATCACCCTTATCAGAATTAGTCTGAGTTGGGTTTTGATCACTATCTGAATCAGACTGAGGAGCATCTGAAGTTTCAGTAGCGTCTTCTTTGTTTTCATTCTTCGCCAGAATCTTAGCTTGACGTTCTGCTTCACGCCGTTCAAGTTCACGTTTAGATTGTTCAAAGGTGGCAGCCTTCTCACTTGGAAATTCACTGTCATTCTTTTTATCTGGCATTTGACCAGTGTTATAGAGACTGAGAATTTGCTTTTCATCCAACGTTTCATACTTCAACAGTGCTTCAGCAATGATTTTATGCTGTTCACGATGTTCTGAAAGAATCTTTCGAGCAGTTTCGTGAGCTTCATTGGTCAAACGACGAACTTCTTCATCAATGGCTGCAGCAGTCGCCTGTGAATAAGATGGTGCTTGTCCATAAGCAGCTGCTTCTTGGCTGTTAGCACTCTCTAAGGCAACCGTCCCAAGCTTCTCACTCATCCCATACTGGGTAACCATTGCACGGGCAATTTGAGTTGCCTGTTCAAAGTCGTTTGAAGCGCCAGACGATTCAGAATGGAAGATCAGCTCTTCAGCTGTCCGACCACCCATAAGGCCTGCCATTTGTTCCTTGGCGTCCCGCTTGCTCATGAGCATTTGATCCTCACGAGGAAGCATGATAGCGTATCCGCCAGCACGGCCACGAGGAACGATGGTAACCTTATGGACAACCCGTGCGTCGTTTAAGACTAACCCAACGATAGTATGCCCGGCTTCATGATAAGCAACGGTTTCCCGTTCCTTCTTGCTGATAACCCGATTACGCTTAGCTGGTCCAGCAATGACACGGTCTTCAGCTTCATCAATATCAGAAGCATCGATTTGCGTCTTGTTGCGACGAGCAGCTAACAACGCACCTTCGTTCAGCAGGTTTTCCAGATCAGCACCAACAAATCCTGGGGTTTGCTTAGCGATTTCCTTTAAATCAACATCATTAGCCAAAGGTTTATTGCGTGAATGAACCTTTAAAATAGCTTCACGTCCGTTGACATCTGGACGACCAACTAGGATCTTCCGGTCGAAACGACCTGGACGAAGCAACGCTGGATCCAAAACATCAGAACGGTTAGTGGCAGCCATAACGATAACACCTTCGTTACCAGTAAAACCATCCATTTCAACCAGTAACTGGTTAAGGGTTTGTTCACGTTCATCGTGACCGCCACCCATACCAGCACCACGTTGACGACCAACGGCATCGATTTCATCAATGAAGATGATGGAAGGCGCGTTCTTCTTAGCTTGATCGAACAAGTCACGGACACGGCTAGCACCAACCCCGACGAACATTTCAACGAAATCAGAACCGGAGATTGAGTAGAACGGCACACCAGCTTCACCGGCAACCGCTTTAGCAAGTAAGGTTTTACCAGTACCAGGAGGCCCCTCTAGTAACACACCAGATGGGATCCGGGCGCCTAACGAAACGAACTTGCGCGGATCTTTCAGGAACTCGACAACTTCGACCAGTTCCTGCTTTTCTTCTTCTTCACCAGCAACATCAGTAAAGCGAACTTTATTTTCTTTACTGTCAGTTGGTTTCGCTTTGGATTTACCAAAGTTCATGACTTTGCCATTCCCGCCACCTTGGCCGGCCTGACCCATCATCATGTAGAAGAAGAAAATGAACGCGAGAAGAGGCAATACGTAAACTAGTAAGTTTACCCAGAAGCCACTGGACTCTTCAGGCTTGGTATTCATCTTAACGTTATGATCCCTAGCATAACGCGTTACTTCACTGACACTGGAGTTGTTTTGCAACATGGCAGTGCTGAAGTTTGTAACCTTAGAGCTGGTGTTGCCACCAAGGGTAAAACCAGTCTGGGTCTTAGCCTTTTGCGCTTTTCGATACTCACCGGTAACTTTGTAGACGCCACCAGATGGTTGAACGGAAAAGTTCTTAACGTTGTTATCTTTTAGTTGTTGGATGAACTCGCTTGATTGAATATCTTGGGATTGCGAGCTTGAGTTATTTCCTTGAAAGAAGTAAATAACACCCATGACCAACAAGAAGATCACAATGTAGAAAAGACTATTTCGAAAAAGCCCATTTCTTCGATTGTTCATTTAGTGCCTCCTTACTTCGATTCCCTGTTTATTGGGAACGAAACTGAGGGACGATTCCCCCCGTTGATAAAAATTATACTATCACATTTGACCTTATTTGACTAATGTTTTATTCGGAAATTTGACCTTTTTTGACCAATCTTTTAATTAGCGTAAACTTCCGGTTTTAAAACCCCAACGTAAGGTAGATTTCGGTAATATTCAACGTAATCAAGTCCATAGCCGACTAAGAACTCATTTGGCACATTAAAACCAACGTAATCAGCCTTCGCTTCAACTACTCGACCTTCAGGCTTATCCAAGAGCGTGCAGACTTTTAAAGATTTAGGATTCCGTTCAGATAACCGTTCCCGTAAATATGCCAACGTCCGGCCGCTATCTAAAATATCTTCGATCACTACTACGTCTCGACCGCTAATATCAGTATCAATATCGTGAACTAATGTTATCTCTCCGGTTGAAGCGGTACCACCATGATAACTGGACACATCAATAAAATCGATGTCTGCGAGAAAATCAAGTTCTCGTAACAGATCCGTCATAAAAAAAATAACACCTTTTAATACTCCGATGAACAGCGGTTTTTTACCCGCGTAATCTCTGGTAATGTCAGCTCCCAAACGTTGGCAAGCAGCTTTGATGTCATCTTGGCTGTATAAAACACGCTCGATATCGTTATTCATTAATTTTGCTCCTCTAGTCAGATTGTTTTAAAACCAGTTCGTAGTTAGGTTCAGTTAAATCACGCGTGCTGCGCTGCACCCCTATCAGCCACAAGACTTCGCCCGTGGCCGTCACAACTACCAGTTGCTGTGACCGTTTTGAGCGGGGGACTTTATGGTCAATCAAAATGCGTCGAACGGTCTTATGGCCGCCACCAATAAGGTTAATGCGGTCATCCGGCAAGGCCTGCCTAATTGATAACGGCAGTTCATTCGGCTTCAATTCAAGTGTCATGTGACATTTTTTCAAATGTTCGGTTGTTCGGGCTGGTTCAAGACGCGCTTGTAACCCCCGTGATAACTGAACCCACTGGTTAGATATTACCACAATTTTATCTGCTGGTTTGTGATTTTGGGGAACTTTTAATACTGATTTAATTGAAAAATGATCATAGGCTTTTTCGAAGACCTGGGAATGTGCTAAATTCACTTCACCATTTGGCTTTTCGTCATTATTTAGCAGCTGAGTGGCTTCCTCAACATACGAGGTCGTGATGGGCAGGTCCGCCAACTTAAAAACCGCCTTTAAAACTGCCTGCTGGTGAATCAACGCTAACTTTCGCCACCGCATAACACTATACGTGCCATCATCAAGATCACCGCGTACCTCCTGCAATAGTTCCTGGGTTCGCTCATCGGCCAACTGAATAGTTGCCGTCAACTGTGATGTATACGCCTGAACGTGCTCGAGAAAGGCGGGATTTTCCTGCTTAAGTAACGGAATTAACTGATGTCTAACACGATTACGAAAAACATCATCCACTTGATTTGTTTCATCCTCATACCAGGTTAAGTGTGACTGCTCTGCATAATTTTTAATCTGGGCCTTGCTGAAAGCCAGTAACGGTCTGATTAATTTACCAGTTTCAAAGGGTTGTTCAGGCAGAATACCTCGCAATTGCATCAGCTGGCCGCCACGAACCAGTTTCATCAGAACCGTTTCAGCCTGATCATCCGCATGGTGAGCTGTCAGCAAACAACTCGCATGATGTCGCTGCATCAGCTCAGCAAAAAAATCGTAGCGAAAGCGTCGGGCAGCCGCCTCCACCCCTGTCTGTGGGTGGTTTGCAACTGGCCATTGCGCTATTTCTAACTGAATGTGACGCTGATGGCAGTAATCCATCATGAATTGCTCCTCAATCTCACTTTGTTGACGTAATTGATGATTAACATGAGCAACCACTAATTTCGGTCGTACATTGACTGGTAACTGCTGCATTAAAGTAAGAAGTACCATCGAGTCAACCCCAGCCGATACTGCTACTATGACAGTTTGATTCGAGTCAAACCAGTTAGCCTGAATAACTATCGACTTAAACTGTTTTACAATATCCATCTTGTATTCCTCATCAATTAAAAAAAGAAGCATCCCTTACAAAACGGCTGCTTTGCAAACGGACGCTTCAGTTCAATTGTTGTCTGATAAATTAGCTACGACGGCCACCGCGGCCACCACGTTTCCCTTCAGTGTTACGCTTGAGGGTTGCTAGTCGGTCTTCACTTTCCTTCAGAAAGCCAGACATTAAATCATCGAAACTCTCCTTATGGTTCGAATTCGAGTGGTTGTTATTTCGGGAGTGTCCACCACCGTTGTTGCTATTACGATAATGACCGTTGCCACCACCGTGGTAATTGTTGTTATTTTCATGATGCTCGTGATTATTATGATGTTCATGTTCTGAACGGTGTTCCGAGTGGCCTTCAGGTTTATCCTGTGCCTTGCGAATTGATAATGCAATCTTGCCGTCATCACCAATATTCAGAACTTTCACCGTCACTTCGTCGCCAATGCTCAAAACATCATGAATATCTTTTACGAAACCATCTGAGACTTCGCTGATGTGGACTAATCCAGTTTTATGATCACCTAAATCAATGAACGCACCAAAATTTGTGATGCCTGAAACTTTACCAGCAACTTTTTCTCCAACCTCGATTGCCATAAACAAGAATTTCCTCCTTAAATTTGTATTAATAGTATAGCACATTTCTTGTCAAACAAGTCTGAACATGACACGGGATTTTAATCAAAATCTCATTTCAGTGTAAAAAATGAAGCTGCCCCCAAGCTCACACTTGAAACCAGCTTCACCGCAATCCCAATATAACTTTTTTACCTCGCCGTCACGTCATTTGCTTTGTCGTTAGGCAGACTGTAAATCGTCTCCCCTGCCTTAGCGAAATAATACTTCGAGCGAATGAGATTTTCTAAATAATCCTTGTTATTCAAGAGTTTGACATGTTCATTCAGATTCTGATGGGTCTGTTTCACCCGTGCAAGTTTTTGCTGCTGACGTGTAATTTGGACGTTAGTCTGGCTCATTATATTTTTAGCGTGCACAATTTGCACACCTAAAAAGAGAAAGGCAAGACAGAAAATGCCAATAATCATCAGTGCGCGTTTCTTACGTTTCTTACTCAGCACCACCTTATGCGTACTCTTCTTAACATCTCTTGTGTACTGATTATCAAGCTGTGTAACGTTCGATCGTGTCACCATCTTAACGCCCCCCACGTCAATATCCTTATAAGTGAAGTATATCAACGATATTATGGGTTGTCTATGAGATTTAAAGCGGATTCACGGAATGTCACAGAACTGTAATAGTATTTGTACGAAACCGCTCAGTCAAAGTGCAAAATGTAACGACCTCTGATGTGGTTTACTTGTTACGGTAATCTTTTTCGTAATCTTCACTAACTATCTTGAACATGTTTTCTGCATCTTGTTTCTTAGTCGTTTCCAGTAGCTGCAGAACCTGAACAGTTAACGTTTTATTACCGAATTTAATCACCAAAATATCGTTGGGGGCAACATCCGTAGATGATTTAGCCACCCGATCATTAATTGTAATCCGACCCTGATCGGCAATTTCTTTGGCAACAGTGCGCCGTTTGATAATTCGGGAAACTTTTAAGAATTTATCTAATCTCATTGTGAACCTCCGTGTTTATTTTTTAAGCCAACGTAGCCAGCGGTCAGCTTGGGGAAGCAGCAGCCACTCACGTAACGTTAGTAGTTTTAATTTTAAAGCGAGCAACATAAAAACCAGTACGCCTACTAAAACACCTAGTCCCGAATTAACGAGTGCCGTCATTCGCGGTGACCAGGTGGCAGTTAATAGACTGCCAAGTGGCATAACAACTCTTACTGCCAGTAACATAATGATTGAAATCAGAATCAATTTTAGTAAAAAGCCCTGTTTAAAAGCCATCAGCCGTTCTTTACGCAACTGCTGCATCAAAAAGCCGGCCATACATAGTAAGGCAAAAACGGTTATCCAACTAGCTCCAATTGCACCGAACCTAACAACTGCCCACTGGTTAAAACTAATTTTTACCAGTAAGCCAATGACTAGTCCTGCAATTGTCACTACAAACTGATTCAGACTTTGTAAAATACTGTTATCGATCATGATCAAAGTTGCAAAAATAATGCTTAAAACGTATACCGACAGCATCCCATTTCCCTGCTGATTACCGAATAACAAAACGTTTACTTCAGGCATTAAAGCAATCAACCCTATTGCAGCGGCAGTCGCAATCGTCACACTCATTCTAATCACGGTATTTGCCTGCCGGGCAAACTGCTGACGCGATCCATGATTGAGTGATTCTGTTAGCGATGGCAGTAACGAGGAGGAAAATGAAGTGGCAACCACTAATCCTAATTGCACTAAGGGCTGTCCACGGTCATATACCCCTTTAATTGATTTAGCAAGGAGCGGTGGCAGCCCCTGAATCATAAGGCCTCGCATAACGGTAAATGAGTCAACTAGTTGCAATAACACCATCATTGAGGCAAATAAGCTAATCGTGCCGCCTTCAATCAGCAGCCGTTTTGCTAGATGACCATAACTTTGGGCAGCGGGCTGATACGCTAATCTAAACACCTTCACTTGATGATGGCGAACATAAAACAGCATTACCAGCGTAGCAAAGATTGCCGCAATAGGCGCACTGCTCATCGCCCACGCTCCCATCCGGTAAACGTTCCATTGGTGCCTCATGGCCCAATAAGCTACAAACAGGATCACGGCCACTCGGACGGCCTGCTCGACCAGTTGAGAAAGTGCAGTGGGTCGCATATCATATTCACCTTGAAAATAGCCTCGGCTAATCGCTAAAAACGGTGAAAATAAAAACATCCAACTCACCGACCGAATAATCGGTGCCAAACCAGGATCGCCCATTGCACTGGCAATCGGTAACGAAAATGCCTGTAAGCCCAAAAATAAAATCAGTGAAAAACCAGCCAAAATCATAAAGATCCGTGAGACCAGCGTTAGTTTAGCCTCAGCCGTTTCGTTTTCAGCCACTAACTTTGAAATAAACATTGGTAAGCCGCTGAGTGCAAAAGTCATTCCGATACCATAGATCGGATAGATTTGCTGATAGACGTAAAAGCCTGTATTTCCAACCATGTTTTGGAAAGGAACCCGATAAACTGCACTCAAAATTTTGGCAATCAGTGATGCTACTGAAAGTAATAAAGCACCTTGCATCACCGTCTTCATTGTTTTACGTTGCATAGTCCACCTATTTTGTCGTTGTTTTAACAGCCATGTCACTTAACGCTTTAACAAACTGGTTTAATTCAGCCATCCAATTCTGCGCTGTCATCTTTGGTTGAATCACTAATTTAACCACTAACTTGTCATTTGAAAGTCCAACCGTTGCTTTAAGCTTCGTGTTGGATAATGCCTTGAAGACGTCTTCACCGCTAAAACGGTCCGTTCCTTTCACGGAGAAGACCACTTCGATTTGATCTTTAATGCGATGAATTTTTTCAATCAACGCTTCATCAGCCTGAATCTTCACTTGACTAATCGCCAACAGATTAGTGACTTCGGTCGGATATTCACCAAAACGGTCAATCAAATCATTTTGCACTTCAGTGATATCCTCAGGACTTTCAATTTGCCGGATTCGCTTATACATTTCGATCTTTTGCTGCTGATCTGCAATGTAAGTATCAGGCAAATAAGCTTCCAATCCAAGCTCCACAGTGGTATCCGTCTTTGGTTTAGCCTTTTTACCCTGCTTCTTGGAAACAGCATCCGTCAGCATTTGGGTGTATAAATCATACCCAACTGAGTCAATAAAGCCACTCTGCTGTTTACCCAGCAGGTTTCCTGCCCCGCGAATAGACAAATCTCGCATGGCAATTTTAAAACCAGACCCTAACTCAGTAAAATCCTTAATAGCTTCAAGCCTTTTCTCACTAACTTCCGTCAAGACTTTGTTAGGTTGATACATAAAGTAGGCGTATGCCACCCGGTTACTTCGGCCGATTCGCCCTCGTAGCTGATACAGCTGCGAAAGTCCCATGTGATCGGCATCTTCCACAAATAACGTGTTTGCGTTTGGAATATCCATACCCGTTTCGATAATCGTAGTGGTAACTAAGACGTCATACTCACCACGAATGAAATCGTATAAAATGCCTTCCAACTGTGCTTCGGTCATTTGTCCGTGAATGTAGGCAACCTCCGCATCGGGAACTAACGCTTTAATCTGACTCACGGTTTCCTCAATGTCACCAACCCGATTATGCAGGTAAAAGACTTGACCACCACGTTGCAATTCACGCCGAATGCCGTCTTGAATCGCGCCGGCATTTTGCTCCATAACGTAGGTTTGAATTGGGAACCGGTTAGCGGGTGGTGTTTCAATGACTGAAAGATCCCGCACGCCAAGCATCGACATGTGCAACGTCCGAGGAATCGGTGTCGCTGTCAGCGTTAAAACATCCACCTGAGATTTCATCTGTTTAAGTTTTTCTTTATGCTTAACGCCAAAACGCTGCTCTTCATCCACCAATAACAATCCCAGATCGTTAAACTTCACGTCTTTCGATAAGAGTCGATGAGTCCCCACAACAATATCAACACTGCCATCTTCCAAGCCATGAATAATTTGATGAACTTCTTTGGTTGTCTGGAAACGAGACAAAATGGCAACGTTGACCGGGAAACCCTCAAAACGGTTAGTCATGGTATCGTAGTGCTGTTGCGCTAGAATCGTTGTCGGGACAAGAAAGGCAACTTGTTTTCCAGCTTCGATGGCTTTGAAAGCAGCTCGCAATGCTACCTCAGTCTTACCGTAGCCCACATCCCCTACAAGTAATCGGTCCATGGGCTTGGCCTTTTCCATATCATGCTTTATTTCTTCAATACTGCGCAATTGGTCAGGCGTTTCTGAATACGGGAACTGATTATCGAATTCCTCTTGATAAGTGTCATCACGAGGAAAAGCATAACCCTTTTCTGAATCACGTTTGGCGTAAAGTTCAATCAGATCATCCGCAATATCTTCAATTTTGGCGGCAACCTTTTTCTTGGTTTTGGCCCAATCGGAACCGCCCAATTTGTTGATATGTGGTTTCTTGTCTTCTGAAGAAACGTACTTCTGAATTAAGTTTAACTGCGTTACTGGAATAAACAGCTTGGCATCGTTTTGATAGGCAATGGTCATGTAATCCTGATGAACACCATCAACTTCCAGTGTCTGCATGCCTTCAAAGCGACCAATCCCGTGATTGACGTGAACCACGTAATCGCCAGGCTTCAGATCCGTATAACTCTTCAACCGCTCTGCATTTTGCATGGTTTGCCGGCGACGATGATGTTTCGTCACCTGCTTGAACATCTCTGCTTCAGTAATCACAACTAACTTAGCATCCGGCAATTCAAATCCAGTCTGACTGGACGCTGGGATAATTTGAACAACACCAGGCTGAATATCACTGGCCTTAGTCATCACGGCGTTAATGCCGAAGTCATCAAGTGTTTGTGAGACTTTATTGAGCCGTTCTTCGTCAGCCATCATCATGACAACGGTTTGCTTCGACGCTTGCCAACGGTTAATTTCCTGCTTTAAAAGCGGCATTTGACCAAAGAACTGCTGCATGGCACGCGTCTTGATTTCAATCAGTTGATCAAAGCGCATGTTCCCCATCCCCTTTTGAAAAAGAGCGAAGAAAACTTCAGCATGGTGATCACGCTTCAGCACGTCTTGAAAGTGTAAACCAAACTGCTGGTCACTGAAAATCTGATGCGCACTCAATTTATCAACGATCCAATTAGCCTCATCCGTTTCCAATTGCTTATTGGTATCACGCAATCTTGGATAATCATCAATCAGTAATAACCCGTTATCACCTAAATAATCTAAGAGATTAGTTTTACCAAAAAAGTCATTGGCGAATAGCCTTAACTCGGCAGAAACATCCCCCTTAGTTAAGGATTCAATCAAGGGGGTAATGCTATTAGTAAGTTGCTCACTATCTTCATCAGACAGTTTTTTCTGCTCTTTAGTTAATTTCTTATTTAGTCCATCAGCAGCCGTCTGCCGTTCCTCTGGTGTCATCAACATATCAGTAACGGGATGAATCGTGACGGCGTCAATGTTTTCTACGCTTCGTTGCGTACTGGCATCAAAGTAGCGTAACGAATCAATCTCAGTATCAAATAAGTCTACTCGAACGGGATATTCCGTATCTAACGGGTAAATATCAATAATCGAACCGCGAATAGCAAAATCGCCCGGTGCATCAACTAATTTTTGCCGAGTGTACCCCATCCGTTGCAGCCGGGCAGCTAAGGCTTCTAGATCAACCTCACCGCCAGTCTTTAACGGTATTTGTGCCTGACTGAATAGCTTTGGATCAGGTAGCTGTCGCCGCAATCCTGAAACTGATGTCACAATGACAGCCGGCTTAGCTTGTGTTAATGCGCTGAGTGCCTGAATTCGCTGACTCTGAAAATCAGGAGAACTAGTGGCTATCTCTGCAGCTAGCAGTTCTTCAACTGGAAATTCAAATAATTGATCATCCGTCAGCTGACCACTCAACTCATCCGTCAGCTGATCAGCGTGATACATGGTGTCAGTCACAAAAATCATGGGGCGCTGTTCTTTTTGCATCAAAGTCTGAATCAACAATGACCGCGCCGATCCAGCGATACCCGTTAACAATTCCCGGCCTTGCTGATCAAAGCCAGCCACGAGTTGCTGATATTGCGGCATATTTGCAAAAAAATCTGCAAGTTGCACTAAGCTTCACTCCTTTACTAGTTATACTGATTCATCAAATCGGGAATCGTTTCACCATCAACCCAATCAAATAGTGCTGCAACTGCATGGTCCGCAGCAACGTTAAACGTGGCACGCTGTTCTTCAGTAAACTTTCCAAGCACGTAGTTGACCACTGTACTCTTTTGCGGATGCTGAATACCAACCTTGATTCGGTTAAATTCCGTGGTTCCCAAAGCAGCAATAATGCTCTTAATCCCATTATGTCCGCCAGCAGAACCCTTTGGTCTAATTCTAATTCTTCCTAAGGGCATATCCATATCATCATGAACAACGATCAAATCATCGACGTCCAGCTTGTAAAAGCGCATAAGTGCGCCAACTGCCCGGCCTGACTCGTTCATAAAGGTAGTGGGTTCAACCAGCATCACCTTTTCGCCGTTCACTTGACCAGTTGCCAGCTTAGCCTCCATCTTTCGGCTAGTAAATTGCAAACCGGCTTTTTGCGCAAACTGTTCCACAACCATGAAACCAGTGTTGTGTCGCGTTTGCTTATATTGCGGACCGATATTACCAAGCCCAACGATCATTTTCATTATTAAATACGCTCCCTATTGTTGTTATCATTTTTTACATTAAACCATGCAAAATAGCTGAACGGTAGTTTCAACCGTTCAGCGTAAAAGATTCTTACGAACTCTAAGTACAAATATCAAGTCAAAGTATAGCATACGTCACTGGTTTATGCATATCATCTTGTTCCAATCTCAGTAATAACACCTTTCGAATACATCAGTGAACAAGTCAGACGTTGACTTATCAAATGCAGCCTGCCCATTAGCTTGTGCAGTCGATTTTTAAATGATGGCCTATTCCAATATTAATAAGGATTACCTGAAATATCAGCTTTCACAAAGTGACATTATGAAAGTTATATTTCAGAGCATCAATTATTGGTAAGCGCTTACCATTTCATGATAAACTATCCCTGTTAAAGATTAACTATTTTGAAAGAGGTGGGTAAATTGTCAAAATCGCATCAAAAAGTTGTCCTAGTTGGGGACGGTGCTGTAGGATCAGCTTATGCATTTGCAATGATGCAACAAGGACTTGCGGAGGAGTTAGTGATCGTCGATGTCATTAAGGAACGCACTCACGGCGACGCATTAGATCTAGAGGATGCCCAAGCATTCACATCACCTAAAACGGTTTATTCTGGTGAATATAGTGATGCAAAGGATGCTGACTTAGTAGTGATCACGGCCGGTGCACCACAAAAGCCTGGTGAAACCCGGTTAGACTTAGTTGATAAGAACTTAAAGATATTGAGTTCAATCGTCAAACCAATTGTCGATTCTGGTTTTAATGGAATCTTTCTAGTTGCAGCCAACCCTGTGGATATTTTAACTTACGCGACCTGGAAATTCTCCGGCTTCCCTAAGAATCGTGTAATCGGATCAGGCACTTCATTAGACACATCTCGATTACGTGTGGCATTGGGCAAGAAACTGAATTTAGATCCCCGCAGTATTGATGCCTACATTCTAGGTGAACACGGTGATACTGAATTTGCTGCATACGATGAAGCCACTATTGGTTCAAAACCACTTCGCCAAATTGCAAAGGAAAAGGGTATTACCGACGCAGATCTTGACGAAATCGAGGATCAAACCATGCATAAGGCATACGAAATCATTAACGCCAAGGGAGCTACCTACTATGGTGTTGCGACTAGCCTGATGCGGATCACAAGAGCAATCTTCCGTGATGAGAATGCTATCTTGCCAGTTGGTGCAGCCTTGAATGGCGAATATGGCCTTGATGATATCTTCATTGGTACACCAGGAATCATTAACGCAACTGGCTTAGCTGGTGTGATTGAAGTCCCACTAAGTGAAGCGGAACAAGCGAAGATGAAAGCGTCAGCAGATACTTTAAAGAAAGTTACAAAAGATGGTTTAGCGGCACTAAACGGCTGATAGTTAGTCAAAGTTTACTGTATCAAGACTAGTACCTTCTACTTAGGAGGTACTTTTTTAGTGAAGAAAAATTGAGTTTTACTCGAATATGCCTTATCCTTATAGATGACCATAAGGAGGATCAGAACATGACACATCGATCACGTTGGGTCTCCGCGGGTTTAACTGTAATCGCAATTCTTGCAATTGGTTACGGTTGGCGAACGGCCCATTATAATAGCCACTTTTTGAGTGACACCCAAATCGGTGGCATTCGAGTAGGTGGTCAGACTGCTGAACAAGCAGCACAGACTTTAAAAACGAAACTGTCTAATCAAACTTATACAGTTGAAGAACATTCAAAAACACTGGCTCAATTCACTTCGCGTGAAGCTGGTGTTAAGGCCTATTCGACAACTCAACTTAAACAGCTGATTGCCAAGCAAAATGCCTATAGCTGGCCAGTACACACTTTTAGTGCTTCAGCCGACGATCAAAGGCTCAGCGCTAGTGCAATGGATGATGCGGATTTAACCGCGTTAGCCAATAAGATTGTTCAAGTTGCTGGCACCAATCGGACGGCGACTCATAACGCTAAACTGGTGTATAAAGGTCATCAATTTACCATTGAAAAACCAGTTTACGGTACTGAGATTTCCCAAGCTTCCGTTAAGACAGCCCTCACTAAAGCGATTGAAACTCATGAATCAACGATTAATTTAAAACAAGCTTACGTGAAGCCAACCGTCTTAACTAACAGTAAATCACTCGTTAGTGCGAAAACGAAGGCCGAAAAATTAGCCAAGAATAAGATTACCTATCGGATCACAAATCATTCGATACAGGTTCCCAGTGACACAATTGCCAGTTGGCTAACCACCAAGAACGGTCAAGTGACAACTTCAAATGCTCAGATCACCAAGTATTTAACTAAACTAAGCTATCAATACGGTACGATTCATAAAACCCGTCACTTTAAAGCTCATGATGGTAAAACCGTTAAGGTGCCTGCCGGTTTGTACGGCTGGAGTATTAAAGTTGCTTCTGAAACACCGATTCTTTCAAAGGCAGTGCTAGCAGGTAAACCAGTGACTCGTACACCAGTTATCCAAGGTACTGGCTACCACAAGGATGGTTCTGATCTCGGCAGTACTTATATTGAAGTTTCCAAACCTGCTCAGCATATGTGGGTATATAAAAATGGCAAGGTGATTATTTCGACTGATGTCGTTACGGGTAAACCCGTTTCTGGCACAACGCCATCCGGTGTCTGGGACGTTTGGAGCAAGCAACGCAACGCCGTCTTACGCGGTAAGAACGACGATGGTTCCAATTACGCGTCACCCGTGAAGTATTGGATGCCAATTGATGATACAGGTGTTGGTATTCATGATTCACCGTGGCAACCACGCTATGGCGGTGATTGGTATCTCACACATGGCTCACATGGCTGTGTCAATACCCCACCATCCGTTGTTGGTAAGGTTTATGCTGCGGTACCGTTGCACACACCAGTTGTTATCTACTAACTAATCCAATTATCTAATCAAGCGTCTGAGTGTGTGACAAAACTCGGTAGATTCCAGAATTTAACGTAAATAATGCCTATTCCGCGGATTTTGTGCGGAGTAGGCATTATTTACGTTAAATGGCAGGAATCCGAGTTTTGGCGCATAATTAGACAATATTGACGCATTGAACCAAAGGACAGGCATCACTAATTTTTGCTGAAAAATTGATTGAAATGCTTACCAATATAGACTTATGGCACAACCTCGGGCGCTTTATTTAGGTTAAAACTAAATAACCATCTGATAGCCGTTTTTAATTCTAAGCCTACGCTAAGATTTTTCGAATTCTAATTTGACCAAACAGCGATTATTCCCCAATAAACCCCTATTCAGTTGTTTCTCAGGTGATTTTTATGTTATGATATTTCTAGTTTATTAGAGAGTTCTAATTATTAGGAGGTTACACCCAATGTTGTTGAAGTCCTTGATCAAGCCTAAAGAGCGACTAGTGACTGTCCAGGAAAATGTCACTTTAGAGGAAGCTCTTAAGATACTTGAAGATTCCGGTTATCGCTGTGTGCCAATTTTAGATGAAACCGGGACGATTTTCCGGGGTAACATCTACAAGATGCATATCTATCGGCATAAGTCACGTGGTGGTGATATGAAACTGCCAGTGACAACTTTATTAAAAAATGCCACTAAATTTATCAAAATCGATGCCGCTTTCTTCAACGTCTTTTTCTCGATTAAAGATCTTCCGTATATTGCGGTGCTTGATGCGGAAAACAAATTTTACGGTATCTTGACGCATACTCGGCTAATGGATATGCTCTCCCAATCGTGGAACGTCAACATTGGTTCTTACGTTGTTACCGTTGTTTCGCCAGGTACGCGTGGTGATTTGGTAGGTATCGCCAAAATTATTACCAAGTACACTAGCATCGCCAGTGTGATCAGCCTCGACGCTCGGGATGGCGAATTAGTTCACCGCATCATGTTCACCTTACCAGCTGACGTTGATCAAACAAAGCTTGATCGCATTGTTCGTGCCTTGGAACGAAAAGATTTCAAAGTACCCGAAATTGAAAACTTAAATCATGAGATCTGATTTTAAATAACACCACTAAGTTAAAATTTCAGCCAAATAACAAGACAGCGACCGATTCCCTGATAGCTTGGGAATCGGTCGCTGTCTTGTTATTTTTTAAAACTAATCGAATGATACTTCATTTTGGCACTATGTAATTTTCCAAAAAATTAAGCGCGTTTGTGCTGCTTATAATCACTCTTTTTATTTAACCCGATGCTGACCTCTAGAGCGTGATCAACTTGTTGCATGGTAACCTCATCTAGCTGTGCCACATGATCTTTTAGTCGTTGCTTATCAATCGTACGAATTTGCTCCAATAAAATCACCGAATCTTTTTCGATACCAGTATGATGAGCTTTAATTGGCACGTGGGTCGGCATTTTGGGTTTAGAAATTCGCGCTGTTATAGCGGCCACAATTACGGTAGGACTGTAATGGTTACCAATATTATTCTGAACAATTAATACTGGTCTGACGCCACCTTGTTCCGATCCAACTACAGGCGACAAATCGGCATAATAAATATCGCCGCGTTTGATCTCATCATTTGCCATCTCTTCATCCCCTTGTTCATTCGCCACCACTAGCTATGATCCTCCAACAATAACTGAGTGACTTACTTTTGTATCCGGTGATCAAAGACTCCGTCATAACTACCAAATCAGTTGAAGGCCGTAACCTGAGAAGCTAGAATCTAGGCTCCTATCCCAAATAGTTTAAAATTAATAACCACACGCTATACCTAGTATGCTATAACTTCTCATGATAGATTCCTATTCTCCGTGACTCATTCTTATAATTCTACCATTGCCACCAATAAAAAAGAACCCCTTGCCCGGTTTTGGTCGGGCAAAAGGTTAGTTTGAGTTTTAGTTAATATAAGTGCGCTTTAAACGCTGAGTAAAACCGCAAGCAATTTCGTAATGGATAGTTCCACAGTAATCGGCTACATCCTGTAAACTGATCGTTTTACCATGGTCTTCTCCGACCACCGTTACCACCGTTCCAACCGGAAATTGACGTGGTAATCGAATCATCAGCTGATCCATGCACACCCGACCAATAATTTCGCAAAACTCACCGTTAACCAGCACATGGAAGCCCTGCAAGCGCCGTTCATAACCATCAGCATAGCCAATTGGCAAGGTTGCCACCCACTCATCTTCTTGTGCAGTGTACGTAGCGCCATAGCTCACAGAATACCCTTTGAGCAATTTTTTAACAAACACCATTTTGGTCTTAAGACTCATGGCAGGTTGCAATGGAAATGGTACGGTTAACTCTGTACCGGAGGGATTCAAGCCATACGCTGCTACCCCATAACGAATCATATTGCCGTTACAAGCATCATGCCAAAGACTGGTAGCAGAATTAGAGACATGGACGTACTTGGGACGGTATGGCAGAACTGCCATAAACGCTTTCCAACGATCAATCTGATGTTGAAAATACGCTGTATCGGCCGCATCTGCCTTGGAAAAATGGGTAAAGATCCCTTCAAAATTAAATTGTGGCTTCTGATCAAGGTACTGAACGGCTTGACGCAACTCTTCAGGATGCTGAAAACCGATCCGCCCCATTCCCGTATCCAGTGCGAGATGAATGGCTAAACGATGCTCTTCAATCAAATAGCGGCTTGCTTCTTCTAACCAGTCGATTGACCCCACCGTGGCAGAAATATGATGACTGGCCATTAAATCTGCATATTGCGGCTCAGTAATACCTAACACTAAGATAGGTAAGTTAAACCCAGCCTCTCGCAACGTTAGTGCCTCATCTAAAATAGCCACGCAAAAACCGGTTACACCCGCCTTTTCTGCTATTTTAGCAACTTGAACAAGTCCGTGTCCGTAACCGTCCGCCTTGACGACCTGAAAAAGTTCAACGCCAGGCTTCAACCGCGATTTCTCGGTAGCAATATTATGATAGATGGCCGACTGATCAATAATTAACTGAGTGGGCCGATGAATACCAATTGTCATTCTGCTGAGTCTCCTTCTAGCAAGACTTGTGTCATTACTAATTCACGAGTATGTGATATTGAAACAAAGCCCTTACCGTTAAAAGGATGCTTCACCAGTTCAGGTTTTCCCGTTTCATCATCTAAAATTTCGATATCTTGAAACGAAACTGCATGGCCAATACCAGTTCCAAAAGCTTTACTGTATGCTTCCTTAGCGGACCAGCGACCAGCCAGAAACTCCGCACTGTGTTTCGCATTTAGGGTTTGATAAACCGCTACTTCATTAGGTGTCAGCACCTTTTTAACAAACCGTTCTTGGTCAGCTATCTCACGAATACGGTTAATTTCTTCAATATCTACTCCAATTCCGTATATCAAGCTAGGGCCTCACTTTCACACTGATTTCGTCTTTTTAATTTTACCACAGTCAACCAATCGATTAACATGACACCTACTCACGCTTAGTTGACGCTTTTTCACTCCCTAATTTTTAATTTTCTCATTTAATGACGACCAAAAAAAGATCCTCCAGCTCACAGACTGAAGGACCCTTTTGAAATTAAATGTTAGTCTTTTTTACGGATCGTAAAACCGTGTTTGTTGCCACCGTTGTTCTTACGGTCGCGACGATCACGGCTACCACCATGATCACGGTGGTCCTTGCTAGAACCAGAACCGTAGCGACGATGACTGTCATTACTCTTACCGTAATGACGGTTGTTGCCACCACGACCATGGCCACCGCCATGACCGCCACGATAATTCCGACTACCGCCGCCACCCTTGTGACGAGGCAATGGACGTTCCGGAGTAATCTTAACGGGAACTTGGTTTGAGTTATCTTTGGTTAAGTCGTTCAAAAGTGCAGCAACTAAGTCAACGGCTTCGTACTGATCAAGGAGCTTTGAAGCAACATCAGCATACTTATCGGTATCAGTCTTTTCGACTAATCCCTTAACCGTTTCTTCAGCAGCAGTTAACTGACCGCTGAAGGCTTCAGCTTCCGAAGGTGGCTTCAATGGCAGCATCCGCACCTTAGTTAACTTTTCAATCTCACGAAGATAGTCCATTTCGTTTGGTGTAACAAAGGTTAACGACACACCATGGTGCCCGGCACGGCCAGTACGACCGACACGATGCACGTAACTATCTGGATCTTGAGGAATATCGTAGTTAAAGACATGAGTCACATCTTCAACGTCGATACCACGAGCAGCAACATCAGTTGCCACTAAGATATCAAGCTTACCATGCTTAAACCGGTTCAAGATTTGAGACCGACTCTTTTGAGTCAAGTCACCATGAATACCGGCAGCATTGTAACCACGGGCTTCAAGACCACGGGTGATTTCATCAACCCGACGCTTTGTTCGAGTAAAGACGATACTTAGATCAGGTGCTTGAACATCAAACATCCGAGTCATTACATCAAACTTTTCGTAGTCCTTAGCACGGACATAGTATTGTTCAATTAAGTCAGTCGTTAATTCTTTAGCCTTGATCTTAACGTGGTGTGGTTCGTGCATAAACTGCACACCAACCCGTTTGATCTCTGGTGGCATCGTTGCTGAAAACAGCATTGTTTGCCGGCTATCTGGGGTTTGCTTAATAATAGATTCAATATCATCTAAGAATCCCATGTTTAACATCTCATCGGCTTCATCTAAGACCAGCATCTTAACGTGGTCTAACTTCACCGTCCGGCGGTTCATATGATCGAGTAAACGACCAGGTGTGCCGACCAAGACTTGAGGATGGTTCTTCAAGCTGTTAATTTGACGACGGATATCAGCACCACCGTAAACAACCTGAACCTTCGCATGCTCTTCATGACCCAGTTGGAAAATCTGTTCCTGAGTCTGGATTGCCAATTCACGAGTTGGTGAAATGACCAGCGCTTGAATGTTGGGATCATCACGATCAATGTTTTGCAAAATAGGTAATGCGAAGGCCGCAGTCTTCCCAGTCCCTGTTTGTGCTTGTCCAATAACGTCTTTACCTTCCAATACCATTGGAATGGTTTCTGCTTGAATGGGGGTTGCTTCCTCATAACCGTTACGTTCAACGGCCTTGAGTAAAGGCTTGGTTAACCCGAGTTCTGAAAACTTCAAATAAATGTCCTCCTAATAGGCTTTTACAAAGGAAATAAGACTATGAGAAATCCGTCTCGTATGGTGCGTCTTATTCCCCATTTTACAAGTGTTAGTTCGAAAAAAATACAACTAGAGTATCATACATCACACAACTAGGAAAAGCAACAATTAATATTTTTATCACTCACTAAGTTGCAGACTTTTAGTTATTATTTGCTTGCAATGCAGCCAAAACATTCTCTAGATGAATGCCATGGCTACCCTTGATCAAAACAATATCTTCAGGTTGAATGTCAGCATTCAACTGAGTGATTAGTTGCGACTGTTCATCCGTAGCATACAAATGGAGATGAGCGACTTCAAACTTGTCCTGCAACGCATCATAAAGAGCCTTCATATGTGGTCCGACCAAATAGACGTCCTGCACTAAAGTCGGATCAAAAACAGTTGCAAGTCCAGCATGCAACCCGTCTGACTGCTCACCTAGTTCCAGCATGTCCCCTAATACAACCCGCCGTTTACCGGTAGTTGCGACTTTAGAAAAAGCAGCCATCACTTCTTTAACAGCGGTAGGATTGGAATTATAAACATCACTCAAAATTCGTTCTCCCGCAGTACCACTAACCCACTCTGCACGGTTTTCAGTCAAATTCAAATTTCCGAAGGCTTTAGCCGATGCTTGTGGTGAAATCCGGTACAATTTGGCAACACTTAGCGCCGCCAGTGCATTGTTGACGTTATAATCGCCAATCATCGGAACCGTCATTTTTTGTTCTGGCCACTCACTCGCAGTGAAGGTCGTCTGAGTATCAGTTGCATCAACATTTAAAGCATACATATCATTGTTTTTTTGGCGGCCAAAGGTACGCTGCCGCTGTGACACTTTTTTGGCCCGTTCAACTAATAGTGGCTCATCACCATCATAAATAAACGTGCCATCTGCTTTTAAGCCGTGCGTAATTTCCATTTTTGCATCAGCAATCTTGTCACGGGTACCAAAAAACTCAATGTGTGCTTCGCCAATCATGGTGATAATAGCAACATCCGGCTCAACCAAACGGCTTAAGAAGTCAAGCTGGCCCGGACGATCCATGCCCATCTCAATCACGAGCACCTCGGTATTAGGTTCCATCGACAGGATGGTAACCGGCACCCCAATTTCATTATTGAAATTATCCATGGTTTTAGTCACGTTAAATTGGGCAGAAAGGATGGCCGCCACCATATCTTTAGTCGTTGTTTTACCGTTTGAACCAGTCACCGCCACAACTTTAGGGTTGATTTTAAGTAAGTAATGCTGACTAAGGGATTGTAACGCAGTCAACGGATCATCAACAACCAGTACTGGCAAGTCCGCGGGTGCTTCACCATGGTCCGCTTTCCAAAGCGTTGCTACGGCACCGTTTTTTAGTGCGCTTTGAACAAACTCATGACCGTCTCGCTCCCCTTCCAAAGGTACAAATAACGCACCGTTAGAAAGGTGACGACTGTCAAATGCGACACTGGAAACCTCAATTTCATTCCAAGCACTAGTATCATTTTGAGCAGAAACCGCACTTGCGATTTCACCAAGCTGCATCTTCATTGAAAACAATCTCCTATTTTTGTCTCGTTTTTTTTGCACACCGAGTATTATACCACGACTGGGCGTTAAAAAGCGGCGACATGTCAAGCTGCAAACTTGACTGACTCCGCTTTATAAATCCGTTTCGTTTTCTGAAAAAGGAACTTCATCCGTAATTTCAATTCCCCACTGTTTTTGCTCAACGTCATAGCTAAGCGTCCCAACTTGTCGGGTCGTTTCGTAGACATCCATCCGGTCATGCCACCAATTCTGGCGTTCTGGATGTTCCTGCAGACGTATAGGAATCAAGTATCGCCGGCGACGTTCCACCGCTTGATCAAACGCAAAAACCAAGCCCTCCGAAAAAGCTGTTTGTACTTTTTGGATAATTTCTTTTGGCACTTCACTGACTGAAAATGGCCGGTTAAACATCATCCAGCGATTACTGTGCAATAACCTTAAATGACGCTTCAATGAAATATCCAAAATGTGCTCAAAAGTTGCCATCTTACGATAATAAACTTTAACAAAACCCGTGGTAGTCCCCAGATAAGCATATGCATTTTGAAGCTTGGAATAAAGTGGTAGGTGGTAATGAGTTCCCATATGCGCCATGTACAGTAGTTCAGCAATTTCACTGGGCATCATCAAATCAAGATCATCACTCTCATGATAATCCAGCCACATCTTGGGCGAATTTGTCTTTGACAAGATGAACTCACGCACTGAGTTTTGACCAGTTACCGTTTGAAACCGCGTGTGGCTATTGACTTGATTCCCCTCAAGTTTACCGTCGATCAAAACAATTCGCTGAGGAACAGCTGACATGCCATTCACAAAATCAGCCGAGGTAATCCCGTATGATATCACAAGATTATTCACCTGTTCCCAGTTAATATAGATAAAATTCCCTTGCATCACTTTTCCCACGCTCTCTCACATTATAGACACTTTTATTGTACTACGAAACATTACTAAAAAGGATGTTAAACGTTTAATCTCATTAAATTTATTACTGATCTCTCCCACGCTTGACGTTCCGGACATTATCAAATAACATGGGGGAAATTACTCAAAAGGAGTCTGAATCATGACCAACGTACTTTTTGTCTGTTTAGGCAATATCTGCCGTTCACCTATGGCAGAAGCCATTTTCAAAGATTTGGTTTTAAAAGCTGGCCTCCAGAATCAAATCCAAGTGGATTCGTGTGCAACCAGCAGTGAAGAGGAAGGTCATCAGCCGCACCCCGGTGCCCAAAAGGTAATGGCCGCTCATGGATTGGATTACAGCTACATGCACTCTCGGCCAATTACCCGGCAAGATTTTGACTGGGCGGATTACATTATTACAATGGACGGTCAAAATGTCTTTAATCTCAACCAAATGGCACCTGCGCAAGATCGCCATAAAATTCATCTCTGCTTAGATATTCTCCCTGATAAACAGGGGCAGGAAATTCCAGATCCTTGGTACACTCACCGATTTGAGTATACGTATCAAGTCTTAATGTCTGCACTACCAGCTTGGTTAGATAAAATTAAAGCGGCTAACTGATTGGTGTCATAGTCAAAATCCTGTTTTAATCCAAACAATAAATGGGGTTGTGCCATAAGTCTATATTGGTAAATATTTCAATCCATTTTTCAGTAAAAATTAGTGATGCCTGTCCTTTGGTTCAATGCGTTAATATTGTCTAATCATGCACCAAAACTCAGATTCTTGCCATTTAACTTGAATAACCCCCATCCCGACAAAGTACGTCGGAATGGGGGTTATTCAAGTTAAATTCTAGAATCTACCGAGTTTCGTCACACACTCTTGGATACATCGTAAATGTCGTCTCACCGACTGCTTCACTTGTCACATTATTTATTATTGAACTTCGCCGCAAATTCCTTTTGGACCTTCACAGGCGTATCTGACAGCTTTGCAGTGTGCGTTAATCTCCCACGAATCATTAATCGCCGCGCACCAGTTGCGTCACACGTCACCAATGTAATGATATTAGACTTCGTTTGGTTGACCACGTCAATACGTGTGGCAGCAATAAACTCCCGTCGATAAACCTTAAACGTATAGACCTTCTTCATGTCCGTGGTGTAAATCGTATCACCTACCCGCGTCTTAAAGTACAGCGGCGAAAAAAGGATATCTTTTCGTACCATATGGTGACCTGCTAACGGATAGTTACCGTCACCCATCTTTTGATCTGATCGCATGGTCCCCGCAGCTAACGCAAGGGTCGTGTTAGCAACTCCTTTAGCAATCGGCAAGTGAATACCGGACTTTGGCACTAAAATCTGACCAACTGGCAGAATCTTTTGCGAATTCATTCGTGCGTTCGCCACCGTTGAGAAATTCAAGGATTTAGCGTTCCTAAAATTAAAATTAGCCTGCTTTTTGTCGTTATTCGCAGCTGATTTGGCCGTTATTTTCGGTTGATACGAACTCACCAGATAATTTTTAATTTGCTGGTTAAAAATTAATCCCAGCGAAATGAGTAAAAGTATCACCAAACCAATTCTGTACAGCCATTTTGTAAATTGGCTATGTCCTTTATTCTTCATTTGATCTCCCCACTATCCCTATTAGATCACCCATGTAAGCGGTCTAATAATTTTAGCACTTAATTGGTATACCTTGGTTATACACCCAAAACGTGCTACTCTTAATGTTACTGCTATATTTTACCCGATTGAAGAATGATTTAAAAGAAAGAAGATTGATATTCATTGACTGAACCAGAACCTGCCACCGTCAAGCCCAAACGTCCCATCTGGCGGCGCAACTTATTCGTCTTGTGGTTTGGTACCTTTATGGCTGGACTCGCCTTTAGCGAAATCATGCCGTTTTTATCCCTTTATGTGGATACATTAGGTAACTTCACCAAAGATCAACTTAATCTATACTCCGGTATCACGTTCTCCGCAACCTATTTGGTTACAGCCGTAGCTAGTCCAATGTGGGGACGATTAGCTGATCGAAAAGGCCGTAAACTGATGCTATTACGAGCTTCACTTGGAATGGCCGTTGTTATGGGACTAATGGGCGCTGTCACGAGCGTTTGGGAATTGATGGCCCTACGTTTTATTCAAGGAATTTTTTCTGGTTATATTAGTAACGCCAACGCGTTAATGGCAACTCAGGCACCTAAAAGTAAGAGTGGTCAGGCGCTCGGTACTTTATCAACGGGTTACGTTGCCGGATCGCTTTTCGGTCCCCTTGTTGGTGGTGTTTTAGCCGAAATTTTCTCCTATCGCGTCACCTTCTTTATTACTGGTGCACTTTTATTATCCGTCTTTTTCGTCAGTTACTTTTTCGTTACGGAATCATTTACTCCCGTTAAAAAAGAAAACATGCTGTCGAGCAAAGAAGTACTGGGTGTGGTTAATCATCCACGATTAATTTTAGGAATGTTCATTACCACCTTGATCATCCAGGCTTCCAACATGTCTATCTCACCAATTTTGTCACTGTACGTCAGAGAAATCATGCCCAAGGGATCAGCTATCACGCTGTTTAGTGGGATCGTTGCTGCTATTCCGGGGGTTGCCACACTTTTTGCAGCCCCTCAGTTGGGCCGTTTAGGTGATCGAATTGGTACTGAATTGATCTTGTCGATTGGCTTTATCTTTGCTATTTTAGTCTATCTGCCAATGGCATTCGTCACCAACGTCTGGCAACTGATGTTTTTGAGATTTCTTATTGGTATTTCTAACGCCACTATGTTACCAGCAGTCCAAACGATTTTGTCAAAAAATACCCCGCCAGAGGTTACCGGCCGGGTCTTCAGTTGGAACCAGTCTTTCCAAGCAATCGGCAGTGTGCTGGGACCAATGATTGGTTCAATCGTTTCCACGGTGTTCGACTACTCAGGGGTCTTCATTTCAACCTCTGTACTAGTGTTATTAAACTTCCTGCTAGTTTGGCATAACACTGCTAGTTTGAGGAGAAAGCATTTGAATAGCTAGAGTGCGAAGGCAAGCGGTTAGATAGCGGAGTGTAAGGGCCTCCCAGCATAAATCCCAAACCCGTGGATTTATGCTGGGAGACTTTTACATGTAGCTGTCTGCTTGCCGGAGCACGTTTTGGCAATGTAACAGCAACGAGCACAAAAATCTCGAACTTGGATTTATGTCGGAAGCGTCCTAGGTGCAAGTCTCTGCTTGCCTGAACACGTTTACGCAATCTAAAAAAACAAGCGCCACGTCCAATTGCACAGCTGTTGGACGTGGCGCTTTTAATATAGTCAAATAAAAAAACCACCCACCTTAATCAAGGTAAGTGGCTCACTAATTAATGTTAGTCGTTTTTTAAACCGTACTTCTTGTTGAAACGATCCACAGCACCATCTGCTTGGGCAAACTTTTGCTTACCAGTGTAGAAAGGATGTGAGTCAGAAGAAATTTCAACACGAATCAATGGATAAGTGTTGCCATCTTCCCAGTCGACTGTTTCTTCAGAAGTTGCAGTTGAACCTGACAAAAACTTGTAGCCGGTACTTGAGTCTTGGAATACCACTTGGTGGTAATCTGGATGAATTCCTTTTTTCATAATTGTTTCGCTCCTTTGCCCTGAATCATGTACTGAAACAGAGATTGATTGTTATCGTCAACCTAAATAGAATATCATAAGAATTGGTCTAATTCAAGTCACTCTTATAATTCTTCTACTCGATCACTATCTTCGATTCTAACGTCAGCCTTCAATGCAGTCAGTTTCTCCACAATGCTGCCGTAACCACGTAAAATATTGTCCGCACTCGTAATGGTCGTTGTGCCCTCTGCCATTAAAGCAGCAATCATCAACGAAGCACCTGCGCGAATCTCTCCCGCATCCACGGTTGCACCGGTTAAATGATCGGTGTGGTCCACCACAATCATATCCTTTTCAGGACGAATTTTAGCTCCCATTTTCTTCAACTCAGGGACGTGCTTTAACCGTTGCGGATAAATCGTATCAACGATAATACTGCTCCCCTTCGCCATTAGTAACAGTGGCGTAATGGGTTGCTGAAGATCTGTTGCAAAGCCAGGAAACGGCATGGTTTTAACTTCGATTGCCTTTAGATCATGAGACGGGCCAACATAAGCAGAATCTTCACCAATCTGTAAATCAACACCCATTTCGATCAGTTTTGCCGTAAATGACTCCAAATGTTCAGGAATAATATTGTGAATTTCTACACCATCCCCCATCGCAGCAGCCATTGCTAAAAAAGTACCTGCTTCGATGCGATCAGGAATAATCGTGTGAACGTTGGTGGCACGTAATACAGGAACACCCTCGATTCGAATGACATCCGTACCAGCACCACGAACATGGGCACCCATATTATTCAAAAACGTTGCAATGTCAATAATCTCGGGTTCTTTAGCCGCATTTTCGATAGTCGTTAGTCCGTTTGCTTTAACAGCCGCCAAAATCGTGTTGATCGTTGCGCCAACAGAAACGACGTCCAAGAAAATCCGTGCGCCATGCAGGCCATCTTCACCCGTGGTGATGCGAACTGTTCCGTGGTCATCTTCGACTTCTGCACCCAGCGCCTTAAACGCTTTGATGTGTTGGTCAATGGGGCGCGGTCCAATGTTATCGCCACCTGGAAAAGTCAGTATTGCACGACCAAACCGTCCGAGCAATGCGCCCATAAAATAATAAGAAGCCCTTAAACTTTTAATGGCTTTACTCGGCATTGGTGCTTCCACGATTTCAGTGGGGTCGATTGACAAAACGCCATCCTCAAATCTAGAGTGCACATTCATGGACTCCAAAATCAGCATCAGGTTATGAACATCTAGAATATCTGGTACCATATCAAATTTAACTGGTGTATCTGCCAGGATTGCCGCTGGAATTAGTGCGACCGTACTATTTTTAGCACCACCGATGTTGACGCTGCCTGACAGGCGCTGTCCACCGTGGATTATCATTTTTTTCATGACATAATTTCCCTCTACTATAAAATCGTGCTTCGATGCAGTCCTAACTTATCATAAATAATGAACAGTTAAAATACAATAGTTTAACGTCGATTCCATTAAATTGTAATATTTGAGGCACCAATATACCTAAAAATCGTCTTAAATAACGGACAATTGTCCAACTAGACGAAAAAAGTCGCATGATCTTAGTGACCACGCGACTTTTAACATGCTCAAATTTAATTCTCGTTGTGCTGTTGATTTGCTGCTGCAACGAAGTTCTTAAATAATCCTTCTGGACGGTTTGGCCGTGAAAGGAACTCTGGGTGGTATTGAGCTGCCACAAAGAATTTATTACTTGGTAATTCAATAACTTCAACCAAATGATCATCAGGTGAAGTACCCGAGAAGACTAAGCCCTTTTTACTCATTTCATCACGGTAAGCATTGTTAAATTCGTAACGATGACGGTGACGTTCTGAGATTTCAGGTTTGTTATCATATGCCGCCGCAGTCACTGTATTAGGCTTCAACTTGCATGGGTAAGCGCCAAGGCGTTGCGTGCCACCCATATCCTCAACGTCAGTTTGATCAGCCATCAAATCGATTACCTTGTGAGTCGTGTTTGGATCCATTTCAGTTGAGTTAGCATCCGCATAACCCAGCACGTGACGTGCAAATTCAACACTGGCCATTTGCATCCCTAAGCAAATGCCTAGGAATGGTAAGTCGTTTTCACGTGCATACTGAATAGCGGTAATCATACCTTCAATTCCTCGGTCACCGAAACCACCGGGAACCAGTAAGCCATCTGCATCCTTTAGGGTTTCTGCCACGTTTTCTGGCGTAACCTTTTCAGCATCGATCATCCGCAGATCAATCTTCGCATCCAGTGGGTAGCCAGCATGCTTCAAAGCTTCAGCAACAGAAATATAGGCATCTTGAAGACTGACGTATTTTCCAACCAACGCAATTGTAATCGTGTTCTTTAAATTATTAATTTTGTTGATCATCGTTGACCAAGCGCCCATGTCAGCAGCAGGTGCCTTCACACCAAAATGATCAAGAACAAGCTGATCCATGCCTTGCTTTTGAAGACGCAGCGGCACTTCATAAATGGTGTCCACGTCCATTGATTCAACCACGGCTTCTGGCTTCACGTCACAGAACAACGCAATTTTGTTCCGCATCGCTTCGGTAATCGGCTTTTCAGTTCTGACAACTAAAATATTAGGCTGGATTCCTAAACCTCTTAACTCACGAACACTATGTTGTGTTGGCTTGGTCTTCATTTCACCAGCAGCGTGGAGATACGGAATCAGCGTGGTATGAATGTAGATAACATTCTCATCGCCCACTTCAGCCTTCATCTGCCGAATTGCTTCTAGGAATGGTTGAGATTCAATATCACCCACGGTCCCGCCAATTTCAGTAATAACAATATCGGCGTTTGAAGTTTTTCCTGCCCGCATAATCTTTTCTTTAATCATACCGGTAATATGCGGAATCACTTGAACCGTCGCGCCTAGGTAGTCTCCATGACGTTCCTTTTCCAATACTTCTGAATAAATTTTACCAGTCGTGACGTTAGAATACTTGTTGAGGTCATTGTCAATGAACCGTTCATAGTGGCCAAGATCCAAATCAGTTTCGGTCCCGTCATTTGTTACGAAAACTTCACCATGTTGATATGGGCTCATAGTACCAGGATCGACGTTAATGTAGGGATCAAATTTTTGGATAGTCACATTTAACCCACGGTTCTTAAGCAGACGTCCAAGAGATGCTGCAACAATTCCTTTACCAAGTGAAGAAACCACACCGCCAGTTACAAAAATATATTTGGTCATTGTATAACTCCTCGTAGATTAAGTTTAGGGAAAAACAGTCGTAAACCAATAAAAAACTCCCTATTCATGATGAATAGGGAGCATTATTCCGAACGTTGACCTTGCGATTCCTCGTAAGGTGCCCAAAAAACATAATAACAAGTTGTTACTTTTGCGTCAAGTGCTTTCACTTAAGAAAATCAATTTGTCACATCGACAGCGGTTAAACAACAAAAAAACTCAGCTACACGAGCTGAGCAATAAAACTATTTACCTGATTCTTCGTCGTCATTATCGTCGTCGAAGTCATCATCATCTTCATTAAATTCTGACAATTGACCTTCAATACCATCTGGCATGCTGTCTGTATCGTCATCATCATCGCCGTCGTCAATATCCGCTAAATCGTTCTTGTATTTACCAAGTTCTTTAGTGCTATCGTCGGCGTCGTCATCGTCATCTTCATTGTAGTCAGCGTCAAGATCGTCATCATCAACATCAACGTCATCTTGATCTTCAGGATCGTCGTCATCGTAATCGATAACGTCATCATCATCCGCTGAATCAGCTAAGAAAGCATTCACTTTCTTGTGCTTTTTGGTCTTCGGATGATCCTCGTCCTCTTCCGCACCAACCGTAGCTTCATCGATTGATTCGAAAGGATACCAGGTCCGCAAACCCCAGACGTTATCACCTAACGAAATGAAACTGCCATCAATATTCAAATCGGTATAGAATTGAGAAAGCCGCTCGCGAATTTCCTTATCTGAATCGCCCAGGTATGCCTGAACCTCATTAGCTAAGTCAACAAACGACATGGCATCCCCACGTTCTGATAAAATGGCGTGAGCTACTTCAATCATCGATAATTCGTTTTTATTTTGGCCTTCTAAGACTTTTAATTCCAAACTGGTGCACGTCCCTTCCACAGTCTACGAATCACTATACTCGATTACACTGTAAATTGCAATCTAATCTCGTAATTTCCTAACAATTGTTCACCGACATAAAGTAGGTAGTCAATCGATGCTGAACCACCAAACGGGCGCTGATGAAAGCCTACCCGCAACTGCGGTGTTACCGTTTCAACTGGTATTAATCCGTACGGTGTTCGGTACGTTGCCCGAATCCGTTTACCCGCACTGAAATGCATCCGTAATCGATTGGTCCCATTACGAGTCAACGTCACGTCGCCATTAGGTAAAAACTTAATGGTTACGGGTACATTACCATCCTCATCTTCGGAGTCCGGCTCTTGATACCGCAAATAAATCGTCTCACCAATTTGAACAATCTGACCCTCTACATCAAGTGCATAATCAGAAGATTGACCATCTTGTACGGTATGAGTCGTTAAGTGAATGCCAACTGGAATGCTGGTTGACAAGTCATCCATTGCAACCCTTCCTTTCCATTTTTTAGTACGCTGTGTTCATTATAACGCTTTTATTTGAGATTTTGCACGATTAAACTCTACCATAATTTCTCGCAATGACACCGGAAAATACCCTGGTTTAATAGCCTGAATAATGGACTAGTCCAAAATTAGTGACGTGGCTCTTTATTTCCGTTATAATGATAAAAGAATTCTTCTTAAACTAACGAGGGATATTATGGAAAAACAAACGTTATTTTCATCTTTACAAGTGATCGATACACCTCTAACCAGCGATAATAAACTGGCGGCGTTTGGCATGACCAATGCGTTACTTGATCTTTGCGGCGACACCGATCAAGCGTTACTACATTTTTGGACGCTGCCACCAACATTGATCCTTGGCTTAAAGGATCGTCATCTGCCAGAACTTCAGACTGCCTTAAAAACGGTCACCAATAACGGTTATGATTATTTCATCCGTAATTCCGGTGGTTTGGCTGTGGTCAGCGATGGCGGTGTACTGAACGTTTCACTGTTTATTCCGCAAACAACTTCACAGCATTTGTCCGTGAACGATGGTTACGAACTCATGAAACAGTTAATTCAGCAGACTTTCCCTAGTCTCCCCATCGAAAGCTATGAGGTTACCCATTCCTATTGCCCAGGGGACTATGATTTGAGTGTTAACGGGCAGAAATTCGCTGGCATTTCACAGCGTCGCAGTACGAAAGCGCTAGTTGTCATGGCTTATATCAGTATCTTGGGTGATCAGGCTTTTCGCGGTTCCCTCGTGCGTGATTTTTACGATACCGGATTAGCTAACCACACTAATGAATTGGGTTTCCCCGACGTTTGGCCCGACACCATGACCAATATTGCGGATGCCCTGCACCAACCCCTGACGATCGATGAAGTAAAGGGTGCCATACTGGCAGCTTATCAGCAGCAAGGTGTGCAACTTGATTCAACAACTCTGATGACGAGTACGCAATCACCGGATTTTCAAAAAGCTTACAATAAAGAACTCGCCAAGATGCAAAAAAAACAGCTTAGCATTTAATTGAAGGAGAGATTGTTTAATTTGGCATATCAAGCAGAACGATTGCCTCGTGAAAAGGTCTTTCGCGATCCAGTTCATAACTATATTTACATTCAGCACCGAATCATTTTAGATTTGATCAACACCAAAGAATTTCAGCGCTTACGCCGAATTAAGCAGCTTGGGACCGCTTCATTAGTCTTCCACGGTGCTGAGCATACACGGTTCACTCATTCATTGGGTGTTTACGAAATCACCCGGCAGATTTGTGATAACTTCAAACGTAATTATCCCACCCAAAAACCGGGTGACGGGCTTTGGGACGATAACGAACGACTGGTAGCATTGTGTGCGGCCCTATTGCACGATATTGGTCATGGTCCATACAGCCACACTTTCGAACACATTTTTCAGACTGATCATGAAGCCATTACGGTAGCAATTCTCACTTCTCCAACCACCGAAGTTAACCAAGTACTTCGCAGCGTCAGCCCCGAATTTCCAGCCCAGGTCGCATCGGTCATTCAAAAAACTTATCCTAATCCGCAAGTTGTTCAAATGATTTCCAGTCAAATTGATGCAGACCGGATGGACTATTTGCTGCGCGATGCTTATCATACTGGCACTAAGTACGGAACGTTTGATTTGACTCGTATTCTCAGAGTCATGCGGCCGTACAAAGACGGGATTTGCTTTGAAATCAGCGGCATGCACGCCGTCGAAGATTACATCGTTAGCCGCTTCCAGATGTATCAGCAAATTTACTTTCACCCGGTATCCCGTTCAATGGAAGTCATCTTAAGTCATTTACTGAAACGGGCAAAAGAAGACTATGAGTCGGCGGACAATAAAAACGAGTCAGCTGCGCCGTACTTGCTGTATCCCTTCTTCAACCACGAATTCGATCTGGATGATTACCTCTTGTTGGACGACGGTACCCTCACCACGTATTTCGCCCACTGGCGGCAATCTAGCGATCCCATTCTGGCAGATTTAGCACACCGCTTCTTGGATCGGAAGCCGTTAAAATCAGTTAAATTTGATGAGCGGACTAAGGAAGAAATTCCTGAATTACGGCAACTCATTGAAAAAGCTGGCTTTAACTCCCTCTACTACACGGATACGAATAATAGTTACGATTTACCTTACGACGCTTATGATCCTAATATGAAGAAACCGATGACTCAGATTGAACTCATGCAGTCCGATGGTCAACTCATCGAACTTTCAACCGTCAGTGCTTTAGTAAGCGCCATTACGGGGAAATTCTCTGGCGACCAGCGCTTCTTCTTTCCAAAGGAAATGTTATCTTCAAAAGAAGACAATATCGAACTATTTGATCCAGTTTACAAAGCTTTTCAGGCTCATTTGCATAACGACTACATCATTTAACTATTAAGGAGTTTACACATGGCAATCAAACTTATCGCAATTGATATCGACGGCACTTTAGTCAACGACCGTAAGCAACTCACACAACATACGATTGACACCGTAACGAAAGCACGTCAAAAGGGCATCAAAGTTGTCCTGTGTACTGGCCGCCCGATTACGGGTGTTTCACAATACCTAAAACCGCTAGACATCCAGGGTGACGACGAATACGTTGTTACCTTCAATGGCAGTCTGGCGCAAACCATTTCAGGTACCCCAATCGTCAGTCATAACATCACTTTAGAAGACTATATCGATTTAGAGGCAGTAGCACGCAAAGCTAACATCCATTTTCACATGGAAACGTTAGACCATATTTACACCGCCAATCGTGATATCAGTCCCTACACTGTGGCTGAGGCATTTCTCGTGCAAATGCCAATTCGCTTCAGAATGCCTGAAGAAATCACGGATGACCTGACGATTTCAAAGGGCATGTTTGTTGATGATCCTAAATTACTATCAGCCTTTATCAAAGATTTTCCTGAGGAATTAAAAGAACGTTTCTACGTGGTTCAAAGCGAACCCTACTTCTATGAAGCGATGAATAAGCAGGCCAGCAAGGGTAATGCCATTGCTGAACTGGCAACAAAACTAGGCTTTGCTTCTGACGAAGTTATGGCAATCGGTGATCAAGGTAATGACTTGACCATGGTGAAATTTGCCGGTACCGGTGTCGCCATGGGTAACGCCATTGATGAAGTAAAAGCCACCGCCCAATTCGTGACTAAAACAAATGAAGAAGATGGTGTCGCATACGCCATTGAAAAATTTGCGCTTTAAGCATTAAACCAAACAAAGAAGGCTAACAACCAGTTATGATGACTGCTTGTTAGCCTTCTTTATCTGTGTAAACCGATTAAATGGTCAAAATAATACTCAAAACGATTAACCCAATTGCGTTGATTAAACAAAACCAGGCGTATTTATTTACCACGATTGGGGCGTTTTTCAAACTGGCAACTTCACGTACAGAAATTTTTTCTTCAGGCAACGATTCTTCACCTTTGTGCCGTCGTCTGCGCCAACCCGCAAATAAATGGCCCTTTTCCAAAACGAAAAAAGCAGCACCAATTAAAAAGACTAAGCCAATCATGAACCAAACATTGGCCACCACGATCAACGGCTGCCACAGTAGTACTAACAGTCCAACCGCTACAATAATGACCAGTGTCAGTAGCGCCCAACGATATTGTTTTACCTTTTTCAAATTCTCCCACCTATTCAACTATTATTGTGCTCTAGCATAATTGAGATTGCGTGATGGTGCAAGCCCTTTTAGAGGTGAGGCTAAAACGCACCCCCACCAGAGCCGCCGCCAAAGCCACCGGAATCACCGCCACTAAAACCACCAGAACCGCCGCTATCCGACGAAAAATCACTACTAGAACTATCTACGCTGGCCGTTGTAAAAGTTGACGTAAACGCCGTCCCAAAATCAGCACCCGAATAACTGTCATCCAGATACATCGGGTAATAGCTCTGGAAGAATGGCGTTAATTCAGCAGCACTGAAGTTAACCGCCATGGCTTTTAGTACCCGCTTAGACAGACCAAACGCAGCGGCATATGGCAGCATCCGTTCCCACAAAATCAAATCCCCCACTTGAGACCGGTCGAATTCACCGATGTCATGCATCATGCTGCGGAAGTTACGAATTTGACCCGCAGCGTCTTCGCCCGCCTGAGTGTAGTGAGAAACGTGCCGCATATGCTTGATCGCCACAATTACACTGATGATGATAAACACAATACTAATAATCACACCAGCAACACGCAGTACCGGAACCGTGAAGAACAGTGCCGCTATTAGGCCGACGATTCCTAAAATCACATTGAAAATAATCAAGAGCCAGCCTTTAACACCAACGTCATCCGTCCGATGGTTAAACAGCCCCAGTGCGTCCGTTTCTTCATAACGAGATTCTCGCCAATTGTCAAACCTCTCCTTCAAGCTCAAGCTATCAGGATGTCTCCGTCGATAGTCCTCAATATCAATTAACGTAAAGGTTCGGTTGGGCTTAGTACCTTCACCGATTTGATTAAATAAGAATGACAATAACTTGTCGTTTTGATGATCAACACTAAGCTTTACGGTCTCTGTAAGCCGGTAGGTCGCCACTGATTCACGCAACATGGATGGCACTTTTTCAGCTTGAATCACCACTTCACCGTTAGCAGCCAGCTCCATTAGCCAAGCTGTAAATGCCCTGGTATCAGGCTCACTCTCGGTTAAAATACTTTGACTAGTCACCGCTGAATAATTAGGAATCTCAAAACTGTGAACCTTGGGCGTTTTCTTCACCGGCAAGCCGACGTGGTTTCTGAACCACCGCAATGTCTTTAGTAAATTCAAAAGTCCTAAGCCTAACGCCACCACCATAATCCCCAGCGGAATCAACTGGGATTGGATTCGCTTAAGATTAGCTTGTTTGGCCAATTTAGCTTCTTGTCTACGAACCGCTGCTAAATGATTCTTGTTGGAAGTCCTTGTATTGGCAGATGTTAATGACGTCGGGAAGACAATATGACTCTCAACAAAGGTTTTTGCTGGCACTTCGGCAACCTTCATGGTCACTTTGCCAGTCCTTTTATCAACCTGTGTATGCCCGCTAAGCGGACCATGAGTCCAGGCCTGTAATTGCTTGACGTTTTTTCCAGGTAATTGAACCGTAATTTGAACGTGTTTCAGTGGAACCGTCCATCCGCGACCAATGATTTTCCAGTTCAAGTCTGCCGTGTCAGCATAGTTGACGATCACGTGCCGAAGTCGGTACTTATAAAGATAAGTCACGCTTTCATCATAGGCCGTGTGGTAAACCTTGATCTGATAAATTTTACCGGAATCAGAAGTTTCATAGGTATTCTGTAACCCGGGCGTTTTAGCACTGGCGACTGTCTTACCATCCTTGGTTAAAATGGCCACAGTGGGGTTCCCAATAATGCCATCGGTACCCGCATAATCCTGTCTGAGAAACACACCATGGTATAGATCATCAAAATGATACTTAATTCGCTGTGTTACTGCCGCATCACCATTTTTTTCAATGTTAACGTTGATGTGGTAGCGATTAATACTATAACCTGCTGCAACTGCCTGACTACTCCCCCATCCCCAAAATAATGCAGCCAAAATCACCGTGAACAGAAACATGATTCGCTTTTTCATTTTGACACTCCCCCTTTAACCTCCCCATCATGTTATCAAACTATAATTTATTTGACCACTTAAATTTTGAAGATTAAGTTAAAAGTTCACAATCAAAAAAGCCACCAGGCATTTAGCAAATTACTAAATGTCTGGTGGCTCTTTATACCTGTTCACAATGATTTAAAAATTACTCACTTCGTAGTGCCGTTGCCGCATCTTTCTTAGACGCCATTCGTGCCGGAATATGACCGCCTAGAATAGTCAATACGGTGCTAACGATAATCAGAATGATTGCTGCCCACAAACTAAGTTGCGCAACGTTGCTGAGATTAGTTAAGTTCTTGATTACCGAATTAATTGGGAAAGTTGCCAGCCAAGCAATCACGATACCAATCACCCCTGAAGCCACACCTAAGATGGCTGTTTCAGCATCAAAGACCCGGGTAATGTCCTTTTTACGAGCACCCAATGCTTTCAGAACACCAATTTCCTTAGTTCGCTCAAGCACTGAGGTGTAAGTAATGATACTGATCATAATCATGCTAGTGACTAACGAAATGGCAGCAAAGGCAATCAACACGTAGGTAATGGCATTCATTAAACCACCCGTCAGTTTAGAAACGGAGCCAGCCATATCCGTATAAATGATTTTATCTGCCTTTGATTTACCCTTGTTATAACCATCCAGATATTTGAGCACTTTGTCTTTGTTTTGGAAAGTATTCGGGTAAATCATAATGCTGGCAGGCATCTTAGATCCGCCCAATGCGTTGATTACTTGGTCCTTAGCGGTACTATTATCAAGCGTTTGGCCCGTCAAGACGTTTCTTGAACTTGCCTTCTGTGCTTTCACAATTTTAGAATCAGCATTTTGAGCAACCATGCTCTTAGTCAACCGGTCACTATAAACGAAGCCAGGTGCCAAAATATTCTCTTCGTTAGCCGATTTTACTCGTAGTACGCCAACAACGCGTAACGTTTTATTACTGCTGTTATTGTACATCGACTGATAATTGTTGCTTGGCAAATACATCCCCATTCGCTGTGTGTAGTAAGTATCATTATTGACCGCTTTAAAGGTTGTGCCCACAATTTGATTGAAGTTAACTTTTTGGTTATTCTTGACGTTAAACCCTAAATTCTTCAACGCGTTCACGTTGGTTGAATTATCCTTGTTAACAATCAAGACCACGTCCGTAGCTTTACTTGGAAATTGTCCGGCCAAGGCCTTGTAATGTTTGTGCAAGAAGCTAACCTTGCCAGAATTATCAGTTGGATAAGAAGAAACTCCAACGCCCACTGAACTTGCCATCATACTGGAAACGTCTACACCATTAGCTTTCTTTTGATCTTGGTTCGAAAGCTGAACCGGTTTTACCTTGCCATTGACGTCTCGTAACAGATTCATGCCAGTAGTATAAGTATAACCAATGTTTTTCCCATATTTAGGATTCAATTTTTTAACATAATCAATGTATTTTTGAGAAATTTTGTTGGTATGCTGGGCTTTATCTGCCTCACTAGTCTCAGCGATCACTGCCTTATCTTTGGAAAAATGCTCCTTCTTCTGGCCACCATTATCAGCACCACTCTGTGACGATGCCGTTTGCGAAATCGTCACGGGGTACTGCGCCAACGTGTTGGATTGGGTTTTATCGATCTGTTTTTGAAAGCCGTTAGAAAGCGCCAGAACAACCGCGATACCAATAATCCCAATACTTGAAGCAAACGCCGTCAAAAAAGTACGGCCTTTTTTAGTTCGAATATTGGTGAAGGATAGCTTTAATGCTGTCCAGTAAGTCATTTTCGTTTTCTTCAAGGAAAACTTTTGATTTTCTTCCTTCTCATCGTATGGATCACTATCGGACTGAATCTTCCCATCCGCAAAACGAATGATTCGGTCAGCGTACTGATCCGCTAATTCAGGGTTATGCGTTACCATCACTACTAACCGCTCTTTAGAGAGGTCCTTAATGATTTTCATAATTTCCTGACTGGTTTCTGTATCCAACGCACCCGTGGGCTCATCGCAAAGCAGAATTTCCGGATCATTAGCGATTGCCCGCGCAATGGCGACCCGTTGCATCTGCCCACCGGAAAGTTGATTGGTCTTCTTATACATATGTTCTTCCAGACCAACCCGCTTTAAAGCAGTTATAGCACGTTCCTTTTTTTCCGTGCCAGAAACGCCACTCAAGGTCATCCCTAATTCAACGTTATCAATAATGCCTAGGTGCCCAATTAAATTATAGCTTTGGAAAATAAACCCCACGGAGTTGTTCCGGTACGCATCCCAATCTGACGCTTTAAACTCCTTGGTAGACTTACCTTTAATGACTAAGTCACCAGAATCATAAACGTCCAGCCCGCCAATATTGTTTAGCAGGGTTGTTTTCCCGGAGCCGCTGGGGCCTAAAATGGCTACAAATTCTTGTTTACGGAAAGCCACCGAAACATCGTCCAGTGCTTTCGTAGTGGTATCACCAACATGGTAATATTTTTTTAAATGTTTAAGTTCTAGCAAATTTAGTACCTCCATCATGTAAAGCCGATTATAGCCTACAATTGATAAATGTCAACTGTTGACTAACATTCAATATTTTATTACAAGGTATCAAATCTTTCATGTTGCCAAAATCAATATGTTCTAATATTGCATATCTTTTTAGTTCATTATACATGCATTGCTATTCTAAATCCCTTGAAAATTTGTGTACGTAGTAAAAAACAGGTCCTCTGAAATGAGAGAACCTGTCTCGATGACATTTAGTTTTGATTGCTATTCTTTACCGTGAAACCGGTTATGGAATAGTGGACTAACTGGGCGATTTTCGTGAATCCGGATAATGGCGTCGCCAATCAGCGGTCCAACAGAAATCTGCTTAATTTTATCAATTTGTTTTTCTTTTGGTAATTGGATTGAATCCGTCACAATTAACTGTTTAATGGCTGAATTTGAAATTCGTTCGATTGCGGGTCCCGAAAGAACAGGATGAGTTGCACTAGCGTACACTTCAGTTGCACCAGCATCCATCAAAGCTTGCGCACCTAGCGTAATCGTCCCTGCTGTATCGATCATGTCATCAATCATGATGGCACGCTTGCCTTTAACGTCACCGATAATGTTCATAATCTCAGCAACGTTAGCTCTTGGCCGTCGCTTATCAATAATGGCGATCGGAGCCTTCAAAAATTCAGCCAAAGCACGAGCACGACTAACACCACCATGATCAGGAGAAACTACAACCGCGTTCTCCGCAATACCATGGTTAATAAAGTAGTCTGCCAATAATGGTGCGCCCATTAAATGGTCGACCGGAACATCAAAGAAACCTTGAATTTGCGCAGCATGCAAATCTAAAGCTACGACTCGGCTAATACCAGCCTTTTCCAACATATTTGCAACTAACTTGGCAGTAATGGGTTCACGCGACCGGGCTTTACGGTCTTGACGCGCATAACCATAGTACGGAATAACCACGTTAATTGTTGCCGCACTTGCACGACGCAATGCGTCTACCATAATCAACAGTTCCATTAAATTGTCGTTGACAGGAGCGGAAGTCGATTGAATCACGAAAACGTGGCAACCACGAATACTTTCTTCAATGTTGATCCGGATCTCACCATCACTAAAGCGGTCAACTGATGTTTTTCCAAGACTAACACCAACTTCATCAGCAATACGCTGAGCAAGTGGTTTGTTGGAATTTAACGCAAAGATTTTCAACTTTGGGTCATTATATTTCTCTGACATGGGATCCTCCAATGGCTTAATTCTACGTACATTTTACACTAAATAACAAATTCAGTACATTATTTTTCTGGATCGTAAGGTAACTTTTTGAAATATCCCGGTTTATTGGTCTGCCGAGAACGTGCAATGGCCATATCATACTGGTTCACTTCATCGGTAATGGTTGAGCCAGCCGCAATAAAGGCGTGATCAGCAACCGTTAATGGTGCAATCAGGTTAGAGTTACTGCCAATAAAGGCATCGTCACCAACCGTTGTTTCGTGCTTGTGGGCACCATCGTAGTTAACAAAGACGACCCCGCAGCCCACGTTGATCCGTTTGCCTAAGTGTGCGTTACCTACGTAGGTTAAATGACCAACTTTAGTACCTTCATCGATAGTGGCTTTTTTAACCTCAACAAAGTTACCTAAGTGCACGTTCTTACCAATGTGTGAGTCTGGACGTAAATGACTCATTGGCCCGATATTGCTGCCATCCTCCATTTCAGAATCTTCCAAATAAGAAGATGTCACCGTCACATTATCATGTAAAACCGTATCATGCAACTCTGAATGTGCACCAATACGACAATTATCACCGATGACCGTCTTGCCCTTCAAAAGGACGCCTGGTTCAATAATAGTGTCAGAGCCGATCTTAATATCAACATCAATGTACGTGTCCTCTGGGTTAATCAGCGTCACACCGTTGTTCATATGATATTCATTGATTCGCCGTTGCATGACTTTAGTTGCCTTGGCTAACGCAACACGATCATTGACCCCCATGGATTCTTCAAAGGAAGGCATCCGGTAAGCGGCCACAATATCGCCTTGTTCCTTCAAAATCTGAATCACATCTGTCAGGTAATACTCGCCCTGTGCGTTGTGGTTAGAAGTCTTATGGAGCGCTGCGAAAAGTGCCTTATTATCAAAAACATAGACACCAGTGTTGATTTCGTTGATCTCTTGTTCCTGTTTGGTGGCATCCTTTTGTTCGACAATTTTTTCAACAATACCAATATCGTTACGAACGATACGACCATAACCAGTTGGGTCTGGCGCCTGAGACGTTAAAATAGTGGCAACCGCTTTTTTGGCTTCATGATACTGAAACAGTTTTTCAAATGTTTCAGCCCGAAATAACGGCGTATCACCACTAACAACTAAGGTCGTTCCGTCTTGATCTTTTAACAAGGGTTCCGTCTGCAAAACAGCGTGACCCGTACCAAGCTGTTCTTTTTGCAGAACGTACTTAGTTCGGTCACCCAAGGTTTCTTCAACTTGTTCAGCACCATAACCCACCACTGTGACAATTTGATCCATGTGTGTCTTTTCAACTTGTGTCAACACGTGATCAACCATCGAACGGCCGCAAACTTGATGCAAAACTTTATACAGCTTTGACTTCATTCTAGTTCCCTTACCAGCAGCGAGAATAATCGTATTTCTAGTACTCATTTAGACAAACTCCTTAACATTATTAGTAAAACTCTTGATTTAATGAACCTTCAAACGCCTAATCTTGAAATTGAGTCAGTCGCTCCGGCGTATAAATTTGTTCAGCAAAATTCCCGGCAGTGACATCAACGTGATCGTTAGTAGCATGTATTTTAAGCAACGAAGTATACTTCGGTACCTTTCTTTCGCCCTCAAAAGTGCCTTCAGCAAAAACGGCAACACCAGCAACCTTAGCATCAAATTCTTTAACTAAGGACTGCATGCCACCCACTGTTCCGCCGCCTTTCATGAAATCATCCACAATTAAGACGCGAGAATCTGGCGTTAGGCTACGTTTTGAGAGTGCCATTTTTTCAATCCGGCTACTAGAACCAGATACGTAGTTTACACTAACGGTGGAACCTTCAGTAATCTGTGAGTCATGCCGAGCGATAACAAATGGCACGTTTAAGTAATCCGAAATACTTTGAGCAATCGGAATACCCTTCGTTGCCACCGTTAATACGGTATCAATCTCATCTTCCAAATACTGAGTGGCTACCAGCCGCCCTACTTGACGTAAAACGCTTGGTCGGCCCAGCAAGTCTGACATGTACACATAACCACCCGGTAAGAAGCGATCGGCTTCAGACAGTGATTCAATCACGCCATCAACAAACTCAGTGGCTTCTTGCTGGGGAATATACGGAATAAACCGTGCGCCACCAGCTGCGCCAGGAACAGTCTCTAATAGGCCAGTCCCACGGGCTTTCAGTGTCCGTTTCAAAATCGTCAGGTCTTCGCTGATTGAAGACTTAGCTGAACCATAACGTTCCGAAAAAAAGGTCAACGACACTAATTGATGAGGCCGCTCTAATAGGTACCGGGTCATATCAATCAACCGGTCGCTTCTTCTTACTTTCACTTTGGTTTCCTCCATGTCACTTAACTTCAGATTTAATATTCTCATTCTAGCATAAATGTTCGGGTTTTAGGGATGGATTCTTTGAATCTCATGATTTTATTAATAAGCCCGCGAAGTTTAGTCGTTTTACCTGTTTTTTAATCGTCTAGATATACGGATACTTTAGCTGCTTTCGTATGCAATGAACTGTGCCAGTTAATACAAATAATGGGCTTGTGACAAAAGTCTATATCGACAAGGATTTAATTTAATTTCTTGACTCACACACATCCTAAAATTTACTTTAGTTCATTACTTGAATATAGCCTTAACCTGTTCCACAACTCAGATTCCGGCCATATAACACCAAACAACGCCATCCCGATAAAACCCATCGGAATGGCGTTGTTTGGTGTTATATTCTGGAATCTACCGAATTATGTCGCAGCTTTCTCATGCTCGCATTCGCTGATAAACCAGTGCACTGAAATAAAAAATCACTTCAATGACTGCAATAAAGAAACTCACCGGCCAATTAGTGACATAACTGAGGTAAAGCCCCAACCAAACACCGATCAACGAGAACGCTACAGCGACGCTGATCATCATGCCCACTGTATGAGCAAAATACTTGGCTGCCGCCGCTGGTAAAGTCAGCAGAATAAAAATCAATAATGAACCAACAATTTGGGCTGCAACACTGACGGAAAACGCCAATAGCACCAAAAAGATAACCGATAAAGTTCGGGTCCATAGCCCTTTTACTTGGGCGCCAATCGGATCAAAGGAGTCAAATTTTAGGTAGCGATAAATCACCATAACGACAACTAGCACCGAAACAGATAAGATCACCATCTGAACCACGTTAGCACGACTGATTCCAATCACACTTCCAAATAAAATACCGGTAGCATAACTAGCGTTGCTGTCAGCCAGTGAAAGGAAGAGGATTCCTAATCCAATGGCTAAGGCCGAAATCGCCGTGATCGAATTTTCACGTCTTGACGATTTAGCACCCAGTTCACCGACGCCAATGGAGCTAATGGTCGTAAACAGCAGCATACCATTTAATGGCTGCCAGCCCATAAAAATACCAAAAGCCGCACCAGCAAAACCAATTTCAGATAAAGTATGAGTTAAAAATGACATGTTACGGGCAATCACAAAGACACCCATGATACCAGAGATAATGGCGATCAGTGTGCCAGCCATGTAGGCGTTTTGCATAAAGGGATAACTAAGCATTATTCATCTCGCCTACTTTCTCATTGGTCAAATCCGAAATATTACCAGCTTCATATTGGCCTGGACTCAAAAATAAGTAATGATCCGCGTAACGGCGCGCCAATGGAATATCGTGAGTCACAAAAATCACGGTCAGTTGCTGATTTTTGTTGATCTGTTTTACAAGATCAAGTAATTCAGTTTTAGCCACCGGGTCCAGACTGGCAGTCGATTCATCAAGAATCAGCAGGCTTGGCCGGTCAAGGAGAGCCTGAGCCAAATACGCTTTCTGTTTTTCGCCACCCGATGCTTGACCCAAAGGCCTGCGACGAATGTTGAATAGTTTTGTTTCAGTTAATATTTCGGTCACTCTTTGCCGCTCTTTTGCCGTTAACCATGGCACACCAATTTTAGCAAAATTCAAGCCCACGAAATCTTGAATACTAAGGGGATACTCCGCATCAATATTACGAAATTGCGGTACATAACCAACCGGTACAGCTTGACGATTAGGCAAAAAGTCTAAAGTCCCGCTGGTTGGTTTTAACTCCTGTAAAATCAAGCGCATGAGTGTGGTCTTCCCCACCCCGTTTTCACCGACGATACTCAAAAAATCACCACGTTTCAAATCGTAGTTCAAATTCTTCAGTACCTGCTTATCAGGGAAAGCAAAGGATAGTTGTTTTAGTTGTAGTATAGATTCAGTCATAAAAACTCCTCAATTAAAAAAAGCACCTAGGTGCTTTTTTATTTACTGCAAACAGTAATGATTACTATTTTATTGTAAAGGTTTCTATAAAGAAGTCAATCTCTTTTAGAGATATTGCGCCAAAAAGTCAGCTAGCACTTGCTGATAACGCTCTGGATCATGTGCATAGGCCTGAATATGCTTGGCGTGAGGCACAATGTATGACTGTTTAGGGCCCCGAATGGCATCATACAAAACTTTTGCATGCTTCACGGGTACCACTTGATCATCTTCACCATGAATAATCAGTACTGGCACCATCGCCCGCTTAAGCTGTTCATCCACCCGTTCTTGACTCAATCTCGAACCAGTGCGCCAGCGTGACAGCCAATCAGCAATTGGCACAATGATGTTAGCTGGCAAATGATAATCACGCCGAAGCGTCGTTTTGGCCATCTGATAGATTGAAGCAAAGCCTGAATCAGCCACCACAGCCTTTACGTTCTGCGGTAAGTGTTCTCCGGCAGCAGCTAGAACCGTTGCAGCGCCCATGCTGAATCCCATGAGCACAATTTTAACGTCAGCACCTAACTCATCGATAACTTTATTAACCCAGCCCAGATAGTCCTTTCTGTCCGGCCAGCCAAAACCGATTCGGTGACCGTCACTTTCACCCTGTGCCCGTGCATCCGGCATCAAAACATTGAATCCATGATCATGAAACAGGCGTGCATACGGAATCATCTGTTCTCGAGCGTGATTGATACCATGCGCTAGAATAACGACCCGCTGACTTTTTTGCGCAGCTGGAATGTAACTAGCACGTAACGTTAGCCCATCCGGCGTGGCCTGCCGCCATTCTTGAATTGGCTGTTTGAGATACCAGACATTATCGGTAGCCGTATTTTCCGCCACTGCTTTGTGATGCCCCTTTTCTTTTTCCGAGTCACTGATGTGGGTCATACCATGATAAGCTGCGACACTAACGGCTACAGCTGCTGTTAAGCCAGTCGCAATCGTTGCGGCAGAAATTTTAAGCCATTTAGACAAAATACCATCACTCCTTATAGTGAGCGTACAAGATATGCTTCCGGACAGAAACCGCGAATGCTGTTAAACACGCGCTGAGCACGAGACTCTTTATTAAAAACTGAAAATACAGTTGGCCCCGTGCCACTCATCACCGCGGTCTGCGCACCATACCCCTTCATCCGTTCTTTGATCTGCTGAATTTCCGGATAACGACGAACAGAAATAGGTTCTAACGCGTTGCCCATATTAGCTACTAATTGCTGGTGATCACCAGCTGCAATGGCGGCCAGTACCCCGTCAATATTGGGATGTGCCAGCACGTCATAATCAATTTGCCGCAGAATGCTAGGCGTTGAAACGCTCACATTGGGTTTCGCTAAAACAATCCAAACCGGTTTTAGCGCTGGCTGTAAGACTTCGACCTGTTCACCAAGCCCGGTGACATGAGCGGTCTTGCTGTACACACAGTAAGGGACATCCGAATCAACTTTCAGACTTAATTTAGCTAATTCAGCAATTGGTAAATTAAGGTCCCAAAGTTGATTTAACGCCCGTAAAACGGCAGCTGCATCAGAAGAACCGCCACCAAGGCCCGCCGCTACTGGAATATTTTTTTGAATCTTAATATGAGCACCATGCTTAACTTTAAACGTCCGCTGAAGCAAAGATGCTGCTTGAAACGCAAGGTTGCGCTGATCATTAGGCAAAAAACCGGAGTTAGAAGACACAACGATCTGCCTTGCACCGGTTGAGCGAACTTCAACGTAGTCTGCAAGGTCGATGGAGGTCATCACCATGTCCCACTCGGGCTGTCCATCAGCGTGGCGAAACGGTGTATCAAGGCCAAGGTTAACTTTGGCCGCTGCCTTTTCCACTACTATCAAATTTTGATCACCTACACTTCAGTCAGAATCGTTTCCTTATAAAACTACTGCTCCCTTAAGTTTTGTTATTAGAGACATTATACTCGAAATGAACAGAGTGTGGAAGAGGTGCATTAACCCCACATAAACTAGATCAGCTCAAAAAAGTCCCACCAGAAAATTTTCTGATGAGACCCATGAGCGATTTTAACTGCTATTCACCGAAATACGGTTTAGCAAATTTTACATTACCGTTTGTATAAACATAAGCATTGCTTTCTCTTTACTCTTCGTAACTTTAACATATGTGTTTTCCCATTTATCATGAAAAATTTTAGCACTTGCAGTTGCCTGTGTTGCTACACCAACCACAATCGTCAAAAATTTTTTCATGGTGTTCCCCACTATTAACCTTCCCTTTTAATAAGCAGTTGTACTCCGTAAAATTTCAGGCGTACGGTTGGACATTAACATTCCGTGACCACTGTTATCAAAGATCAATGACTCAAATTCACGGTGTGAGTTGAATTTGGTGTACTTAAAATCACTGGCTTTTAGTGAGCCATTACCGTTGAGCTTTTTAGCTGGAAAACTAGTAATGGAATCATCAGCAACTAGGTAAAGGCGACCATTATGACCGTTGTATCCCATGGCTTGTTCGTGGGTACCAGGACGATGAGCAAACAATTGTTTAGTCAGACGGAAATGAACCGTCTTGGAACCAATCGTGCCCTTATAGACTTTTACTTTCGAACCTGAAACCGTCCAGTAATAAGCGTTACCGCTGTGATCAAAAGTTAAATCGTGCCCGCCAGGAACATTGGCGCCATGACTCGACATATGGAACGTAATGGCTTTATTAGGCGTTAACGAAGATGTGCTGATTCGTTGCAACGTTGACGTACGAGTGGCACTCATTGACGTATCACGCCACATATAAAGTGACTTATGTTTCTTGTCGTAAGCTAATGATTGACCATGACCAGTGGTAAAAATACCGCCAACTTTCACGGCTGAGCTGCCCGACTTATTATCCATCAAAGCCTGCTGCTTAGCTAATGACATGCCTTTAAGTTTATTCATATCATAGCGGGCAACAAACCCCTTATTCGTCATACCTTTTGTGTAGTGCGGTTGATAGACCACGTAGAGATAGTGACCGCCATCATAAGCAGCAGATTGCGGATTAGTCATGTCATACTTCGCACTGCCCTTAGCATTATGCGTGTCTGCCAGCTGAAATTCAGTTTTCAACGTCCATTTTTGGTTGCCGCCAACACTAGCGATTGTATTACTGCCACCGGGATTTTTAGCGAAAGCGTAAGCACCAGCTTTTACAAACCCCGTTGCCTTATTGTCAACTGTCCTTAGACTACCCGAAGAATACTGTGTAATTGCGTTACTCTTTTGCGTATATGACGCCGCGTTTGCGGTACCAGCAAATCCCAACAGCGCCACTGCCCCAGCAATGGCACTTGTCATCAAACCTAAATGCTTCATTGAAAATTCCCCCCAGAATTATTTTTACACTGTCCTTTTTCACAACCAATCAATTGTTTTATCACTATCGCACCAGTTGAATAAACTGCTCGAAAGTCGTATACATTTATATAATATCACAAATTTCATAGCGTAATTAATGATAATATAATCCCTCTTAAACCACGATAAGGTCAATACTGTTCTCCAAAAAAGCACAGTCAAATCGCTGACTGTGCTAAAGATTAACTTGGATAATATATTAAATCCGATTCTTTTTCCTTAAAATAAATTTACTGAAGAGCGTCATCAAACTTAATCCAATTAAAGCTAGTAAGTTGCCCTCATTTACTTCAGATGTTTGCGGTAAACTATTGGCACTCACATCGGTAGCTTTCGACACCTTGTTTGCTTGTACAGTTGTCCCTGAAACTTGTCCATTCTTATCGAAAAGTAAATCCTGTGGCGCTTTAACTGAAGATTGCGCACCCTGTGAATGGCTATTAGTTTGGCTAACTGCTGCTGGTTTCACTTCAGTATTCTGAGTCGTCCCATTACTATTAGGCTGTTGAGTAGGTGTCGCCTTTTGCGATGGACTCGCCAAAGAATTTGAACCTTCCTGACTTGGTAATACTGATGAGTTGTTACTCGTTGAACTAGCTGAACCATTTTCCTCGGGTTGAATCTGGACTTGCGTCTGAACCGTATTTCTCGCTGCAACTTTTGCCGGTGCCTCTTTAAAAGCCTGAACAACTTGTGGCCAAAGAATTGCACTCTTTTCCCACTTAGCTAAATTCTGATTTGCCGTAACCAAACTCTGCTTTGCAGCATCCAGTTTAGCCTGAGCCACCTTTAATTGATCAGCGGCTGTTGTTGCTTGTCCTTTTACTTTATCATAGGCAACCTGTGCTGTATTCACGTCATCTTGAGCTGCTTTAACCGCTTGATTAGCATCAGCTAACTGGGTCCCTGCATTTTGCAAATCAGTCACTTTTTGCTGTAGTTCATTGACCTTGTTACTATCATCAGTCAACTGCTTCTTAGCTGTATTCAAATTTTGCTGAGCGGTGGTCAAAGCATTTTGAGCAGTATCGGAATTAGCTTTAGCTTGCTGTGCCGCAGTAGTTAACGTTGCCAATTTTGCTTTATCAGCAGTTAACTGAGCATTGGCAGCGTCTAAGGCTGCCTGTTTTGTCTGAGCATCAGCGCTTAGATTGGCCAAGTCGGCAGTTGCTTTATCTAGAGCTTTTTGGTCAGTCGTTAATTTACTCTTGGCTGTGTTTAGTGCGTCTGTTGCGGAACTCAGATTGGCAGTTGCTTTATCAGCTGCAGTCTTAGCTTTGGTGAGGGCATCAGTAGCGGTAGTTTGTGCTTGTTTAGCGGCTGTTAAAGCGGATTGTTTTTGTGTTAACACCGTTTTAGCATCATTTAAGGTATCCGACTGTTGACTTTGAAGTGTGTTTAGCGTGGCTAGCTTAGCCTGTGCATCCGAGGGCTTGCTTTCTGGAATTGGATAGGTATCCTGAGTATCAAACTTGGAAGAATCTGCAATATCAAAACCATTGTCGGGAACTACTAGCAAATGTTGTTGACCAAGTGTATCAAACGAAATACCGAAATAATTTGCCTTGTCCTTTGGATACCACGAGCCAAGAAGCGCCACAGCGTGTCCCCAACCTGAATCTGCATCGTCAAACAACATTTGTTGAACAGTACTATAAACTTTGTCCTTTAACGTCGCCATTGAAATACCTTGCGTACTTGCAATCGTACCTTTAGCCAGATCTGAATCTGCTGACTCCGCGCTTTCATACATTTGATAGCCATCATTTCGTACTAAAGACCCGTCAGTCGCTTGTTTAGCATATGGTTGCAAACCATTTTCAATTGAAACATCATTAACACCAACATTATCATGAAACGATTGCGCTACGTTCCAGTCATCTGCATCATATCTTGCAGCCACATCATTAGCAAGTTTTTGTGACCCTTTTGAAACCGTTAGAGGTGTATGACCAATATCCGCTCTTAGTGGATTCAATAATCCAGCTACAAACGTACTTAATTCCGTTTGCTGTTCTGTCGTCATATTAGTAATATCCGGAATTATTTGTGCAACATCTTCACTAGTTGGTTGATAGTCTTTATAGTCCTGCCATATTTGGGCAACAACAGCCTTCAATTGTTGAACTTTAGCTGGGATTTGCGCTTTTTCTTCACCAGTGGGGTTAGCTAAACCAATAAAATCAACCAACTGTCCGTATTCCTTCGTTAATGTAGGCAACGAATTATCTACTCCAGCTGCTTGTTTTAAAGCATCAATTTGCTGTTGCGTTGCATTAACTGCTGATTGCGCCTGATCTGCAGCAGTTTTGGCAGTTTGAACCGCCGCATTTGAATCACTGACCGATTTATCAGCATCTTTTTTAGCCTGATCTGCAGTCGCAAGATCTGCATCAGCCTGATTTTTTACAGCTGTGGCGTCATCAACCTTTTTCTGATCATCCGTAATCGTTTGCTTATCAGTATTAACTGCATTTTGAGCGTCTGCTTTATTCTTACTTAATTCAGCCGAACCAGTGCCATCTAATGCTTTCTGGGCATCTGTAACCGCCTGGGTACTACCGTCAACTACCTTTTGTTGATTGGCAACAGTTTGGTCAGCCTTACTCATAACAGTAGCAGCGGTTTGCACATTATTTTGAGCATCCTGTTGCTTCGTCTGCGCATTGCCCACTGCAGTTTGATCATCTTTTACCTTCTGCTGAGCAGTGGATACGTCATTTTTAGCATCACTAATAGCCTTGGGAGTTGCTTGTGCTTCCAAATTAGCAGCAGCGGCCTGTTCCTGCTTTGTAGCAGTTAAATCAGCATTGGCTGTATCAAGCGCATCCTTAGCGGCTTTTTGGGAAGCGCTTACATTGTTGCTATCAGTCGTCGCTTGGTTAACTTCAGTCTGTGCTGAATCAACATTGGTCTGTGCATCACTGACTTGTTTTTGTGCTTGATTAACTTGACTATCAAGCAATGACGAAGTTGATGTTGAAGAACTTGTCACATTTGTTGATGTCGATTCTGGTTCTTTAGCTTCTGCATTCACTGAAACCCCTATAATTCCAGCCATCGCTGCAGCAGTAGTGATCGCACCAATTTTTGTACCTTTTCCCATAATAATTTCCCCCTCTTGATATTAACAATCACACTAAACTAAGTTTCATTGCATACCATGACTTATCCCACAAATCTAACAATATCTCCGAAAAAAGTGCCTTAATAGTGCCACGTTTCTCACAGAACCTAATTCCCCCTCTTAGGATATCTTTATGTACTCTGACAATTCATAGTCATATCTAACCATCATATAAAATTACTCAAATAGGAGTACACATTTGTATATTACCACATAACGGTGGGTTCGCCACTGTCAGTTACAATTTCAGTGCCTTAATTAGCAAAAAAAAATGTGACATAAGTCTATATTGATAAAAATTTCATTTGGCTTCTTGATTTAAAGACAATTTAAAGTTTGCTTTTGTTCAATACTTTAATCTAGTCTAAACCTGCGCCGGAATCGACCGAGTTGTGTCACACTATCCCTTAATTTTAGCCAATAAAAAAAGGCCTCAAAGGCCCATTTTTATTGATTGTCATCCTCATCGCCATCGCCAAAGTTAATCTGAATATTCTGAGTCAGAATATCTGTATAACTGTAAGAAACACGTTCGAATGAATTTTCATCTTGGTCCAGATCCACAACGAAAACAGCAGGATATGTCTCTTTAAGAATTCCGTGTCGTTCCGTTGTTTTTTTACGCCCTGCCTGGGCGACTACCATAAGTTCCTGGCCAATGTGTGTTGACAGCCGGTCCTTAATAGTTGCTAAACTTGTTGGCATGACCTCACCCCTTGTGTGAAACATTTTATCATGGTTTCACAGAAAAGTCAAATTATACCACAACCGCTTATTTACAACAAGTATTTTGTCATGAAAAAACAGATTAAAATCCTTTCATGATAGGATTTAGCAGACACGTGTCCCGCTTATCGAAAAAGCGTCTGTTGCGGTTAACTCATCAGCGTACCGAAAAGTTTTTATAACAAACCCTCTTCGTGCAACGCGTTTGTGAGTTCAATAAACTGTTCAATGGTTAGTTTCTCTGCTCTAATTTGTGGTGAAATTCTGACCTTATTCAAGACGTTCGTGATACGGTCTTTAACATCCTGATCCTTCCCAAAAATTGCACAAAGATTATTCCAAAAACTCTTCCGGCGATGCATGAAACTGCCCTTAACAAACTTTGCAAATACTTTGTCGTCAAAAGGAGCTGGATCGAAAGGTACCCGCTTCTTCATAGTGACAATGGCTGAATCCACGTTCGGTTGCGGAATAAACGCTGTCCGTGGAACGGTAAATGCCACTTGAGCATCCGTTTGATACTGGACCGCAATTGAAAGTGAACCGTAAGCCTTCGTGCCTGGAACAGCAACTAGCCGATCCGCCACTTCCTTTTGCATCATGACCGTGATTGACTCAAATTGAATGCCACTTTGTAACACGTTCATCAAAATCGGCGTGGTAATGTAGTATGGCAAATTAGCTACCAGTTTTAACGGTCGATCAGGATCAAAATTTTCCTTGATCAACTGGGGCAAATTGGCTTTCAAAATATCTTGGTTAAGAATCGTAATATTATCGTACTGGGATAGTGTTTCTCCCAAGATTGGCACTAGCTGATCATCAATTTCAAAAGCTAATACATGATGGCTGTTTTGAGCTAAAAACTCTGTTAGACCACCAATACCAGGACCAATTTCAATCACATTATCCTTCTCTGACAGTTCAGCTGCCTGGACAATGTGCTCCAAAATATTAATGTCAGTCAAAAAGTTTTGGCCGAGACTCTTCTTTACGTTTAAACCATATCGGTTAATAATCGCCTGTGTTCGTGCCGGACTTGCAATTAATGGTGTACTCATTGGCGTTCACTCTCCTCTTGGTCGATCTGTTCAATCGCATGCCAGAATGTCTCTGAACTAATTTGGAACATCAAAAGCCGCTTTTTGAGCTGCTTACCGTTCACATAACCGATTCGCAATAACTCACCTAGAGCTTCACGACGGGCTTTGGCTTCAGGGACCCCGACTAATCGAGCCTTGATCAAATCTGCCTGACTGATCTGTTCAACTGTTGAATCACCCTCAGTATACACGTGGGCCAAGGCTTCGCGTATTGCTTCGGCGCTAGCATGTTCCACGCCTAATGATCCGCCTGCTTTGGTAGGCACCCCCTCAGCTTTAGGTAAGAAAGCGTGCTTAGCGTTAGGCACCACTTCCGAAACGATTTTGCGAATTTTTTCACCCGAAAAATCAGGATCAGTGAAAATGATAATACCGCGCTTTTTTGCCACTTCCTCAATCAAATCAAGGGTTTCTTCTGGTACAGCAGAGCCACGGGTTTCAATCGTATCTGCTTTAACTGCCTTCGCAATTTGCTTAGTATCGTCTTTACCTTCAACCACGATGACTTCTTTAATGGTTTTCAATCTAGGACTCCTTAATCTTAAAAAATCGGTGTGCGTTCTGCCAGGTTGCTGCGGCTATTTCTTCTGGTGTGGTCTGGCGTTCCTTAGCTATAGCTTCTACGGTATAACGAGTAAAGCCTGGTTCGTTCTGCTCGCCCCGGTGCGGTTCAGGTGTCAGGTACGGTGCATCCGTCTCAACCATCATCCGGTCAAGGGGGGTCGCCCGAACAGAATCATGAACTTCGTGAGCATTCTTAAAGCTGGCCACTCCCGAATACGAAATCATCATACCCAGATCAAGAAACTTCTTCAACCATTCTGGATCACCATTAAAACTGTGCATAACACCACCAGTATCCTTAATACCCACTGATTTAATGATGTTATAGGTATCCTCAAAAGCGTCCCGGTTATGCACCACGATTGGCATACCATGGTCCTTGGCGATTTCAATTTGCCGTTTAAATACTTTTCGTTGCACATCCTGCGGTGAAGAATCCCAGTGATAATCCAGTCCAATTTCCCCAAGAGCAACGACCCGGTCCTCTTCTAACTGCTGCTCTAAAACTTTTTCCTTATCAGCATCGTAGAATTTTGAGTCCTCCGGGTGCCAGCCAACAGCTGCGTGCAACTGGGGATACTCGTGAGCCAGCCGAACCGCCTGTCTGTTCAGTTCGGTATTTGAACCCACGATGGTCATTTTCACAACGTCTAAATCTGCTGCCCGTGCCAGATAACGCGGAACATCATCGATAAATTCTTCGCTGTTCAAATGGGTATGTGAATCAAAAATTTTCATAACAATATTTCTCCTACATTGAAGCAAAAATCCGAATATTCAATGACTGAAAATTCGGATTTCGCCTTCCGCCACTTGCGAAAGTTTAGTTACTATTCGACTGTTGACCCGTTAGCAATACTTTCAGGTACCGTAACGAGCTGAACCTTCCCATTAGCATCTTCAGAAGACAAAAGCATCCCCTGACTGACTTGACCACGCATCTTCCGAGGTTTCAAGTTAGCCACAATAATCACTTTTTTGCCTAATAGATCCTTTGGTTCTGGATAATATTCTGCGATACCAGAAAGAATCTGACGATCATCTGAGTCACCGGCATCCAAACGGAATTGTAAGAGCTTATCAGCACCTTGAACTTTTTGAACGTCAATAATTTCGGCAACTTTCAATTCGATTTTTTCGAAGGCATCGAAACGAACTTCCTTCTTGTTTGATTTCAATTCGGTATTTTCTGGGTTCCAAACGCCTGAGTTAGCAGCTTCTTTAGCGGCTTCCATAGCAGCCCGGCCCTTTTTCTTATCCGACTTAGTCATCTGAGCAGCAATAAAGGCAACTTCTTCATCAGCATCACGCCGAGGGAAGATCGGTGTCCCTTTTTCAACAACCTTGCTGTTCTTAGGTAAACTGTCCATCGTCAATTCTTTCAAGTTAACGTTGTCGTCAAACTCCAAACCTAACTGCGACAAAATTTGTTTTGGTGCATGAGTCATCACTGGACTCAAGAAGTAAGCGATGATTCGTAGACTCGCAGCCAAATGCGCCATAACGGCAGCCAATTTGCGCTTACTGTCATCATCATCGTTTTTAGCCAAAATCCACGGTTCAGTCTCGTCAATGTACTTGTTGGTGCGAGCAATTAACTTCCAAACTTCTGCCAGTGCATCTGAAAGATGTAAGTCATCCATCAGTTTGTGGTAGTTAGCCATCGTCGTTTCAGCCGTTTCTTCCAAGGAAGCATCAAAATCAGTGACACCTGACTCAAAGGCTGGAATGACACCATCTTCGTACTTGTTGATCATGGCCACAGTCCGGTTCAACAAATTTCCTAAATCGTTGGCCAAATCATAGTTTAAACGGTCAACAAAATCTTCAGGAGTGAACGTACCATCGTTACCGTAAGGCATAGCCCGAATCAAGTAATAACGGACAGAATCCAACCCGTAACGGTCAACCAAGGTCTCTGGGTAAATAACGTTACCCTTAGACTTAGACATCTTACCGTCCTTCATCAGTAACCAGTTATGGCCAAAAACAGTCTTAGGTAATGGCAGACCCAGCGCATGAAGCATAATTGGCCAGTAAATGGTGTGAAAACGCACAATTTCTTTGCCGACCATCTGAACATTAGCAGGCCAGAACTTCTTGAATAGACTGTCATCTTTACCATCGTAACCAAGTGCCGTAATATAGTTGGTCAACGCATCAAGCCAAACGTACACAACGTGCTTAGGATTGGACTTAACCGGGATCCCCCAATTAAAGGTGGTCCGTGATACAGCGAGGTCTTCCAAACCAGGCTTGATGAAGTTATTGATCATTTCGTTCATCCGGTTTGCCGGTTGGATAAATTCTGGATGTTCTTTGTAATAATTTAACAGCCAGTCAGCATACTTACCCATCTTAAAGAAGTAAGACTCTTCCTTAACCAGTTCAACTTCGTGCCCACTAGGAGCTTTACCGCCAATGACCTTACCATTGTCATCACGATAGACTTCAGCCAGTTGCGTTTCAGTGAAGTATTCTTCATCGTCAACTGAATACCAGCCTTCATATTCGCCCAAGTAGATGTCACCTTGGTCTTGTAATTGCTGGAACATTTTTTGAACGGCTTTTTCATGATAGTCATCCGTTGTCCGAATAAATTTATCGTTTGAAATTTCCAGTGTTTTCCAGAGTTTCTTGATACCAGCAGCCATTTCATCAACGTAGCTTTTAGGATCCGTACCAAGTTGCTCAGCTTTTTCCTCGATCTTCAAACCATGTTCATCGGTTCCAGTCAAGAAAAAGACATCGTAGCCGGTTTCTCGCTTATAACGCGCTAAAGCGTCACAAGCAATCGTGGTATATGAGTTACCAATGTGTAACTTCCCAGATGGGTAGTAGATTGGTGTTGTTATGTAATACGTAGGTTTGGTTTCTGTCATGTTTAAAAACAGGCCCCTTTCAGTCAATTTATTTTTGTAATCAATACATTTTTATTTCTAGAAAGTCTCCAACATTATAGCATATCTGACCCGTTGGAGAAATAACTCTCAGTCATCAACTGCTAGTTTTCGGGCCAGAGTCTCATCATTTTACACAGAACTCAAAACAAACTCATTTGCTGAGGCCCTAGCCCTTGCCATGATAAATGCAGCAAATCCCTTAACGCAAGCGCGTTAGGTGCAGCGTCACGCCCCGAATTATTATTGAAAATAACGCAAACTTCACGGACTTGCGTACTTAATTCAGAAACCGTTGCTGCAAAGGCGGCTAGTTCCTCGTCACTATATTTATAAAGCGTTCGGACACCGCGCCAATCCTTACCCCGATTGAACCAGCCCTGTTCGTTGCGTCCGTGCAACCGCATTAAAGCTAACCGATCATCGGCTACTTTAGCAACGAATGGCACACCATCGTTTAAACGATGCGGCTCGTCCACGATCACGTGAGTCATATTAAGACCTGCTAAATAACGCATTAAGTCATCGGTTAAAGCGGGATCATACCAACTGGGATCACGAAACTCCACTGCGATTGGTAAATCAGCCATCTGATCACGAATTTCGAATAACCACTGTAAATTCTCAGTTGTTCGCTGAAAAAAGGGTGGGAACTGGAATAACACGGTTTTTAATTGATGTGCGCTAACCAGTGGCCGAACCATTCTGCGGTACTCGGTAAAGGCCTGCTGACGCTCCTCATCGCTGGCCTCCTCCTTGCCATAATCATGCTTGGTCATGAGCTTATTTGCTTTCAAGATAAACTGAAACTTTTCTGGGACTTCTTTTTGCCAGTTAGCAACCGTACTGGCCCTTGGAATCCCATAAAACGGTGTGTCTAACTCAACGACTGGCAAAACTGCCGCGTATTCCGGCAGCGTCACATCCCGTTGCACATTTTGAATTAAAGCCGGGTGCTCTTTCCAAGTCGTTAAACCAATTGTAATCATCAAAAGCACCTCACTCATTTTTTAACTAACTGCTGTTTACTCTTCTTTTTTAAATACCGATCAACGCGGTGATCCGGCACGATCCACGGAACCAACGAACCAAAACAGAGAATTGCAGAAGCCGGTGGCCAGACAAACGCTAAGCCAATGCCAATCAGAACAACCAGCATTGAATACCAGGACTTGCGCTGTCCCTTACCAAAGAATTTCGTAAACACTGAATCGGGTTCATGCGCGGCTAATAGGGCCTTAACTAAAACGTAAAAACTGATATTAACCGCTAAAAAGACGATTCCCATGGTCGCTTCAGGCGCTGAATATCCCGTATGACTGCCAGCCCAATCAGTAGCAATCGGCAACACACTGATGGTCAGTAAGAAGAGATTGTTAGCCCATAATACTGCCCCGCTGACCATCTCCGTAATTTGAAACAGGTGATGATGATTATTCCAATAAACGGTGACCGTCAGAAAGCTTAGCAGATAAAGAATCAACTTATACCGCAGCGGCCATAATGCACTAAAAGTCGTGCCATCCGGTTCCGGGATTTCCAGTACCAAAATCGTAACGATGATGGCCATGACACCATCCGTGAATGCTTCCAATCGCGATTTACTCATTGTTGAATCCCCCTACTAAACATATGTATGACCGGCGAACCGGTCGAATTGTTAATGGTTGTGCTCATACCTTGAGCTGTTCAAAGAACTTAGCGGCATCTTCTTGAACCATTTCAAAATTAAACGAAAATGACAGTGGTTCATTGTTAATCACAATAACAGGTGCCATGGGATTGCGGTAATCTAACAACCCAGCAAAGGGATAAACCCTCATGGAAGTCCCCGTGATGACAATCAAATCAGCGTTTGCCATCGCGTTCACTGCATTAGAAATATTAGCTTCGTTTAAGCCTTCCTCATACAGCACAACGTCTGGCCGTAACTGACCGCCGCAGCCTTCATGAACTGGGCTCTTAAGATAATCGTGCCAATCCACTTCTTGGTGACACTTCTGGCAGTACACCCGGTAAAGGTTACCGTGAAATTCCACCAGGTGCTTAGCGCCGGCTTTACGATACAAGTTATCGATGTTTTGGGTCACAATGGTTGCACGATCCTGTTGCGTCAACGCTGCCTGTTTTTCGTGAATCACGTTGGGCTTAGCATCCGGTTTATACAAATTAGTCTTTACATAGTCGTAAAACACATCCGGCTCTTGAGTTAAACAGGTGTGACTGAGATAATACTCGGCGTTTTTATGATGGGTATACAGCCCATTATTTGAACGATAATCTGGTATACCAGAGGGCGTTGAAACGCCCGCACCCGTCAAGAAAACGATGTGCTTGGATTGTTCAAACGCCCGCTGAATCGTTTCATCCATTATCAAGGCCTCCAATCACCAAAATTTCTAACGTAAAATATACGGCATTTCTAGTTTCTTAAATAGTTCCTCAACTGACAGTGAATAAATGGCTTTATAATACTCGGGATTATCGTTAGCTTTAGTTGGTGCGGAAATAACAAAGGAGTTCTGACCATCCGCCCGGTTAATGCCAACGTACGCCCGGCGCTTGCTCTTAATATCAACCATATCAGAATGATATAGCTCAAACATTTGGCGAACTTCCAACCGTAATTGACGCTTAGAAACCACGTTTGAAATAGTAGCAAACTCGGTCATATTGATTGGTGGTAATCCCCAGTCTTTCAACTGCTCATCAAAAGCCTTAAATAACTTAACCACGTTACGACGCAAGGTAAATGGTGAATCCACTGGTTTTTCAGTAATCAGTGCATACAGCTTCTTAGCAGCTGCAAACGAGATTGGATAGTCCTTTTCCAGTTGATCATTAACCGCCTTATTTTCATCACCATAAAAGACCAGCGCATCGGTCAAAGTCAGTAACCGCAACGTCATTTTATCATCGACTGGGGTTGGTTCTGGCTTGATAGTGGCATGAATTCCCTTGAGGTACATCTGCTCGATTTCATCAGTAATCAAGCCGTGCTTACGCTGTTCGCTGACCACCACGATGTGACTCACCGTATCATAGAGTTCAGTCCCCAGCATCATTAACTGCTGATCTAGCTGTTCTTCACCAGTGGAAATGGCAAAGAAAATTTGTGGAAACCCACGTAGCGTCATCAATAGGTGTAAAAGCTCATGGGATGCCGTGTAGTCTGGTGCGGAAAGGTCGCTGATCTGAACCATAATATTATTCTTGTCCTGAACGGCCTGTGCCTGATCATGACGAACATAACCATTTTGCAATTTGCCGATGAACTGTAATTCTACTTTTCCGGGAAAAATTTTATTGACCGCATCTAATAGTGATTGCGTCTCTGAATTGATCTCAACGTTTTGCATGATATCTACGTCTCCTTGTTATTTCTAATTTGACTCAATAATTGTCTCGCCTGAGCTTCATTAGGATCATCAGTATTGCTTAACTGTTTCGTTAATACTGACACTTCTGACGGTGTGGCGCCAACGGACATGGCCAAAGAACGCATTTGCATTTTCATATGGCCTTGCTGAATACCGTTAGTAACCAGAGCCTTAAGCGCAGCGAAGTTTTGTGCAAGCCCTACTGCGGCAATCAGCTTCATCAAGTCTTCCGGTGAATTAATCTTTGCCATCTTTTGGTTAATCGCTACTAACGGTAATACCTTAGTGGCACCACCAACAATACCAATAGGTAATGGCAATGTCAGCGTGCCTGTCAACTGGTCGTCTTCAAGCTGCCATTGACTCAAACCTCGATACTGTCCATCCGTTACCGCATAAGCATGAGCGGCACTTTCGATAGCTCGCCAATCATTGCCCATTGCGACAACTACTGCATCGACACCGTTCATGATCCCTTTATTATGGGTGACAGCACGCATTGGGTCTAGTCGCGCGATACGACTCGCTTGGGCAATACGCTTGCCAACTTGCTGAGCCTTATCCGCCTGATCAGCCAATTGCGAGACTGGTACTGATACTGTAGCCGTTGTTAAACTCTGATCACCAGCATTGGAGAGAATACTAAACAAAGTAGTGTGGTGCAATTTATTTTGCACGACCCCCGCAATGGCTTCCAGCATCGTATTCATCATATTAGCACCCATAGCGGCCTTAACATCCACCACTAAATCAATGGAAACAAACCCTTCGCCGAGGTCGCGAGTCCGAATCGACTTCGGCCCACCGCCACGCTTAACGATGGATGGATGGGCCTGTTTTGCTACTTCTAGTAATTCATTTTGGTGTAAAGCAATCCAATCATCAATAGAAGCGTAAACTTTTACATCACTAAGGACCACTTGTCCCGTTAACAGCCGAGAATGCACAGTGGCTGTGATACCACCGGCTTTTGCCAACTGCTTGGCACCATTACTAGCCGCTGCGATGACGCTAGGTTCTTCCGTGACCATTGGGACAACGTACTCATGATCATTGACACGAAGATTGACTGCTACGCCCTCAGGTAATTGATACGTCGTCAAATAATTTTCAATCAGTAACGGTGCATCTCCCTGCGTTGCCCGATGCTTAAGGATTTGTTGCTCCGCTTCAGACAGCCCCAGCGTTTCAGCTAAAATAGCTAATCGCTGTTCCGGTGTCCGCTTGTAAAACTGTGAAAACGTCGCTTCCATGTTCACCTATCCCTTACTATCATTAACTATAGTCGTGATTGAGATATGCGTGAATAATGCCCTCGCGCACACCACTTTCCGAAAAAATCACCCGGTCTGAATCTAACATTTGCAGCAACAGTACTAATGGCATGATGCCACCAATAATAATATCGGCCCGGTCTGGTTCAAGGCCAGAAATCTGCTGTCGCTGTGCCTTATCTTTACTTAATAACATGCTAAATAACCGAAAAACCTCTGAGGTCGTCAGCTGATAGCCGTGAATCTGCTCCACGTGCAAGATCTGTTGTTGCCGTCTACTCATCCGTGCCAGTGACCGGTTAGCCCCACCTAATAGAATCAAAGGCTTCGTTTGTGCTTCATGCAGCCACCAAATGTCTCGCAGTCGTTTTCTTAGGAAAATGGATGCGCTAAAGAAGTCCGCTGCATCAACCTTATCGTCGAGATTAAACTGCTCTGAAAGGTTGACTGCACCAAAGGGAATGCTGATTAGATTACTTTCTTTACCGGAAGTAATATTCACCATTTCTAGACTGGCACCGCCAACGTCTAGCATCAAGGCATCTTCGACTCGGAGCCGATGTTTAACGCCCAGATAGTCATAATAGGCCTCATCATCACCGGATAAAATGTCTAGTTTGAGCCCGATTTCGCGTTCAACACGCTCAAGAAACTCAGCCTGGTTGCTTGCTTGACGAACAGCCGCTGTTGTAATGGCCTTAACCGTTAAATTAGGCAGGTCTTTGTAAATCGTTTTGAATTTGCGCAAAGCATCCAACGTCCGTCGAATAGCCGTATCTTGAAGTTCTTTTTCGTCACCCATGCCTTCAGATATACGAGAATCTTCCTTATAGCGCGCAACCTCTCGGAAGGTTTGATCCGGCCGAATTTCATTAATCGTCATCCGGACTGAATTAGAACCCAAATCAACGATCACCAAATTATCCATCACCGACATCCCCTTCTCGTTATCAGCTTAAGTTTTTTAACCGAAGTAGTTAAGACCCATTTTCTCTACGACTTCTTTTAGGGTCTGATTAGCAACTTGATTTGCTTTTTCGCTACCGTCTTTCAAAATCTGGTAAACACCAGGAATATCCTGTTCATACTGTGCACGACGAGCTCGAATTGGGTCCAACACAGCTTGTAAAACATCGTTTAAATACCGCTTAATTTTAACATCTCCAAGACCACCGTGTTGATATTGTGCCTTCAGATCTGCGACTTTTTGCTTATCATCGTCGAAAATATCGAGATAAGTGAACACCGTGTTGCCTTCAACGTGGCCTGGGTCTTCAACGTGCACGTGAGTAGGATCAGTATACATGGACATGACTTTCTTTTGAACGGTGTCAGCATCATCTGACAAATAAATCGCGTTGTTCAGCGACTTACTCATCTTAGCGTTTCCATCCAAGCCAGGAATCCGACCTTCGCCTTCTGGTGGGAAGTAGCCTTCTGGTTCAACCAGAACTTCACCGTAAATACTATTGAAGCTACGAACAATTTCACGGGTCTGTTCCAACATTGGTTCTTGATCTTCGCCTACTGGTACCGTAGTAGCTTTGAAAGCAGTAATATCGGCTGCTTGGCTAACGGGATAAATGAAGAAGCCGGCAGGTACACTTTGGCCGAACTGCTTTTGCTTGATTTCGGTTTTTACCGTAGGATTACGTTCCAAACGTGAAACAGTCACTAAGTTAAGGTAGTGCATCGTTAGTTCACTTAAAGCAGGAATTTGTGATTGCACTAAAATAGTTGATTTCTTGGGATCGATACCCACAGCTAAATAATCCAGAGCAACCTGAATTAAACTGTTACGGATTTTTTCTGGATCACGGGCGTTATCAGTCAGCGCCTGTTGGTCAGCAATCATAATGTAGGATTCGTAGTCGCCAGAATTTTGTAATTTGACCCGATTTTGTAAGGAACCTACATAATGGCCAATGTGAAGTTTACCTGTTGGTCTGTCACCAGTTAAAATAATTTTTTTATTGCTCATTTTCAATCTCCCTTTCAATTTATGTACCTATTTTTTGGTGCAATAACACTTAATAAAAAAGACGCCCTAATTGCGTATGCAATAGGACGTCAACCGCGGTACCACCTAAATTTGTGACGTAAAGTCACCACTCTCACCGATAAGGAGGCACCCTAAAATTCACGTATCAGCTCCAAAATGATCATTCTGGCCACTTTCAGCAATCGTGGTCTCTCTGTCAACATGATCTAAACGCACTGACGAATTCTATCTATATAATGGTATCTATTTTAAGCATTTTACCAGTCCTTGTCAAAGTTGGTTTGGCCTGAGTTTTTCTAATTGACACAACCACCTAATCACACTAGAATGGTTCAAGCACATTAAACGAAAGAGGCGGTTTTTTGGAATCACAGGAACAAAAAATTGAACAGCAGCGTGTCGATTCGGTGATCAATCAAATTACCGCAAAAATTAAGTCAGTCTCACTGGAGTACAGTAAGGCTCATGCCGAAATGAAGTTGGTGCAGGAAAACTACAGTGCCAACACTTCGGTTAACTACGTGGAAGTCGATGACCGAATTGAAACTTCTGCCGAACTGCAGCAACAACGGGCCTTAGCTTCCCGACTGATTGAAAACGAACAAATCATTTCTAGCCAGTTAAACGTCTATAAAGATTTGGAGAAGTCACCCTACTTCGGTCGGATCGATATTCAGGATCCTGACGAAACCGAACAGGAAAAACTCTATATTGGGACAGCTTCATTTACTGATGACGACGCTAACTTTTTAGTTTACGACTGGCGAGCACCCATTTCGGCTATTTATTACAACGGGACTTTAGGCGATGTCACCTATGACACTCCCGCGGGTAAACAGCTTACTAAGCTGACCAAGAAGCGCCAGTTTTTAATTCAAAACGGTAAAATTGAATCCATGTTCGACACTAACGAAACCGTTGGTGACGAAATGTTGCAACACGTTTTGGGACAGCAAAACGATGAAACCATGCAAAACATCGTGGCCACGATTCAGCGTGAACAAAACGATATCATCCGTGATACTCGTTCTGATTTGCTGGTGGTTCAAGGAGTTGCAGGCTCAGGTAAGACTTCTGCTATCTTACAGCGGATTGCTTTCCTGTTATATCATAGTCGCCAGGAGCTGCAGGCTGACCAAATCGTATTATTCTCACCCAACAAGTTATTTAGCCACTACATTTCCGATGTGTTACCTAGTTTAGGTGAGCGGAATATGCGACAGGTCACTTTAGCCGACTTTCTCACTCAGCGGCTTCAGGGATTAAACGTAGAATCTTTATTTGACCGCTACGAAAAGGACCTTGAGCTAACTAATGAGCAGCAAGCTCTAGTGGACTACAAGTCCTCTTCACACTATATGCATCAAATCGCGGACTATTGTCAAAACCTGGCACCAACTCATTTTAAATTTAATCACATTTATTTTGATGGCCGGATTTTCTTCAACAAAACTGAAATTGAAAAGATCTATCAGGACTTACCGCACTTGCAGCCGGCAGAACGCTTTTTAAGGACTAAAAACATCCTGATCAAACAACTGAAGCGCCGAATCAACCAAGAAGCTAAGTCAGACTGGGTGGCTGAAAAAATCGATCAGCTTTCCGACGAAGAATACCATAATTTATTGGGTTCGAAACGACTTCATGACTTTCAAGAAGTCGATGCCGAAACCAATTATATTGCTCGCAAAATCGTGACTCGACGTTTACGGAAGGTCTATGATGCCATCTACAATAACTACTTCTTAGACATTTACAGTCAATACGCTGACTTCATGGATACTGTTGCCACACCAGATAATGTGTCAGATGATACCATGGCAGCTAGCAAGCATAACTTCTTACATGATATCGAATTTCATAAATGTGAGTTGGTAGATGCTGCACCATTACTTTATATTCGTGACATCCTCACTGGTGGTGGGCAAAACCATGCTATGCAGCACTTGTTTGTGGATGAAATGCAGGATTATTCTATTGCCCAACTACAGTATTTACATCACGCGTTTCCTAAGGCGCACATGACTTTCTTAGGTGATGCAGAACAGGCCCTGTTCAAAGCTGTTCAAACACCTGAAGCATTATTAGCCAGCCTACGTGATGCCTTTAACGTTCACCGACCACGGCTGTTAAAATTAAACCGTTCTTACCGGTCAACATTGCCGATCACGACGTTTGCGAAGGCCCTTTTACCAGATGGCGATCAGATTGAAGCATTCACCCGACCTGGAAGTTTGCCACGTTTGGTGATTCGCTATGATGCTGAAAGTTGCTACGATGCGTTAGAGAATGAAGTCACCAGTCTGCGTGCCGACAACGGTACTGTGGCAATTTTAACTAAAAATTTGGAGCAGGCCCATGCTGTTTATCAAAAATTACATCATGAAACTAACGATGTCACGTTAATGACAGACGCCGATTTATCCTTACCGAAAGGAACGCTGGTAATGCCGATTTATCTGGCTAAGGGTTTGGAATTTGATGCGGTAATCGCTTGGAACGTTTCCGCGACTAACTTCCCTGATGAACGGTTTACTGGCACTCTGTACACCATTGCAACGCGAGCAATGCACCAATTAATTTTGATGAGTATTGGCCCCGTTTCACCGTTGATTGCTTCTGATAAATTGCCAAAAACGGTCCTGCAAATTGAGCATGAATTTACCAATTAATTTTAACTAGTAAACATCAAAAAAACACCGTCATAATCAGTCGCTTCTCGCGAGATTATGACGGTGTTTTAGCTTACCCTCTATTTATTAACAGGTGCTAACGCTTTCTTGTTCGGCTTCAAAGCCTGTTTAAGCATAAATGGCGCCACCATGGTAGCTAAAATAATTACTAGTACCATTTTTGAATAAGTCGCATTAGATAATAGACCTGATTGCAGCCCGATTTGCACCGTAATCATACCCATTTCACCACGAGAAATCATGCCTGAGCCGATGACGTAACTACTATGCCAACTAAAACCGGTTAACCGCGCGCCTAAACCACAGCCCAATAACTTGGTCAAGCAAGCCAAAATAGTCATAACGACAATTAAGCCCAACGACTGTCCTAAGTAGCGAAACGACATACTCAAACCAATACCGACAAAAAACAGCGGGATAAACGCGGCGTAGCCAATTGGTTCCATATGGGCTTCGATGACTTCCCGGTAAGGCGTGTGTGCAACCGCAATTCCCGCAAAAAAAGCCCCAACTGCCCCGCTCAAGCCAACGGCATCTGCCACCCAAGCCATGCCCAAGCAAATCACCATAGACATGATCGTCACACTGGAATTCATAAGCAATTTTTCGCTGATTCCCATCAGATAAGGCGCAATCCAGCGCACCACTAAATAAGTACCGCCGAAAAAAGCGACTTGCTCAAGTAAAATAAGGGCGATGCTAGTATGCTGCCCACTAGTCTTCAAACCCTGAGTTCCCATTAAACTGATCATCACCGATAATAGAATCACACCTACGATATCGTCTGCTACGGCTGCGCCAAGGATGGTTGCCCCTTCTGAAGTATCCAAAGCGTGATAATCTCGTAATACCGCTACTGATATGGAAACCGATGTTGCACTAAAAATAACACCTATGTATGTTGCTTCAAAAACAGAAAAATGAAAGGCAACTGCTGCGCTTCCCATAAACACCACTGGCATAATGACACCGCAGAGTGCGACAATAATAGCTGGTTTAAAAAAACGCCTCAGCAAGGTGAGATTACTTTCCAGGCCACCAATAAACATCAGCATAATCACACCAATATCTGAGAAGAGGTTCAACAACTGATTTGGCTGCACCCAATTAAGGATTGCCGGTCCCACCACAATTCCTACTAAGATTTGACCGATAACGGACGGAATTCCCATTCGATTTGAGAAGTGTCCAGCAAAGGTTGTCAAAACTAGCAGGAAACATAATGTCCCTATAAAATTCACACTGACCACCCCTTGTAGTAAAATAGTGCTGCATGACCAACACTAAATAAAATATAACACTAACTGGAAGTGAAATCTTGTACATGTTTAGGAATTGGCATCAAGTTGGCAACATTAAGAACCACACAAAACAATATCAAGGACCCGTTTTTTCAGTCGAACAATGTGAGATTGATACTCCAGATGGCCTTTCCGTCGAAAGAGACCTTATCCACACTGCACCAACTATCACTATCTTGGCGCTAACAGATGATCAACAAGTTGTGATGACTAGTGAATATCGAGTGGGAATTAATGCTGAATCAGTTTCCCTGCCCGCTGGTATTATTAATCCGGGGGAATCTCCTGAAGAGGCAGCTAAACGTGAATTTCAAGAAGAAACTGGCTATCTAGCCCAGTCGGTTAAAGTAATGACTACTGTCACTTCTTCTGAAGGTTTTATGGATCAAACAGCAGCACTTATCTTGCTTCGCTTTGATCCGTCAAAACGAACTTCTACTCATTTCGATAGCGATGAATTCGTTTCTACTCAACTGGTTGATTTAACTCAAGTTCTGAAATGGATCAAAGCCGGAAAAGTAAATACTGCTCAGGCTTTGGCCGCAGTTGGCTATTATCAGCTTTATCTCTCAAATTAAACGGGGAAAACGAAAAAACAACCTGATGATTTGATCATCAGGTTGTTTTAATTTTTACGCTGTAGAGTATGTATTTTACTCATGTTAATACCGGAGGTGGGGTTCGAACCCACACGTCCTCAACGGACACTGGATTTTGAGTCCAGCGCGTCTGCCAGTTCCGCCACTCCGGCATAATCTATTTCGTTACTGCAGCATATCGTATTTGTACTTGTAATACAAGACATCAGATTTGCTATCGGGAAGACAGGATTCGAACCTGCGACCCCCTGGTCCCAAACCAGGTGCTCTACCAAGCTGAGCTACTTCCCGATGTCGTTTTATAAATTGCCAACTATATTAGTATACTACTCAGCCCTAATTATTACTAGCATATTTTTAGCCTAATTTGTCGTTATTGAATTTTTTTGAATTTTCCGAATTAAGAAAACATTCTCCCTGTTGTAGTATCTTAAATTTCTTTTGTCGCACTTTATGGACTTTGCTTCACTAGCTTCGTATCCAACCTTCTATGTAGTATAATATGAGTTGCCGCTGTAGCTCAGAAGGTAGAGCACTTCCATGGTAAGGAAGAGGTCATCGGTTCAAATCCGATAAGCGGCTTTTGTTTGATTCATGTTGTGATGCTGTGTTAGTTAAATAGCTGCAGTCAGCGTTCACTTAAAGGGCTCTTTGACAACTGTTGTTGGTAAATTTATTAAATCAGTTCTAATCACTATTTCGTGATTAGGACTTTTTTAGTCTTAATACGCAAGGTATAAAGTACTCTTGCCCTAAACTTACGGAAGCTT
>NZ_BCMJ01000008.1 GCF_002583405.1 Secundilactobacillus silagincola | reverse complement strand
GGAGTGAATTAGTGCCTGAATTAACCGCCGCAGCAACTGCTGTTAAAGGTTTCCAGAATACGGTAGATAACGGTGGTGCTTACAGCAGTGCAGACTTCAAGGCGGTTACAGATGCCGGCAAACCAGGTGATGAGGGTTATACCACTACGGTCACCCGGACGGTTCACTACACGAAGAACCAGGCTAGTTACACGAAAGGCGATCCTGGTGATCCTGCTAAGAACGATCCCGAAGGGACGCAAGCCAAGTATCTGGAAGGTACGATTATAGTAAATCGAGTAAACGCCGGTGATTACAATGTTCAGGTTACCCCAACGAAAGTTAATGTGAGCCGAACCGCAACCTTGGACGAGAATGGCAAGGTCATTTACAGCGATTGGACGATTGATGGTACAAATACCACTCTAGTCGGTGCATTAACTAATGCCGATGCCGCTGTAGCAGGTTATACTGACGAAGTTGCTGATGGTGATGCGTACACTAGTGATAATTTCAACAGTGCGATTGACACAGCTACGCCAACCGCTGACGGCTATACTGACAGTATTACGCGGACGGTTACCTATACCAAGAAGACGTATACACAAGGTACTCCAGGTGGTGACGATGATCCAACAGGCACACAGGCACAATATTTGACAGGTACAGTTACAGTGAAACGGACAAACACCGGCGACTACACCGCAACTGTCGCTGACAAGACGGTGAGTGTTAGCCGAAGCGTTAGTCTAGATCGGACTGGCCAGTTGGTATACACGTCATGGACAGTTGACGGAACAAACGATGTTCTGGTACCTGAACTAACAGCTACGGATGCCACTGTAAAAGGCTACACGGACACAATTACCAAAGGCAATGCTTATACTAGTGATGACTTTAATACCGCAATTGGTACCCAAACACCTGATAAAGATGGGTACAAAGCAGAAACAGAACAGATTGTTAACTACGCATTCAATTCAACTTCTACTCCGGATCCAGATGGTGGTAAGACGATCACGAAGACGGATGAATCTGATAAAGTTGTTCAAATCGAAAAAGATTGGCCTGATGGCGATAAGACTGTAGTTGATATCGACAACACTACTGGGATTATTGTTGTTACCGAAACACCAAACGGTAAACCAAGCTTGACACCAGTTACTGTTCAGCCAGGCGAATCTGTTAAGACTGGTAAGACCACGGTTGCTAATAATGAACCAACCGATGGCGTCAGCTTAACTCATGATGCGCCAGGTACTGCCACTGATGGCACACCAACCACTGGAACCACCGGTGAAGTTGTAACGCCTGATGGAACTCGGACTTACTTCAAGAGCAGTAATGGCGAAGGTGTATCGACCACTTCTGATGATTACTACACTACTGGTACCACTGATGATCCATTTGGTGGTAAGACAATCACGAAGACGGATGGTTCAGGTGCAATCACTCAGATTGAGAAAGACTGGCCAGATGGTGACAAGACGGTGGTTGACATTGATACAGATACTAACGTCGTTACGGTCACTGAAACGCCAAAAGGTAAGCCGAGCCTAACCCCAGTTACTGTTCAACCAGGTGAGTCTGTCAAGACTGGCAAGACCACCGTTACGAATAATGAACCAAATAACGGTGTCAGCTTGACTCATGACGAACCAGGAACTTCTACTGATGGGACGCCAACAGGCGGTACAATCGGTGAAGTAGTCACCCCAGATGGCAAGCACAGTTACTTCAAGAGCAGTAATGGTGAAGGCGTATCAACTACTCCTGACAAATACTACACTACTGGGACAACTGACGATCCATTTGGTGGTAAGACGATTACGAAGACGGATGGTTCTGGTGCAATCATCCAAATTGAGAAGGATTGGCCAGATGGTGACAAGACGGTGGTTGATATTGACAAGACTACTGGCAACGCTGTAGTGACTGAAACGCCAAAGGGTCAACCAAGCTTGACGCCAGTTTCAGTGGCACCAGGTAAGGATATTACTGTAGGCAAGACCACGGTTGACAACAATGAACCAAACGGTGGCATTACCTTGACGCATGAAACACCGGGTACCGCTACCGATGGGACACCTACTACTGGTACAGTCGGTGAAGTGGTCACCCCAGATGGCAAGCACAGTTACTTCAAGACGCAGGTACCTGATGGCGTATCGACGACCAAGGATAATTACTACACCAACACCACGACTGAAGATCCAAATGGTGGCAAGACCATCACTAAGACTGACGGTTCTGGCTCAATCGTTCAAATTGAAAAAGATTGGCCAGATGGTGACAAGACGGTAGTTGATATCGATACTGATACTAACGTCGTCACGGTCACTGAAACGCCAAAAGGTCAACCGAGCTTGACTCCTGTCACAGTTCAACCAGGTCAAACTGGCAAGGCTGGTAAGACGACGGTAGCCAACAACGAACCAAACGATGGTATTACCTTGACGCATGAAACACCGGGTACCGCTACCGATGGGACACCGACTACTGGTACAACTGGTGAAGTGATTACCCCAGATGGCACCAAGACTTACTTCAAGACGCAGGTACCTGATGGTGTATCTACTACTAAGGATGATTACTACACGAACATCATTACCGATGATCCAAATGGTGGCAAAACCATCACCAAGACTGACGGTTCTGGTTCAATCGTTCAGATTGAAAAAGATTGGCCAGATGGTGACAAGACGGTAGTTGATATCGATACTGATACTAATGTGGTTACAGTCACTGAAACGCCAAGTGGTAAACCAAGTTTGACTCCTGTAACGGTTCAACCAGGTGATTCAGACAAGACTGGTAAGACGACTGTTACTAATAATGAGCCAGATGGCGTAACTCTCGGCCATGATACAACTGGCACTGATACCAACGGCAACCCAACTACTGGCACAACCGGTGAAGTAATTACCCCAGATGGCACCAAGACTTACTTCAAGACGCAGGTACCTGATGGTGTATCTACTACTAAGGATGATTACTACACCAACACCACGACTGAAGATCCAAATGGTGGCAAGACCATCACTAAGACTGACGGTTCTGGCTCAATCGTTCAAATTGAAAAAGATTGGCCAGATGGTGACAAGACGGTAGTTGATATCAATACTGATACTAACGTGGTTACGGTCACTGAAACGCCAAAAGGTCAACCAAGCTTGACTCCTGTCACAGTTCAACCAGGTCAAACTGGCAAGGCTGGTAAGACGACGGTAGCCAACAACGAACCAAACGATGGCATTACCTTGACGCATGAAACACCGGGTACTACTACCGATGGGACACCTACTACTGGTACAACCGGTGAAGTGATTACCCCAGATGGCACCAAGACTTACTTCAAGACGCAGGTACCTGATGGTGTATCTACTACTAAGGATAATTACTACACCAACACCACGACTGAAGATCCAAATGGTGGCAAGACCATCACCAAGACTGATGGTTCTGGTTCAATCGTTCAAATTGAAAAAGATTGGCCAGATGGTGACAAGACGGTAGTTGATATCGATACTGATACTAATGTGGTTACAGTCACTGAAACGCCAAAAGGTCAACCAAGCTTGACTCCTGTAACGATTCAACCAGGTGATTCAGACAAGACTGGTAAGACGACTGTTACTAATAATGAGCCAGATGGCGTAACTCTCGGTCATGACACAACTGGAACTGATACCGACGGCAACCCAACTACTGGCACGACTGGCGAAACAGTTACCACACCAGATGGAACTCGGACTTACTTCAAGACGCAGGTAACCGGTGGCGTTTCAACCCCAGCTGATGGCTATTACGTCACAACCACGACGACTGACGTGGATGGTGGTCAAACGAAGACGACTGTTGACGGCAGCGGAGCGGTTACTCAAGTTGATAAGATTTGGCCGGATGGTGATCAAACTGTGGTTGTCATTGATAAGACTGGTAATGCGGTCTTTACCGAAACACCAAATGGGCAACCAAGCTTGCCTAGTCAGACGGTTACGCCAGGTGGGACAGCCACAATTGGTGGCACAACGCTGGTCAATAATGAGCCGACAAATGGCATTCAGTTGACCCATCAAACAACTGGCAGCACGATTGTGGAAACCGTCGATCAGGGTGGTTCAGTGAACGTTGTGGTTACGCCAAATAACAACGGCGGTGACAATTCAATTTCCACTGATACCGGTGCTGGTACTGGAACAGGCACGACAACACCAGAAACACCAACTAATGGTGGCGACAACACCACAACAGGCGTTGACAAAGGAACTGGAACTGAAACTGAAACTGAATCAACCCATGGTCAAACAACGACTGGTGGTTCTTCGACAGGTTCAACTGGCAGTACCGGTGTTGTTAATACTACTGTTGCGCAAGGTCAAGCCGTGAGCGGCAAGCAAGCTACTGTAGCTGGCACGAACAGTCATGTTTCTGACCAGACTCAGCAGGCCGATGCTCAAGGCAAATTGCCACAAACAAGCGAAAATGAGAGTGCTGCGGGTGCAACCATTGGCCTGAGCCTACTCGGATTGTTAGCTGCACTTGGCTTCAAGCGTAAGAAGCGTGATGATGAGTAATCATCATTGAGTTTGGCAACGTGGACTAAGTCACGTAAAAACGACTTATCAATATCCTGAATAGGATGTTGGTAAGCCGTTTTTTGTTGAAACATAAAACAAGCGGTGACATAAGTCTATATTGATAAAAATTTCATTTGGTTTCTTAACTTAAAGTTTGCTTTTGTTCAATACTTTAATCTAGTCTAAACCTGCGCCACAACTCAGATTCCGGCCATTTAACACAAAAAACGTATGCCGACAAAGTTCATCGGAATACGTTTTTTTGCGTTAAATTCTGGAATCTACCGAATTGTGCCACACGCTCTAAACCACTTAATCCGTCTATTAGAGATAGCGAAGCCGAAAGACCTTTGCGGGGCGACCAGGACGAGTTTGAGCGGCCGTTCCCACCATTTCAAAGATATGACGGTGGTTCTTTTTGAAGTTGGAGTTGTCGATATCTTCCAGCTCAATGTGTTTGAAGATTGAAAAAACCCGTCTTGCTTGTTTGAGTGTGAACATGGAGCCTAAAATCAACAGAATGTTAGGTTGATAATCCAATTTATTCGTGATTCGGTCGCAAGCAATTTTAAGAATCCAATCGTGATCAAAAGCTAATGATGTCTGCGGATCGGCCTTTCGCTCAGCCAGCGCGGCATAGTAGTCAGTCTGAACCGTAATCGGTGTGGTGGCAAAGTGATATTGACCATTGTTAAAGGTGTTTTGATCACCCTCTGATGCCATGCTGAACCAGCGTGCGTCACTGGCACCGTAACCTGGGACTAAGTCGGGCATTTCCGGCAAAAAAGTCATGTAGGCGAGTGAAAGGGTCCGTTGACCTGGTGTTCGTTCAGGGTGAGTGAAAGTTGCTAATTGTTCGGTATGGAAGCTAGCCAGTTTTAAGCCAATCTTTTCACGAACTAAGCGAAGCGCGGCTTCATCAGCGCTTTCGTCTGTTCGCATCTCGGTCTCTGGCAGTGCCCAAAATTGTTCGAAAGGTTGATCAGTACGCCTGACCAGTAGCAAATTAACTTGGTGATTTTCACGGTCAAAACTCCAAATGATATTTGTGATATTAATTGTAAATTGCTTTGCCATACGCGTTCCCTCCAAGTTATTGCTACTTTTTTGCTTCTATATTCATTCTACTTTAAAAAGTTTAAAAATAAAGTATTTAAAACCATTTAACTGCTGATTTTTGCTGGAAACAATGAAACCGCATACATTGGCTTTATATATGGGTTATAATGGTAGTGTCAATAAAATATTGGAGGTAATCACCGATGACAAAGATTTTTGGTAGTCCATCAACGTATGTTCAAGGTAGCGGTGCGTTATTCGACAGTGCTGAAGCGCTGCATAAACTGGGTTCAAAGCCAGTTGTAATGGCAGATGCCACCGTTTACAAAATTGTGGGTAAAGACTTTATCGATTATTTGGGTCAGCAAAAGTTTGACGTTCACAAGGTGACCTTTAAAGGCGAGGCATCCGAAAAAGAAATCGACCGGATCACAGAAATTGGCAAAGACTTCGGTGCTGATTTGATCATTGGTCTGGGCGGTGGCAAGACGCTGGATTCAGCTAAGGCCATTGCGGATAATCTCAAGTTACCAGTGGCCATTTTACCAACCCTGGCTTCTACGGATGCGCCATGCTCAAGATTGTCGGTGATTTATACCCCAGACGGCAGTTTCGAAAAGTATCGTTTCTACAGCAAAAATCCTGACCTAGTATTGGTTGATACTCAGCTAGTCGCCAACGCACCGGCTCGCCTGTTAGCTTCCGGAATCGCGGATGCTTTAGCCACCAACGTTGAAGCACAAGCGGTGGCTAAGGCTAATGGTCAGACCATGCTGAACGCTAAGCAGACGCTGGTTGGCAATGCTATTGCTGAGAAATGTGAAGAAACGCTCTTTGCTTACGGTACCCAGGCATTGGATGCTGCGGAAGCTCATGCAGTTACCCCAGCATTAGACAAAATCATTGAGGCCAATACCTTAATGAGCGGCGTTGGGTTTGAAAGTGGCGGTTTAGCAGCTGCTCACGCGATTCATAACGGGTTGACTTCGCTATCTAATGAAGCACTTCACGAAAAGACCCACGGTGAAAAAGTGGCTTTCGGAACGTTGACCCAGCTCTTCTTGGAAGGGCGTGACACCGACGACATCAATTCTTATTTGGAATTTGATTTAGCCTTAGGTCTGCCAACCACCTTTGCTGACTTAGGTATCGCTGATGTTTCGGATGATGAGCTGCTGCAAGTTGGTCAAGTTGCCACCGCGCCAGCAGATACCATGTCTGAGATGCCATTTGAAGTTACCCCAGAGGACGTTGTGGCCGCAATGAAGGGTGCTAACGCGTATAGTCGGGCAATTCAAGGTTTAGCCTAAATATATTAAAATAACTGTTAGATACCATGGTTTCTGGCCGTCAAAAACGGTGAAAATCATGGTATTTTTATGATCTACGGATGATATGTTCGGACAATTAATTACTCGTCGCTTATTGATTGTTAAATGCAACTAATCGCGGTAAAATGATAGCCGTTCTAAATAGGCAAATTAGATGAGCCATGTGAGGAGGGGAACAACATCAACACGCAGAGTCGCGCTTACCGCATTTCAATCCTATCGTTATTTATCGCAATTGTTTTTATTCAAAGTATGGTCCCGTTTTTAGGGTATATTCCGGTGGGACCGTTTAGTATTGTCATTATTCAAGTGACGGTGGTCATTGCCGCCGTTTTACTCGGTCCCAAAGATGGTGTTTGGGTCGGTTTCACCTGGGGATTTATCAACTGGATTCGGGCGTTTGTTTGGCCAACCAGTCCCATGGCCATTTATGTTTTGGTTAATCCGCTAGTCTCAGTGTTACCACGACTGTTGGTGGGACTCATCAGTGGCTGGGCATTGCTGAAGATGGTACGTAACGTCCACGAGGCAAAGGTGTGGCAGCTTTCATTGACCGGGATTATCGGATCGTTGGTTAACACAGTGCTGGTACTGGGCTTCATGGCAGGCATGTACTATATGGGCTGGCTACCCCTTGATAAACTGAACGTTAAGGCCTTTATGCCATGGCTGCTTGGCATCATGGCGACTAACGGGATTCCTGAGGCGATTATGTCAGGTATTCTGGTGCCGTTGATCAGTAAACCCTTGTTGCGATTTGTAAAATAATAATTCAATGAGACCGTTTGCCAAAATCTAGCTCCGTGAATTCTTTTCTGCTATACTTAAGATTCTAAGAAAGAAGCGGAGGAAAAAATTATGAAGATCGTGGTATTAGCGGGTGGTCGCTCAACGGAACGCAACGTGTCCCTATCTTCTAGTGCTAAAGTAGCGAATGCACTACGGCGCAAGGGCTATGAAGTTGCTTTGGTCGATTTATTTCTAGGCTTGCCAGATGCTGACGAGCAGTCAATGGCAAACTTGTTTATGAGTGAGGAACAAGACATCGATCTCAATATCTCAGATGAGATTATGACTGATGACGTGATCAACGCTCTACGTCCAGACGGGTCGACACAGCTGTTTGGCCCGCATGTGTTAGACATTTTAGCCATGGCAGACATTGTGTGGATCGGTCTGCATGGTGGCGATGGTGAAAACGGCAAGGTTCAAGCTGTCCTTGATTTAAATAATATTCCGTACACTGGTAGCGGTGCCTTAGCTTCCGGCATCACGATGGATAAGAGTGTTTCTAAGGAAATTATGCTGTATAACGGTATCCAGACCGCTAAGTTTGTCAATATCCGTAAAGAGGATTCCGGTACGGTTGTACTGCCGTTTGGTTTCCCAGTAGTAATCAAACCTGCCAATGGTGGTTCCAGTGTTGGGATGTATATCGCTAAGAACGATGATGAATTCAAGAAGGACTTAAAAGAAGCCTTTGAATTTGACGATGAGATTCTGGTAGAAGAATACATTGATGGCCGTGAGTTCTCCATGGCAGTGGTCAACGGCAAGGCGTTGTCCGCTATTGAAATCATCGTTACGGATGGTTGGTACGACTTCGAACACAAATTTGTGACGGGTAACACCACTAAGTTTGTGACACCTCCTGATATTCCAGACGATGTGCATGATGAGATGAAACAAATCGCGTTGAAGACTTTCAAAGCGTTAGGCTTAAGTAACTACGGCCGAATCGACTTTTTCTGGAACGACAATGGCTTGTATGTGATTGAAGCTAACTCGTTACCAGGGATGACGCCACTTTCACTAATGCCACAAGAAGCTGAAGCGGACGGTATCCGTTACGATGATCTGTGTGATCAGATCGTGCAGGGTCAAGTAAAGGCTTTAGGCTTAAATGCGTAATTAAATAAGCAAATAAAAAAATAAGCGTTATTCCGATTCTTGTCGGGATAACGCTTATTTTTTAATGACTATTAGGTTCCTATCTGCCATTCACTGTACAGCCCTCTAACGTGACTCGGTCGCGCCCTCGCTGCTTTGACAAGTATAGACTGCGATCAGCTAGCTTATAAATATCGTGTACGTTATATTGGTCGGGCCTGCTATTCGCTTGACCAACAGAGACGGTGACGTGGACGAATGAATTACCAAATTTGAAAGCCAGCTGACTAATTCGTTGCCGGATATGGTTTGCTAACCCCGTGGCAAATTCGTAACTTGAACAGTCCTCCCGAACAATCAAGCAAAACTCCTCACCACCGATTCGGTAGGCGTTTGATTGGTAAGGGGTACTAGCAGCAAAATGGGCCAGTTCCTGTGCAACTGCCTTAAGAACGGTATTACCTGCTAGATGACCAAAACTATCATTGATTTGTTTAAAATGATCGATATCAAATTCAAATACAGCGTAGGGTTCCTGATTAGTTTGAAAATTTTCGTAGGCGGCGTTGAGGTCTTTATCGAATTTACTGAAGTTATAGAGTTGAGTAAGACCGTCCAATTTCGCTAGTTCAGTCACTTGATTGGTGTGTGCTAAGAGCCGGTTGGAAGCTAAAGTGTATTCAACCCCAAGGACACTGAGAATTTCTAGTGAAGCAAGCTGCCTTAGCCAAAAATAAGGGTCGGTTGGTACGGAGAAGATACTCATAATTAATGCGAAGGAAACGACAGCCATCGTATCCATACCAAGGTACATCATGACTGGATGCTGGAGTAGTTTTGTTCCCCAATGGTAGCTAGCAAAAACCACAGCGATAAAGGCTAGACTGTAAATCACCGTAAAAAAGCTCATCTGTTTCGAATAATGCCAAATATAGGCGATCATCAGCACGACCTGGGCGGCAGTCGCAAACGGCAGGTTCAGGTAGACGTTAAGCAGAAAGGAACTGATAATGAGCATGTTTAAAAAAGCCCAATGCATCCCAAATGCAGCTGGTGCCACTGAGGAATTGAGCCACGATTCACCCCAAAGATAGGTGAAGTATATCGTACAAAGAACGGTTTCCACTTGTGGTCTGAACCGGTTGATCCAGGTGTTAGACAGTTGCTCTAGCCAGATCAAAAAGGAGATGGTACCACTTAACACGATGATATTGGTAATCAAGGACAGGATAAATGATGCCCAAATAACGGATGTCTTTATGGTAAACGCCCCCCTATACGGATAAATCACTTACTTCAATCATAGCAGAATGACAATCAGTTTTAAAATATTATGGTAGTTATTTTTGATCGTTATTGTTAGACAAAATAAAAGCACTCAACATCATCAATATCGGTGGTGTCGGGTGCTTTTATATAACCTGATTAAACTTCATCGTTATCGGATTCAGGATCCGTCTCTGGTGCTGCTTTGATTAATTTCAACTTTTTCTTGTTGATCACAACGCGATCGTGATACTTATCCAAAATTTCTGTATCATCACTTTTAAACGTAACCATAAAGGAATTCTGGTATGCTTTATCGATGAACCCGGTAAAGTCTTGGCCTTCCAGCTTGAAACTTACTTGATCGCCAATTTTCATTGAACTCATCTCCCAAAATTAAACATTCATATAAGTTACTCGAAAATTGATGATTTGTCAATGAATTGACAACTTTTTAAGGCAAAATTTGGAATTTAATGGATATTTGTAAGGGCTTACAGTTGAAGATTCGATTATCAGTCGATATAATTAGGTTTGTAACATAGGATTATTATATCTGAATTATTGCGGGGTGCTTTTGCAATAATTCACTAGACTGTTCGTTTATGTGCATTTCGTAACTAGTCTAGAAACTTTTGTTAGGGGGGGTATCATGTTAAATGCTGGTTTAACCGTTTTAGGCCTATCGCGGTTTCAGTTTGCCATGACGACTGTGTTTCACTTTTTCTTCGTACCATTTTCAATTGGTTTAGCATTCGTTGTCGCCGTCATGGAAACAATGTACGTGGCCAAAAAAGACGAAACGTATAAGAAGATGGCCCAATTCTGGGGTAAAATGTTCCTATATAGTTTCGCAGTTGGTGTGGTGACAGGGATCATCCAAGAATTCCAATTTGGGATGAACTGGTCGGAATACTCACGGTTCATGGGTGATATCTTTGGTGCGCCATTAGCCATTGAAGCGTTGGCTGCTTTCTTCTTGGAGTCAACCTTTATTGGTCTGTGGATGTTCACTTGGGAACGCTTCAAGCCGAGGATTCACGCACTGTTTATTTGGTTGGTTGCTATTGGGTCATCGCTTTCAGCGGTGTGGATCCTAGCAGCTAACAGTTTCATGCAAAATCCTGTGGGCTTTGCCATCAACAAATCCACTGGCCGGGTCGTCATGACCAGTTTCAGTGCCGTTGTGAAGAACCCGCAGTTATGGCTGGAATTACCTCACGTTCTCATGGGGGCTGGCATCACCGCTTCGTTCGTTGTGGCGGGTTGCTCAGCATGGCGTCTGTTAAAGAAGGATCACGTTTCCTTCTACCGGAAGTCATTGAACGTAGCACTGGTCATTGGGTTGATTGCAAGTTTAGGCTCCGTTGCTTCAGGGGACTTTCAGACGCGGTATCTGATCAAAGAACAGCCGATGAAGTTCGCCGCAATGGAAGGATTGTACAAGGACTCTACCAATAAGGGCGAGTGGGCAATCTATAGCAGCTTCAACACGAAGCAGCATAAAACCACGTCTTCTTTGGATGTGCCTTACGTTTTGAATATTTTAAGTTATCACAAATTTTCAGGAACGGTTAAGGGTCAAAACACCGTTAATAAGGAACTTCACGCGACTTACGATAAGAAGTTCGGGAAGAATATGAATTACTACGTACCGACGAAGACACTGTTTTGGAGCTTCCGTTTAATGGCAGTTGCTGGCGGCTTATTTGCCTTAGTCGCCATCGTTGGTCTGTTTTTCAACCGAAAGAAATCCCAGACCATCATGAAACAGCGCTGGTTCCTGTACATTATGGGACTCATGATCTGGTTACCGTTCTTGGTTAACACGGCCGGCTGGTTCATCACTGAGTTTGGTCGTTATCCATGGGTCGTTTATGGCTTGCTGACCATCGCTGACGCTGTTTCGCCGACGTCTACCGTGGGATCGCTGCTATTTACAAATATCGTTTACTTCTTACTCTTTGCGGGATTAGGACTGGTCATGATTGTTCTCTCACACCGGGCGCTCAAAGCAGGACCGGATGCTGTTCAAATGAACGGTTATTCATCGGAGGACACTGAGGGTAAAGTCGAAGATCCTTATGGAACGGAGGCGTTTAACCATGACTAGTGCGCAAATTCTCTGGTTTTTACTAATTGGTGTGCTGTTTAGCGGTTTCTTCTTCCTCGAAGGTTTTGATTTCGGGATTGGGATGGCGGTTCGATTCTTTGGCCGCAACACTGCCGAACGCGATACCATTATCCAAACGATTGGCCCTCATTGGGATGGCAATGAAGTCTGGCTGATTACGGCTGGTGGTGCCATGTTCGCGTCGTTTCCAATGTGGTATGCATCGTTATTCTCAGGCTACTACTTGGTCTTGTTTTTGATTTTGGTGGCCTTGATTTTCCGTGGCGTGTCCTTTGAATTCCGTGCTAACATGAAGACTGAAACTTGGCGGAATTTCTGGGAATGGGCTGCCACTATTGGTAGTTTCTGCGCCGCTTTCTTATTCGGCATGATGTTCACCAGTATGATTGAAGGAGTGCCAATGGATGCTGAAGGTAACATCTTTGGCAGCTTTACCACGTACGTCAACTGGTTCTCACTGGTCGGTGGCGTGGCGGTTACGCTGATGTGCCTGATTCACGGCCTGAACTTCTTACAGCTTAAGACGTTAGGGACGTTGCGTGACCGGGCGCAGGCCTGGAACAAGCTTTTATACCCCGTTTTGATTGTGGGTGAGGTTTTGTTTGTTGTATTGCTGTACATCTCAACTGATTTCTTCGCTAAGAAGCCGGCATCTACTTGGTCAATTTTGATTGTGCTCGTACTGCTGACCCTGATTGCATGGTGGGGTGTTTTGAAAGCGCACAACTGGACCGCCTTTATCGCCAGCGGGCTATCATTGATCAGCATCGTGGTCTTGATTTTTAACGGGTTATTCCCACGGGTCATGATTGCGACGAACAGTGCCCATTCTATTTTGATTAAAGATGCTTCAAGTTCACCGTACACACTGCATATTATGACCATTGTTGCTTTCTCGATTCTGCCGATCGTTTTAGTTTACTTCATTTGGAGTTACTGGGTCTTTTATAAACGGCTTAAGAGTCCAAAAGCGGCTTAGATTTTAATAGGTGTTTAAAAAAAGTTCCCGAGTTCAAATTTAGAGCTCGGGAACTTTTTTGTTGAAAATGGCATTTGTACAATTGATTCACGTCCAAATCATAGTACATGAAAGCGGTTTAATGATACACTATACTTTGTATAGTATTGGAGGGGAGTAACTTGATAGATAAGCGTTTATTTAAAATTCCGGGGATCACACCCCGAATCATTATGATTGCGATTTTGACGTTGATTCAGGCCGTCATGATCGTGATTCAGGCGCGGGCGCTGTCGATTGCGGTGGTTCAGTTATGGGAGCTGAAACCACTGGCAACCATTGTAACGCCTACCGCTGTTTTTGCACTGGGCTTTTTGTGTCGCCATCTCATTACAGTGGCTCAGAACCGAACGTTTTATCCCTTTGTGGAGAAGACCACTGGGGAGATGCGTGAACAGTTAATGACGAAACTGTTTCGCTTGGGGCCAAGTCTAGTTGAGAAAAATGGTACAGGCAACACGGTCACCATGGCCCTTGAGGGAATCGACAAGGTACAGACGTATCTGATGCTGATTATCATCAAAATTATGGATATGGGGATCACTCCGTGGGTCATTTTGCTCTACATTGCCTTTTTGCAGTGGAAAGAAGCTGCTTTTTTGCTGATCATTTATCCGGTTATTATTCTGTTCATGATCATTCTCGGCTTGGCAGCTCAGAGCAAAGCTGACCGGCAGTATGCGGGTTACCAGCGATTATCGAATAATTTTGTAGATACCTTAAGAGGGCTCGGCACACTGAAACAGCTGGGGTTATCCAAGCGTTACGCGAACAACGTGTATTCGGTCAGTGAAGATTACCGTAAGGAGACCATGGCAACGCTGCGTATCGCTATGACGTCCACCTTCGCACTAGACTTCTTTACCACACTATCGGTTGCCGTGGTAGCGGTGTTTTTAGGCTTTGATTTAATGGATGGCAAAATTATGTTGCTACCAGCTTTGACCATTTTAACGCTGGCACCGGATTACTTTTTGCCGGTTCGTAACTTCGCCAACGACTATCACGCGACCTTGAATGGTAAAAATGCATTGAAAGCCGTGTTAGATGTTTTAGAGACGCCTGAAACTAAGCAGCGTGACGAACTGAAACAGTTAACTTGGCACGATGATTCTGCGATTAAATTTGATGATGTTTCGCTGACTTATGAAGATGCGGATCAGCCAACACTAAGCCATATTTCTTTTGACGTTCACGGTTTTCAAAAAGTGGGTATCATTGGGGCATCAGGATCTGGGAAATCAACGTTGATCAATCTGATTGGCGGATTCTTGACCCCAGATGAACCAGATCACGTGAGTTTAAATGGTCAAAAGTTAGCGCATTTAAGTCAAGAAGTTTGGCAGCATAACAGTATCTATATTCCGCAGGCACCTTATCTGTTCCACGCAACGCTGCGTGACAACGTTCGTTTTTATCAGCCAGATGCTGATGACGCGACGATTAAAGCGGCTTGTGATAAGGCAGGACTGTCAGACTGGATCGCTGAAATGCCAGCAGGGTTAGACACCATGATTGGAGAAGGTTCTCGTGGCGTCAGTGGCGGACAGGCACAACGAATCGCGTTAGCCCGGGCCTTTCTGGATGACAGCCGGAAGATCTTGCTGTTTGATGAACCCACGGCTCACTTGGACATCGAAACTGAAGCCGCCTTGAAGGAAGATATGCTGCCTTTATTGGATAACCGGCTAGTCTTCTTCGCTACCCACCGGTTGCATTGGATCAACCAAATGGACTATGTCTTGGTCATGGATCACGGCAAGCTGGTGGAACAGGGGACACCTACTGAATTAGCGAAGCATGATGGCCCATACACGAAATTGCGTGCTGAAATGGGGGGATTACATGCACTCGATTAAACAGACATTTGCTCATGATACTTGGGTCATGCCATACCTGCGCAAGTATAAATGGTTGTTGATACTGGTGTTATTTCTTGGCATGATGACCTTTCTCTCCGCCGCGGCGCTAATGTTTAATTCTGGTTATTTGATCAGTGAAGCGGCACGGCGGCCAGACTCAATTATTTATATCTATGTGCCCGTAGTTTTGGCACGGGCGTTTGGGGTTGCTCGACCAGTTTTCCGTTACTCAGAACGGCTCACTTCTCATAATTGGGTACTGCGGATCGTTTCCGATTTCCGGAAGAAGTTATATCAAGCCGTGGAAGTGAAGGCTTCCGCAATCAAGCAAACCCACCAAACTGGGGATATTTTAAGTATTCTAGCGGATGACATTGACCACATTGAAAATTTGTATCTGCGAACGGTCTTTCCTATCGTCATCGGCTGGTTACTATACCTGATTATTGTAATTGGCGTGGGTGTTTTCAGTTGGCCGGTAGCCTTACTGATGGCACTATTGCTTGGCGTCATCGTGCTGGTGATGCCACTGCTTTCTGTAGCAGTCAACGGTGCACGTGAGTTTAAGCAAAAACAGATTCAGTCTAATTTCTATACCAGTTTAACGGATGAAGTTTTGGGGCTCACTGATTGGGTGATTTCTGGGCGTTACCATGATTTTATGGCGTTGCAGAATAAACCCATCAAGCAGATTGCCGCACTGCGGCGCAAGGACCATTTCTTCCAGTGGTGGCGTGGTTTTGGCGTCCAGTTCTTCTTCATGCTGGCGGTACTGACGTTATTGATCTGGTCAGGAACGTTCTTCACGGCCAGCAAGGGCATGGCTAACTGGATAGCCGCGTTTGCGCTAACATTGTTTCCGATTGTTGAACCATTCTTGGAAGTCAGTCAGGGTGCCAGTGAATGGCCAGTCTATCAACAGTCCATTGAACGGGTCAATCAGCTATCCAACGATCAGCCTAAACAAATTGCGCAGACAAAGTTGAGCGAACCGGTTAACGAAATTAGCGTGGATCATGTGACTTTCAGTTATCCGGGTGATGACAAGCAAATTCTTAAAAACGTTTCGTTGCAGATCAAACGGGGTGAAAAGATCGCACTGTTAGGACCAAGCGGAACGGGGAAGAGTACCTTGCTGAAATTACTGTTGGGTGATCAGGCGCCAACAACCGGGACTGTTACGATTAACGGGACACCGGTCAGTGAACTGCAGGATCAGCGTGCCCAGCTTTTTGGGGTACTGGATCAGCAACCCTACTTGTTTGATACGTCAGTGATGAATAACATTCGTCTCGGTAATTTGAACGCAACGGATGAACAAGTCAAGGCTGCGGTTGAAGCCGTGGAACTTAAGCCGTTGATTGAATCTCTGCCGGACGGGTACGACACAGAAGTTCAGGAATCTGGCTCGCGGTTCTCTGGTGGTGAACGGCAACGGCTGTCGTTGGCAAGGATTCTCTTACAGGACGCACCGATCATTGTGCTGGATGAACCCACGGTCAGTCTGGATCCCATCACTGAACGAGAGTTATTGGATACGGTGTTTAAAGTTCTGCACGATAAGACGATTATTTGGGTAACGCACCATCTGGCTGGTATTAACCACGTGGATCAGGTACGTTTCCTGGAGGATGGCGGCTTTGATATGCAGGGGACACCGCGGGCGCTGTATCAGGATGAGCCACGGTTTAGGAAGTTGTATGAGTTGGATGAGGGGAAAGTTTAGAGTGTGAACGCAAGCGTTTAGAGAGTGGAGAATAAGGCGCAGGCGACAGAAATCCCGGGTTTGGATTTTTGTCGCCTGCGCCTTATTTGCAACTCTCTGCTTGCGTGAACACGTTTCGACTAGGTAAGAGTGTGAAAGAGAGCGTTCAGAGACTGGAGTCTAAGACGCTTCTAACAGAAGGCACGGCGTACTTTGACGTGGGTTCTGTTAGAAGTGACTTAGATGCAAGTCTCTGCTCTCTTGACCACGTTTAAAGCAATCGCCCAACAAACTGCCGCAAATCCGTTTGTGCTTTCCCAGTTGGCAATTGATTTAGCAGGTCATCAATGTGATCAGTTAGCTGTTTATACTGAGCTTCGACTGTTGGCTGATCAAGTTGGTTTTGGATTAACTGAACGTCTTCTAGCGTTAAAGTCTGACGCTTTTCAAGCAATTGGCGAATCTCGGGCTGGTTCATACTCAAAATGAGCGGTAACGGGTACTGACCGTTTTGGAGGCTACCCAATAAATTCTGTTGATCGTTAAAAGCGAGCTGAATGTCTTGACTGACTTGATACGCATTACCGATCGTTGTTCCCAGTTCAGCGCTAAGCGTAACAAGTTCAGGGGTTGCACCCGCAATTCTGGCACCCTGCTCAGCGCTAAATTGAAAGGCTTCGCCAGTTCGCTGATTAATTTCCGCAAAATAGTCGGCTACAGTTTCGGTGAAGTCAAAACGGTGCTGCAACTGATCTAAATGGCCGGTAAGAATGCGTTGCATGGCTTTTAAATGATCAGAAAATTCGGATGAGGAAGGCGCCGTCTTCAAAATTTCCTCAAAGTAGCGGGTGAACAAATAATCTCCGGCGTAAATGGCATTGCGTTGCTGATTGTGACCGGGATTGGGAATTTTCAGCTTGTCATCGGAAATTTGGTCGTGAAATTTAAGTGCCAGATGTAAGAGTTCCTGAGCACTGGCACCGGCTAATAGCTGATCTGGATCATGATTGGGACCCAGTTCGGCAAACAGGTAAAAAATGCCCGGCCGCAGGAACTTGCCACCCGACTGAAGAAGTTTTAGTATTTTACTATGTATGGGTTGGTCTGGCAGGTCAATGGTCTTAAGCAGGTAACGTTGTAACTGTTTAAGTTGCTCTTGCACCTGTGGGGTCGCTGCCCAAAATGATAAGTTCATCGAAATTCTCCTTTGTAAAGCGCTATGTTTAAGATACAAAGCTCACGCACCAATGTCAATTTTGGCATCATTATTTTTTGGAGGTTTTTTTATGTCTGTAAATGTTTTTTTGGAACTAGTGGAGGCTAAAGCAAAAATTGCTTCCGTGTGGCCTTTCTTCATGGGGCTCTTCTTTTCCTACTATGTGTTTGGTCAAGTGAACTGGCCGTTGGCGATTACGTTTTTCGTGGCCATGCTGCTCTTTAACATGGCAGTTGATGCCCACGATAACTATTCGGATTACCGCCATGCAACCGCTGAAGCTGCTGAGTGGAAGCGGAAAACCAACATTATCGGTGTCCACCATTTATCCGTTAACTTGATTCGTAACCTGATTATTTTAATGGCTGGTAGCGCCACTATTTTGGGGATTCTGCTGGTCATTGAAACGAGTTGGCCGTTATTAGTAATGGGCGTGTTCTGCTTTTTAGTGGGGTACTGCTATGCTGCTGGTCCACGGCCCATTTCTACCACGCCTTTCGGGGAGGCATTTTCCGGGCTGACCATGGGCTTTGTGATCACCCTGATCTCCGTTTACATCAATACTTATCCAGTCCAGTCGTTAACTTGGTCACTGTTCTTTAAAGTGCTGCTGACGTCTGGCATTGCGGTGTTTGCCATTGCTAACATCATGCTGGCAAATAACCTGTGCGATGCGGAAGAAGACAAGACGCTGAACCGTAAAACAATCGTGTATTACTTTGGCAAGCCGACCATGTTAAAAGTTTTCGTCGGTGATTACGTTGCCGGGTATATCTGTTTGATTATCAGCGTCATTCTGGGCTACTTGCCGATTATGAGCGTGTTAGTCTTACTCAGCATTCCCCTAATTTATCGTAATACCCGTGCTTTTCTGGCTAAACAAGTGAAGAAGGAAACCTTTAAGTACGCCGTTCAAAATTCTTTGATTATGGCATTATTTTGCATCGTATGGATTGGCTTAGGCACTATTTTAGGCTGGTAAGGTCGCTTTCAGGTTGGCAAAACCGTGATTTTTCGAGTACACTAATCATAAGTTAGAAACGTTCGACTGGACGTTATTAGGAGGAAATCAGCGATGAAGTTACTAGAAGATCGAATCAAACGCGACGGCACTGTTTTACCCGGTGAAGTGTTAAAAGTGGATAACTTTTTGAATCATCAAGTTGATCCCCAGTTAATGTATGAAATAGGCGCGGAATTTAAGCGGCTGTTTGAAAATGAAGGGGTTACCCGGATCTTAACGGTTGAATCATCTGGAATCGCGCCCGCTTTGATGGCAGGCTTTCAGATGAACGTGCCGGTGGTATTTGCACGTAAACACCGGTCACTGACATTGACTGATAACCTTTATACGGCAACGGTCTACTCGTACACCAAGCAGGTCAACAACGATATCAGTATTGACAAACGGTTTATTGATTCGGATGATAAAGTGCTGATCATCGATGATTTCTTGGCTAACGGTCAAGCGGTACAAGGTATGCTGGAAATTTGTAAAGCCGCACAAGTGGACGTTGCAGGTGTTGGCGTAGTGATTGAAAAGCGGTTCCAGAAGGGTCACAAAATGGTGCTGGATCAAGGCATCCATTTGGAAGCTCTGGCAAGCATCGCTTCGTTGGACGATAACCAGGTCACTTTTGCTGATCCTGACACGAAGTAAAGTTGTATCACTGCTATTTCGCTAGTCAGTTGGTATTGTACGATTGGAGGCGGGACCATGATTTGGACTATTATTTCAATTTTCGTCATTAGTTTCGTTTACATCACGTTAAACACGCTTCGATTCATGCTCACCATGAAAGGCTACCGTAATTTGGCCCCAATTTTGAGTGTGGTAGAAATCACAGTTTACGTGGTTGGTTTGGCCATGGTCTTGAACCAGTTGGATAACGTCTGGAATGTTATCGCGTATGCTTTGGGTTACGGTGTCGGTGTTCGAGTCGGCATCTGGATTGAAGATAAGCTGGCGCTGGGCTACATCATGGCAACCGTTATCCTCCCCAGTACGGACAGTGAACTGCCGAAGATTCTTCGTTCAAGCGGTTTTGGGGTGACTCAGAGCCACGCGGAAGGTCTGGAAGGCGATCGTTTGGTGTTAGATATTTTGACACCTAGAAATCAAGAACAGCGACTTTATGGCATTGTTAATGACCGCGAACCCAAGGCCTTTATCATCACCTACGAGCCGAAATATATTTCTGGCGGTTTCTGGGTCAAAAAGGTTCGCCGTCGTTTTCGGCAGTAAACTCGGGCATAAGACTTTTTAAAGATTCAGCGATTTAGTAGTACAATTTGTAAGTAAAGTTATAATGAAAATAAAAGATCATCTTTTATTGATAAGAAGGTAGTGAACAAATTTGGACAATCATGTTTTGTATCCAGGAGGCACCATTGGGGTAATCGGCGACAGTACAGATGGACCAATGATTGTGTCCGCAGCACGCCAAGCAGGTTTTAAGGTGGGCGCATATGGCCCTGACGAAACTAGCGAAATGCTGCAATTGGCTGATTTTAAAATCGTTGGCGAACTGTCTGACCATGACCGGTTGACTGATTTCGCAGAACGTTGTGATCTGGTCACTTACGATTCTCAACATCTTAGTCCGGACGTTCTCTCGGTGATTGAAGAATCAACCCTGTTACCGCAAGGCTCTGATTTTCAGATGATGATGCAGGACCGCTTACTTGAGCGAGCATTCTACGAACAACTAAACGTTAATATTCCACCGTACGCCACCATCGTCAGTCTTGATGATGTTTACCAATCGATTAATTCCATTGGTTACCCAAGCGTTCTTAAGCCGATTCAAAAAGATCTGGTTCACGGCCAAGAAATGACGATTCGGACTCAGACTGATATTGCGCAAGCGGCAGGTTTAATGGACTGGGGAACTTATATTCTAGAGTCCACCGTGGACTATTCACGGGAGTTTACCGTGACCGTTGCGCGCGCTGCAAACGGGGAAGCTAGTTTGTTCCCAACAGTTGAGGTCAAACGTCAAAACGGCATCATGGCTTGGGCTTATTTACCGGTATCCATCGATCCGGATGTCCAAGCAGAAATGGACCGAATCTGTCACGAAATCGTGGCTAACGTGAAGTACGTCGGCGTGTTTGAAGTTGATTTTATGATCAACGAGAACGGTTCGATCTACGTTAAGCAGATCATTCCAACCTTTGGCGAAGCTGGCCGAATCTTTGACCGAGCCACAACGGTTAGTCAATTTGAGCAGCATTTACGGGCTATCGCTGGGATGCCGTTAAGCGACGTCCAGGTTTTGAAACCCACGGTGATGGCGGCCTTTACACAGCATCAGGCCAACGCCATGCGAACACAGTGGACGTTGAAACCCAACTGGCACTTCTCGTTCTACCGCCAAGGGCATCAAGATTTTGACGGTCAAAAACTAGCGGGTCACGTTCTGGTTCAGGGCGACGATATCAACAAACTGCTGGAGCAATTGGAAGATACCGAGATCTGGTCACAGGGTTCCACAGATTCTGAAATTGAATAATCAAGAGGTACTCTCACGAGGGTGCCTTTTTTAATGCGAACGTATGTTTAATTTTTCCGATAAAAGTGTTGCTTTATCAGTCAAGATAGGCGACAATTTTACTAGTGAATTTGTTAAGATGCGCACTGATGGCTAAATCATCAGCGCGAAGTAACCGTACAAACAGGAGAGGAATAATATTGTGGCTGAATCTGCATTGTTAGCAAAACTGAATAAGGAACAACGAGAAGCTGTTGAACATACTGAGGGGCCGCTGTTGATCATGGCCGGTGCCGGTAGTGGTAAGACGCGGGTCTTGACCCACCGGATCGCTTACTTGATTGAAAAGGGCGTGATGCCTTGGCACGTGCTGGCCATTACCTTTACCAACAAGGCGGCTCGTGAGATGCGCGAACGAATCGTCAAGCTGTTGGGGCCAGAAGGCAACGATGTCTGGGCCTCGACTTTCCATGCGCTGTGTGTGCGAATTTTGCGCCGTCACGCGGATAAGCTAGGATATAACAGAGCGTTTTCAATTGCTGATACTGGTGATCAGCGGACGTTAATGAAGCGGGTATTAGCTGATATGAACGTGGACACGAAACAGTTTGATCCACGAGCAATCTTAGGCAAAATTTCCAACGCTAAAAACGAACTTAAAACCCCTAAGCAGTTAGCTCAGGAAGCCGGTAACCGCATGGATGAGGTCACTGCACGAGCTTACGACGCTTATCAAAACGGGTTGCAGCGTAATCAAGCTATGGATTTTGATGATTTGATCATGTTGACCATCCAGTTATTTAATGAAAATAAGGATGTACTGGCAGAATACCAAAAGAAGTTTCAGTACATTCACGTGGACGAATACCAAGATACCAACGATGCGCAATATACGTTAGTGAATATGCTGGCACGTGAGCACCATAACCTGTGTGTTGTGGGTGACTCCGACCAAAGTATTTATGGTTGGCGCGGTGCTAACATTGAAAACATCATGAATTTTGAAAAGGATTATCCGGATGCTCACGTCACTATGCTTGAGCAAAATTACCGGTCAACCAAAACCATTTTGGATGCCGCTAACCAAGTTATCAAAAACAACGGTTACCGGAAAGATAAAAACCTCTGGACTGAAAACGAACAGGGTGAAAAGATTCATTATTATCGTGGCCAAAGTGAAAACGATGAAGCCCGATACGTTGTTTCTCAAATCCAGGACTTAATGCGTGAACAGCATTATCAATATGGTGACTTTGCGGTTCTATACCGTACTAACGCTCAGTCTCGTGTGATGGAAGAAACGCTAGTCAAGGCCAATGTGCCATATACCATTGTTGGTGGGCACAAGTTCTATGATCGTAAAGAAATCAAGGACATGCTGGCTTATCTGACGTTAGTGGCAAACGGTGCGGATACCCTCAGCTTGGAGCGAGTGATTAATGAACCTAAACGTGGGATTGGTACTGGTTCATTGACCAAGTTACGGGCATTTGCGCAGGATAACGGCTGGTCAGAGTTGGAAGCGGCCATGAACGTTGATGTGGCCAATGGTATTTCCAGCCGTGCTCGGGGTGCCATTGGCGGTTTCGCAACCACGATTCAAAAGTTGCAGGCCATTGTTAAAGACAGTACCGTCACGGAATTAACTGAACAAATTTTGGACACTACCGGCTATAAAGCGGCGTTGCAAGCATCTCGCAGTTTGGAGTCTGAAACCCGTCTGGAAAACATTCAGGAATTTTTGTCCGTTACACAGAAATTTGATGAAAGTTACGATGCCGACGAGAGCGACTCGGGTGACCGGATCGTTGACTTTTTAGCGGAATTGGCACTGGTTTCCGACCAGGATGATGTGGATGAAGAACCCGCCCAAGTGACCTTAATGACGCTGCATGCCGCTAAGGGACTGGAATTTCCCGTTGTCTTCCTCATTGGGATGGAAGACGGTATTTTCCCATTGAGCCGTGCCATGGAAGACCATGATCAGCTGGAAGAAGAGCGCCGATTGGCTTACGTGGGAATTACCCGTGCTAAGCAGCGGCTCTTTATTACCAACGCCTTTTCACGGATGCTGTATGGTCGTCCGCAACGAAATCCGCAATCCCGTTTTATTGAAGAAATTGAACCGGATTTACTGCAAATGGATAACCGAACGACGCCAGGCGAAACTGGCGCTACCTCACTGCGGACACCATTTGACCGACGAACAGCATCAGCCACAGCCACGACTTATCACCAGAAGCGCTCTAGTTCAGTGACCGTAAACAACGGCACTGGTGCTGACAAACAAGCTTGGCGAACTGGCGATAAAGTCACCCATAAGAAGTGGGGAACTGGTACCGTGGTTAAGATCAACGGTACTGGCGAAGATATGGAACTGGATATTGCCTTTCCGCAAGAAGGTGTCAAAAGACTATTAGCTGCCTTTGCGCCAATTACAAAGGTAGAAGAATAACAGGGGTGTTGAAATGGAACCATCACTTGATTCTCTAACAAAAGCAGAAGCAGAGACTTTAGCAAAACAACTTCGACCGCAGCTGCGTGCTTGGGGAGAGGCTTATTACAGTGAGGACGCCCCAACGGTTGAAGACTCCGTTTATGATCAAAAATACGCCCAATTAGTGGCCATTGAAACAAAGTACCCGGATTTGATTACACCGGATTCACCGACTCAAAACGTGGGCGGAAACGTTTCAACTGATTTTTCCAAGGTGACTCACGACATTCCCATGCTGTCTTTGGGCGACGTTTTCTCAAAGGAAGAATTGGCTGATTTTGTGAACCACATTACGGAAAACGAGGCTGGTACTTACAACTGTGAGTTAAAAATTGACGGTCTGGCAATTTCGTTGCGTTATGTAGACGGTAAGCTGGTTCAAGGATCAACTCGTGGTAACGGTCAGATCGGTGAAGATATTACGGCTAACCTGAAGACGATCCCGTCGATTCCCACTCAGTTGAGCCGACCTTTGACCATTGAAGTGCGCGGGGAGTGCTATATGCCCAAGGCGTCCTTTATTGAACTGAATAAGAAGCGGGACGCTGAAGGTAAGTCAGTATTTGCTAATCCGAGAAACGCTGCTGCTGGTAGCTTACGGCAGTTAAATACCAAGATAACGGCAGAACGAAAACTCAGTACGTTTATGTATAACGTGGCTGATTATGAACCGTTGAATACGCGGACCCAGAGCGGTCTCATCGATGAACTCGCTGAACTTGGGTTTACCACTAACCCGAATTATCGGGTGGCTCATAATATGGACGAGGTCAACGCTTATATTGATGAATACACGCAGCAACGTGATGATTTATCGTACGGCATTGATGGGATTGTGGTGAAGGTCAACTCACTGCCCGTACAGCGGTCAATGGGTGCCACGGTTAAGGTGCCTCGCTGGGCAATTGCGTATAAATTTCCGCCAGAAGAAGCCGCAACTATTGTTCACGATATTGAATGGACGGTTGGCCGTACCGGCGTGGTCACTCCAACAGCGATCATGGATCCAGTGCAATTGGCAGGCACAACGGTGGCTCGGGCGACTTTGCATAACCCGGATTACCTGACCGAAAAAGACATTCGCATTAACGACACTGTGATGTTGCACAAAGCTGGCGATATTATTCCTGAAATTTCGAACTATATTCCTAGCAAACGGCCGGCCGACAGCGAACCTTACGTGATTCCGACGCAGTGTCCATCCTGTGGTGCTACTCTGGTCCATTTAGACGGTGAAGTGGCACTACGTTGCATTAATCCGCGCTGTCCAAAACAATTGACGGAACAGATGACGCACTTTGCTTCACGGAATGCCATGAATATCGACGGTCTCGGTCCACGGATCATCAGTCAGTTATTTGAGAAGAAATACGTTGAAGACGTTGCCGATTTATATGACCTGACCTTTGATCAATTAGTGACTTTAGATAAGTTTGGTGAGAAATCTGCTAATAATTTATTAAATGCACTGGATAACAGTCGCAATAATTCGCTAGAACGCTTATTATTTGGATTAGGGATTCGTCACGTGGGTAATAAAGCTGCTCGACTCATTGCTGCTCACTTTAATAACATGGCCAATGTGATGGCTGCCAGTCAAGAAGAAATCGCGGAGATCGACTCAGTCGGCGATACGATTGCGGACAGTTTGGTGACTTATTTTAGCAATGAGGGTGCCCGTCAACTGGTTCACGAACTTGAAGAACGTGGTGTCAATATGACTTACACGTCAGGTACTGAACAAACTGCACCGGCTGATGGCTTCTTTAGCGGTAAGCGCGTTGTGCTGACCGGAAAGTTGACCAGTATGACACGCGGTGATGCCAGTGCTTGGCTAGAAGCGCAGGGTGCAGATGTGACGAGCAGTGTTTCAAAAAAGACGGATCTTGTGATCGCGGGAACGGATGCCGGCAGTAAGTTAACCAAGGCAGAAGCTCTCGACGTACCAGTCTGGAACGAAGAACGGTTTGCAGCCGAGATGTCGGGCCAGTCTGAAGATGGAGGAAAGAAGTAATGAAACGATTTAAAGCCTTATTTGTGATGGCAATCTGCGGACTCTTTTTAAGCGCCTGTGGTAATTTAGGGAGTTCTAACGGTGCCAGCACCAGTGGCAATAGTAGCAATAAGGGTACTCAGCTTACTGGACAGGCAGCTGCCGGCGACTACCAAAGTGTCATCAAAAACGGCCGGTATGTAACGAGCAAGTCTCGTGGCGTCAATGTTTCTCAAAACGATAATCAGTTTAACCTGAAGAGTTTTGAAAGTGGTCTGTTAACCGTTTCTAAAAAGGTTTATTCACCAAGCAAATACATTTTTGAAGAGGGACAGTATTTGAATACCAGTACCGTTCAAAATTGGTTGGGGCGTAAATCGAAGTCTAATCCAGATGGGTTAAACCCTGTCAATAACGGTAAAACTGATCCGAATACTCGAAACCCAATCTACCTGCAACAGATGGAAGAACAAGACTTTATGAAGCAAAACGGCAAGAAATTGACGCTGTCCGGCGTTACCATTGGTCTGGGTATGAACTCCGTTGATTATTACGAAAAGAAGAACTTTGGTTCAACTTATCAAACCAAGATCAGCAAGGCAGAAGCCCAGCGTGAAGGTCGTCAGATTGCCAATCAAGTGCTTGCCCGTCTACGTCAAAAACCAGCGTTGAAGAACGTGCCGATCACGATTGCACTTTATCGACAGGCACCAACGGATAGCTTAGTTGGGGGCAGTTTCTTCTCTTATTCAAACAATAAAGCTGGGGCAACGACAGTTAGCTCATGGAAGCCAATCAGCGAACAGAATTACGTTTATCCAACAACGTCTTCTAAAGCTACTAACGGTAACTCAGGTAGCGGTAATTCAAACGATGAAGCTTCCTTTGAAAACTTTAAGAGCCAAATTCAAAACTACTTCCCTAATTTGAGTGGAGTTACTGCTCAGGCGCATTACACTAATAAACAGCTGACGGGGATGAACGTTAACATTACAACGCAATTCTATAGTCAAACTGAAATTATTAGTTTTACGCAGTATCTGCAACAGGCTGCGCAAAAATACTTGCCTTCTAACGCGCCAATTGACATCACTGTCAGTTCCACGGAAGGGGTTCAATCGTTCCTGAGTCGTGACAACGGCGCGAAGAAGTTTACTTCTCACGTCTTTAATAGTTATTGATTAAAATTTGTGTCAATCAAAAATAGCACTGGTTTGGACCTTAAAACCAGTGCTATTTTGAGTCATATTGTGGTAGTATATTTGATGTGTAGCGTAATTTACGCAGAATTCTTGTGAAAGAGGGAAACTTGATGGCAAGTCGAATTGATCAAGACCAGGTACAACACGTTGCCTCGTTAGCGAAGTTAAGTCTGAACGACGATCAACTGAAGTACTTTACCACCCAATTAGATGAAATTATTGGGTTATTTGAAACCTTAAACGAAGTCGATACTGAAGGGATTGAACCCACTTCAAGTGTCAGCGACCAGATCAACGTTATGAGAGAAGACGTTGCCGACAACTGGGGACAGCGCGATGCCTTACTGGCTAACGCACCAGAATCTGAAAAAGGCTACATTCGAGTACCAACGATTATTGATGAAAGTGAGGATGAGTAGAAACGATGAACTATTTCGAAAAAGATCTCACATCGCTGCATGATGATTTAGTGGCTAAGCGGATCAGTGTGACTGATTTGGTTAAGGCTACTTTTGATAACATTGCAGCTACTGACCCTGACTTGAACGCCTTTTTGGCTTTGAACAAGGATGCAGCTTTGAAGAAGGCTGCCGAAATGGATGAAAAGGGTGTTGACCCAGATAACATTCTTGCTGGTATTCCACTAGCAATCAAGGACAACATTGTCACCAAGGGATTAACCACAACGGCTGCTTCAAAGATGCTGGAGAACTTTGTGCCAGTCTACGATGCAACGGTTGTTAGCACCCTAAACGATAAGGGTGTGATTAACGTGGGTAAGACCAACATGGATGAATTTGCCATGGGTGGTTCCACTGAAAACTCTGCTTTTAAAACCACTAAAAACGCTTGGGATTACACCCGCGTACCTGGTGGTTCATCAGGTGGTTCAGCAGCTGCCGTTGCTTCTGGCGAAGTGGTTGCCGCATTTGGTTCCGATACTGGTGGTTCGATTCGTCAGCCATCATCATTTAACGGAATTGTTGGGATGAAACCAACTTATGGCCGCATTTCTCGTTGGGGCTTGATTGCCTTTGCTTCAAGTCTTGATGAGATTGGTCCAATGACTCGAACAGTGAAGGATAACGCTATTTTGCTATCCGCAGTTGCTGGTCACGATGACCATGATCTGACCACTTCAACTAAAGAAGTGCCAGACTTTGCTGCTGAATTGAACGATCAAACCAGTGTTAAGGGTATGAAAATTGGTTTACCTAAGGAATTCTTAGGCGAAGGTGTTGACCAAGAAGTTAAAGATGCGATTTTGGCTGCAGCTGATAAATACCGTGAACTGGGTGCAACGGTTGACGAGGTGTCATTACCTCACAACAAGTATGGTGTTGCTGCTTACTACATTATCGCTAGTTCAGAAGCTTCATCTAACTTACAACGGTTTGATGGGATTCGTTACGGTCACCGTTCTAAAGACGTTAAGAACCTAGAAGACGTTTACGTGAACTCCCGTAGCGAAGGCTTTGGTGATGAAGTTAAGCGTCGGATCATGCTGGGGACATTCTCACTTTCAGCTGGTTTCTACGATGCCTACTTCAAGAAGGCCGCTCAAGTACGGACGCTGATCATTAACGACTTCCAAGCCGTTTTGAAAGATCATGACTTCATCATGGGTCCAGTTGCGCCAACGCCAGCTTACAAGATCGGTGAAGAAGTTTCTGACCCAATGACGATGTACATGAACGATATTTTGACGATCCCCGTTAACCTTGCTGGATTGCCAGGGATGTCGATTCCTGCTGGTTTTGCTAAAGGCATGCCAGTTGGAATGCAACTCATCGGTCGGCCATTTGACGAATCGACGCTTTATAAAGCCGGTTACGTCTTTGAACAAGCTACCGATTTTCACAAACAAACACCTAAGCAAGGGGGTAATAACTAATGAATTTTAAAACAACTATCGGACTTGAAGTCCACGTTGAATTAAAAACCAATTCAAAGATCTTTAGTCCATCTCCCGTAGAGTTTGGTGATGAACCTAACGCTAACACCAACGTCATTGATTGGGGCTATCCTGGGGTATTACCAACCACCAATAAAGGTGTTGTGAAGTCCGGTATCATGGCTGCTTTAGCACTCCATGCTCAAGTTGAACCACATACCCACTTCGACCGGAAGAACTACTTTTATCCTGATAACCCGAAAGCTTACCAAATTACCCAATCTGACAAGCCAATTGCGCATGATGGCTGGATTGAAATTGAGGTTGACGGTGAAAAGAAGCGCATCGGGATCGCCGAAATGCATATTGAAGAAGATGCTGGTAAGAACACCCATGAACGCGATTATTCATACGTTGACTTGAACCGTCAAGGCACACCATTGATTGAAATCGTGTCGAAGCCAGAAATCGCTTCTCCTGACGAAGCTTATGCGTACCTTGAAGCACTTCGTCAACGAATTCAATTTACCGGGATTTCCGACGTGAAGATGGAAGAAGGTTCCATGCGTGTCGATGTCAACATTTCCATTCGGCCTGAGGGTCAAAAGGAATACGGGACAAAGACTGAGCTGAAGAACCTGAACTCCTTTAACTACGTTCGCAAGGGCCTAGCGTTTGAGGAACAGCGTCAGCAACGTGTCCTGATGTCTGGCGGCCAGATTCAACAAGAAACCCGTCGTTTTGACGAGACCACTGGTCAGACTATTTTGATGCGTGTCAAGGAAGGTTCCGATGATTATCGTTACTTCCCAGAACCAGATCTGCCAGCACTGAACATCAGTGATGAATGGGTCAACGAGATTGGTGCTGAAATGCCCGAAATGCCAGGTAGTCGTCGTCAGCGTTACGTCAAGGAACTTGGCTTAACTGACTACGATGCCATGGTTCTGACGCAAACTAAGGAAATGGCCGATTTCTTCGACGAAACGGTTAAACTTGGTGCTGATCCTAAGTCAGCTGCTAACTACCTTCAAGGTGACGTTAACGCCTTCTTGAACGAACAGCATGCCGATTTGCAAGACACTAAGCTGACACCAGCTAACTTAGCCGGTATGATCAACTTGATCACGGATGGGACCATTTCATCTAAGATGGCTAAGAAAGTCTTTAAAGCGATCACCCAAGGCAAAGAACCTAAGGCCTTCGTTGAAGAAAAGGGTCTGGTTCAGTTATCTGACCCAGCTCAACTGCAACCCATCATCGACTCAGTTCTGGCTGATAATCAGCAATCTATTGATGACTACAACAATGGTAAAGACCGTGCCGTTGGTTACCTTGTGGGTCAAATCATGAAGCAAACTCACGGTAAGGCTAACCCTCAAGTGGTTAACAAGCTGCTGATTGCTTCACTTAAAAAGTAAACGTTAGTTGTTTAATATTGGAGGGAAACACTTATGCGGAAACGTGCGCGAGTGATATATAATCCTTCTTCCGGCCGGGAGGCTTTGAAGAAGGATATGATCGATATTTTAGGAGTCTTCGAACAGGCGGGGTACGAGACGAGTGCGTTTGCTACTACCCCAGCTCCTAATTCGGCACGTGACGAAGCCGAACGGGTAAGTCGCGAAGGCTTTGATTTAGTTGTGGCAGCCGGTGGCGATGGCACCATTAACGAGGTCGTCAACGGGATTGCTGGCTTGAAGAAACGGCCTAAGATGGCCATTATTCCAGCTGGTACCACGAATGATTACGCTCGTGCACTGCGAATTCCACGTGAGGATCCATTAGCTGCTGCCAAGGTCGTTTTAAAGAATCAAACGATTAAAATGGACATTGGGTTAGCAGGTAAGAAGTACTTTGTCAACATTGCCGGTGGGGGTCGCTTAACTGAGTTGACCTATGAAGTACCATCCAACTTAAAAACGTTGTTTGGTTACTTAGCTTACTTGGTTAAGGGAGCGGAATTACTACCCCGGATTCGACCATTTAAGGTGGATCTTAAATATGATGGTGAAGAATACGACGGTGAAGCTTCCATGTTCTTTCTGGCATTGACCAATTCGGTCGGTGGCTTTGAACAGATCGTGCCGGATGCTTCGTTAAATGACGGTAAGTTTACCATGATCATTGTTAAAACCAGTAATTTAGCTGAAATTTTGCGTCTGTTGACCCTTGTGTTAAACGGCGGTAAGCACATTAACGATCCGCGGATTATTTATCGTAAAGTGCACAAGGTTGAAGCTAAACCGAAGGGCGATTCCAAAATCATGATCAACTTAGATGGTGAATATGGTGGCGATGCTCCAATGACCTTCGTTAATTTGAAGCAGCACATCGAAACCTATGCTAATCTGGATGATATTCCAGATGCTGCTGTGGAAACCGAAACGCCTGAAATTCTTGAAGCTGAGCGTAAATTCTTGGCTGGGGTTCAAGAACTGCCAGAGAGCGAAGAATCAAAGAAATAATTTTTTAGGTATTAATTGGGAGGGTTTTGCTGTATGATACGTAAGGCAGCAAAACCTTTCTTTTGGTTAAAACAAGGAGATTTTAATGAAAATACAAGCACCAGTAGCAAAAAACGAAACGTACACGGGTACCGTAATGGACCTGACCTATGAAGGTAACGGCGTGGTTAAGATTGACAATTATTCGTTGTTTATCGCCAACGCTTTACCAGGCGAAGAGATTAAGTTTGTGGTGACAAAAGTCGGTAAAAGCTTTGGCTTTGGCCGGGTTTTGGAACATTTGACCACTTCACCAGATCGGGCTGAGATCGATGAGAAGGACCGTAAGCTTGCCCAGGCAGGAATCGCGCCTTTACAACATATGGTCTACCCAGCACAGCTTCGTTTTAAACAGCACCAAATCGAATCATTACTGGCCAAGAATAAACTTGACCTCAGTGTTTCTGAAACCATTGGGATGGAAACACCTTATCATTACCGGAATAAAGCACAGATTCCAGTTCGAATGGTTAAGGGACAGTTGGAAACTGGCTTTTACCGTCAGCATTCCCACGATTTGGTACCATTGACTGATTTCTATATTCAAGATCCACGGATCGATAAAGCGATTGTGATCGTTCGAGACATTTTACGTGCCGAAAACGTGCCAGCTTATGATGAGAAAACGCATAAGGGAATCATTCGTAACGTGATGGTTCGTCAGAGTTACTACGAAAAAGAAATGATGATTGGCCTGATTACCAATAGCCACACTTTGCCTCGTGCAAAGGCCATTGTGGAACAAATTTCTGAGCAGTTACCAGAAGTGACCAGCATTATTCAAAACGTCAATAACCGGCCTACTAACGTAATTCTTGGACCAATCACAAACGTCTTATATGGCGAACCTGTGATCCACGATTCACTGTTAGGCAACCGCTTTGAGATTTCAGCCCAGTCTTTCTATCAAGTTAATCCGGTACAAACTGAAAAATTGTATCAGTTAGCCATTGACCGAGCTGGCTTAACTGGCAACGAAACTGTGATCGATGCCTATTGTGGTATCGGGACGATTTCCTTAGCCATGGCACGCCATGCCAAGGATGTCTACGGTGTTGAAGTTGTTTCAACTGCCGTGGAAGATGCTAAGAAGAACGCCAAGTTAAACGGTTTGACGAATTTGCATTTCGCCACCAATAAGGCTGAATACCAAATGGCTGAATGGCAGAAACAGGGCCTAAAGCCGGATGTGATCGTTGTTGATCCGCCACGTAAAGGGCTGGATGAAACGTTAATCCATAGTGCAGCAGCAATGGCACCTAAGAAGATTGTTTATGTCAGCTGTAACCCATCAACGCTGGTTCGTGATATTCAACGTTTTGCTGAAGAAGGCTACCACGTGACTGAACCAATTCAGCCCGTAGACCAATTTCCACAAACGCCGCATATCGAATCCGTTACGTTATTGGAAAAGGATTAAAATTTATTTAATGAATGGAACTACGGAGATTTCAGTCTCCGTAGTTCTTTTTTTATGCTTTAAGCCCTTGATTACTCACTGTGTTTTAATTTATAATCGATTCAACGTAAGCACACATAAGCGGGGGATCTCGGATGTTAGACAATCTATTGAGCGTCATTAAAGCAGAAGGTGTCAGTGAACAACTGTATCATGGGTTAGTAGGACTGGAAATTGAGGAAAATCGGGTCAATATGCAGGGACAGCTCAGTCGTGAACCGCATCCACAAATGCTGGGTTCGCGGACCTTCCATCCTTATTTGCAAACGGATTTTGCAGAGACACAAGCCGAGCTTATTACAGATCCCAACCCAAATATTGGTGGGGTATTGGATCAGCTAGACACGCTGCAGACGGTTTTCTATCGCTCGATGCAGGGTGGGGACCGCATCTGGCCTTTGAGCATGCCACCACGGCTCACCGCTGATGACACGGACTTTATCAAAGCACACTTCGAACGGCCTGCTTTCAAGGATTACCGTGATTATCTCACTGAAAAATATGGTGTGGCTTCCAAAATTATGACGGGTGTTCACTTGAACTACAGCATCCCAGATCCGGTGATCAACCGACTTTACGCCCATTATGAAGGCGAATTTCAGCGAGTCACTGATTTTCGAAACGCACTCTATTTCAGAATGGCACAAAATCTAGTCTTGAATCGGTGGTTAATTACTTATTTGTTTGGGGCTTCACCAGTTGCTGAGGACGGCTTCTTTAAGCAACAACCGGCAAGCTTATCACATCCAGTAAGAAGTATTCGAAATAGTCATTTTGGCTATGCTAATCTACCTGCGGATGGCGTTGATGCAACTGTTTACCAATCGTTACCACACTTCGTTGACCGACTTTCCAGTTTAATTGAGAGTAAAAAGTTATACAGTCAGGCTGAATTTTACGGTCCAGTTCGTTTGCGCGGAGTAGATGAACTGAGCCAGATGTCCACTAAGGGTGTTCGGTACCTTGAGTTTCGTTGTTTAGACACGACACCATTCCGGTCAAACGGGATTAGTCGGCACGCGCTTTACTTGATGAAACTACTATTTATTTATGCTTTAGTGACACCGGTGGATGACGATAAGATTATCGATCAGCTAAAGCAGGCTGAAGCAGATAATGAACAGGTAGCGCTTGAGGAACCTACTCAAGCAACATTCAAGGCTGCTGAAGGGCAGCAGTTCTTCCGTCAGTTACGTGAACTAGCAGTTCAACTAAAGGCACACACCGAGCTAATTAACGCGATTGATGACTTTGCTGAAGTGATGTCACATCCAGAACTCACGCCATCTGCTAAGCTAGTGAGTCATTTAGACGACAGCGGCAGTTTAATGACCTTTGCTAACCAAAGGGCTTCAGCGTGGAAGGCGGAACGCGTTGGCACGGAACAGTTGCTGCCAAGAATGTCTCGATTGAACATTCATGCTCAAGAGCTCGTTTTCCGCGCCATTCAGTTGGGTATCAGATACTATGCCGTTCGCGACGAAAACGGTGCAATCATGCTGATGCTGACGTTTAACTCGATTACGCAAGTGGTTGAGGCTGATCGGGTACCCGATGAACCTGCTACGGAATACTTGAAGCATATGTTTCCAGATTTACCATTGCCGGATACAGATGATGATGAGGCAATGTAAAGCTTAATTGTGCATAATAAAACTGCTCCTAAGTGGTCATCGCTTGGGAGCAGTTTTATTATTCCTTAATCTTTCTTAACACGTGACAAGGATTACCCACGGCAACCACATAATCAGGAATATCCTTGGTCACCACACTGCCAGCGCCAATAACCGTACCTTCACCGATAGTGACACCGGGAAGAATAATGACGCCACCACCAATCCAGCAGCCATGCTTGATGTGGACGGGTAGGGAGCGGGTTTTCACGAAATGCTGTTCAGGGTGTTCATCCCATTGTTCATTCAAACGCTGTGAAAGCGGAACTGGATGGGTTCCCGTATAGATTTGGACGTTTGGTGCGATCATGGTTTCACCGTCGATCCAGATTTCACCGGAGTCCATGAATGAACAGTTCATGTTGATTGAGATTTTATCCCCTAAGTGAATGTTACGAGCAAAATCACACAGAAAAGGTGTCCCCACCGTAACGTTTTTGCCGATACTACCAAGGGAATGCTCTAAAAGCTGTCTGCGTTTGGCTGCTTGATCATAGGGAGTTTGGTTGTATGCCATCAAGAATTGATTAGCTTCATCCTTATACTGTTTAAAAATTGGATCGTGTGCATCATACAACTCACCATTTTGCTGTTTTTCCAATTCAGTTGTCATTGTTATTACATCTGCCCATCATTACATTAAATTTAGTAACCGGTTTCAGTTTAGCACTGACCAAAATCGTTCTCAAATTCTGCAAAATAAAAAGCCCTCACAAAGAGGACTTGATTTATTTTGTTTTGGTTTTGTCGCGTTTATGCTGATGGTAATAGTAAACAGGAATGCCGATACCCGTTAAAATGAGACCCGTTACGGCTAAACCTGTTTGAGTCCAAATGGTGATGATTAGAATAAACAAGCCACCCAGAATAGCAATAATTGGAATCACTGGGTAACCAGGGACTCGGTACGGCCGACGAAGTTTAGGTTCTCGTTTTCTTAAGATAAATAAAGCGATGAACAGCAAGATGTTAAAGATCCACATCACAAAGACCAGCATGTCCGTCAGTGTATCAAAAGAGCCCATAAACATCATGATGATGGCGATACCCAATTCAGCGAAACCTGCATAATAAGGAACGTAGGTCTTACGAGAAATTTTTCGTAATTGCTTGCTGAAAGGCAATGAATCTTCGGTGGCCATGGCAAGTGGTACTCTCATCCCGGTTAAGGTATAGCCGTTGATGGCACCGTACACGGAAACCAAGATACCGATGGTGACCAGTTTGCCACCCATTGGGCCAAAAATCATTTCAGCCGACTCTGAAGCTGTATTTAAGTTACCCGCAATTTGGCTCACCGGCATACTCTTCAGGAAAACAAAGTTAATGGTGGCGTAAATAACGGTAATGAAGACTAACCCTAAAACGATTGCTCGAGGGAGGTCTTTTTCAGGATGCTTCATTTCACCCGCCACGTTGCCAATACTGATCCAGCCATCATAAGCAAACATGGTGGCAAGTAGACCACTGCTGAAAGCGGTCCAAAAGTTGAGGTGCGGACCAGCAGTGATTGGTACCAGTGATACTGCGACATGGGCCTTTGAGAAAAGACCAAAGATGGCAATAATGAAGATTGGAATCAGCTTGAAAATGAGTGTGATTGATTGTAACGCCCCACCGACTCGCGCTCCTAAGAAGTTGATGAGCGTAATACTCAGTCCGCAGGCAATGGCGATCGGTAGATGCCAAATCAGCGGCAGACTGAATAAATTCAATACCTGAGTGGAGAAGATGATCGACAACGCTGCAATGTTTGCGGGATAGTAGATTAAGATCAGTGCCCAGCCCATTAAAAAGCCGGGTAGCTTGCCATACGTATATTCAATGTACTTGATTGCACCACCGGTTCGTGGGATTGCCGCAGCTAATTCTGCAACGGTTAATCCGGCACAGATAGTGAGCAGCCCACCTAAGATCCAAGCGGCTAAGGTCATGCTGGCGGAGCCTGTAACTTCAACAACACTAGCGACTTTGAAGAAGACACCTGCGCCAATAACGGTTCCCATCACAGTTGATAGGGCGGTAAATAAACCGATTTCACGTTTTAATTTTGGTTCACTCAAAATAACTTCCGTCCTTCCCAATTCAATAGCAACCAATTATAGCAAAGAAAAACCCCGGTGACAACGCACCGGGGAAGGGTTTCACATTAGAAATTCATGATAATTATTAGTGAAAAATTATTAGTGGAAGAACATGTTAAGAATCATAACCATGCAGATCCCGACAACTGAGATAACCGTTTCAAGCACCGTCCAAATCGAAAGTGTTTGTTTAACCGTCAAATCAAAGTATTCTCTAAACATCCAGAATCCAGCATCGTTAACGTGAGAAGCGGCTAATGAACCGGCACCAATGGCAAGTACCATCAAGGCAGGGTCAACGCCAGCAGCTGACATCAATGGAGCAACAATACCAGCTGCAGTTAAAGCAGCAACGGTTGCAGAACCTAAAGCAACACGGAGAACAACGGCGACTAACCAACCAAGAATCAATGGACTGATACTTGAGTGAGTGAAGATCTTGGCAACTTCATTACCAACACCACCGTCAATCAGCACTTGCTTGAAGGCACCACCACCACCAATAACTAATAGCAGCATAGCAATTGATTTAACGGCATTTTCAACGGTTTCCATGATGTCTTTAGTTGCCCGTTTACGAGCCCAACCCATTGACCACATGGCAAACAGTAATGAAATCAGCATTGCAATGGCAGGGTCACCGATGAAGGCAACAATTTGATCCAGCATCGTTGGGTTCTTAGTTGGCGTTGTACCGCCATCAACGGTCATCTTGTAGATGGTAGTAATGGCCATCAAGATAACGGGGAATAATGAAGTTAAAACAGAAATGCCAAAGCTTGGTTCATCTTCTGGGGCCATTTCTTTGACTTCACCTAATGAACTCAAGTTACCCTTTTGCTTGAAGGCAGAAGGGGCAAACTTTTCGGCTAACTTAGTGAACAGCGGGCCGGCAATGTAGGCGGCAGGAATGGCAACGATAATACCAAACAGCAGAACCTTACCATCACTGGCACCCAAAGCTGCGGCAATGGCAGTTGGTGCTGGGTGAGGTGGTAAGAAGCCGTGGGTAACTGACAAAGCAGCTGCCATTGGAATACCCAAGTAAAGAATTGGGACTTCAGCTTCAACGGCGATTGCAAAGACGATAGGAACTAACAGAACCATACCAACTTCGAAGAATAGCGCAATACCAATAATGAATGACGCGAGCATGATAGCTAATTGAAGCCGTTTCCGACCAAATTTATTGATTAAAGTCGTGGCAATCTTGTGAGCACCACCAGCGTCGGCAACTAACCGACCCAGCATGGCACCAAAACCAAAGACCAGTGATAATTCACCTAATTGACTACCAATACCAGTTTCGATGCTGGCAGCAATCTTGGTGAGTGGCATGCCAAGGAGAATGGCAGTCAAAACAGAAGTTAAAATCAACGAGACAAAGGTGTTCATTTTGAATTGAATAATCAAAACTAACAGGAATAAAATCCCGATAACTAACGCTAGTATTTCCATAGTTAGAAAACCCTTTCAGAAATCAGTTTTGTGAAACGCCCCTCGTGACGTTTCACAGCAACGGACAATAAGAAACCCTTTTTGAAGTTAAATGATGATACCCATAATAAATTAAAGATCGTTGTCAGATGCCTTTTTCTTAGCATCTTGGCTACGTTGGAAATCAGCAATCGCTTTATACTCAGTCTGTAATTGCCGACTCAAACGGATGTAGATTGGGACAAGTGCGCGATAAGCGTCGTAAGTTTCTGGGTTTGGATGGTGCACATTTGTGACACCCACAAACTTCTTCACTTCGCTGAGGTCATCGATCAAACCGAGACTATACATTCCCAGCACAGCAGCTCCTAAGGCAGTTCCTTCGACACTTTCAGGAATGGTGACGTCTTGTTCAAAGATATCAGCTAACATTTGACGCCAGAGAGCTGAGCGGGCAAAACCACCGGTAGCTTGGATGCTGACGGGTTTGCCAACAACTTCTTCTAAGGCAATCAGCACGGTGTAAAGGTTGTAGACGATGCCTTCAAGTGCAGCCCGAACCATGTGAGCACGGGTATGCTTGCGAGTTAACCCGAAGAAGGAACCACGGGCGTTAGCATCCCAGATTGGGGCACGTTCGCCGCCAAGGAAGGGGTGGAAGATCAAGCCGTCTGAACCAGCTGGAATCTTAGAAGCAATCTCAGTCAGGAGGTCGTAACTGTCGACTTTCATCTGTTCAGCAGTAATCTTTTCTGGTGCGAATAACTGATCGCGAACCCAACGGAAGACGATTCCGCCGTTGTTAACCGGTCCGCCAACAACCCACTTATTTGGTGCAAGGTAGTAACAGAATACCCGGCCTTTAGGGTCAATCTTCGGTTTGTCAGTGACCACCCGAACGGCACCAGAAGTACCGATCGTAACGGCAACAACACCGGGGTCAATGGCGTTCACACCGAGGTTAGCTAGAGGACCATCTGAAGCACCCATAACGAATGGCACGTTAGGATCAATGCCAATCACCTTAGCGTAGTCTTCGTTCATACCAGAAACTGTATCAGTGGTATCAACTAACTCTGGTAACTTATCGCGAGTCACGCCAGCTAGTTCAAGTGCCTGGTCATCCCAGTCCATCTTGAAGATGTTGAACATCCCAGTGGCATTAGCGATGGAGTAGTCTTCTTTTAGGACACCGAATAGTTTGTAGATAACATATTCTTTAATTCCCACAAACCAGCGGGCTTTGTCAAATAAATCTTTGTGTTCGTTACGGAGCCAAATAAGTTTAGTGAAGGGAGTCATTGGGTGAATCGGCGTACCCGTTTTCTCGTAAATTTGTTTACCAATACCGTTTTCGCGTAACTGATCCGCGTACTTAACAGCACGATTGTCAGCCCAAGTAATGGCGCGAGTCATCGGTTTATGGTTGTCGTCCAACAAGATCAGACTGTGCATGGCAGCTGAAAATGATACACCCTTCAACTCACCCTCGCTTAAGTTTGCCTTACGTAAAACCGTGGTTAAACCATCAACGATGGCGGAAAAGATCTCATCTGGATCTTCTTCAGCCATATCCGGTACATCTTGATAAAGCGGATACAAATTGTTGGAGTAACCTTGTACTTTGCCGACATTGTCAAACAGCACAGTTTTAACACTGGTTGTTCCTATATCAACACCGATCATATAGTCCATTTTTCTACGACTCCCTTTCTGATTTGAACTTGCAATGTGAGTGTAAATGACTTTTAAACCGTTTACAAGAATAAATGTCTCAAATAAGTTCTTTTGTGAAGCAACCTGTTCATTATATGAAAAAAGATTTCACAATTCAAGTATTAGTTAGAAAATTATTTACAAATTGGTGAGTAATCGCTAAAATACTTGATATAAAGTGAACAAGGTGTCCATACCAATTGTTAATACTGGGTGTTAAAATAGGTTTGAAAGCTTTTAAATGGAATTTTAACTCGTATCATATATAAACAGTGTTATTTCAGGGATAACACGTCATTTACCTAGTCGGTTTCAACGTAGGAGGCAACTAATTTGGCACAATCAGCGATCAGCAGTATCAGGTCTTACTATCCCAATTTGAGTAAATTACACCAAAAAATTGCGGATTATATTTTTGCCCAGCCGCAAATGGTCAGCGATTTAACGATCAATGAATTGGCGGAGAAAGTGGGCGTTTCCACAGCTTCAATATCCCGTTTTGCTAAGGCTGTTGGCTATTCCAACTTCCGTGAATTCAGTCTTGATTTGGCTAATGTGCCATCAGATGTTAATCACAGTAGTTTGTTTAAAAAAATTGACCCTAACGATACACCTAAAGAAATGACGGAGAAGACTTTTCAAGCAATGATCGACGCTTTAATTTCCACACGATCACTACTGCATAATGACCAGTTGGAAACGATTTCAAATCACATTTTAAAGTGTCACCAACTGGCTTTCTTCGGGTTAGGAGGGTCTTCCGTAGCTGCCTTAGACGGTTACCATAAGTTTTTAAGAACTTCTATTAACAGCGAGTACTATCCGGATTTTGACGTGCAACTGATGCAGGCAGCAAAAATGGACGAGAACGATTGTGCCATTATGATCTCGCATTCCGGTGAAAACCAGCAGACGCTGACCGTGTTAAAGCAGTTGCATAATAATCATGTCCCTGTGATTGCCATTACCAGTTACGGCCGTTCCTCGCTGGCGCAAAGGGCGGACATGGTCATGCTTTCATTGGCCGACCAAATGTCCACGACCTCTGACAGTATGTATACGTTAATTGCTCAGTTAGCCATGATCGACAGTCTGTTCACGATCGTTGCCGTTAAACTGTCCAACAAGACGGAAGCTGTGATGAGTCGGGTCAAGGAAGCCATTAATCAGACGAGAACTTGAGTTATTTTTTCGCAAATCTGCAATTGTTGAAAAGCATGGTAGAATAAGAAGTATGATGAACCAGACAAGGGATGAGCAGGTGTGAAACGACGACGGATTGAGCCAATCTATACCAATACTTATAGACAGTTGCGTAACCGTTCACGACGATTACGCTTCTTTTCAATCTTGCTGATTTTGATCATCATCGCTGGCGGCTGGTTTGGCTATCGGCATTATCGCGACCAGCAGCTGAGTCATTACCGCGTTAGAGGAGTGACATTGGACCAGGCAAATGGTTTTGTGGATTTTCAGCAACTTTCGCAGCAGGGTTTTCAGTTTGCGTACTTGCGGGCGACTTCAGGGGCGACTTATACCGATGATCAATTTCAAAGTAATTATGATCGCTCACAGGGCAGCAGTCTTAAAATGGGCGTTTATCACGTGTATAGCTATACCACTTCACCTAAAGCGCAATTTAAAAACTTTGAACGTGAAGTGGGCTACCGTGAAGGACAGCTACCGATTGCCGTTCAAGTTACTACTTACGGTAAATATAATGCACGATATTTGCGGCAATCTGAGCCGCAAAAAAAGTTGTTGCAGCTTGTTTCATTACTGCAGCAACACTATGATAAACGCATCATTATTTGGTGTACACCAAATATCTGGCAGTCGGTTAACCAAACATCACTTGCTCGGTATAAAACGTGGCTGCAGACATCGAGTCTATCGCATCAAAGTGGCCAAGTCGTTTTCATTACCTATGATGAAAAAGCAACCGTTAAATTGAACGGTCAGTCGCAAACGGTGCCTGCATCGGTTTTTAACGGTTCACAGCGTCAATGGCACTCATGGAGTACACAATAGAAACTAAAATAACCTGATTATTCACTGCCTTGTTACTAATCAGCAGTGAATAATCAGGTTATTTTAGTTCAGTTAGTTGTGTTTGAGACGATATAGTAAATCACATCGTCAGCTTCATCAAACATTTTAACCGGAATATTATTATTGGCTGTAATGGTGATGTGATAGCCATAGTGATCTAGTAATACCAAAGTATCGGTGGTGAGTGAAACCACTTTGCAGGGAATCGTATGGTGATCAATGCTGATGGTTAAATCAGGACCAATCACTATAGAATGCGTCCTGGCTGTCTCGGAATGACGCAGTTTCCATGAACCGATAAAAATCATGGGGGAATTAGCGACTTGGTTTGCAGTTCGCTTAGATGACCGCTGAGAAGGCCGAATGAAGTTTTGTAGTAATGATCGGCTAGAATGGATGAATTCTTTTGCATTCATGGTGAGGCCTCCTCCTTTTCTCTTATTTAATTTTAACATGTTTATCAAATGATTCCTTATTCTTTACCTTAAATTAAAAAATAAAATCGACTTCTAATTATCATTTGCGTTTGGAACTGCTATCATGGAGTTAACAGCAGAAAGAGGGGCGTTTTTAATGATCAACTTAGGCATCATCGGCACTAACTGGATTACTCAGCAATTCGTGGAGGCGGCTCAAACCTCTGGGCTGTACCAGTTAACCGGAGTCTATTCAAGACACCAGGATACTGCAACTGCATTTAGTCAAAAAAACGGTGACGCGGAGACCTATACCGATTTGGATAAATTCTTTACCCAAGGTCATTTTGACACGGTTTATATTGCCTCACCAAATAGTTTGCATTTTCAACAGGCAAAACAGGCCATTGAAGCAGGTAAAAACATTATTGTTGAAAAACCAGCTTTCGAGAATCAGGCTCAGATGGAACGAATTCAAGAACTTTTGCGGCAACATCGTGAACTGCACTATTTCGAAGCGGCCAGAAACATTCATACGCCAAACTTTCACGCCATCGAAGCGCAATTAAAAAAGATGCCGGTGGTGCAAGGCGCTAACTTTACCTACATGAAGTACAGTTCCAGGTACGACCAGGTATTGGCAGGTAAGGAACCCAACGTGTTCTCTTTGAAATTTGCTGGTGGTGCGCTGCAGGATCTAGGCGTGTATCCGTTGTATGATGCCATTGCGTTGTTTGGTGTGCCAAACGAATTTAACTACTTCCCAGAGTTTATTCAGACTGGCGTTGATGGTAAAGGTGTTGCTGTGTTACAGTACGCTGAATTTAACGTAACACTTAATTTTGGTAAAACCACCAACTCGTACATGGCGTCTGAAATTTATGGTCTGAAGGATACCATCGAAATTGATGATGCTGGCGAACTGGGAGAAGCGAATTACTTTGATGCTTCAGGCAAAAAGACGCTAATCAGTGAACCCGTTACTGAAAACGTGATGCTACCTGAGGTACGGGATTTTGCTAGGGTCATCAACGAGCCTGGTAATATTCAAAATCAGACTGACTACCTACGTTGGCTGAATCTGAGTGTTCAGGTCAATAAAATGCTGTTTAACCTACGTCAATCTGGTAAAATTGTTTTTTACGACGAACGGGACAACTAATGAGAAATGAGGGGATCCTATTATGATTCCACAGTTTAAAAATCGATTCGAAAAATTAGGTTTTGATGAATTATCACCAATTCAATCCGCTGTCTATGAGCCACTGAAAAATGGTGACAGCGTGCTTGGACTGGCACCAACTGGGTCAGGTAAAACGCTTGGTTTTGTTGTACCAGTTTTAGAGCGGCTAGCACCTGGTCAAGGGATTCAAGCCATCATTATCGCACCTTCACAGGAATTGGCCATGCAATCAACTAACGTCACAAGAAGCTTCGCCACGCTGGTCGATTTAAAGGTTACTTCGATTACGGGTGGCGCTAACGTTAAGCGACAACTGGAGCAGCTGAAAAAGCATCCAGAAGTCGTGGTTGGTACTCCTGGACGAATTTTGAATTTAATCGAGGATCGAAAGCTTAAGACCCACGACGTTCAAACCGTGATCATTGATGAAGCGGATGATTTGCTGGATGGTGAGACTTTTGATACGGTTCGGACGATTTTACAAAACGTACCTTCAGAAGTTCAATTGGGCTTTTTCTCGGCAACGGAGACGCCAATTTTAGCCGAACTGCAAAAGTGGTTTGGGACACCAGTTACACGCATTGATGTGCGCGATATTGACCATACACAAGGTGAGGTTCGTCACGGCTTGCTAGAAGTTGGTAACCTGAAAAAGGCCGGTATGCTGGGGAAATTAACCTCAGTTAAACAGTTTAAAGCCCTCGTGTTCTTCAATCATGTTGGTTCCTTGCAGCAGACTAAGAGTTGGTTGACACACCATCACGTACCCGTTGCAACGTTATCAGCTAATCAGCGTCAAACGGAACGGCAAAAAGCGTTGACTGATTTCCGATTAGGGCGGGTTAAATTGCTGTTATCTACGGATGTGGCGGCTCGTGGACTGGATATTGCCAAATTACCTGCAGTGGTTAATTTTGACTTACCTAGTACCGCTATCGACTACACCCACCGGGTCGGCCGAACGGGTCGGATGGGTGAGCCAGGTCAAGTGGTCAACTTTGGTGATGACCATGATTTAAGGGACTTAAAGCGGTTATTAAAGGATACTGACTATCAGTTAGTGCCCGTTTATTATCAAGACCATCGATTGAGTACCAGCTTTAAAAAGCCTTCTCAATCGATCAATTCAGACCAAACGATTGTCGCTGAAGCTAAGGTTGCCGGTGAAGTGCAGACAGATCCTACCGCTATGCAACCTGCTAGCCGAAAGCCAAGGGTCAAGGCAGCTTTGCCAGAGCCCACTAAGAAAAAGAAGGGGCATAACAAGCATTCTAAGCGTAAAGGAATGCGGCATAAGCGCGAGCAAGAAAATAATTAGGGTAATGTTGAAATAAAAAAGCATGGTTCTCAGCTGTAATGTAAGGCTGAGAACCATGCTTTTTTTTGTAACGCTATAATTGGATAATGCGAATTGTCTAAAATACATCAATTTTCATGAAAAATGCCTAGCAGATAGCCAGGCATCCTTCTTTAATTATCGTTTGTAAGTATAGGTTGTCCCAGTCACGTAGTTATGAATCGAGATGTGGTGTGAACTTTTGATTGTGACTTTGAGTTTTTCTGCACCGCCACCACGAATTATTCGTTGACCACCACTGTAGCGACTCTTATCTTTTCCAGTGATCTCGTAAACGTGGTGTTTCAATGTCTTATATTTAAGTTTATAGGCATCAAAATAAGGCATTCCCATTCCTTGATACCTGAATGTGCTCTTCTTGAAAGCGTAATATTCCCAATATTGCCCCTTCTTATAATTATATTGGTGCCTGATAGCAGAAGGCGTACCACTGTGCCAACTAGCAGCACTCGCAGTTGTGGTTGAAACGGACACTATGCCAATTATCCCTAAAATTAACGCAACAAATAATGACAAATGTTTCTTCATTGTATTTTCCCCCTTAGGATAGTGTAATTATATCATAATTGAACTATTGCTTAAAATACGCTGAGACGTAGACGGAATATTATTTTTAGCCGTTTTTCGTCATTTAAGAGAAATAAAAAATCCTTCTACATCAATGATTAAGAAGGATTTAGAATGAATCAGATATTAAAATAATGACCCCACCCGGACTCGAACCGGGATCAGCCGCTTAGGAGGCGGGTGCCCTATCCAGTTGTGCTATGGGGCCAAAAAGCACACTGAATATCTTCTCATGGATTGGAGTTGTTGTAAAGGCTAGTTATTATTAGCTATTTGTGGGCTCGGCGATAACCAGCACGTTGGTCAGGGCGTTACGAACCACTGCAGCCGTGGTAGAACCAACCAGCAAGCGATCAATGGCATCAGTACCCGATTTGCCCATCACAATTAAATCAACGTCATGCGTTTCTGGGTATTCGACGGCAATGACTTGTTTAGGACTGCCATGGAGAACTTCAGTCTTAGGGGTGACACCGGCATCTTCAGCCAGTTTTTGACCTTCAGCCAGAATCGCGGTTGCACGTTCGTTCAATTCTTTATAATAACCGCCAGTATTCGCAATACCCGTTCCCGTAACTGTATAAATCAAGCGTTTATCGTCTGCAACGTTTACAATGGTCAGCTCAGCGTTGAATTGCTTAACCAATTTTAGTGCTTCAGACAACGCTAATTTAGAATTATGACTACCATCAAGTGGTACAACAATGTGATTGTACATACTATCAGCTCTCTTTCGATAATTATTAGCTCACCATCATTGTGAAGCATTTTGAAAGTGGTTTCAAGTCTTTTATGCCTTGTTTTGTCACGTGGATTTTAACTCATAATATTGGGTGACGTTAGTGTCAAACCGCTTTCTCAGTTCACTAAATTATGATATAGTTTTTTTGACAGAAAAACGAGGGATGTACTTTGGATAAATTAGATTTTTATAAACGCCACATCGAAAATTCACTGATCGACATTATGAATACCCGTGCTCAGGATAATAATTTCGAGCGGCAATGGCTTCAACTGCATATTCCCAATCGGGATCTGCAATATGCCATCTCGCAATTATCGACCCTGAGCCTGAAACTTTTGCAACAAGTAGTGGACTTGGCACCGGTGTCTGAAGATCAATTGGTTGAGGCTATGGATCTGAGTTTTGGGGTGATTGCCAAAAATATGAATAAACTTTCGCGGTTGGGCTTTGTCACCAAATCAGCGCCAGAACAGCGTAAGGCAGTTTATCAGCCAACTAAAGTCGGTACGAAGGTGGTTACTGTTCAAAATCAGCTGAACGAACTGCTGGATAAACAGCATCAGGAATTAGTTGATCGGTATACGCCTGATCAGTTGAGTTTGATTGCAACGTTTCTGCAAGATTTGCAACACAGCCATTAATGCAGACGTAAAAACAACCTGAGTAACCAGTCAAAGGACTGATTGCTCAGGTTGTTTTTATTTTTTAAAGATAATCCACTTTGAGAAGAAGTAGTTCAGAATCACCACGATCACGTTATCAATAATTTTAACAATTAGAGGATTTCCTGAAAGCAGTGAGATTCCCACATACATGATCAACTGATCCACCGCCAGTGAAAGCAGGCGGAAGAAAAAGAAGGTCGCTGTTTCCCATAAGAAGGTCTTCCAAGCCATCGACTTGGAGTTGAAGACCCATAACTTATTAGTGATGAAGGCGAAAATTACGGAAGCTAGCCAAGCCAGCACGTTCGCAATTTGATAATTCATGGAATGGTTCAGCCAGTCAAACACGCCAATGTTGATCAAAGTGGTTAACCCACCGAAAAATAAATAGCTGATTACTGACTCGTATTTTTTAAATAATTGCCATAAGGTATGCATATTAGTTTCCTTGTTCTACTTTTTTTCTTGCACGATATACTTTGGCCGGTGTTTGGTTTCGAGGTATATTTTACCGATATACTCGCCCAAAATTCCCAAACTGAATAGCTGAATACCACCAAGTAACAGGATAATGGAAACCATTGATGGCCAGCCAGCAACCGCGTCACCCACCATGAGTGCGCGCACGATAACGAAAATAAAACCGCAGACTGCTAAAACACAAGAAATACCACCAACCCAGGTAGCAATCTTTAGTGGTGCATCCGAAAAGTCAACGATCCCATCGATCGCGTAGTTGACTAATTGCATAAATGACCAGTGTGAGGTACCAGCTGCGCGGGGCTGGCTTTCGTATTTAAGGTAGGTTGTGTTAAAACCGACCCAAGCAAAAATCCCCTTAGAGAACCGGTTATATTCGGGTAACGAAGTGATCGTATCAACCATTTCACGGGTCATCAAACGATAATCACGCGCGTTAGGTTCGATCTGAACCTGCGAAATGGCATCGATCACGTGGTAGAATTTGGTGGATAGATAGGCACGAATCCGGCCTTGTCCGCGACGTTCTTCTTGAATCGTGCCGACACAATCGTAACCGTCATTTTCAATCAAATCGATCATTTTTGGCAGTAATTCGGGCGGATCTTGTAAATCAACGTCCATTACGGCAATTAAATCGCCAGTTGAGGCATCTAGTCCGCAAGCAAGAGCGGATTCTTTCCCAAAATTGCGGGAGAACGATAAATAATGAACAGTATCAGGATGTTGCTTTTGTAATTCCTTTAAAATTGGCAAAGTTTTGTCGCTAGAGCCATCGTTAACAAATAAATATTCTGGCTGATAGCGCTCAGATGTTTCGTTGATGGTGTCAAATACTTTAGCGACAGCATCATAAAAAATGTTGATCGATTCCTGTTCGTTATAACAGGGCACAATCAGGCTGAGGGTACGCATAGATATCCAACCTTCCCTTCTTAGGCTTAAATTCTATCATAAGGCAAATAGGTGTAATAACAAAGTTAAAAAAGATTAATTTTCTGTGAATAATGTGTTTAGCGTGTAAAATTGTGTAGAATTGTATCTCTAGAACAAGGGTTCTGGTACAATTATAGGCGTTGATTCAATTCAAAATTGAGACTGAATGAAACCTAAATTCATCACCTGGGAGTATTAAAATGACGAAACCAATTAAAGTAATGACAGTTTTTGGTACCCGGCCAGAGGCCATTAAGATGGCACCAATAGTATTAAGGATGCAACAAGATTCAACCCATTTTACACCTATTACGGTTGTGACGGCCCAGCATAGGGAGATGTTAGACCAAGTTTTAAACATTTTTAAAATTACACCGGATTATGACCTGAATATTATGAAACCAAACCAAACGTTGGCACAGATCACCAGTCGGGTTTTGATTCACTTAGATAGCGTCATCGATGAAGTCAGGCCAGACATCATCTTGGTTCACGGGGACACGACAACGACTTTTGCTGCCAGCGTCAGCGCTTTTTATCATCAGGTGCCATTGGGGCACGTTGAAGCCGGTTTACGAACTTGGGACAAGTATTCACCTTATCCTGAGGAAATGAACCGTCAGCTGACCGATATTTTGAGTGATTACTACTTTGCGCCAACGTCTCTGAGTCGGGAAAATTTGCTGAAACAAAATCACCCAGATGACCGTATCTTTATTACTGGTAACACGGCGATCGATGCGCTCCAGCAAACGGTTGATGAAAACTATCACCACGCCGTACTGGACCAGATTGACGATCAGCACCGTATTATTTTGCTGACCATGCATCGTCGTGAAAATCAGGGGGAACCCATGCAACGGGTTTTCCGCGCCATCCGTAAAGTAGTGGCTGCTCATCCGGACGTCGAATTGGTTTACCCAGTCCATTTGAGCCCAGCTGTTCAAAAAATTGCCAAGGCGGAACTTGGTGATACTGAACGGATTCATTTGATTGAGCCTCTGGACGTAGTGGATTTCCACAATCTAGCAGCCCGTAGCTACTTAATTATGACGGATTCTGGTGGGGTACAGGAAGAGGCACCTTCACTGGGTAAACCAGTATTAGTTCTCAGAGACGAAACGGAGCGCCCTGAAGGTGTTCAAGCAGGAACGTTAAAGTTAGTGGGTACTGATTCCGAGGTAGTGACTGAGGCAATGGAAACCTTGCTTACGGATACTCAGGCTTACCGACAGATGGCTGATGCCAAGAATCCGTACGGTGATGGTCATGCTTCAGAACGAATCTTAAAAGTTATCGAAGAACATCAGCAACAACTGTGAGGTTAAGATCATGCAAACTGGATTTAAAGGCTTTGTAAAGCTGCTTATACGGCGCTTTTCCAATGCAAATGTCAACGATTCAGCAGCGGTATTGTCGTATTATACGCTTTTATCTATTTTCCCGATTTTACTGATTGCTGGGAACTTGATTGCTTTTTTGCACTTTAATACCAACAGTGTGCTGCGGTACATCGAACCGGTATTGCCAGAGCCAGTATTTCAAACGTTGGCACCGATTATTCGTTCCTTCCTGGAACAGGGCAGTACGGGGACGCTGTCGTTAGGGATTGTTGTGACGATTTGGTCGGCAGGACGCGCTGTATCAGCTTTTCAGCGCAGTATTAATTTGGCGTACGGGATTGAACAGCCCAACGCCATTATTAGTCGGTTTTTTTCCTTTATTTTGATATTACTAGCCATTATTTCAATCGTCATCATTGCCATTTTATTTAGTTTAAGTGAGTGGCTTGGCAGCTATTTAAAGCCGTGGTTTAATCTTTCCAACCATTTCACGGACTTTGTTGGCAGCTTACGATGGCCGATATCCTTTCTATTTATTTTCTTACTGAGTGGCCTGCTATACATGGTGGTACCGTCAGCGAAGGTAAAGTTACGCTACGTCTGGATTGGGGCGTTTGTGACAACTGTTGGCTGGTTACTACTGGCACAAGGGTTTTCAATTTATATTCGTTATTTTGCCCGCAATATTACTGGTTATCAGACCATTGGAACGTTTATTATCCTACTGATTTGGATGAATATCTCCGGTTTCATTCTGTTAGCTGGCGGTGTGATTAATGCTAGTGTGCAAGAATGGCGGCAGGGTGAAATCGAAGAGCTTGATATCATGCAGAACATCGTGGATCAGGCACGAACCACTCACCATAAACGGCAGAATAAACGGCAAACAAAAAGAAGGTTGGCTTCAAACGGGAAAAAGAAGCGGCCTTCCAACAAGAAAAAATAATTATTTTGCTTGATCGACTAACTTTTGAGCGAAGGCGTCTAAAGTTTCAATATCATCGTCTTCAGGTTCCAAGTTAATTTTGACGTTGTCTGCACCTTGAGTTGCGCCAGCAGCTTTGAGTTTTTTACCGAAAGCATCCACGGCAACGCAGAAGTCATCACCGTAAAAGGTGTCACCAGAGCCTGCTACACCGTAAACTTTACCGGACAAGTCGACATCGTCCAGATCGTCGTAGAAGTCCATCCCTTCTTCAGGCAGTTCGCCTTCATCATAAGTGTACGGACAAACCACGCAGATATCGACATCTTCAAACGAATCAGCATCCGTTTGCGAAATTTCAGACTCCGTGACGTCAACACCTAATTGTTCTAATTTTTCAGTAATAATATCGGCAATATCTTCGTTATTCCCGGTGATGGTTGCAAACACAACGTGTGCAGTTGCCATTAAAGTCGCCCCTATTCTTAAGTATGAATTACTTTCAGTATAGCAAAATCGCGAGGGAGTGTGAAATGACTTGACAGATGAATCGTCACCTAAGTTGCAAATTACCAAAATTGAGGCCCAACAGCGGGCTGGTCGTTATAACATTTATGTGAATGGTCGTTATGCTTTTCCAGTTAGTGAAGATGTGCTGATTCGCTATCGATTATTAAAGGGGACTGAACTTACCGATGAACTGATTGCTACCTTGCAGTCAGCGGATGATCAATCCAAAGCTTATGAATTAGCGCTGAACTATTTATCCTACCAGCAGCGGACAGAAAAAGAATTGAGCGACTATTTAGTTAAAAAAGAGGTGCCGGAGACTACGATTGCTCCCGTCATGGCACGTTTAATAGACGATAAGCTGCTCGATGACAGTCACTATGCCCACAGTTATGTACGAACCATGAAGCGAACTAGCGACAAGGGACCAAGCGTAATTCGGCGGCAGTTAAAACAGCGTGGCGTGAAAGACGAACTGATTGATAATGCCTTAGCTGAAGACTACCAGCCCGAAGAACAGCTAGATCGACTTTACGAACTAGTTGAAAAGTTAAAGCGGCAATACCAAAAACTGACCCCTAAAATTCAGCGGCAAAAAGTCCAACAGCGATTGGTTGAGAAGGGGTTTTCCTTTGATCTAGTGGGTCAAGCACTGGCTGAAACCAGTTTTGAAATGGATAGTGAAACTGAGCTGGATCTGCTATCGGTACAAGCAGAAAAGCTTTGGCGCAGATACCATAGCAAGCCTGAACGGGAACGGCAGATGAAACTTCGGCAGGCTTTATACCGGAAAGGTTTCGATGGTGATTTGATTGCCAAGTGGCTTGAACAAAAGATTGAAGAAGAGGCCTAGAGAGTTTAGCCATTGTTTTGAGGAATTGGGTTTGCTATAATGATAAGCGAATTTAATTAATCATACCCGACACTTTGGAAAGTAGGGTTTAATATGGCGCGCGAAGCTAGAGGACCTAAAGAAGGCGACTTCATTACGATCAAAAGCTATAAGCACGACGGAAGTTTGCATCGAACTTGGCGCGATACGATGGTACTTAAAACAAGCGAAAATGCCCTGATTGGCTGCAATGACCATACATTGGTGATTGAAGACGATGGGCGACGATGGGTCACTCGTGAACCAGCAATTGTTTTTTTTCATAAGCACTATTGGTTTAATGTTGTCGCAATGATTCGGGATAATGGGGTTTCTTACTATTGCAATCTTGCAACACCCTATGTCTTAGATAAGGAAGCATTAAAGTATATAGATTATGATTTAGATGTGAAGGTTTTTCCTGATGGAGAAAAACGGTTGCTTGATATTGACGAGTACGAGATGTTCAGTCGTCGCTGGCAGTATCCGCCTGAAATTGACAAGATTTTGAAAGCGAACGTTTTGATTTTGGTCGACTGGATCAATAATCGTAAGGGTCCGTTCTCGAAAGAATACGTTGATCTATGGTACTCACGCTATCTCGAGCTTTCCCGTCACAAGTAATGGGGCTGCTTAAATCAAAGCGAGGTTAGCTGAACAAGCTGACCTCGCTTTTTGAATATGTAATATAAGAAAGGGGGTATTCGGATGTTCAATCAAATACAGCGGTCTAAGTTACTCTTTTGGTCACTGGAAATTCTCATTGTGGCTACTTTAATTTGGGTCTGTACCAAATTGGGCTTTCTGTTTGCTCCCATTGGGACTTTTTTTAGAACTATTTTTATGCCGATCCTACTCGCCGGAATTCTTTATTACATGCTGAATCCAATCGTTAAGCTGCTGCAAAAGGTCAAAATTGGCCGTTTCCGTCTTAACCGAACGTGGTCGGTTGCCGTTTTGTTCTTAGCGTTGTTTGGCATTTTAGCTGGTGGGTTATTCTGGTTAGTACCAAAGCTGATTCAACAAGTTGCCACCTTGGTTAATAACGTGCCCCACATCGTGCAACTTATCCAGGACATGCTGAATGGTTTGAATCGACGTTTAAGTCAGTACGACTGGTTAAAAAACGTGGATTTTAAATCCTATGCTGCGCAGTTGGAACACGGTCTGTCCAATTACGCGAAAACCTTTATGACGGGGTTAACTAACAGTGTTGGTACCGTGATTGGCATGGCGACCAGTGTGACGATTTTAGCGGTGACCGTGCCAGTGATGCTGTTTTATATGTTGAAGGACGGTCAAAAATTGATGCCTGCTTTGAGACGGATGTTGCCTAATAAACACGCTGATCAAACGATGGATATTTTGACGCAAATGAGTCAGACACTATCTCGCTATATCGGCGGACAAGTGATTGAATGCTTGTTTGTTATGACGTTTACCTCCATCGGTTTTAGTCTAGTGGGACTTAAGTACGGTTTACTACTTGGTATTTTTGCTGGTATGTGCAACATTATTCCGTACGTTGGACCCTATATTGGTGTTTTGCCTGCTGTCATCGTTGCCATTGGCTCTGGTTTAGTTGAAGTGATCTCAGTATTGGTCGTCACCGTTATCGTTCAGCAGGTTGATGGTAATCTGGTCTATCCCAACGTAATTGGCCGTACGCTCAAAATTCATCCGCTGACGATTATTGTTATTTTGATGGTTGCTGGCAATATTGCCGGTTTGATGGGCATGATCTTAGGGGTGCCACTATACGCTGTGGTCAAAGTGATCGTCGAAAACATTTACCATATTTGGCAGCTGCAAAGCGAACGTCGGGATGAAAGTTCAGGACAACCGCCATCCGGAACTTAAACGTTTAGTTAAATCAAGCGATAATTCGTTGAAGGCCTGTTGGGTTGTGTTAGAATTTATGATATTATAGTCGAGTTAGGATACAGTGATTTAAATTCATAGTTAAGCAGGAGATTTAAATGAAAAAAGTAATTACGTATGGCACCTTTGATTTATTGCATAAGGGACATGTACGACTCTTAAAGCGGGCAGCAGCTCTTGGTGATCATTTAACAGTATGTTTATCATCAGACGAGTTTAATGCGGTTAAAGGTAAAAAAGCATATACATCATATGAAGATCGTAAATATATTCTAGAAGCTATCCGGTATGTGGATGAAGTCATTCCCGAAAAAAATTGGGATCAAAAGATCAAAGACGTTCAAGAAAACGACATTGATATCTTTGTTATGGGCGATGACTGGAAGGGTAAGTTTGATTTCTTGAAAGACTATTGTCAAGTAATTTACTTACCTCGGACAGAGGGCATTTCAACCACTAAAATCAAGGAAGATTTGGGCCTTAAAGCCGGAGTTGACTGGAAAGAATAATCAGTTGAATGTAACGACAAATATCCCCAGTTGCGACTAGGGATATTTTATTGCAATTTAAAGTGAGGTTAATGCCGTAATGAAACAAGCAATATTTTTGGTGACGTCTTTAGCCGGCTTAAAGAAGCTGACGTTTAAACAAAAAGTGAAGTCGCTAATGAACGATCAGGTTCAGGTCACCATTCTTTTAGCGATGATTCAGTTTGACGATTACGAAATCGCCCGTCGTTTGGTTCAGTCAATTTTTAAAGCAAAACGGCTGGCCCAGCTTAACGTGGTGTCGTTGGCAGATTTAGTGGCAGATGAAGCGGGTGTGGACGTTGCTGAGTCGGAGCAGTTCAAAGCTGACTTCGAAGACTTACCACTTCATCGCTTTGAAGCCACCAACGCGCTGGAGAGACCAACAGTCCGCTACGTAAAAGATGGTGAAATTGTTGCCGAAGTGAAAGAAGACGGCAATCAGCAGCCACTACTAAAAATGCGTTACGCTGACCATCAGCCCATTTCTGCTGCCGTGTACGAAGCAGGTAACCAGTTTGGACTCTTAACTTACCGTGATGGCAAATTAGCTCAGGCACTATTGCTGAATCAACAAGGGCAAGTGGTTTACCGATTTATCCGGCACGCTCGGACCGTCAACTTTGCCTATACTATGGGACGGACTTCGAAGTTAAAGTTTACCGAATTAATTTCTGAAGAAGACGATGAGCACCGTGTCATCTATCGTGATTCAGAAGAACAATTATCCTATGAAGTGGTGGGCTATCAAAACTACGACCGGTTCGATAGCGTTTACTCTTTTTACGCCAATTTGTTGGAGAAAATTGTTCCCGCTGATTCTGGTTTATTTATTGATCTCAATGATAATCCCGAATTGACCCCATATTTACCGCAACAGTTGATTTTTAATTACTAAGGAGGGTCGTTAGTCGTGCGTGCAATATTATCAGGTTTACACCAAAAAAAGAAAAATCAAGAATTAGAATTTGAATTAATTGATGTTCCCGGCTCTCTGGATAATTTGAGAGTCATGCTCTTAGAAACGAATAGTTTAGCTTCAGTAACGGTTCCCGTTCCACGGGTGGTGGACAATAACTTAATTCGAATCCAAATCGATCCCGATCAGCTGCAGTTTGAAGCCTTTGGTCAAAGTGAGTTTGCTTGGCAATTATTCTTGGCGTTTGATACTGCAGATGAACAGGTTATTTTACAGATTGAATCCGAATATCTGAGTGACCGTCACCAGTTATCGCTAACCAGTTATTATCAAGTTAACTCGGATGCTGAGGGAATGGCGATTTTTAACATTCATACTCAGCAACCCGAGGATGAATTCACGATAAATTCTGTCAACTTAACGGAGGATGCCCTTAATATTACCGGTTATAATCGGATTAATGGGCAGCCAATCAAGGACCAAAAGATCATTTTAAAAACTCGGGAATCAGGTGCGCACTTAGCTTACCCAACTGCGGCAGGCTCATTAAAGACCCTGTTTACAGCTAGCGTTCCATTGACTGATTTACCATCAAACTCGATTGAAGATTTGTTCGTCCAATACACGGTTGGTACCCAGCAAATTGAACAGCGGGTGATTCTGGCACGTTCACTTGAAGGACAGATGACACAGTCCGTTTTACCAGGTGGCCGGATGGTTTTAATTGAGAAAAATATCAATAACGGGATCGTCATCAAAGAATTTCCGGCACCTTCACTTGGTGAAAAGGTTGCGGCACTACCACAAAAATTACAGGCAGTGGCCAACCTTGGCCGGACGATCCAAGATAAGGTCAATCTGCAGCGCATGCGCTGGTTATTCAAGTCTGGACATCGGCCGTATGAGCAACCGACCATTATCTTTGAAAGTTTTGGTGGTCGACAAGTTAGTGATAGTCCGTATGCCATTTACCGATTATTTACGGAACTTTATCCTGGTTTTACTTTCGTTTGGTCAATCGACCGTTCGTTGAAGAAATTCTGTAAACAAAACCAGATTCCCTACGTTGTTCGGCGAACTTCCAAATGGGTACGGGCACTGGAAAAGAGTTCTTACTGGATCAGTAATGCGCGGTTCCCAGCTTGGGTGAAGAAGCCGTCTTACGTGACTTATATTCAAACTTGGCACGGTACGCCGTTAAAGAAACTAGGTCTGGATATTGAAAATGTGTCTATGCCTGGGACGACGACCAGTAAGTATCACGATAATTTTGTGAAGGAAGCCAATCGCTGGGATGCGTTAGTTTCACCCAATGATTATTCAACTCAGATCTTCCGTTCAGCTTTCGGCTTTAATAATCAGATCTTGAAGGTTGGTTATCCTCGAAATGATGAGTTAATCAATACCGAACCGGATGAGATTACTGCCTTGAAGGAATCAATGGGCATTCCATTGGACAAAAAAGTGGTTCTGTATGCACCTACGTATCGGGATAATCAATTCGCTGAAAAGGGTAAGTATACCTTTGAACTGCCATTTAGTTTAGATGATTTCAAGAAACAGTTCGGTGAAGATACCGTTTTGATCTTACGGATGCATTATTTGATTGCTAACGCCATGGATATTAGTGACTATACGGATTTCGTTTATGATTTCTCGAGCCATCCTAATATTTCTGACTTATACTTAGTGTCAGATATGCTGATCACTGACTACTCCTCAGTTTTCTTCGATTATGCCTACTTGAAGCGGCCAATCCTCTTCTATCCGTACGATTATCACTTGTACAAGGATGAATTACGCGGTTTCTACCTGGATTACGAAAAAGATCTGCCAGGACAAATCGCCAATAACGAAAAAGAGTTGCTTTCCGGCATTGCCGATGGACTCAAACACCCTGATATGAGTGAAGATCCGAAGTTTATGAAATTTTATAACCGTTTCTGTTCCATTGATGATGGTCTAAGTTCACTGAAAGTGGTTAACTACGTGGTACATCAGATTGAAAAGAACGGTTAATGCCAATTCTGGAAAGGAATAGTGCTATGACATTATCACAAGACGTGGCAAACAGGCGCACGTTTGCCATTATCTCTCACCCTGATGCGGGTAAGACGACCATTACCGAACAACTATTACTGTTCGGTGGTGTTGTGCGTCAAGCTGGGACGGTTAAGGCTAAAAAAAGTGGCAATTTTGCTAAATCAGACTGGATGGAAATCGAACAAAAACGTGGGATTTCCGTTACCAGTTCAGTAATGCAGTTTGACTACGAAGGCAAACGAATCAACATTTTGGATACCCCTGGACATGAGGATTTTTCTGAAGATACTTACCGGACTTTAATGGCGGTGGACTCTGCCGTCATGGTGATTGATTCGGCTAAAGGGATCGAACCACAAACTAAAAAGCTCTTTAAGATTTGTAAAATGCGTGGGATCCCGATCTTTACCTTCATGAACAAATTGGATCGTGATAGTCGCGACCCAATGGATCTGATTGCAGAACTTGAAGAAGTGCTGGGTATTGAAGGTTATCCTATGAACTGGCCCATTGGTATGGGGAAGGAACTGAAGGGCCTTTACGACCGTTATCATAATCGGGTCGCTTTATTCCGACCTGAAAGCGATGGCACGACCTACTTACCATTAGATGAAAATGGTGATATTGACGATTCAGAACCACTGAAAAGCAATTCGTGGTATGAAGATGCCCGTGAAAACATGGAATTAATTGAAGATGCCGGCAATCAGTTCGATGAAGCTAAAATTGCCAGTGGTGATCAAACCCCTGTCTTCTTCGGGTCAGCTCTTGCTAACTTTGGGGTCAAAACTTTCTTGGAAACCTACCTGAAGTTTGCTCCTCAACCAGCAGCTCACCGGACTGAGGAGGGCGATGACGTAGAACCAACGGACAAGGAATTCTCTGGCTTTGTCTTTAAGATTCAAGCTAACATGGATCCCAAACACCGTGATCGGATCGCCTTTGTGCGGGTTTGTTCCGGTTTGTTCCAACGTGGGATGGACGTCACATTAGGGCGTACGGGTAAGACCATGCGGCTTTCAAACGTGACGCAGTTCATGGCTGATACCCGTGAGAATGTGGAAACGGCGGTTGCTGGAGACATTATTGGTCTTTACGATACCGGAAATTACCAAATCGGTGATACCGTTTATACGGGTAAGAAGAAACTGCAGTTCGAGAAGTTACCGCAGTTTACGCCTGAACTATTTGTGCGGGTAACGGCTAAGAACGTCATGAAGCAAAAGTCATTCCATAAGGGGATTTCGCAGTTGGTTCAAGAAGGTGCCATTCAGCTATACACTTCTTACACAACTGGTGACTATATCCTTGGTGCTGTTGGACAACTGCAGTTTGAAGTCTTTCAGTTCCGGATGAAAAACGAATATAATTCTGACGTTGTGATGGAACCCATGGGCCATAAAATTGCCCGCTGGATCGATCCAGAACAGTTGGATGAACGCATGTCTTCCAGCCGAAATTTGCTGGTGAAAGATTTAGCGGGAGAGCCGCTGTTCTTGTTTGAAAACCAGTTTGCAGAGCGCTGGTTCACCGACAAATATCCAGACGTTAAGTTAACATCGAAACTGTAATAGAAAATATAAAAAAATCCTGATGTTCAGCCGTTTCGCTGAGTATCAGGATTTTTTGATTTACATGATGATTAAGCTTTTACCGTGGTTAATTTTTCTTGAGCAGCTTGACCCAGAATGTTTAGGTAGTTAAATGGCCGGTCGAAGTTGGGTTGGAATAACATGTCGACCATTGCGAGGTCATCAATGGTGTTGTGATTTTGGATGCAAACGGATAGTAAGTTTGCAGATTGTGAAATATCGTATTTACTCATCAGAGCACCACCGAGAATTTCACGGGTGTCCGGATTAAAGACCAAGGACATGGTGACAGGAAGGGTAGTTGGCATGAATTCTGGCCGGTAGTTATCCGTAATAATGACCTGCTCAGCGTTAATGCCTTGGGCCTTCGCAGCTTCATAGGTTAATCCCGTTGAGCAAAGCGAGGTACCGTAGAGAGCCAAGCCAGATGATGATTGTGTTCCCATGTATTTCACCGTTGGTTTAACGATGTTTTTTCCAACCAGGATTCCTTGACGAACCGCGTTGGTTGCTAATGGAATGTAAGCATTCTTACCCGTTGGATTGTAGTGCACCGCTGCACTATCGCCGGCAGCAAAAATATCCGGGTCACTGGTTTGCATGTAGTCGTTGGTTAGAATGGCACCATTTTTGGCCATGTCTACTTTGCCTGCTAATAGGTCGGTGTTTGGCCGGAAACCAATGCATAAAACTGCAAGATCAACGTCGATGGCTTCTTTATCCGTGGTGATCGTGACACCATCAGCGGTTGTTTCAAACCCCTGAACTTTTTGACTCAAGGCTAACTGAACGTTGTGTGCACGGTATTCATCTTCGATTTTATCGGTAAACGCACTATCAAAATATTTTGGCATAACGCGATCTTGAGCATCAATCAATGTGACATCATGCCCCTTGAGTGAATAGGCTTCAGCTAGTTCAGCACCAATGTAGCCGGCACCAATAACGGCGATTCGCTTAGCATTTTCTGCTTTTTGGAAAAGCGTTTGAGCATGAGCCCAGTTTTTGCACAGCAGTACCTTATCGCTATCAATACCGGGAATTGGTGGGATGATAGGCCAAGAGCCCGATGTCATCACTAATTTATCATATGAGCTGGTGGTGACTTCGTGGGTTGCCAGGTCCTCCACGGTAATGGTGTGTGCCTGATTATCAATAGCTGTTACGTTGTGTCTCATCAAAACTGTTGCCCCGAGTTTTGATAATTCATCTGGATTTGAATAGAAAAGTCCTTGTGGATCCTTCACTTGTCCGCCTAAGTAAAGCGCAATCCCGCAAGATAGAAACGAAATCACATCGTTTTTTTCGTAAACTGTTACCTCAGCATCAGGATTCTCCGCTAAAATTTGTTTTGTTGCAAACGTACCTGCATGGGTACAACCAATCACTGCGACCTTCATCAAAATGTCCTCCTATGTTAAAACATTTAATTAAGTATAGTTGTTCACAATTGTATTTTACACGAGAGAAAGTGGTTGTCAATAGTTTCACAAGAAAAAAGAAATCGCTTACAGTGTTTTCGAATAATTAAATTGCGATATACTAATAGCAGACAAAATTTAAAGGAGAATTTCCATGACACATCTTTCAGCTTGTACCTCAGTTTTAGTTGGTAAGAACGCGTCAATTGACGGTTCCGTCATGATTGCTAGAAATGACGATACGTTTTTGCCGTTAACGCCGCAACGTTTTTACATGCATCAACCAGAAGAAAATGAAGGCAAAATTTTACAATCGACCCAAAACGGGTTTGAAGCACCACTCCCTAAGAACGCGGTTCGCTATCAGGCGACGCCAAACGTAGAGGTCGATAAGGTTGGCCTTTATGAGGAGAGTGGTATCAATGCTCACAACGTTGCCATGAGCGCTACGGAAAGTGTGTATGGTAATCCTAACGCGCTAGCTTTTGACCCGTTAGTTGCTGACGGCATGGCTGAAGATACCATGCAGACGATGGTATTACCAGTGATCACTAGCGCTCGTAACGGTGTTAAGGTACTGGGCGATTTAATTAAACAGTATGGTTCGCCAGAAGGTAACGGTGTCTTGTTCGCTGATAAGGATGAAGCTTGGTATATGGAAATCGTGACGGGTCATCACTGGGTTGCCCAACGCGTCCCAGACGATGCTTTTGTGATTACTGCTAATCAAGTCGCCATTCAATCGGTGGATTTTGATGATTCCGATAATTTTATGTACTCTGATGGTATTCAAGACTTTGTGTCCGAGCATCATTTAAATCCTGATCAATCTGACTGGAACTTTCGTCATATTTTCGGTACCAGTACGGAGAAAGATCGTCATTACAACACACCACGCGTTTGGTACGGTCAACGTTATTTGATGCCAGACGTTGAACAGTCACCAACTTCATCAGAGCTACCATTTATTTGCCATGCCAACCGTAAAATCAGCGTGGCGGATATTAGCTTTATTCTGGGGTCACATTACAACGAGACGGACTATGATCCGTTAGGAAATGGCCCTGAGAAACTGAAGACCAAGTTTCGGCCCATTTCTATGAACCGGACGCAAAATTCTCACGTGCTGCAGTTAAGAAATAACGTGCCTGAAGCACAATCAGCCATCATGTGGCTTTGTCTGGGCGTACCAGCCTTTAGTCCTTACGTGCCATTCTTTGCCAACGCTAACGATACGGATCCTTCCTACGTGAACACCCCTGTGCACGCTGACCAAGAAAGTGCCTATTGGATGTATCGCAAGTTATCTGTGTTGGTTGAATCACGGTACGCAGAATTTGTGCAGGACGACCGCGATTATCTAACAGCTAGTCAAGAATTGTTTACACAGCATATTGGGAAGACCGATGAAGTCGCCAGCAAACTGTCCGGTGAAGAATTGACAACGTATCTTACCCAGCAAAACTATCTAATTGTTTCTGAGATGAAGGCCAGAACGACTAAGTTAATGAATGATTTGTTTGAACATGGTTTGGAACTGTCTAAGTTAACGTTTAACATGGACGTTAATTTGTAGAAATTATCCTTATCTAAACAAGCTGTGACAAAACTCGGTAGATTCCAGAATTTAACGCAAATAATGCCTATTCCGTGCTTTTTGCGGAATAGGCATTATTTGCGTTAAATGGCCGGAATTTGAGTTTTGTTGCGTAATTAGGCTATATTTCTGTATAGCTCCAAGGCACAGTAAAAACTAATTCTGGCCAAAAATTAATTGAGATACTTACCAATATAGATTTATAGCACAACCTCTTTTTAAATTCATGAAGAATTCTAATACTAATCATAATTAATTCATGGTATCTCGGCAGCGCATTCTGTACACTAAAAGTAGATATAGACTGGCTAGCGCCCATAGAAAGGACTGCTGACTATGACAATGACGAATGCTGAGAGGAACCGTCAAGAACTGGAGACGGTACTTAAAACTAATTTGACCAGTGGGCTGACTGAAGTCCAGGTGACACAGCGACAAGATGATGGTCGCAACGTGTTGCAGGAAGAAAAGCCGCCAACACTTATTCAAAAGATTTGGCGCCATTTGTCTGATGTGGCGTCACTGGTGCTATTATTTGCGGTGGCGTTGTCGACGTATCTGGCTGTTGCAGCAGACGGTGGCTGGACGAAAACCATTGTGATTGGTAGTATTCTAGTGATCAACGTGCTGATTGGCATGTATCAAGAACATAGTGCCGAAAAATCCTTAGCCGCCTTAAAAAAGATGAACGTCCATGAAGTGACCGTGATGCGTGATGGCCAACAACAGGTTATCGATGCCGCTGATCTGGTCGTTGGCGACGTGGTTATACTGTCAGGGGGAAATCAGATCCCCGCAGACGGTCGATTAGTTGAAGCAACCGATTTACGAATCGATGAGGCTATTTTGACTGGAGAAAGTGAACCGGTTAAGAAAACGGCGGAACCGGTGGCAGAAGCAGCTGAAATCGGTGATCGCGTCAATGAAGCTTTTTCCGGGACGGGTGTGACGCAGGGAACCGGTCAGATGGTAGTCACTGCTATTGGAATGAATACGGCCATCGGTAGTATTGCAGGTATGCTGAACCGGACAAAGACACGAACAACGCCATTACAAAAACGGTTGAATCAGCTTTCTAGTCGGCTGACGGCAGTTGCAGTCGTAGGTGGTATTATTATTACCATTTTAGGTCTCTTTTTCCAGGGTGATACGCTAACGGATGCTTTGATGATCGGGGTTTCGCTGGCCGTGGCAGCAGTGCCGGAAACCTTGCCGATCATCGTGACCATTAGTTTGTCTCACGGGGTCGGAGCAATGGCTAAGCAGCACGCCATTATGCGTCGGGTAGATGCCGTTGAAACGATTGGTGGCGTAAACGTGATTGCCTCCGACAAGACGGGGACGTTGACCCAAAATCAGATGACGGTCACACAGGTCTGGTCGGTTTTTGATTCGGAACCAACAACGGTGGGTAATGGTCCGCTTCAAGAGCAGACCAAAACGCTGATGCAGTTAATGGGACTGGCGACCAATGCCACCCGTGAAAAAGTGAACGATGAATGGGTGGAAATTGGTGATTCCACTGAGTTAGCCATTGTTCGCTGGTTGGCGGCCGAAGGATTAACCCGAGCCGACTTTGAGCGTGATGCGCTTCGAGTGGCTGAAGACCCCTTTAATTCAACGAAGAAAACTATGGCGACGCTTCATCAATTACCGGATGGCAGGGCATTACTGATCGTGAAGGGGGCAATTGATCGCTTACCGCTTAAACAATCAGCTAGTGAGCAAGCCAAAATGAACCAGATTCACGACCGTTTTGCCCACAATGCACTGCGAGTACTGGCAGTAGGGTACAAGTACTTTGATACCATGCCTAATACACCGATTGAAGACCTACAGCATGATTTAATTTTTGCCGGGTTGATTGGGATGATCGATCCGCCAAGAGAAACGGCAATCGCCGCGGTAGCACAAGCTGCGGAAGCGGGGATCCGAACCGTGATGATCACGGGTGATCATCTGGAAACCGCGAAAGCCATTGCCAAACAAATCGGTATTTTACGTGCCGGTGACCAGGTCATAACGGGTGCGGCATTGCGGGAGCTCACGGATCAGCAGCTCACTGAACAGATTGAAGCCATCAGTGTTTATGCGCGGGTGTCACCCGAAGATAAGATTCGAATCGTTAAAGCTTGGCAGCAACAGGGTGCGACGGTGGCTATGACCGGTGATGGGGTCAATGATGCACCTGCGTTGAAGGCCGCTGATGTAGGTGTTGCCATGGGCATTACCGGGACTGAAGTGTCCAAGAACGCCAGTGATATGATTTTGACGGATGACAATTTTGAAACCATTGTTGCCGCAGTATCTACGGGTCGAGCGGTTTATCAAAATATTTTAAAAGCGGTTGAATTCTTGATCGGTGTTAACTTCGCTCAGATTTTCCTGATGATTTTCGCGGTAGGTATTGGCTGGGGCGCACCGCTGATTGCGGAACAGCTGTTGCTGATCAACGTATTGGCGGATGGAATTCCAGGGTTCTATCTTAGTCGTGAACCAGCCGAAGTACGAAACATGAAACGACCGCCAATCAGCAGAAAGACTAGCATTTTTGCGGATGGTTTAGGTCAGCGGGTAGCTGTTCGAACCACAACGTTTATCATTTTGACTTTGGGGGTATACAGTTTAGGTCGCTTCGGACTTGCTAATAATGACCCTGCCGTTGGGATGACTATGCTGTTCTTCACTCTGGCACTGGGTTCCATGATTGATATTTATCCGATCAAGCAGCGTTCTCCCTTATCATGGCAGGGGATTCGCCGCAATCCAGCTTTGAATGCTGGCGTACTACTGGCAGCCAGTTTTGTTGCTTGTACAGCAATCTTCCCGTGGTTGCGGGATGCGTTCCAGTTAACCGCTTTGCCGGCAATTAATTGGCTAGTTATCCTCATCGCCATCTTCATTCCGAGCTGCGTGCTTGAAATTAACAAGCGGGTGAAACTGATTAAAGTTAAATCACCAATGGTTTTAGATGAAGAGTAACTAAATACACCACGGTGTCAGTATTGGCTGGCATCGTGGTGTATTTTATACCATTATAATTTAACGTACTGAGCTCGAATGACCGTATCATCGGCCATTCGGTACCATTTAAGCTGATGAATATCCGTATATTCACCGGTAATTTGAACCCTCGTACCATCGGCAATCAACTTTACTGCTTGACCGTTTGGCCGATCGTAAGTGTGTAACGAGCGACCGGCAACAAAATCGATGACGGCAACTTGTTTAACTGGTGTAAAGGTTAGGGGCTTACGGTGAGCGATTTGTTGATTTTCTGGCCGGTCAGTCTGAGTAATGTTTTTGCCGTTGATCCATTGTGGACCACCCAAATTGAACCAGGTTTCACCGTTTTGAGTATTAACCCGAATAAAGGCGCGCCAAACTGAATTTTTCGGAAATTCGTAACGATACGGGTCACCATCGGGTTGATTTAAAATCCGCGTACTCTCCAGTAATTTAACAAAGATACTGATGCGTTGAACAGCCATCCAGCTATTACGACGTAGCATGACAATGATCGTCTGTGCCTGGTCAGTAAAATGTCCAGTTAGCGAACGGCTGGCCTTAATCAAATGAAAGCCGTCGATGACTGCTGTGCTAAAGGCGAAAGGTTGATTGACAGCGCCAGTTTGGATAACCGGTGGCGCAATCATTTCCCGAGTGTCGTAGTCAACGGAATACATGATAACTGGGTGACCTAATTTTTTCGTGTACTGCAGTGTCATGATGCGGTATGGACTGGCAAATACGGTAGTAAAACCAATGATGTGAAACAGTAGATAATTATCAATATGGCGAGGACTAAAGTGGATTTTTTCACCCAACTGACCGTTGAGCCACTGTGGTTTTGCCAGTGACTGATTCTGATCATCCAGATACAAAACCAGCATCACTGCGGATGCCGGTTGAGTTTCAACGGTTTTTTCGGAAGTTACTTTCGTAGCGGAATCTAATTTTGAAGTTTTAGTTTCAGGGCTGGCTTGAATCGTCAACTGACGAGCTGGTTTAATACCGGCATGTCTGTTTCGTATACCAGTTTTTTCTGTTGGAACGATTTTTCTCCGGTGAGAGGGGGTTCGTGGTCGATTTTTAGTCATTAATTTTCGTAGTCGATCAAAAAAAGCCATGCGGATCCCCCTCTCACTGTAACGTTACCTCTAGTATACCCCAACTATTAGGCTGCGGAAACGGTTTCGCGGAGATATTAGTTGCTGAGAATACAAAAAGAGCTCGGCTACCACATAAATGATAGTCGGGCTCTCATCATACATTACTTCTTAGTCTTGTTTTCACTAGTTGCAGGTGCAGCCGGTGATTCTTCAGCAAGCGTAATGTCACCATTTTCAATCTTAGCGACTAAGTTCTTAACGTCATTGTGCTCCAAGTAGAAGTCCGCAATCCGGTCTTCTATTTGTTCCTGAATCACACGCCGTAATGGACGGGCCCCCATAGCAGGATCGTAACCCAGTTCCACAAGTTTCGCTTCAACCGGTTCAGTGACGTGAATGTGCAAACCTTGGTTGGCAAGCATGCCATTGACATCAGTGATCATGAGGTCAACGATCTTCATCAAGTTCTCCTTAGTAAGGGAGTTGAATTCGATAATGTCGTCAAATCGGTTCAAGAATTCAGGTTTGAAGTAGTTAGTTAATTGATCGAGAACGGAGTGGGTCTTGCCAGAAACTTCAGCACCAAACCCAACGCTGGCTTCGGCGTCACCAGAACCTGCATTAGAGGTCATGATGATGATCGTATCCTTAAAGGAAACGGTCCGGCCTTGTGAATCAGTCAAGCGCCCATCATCCAAAATCTGCAGGAACATGTGCATAACGTCTGGGTGGGCTTTCTCAACTTCGTCCAGCAAAATCAAGCTGTAAGGGTGGCGACGAACCTGTTCAGTTAATTGACCAGCTTCTTCGTACCCAACATAGCCAGGAGGTGAACCAATCAGCTTAGCCACTGAATGCGGCTCCATGTACTCAGACATGTCAAACCGAATCATGGCCTCGGTTGAACCAAATAGTTCACGAGCGAGTTGCTTAGCTAATTCAGTTTTACCAACACCGGTAGGGCCAACGAACAGAAATGAACCAATTGGCCGGCCAGTACCATTGAGACCGATTCGGTTACGCCGAATGGCACGTGATACTTTATCTACGGCATCGTCTTGACCAATCACGTGATCTTTCAATGAGCTTCCTAAGTCACGCAACTGCTGCTGTTCCTTGTTTTGAAGTTCACCGACTGGAATGCCGGTCTTCTCTTCAACAATTTGCTGCATGTCTTCTTCAGTAACTTGCGGTTCATCATCGGAAGAAGTGGTACCGGTCTGTGACTTTTTAGCGTCTTCAAGTTTGTTAACTTGATCGCGGTAATAAGCGGCTTTTTCGTAATCTTCCTGTTTCAAAGCGGCTTGTTTCTGATCTTCAGCCGACTTAATCTTATCATCGATGGTCTTTGGATCAACAACGTTAATGGTTAAGTTCTTCTTGGAACCTGATTCATCAAGCAGGTCGATCGCCTTATCAGGTAAGAAACGGTCTTGGATGTAACGGTCGGATAATTTGACCGCTGCTTCTAGGGCACCGTCCGTATAGTGGACGTGGTGATAATCTTCGTACTTCTTTTGGATACCCTTTAAAATCTTAACGGCTTCCTCAGGAGATGGTTCGTTTACAGTAACAGGCTGCAAACGACGAGCCAGTGCTTGATCCTTTTCAATATCACGGTATTCATTTAAAGTTGTCGCACCGACTAACTGGAATTCGCCACGAGCAAGGGCTGGTTTTAAGACGTTACCAGCGTCCATGCCGCCCTCAGCGTTACCAGCACCCACGATTTCGTGGATTTCGTCAATAAAGAGGATCACGTTAGGATTATCGGTAACTTCCTTCATTAACTGTTGCATCCGTTGCTCAAATTGACCACGGATACCAGTTCCTTGGACAAGGGAAACCACGTCAAAACGAATAATCTTCTTGTTTTGCAGTTTCTGCGGAACGTCGCCGGAAACGATTTTTTGAGCTAACCCTTCAACTACCGCCGTTTTACCAACACCGGCTTCACCGATTAAAACGGGATTGTTCTTCGTTCGTCGATTTAAAATTTCGATAACGCGAGAAATTTCACGATCACGGCCAATGACGGGGTCGATCTTGCCTTCACTCGCTAATTGGGTGAGGTCTAACCCGTATTGTCCTAGTAGGCCACCGTTGCCGTTACCATTTTGGCCACCACCGTTACGGGGACCGCTTGGTTGGGTAGGCGGTACCTGTTGCTGATAGCCTTGAGGATTGCCATTAGGGTTACCGCCCTGCATGGCGCGGAAAATATCATCTAGGTTACCAAAACCAAATGGATCTTGTGCCATTTGTGCGCCTCCATTTCCAGGATTAGAGTTATTCTGCTGATTTTTAAGAAGTTGATAGCAATTTTGACAAAGATCAACTTGCTGTCGCTGACCATTCACATTCAGGTACAAATGAATCGTCGCTTCACGTTGATGACAATTCTGACACAGCATATCTTGACTCCTCTCTTATTAAAGTAGTCAAGTCAGTCACTGATCAAATGTTTGACCAATCTTGACCTTTAAACACATTATACAATATTCAAGTGGTTTCGCAAGTCATTTGCTCGCACTTATCAGTTAAAATTAGCACCATCACTACTCGAGTGCTAACTCAAGTAATGTTTTACTTCATTTTGGCAGATGTTGCAAGCAGTTTGACTGAATAATCGGTATTTTCTAGGTAAATAAGTCGTTTATCCATGCTGTGATAACGGACTTCTGACTGGAAGTTATGGTACAATGTATTGAATTAAATTTTTCGTGCTGTGGAGGTGACGGTTTTGGCTGAAGACTATGCCAATTTGATGGCGCAACTCAAATCGGGTGAATTAGATGAATTTACAGTTGAACCAGCAGATTTCATGGCGTTTCAAACAGCCTACATGCAGTTTGAGTCGCGTAAACGGATTGTGGGTAAAGCTGAGAAAAACGGTAAGATCATTTATCACTATGACCATGACCAAACACAGTAAATAGACAATGTAAGCGGTTGATTATTTTCCCCAACTGCTTGTATTTTCTTGAATAAATTGATACTCTTAGAGTAAAGGTGTTTTTCTATTTATTTCATAAAAGATGTAGTTATGAAACTAATGAAAAATAGCCCAATTTGTTTCTAGCAGATAAAGGAGATCGATATATTATGGAAAAGCGCAACTTTCGGATTACCGCAGAAGCTGGTATTCATGCCCGTCCTGCAACCTTGTTAGTACAAGCAGCCAGCAAGTTTAACTCAGACATTAACTTAGAGTATGATGGGAAGTCTATCAACTTGAAGTCCATCATGGGTGTTATGTCATTAGGTGTTGGTCAAAACACCGATGTTACCATCTCTGCTGATGGCGACGATGAGACTGAAGCTATGGAAGAAGTCGCTAAGACGATGAAGGCTGAAGGCCTTACTGACTAAGGGACTCGCAATTATACTTACTGATCAATAATGGCTTGCCGCAATTTGGCAAGCTAATGACATCAATTACGGTTCACTCGGAATATTTTATTTCTGGTGAGCCGTTTTTATGTTTAAATTAAGAAACGTCAAAGTGGCTTGCACCTTAGTGGGTGATAAGTTATCGTTATTAATTGAATAAACGCATTCATGCAAGGCTGAAACCGTTGACCAAATGTGGTTTTCTATTCTTGCAATCAACATACCTAACCAATATAATTATCAACAACAAGAAGACGGATTTAATGATAGGGGGGATTTTGTCGTGAACATAGGGTTATTTACTGACACATACTTCCCTCAAGTGAGTGGTGTGGCAACTTCAATCAAAACACTACGGCATGAGCTGGAAAAACAAGGGCATCAGGTGTATATCTTTACCACAACTGATCCACACGTGGAGAAGGATGTTTACGAACGCAACATCTTTCGTTTTCCCAGTGTGCCATTCGTTTCATTTACCGATCGGCGAATCGCTTTTCGGGGCCTTTTGCATGCCTATCAGCTGGCTAAAGAGTTGAATTTGGACATTGTCCACACCCAGACTGAGTTTTCCATGGGCATGATCGGTAAGTTTGTTGCCCGAGCGATGAAAATCCCGTGTATCCACACGTATCACACCATGTATGAGGACTATTTGCACTACGTTGCTAACGGTAAGATTTTGAAGCCAGTGCACGTTAAGCAGATGACGTTAGCTTTCTGCAGCCATTTAGATGGTGTCGTTGCGCCTAGTGAACGGGTAATCGATAAACTCAGCGATTACGGTGTTAAAGCGCCAATTCGAGTGATTCCGACTGGGATCGATTTGGAACAGTATGAGCCGGACGAAAACGAACTTAATGTCCGGGAAAAGTACCATATTCCGGCTGACGCACCCATGATGTTATCGTTAAGCCGAGTGGCGTATGAGAAAAATATCAAAGAGATTGTCGATGGTTTCGCTACCATTTTAGAAACGATTCCCAACGCGTATTTGATGATCGTCGGTGACGGTCCCGCTAAGGAAGACCTTGAGCAGCAAAGCCATGATCTTGGGTTGGATGACCATGTCATTTTTACCGGTGAGATTAATAATAATGAAGTTTCGGCCTTTTATCATGCCACTAATTTGTTTGTTTCGGCTTCTGATTCAGAATCACAGGGGCTGACCTACATTGAAGCTTTAGCCTCTGATAAAAAAATTGTGGTTAAAAGCAGCCCTTATACGGATGACCTGTTGCAGGATCCAGAATTAGGTGCAACTTTTAAGACGCATAATGAAATGATTGAGAAGATGATTTATTATCTTAAGCATGATAAAATTGCTGATCATACCGTTTTAAATCAAACTTTAAAGCAGGTCTCAAGCGAAACATTTGGTGAACAAATCGTTGCCTTTTACCGTGATGCTCAGCTTAACTATGAAGAGGCTCACGAAAGTTCAGCGGACGTTGGTAATTAAGAATAATGAAATAAGAAACGGAGCTATGTATGTTAAATATCACAATGTTTTCGGCGGCAGATTCAGTTAAAGGTCAGGGTGTGGGCAGTGTCTACACGGAGTTGGTTCGATTGTTGAGAACTCGTGAAGCTGACCAGATTACACTTAAAATCAATAAATATGGTCGCTGTGACATCAGCCATTATCATACAGTTAACTTTCCGTATTACTTGTCGACTTTTATGCCTGGACGGGGGCGTAAAGTCGGCTTTGTACATTTTCTGCCCGAAACGTTGGAAGGTAGTTTGAAGTTACCTAAAATTGCGAAGGCCGTTTTTTATCGTTATGTGATTGCGTTTTATAAACGGATGGATCAGTTAGTGGTGGTCAATCCGTCGTTTATTCCTAAGCTGGAAGCGTATGGCATCAGTAAAGATAAGGTGACTTACATTCCTAATTTTGTTAGTGCGGAAGAGTTTCACCCTGCCGATGATCAGCAACGGCAGACACTGCGAAAACAGTACGGCTACCCTGATAAATTTACCATTTTGGGTTCGGGACAGGTTCAGGTTCGTAAGGGCGTTTTTGATTTTATCGAATTAGCAAAACGGCATCCCGAAATCCAGTTTATCTGGACCGGGGGATTTTCTTTTGGTCGCATTACTGATGGGTATGAGAAACTGAAGCAGGTAGTGGATAATCCGCCTGCCAATTTGAGTTTCCCAGGTATTATTGATCGCGACAAGTTGGTGGATTACTACAACATGGCAGATTTATTTTTACTGCCATCTTATAACGAGCTATTCCCAATGTCCGTACTGGAGGCGTTTAGTACCCATACTCCCGTGTTGCTCCGGGATTTAGATTTATATCATGCCATCATCGAGGGGGACTATGCCGCGGCTAAAGACGTGGAGGAAATGGATCAAATCATTTCTAATCTTAGTTCAAACTCAGATGCCCTTCTGGCGCTTGAAAAGAAAGCCGAACAGGGTGCAGACTACTACTCAGAGGAACGATTAGCCAAAATCTGGCTGCAATTCTATACTGAACAGGCAAAAAGAGGATAGATTACTATGTCGAGACGTAATAAAATTGCATTGTTCCTAATCATACTACTGGGTGTTTCAATCTTCGGTTACTCATTACGGGACATTAAACTCAATATTTTAATCCGTGATTTTACGACGATTCACCAAGGCTGGCTGTTAGTTGCGGTGGCCTGTATGCTACTGTACTTCTTGTTGGAAGGACTAGTGGTGAAGGTTTTTGCGGATGAACGGCTGGGACAATATTCGTTTAAAAGTGCGCTGCGAATTCCGTTGATCGAGCAGCTGTTCAACGGTATCACACCCTTTTCATCCGGTGGACAGCCAGCTCAATTAATTGCCATGCTGCAAAGTGGTATTGATGGTGGCAAAGCCAGCTCAATTTTGTTGATGAAATTCATCGTTTACCAGGCCATGATCGTCATCAACTTCTTGATTGCCTTGATTATTGGCTTTCATTATATGGTCAGTAAGATGAGTTACTTATCGTTGTTCGTGGTGTTTGGGTTTGTCATTCACTTCGCCGTGATCATCGGCTTGTTTTTAGTGATGTTTTGGCCGCAGTTCACCAAGAAGGCCATGCGTATTGTGATGATTCCCGTTCGCTGGTTTACTAGTGCAGAAAAGACTAACGCCTGGATCGTTAGGCTGGATACGAAGATCGATTTATTTTATCAGGAAAGTGTTCAGCTCATTGGTCAATGGAAGTTATTGCTGAAGGTGATCGTGATTACCTTCTTCCAGTTGATGTTTTACTACTTAGTGCCGTATTTTATTATGCTTTCGCTGGGATACACTCAGGCCAATATTGTAATGATCACTTCTTTACACGTTTTGATCGTCATGGTGATTTCCATTTTTCCAATTCCTGGTGGGTCCGGTGGGGCTGAATATGCCTTTACGGTACTTTTTAGTTCGTATATCACGAATTCTAGTAAGTTAGTGCTTGCAATGCTGCTTTGGCGGCTGCTGACCTATTATCTAGGCATTGTTGCAGGTATAATTGCGTTAGCAGTGAAACCGGATAAAATTAAACTTAAGTCTTGAAAAGTGCGGCATTTAAGCCCATGCTAGACGTTAAAAATAACCTGATTATTGGTCTACAAAGCCGATAAATCGGGTTTTATTAGTTTACGAGACTACCTTGCCTGTCGGCCGTTATTCATGTTACAATCTCATAAGCAAACATACGTTTACTTAAATTATAGAACTGGAGCTATCGTAGAAATGTATGAGTATTTAAATGGTCAAGTTGTCGACATTCAGCCTGCTTACATTGTGCTTGATGTTAACGGAGTGGGTTACCTGGTTCGGGTGGCTAATCCGTTTCGGTTTGAAGTCGGTGACGACCTTACCAAAGTTTATATTCATCAGACGATTAGTGATACTGCTCAGACGTTATACGGATTCAGTTCACTAAAGGAAAAACAGTTATTTGAGAAATTACTGGCAGTGTCCGGTATTGGCGCTAAAAGCGCCTTGGCAATTCTAGCAAACGGTGACCAACAGGCAATCGTAGAAGCCATCAGCCAAGACAACGTGAGTTATTTGACGAAGTTTCCTGGGATTGGGAAGAAAACCGCTCAACAAATTGTGCTGGATTTGAAGGATAAGTTAGACGAGTTTTCGGCAAATAGTTTATTTGATAAACCACATCCTTCAATTTCATCAACTGACAACGCTGCTTTAGCTGACGCACTAGAAGCCTTAACTGCACTAGGGTATAAAGACCGTGATATTAAGCGGGTAGAAAAGACGTTGCAAAGTGAACCCGAACAAACCACGGATGCTTATTTAAGTGCTGCACTGAAACTATTAACGAATTAGTAACAAGGATGAAGTCAAGGGGGCGAGCAGATGACCGAAGATAACCGAATAGTTGCCGGTGATAAACAAGACGAAGCAGAAACATCCATTGAACAGTCGCTTCGCCCTAGCAGTTTATCGACGTACATCGGTCAGACCGGCTTAAAACGGGAACTGAGTGTTTATATTCGTGCTGCTAAAAAGCGCGAGGAAGCATTGGACCACGTTCTTTTATATGGGCCTCCTGGACTTGGGAAAACAACCTTAGCCATGATTATTGCTAGTGAAATGCAAGTGGGTATCAAGACGACTAGTGGCCCGGCCATTGAAAAAACGGGTGACCTAGTGGCACTGCTAAATGAGCTTAATCCTGGTGACGTCTTATTTATTGACGAAATTCATCGGCTACCAAAAGTAGTGGAAGAAATGCTGTATTCGGCAATGGAAGATTTCTTCATTGATATTGTTGTGGGGCAGGGACCGACAGCCCACCCAATCCATTTTCCACTGCCACCCTTTACGTTGATTGGGGCGACTACCCGGGCGGGGCTTTTATCAGCACCTTTACGAGATCGTTTCGGTATTGTGGGCCATATGGCTTATTACAATACGACTGAATTAGAACAAATCGTGAAGCGTTCTGCTAAAATTTTAAACTCACCGATCCAGGAAGAAGGGGCACACGAGATTGCCCGTCGTTCAAGGGGGACGCCACGAATCGCTAACCGTTTATTAAAACGAATTCGTGATTTTGCTGAAGTTTCGGAACACCACGACTCCATCGATCGGACCATTGTTCAGCATGCCTTACAAATGCTGCAGGTTGATGACGAAGGGTTGGATCAGACTGATATTAAACTACTGGAGACCATGATTCGCTTTTATAATGGCGGGCCGGTTGGCTTGAATACATTAGCTGCAAATATTGGTGAAGAAACCGATACGGTAGCAGAAATGTACGAACCATTTCTATTGCAAAAGGGTTTTATTAAACGAACGGCTCGTGGACGAATGGTGACACCACTGGCCTATGAACATCTTGGAATAACGCCTGACAACAAGTGAAAGGACCTTCATAATGACACTAACAACTGAAGATTTTGATTACGATTTACCACACGAACTGATTGCCCAGACACCGATTGAAAAACGGGATGCCTCCCGATTACTTGTTTTAGATCACGAAACCGGTGAAATGGCTGACAAACATTTTTACGACATTATCGATTATTTGAATCCCGGCGATGCTGTGGTAATGAATAATTCTCGAGTAATGCCAGCGCGAATCTATGGTGTTAAGCCAGATACTGGCGGACATGCAGAGGTACTGTTACTGCATAATACCAAGGGTGACGAATGGGAGACACTGATGAAGCCAGCTAAACGGATCAGAGTCGGTTCCGTTATTAGCTTTGGTGATGGTTTGTTAACCGCGACAGTAACTAAGGAACTGGAACATGGCGGTCGGATGATCGAATTTCATTACGACGGCATCTTCATGGAGATCCTTGAAAAACTTGGTGAGACGCCATTACCACCTTATATTAAAGAAAAGCTCGATGATCCGGAACGGTATCAAACGGTTTATGCCAAAACGCCGGGTTCTGCGGCTGCCCCTACAGCTGGTCTGCACTGGACTAAAGAGTTGTTACAAAAGGTGCAGGACAAGGGCATTAAGTTGGTTTATCTGACACTTCACGTAGGCTTGGGAACTTTCCGGCCAGTGGACGAAAAGAATATCGAAGATCACAAGATGCATTCGGAATTTTACCAACTGTCGGAAGAATCAGCTAAGACCTTGAATGAAGTTCGTGAAAACGGTGGGCGCATCGTCGCTACCGGGACCACTTCCATTCGGACGTTAGAAACAATTGGGACTAAGTTCAATGGTGAAATCAAAGCTGATTCTGGCTGGACCGATATCTTCATTAAACCGGGTTACAAGTGGCAAGTCGTTGATGCCTTTATTACTAACTTCCATTTGCCTAAATCGACATTGGTGATGTTAGTGGCCGCTTTCACTGGTCGCGACAATATTTTAAATGCTTATCAGCATGCCATCGAAGAACGCTATCGTTTCTTTAGCTTCGGTGATGCCATGTTCATTAAATAGTAATTGTATGACGACCTTTTGCTGCTGATAATGGCAAAGGGCCGTTGTTAGTTAAATACGGAGGAATAGCAATGGAACCAGCGATTAAATATCGCCTTATCAAAACTGAAAAAGATACTGGTGCGCGGCTAGGTGAACTAATTACGCCCCACGGCACTTTTCCAACACCGATGTTTATGCCGGTGGGGACACAAGCCACCGTTAAATCACTGGCCCCCGAAGAGTTAGATGAGATGGGTGCTGGTGTGATCTTAGCGAATACTTATCATCTATGGCTTCAGCCAGGGGAAGATTTAGTTAAAGAAGCTGGTGGACTGCATAAATTCATGAATTGGCACAAGCCAATCTTAACTGATTCTGGTGGCTTTCAAGTCTTTTCTTTAGCAGAGAACCGTAATATTACGGAAGAAGGGGTTCACTTCAGGAATCCTTCTAACGGTGATCGGATGTTCCTATCACCCGAAAAAGCGATGCAGATTGAAAACGACCTGGGACCCGACATTATGATGAGTTTGGATGAATGCCCGCCGTTTTTTGAGAGTTATGACTACATTAAGCATTCAGTTGAGCGGACTTCGCGGTGGGCAGAACGGGGCTTAAAGGCCCACGCTAATCCTGACTGGCAAGGGCTGTTCGGAATTGTTCAAGGGGCCGGATATGAGGATTTACGTCGTCAGTCCGCCCACGATCTTGTCAGCATGGATTTCCCTGGTTATTCCATCGGTGGACTTTCAGTGGGTGAATCCAAGGCTGAGATGAATCGGGTGCTTGATTTTACGGCGCCCATGCTACCAACTAATAAGCCACGTTATTTAATGGGTGTTGGGTCACCGGATTCGCTGATTGATGGTGTGATGCGCGGCATTGATATGTTTGACTGCGTGCTGCCGACCCGAATTGCTCGTCGCGGTACCTGCATGACGAGTCATGGTCGCCTGACAGTGAAAAACGCTAAGTACGCCCGTGATTTTTCACCCATTGATGATCAGTGTGACTGTTACACGTGTCGTAATTACACCCGTGCCTATATTCGCCACTTATTCAAAGCGGATGAAAGTTTCGGCCTGCGATTAACGAGTTATCATAATTTATATTTTTTGTTGCATCTGATGCAAAAAGTGCGTGAAGCTATCATGGCGGATAATTTACTGGATTTTCGGGCTAATTTCTTCGAAGAATACGGATATAATCAGCCAAATCCTAAAAATTTCTAATATTTGATAGACTGATAGCCGAATTTTTGTTAAATTATAGAGTAGACAAAGGTGGGTGAAAGAATTTGAACGTTTTAGCAAGCTCGAACGCTGGGGGTTACTCCAGCATGTTGTTGATTGTGGTGATGATCGTTGCAATGTACTTCTTGATGATCCGGCCACAACGTAAGCAACAAAAGAAGCATCAAGATACGTTGAACCAACTGAAAAAGGGCGATCACGTTGTTACCATTGGTCGACTTCACGGTGTGATCGATGAGATCAACATGGAAGCTAAGACAGTGACACTTGATTGTGACGGGATTTATTTGGTCTTTGACTTAAATGCCATCGCATCAGTGACCCAACGTTCTGCCGCTAGTGAAGTTACTAGCGCCGCAGCAGCTGAAGAAAAACCAGCTGAACCAACTGAAGATGACAAAGCTGAAACGGCTGAAGCAACGCCTTCAGACGCAGCAACTGATGATTCGACAGATGATACCAAAGCTGAAAAGTAGCTTTTATCTCCCTTTTTATCAAGGGAGATTTTTTATTTTGTAAAGAGGGGGCGTCAGTTTGGATAATCCAGTGCATGTTGATGATAGTCGTCAAATCTTGCATGTCGATATGGATGCCTTTTACGCCTCCATCGAGCAGCGCGATACACCCGCCTATAAGAAACAGCCCTTAGTAATTTCTCGTGATCCGCGGCAAACAGGTGGTCGAGGAGTTGTGACTACCGCCAACTATGTGGCCAGAAAGTTTGGCATTCATTCGGCAATGCCGGCTCAGCAGGCATTAAAACTGTGTCCAAAAGCGGTGTTTGTGACACCAAATTTTCACCATTACCGGGCCATTTCTGATCACATTCACCGCATTTTTCATGAATACACCGATATTATTGAAACTGTCGCATTCGATGAAGCATATCTGGATGTGACTCAAAATAAATTGAAAATCGAAGATCCGGTTGAACTGGCTGTTCGCTTACAAGCCGAAATTTGGGATCAGACTCATTTAACTAGTTCAATCGGTATTTCTTATAGTAAGTTTCTTGCTAAGGAAGCGTCTGATTACCGCAAACCGGTGGGCATTACCATTATTCACGCTGAAGATGCTCACGACTTTTTAATGCAGCTGCCAATTGAGCGGTTCCGCGGAGTAGGTAAGAAAACGGTCCCTAAAATGCATGATTTAAACATTCTTACTGGGCAAGACCTGTACGCTTGGGATGAACTAGACTTAATCAACAAGTTTGGTCGCTTTGGCGAAATCTTGTATCAACGTGTTCGTGGTGCAGACGATCGCCCCGTGGAATACCAGCGGGAACGCAAATCCATTGGTAACGAAACGACTTACTGGCCGTTTTTGACCAATCGCAGTGAAGTCGATACGCAGTTAGATAAGCTGGCATCGATGTTAGCTGAAACGGTAAAGAAACAGCAAATGCACGGCCGTACCCTAGTATTAAAAGTCCGCTATGGTGATTTTAAAACCAAAACTAAACGGACTACGCAGCCCGATTTTTTAGCTAATGATCCCCAACTGTATGCGCAAATGGCTAAAGACATTATGAACACGTTGCCAGATAATCCAGAAGGGGTTCGGTTGCTTGGTATTACCTTAACTGGGTTAGCACCGATCACGTTTGAAAACATTGCGTTAGACCTATTCGAGCATGAACAGCGCCGAAAGTATCATGAGAGTTAACAAAAATGGCAGATTTGAGTTATGATTTACAGGTAAATAATTTTTAAGTCATTCGTTATGGCTTCTTGCTTTCGGTGACTAGACAACTTATACTGATAGGACGACTAAGCGAGTTGAAAGGTGATACTCAGCATGACATTAAAAGAAACACAGACTGAAATATTAAAGGCAATCAAACAACATCAAACGATTATTATTCATAGACACCAACGGCCAGACCCAGACGCAATCGGTTCTCAGATGGGGTTAGCAGGGATTTTAAAAGCCAGTTTTCCTGATAAAAAAATCTATGCGGTTGGTAAACAATACCCTGGTTTCGATTGGTTAGGCAAAACGGATACGATCGAAGATGATGTGTATAAGGACGCGTTGGTACTTGTTTTGGATACGGCTAATCAGCCGCGAATTGACGATGACCGCTACAGCAAGGGTGACCAGCTGATTAAAATTGATCATCATCCTAACGATGACCAGTTTGGCGATCCAATGTGGGTATCACCAGAGGCTTCCAGCACGTCAGAGTTAGTCTTCGATTTTTATACTGCGATGCAGCCAGAATTGACTTGCACGGCTGAAGCTGCCAGGGTGCTGTATGCTGGTATCGTCGGTGATACAGGCCGATTCATGTATCCATCAACCTCAACCCACACTATGAAAGTAGCTGGTGAGTTAATGCAGTTCGATTTTTCTGCCAGTGATGTTAATCAAAAAGAAGACGAAATTTCAATTCCGTTAGCGCGACTATCAGCTTACGTCTACGAAAACTTAACCATTTTACCCAGTGGTGCAGCGTATATCAAACTGAGTGATGAGGTATTGGAACCCTTCAAACTCGGGGATGAATCTACCAGTTCAGTTGTGCCATTACCAGGCCGGCTGAAGGAAGTTTCTGCTTGGGCAATTTTCGTGGAATCTAAAGACCACACTTACCGGATTCGGTTACGGTCAAAGGGTCCAGCCATTAATGAATTAGCGAAGCGACACGGTGGCGGCGGACACGCTTTAGCCAGCGGTGCCGTGGCTCACGACGATGATGAAATCAAGCAAGTCGTTAAAGAACTAGACGCCCTATTGTCAAAACAAGGAGAATAACATGAGTCAAACTTTTGAAGAGTTCGGTTTAAAGCCCTTTTTAAACGAGGCAGTGGCAGAACTCGGTTTCACAGAACCAACCGGGATTCAAGAAAAATTGATTCCCGTGATCCGCGCCGGAAAGAGTGTGATTGGTCAGTCAGAAACAGGTAGCGGGAAGACCCACGCCTTTTTGCTACCAATTTTCGATGCGTTAGACCCAGAGACCCACGAAGTTCAAGCAGTCATTACAACACCTAGCCGTGAATTGGCTTATCAAATTTATGGGGATGCGAAGCAATTGGCTAAGCACAGTCCTCAGCCCATTCGGATCGGTAACTACGTCGGTGGTACGGATAAGAAACGTCAAATTGAAAAATTGGAACGTGAACAGCCCGAATTAGTCATTGGCACACCAGGACGAATTCGTGATTTAATTAAAAACGGTGCGCTCGACGTGCATACGGCTGCGCAATTTGTTGTGGATGAAGCGGATATGACCCTTGATTTAGGTTTCTTAGCTGACGTTGATCAAATTGCTGCAAGAATGCCTGAACGCTTGCAAATGATGGTCTTTTCAGCAACGATTCCTGCCAAGTTACGGCCATTTTTGAAGAAATACATGGACAATCCAGTGGTAGAAGAAATCCCAGTTAAGTCAGTGATCAGTCCGACCATTGATAACTGGTTGCTACCAACGAAGGGTCACTCGAAGAACGAGTTGATCTATCAGTTGCTGACCATGGGTGAACCCTATTTAGCTTTGGTTTTTGCTAACACCAAGCAACGAGTAGTAGAAATTGCCGATTACCTTAAAGCACAAGGCTTAAAGGTTGCTGTGATCCACGGTGACGTTCCAGCCCGGCAGCGTAAACGGGTGATGCGTGAGATTCAAAACCTGGACTTCCAATTTGTGGTGGCTACTGATTTAGCCGCTCGAGGCATTGATATCGATGGCGTTTCCCACGTGATCAACGATGGTATTCCTGACGACCTCGATTACTTTATTCACCGGGTCGGCCGGACGGGTCGGAAAGGCTTGCCAGGAACAGCCATTACTTTTTACACGCCTGATCAAGAAGAACAGATTCAGGAACTTGAAGATATGGGGATCGTGTTTAAACCCAAGCAGATCAAGAATGGCGAAGTTGTTGATTCCTTTGACCGTAACCGGCGTAAGAAGCGTGGCCCTCGAGCAAAGAAGATTTCTGGCTCATTGGCGGGTAGAATTCAGAAGAAAAAGAGGACTGTCAAACCAGGCTACAAGAAGAACATCAAAAAGGCGATTTCTAAGGAACAATGGTTTGAACACCGTGTTGAAATGCGTCAAAAGAACCGAACCAATCGAAAGAACAAAAAAGCTTCATCACAGCGTTACAAATAATCTGCGAACTTGCTTAATCGATATGGTAAAGCAGGTTGCATGAATTTTGTAAAAAATGTATACTAATATGCGTATTAATTGCGAGGATATGCTTAGCGGCCGGACTTTTAAGAAACGTTTTGGCTGATGTGAAAAACGATTCCCATGCTGAGTGCTCCCTTGTAAAGAATTAAATAACCGTTGCTCAGCGCATTGAGCCTTAAGAGGTAAACGATCAAACATCGTTGCAAGTAAAGTGGTACCGCGTCTATGGCGTCTTTACTAGCAGCGGTGTTTTATTATTTTAAAAAGGAGAAAGATATTGAAAAAATTAAGCAGCAGTGAAATTCGCCAGATGTATCTGGATTTCTTTAAGAGCAAGGGTCACACAATCATGCCTAGTGCTTCACTAGTGCCAGTTGATGATCCAACTTTGCTATGGATCAACTCAGGTGTTGCCACCATGAAGAACTATTTTAACGGTTCCGTTGTGCCAAAGAACCCACGGATGACCAGTTCTCAAAAGTCTATTCGGACTAACGATATTGAAAACGTTGGCCGGACTGCTCGACACCATACCTTATTTGAAATGCTCGGTAATTTTTCAGTTGGTGATTATTTCAAGGATGAAGCTATTGCCTGGGCTTGGGAACTGTTAACTTCCGATGACTGGTTTGGCTGGGATCCAGAAAAATTGTACATTACCGTTTATCCAGAAGATGATGCTGCTAAGAAGCGCTGGGAAGAAGTAGGCGTGGCACCAGATCATATTGTGGAGCAAGAAGATAACTTCTGGGACATCGGTGAGGGTCCTTCAGGTCCAGATAGTGAAATTTTCTACGATCGTGGCCAATCTTTTAATAACTTGGCTGAAGATGATCCAGAAAACTATCCTGGCGGTGAAAACGAACGTTACTTGGAAATCTGGAACATTGTGTTCTCACAGTTCAACCATGAACCAGATGGCTCGTACAAGCCATTACCACGTAAAAACATTGATACTGGGATGGGGCTGGAACGAGTGGTTTCCGTTTTCCAAAATGCCAAAACGAACTTTGAAACTGACCTCTTCTTACCAATGATTCACGCTACTGAATCATACAGTGACGGTAAAAAGTATGGTCAGGATCCTAAACTAGATATTTCGTTCAAGGTGATTGCTGACCACTCTAGAGCCATTACGTTTGCTATCGGGGACGGTGCCTTACCTTCTAATGAAGGCCGTGGCTACGTTATTCGTCGCTTGATCAGACGGGCCGTTGTCAATGGCCAAAAACTTGGTATTCAAGGTGCTTTCCTTTACAAACTGGTTCCCGTCGTTGGTGAAGCAATGAAGGCTTACTATCCTGAAGTGCTGCAAAACAGTGATTATATCGCTCAAGTTGTGAAGTCTGAAGAAGATCGCTTTAACGAAACCTTGTCTGATGGGTTGAATTTACTGAACTCATTGATTGCTGAAACCAAGAAGAGCGGCAAGTCTGAAATCGATGGTGCAGAAGCCTTCAAACTTTACGATACTTATGGGTTCCCAGTTGAACTTACCCGGGAATACGCTTTTGACGATCATATTACAGTTGATGAGGACGGTTTTAAGGCTGAAATGAAGAAGCAACGGGATCGCGCCCGTAAAGCCCGTAATACCGATAACTCAATGGGTGTGCAATCCGATGTTTTAGTTGGCGTTAAATCACCAAGTGAATACGTTGGTTACACGCAGTTAGAAGTTAAAAATGCTAAAATAACGGACATCGTGGCTGACGGAAAGTTAACGGATGCTACTGAAGGCGAAGTTGCCCAAGTCATTTTTGACAAGACACCGTTCTATGCTGAAATGGGCGGTCAAGTTGCTGATAAGGGTGATGTTTTAGACGAAAACGGCAATTTAATTGCCACCGTTGAAGACGTGCAACATGCACCAAATGGTCAAAACCTGCACACTTTGAAGCTGCACCGCGGTATTAAAGTTGGCGACCAAATGACGCTTAAAGTCGATGCTCATTTTCACAGTAAAGTTGAGAAAAACCATACGGCAACTCACCTGTTGGATCAAGCATTGAGAAACGTGTTCGGTGGTCATACGCAGCAAGCAGGTTCACTGGTTGAACCAAACTATTTGCGGTTTGATTTTACCCACTTTGGTCAAGTTACTGAAGAAGATCTCGCCAAGGTAGAAGCCATCGTTAATGAGAAGATTTTTGAAGAAATCCCTGTGACAACTACGGTGACTGACCAAGAAACCGGTAAGAAAATGGGCGCCATTGCACTATTTAGCGACAAGTATGGCGACAAAGTCCGGGTGGTTTCAGTTGGCGACTTCTCCATCGAATTTTGTGGTGGGACTCACGTCAAGAATACCAACGAACTGGGTCTATTTAAGATCACCTCGGAAACGGGTATCGGTGCTGGTACTCGACGAATCGAAGCCGTCACTGCGGGTGATGCTTACGAATACCTTGAAAAGCACGACCAAATCTTGACGAATGCGGCTGCTACATTGAAGTCACAAAAAGTTGAAGATGTTCCCGTAAAGATTCAGCAACTGCAAGAACAAATTAAGACGTTGTCGAATAAAGCGGACAGTTTGGAAGCGAAACTTGCTAGTCAACAAGCCGGTGCCATTTTTGATAACGTTCAAGATGTTAACGGTAAAAAGTTGATCACCGGTGTGGTTCAAGTTTCCTCTATGGATCAGTTGCGTCAGCTGGCTGATACTTGGCGTCAAAAGGAATTATCCGACGTGTTAGTATTAGGTGCTGAAGTGGGCGAAAAGGCTAACTTGATCGTGGCCGTCAATGACGATACTATTAAGGCCGGTGTTAAAGCCGGTGACTTAATCAAAGCGATTTCACCAAAAATTAATGGTGGCGGCGGTGGCCGGCCAAACCTCGCACAGGCGGGTGGTAAGAACCCAGCAGGTTTGCAGGATGCCATGACCGAAGCTGCAAAATGGCTGTCAAATTTAGGCTAACGTGTTAGACTTTACTTACTAGGTTGAAAAAGCGTTCAATTGCTGTTTAATATATTTCATTCCAATTACAACGCTCCACAACCATTGTCGTTCTTGACCATATTAGGTAAAATAAGAACAAATAGCATTGGTGGAGGTGTGATCATGAGTACGTTAGATAAAACCATGTATTTTGATTTCGGTGATAAGAAGCCGAAAGATGTTCATGAGACATTGGTGACTGTGTACCAAGCGTTGGAGGAAAAGGGATATAATCCAATTAATCAGATCGTCGGGTACCTGTTATCCGGAGATCCGGCTTACATTCCTCGTATTAACGACGCCCGGAATTTGATTCGTAAGCATGAGCGCGACGAAATCATTGAAGAATTGGTTCGCTTCTACCTAAATGAGAATGGGACGGCTACTAAGTGATAAGATTAATGGGATTAGATGTAGGTTCAAGAACTGTCGGAGTTGCGGTGAGTGACATGCTCGGCTGGACTGCGCAGGGTATTGAGATCATTCGAATCAATGAAGAAGAAAAACAGTTTGGCATTGACCGAGTGAAGGAACTGGTTGAACATTATGAAGTGACCGGTTTCGTCTTAGGATTACCGAAGAACATGAACAACACGCTGGGACCTAGAGCCCAGGCTTCTCAAGATTATGGAGAATTATTGAAACAAACATTTGATTTACCAGTCGATTTTGAGGATGAACGGTTAACCACCGTCGAGGCTGAACGGATGTTAGTGGAAGAAGCAGACACTTCGCGTAAAAAGCGCAAAAAAGTGATCGATAAGCTAGCAGCCAGCTTGATTCTTCAGAACTACTTGGATCGCAAAGGCCCTTTAACAAAAGAAAAGTGAGGCAGACTAACATGAGTGAAAACAACGACGAACAACAAATTACAATGGTGGATGAAAACGGCAACGAGGAATTATATAACGTTCTGTTTACGTTTAAATCACCAGACTACAACAAATCTTACATTTTACTTTATCCAGCTGGTAAAGCTGACGATGAAGAAGTGGACATTCAAGCTTACCAACTTGCAGACGGTGATGATCCTGCCGATCCACAAGGCGGCGATTTGATTCCAATCGAAAACGATGATGAATGGGATATGGTTGAGTCAATGCTGAACACCTTCTTAAATGGTGGCGGTACTGATGCTTCCGATCAAGACTGGGGAGTACCAGATCCTAAGTAGATGAGTATTAGTGAGGTGGTATGCCAGCTTTAAGTCTGATATCATCCTCGTTCATTTAGCCGCTGGTCCGTTTGGGTCAGCGGCTAAATGAGTTTAATAGAGACTCTGGAGGTGAATCATTTGGACAACGCTAAAAAACCACAACCAGCTCGCAGACGCTTTAAAGCGGTAATTGACGGTCAAAGTTATACGATTGTCGGCAATCGAACCGAAGCTCATATGCAAGCTGTTACCGATTTGATGAATAAACAGCTTGCGCAGTTAAAAAAATTGGCACCTGATATGAGTAAGGAAGAAGCCTCGATTTTATTAGCTTTTAACGCGATATCCGATCAATTAGAAAAGACCGAAGCTTATGATCGCTTAAAAAAGCAGGATCAGGATGATGATCACACAAGTTCTCCTGAGTCCTAGCTTTAAAACGGTTTAACGGATTTCAGTAAGCATCATGAGTCACAACAGCATTTGAGTTATGGGAGTTAACGATGAATAACAAAATTTATAAAACGATGGCCTATGACCAAATCAAACAGCAGTTAAGACAGTATCTAGTTTCTGCTGCGGGTGATGCCGAGTTAAAAAAATTGGAGCCCAGCAGTAATCTCGACTGGGTTCAAGAACAGATTGACGAAACTAAAGATGGGGCAGATATTTACCGGCTAGAAAGTGGTATTCCGATTCCTAAGTTGGCCGATGTCAGTCCGCACTTAAAACGATTGGCGATTGAAGGGACGTTAAGCGGGACTGAGTTGGCGCAAATCAGCCAGGTCCTAAAAACGGTTCAGTCGGTAATTGGGTTCTTTGATGATTTAAACCAGCGTCCGGTTGAACTGCGTCGCTTGTACGACGTGGTCGGACAGTTAGTTCATTTACCCGATGTGAGTCGGCGGTTAAGTGTGTCATTGGAAGATAATGGTCGTCTAACCGATGAAGCTTCACCGGAATTACGCCGAATTAGGCGCCAGATCAATAATTTTGAAGGCACGATTCGTGATCAGATGGCGGGCTATACCCGGGGTAAAAACGCCAAGTATTTGAGTGATACTTTGGTGACGATCCGTGATGATCGGTACGTTTTGCCAGTCAAGGCAGAGTATAAGCAGCATTTCGGCGGTATTGTCCACGACCAAAGTGCCAGTGGTCAAACACTCTACATTGAGCCAGAATCAGTGGTTAGTAAGAATAATCAGCTACGTGAATCACAAATCGCTGAGCGGCAAGAAGAACGGCGAATTTTATTGGAATTGTCCAATTTACTTCGACCTTATCAAGAAGATATTCAGAATAACGCAACAATTCTGGGACATTTAGACTTTGTTAACGCAAAGGCGCGTTATGCGCACGATTTAAAAGCGACGGAGCCAATCTTGTCACCGGAAAACCAGATTGCGCTACGTCAAGCGCGTCATCCCTTGATCGATCCTAAAAGAGTTGTTGCCAATGATATTGCTTTAGGTAAGGATTACAAGGCAATTATTGTCACTGGACCAAACACTGGTGGGAAAACCATTACGCTTAAAACGGTTGGTCTCACTCAGTTGATGGCCCAGTCCGGTCTTTTTATTTCTGCGGATGAGCATTCACAAGTTGGTTTATTTGACGAAGTGTTTGCTGATATCGGTGATGATCAGTCGATTGAACAAAATTTAAGTACCTTCTCGTCCCATATTGAAAATATCGTGTCAATATTAGGCGCTGCCAGTGATCACAGTTTGATCTTGGTGGATGAACTGGGCGCTGGGACTGATCCGCAAGAAGGGGCAGCACTGGCAATGGCTATTTTGGATAAAATCGGCGCTATGGGCAGCGAAGTCATTGCAACGACCCACTATCCTGAATTAAAAGCCTATGGGTATAATCGACCGGAAACAATCAATGCCAGCATGGAGTTCGATACTGAAACTTTGAAACCAACGTATCGATTGCTAATTGGTATTCCGGGACGCAGTAATGCTTTGGAAATTGCGACACGTTTGGGACTTGAATCGACCATTATCGATGAAGCTCGTAGTCTGACTGATGATGACAGTCAAGATTTGAATAATATGATTGCTGATTTAACGGCTCAAAAGCGGCAGGCTGATTTAGATGCTACAGCAGCTGCCAAAAACTTGGCGGAAGCAGAGCAGCTAGAAAAAGATTTGAAAGATAAGTTTGACGGTTATCTGAAACAAAAAGATCAGCTGATGGAGCAGGCTAAAGACGATGCCAATAAGCTGGTGGAAAAGACGCGGTTGCGTGCGGATGAGATCATCAAAGATATCCGTAAGAAGCAACTTAAAGCGGGCAAGACAGTAATTAAGGAAGACCAGTTAATTGATGCTAAAGGCCAAATTAACGCCTTACAGCAGGATCAGCGCCTGAAGAAGAACCGGGTCTTAAACCGTGAAAAGAAGCGGCACAACTTCAAAATTGGTGATGAAGTCGTGGTGCGGTCCTATGGTCAACGAGGTGTGATTATGGATAAAATCGATAATCATCACTTTGAAGTCCAAATGGGCATCTTGAAGATGAAGATTGAGGATACTGATCTGGAACGGGCAGCACCTGAAAAGCAAGCACCGAAACCGCGAGCAACGGTTACCCGAACTCGTTCTAATGGTGTATCACCGACCTTAGATTTACGGGGACACCGCTACGAAGAGGCCATGGCAGAGGTTGATCGGTTCATTGATTCAGCTCTTTTGGCAGGCTATCCGTCAGTCACCATCATTCACGGAAAAGGGACTGGTGCACTGCGAAAGGGTGTTACTGAATACCTGCAGTCTAATCCAAGGATCAAGTCCTTTGGTTTTTCACCGGCTAATGCTGGTGGTGATGGGTCGACCATCGTTAAGCTTTAAACGCTAAATACTTGTTCTTTTGAGAAAATCTGATACACTTACTAAAGGTAAACAAATAAAGGAGGGATTGTTTTATGGCTGTTGCAGAAACGACTGATAAAACTTTTGAAGACGATACATCGAAGGGTGTTACACTTACTGATTTTTGGGCAACTTGGTGTGGTCCTTGCCGGATGCAATCACCCGTAGTTGAACAACTATCTAGTGAAATGGATGACGTAACATTCAACAAGATGGATGTTGATGCTAATCCAGATACACCACAAAAATTCGGTATTATGAGTATCCCAACCCTTCTTGTGAAAAAGGACGGTCAAGTAGTGGATACGATCGTTGGCTATCACAGCAAGGATCAATTAAAGCAATTACTGTCACAATACGTTGAAGCTTAAAGCGCAGTGAGGCATCAAAAAAATGGTTCCATTATCAGTTGGTATGCTGATAAGGGGACCATTTTTTTAGTTTCATACTTGTTAATCGATGATTTTCATTGCGTCTAATTCTTGCGGATCTGAAATCGCGTCTTTAGGATCTAAGTGAACGATCAGGCTGATGCCTTCAGCTCGCTTTGGCTTTTCACCCATTTCGGTTTCGGCGATGACGCCAACCATTTGTTGAGCAGTTTGTGCCAAAAAACCGGCTTCCAGTGAAAAAGTGGCATCTGGCTGTAAAGAAAGCCGGCTGGTAACGGGCTTTCCACTAAGTGTAAACTGCCATTCCTTAGCCGTTTGTTTTTGTAGCATCAGATCACCGAGTTCAGCTTGCTGGAAAAATAAAACGAGATCTTGGATACTTCCTAGGATGAACCTTCTTGCCAGCTGCTTGCCTTCCCAGTAAGCAATACTACCTGCATCGGCGCCCAATAGATCGTTTAAAACAACGTCTCGAAAGAGAGCTTTACCAAAAAGTGGGGTGCTTTCGGGATCTGAAAGATAATGTGCGTAAATCTGATTATTCATGAGGTGTTCTCCATTCACTTTTCTATTACGTTAAGATTACAATGGAATGTGCTTAAATTGCAAGATAATTAACGGAACTTAAAAAAAACTGAGATTTCTTGCTTCCGGTGTTAAAAAGGATAATAATGTAGTTTCAAGATATATTTGAAAGGGAGATTGTGATGACATCTCAACCGATTGGTTTTTTAGATTCCGGTGTTGGCGGTCTAACCGTTATTAAAGAAGCTCTCAAACAACTTCCAAACGAATCAATTGTCTTTTTAGGCGATCAGGCACGGTTACCTTATGGCCCTCGCCCAACTGAAGAAGTTGCCCACTTTGTTCAGCAAATTGCGGGCTTCTTATTAGACCAGCACATTAAGGCGCTGGTACTTGCTTGTAATACTGCTACCGCAGCAGCGTTACCGATTTTACAGGCTAAGCTATCGATTCCCGTAGTTGGCGTCATCGATTCTGGCAGTCAGACCGCAGTTAAGGTTTCAACTGGCCAGCACATTGGTGTGATTGCTACTGAGGGAACGATCAAGAGCCACGCTTATCAGAGCGCCATTAGTCACTTAGCCCCAAATGCTTCGATTGAGGGTCTAGCTTGTCCCGACTTCGTGACAGCGGTGGAAGCAGATAAGTATCATGATCCACAAACAAATCAGCTTGTTGCTGATCAATTACAGTATTTTAAAGCGCATCCAGTAGATACTTTGATTTTAGGGTGCACGCATTTTCCGTTACTTATCGACTCAATTCGTTCAGCGATGGGGGCAGATGTGACGTTAGTTGATTCTGGGATGGAGACGGTAGGCGTTGTCAAACAACTTTTGGCTGATGAAGGCCTGTTGAATACTAGCAGCCAGTCTGAGCGTCCTAAGTTTTATACTACGGGTGATGTTAACAGTTTCAGTGCCATTGCTAAGGACTGGTTACAACTATCTGAACTGAATGTTAGCCACGTTCCAGTTGAACAGCTGGAGGAATACGGCGATTTGAAACTAAAGGAGTCCAGTCATGAAGCCTAATACATTAGTGATTGCTACTCGTAATCAAGGTAAAGCACGGGAATTCTCCGAGATGCTTGCACCGAAGGGAATTACGATTAAAACCTTAGCGGATTATCCCGACGTGGGTGAGATTGCAGAAACCGGGGCTACTTTTGAAGAGAATGCCACCATCAAAGCCAAAGCTATTGCTGATCACACACAGTTGCCAGTTCTAGCTGATGATTCAGGACTAGAAGTGGCTGCTTTAAATGGCGAACCTGGGATATACTCAGCACGATATGCCGGTGATCACGATGATGCTGCTAACAATGCTAAATTATTGAATAACCTGAAGAACGTACCTGCTGATAAACGACAGGCAACTTTCCACACCACTTTAGTTTTGCTTAAGCCCAATGGTTTAAAGTTAGTAGTAGACGGTGAAGTACATGGTGAAATTTTAATTGCGTCTCGCGGTGAGAACGGCTTTGGCTATGATCCGTTGTTTTACGTTCCGTCAAAAGGAAAAACCATGGCAGAAATGAGTGACGCTGAAAAAAATGCCATCAGTCATCGAGGCCGGGCTACGCAAAAAATGATGATTCAGTTTGATGATTGGTGGGAGAAGTAGCATGAAACTGTTAGCTGTTAGTGATAATCATGGTGACCGGGAAATTCTGCAGACCATTTTTGAAGCTTATGGTCATCAAGTGGATGCTATTTTCCATTGCGGTGATTCGGAAATGACGCAGGATGATCCACTGTTCAAGGGTGTCCAGGTTGTTAAAGGCAATAACGATTTCGGTACGGATTTTCCCAATGAAGTTCAGCAGATGGTTGACGGCACAAAGATTTTTATGACGCATGGGCATTTATACGACGTTAGCATGAGTTTGACCAGATTAGATCTTAAAGCTCGCGAGATCGGCGCATCGGTAGTGCTGTTCGGGCATACTCATCGGTTAGCAGCTGAAATGTCGCAAGGGCGTCTCTATGTTAATCCCGGCAGTATTTCCCTGCCACGGGGTGAATATGCATCGATTGGCGGTACTTTTGCCATCATCGAGGTTTTGCCTGATCAAATGCGCGTTGATTTTTATGATCGTGAATTGAAGAAAGTTGCTCAGCTTCATCAGCAATTCCAACGCTAGAAAGGTAAAGTGAATTCCAAGAATGATTGATGAACCAATTAAAAAAATGATTATGGCTGACCATGATCATTTAATTATTCCAGCTAATCTCGTTGCCAATGTCATGGTAAAAAATGATTGTTACCACGCCTTTTTGGTGCTGACGAAGGTCGGTTACTCTAAAGTACCAGTTTTAGACAATGACCAGCACCTCTGCGGGTTAGTTTCGCTGTCAATGATTACGGAGCACATGCTGGACACGGATCACGTGGCGTCAGAAAACTTACGTCGACTGACAGTGGCCGACGTGATGCAAACTGATTTTCGTTCGATTGAGGATCCAACTGATTTAGAAGAGATTATGCATTTACTGATCGACGATAATTTTGTACCAGTAGTTTCAGATGAAAAAACCTTTACTGGCATTATTACCCGTCGTGAGCTATTGAAGCGGATGAATTATTTAGCCCATAATTTTTCCGAACAGTATGATGTTCAACCGTTACTGAAGTCGGTGGAAAATAATAGTGGCCGTTAAGATCATGCACGAGTTTACGCTATGAATTGTGCTTAATCATTATAGGTATACAAAAACAGTAGCGATGGATATCCCCTTAGTTTAGGGATATTCGTCGTTACTGTTTTTTGTGATTTGTCGAGTTAAATTGTTCATTACTTGGCATCGTTATGGTAAATTGTTGGCAGTTCAATATTGGCGTCATTGATGGCCTTTAAGTAAGCAGACAGCAGTTTGTGCTGAACGTCAAACTGTTCACCCGGCTGCGTAAAGGTGACAACTTGAATGACCACTTGACCGTTTGTTAAGGGCACCGTCCCCATATTTGTGGGTGCTTGAGTGATTGTTGGAAACTGTGCTGGTACGGTTTGGTTCACTTTTTCAATGATGTCGTTGATCTGGTCAATGGGCGAGTCAGGAAAAATGGGGATCTGCACCATGGCTCGCATCTCATGACGGGATTTATTGCTGACGATGGTAATATTACGGTTGGGAATGAAGTTTAAAGTACCGTCCGCACTGATGACTTGGGTAGTCCGGATACCAACGGCGGATACGGTACCTTCCACCGTACCAATTTTGACTGAATCACCAACGTTGATTTGGTCTTCCATCAAAATAAACGCACCGGTGACAATATCCGAAACAAAGCCCTGTGCGCCAAGACCTAAAGCTAGACTAAAGATACCAGCCCCGGCAATCAACGTACCAACGGGGACGCCCATGAATGATAGCAGCGCATAAATCCAAAAGAAAATAATCGTATATTGGAAAATGTTCATCACTAAGGTAAACATAGTATCTACACGGTTTGATGAACCTTCAACGAACTTGTTTTTTCGGTAACGTTTAAATAAATGCCGAATAATTTTTTTACCAATCCAGTCAACCAGCAGTAGTCCGATGGTGACAAGCAAAAGCTGAAAGACTGTTGTGGCAATCTGTTCGCCAATGTGCTGCCAGTTGAAGTGCTGGATGAAGCGGGTGAGGTTGCTGGTCAATATCATAACGATCGCTCCTTGAAATAGTTTCATCAATTAGTGTAACAGATTCGGCTCAAAAAAAGCAGTTGTTCCGGTGGGTTTATATTGCGTCGAAGTATTCGCAATGCTATTCTTAACCTAACAGTAAAAAGTAAGGAGGGGTACAGTGACAGCAGGACAAGTGGCAGGTTTGATTGCGGCCATCGCATTTTTAATTTTGGTATTATTTATCGGGACCTTCTTAATGAAGATGGTGCGAACCCTCAGTGAGGTCAACAAGAGTGTGAAAACGATGACTGAAGATTTGGACGTGATCAGTAAGCACGCTGAAGATATTTTAGCGAATGCCAATAGTTTATTGGATGATGTGAACCATAAAGTAGCAACAATTGATCCGGTGTTTAAAGCGGCTGCAGATTTGGGGACGAGTGTTTCTGAATTAAATTCAGCTACGCATGATTTAACGGGTAAAGTCAAGTCAACGGCTAAGAAGACCGCAACAACCAGTTTATTTGCTAAACTTGGTGAGTCGATTTTTAACGCTTATCGTGGCCGAAAAAATAAGGATTGATGATTGAAAGGAGTTTTTGACTTATGGGAAAGAAGTTTGGCTTTTTAGTTGGGTTAGCTGCTGGGGCTGCTGCAGCACACGTTGCCTACCATCGTTTGAGTGACGAGGATAAAGCAGAACTAAAAGCAGATTTGCAAGAAAAAATGGACGTTGCTAAAGATCGGGCTGTGGACTACGCTTTTTATGCCAGTGATGCTTGGGACGACTTTAAGGAAACTTTCTCTGATCAAACTCAGACTGTTAGTGATCGGGTAAAGGACGCTGCCAGCAGGTTTGCTGCCGATCCACAGCTAAAGCCAAAGACGGATTCAGATGAAGACTCAGATGATTCATTACGTGATGAATTGGCGGATGTTTCCACCTCTGCGGATGATGATTCGGATGATATTGTCTTAAACAGTGAAGATACCTTTGGCGGTGCTGATGTTGCTGATGAACCGACGACACCAGTAGATGACCAACAGAATGACGATAACGCCAAAGATAGTACTGATGATACTAACCAAGAGTAATTTAACAAATATGATTGATCAAAAAAGACAGCCTAACCATTAAATTGATGGTAGGCTGTCTTTTACTAGTTATTCAGTGATGTTTTCATTATTCACCAACATAGGTTAATTCTTTTGAGGTGTGCGTGAATGGCTCGCAACCATCTGCAGTGATATGGACACAATCCTCAATTCGAACGCCAGCCACACCAGGAATGTAAATACCGGGTTCAATTGAGAAGCACATGCCAGGCTGAAGGACCATGTCGTTACCCTCCATGATAGATGGGAATTCGTGTTCGCTCATCCCCATACCGTGGCCGAGACGATGAATGAAGTACTCGCCATAGCCGGCTTTAGTAATAATATCTCGGGCAACTTTATCTAGTTCAGCAGCTGTAATACCGGGCTTAGCAGCTGCCTGTGCAGTTAATTGTGCTTCTAGGCAGACTTGATAGATGTCAAGTTGTTTTGCGGTTGGTTTGCCGAGCGCAACGGTTCTGGATGCATCAGAAATGTAACCTTGCCAAATTGTGCCTAGATCGAACAAAATCAATTCATTGTTTTTAAACTTAGTGGCGTTAGTAGCCCCATGTGGTTCGGCTGCGTGTGCACCGGCTTGAACTAGGGTATCAAAACTCATTTGCATGATACCTTCTTTCATTAAGGCGTACTGTAATTCAGCTACGACCTGTTGTTCGGTGCGTCCTGCTTTAACAGCGGCAAAGCCCTTCTCAAAAGCAAAGTCGGCCCACTTGCCAGCAATCTTTAATTTTTCAATTTCATCAGCCGTTTTAATCACTCGCAACTGATTGATGAAAGGTGTCATATCCTGATTAAAATGGGCGTCGGGAAAGACTTGCTGCAGATGTTCAAGTCGGTCTACTGAAAGTTGCGTTTTTTCTAAAGCAATTTCAGTGGGGCGCGTCACACGCTTTTTCACGTTGTCTGCAATCATCTGCCAAGGATTTTCATGATCTAAGTAACCGTATACAGGAAATGAAAAACCGGTGTCTTTGATGGCTTCAACCTCTAAGGCAGGTGCAAACATAAAGGAATCCTGATCGGGAAACACGATCAGTGCCAGGACCCGTTCGATGGGGTCACTGTAAAAGCCGGTGAGGTACTGAATGGTTCTTGGATCACTGATATAGGTAAAATCAGCGTGATGCTGCTCAGTCCATTGTTGGACCTGTTGTAATTTTGACAAAGAAATCACCTCGAATTAGGATGCAATTATTATAGCATGTTTAGGAAACCATTCGGTGAAATCATTGTAGGGCATCAGTTATTGAACGGAAGTGGACGCTATTTACCCTGAAACACGCAAAAAAAGAAGAATGGTCTAGGTGACTAAATATTTTGCAAAACAGAATTATTCTAATCTAAGTCACGAAAATGGGTGATTCTTATTGATACATAAAATGGGTATGAAACCAGTTATAACAAGCACTTTCAGAAACTAATTGAGTAGTCAAGGTGTGATTGACTTGATTTTTGGTCATTGCTAGTAGAGTTAGAACTCCCACTATGGTCTTGAAAAGTCATTTAGAAGAGTGTATTATCGAGTTGAAAACGTTTTCAATTTGATTTCTGAAAATATATCTGATATATTTAACGAGTTACTGAAAATCAATGAAAACAAATTAAACCAATAAAGAAAGGGCTATCGCAATGGATAAACAGACCGTAACAATTTATGACGTCGCCCGTGAAGCCGATGTGTCGATGGCCACTGTATCAAGAGTGGTTAACGGGAATCCCAACGTCAAACCGGCGACTCGGAAAAAAGTCTTAGATGTAATTGAACGTTTGGATTATCGTCCGAACGCTGTAGCACGTGGATTAGCCAGTAAGAAGACCACGACTGTCGGTGTCATCATCCCGGATGTGACGAACATCTACTTTTCAGCACTGGCACGGGGAATTGATGATATTGCCATGATGTATAAATACAATATTATTTTAACCAATTCTGATGAAAATGGCCGTAAAGAAGTGCAGGTACTTAACACTTTAATGGCAAAACAAGTTGATGGCATTGTCTTTATGGGCAACGACATCAGCGATGAAGTTCGTAAAGAATTTGAACGCTCTAAAACGCCAATCGTCCTTGCAGGTTGTGTCGATGATCAGGATAAAATGCCGAGTGTTAACATCGACTATACAGCTGCCGTAGAGGAAGCCACTAAGAACCTGATCGATCATGGTAATGAACGGGTTGCTTTTGTTTCTGGTAGCTTAGATTACCCAATTAACCGGGACTATCGGCTGAAAGGTTACAAGCAGGCGCTGAAAAAAGCGGGCTTACGGTATGATGAGAAACTGGTTTTTGAAACCGATTATTCTTATAAAGCCGGCCAACTATTGCAACCAGCACTGCAATCAGTTAACGCAACGGCTGCAGTCATTGGTGACGATGAATTAGCTGCTGGTGTGATGAATGGTGTGACGGACGCGGGCTTGAACGTTCCTGAAGACTTTGAGATTATCACGAGTAACGATACTAAGCTAACCGAAATGGTTCGGCCAAAGATGTCGTCAATTACTCAACCGCTGTATGATATTGGGGCCGTTGCTATGCGGTTACTGACTAAATTGATGAATAACGAACCAGTGGAAAATAAGACTGTCTTATTGCCATATGGCTTAATGAAACGCGCATCAACTCACTAGTCATTGGTGGATGCTGAATAGGCAGGCTTGACACGATCTTCTAAATGAAGGTAGCGTAGGCCTGCTTATTTTTGTCAAATTTACTGGAGGGGTGACATATGAAGCGAGGAGCAGCGCTATTATCGGTCGAGTCAGTTTTGGCAACGATTGTCATTTTGACGCTGACGTCAATCGTTGCGCGACTGATATCAGCAGGATTGCCGGTAATTTCTCAAATGGGGACACAGGTAATTACTGAAGTACTGGCTCTAGGTTGCTGGTGGGGACTCAACCACTGGTATCCCAAGGCTAAGGTTAGCTGGTGGCGTAGCAGCGAACATCATCAATGGCTGCTAGTTTTACCCGTAATCGTTGTTTTATTGGGGGATTCAACGCTGAATCCGCAATTTCAATTTACGTTGGGCTACGTTATCATGGCTGTTTTTGTAGGGCTGTCAGTTGGTCTGTTTGAAGAGTACGTTTTTCGAGGTATTTTAGTCACTACGCTGCGCCAGCGCTACCACGTGGGACCGTTAATGACCGTCTTTTTAAGTGGTCTGATGTTTAGTTTGGTTCATTTGGTTAATGCCACTGGCGGCAGTTTAACCATGACACTGGTCCAAATGCTTGAAGCCATTGGACTGGGCTCGTTTTTTGCGGCGGTTTACTTAGTGACAGGCAGCCTTTGGTTACCAATTATTGCGCATGGCATAATTGATGGGTTTGATGCGTTGGCCTTTGGTACGTTAAGCAACACTGCAGGAATGAGTATTTGGACCAGTCTGGTGTACACGGTGGTTTTCGGTGTGGCAGCATACTGGTTGCTTAATACGAAACGGTTTAACGTTGTCATTTCAACCAATGGTCATTCCAACTTAGACTTTAAGCGCCGGCCAACTGAAACACGCCCAGCAATTCAGCGGCAGTCTATTTCAAGCGTTAAAACCCTAGTTGCAATTGCCATTCCGTTAGCAGAACTCGGATTGGGTGCAGTTGTCGCGGATAACGTTACTAATAAATGGGTACGAGTTATTTTAGTCGATGTCATCTTCTTCGCGGGCCTGTGCCTTGCTGTGTATTTATACCGTGACGTATTAGTCAGTCATTGGCAGCGATTTAAGACTCACGTAGGGATGGGGCTACTCGTTGCAATTGGTGGTGTTTTGCTGGCTTACCTTGTTTTGGCGGCTGTTCGGCAAACGTTACAATATATGGGTGTTGCTAGTTCTGGCGCTATGAACGTTTTGAGTATTCAATCGGCTGGAATGGCACTGGTGGCTAGTTTGACCACGCTGATGGCACCATTTGCGGAAGAGATTGTTTTTCGCCATGCGCTGTTTTATCAGTGGCGTGGGCGTGGCGTATTGACTTGGCTGATGCTGATCGTTTCTTCCGTTGCATTTGGTCTGGTGCACTGGAATAATTTTCATGGTCAGCTGATTCAAATGATTCCGTACATGTGTGTTGGCGCTTTGTTTGGTTTGATTTATTATTTTTCAAGAAATATTTGGCAAGTCATTTTGACCCATTTCTTATTTGATATTATTCAGGTGATTGCCGTTGTTGCAATGTTTATTGTAGCAATCGTTCAACGGGGATAGAAAACTTTACCGGTTTCATTGCAGACAGGTTGTATTGAAATTCACCGCGTGATATTATAATAAGGTCTGTGTAAACGAATATATTATAAGAAAAGAGGAGTCGTGAAATGTCAGGACATTCAAAATGGCATAACATCCAAGGACGTAAAAACGCCCAAGATGCTAAGCGTGGAAAAATTTTCCAAAAAATCTCACGTGACTTATATCAAGCCGCTAAAGCAGGTGATCCTGATCCAGCAAACAACCCTCAACTTCGTTTGGTGATGGATAAGGCTCGTGCTGCTAACATGCCTAAGGATAACGTTCAACGTGCTATCGATAAGGCATCTGGTGTTGGCGGTGCCAAGTTCGAAGAAATCACTTATGAAGGCTACGGTCCTGGTGGGACTGCTATCATGGTGGCCGCTTTGACCGATAACAAGAACCGAACTGCCGCCGCTGTTCGTTCCGCCTTTACACATCATGGTGGAGCCTTAGGTGCTGCTGGTTCAGTTTCTTATATGTTTGATCGTAAGGGCTACATCGTTATCTTACGTGATGGCCTAGATGCCGATGAAGATACGGTTTTGATGGATGCACTTGACGCTGGTGCGGATGACATGAAGACCAGCGATGATCAATTTGAAATCTTCACAGATCCATCGAGTTTGACTGCAGCTCGTGATGCCCTGCAGGAAAAGTACAACTTGGATACTGCAGAAGTTCGGATGTTCCCAGAGAACACTACTGAAGTTCCTGAAGATAAAGTTTCTCAATACCAAGGTTTAATTGATGAACTTGAAGCAAACGATGATGTTTCTGATGTTTATGAAGCAGCTACGTTGCCTGAAGGCGTTGAATAATTAAACTGCTTAAAAAGTCGTTCCTGTAAAAGGGACGGCTTTTTTTGTTCTCTCACCAAACTACTGTTATGCAATCAGCGTAGTTAGGCACAGGAGGATAAAAGCAATGATAGAACAATTAGGCCAAACGCTGTTGAGCGCTGCAGTTGCATCCGGTAGTTCAGATCTCTACATTCAACCCGTTCATGATACTTATAAGGTGTTTGAACATCAGGGTAATGGGTTGTCGTTGGTCAGAGAATTAACAATTAATGAGGGTCAGCAATTGATTGCTCACTTTAAGTACCGAGCAAACATGGCAATCACTGAAACTAGGCGACCGCAGTTAGGAGCATTAACCCTGACGGTAGCTGGTCAAACGGTTCATTTAAGATTATCCAGTGTCGGTAATTTTATCAATCAAGAGTCACTTGTGATTCGGCTGTTACTTCCTCTGGAAGAGCAGCGCTTAGCCTACTTAATGCCAGAACAGTTGGCAACCTTACACGAATGGAGTTTGTTGCGGGGATTGCTACTATTTGCTGGTCCCACAGGTTCAGGGAAAACCAGTACGATCTACCATTTAGCCAAAAAGTTGAGTGAATCACTGTCTGTGCTTTCAGTTGAAGATCCCACTGAAATCGTCGCACCGGATTTCTTGCAGTTACAGGTAAATCCGGCAGCCGATATGAGTTATCAGGCCTTGATCAAAGTGGCGTTAAGACACCGACCAGAGGTATTGATCATCGGCGAGATTCGGGATCATGAAACGGCTCAAGCTGCGATTGACGCTGCATTAAGCGGTCACCTAGTGTTAAGCAGCGTCCATGCCCAGACAGCCAAGGGCATCGTTACGCGTTTGAGACAGTTAGGAATCGATTCAGCGGCCATTACTCAGGCAGTGGTGGGTGTGGCTTATCAACGGCTATTACCGACTAATACTGGTGAAATGAGCGCGCTACTTGATCTCGCTAGTGGCCCAGTAGATAAATGGGAGCAAACCACCGCAATGACACCTCAGTGGGAGGAGAATCTAAGACATGCAAGAGATAACGACCAAATTTCCACAGCAGTCTATCGACGATTTAAAGCAGGTTAAACCTTGGTCAATCAGTACTCAGGCCAAAATTTTTCAAACAATCAGTGACCTATTACGGGTGGGCTTTTCTGTTAGACACGCAATTCGGTTTTGTGAAGTCTTGTATAAACCGCAAATGGCCGATTTACGTTGGATCAACGAACACCTCCATGCCGGCTATACCGTGAGTCAAACCTTTGAACCCTTCGTGGATGATCAAATCGGGTTGCAGTTGCGTCTGGCGGAAGAACATGGTCAGTTAACACGGAGTTTGGGGCAGGTAAGTCGTTTACTGCAGACAGCTCATCAGCGTCATCAAAAAATTAAACGGTTGCTGCAGTACCCACTGATCTTGGCAGTCGTATTAGTGATCATCATCACCGGGATGAAGTTAGTTATCCTACCTCAAATTGAGGCGCTAGCAGCTTCTGATCAGGCGCATCCGACAAACTGGTGGTGGGGTATTGTGATCTTGCCGGTGATACTGCTTCTTTTCTGTGCATACCAAGCAATCAAACAACAGCCCATCTTAAAACGGGTGGAACAAACCGCCCGGCTACCAATCCTTGGACCAATTGTTAAAGGCTATTATGGGTATTATTTTCTGGCAACTCTGACGATTATGTTTCAGGGTGGACTGGGATTTCAAGAGATTTTACTGACACTTCGTAAAGCTAAGACGACGACGCTTTTATATCAGCTAGGCGGTAAATTAGAAACTGCGCTAGCTGCTGGTTTACCACTTTCTGAAGTCTTAATGCAATTTCATTTCTTACCAAACGAACTGCAGTTACTATTTCAAAGCGGTAAACCACAGGCAGAGTTGGTTAAAGAACTCACCGCACTGACCGAACTTTATTATCAGCGGCTTACTAATCGTTTAGAAGTCATGATGACCTGGATTCAGCCATTATCATTTATTTTGATTGGCGGAGTTATCATTGGTGCTTATGCCAGCTTATTCTTGCCCATGTACCATACCATTGGAGGACTATAATGCAGCGAAAAAAGAAGGGCTTTACTTTAATTGAAATGACAATCGTACTTTTTATCATAGGCCTGCTTATCTTAATCATCGTTCCTAATATTAGCCACCAAAAGAACCGGGCGAACACGGTTCACACTGGCGCAATGACGACTGTGGTTCAGACCCAATTGGACACCTATCTAGACACAACCGAAAAGAAGACAGCGAGCTTGGATGAGTTGCAAAAAGCTGGTTACCTAACCGATAAGCAAGTTAAAATCGCGGTTAAAGAGGGGATCAAAATCAATGGCGACGAAGTTAAAGCCGGTTCGTGAAGGGTTCACAATGATTGAGATGCTGATAACCTTACTAATTGTGAGCAGTATTTTGGTCCTCGTTATGGTTGGTAGCCAGCGATTTTCCCGGTCGTCATTGCAAACCGAGCGCGCGTTCTGGGAAAGCTTTGATGGTTATTGGAAGCAGGCGCTTTATGAGGCTCAATACCATGGTCGTAGCACTGATATTAGTATTGAAAAGGGGTCACCAATCGTTTTTCGAACGGCACAAAAAGAGAAATCGTTGGCACTACCGAGAAGCATACATCCGGACCAGTCTGAAAAGTTATCGATTCGTTCTGACGGGACCACTTCACCACGAACGGTCATCTTTAAATCGGATATTGATCAGCGGATTTACCGGCTAGTGATTCAAATGGGTTGGGGGGTCTATCATGTTGATCGCGAAAAAGCATAAGCGGGCGTTTGTCCTGAGTGATGCTTTAATGGGATTAGTATTGATTAGTGCTGGGTTGATTCTTTACGTTCAGGCTCAAACAACCATGGAAAACCAATTGGAGCAGCGGCAGGAGCGTGTTCAACAGTTGCGACATCAATATGAGGCTCAGTTAAAGCAAGAAAAACGGGTGATGAAATGAAAGCTGGCTTTACATTGATTGAAACGCTAATCGCATTGGTAGTAACGGCATTAGCCCTATTAAGCTTGCAATTCGGCTTTCAAATGTTAGCAGTGCGTTCTCAGCAAAAACATGATGAGCAATTGGCTTGGTACCATATGCTGGGAGAATTGGAAGGCAATCAGTACCGGTTTACTTTAGACAAGGTTAATTCGTATGAAGCACATCTTGAACCTCATACGAATAAGGAACGCGCTTATTTGTTGAGGGGGCATGATGACAATCTTATCTTGACGACGGATAAGGGGGGATATATGCCACTTTTCACAGGGATGACCGATTATCAGCTCGGGGTCGACCATCGTCACTTAAAAATCGAGGTCAATACCAAATTGCAACATTTTTCGGCAACCACTGCCATTGGAGAACATGATGAATAGTCGCCAGGGATTCGTTACCATTCTTGCTTTGCTGTTTTTAATTTTTTTGAGTGGTATTTTACTCTTCCAGTTACAAGGTTATCAGCATCAAGCGGAAGCCTATCATATTTTAATTCAGTATTATGAACAGCAATTACGAGCTAAATAACTGAAGACGCAGTTAAATTTCTTCTGTTCGCTTGAATTAACGGACGAATATTTGTAAACTTATATTTGTGCGGAAAAACCAATAGGACAGGAGGTTGACAATTCTGGCTATTAAAGAAACAGAGGCGTTTTTTAAAGTGCTCGATGAATCGAGTGAGTTACTGAAAGATGCGCTCTCGACGTCGTATTTAGACGCCTTTATTGAATCTGGTGATAATCTGATTGACGGACACGTTCAGGTCGAAGACGGTCGACCGGACGATAAGGTTGTGCAGCAGCTTCAGGGTCTTTATGACTCTGTTGATCGCGGTCAACTGAATCCAGAAACGGTACGTCAGGGCATTCAGTTATCAATGTTGAAGGCCATGCGTGAAGATGACATTCAGGGTAATCATCAAATGACCCCTGATAGTATCGGGATGGTCATGGGTTATTTAGTCATTCGGCTGGTTGAAAAGCAAAACCAACTGACGATCCTTGATCCAGCCGTTGGCACCGCCAATTTATTGACGACGATTATTAATCAGTTGAAAGATGCGACCCATGAAAAGGTTGCCGCAATTGGAATCGACAACGACGAATCACTACTGTCAGTGGCCGATATTAGTACGACTTTACAGCATGCTTCAGTGACGTTGATGCACCAAGACGCACTGGGCGAATTGCAGATTCCAGAGGCTGATTTGGTCGTGTCTGATTTGCCGATTGGTTATTATCCACTCGATGAAAAGGTAACAAATTTTAAGACACATGCCCAGTCAGGCCATTCCTTCGTCCATCATCTACTGTTGGAACAAGCAATGCGCTATGTAAAGCCGGGTGGCTATGGTGTCTTTTTAGTTCCGAGTCAGTTGTTTTCAACCACAGAATCTAAGGGTCTTTTATCGTGGCTTCAAGATGCTGCTTATCTGCAAGGATTGTTGGCCTTGCCAAAGGATCTCTTTACTGCTCAGCAATCAGCAAAATCAATTATGCTGTTGCAGCGGCATGGTAAGGATGTCAAGCAAGCTGATAAGGTAATGATCGGCGAATTTCCGTCATTTAAAGATCAAACCGCATTTTCAAAGTTCATTGCAGAAATGGTTGATTGGGAACTTAATGATTTACTAAAGCGTTAACATAAGGAGATTATCACATGGGAAAAACACTTGCCGTCAATGCAGGAAGCTCAACATTAAAGTTTAAATTATTCGAAGTACCATCAGAAAAGGTCATCACCAGTGGTGTGATTGAACGAATCGGTTTGAAGGATTCAATCGTTACCATCAAATACGGTGATGGGAAGAAGTTTGAAAACGTCCAAGACGTTGATGATCACGAACAAGCTATCAACTTGATGCTTGATAAATTGATCGAATTAAAGATCATTGCTAACTATAACGAAATTACCGGTGTTGGTCACCGGGTCGTTGCTGGTGGTGAATTCTTCACGGATTCAGTCTTAGTGGACGATGACGTTTTGAAGAAGATTGAAGATCTAGCTGAATACGCACCATTGCACAACCCATCTGAAGCTATGGGTATTCGGGCATTCAGAAAGATTTTACCAGATGTTCCTAACGTGGCGGTATTTGATACATCATTCCATACCACGATGCCAAAGACTAACTACATGTACGCGATTCCTTACGAATACTACGAAAAGTATGGTGCTCGTAAGTACGGCGCCCATGGGACTAGTCACCGTTACGTTGCCAGCCGCGCTGCTGACATGTTAGGTAAGCCTCTAGAAGACTTGAAGTTGATCACCTTGCATATTGGTGCTGGTGCTTCGATTACAGCTGTTAAGAACGGCAAGTCTTTTGATACTTCTATGGGCTTCACGCCTTTAGCTGGTATCATGATGGCTACTCGTTCAGGAGATATTGATGTTTCATTGGTAACCTTCTTAATGGAGAAATTAAACATTAAGGATCCTAACGACATGATCAACATCTTGAACAAAAAGTCAGGTTTACTGGGTGTTTCAGAATACTCAGCTGACATGCGTGACTTGGAAAAGGTTCAGGATCACAACGACAAAGCTCACTTAGCTCGTGACATGTACATCAACCGGATCGTTCGTTACATTGGTCAATACATCGCTGAGATGAACGGTGTTGATGCTATTGTCTTTACGGCCGGTGTTGGTGAAAACGATATTCCAATTCGCCAAGAAGTTGCGGATAAATTAAGCTACTTTGGCATTGCAGTTGATCCTGAAAAGAATCATATTCGCGGTGTTGAACGTGATTTATCAACAGCGGATGCAACGGTTAAGACGTTGTTGATTCCTACTGATGAGGAATTGATGATCGTTCGTGACGTTGAACGTTTAACTAAATAAAGCTCATTGATTTTGCAAAAAAGGACTCGATTTATTTGAATCGAGTCCTTTTTGTCGCATTGAAAAATCAAGATGTTTCACTTTTCTTCAACCATAAGTCATAAACGTGCATTTTGTTCACCTATAAGTGAAGAAACATCATCAAGGCGATAATAAGGATAATACCGCGAATACGTGGGGTAATAATTGCCATAATTCTGGTTTTTGAGTTGATTCGTCAACAAACCAATACTTTTCACGTGTATAATGAACTTCTATGAAGGAGTGATGAGAGTATTATGGCAAAAACACAACCCGTCAAACAGCAGTCAAGAGGTTTAAAAAATCGTCACGTTCAAATGATTGCTTTGGGCGGTACGATTGGTACTGGGCTATTTCTAGGTGCCGGACAATCAATTCATTTAACAGGACCTTCAATTTTATTGGCGTATTTAATTGCCGGTATCGCGTGCTTTTTACTCATGCGAGCACTTGGTGAGCTTTTATTAACTGATTTAAGTGCCCATTCTTTCATTGATTTTATTAGAAAATATCTTGGTGAACGCTGGAGCTTTATCGCCGGTTGGACTTATTGGGTCTGTTGGTTGAGCATTGCCATGGCTGACTTAACTGCATCAGGGCTATACATGAAATTTTGGTTTCCACACTTGCCGCAGTGGGTGACCGGTTTAACGTTTTTACTGATCCTAGTTTTGATTAATGCCGTCACCGTGGAAGCTTTTGGAGAAACTGAATTTTGGTTTGCAATCGTGAAGGTGGCAGCGATTATTGCGTTGATTGCAGTTGGCGTTGTTTTAGTGGTGATTCAATTTAAAACACCTGTAGGCCATGCTTCAGTGATGAATTTAGCGCGTGGCAGTTTCTTTGCCCACGGTGCGAAAGGGTTCTTCCTATCATTTCAGATGGTTTTATTTGGTTTTATTGGTATTGAAATGGTTGGGATGACCGCATCTGAAACTAATGATCCGAAAATTATTATTCCTAAAGCGATTAATGAAATTCCTATGCGAGTGATCTTGTTTTATTTAGGTTCCTTGATGGCCTTGATGTGTATTTATCCTTGGCACTATATTTCACCAAATCAGAGTCCCTTCGTGGAAGTTTTTGCGGCAATTGGAATCAAATCGGCGGCCGCAATTATTAACTTTGTGGTGCTAACTGCTGCGGCTTCAGCATGTAACAGTGCTTTGTTTACGACCGGACGAATGTTATTTTCACTTTCGTATGGTGGTAAAACCAAGTTGTCAAAACGGTTAACTAAACGGTCAAAAGCGCAAGTACCCGTTAACGCAATGCTCTTTTCGGCAGTAATCATTGCTGTTGTGGTATTACTGAACTTCTTTATTCCTGGTAAGGTATTCACCTTGATTTCCAGTATCGCCACGACTTGTTTCCTGTTCATCTGGGGTTCCATTATTCTAGCTCATATTAAATATAAGCGGGAAGCTACTGCTGGAAAGCAAAAAGAAGTCAGCTTTAAAATGCCGTTTGCACCGTATTCAGACTATTTCGTGTTGCTGTTTCTGATCATGGTTGCAGTCGTTCTAATGTTTAGGTTTGAAACATTGGTTGCTCTGATTGGCTCCGTGATTTGGCTCTTTGCCCTCTGGCTGTTTAAGAGTGGAATCAATCGAGCAGAAGCAGATAAGTCGCACCGTTTGAAATAGGTTTAAAACCGGGACTTGGAGTTCCGGTTTTTTTGTGGCTACGTTTCACATTTCAGCTGGCAGATTCAACTTAGTTACTTTCCTATCCGAGGGGTAACATGGTAGACTTAAAGCATGGTGTTTTTTTAAAATTAAAATCATTTTGAACAAAGAAGGGGTCAGCGTGCAACTGTATTTCACCGCAGATACGCATTTTTTTCATAAAGACTTACTCGGTAATTCAGATTTTGCGCCAAGGCCATTTAAATCGGTAGCAGAAATGAATCAGACGATTATTGATCATTGGAATGCTCGGGTAACACCGGAAGATACGGTGTATCACCTAGGCGATATCGCGTTGTACTTCATTCGACCAGAACGGGCAGCTGAGGCCGCTATTTTGGATGTTCTGAATCAGTTAAATGGCCATTTGGTGCTCATTAAAGGCAATCACGATAATCGTGCATTGTTTAAATATTTGGCTCAGCATAATTATACTTACGGTGGTAAACCTAAATTTGAATTTCACGATGTTGGCGCCATTATCAAAGTTAATCATCGGCAGTATTATATGACGCATTATCCGATGATGATGGGCATCGTTAAGCAGATCATTAATTTACACGGTCATATTCATCATTATTCAGTCAATATTAAAGAGGATATCAACGTTGGTGTTGATACCCCTGAAACGGATTACTTAAAGGAAAAGCCACCGTTTGGAACGCCATTTTCCATGGCTGAGATTGAAGAAATGGTCGCCGGTAAATATAACGATTTTCAGAAAAGAAGATAAGATTGGCAGAGGAGTGGGGTATGACTGAGAAAATTACAATTTTACACACTAACGACCTGCATTCGCACTTTGAAAATTGGCCTAAGATTCGTCGTTATTTACTTGAAGAACGGCAGCGCTACGAAGCAGCTGGCAATCAAGTACTGACTTTTGATATTGGTGATGCAATGGATCGCGCACATCCGTTAACGGAAGCGACTGATGGTCAGTTTAACGTTACCCTGATGAATCAGATTCATTATGATGGTGTGACAATTGGCAACAATGAAGGTTTAGGTAATTCTAAAGAACAACTGGTACATTTGTACGACCACGCCAATTTTGACATTATTTTGGGTAATTTACTGAACGCACCGAAGATTATGCAACCTAAGTGGGCGTTGCCCGGAAAAGTGATCAAGACAAAGGCGGGGACCAGAGTACTAGTATTAGGATTAACTGCTCCCTATACGCTGACATATCCTTTGCTGGGTTGGGAACCCATTTCGGTGGAGCGGATGCTGCCATATTTGCTGAAGCGATTTAAAGGCCAGTATGACTGCACCATTTTACTGTCACACCTTGGGCTGGATGTGGATCGTGCCATTGCTAAACGTTTTCCTGATATTGACGTGATTTTAGGTGCGCATACGCATCATTTACTGCCACACGGTGAGCATGATCAATCAGCTTTACTGGGAGCGGCTGGAAAATATGGTGAGTATGTTGGTACGATTCAGTTGGAATTGTCCAATCATCAGATTGTAAAGTCGTCGGCTTCAGTCGTGCAAACGGCTAATCTTCAGGCAGCCACAAGTGACCGACAAGAAATCGAAGGTTACGAAAATCACGGTGAACAACTGTTAGGCGCGCAGAAAGTGGCTGATTTACCGGTAAAGATGGAAAAGAATTGGCAGGGACATTCACGGCTGATCAGTGAAGGATTAGCTGCGTTGGAAGATTACGCGGGGACGGATGCTGCTATCTTAAATGGCGGCTTGTTCTTGCAAGACTTGCCTGCAGGAATTATTTCTCGAAATCATCTGCATCAGATGTTACCGCACGCTATGCACGTGATGAGGGTGACCTTAAGTGGGGATAACCTGTGGCGGCTGATCCAAGAAATGGAGAAGAATCGGCGTTTTTTGTTGCGTTTCCCAATTAAGGGAATGGGTTTTCGCGGTAAGGTGTTCGGTGCACTGAATTATTCCGGGATTACCTACAATGATCATGATGGTTCGGTTCTTTTTCGTGGTGAGCCGTTGTCACCGTTGCGCACTTATACCGTGGCCATGCCAGACCACTACCTCTTCATTCCGTTTTTCCCCACAATTTCAATTGTTGGGCAAAATGAAATTTTATATGGTAAGCTTTTAAGAACAGTTTATGGCGACTATCTCGCTAAACAATATCCGATTAGAAAGGAGGATGACCATGGATAAGAAATCAATGCAAACTTTAATTGATGACGCACGTGCCAGTAGAGAACCGGGTGGCGTTATCGTAGCTGTTGATGAAACGCATTACCAGATCAATGAGCACCCTTATGAGCTGGTAGTAAACTACCGCGATGCTTTTGACCGGGTTGAATTGAGTGACCGGTTTAACACGTATTTTTCTCGATACGATTATTTAGTTGGCGACTGGGGTTTTGGTCAGTTACGTTTACGCGGTTTTTATGATGATAAGCGAAACGTGGCTGGCGAGCTGAAGATTAGCGCGCTGCAAGATTATCTGGACGAAGCCTGCAATACAGGCTGCCCTTATTTTGTTATGCATAATGCCGATGCCAAGGTGGTAACACCTAAGCGCAGTTCTAAGCCTCGCGAAAGTAGCCATCGTTCGAATAGAAATCAGGCTAATAAGAACCAAACTAATAAAAATCAAACTAATAGTGGTAAACAGCAAAACCGCAATCGTAACGCTAACCGGGCAAAGAATGTACAGCAGACTGAAAATAAGTCTGAACGGCCAAACGCAACCCGACGACAACACACCAAGCGGCCAAGTCGATCAAATAATGGACAGCAAAAGGCCTATACGGTGGAAAAAGTTAAACCCATCAAGAAGACGCCTGTCAGTCAACGGCATGGCGCTATCAAGACGGTTGGACACAGTCAGCACCGCAAATTCACAATTCGAGAAAAAGAGGACTAGGGTTTCATGCAAAAACATTATGATGGTTACTTTATCGATCTCGACGGAACGGTTTACGCTGGTAAACGTCGAATTCCCGCCGCAAAGCGATTTGTTGAACGGTTACAAGCAGCGGATAAGGATTTTTTATTTGTGACTAATAACACCACCAAATTACCCGTTGACGTGGTCGACAATTTAGCAACTAATCACGATATTCATGTTCAGCCAGACAACGTCTATACGGCCGGTTTAGCCACTGCTGACTACGTTGCTGGAATTGCCAAAGCAGGGCAAAATAAGGTTTATATTATTGGCGAAATTGGGCTTATTCAGGCCTTTTTGGATAAGGGATTTGAGCTGAGCGAACGACAGCCGGATTTTGTGGTCGTGGGTCTAGACTCAGATGTGACTTACCATAAGTTTGAAATTGCAACGTTGGCCATTCGTGCTGGGGCTAAGTTTATTGGGACCAATCCGGATTCTAACATTCCAAACGAACGGGGAATGCTGCCTGGCGCAGGGTCGTTGGTTGAGATGGTAGCCTACACAACTCAGCAGCGACCGATTTATATTGGCAAGCCGGAAACGATTATCATGGCAAATGCTTTGAAAAAGATTGGCTTAAAAAAATCGCAGGTTGTGATGGTTGGTGATAACTACAAGACTGACATTACTGCGGGTATTCGCTTCGGTATGGATACGTTGTTGGTGTACACTGGCTTATCTACACGCGAGCAGGTAGCACAGCAAAAGATCGCACCCACGTACGAAATCAATAATTTAGATGAATGGTCGGTTGAGGATGCTTAAAACAAGATTAAAAGTGACACTTGAATGGATAGCCCTTTTTTTAGCGATTATTTCGCTGGTTATATTCTTGACGATCAATAGTGTGTGGCTTTATTGGCTGAACGTTAAATTAGGGCATCTATCAAAAATTGTTCAAGTATCCACGGGTCGAATTGTTCAAAATTATTTACAGTTACTGGGATATTTGCAGTTACCCTGGATTACCAGGCTGGATATGATGGACTTTCCAACTTCCCCTAGTGGATTGCAACATTTTATTGATGTTAAACACTTGTTTTTATTGAATAATGGCGTACTGATTGTGACCATATGGCCAGCAATTCACTTCTTACGGTCATTGTCCGTGAAGAAAATGCTCTGGAAGCTGATCCGGCCATTTCAGATAGCAGCTGTTGTACCAGTGTTAGCAGCACTGCTGATGTTGGTCAACTTTAACCAGTTTTTTATTGATTTTCACAAAGTGCTGTTCCGTAATTCTGATTGGTTATTTGATCCCCGGTTTGACCCGGTGATCCTCGTTTTACCTGAAAGCTTCTTTTCGCAGTGTTTCTTATTAGCGTTTGGCTTGTTTGAACTAATCATGCTGTGGGGGGTCTGGCGGGGTAGACGTAGCTTTCTAGGCAAATAAAAAAACTCTAGTGCGGTTTGATAACCGACTAGAGTTTTTTATTTGTTAATCTTTGCTGACTTGACCACGACTCTTAAGTAGGCCAACAAATGCTGGAATCATTGAAACGACGATGATGCCGATGACAACCAGCGAGAAGTGGGCTTTAACAAAATCGATATTACCGAAGAAGTAGCCACCACCGCAACATAACAGTACCCAGCAAATGCAGGCAGGAATGTTATAGCGTAAGAATGAACGGTATTTGTAGTCTGAGGTTGCAGCCACAAACGGGACAAAGGTACGGATGATTGGCATGAAGCGAGCTAAGAAGATAGCAATTTTACCATGTTTTTCAAAGAATTTTCTGGCTGAAGTTAAATTTTCTTCTTTAATGAATCGGCTGAAGAATGGGTGATGTGTAATTGCAATACCCGCGCGACGCCCAATAAAGAAGTTCGATGAATCACCACCGATGGAAGCCACTAGGAAGATGGCTGTGAATGCAACGATACTGAGATGGTAGTCAGGATTAGCTGCTAAGGCAGCAGCTGCGAAGAGGAGAGAATCACCAGGTAAGAATGGTAGAATTACAACTCCGGTTTCAACAAAGATAATGAGAAAAAGTATGCCATACGACCAGCCACCGAATGTGTTTACAATAGTGATCATGTGGCTGTCAATGTGGAGCACAAAATCAATCAATTGGCCCATAATTTAGAATGTTTCCTTTCACATGTAAGTTGCTGATATTGTATCAGAGAATTCGTGCTTGTAAAAGCCCATCTGACGGATTTAAGTGAATCATAACTTTAGATGTGCTTAATTAGGGCGCTTTGAACAACTTATTTAGGGTAGTTATCTGTAATAGTACTGGGATTGTGTTACAATTCCTTATGACTCAATAACCGGTTTAGACGGGAGCAAGCCCGATACTATCCAGTGTCTGAGGCTTGCTTTTCGTCTTATTTCATGGATAATAGATATGAAAGAAAACTTGGAGGTATAAATGTGAACTATCCACAGTTACAACCCGATAAGGCTGAAGGCCCCCGGGCAACCATCCATACGTCAATGGGTGATGTCGTGATTCAATTGTTCCCAGAGCAAGCACCTAAAGCAGTGGAAAATTTTGTGACACTTGCCAAGAAAAAATATTATGATGAAGTTATTTTCCACCGTGTAATTAACGATTTTATGGTTCAGGGCGGTGACCCAACAGGTACAGGTATGGGTGGCTCAAGCATTTGGGATGAACCGTTCGAAGATGAGTTTTCAAAGGAACTTTATAATCTTCGTGGCGCAGTTTCAATGGCTAACAGTGGTCCTAATACTAATGGCAGTCAGTTCTTTATTGTTCAGAATCAGCATATGTCTCAGCAGCTGACACAGCAGATGAAGGATGCTCATTTTCCAGAAGAGATCGTGACCGCTTACCAGAATGGCGGTACACCTTGGCTTGATTTTAGACATACTGTTTTTGGTCAGGTAGTCGATGGCATGGATGTCGTTGATCAAATGGCTACGGTGAAAACGGATGAGTCTGACAAACCTTTGGAAGATATCGTGATTGAATCTGTCTCCATCGAAGATTAGGCTGGACTGATAATAGGGCTTGGGGCAGGTTAGCCTCAAGCTTTTTGTATACTATATGTAGAAAAGAGGTTTTAGTAATGCGTATAGGTGATCACGTACATGGTACGGTTACTGGCATTCAACCCTATGGTGCGTTTGTTAATCTTGGCAATGATGTTCAAGGGTTGATTCATATTTCTGAATGCCATTATGGCTTTGTCAAAGATATCCATGATTACTTATCAGTTGGTGATGAGATTGATGTTGTTGTCTTAGATATTGATGAATTCACTGGCAAAATTTCGCTATCGTTGAGATGTTTGGAAGAAACTCAGGTGCCCCTTGCACCGGTAGCACCACAGAATGAGAATCGACACCGGCATTATTGGACAAGTCGTAATGTTCATGAGGGATTTAAGCCTATTCAAAAGAGAAGACAGGCATGGGCTCAGGAAGCTCTAAAAGAGTTTGTTGCAAAATAATTTGGATATTTTATTATTTGTGCTTGACCCTGTCGCCAATAGCTGGTATTATTTTACCTGTTGTTAAAGAACACATTATTAATTATTTGAATTTATATTCAGACATTTAATATTCAATCGTTCTAACATTCGGCAATTGGTATCATAATTGAGTCGTTGATGTGAATGAATAAAGATTCAAAAAATCGTTGACATTGATTTACAACTTGGTTATACTAATTAAGTCGAGTAAAGAAGTAGACCTTTGAAAACTGAACAAAGTTTTGTTTCACAAATGTGCAGGGTATATCAATTTCGGTTGATATCAAATGTAATTTGCGAAGTCAATTTCGCTA
>NZ_BCMJ01000007.1:112904-119390 GCF_002583405.1 Secundilactobacillus silagincola | reverse complement strand
AAAAGCTTCCGTAAGTTTAGGGCAAGAGTACTTTATACCTTGCGTATTAAGACTAAAAAAGTCCTAATCACGAAATAGTGATTAGAACTGATTTAATAAATTTACCAACAACAGTTGTCAAAGAGCCGTTTTTGCTTATATTTTGGAACCTAACCGATTTGTTCCACACTGTGTCTTAATAATGTTTCATCACTCGGGCAATTTGACGGTCTTGTTCACGCCGTTTAAGGGTCTCACGTTTATCATACTCGTGCTTCCCTTTTGCCACGCCAAGTAAAACTTTTGCGACGCCGTTTTTAAGGTAAATGCGTAAGGGAACAATTGTGATCCCTTTATCTTGCGTCTCACCTTGCAACTTAGCAATTTCTTTCTTGTGCAGCAGCAATTTACGATTACGTAACGGATCATGGTTAAATCGGTTTCCCTGAGTGTACTCACTGATATGAATATTCATCAGCCAAGCTTCCCCATTACGTACCTGAGCAAACCCGTCAGTCAAATTAACACGTTTAGCCCGGATAGATTTAATTTCGGTCCCAGTTAAAACGAGACCAGCTTCATAGGTATTGAGGATCGTGTAATCATGCCGAGCTTTTTTATTTTGTGCCATGACATTTTTGTCAGTTGGTGTTTTTTTCTTTGCCAACAGTCCTCACCTCACTTTTAAATTTTAATGACTTGGTTTGTGGTTCTGACGATTCCCAGATTGGGTCTGGTTTCGGGTATGATGAACGTTACTATTTCGGCCACCATTTCGATTGCCACTTTGGTTATTCCGATTATGGTTACCGCCGTTTTGAGAACGGTGATGGTCATTTGGTCGACCGTTGCCATGATTCCGGTTACCACCATAATTAGAATGGTGCTCCCGTTTCGGTAGTAAGTCAGATGTCGGTGCAGCTGAAGGATCAACTAGCGCAAAGTCAATCTGGCTTTGTTCTTTATCGACGTTGACAACCTTAACTTTAACCGCTTGGCCAATCCGATAAGTACGGTGAGTCTTACGGCCAACTAATGCCAAATACTTCTCAACGTATTCGTAGTAATCATCCGTCAAACGACTAATATGAATCAAGCCTTCAACCGTGTTAGGTAATTCAATGAACATCCCAAACTTCATAACAGAGCTGACTGTTGCATCGAACTCTTCGCCAAGATGGTCAGCCATGTATTCGGCTTTCTTCATGGAATCAGTATCACGTTCTGCATCGATTGCTCGACGTTCCATTTCTGATGAGTGAACACCAATTTCCTCAAGCAAATCAGCATAGCGCTCCTTGCTCTTAGAATTAATACCGTTTTCTTCATAGAAGTGAATCAAGCGGTGAACCATGGTGTCGGGATAACGACGAATTGGTGACGTAAAGTGGGTATAGTACTTCGCAGCCAGACCAAAGTGACCTAGAGACTGGTCTGTATACTTAGCCTGCTTTAAACTTCTCAGCATCATAACGGACACAACGGCCTCTTCTGGCTTACCAGCAACTGACTTTAAAACGTTTTGGAGCATCTTTGGCCGTAAATGATCAGGATCACCCTTTACATTGATACCAAAGGCAGTTAAGAATTCGAAGAAACTCTTCACACGTTCACCATCTGGTGTTTCGTGGACCCGGTAGATAAACGGTGCTTTAGCTTTGTTATAGTGTTCAGCAACAGTCTCATTGGCAGCCAGCATGAATGATTCAATCATCTTTTCGGCTAAGCCACGTACCCGCAGCTTAATATCGATGGCATGACCCGTTTCGTCCACGATAATTTCTGCTTCGTGATCATCAAAATCAATGGCACCACGACGCTTACGTTGCTTGTATAAAATCTTATGCAGTTCGCCCATGGTTTCAAACATTGGCACCAAGCGTTCATAGCGTTCGCGAGTGGCGTCATCGTGAGCTTCCAAAATTTTGTTAACATCGGTATAAGTCATCCGTGCAGCTGATTTCATCACACTAGGATGAATCCGATGATTAACGACATTTCCTTCTGGATCAATTTCCATTTCACAACTCATACATAGCCGTAAAACGCCTTCGTTCAGAGAACAAATGCCGTTTGATAACCGTCGAGGTAACATTGGAATTACCCGATCAGTCAAATAGACACTGGTCCCACGTTTGTAAGCTTCTTGGTCCAATAGAGAACCTTCTTTAACGTAGTGGGAAACGTCCGCGATGTGCACACCTAAGTGATAATTACCATTATCCATCTTCCAGACAGTAACAGCGTCATCCAAGTCCTTTGATGATTCGCCATCAATTGTAACTAAGTCTTGATCCGTAATGTCTTCGCGACCAGCCATTTCAGCTTCCGTAACGTGATCCGGAATGGCATCAGCTTCCTGCAAAACGTCTTCAGGAAATTCCGATGGGATATCATGTGCATACACGATCTGTAAGATATCGATTCCAGGATCATCCACACTACCAATAACTTTTTTAGCAATCCCAACCATTGCTAGTGGATGGTCAGCATTGGGATATTCGGTAATCTCAGCCGTAACTACTTCACCAGGGGTTGGCTTCAAACCAGTGTCTACCACATAAAACTTGTAGCGAGACAATTTTTTGTCTGTCAGCCGAACTTGACCGTAGTAGCCCTTATCGTCATCGGTCTGAGTAAAAGCTCCTACCACGTGTGTATAATGGTGCACGTCAATACCAGTGACCTTGCCTTCTGGTCCACGATCAGAATGCGGGTCAGCAGCACGAACGATTTCCATATCCACTTCGTCACCGTTTAGCGCCAGCATCGTATTATCCGGTGCAATATAGGCATCAGGTAATTCGTCATCGTACGCAACGAACCCAAAACCCTTATCATTGGCATGAAAGACCCCATTAAGCGTCCGCGCCTTTTCGTTCAATTGAAATTCGCCTTCACTTGTAACCACGGCGATTTGTTCACGTTCCAGACGTGCAAACTCTTGAACAATCAGCTTAAAGGCCGCTGATCCATGATAACCAAGAGCATCGGAAACATCCTCTACCCGGAACCGTTTTGTGGGATTTGCTCGAAGTAAATCCGTAATCTGTTGCTTTAAATTATTATCTTCCACGATTTATTCCTCATTAATTTTAATTTGTTGTGCTTAGTTAAAAATCTGTTTTAAGTATGCTGTTAAATCCTGTTCTAGTTGATGATGGGCTTTATTTACCGTAATCACGTGTCCCGCATCTTGGTAATAGTGAAAATTGACCTGACTATTAATTAGCGCATCTTTTAATTCATACACTTTTTGTGAATCAATCAATTCGTCTTGACCACCTTGAGCCACAAAAGTTGCCTGTGAGATTTTATTTAAATCACCAGCAACCATACCCGCAAACTGATTAATTTGTGTCAGCTGCACCGGTAAATGAACCGTCAGCCAGTTTAATCGTTGTTGCTGCGTTTCATCATCGAGCTTCATGTACTTATAGGTTGCTTGGGCTAACCGAATAAACTCTGGCGTAAGATGATTCTTCTGTGAAGTGATGATTGGTGAACTAAATGATCCGCCACCCAATAGTGTCGCATCTTCTTCCAAAGCGCGCATAGCAAAAATACCACCCAGCGACAAGCCGAAAATACAAATCTTCTCGTATTTTCTGTCCCTCAAAAATTGAATTGCCTGCTGTGTATCATGCCACCAAGCGTCAGGTGAACCTTTAGTCAAAATATCAGTTGGCTCACCCGTGCCATGACCAGTAAACATCGGCCCCAGTACTGTATACCCTTGTTTTTGAAGGAAGTGACCAATCAGCCGTACATCGTTGGAGTTACTAGCGTAGGCGTGTAAAAGAATCACTGCTTGTGAACCGCCTTCAAAGAAGAAAGGTTTAGGTAACTGAATCATTATCCATTCACCTCCATCAGTGTAAAAAAGTCAAAAATCCCCCTGTGGTCATCACAGGAGGATCTATTGCTAGTGTGAAGAAAGATAGGCTAATGCTAACGCCAGCGCAAAGAAGATAACTCCCAAAACGACAGTTGCTTTTTGCATGAATGCTTCAAAGCCCCGAGCCTTTTGATGGGAAAATAAATCTGTACCGCCACCACTTAAGGCAGACATTGCATCGTCTTGCTTAGCGGGCTGCATTAACACCGCAATTATAATAAGTACACTATCGATCATCAGTAATGTTAATAGTAGATTATACAAGAAATTGCCTCCTATTGCTACTTTGTCTCCGACAATACCTCTATACAATTTATCATAAAAATTGATAGATTACTACCCTATGGCTTAAATTATGGTTGTAGACATGTGAGAACTGGCTATTCCCCCGTAAGATGCTTCATTCTTTGCCGAATATTGGAAAGTGTTTTTTGCGGGACATTTAATAACAATGTATCCCCCAAATGAATCACTGTATCACCGTGTGGAACGATAACCCTCTCACCACGTTTGATTTCAACTAACAAAGTACCGTCCGGCCAGTCAATATCACGAATTTGTTTCCCATCCATAATAGCATTCTCAAAGACTGGGAATTCCAACTGCGTTACTGGTAGTGAAGAACCATGGTGAGCCTTTTGCAATGAACTTTCAAGCATAGCAGCATATACGGGAGTTCCGCCCAGTACATCAACCGTCAAATAGGCGAGTAATGAAACAACTGCTAAAGGCATTAAATGATGTAGCGTTCCCACCATTTCAGTGATCAGCAAAATCGAGGTAAACGGCGCTTTACTAATACCGGCAAAATAGCCAGCCATGGCAGTAATCGTAAAAATAGGCACTAAGTTAGGACTAGCCAGATGCCATGCCACAAGGACTTGACCGAATAACGCACCTAACACTGCACCTAACGTTAAGATAGGTAGAAAAATACCGCCGGGCAGTCCTGTTCCATAAGCAATCATTGAATAGACGAACCTAACAACAAAAACGATTAACAAAACCACTATACCAGGTGCACTACCCCCAATTGAAATAATCAGCTGATTGCCGCCACCTAAAATCTGTGGCAAGAATAGGCCAACTGGAATCAGCAAAATAAAAGCAATCAAACTATTATATTCATCCGGCAACCACTTTAATTTATGATACCAAGATCCTACCCTCAAAACTACAAGTTGATAAAGCCGACCAAAAAGACCTAATAACACACCCAGTACAATTAACCAGCCATACTGTGCTAATGGTAATGCGTGCACATAATCAATATGTAGAACAGGCGTTAATCCAAAAAAGAAAGTCGAGACAAAGTTGGCAGCAATTGCGCTGGCAAGCGCTGTAATCCAAACCATTGTCGAAAAATTATGATAAACTTCCTCCAAGATAAATAACGAACTAGCAATGGGGGCATTAAAAGCAGCAGAGAGGCCTGCTGCTGCCCCGCTAGCAATTAAAATTCGCCGCTTATTGCCTGAAATTTTTCGAGTAGCAGCAAAACCTTGCCCAACGGTTGCTCCCAACTGAATTGACGGCCCTTCACGACCAAGAAACAAACCACTGCCAATGGCCAATACACCACCAACAAACTTTTTCCATAGCACGGGCCACCACTTATACTCAACTTCACCCATCAATTGACCTTCAACCTGAGGAATACCAGAACCCTTAATTTCTGGTGTTTCCTTTAGCCAGCGACCAATGATTAAGGTCAACACTACGCTAATAATCAGCCAAATACTAAGTAACCAAAGATTATGATTAGCTTGACGGAAAAACCATTGTACCAGTAGTAGGCCATGGCTGATCAGTAAGCGGAATAGACTCACGATTACACCTGCAATTAATCCAATTAGAATTCCTTGTACCACTGCATTGATCCGCGAAAAATCAATCTTTTTATGCTGCATATCATTCATCATATACTCCTAACATTTTCGTTCGGCTATTATTCTATCATATGTAGAGTGTGTGACAAAACTCGATAAATTCCAGAATTCAACGTAAATAATGCCTATTCCAGTGAATTTATGGAATAGGCATTATTCGCGTGAATGACAGAAGTCTCAGATTCGAACATGATTAAATAATATTAAACGTGTTGCACCCACGTGATGAATTCGCTTTGAAACCCGTTTATGGGTGTAATGCCTGGTACTTCGCTTCTTTCCTCGATGATGCCTTTTTGCTTTCACAGTCTTCTTGTGTCGTTTGTGATGCTTGTTTACCTTATGTTGCTTGTGTTTTATTGGAGAATGCTTATGCTGATGCTTATTTTTCTGGGCAGTTTGTTGCTGCTCCAGCAATTTGGCATAGCGATCCATCAATTTAATTAATCTTTTGATCAACCTTTCCAACTCAGATGAATCATTTAACGATGGCTTATTCTCTAAATGAATCGGTCCACCACTATTATTCGGTTTATTGATTGGATTAGGCTGCAGACCCGGTTTTGCATCCGGATTGGGGGTTGGCGTTAATTCCGGTTTTGGATTAGGTAGTGGTTCTGGTTCTGGTTCTGGTTCTGGTTCTGGTTCTGGTTCTGGTTCTGGTTCTGGTTCTGGTTCTGGTTCTGGTTCTGGTTCTGGTTCTGGTTCTGGTTCTGGTTC
>NZ_BCMJ01000007.1:0-112725 GCF_002583405.1 Secundilactobacillus silagincola | reverse complement strand
AGGTTGTGGTTCGGGTACTGGTTCTGGCTCAGGTCCTGGCACTGGATTTGGTTCTGGATTAGGTACCGGTGCTGGTTCAGGTTGCGGTGCTGGTACTGGTTCAGGATCAGGTCCTGGCGCTGGATTTGGTTCTGGATTAGGTACCGGTGCTGGTTCAGGTTGCGGTGCTGGTACTGGTTCAGGATTAGGTCCCGGTGCTGGATTTGGTTCTGGCTCGGGTGCCGGTTGTGGCTTTGGTTCAGGGACAGGCAATGGTTCCGGATTAGGCTCCGGTTTATTAGTATCGTCTTTTCGAACTTTTAATTGGATACTCCCATTACCGTCTTGGTCATACACGACTTCATGTGATAGAACCTGATACCCCTGCGTGCTCACATTTTTTAAAAGTGTTTCTACTTTATCCGTTACTTGGTCATACGCCGATGTAAATCCAGTGGTTAACCCATCATTGGCCACTGTTTCTCCATTCGAAGCCTGATAAGTAATTTGGTAATTAATTTGTTTACGGTGTATCACTGTCTCGACCGGAGCCATGTTTCTGGTTATCACAGTCTCTTGATTTTCCACTAACTCATAATCTAATTTGAGTGGTTCCACCAAAAGAGGCCGACAAATCCCGTCAACCGTACCTGAAGAATATTGATAATCGGTAAAATGCTTTGTACTTCTAGTCGTATCCGGATTTTCAAGAACATACCTTAATTTTGGTCTTTCTTTGATTGCATGTAGGATCAATGCAGATTCAAATTTAAACTTTGATACACCCTTAGGGATTACAATAGGCGTGATCAAGTTAGGCTCCAAATTAGAATAATTAGGGTAGAGTGACTTCAAATTATAAGTTCTTAACCCCGCATCATTAAAATCCGTTACTCCTGCGATTGGTTTTGTCACAGAGACTGTTTTGGACTCTTTAGGCAATGCTTTTAGGGTACTTGAACCAGCATCTCTAACCTTCCTAACCACCTCAAACGTAAGTTCATACGGCGAAAATTCTGGGTGAGACACCTTGGCACTAGCATGAGTCGTCGTTAAACCGAATCCCATAGCCACAGTTATTCCCAATATTAATCGGTTATACTTCATTAGTAACTAATCTCCTCTCTTGTATAGAAGTTAACTACGCAAGACAGACCAATTAAAATCGAGAATCAAAAAAAAGACCTCAACCAATGAAAATTCATCAGCTGAGATCTTTAAATTTACACCGAGACTAATAGTCCCGAGATATTTTTACTTGTTTTGGATAGCTTCGCGAGCTTGTTCGCTCAAGTTGTAGAATGAGTGAATACCCTTGTAGTCTGAAACTTCGCCAAGTTGATCTTCGATACGCATCAATTGGTTGTACTTAGCAATCCGTTCGCCACGGCTCATTGAACCAGTCTTAATTTGACCAGCGTTCAATGCGACAACTAAGTCAGCAATGGTAGTATCTTCAGTTTCACCTGAACGGTGTGAAATGATAGCAGTGTAACCTGCTTCTTTAGCCATTTCAACGGCTTCAACAGTTTCAGTCAAAGTACCGATTTGGTTCAACTTGATTAAGATAGAGTTAGCAACGCCCATCTTGATACCCTTTGCAAGGTAATCAGTGTTAGTAACGAATAAGTCATCACCAACGATTTGGACCTTCTTGCCTAAGCGAGAAGTAGCCATTTGCCAGTCTTCCCATTCGTTTTCGTCCAATGGGTCTTCGATTGAAACAACTGGGTACTTGTCAACGATGCTTTCAAGTAAGCTGACAAATTCTTCAGCAGTGTATGACTTGCCGTCACCCTTAAGGTCGTAAGTCTTAGTTTCAGTGTTGTAGAATTCTGATGAGGCACAGTCAAAGGCAATTGCGACGTCTTTGCCAGGCTTGTAACCAGCCTTCTTGATAGCTTCAACTAAGATTTCGAATGGTTCTTCGTTGTTCTTCAAGTCAGGTGCAAATCCACCTTCGTCACCAACGGCAGTAGAGTAACCGCGGTCGTTTAAGATAGCTTTCAAGGCATGGAATGTTTCTGAACCCATACGGATAGCTTCCTTAACACTTGGAGCACCAACAGGCATGATCATGAATTCTTGGAAATCAACCTTGTTGTTAGCATGCTTCCCACCGTTGATAACGTTCATCATTGGAGTAGGAAGTACGTGAGCATTGAAGCCGCCTAAGTAGTTGTATAGCGGAACTTCAAGTTCGTCAGCAGCAGCACGAGCAGCAGCTAATGAAACACCTAAAATGGCGTTTGCGCCCAGCTTACCCTTGTTAGGAGTACCATCTAACTTGATCATAGCCTTATCGATTGAAATTTGGTCAGTTACATCGTAACCAACAATTTCCTTAGCGATAATGTTGTTAACGTTGTCAACGGCTTTAGTAACACCCTTGCCACCGAAACGGCTCTTGTCACCATCACGTAATTCAACGGCTTCGTGTTCACCAGTAGAGGCACCTGAAGGCACGATTCCACGGCCAACTGCACCGGCTTCTGTGTAAACTTCAACTTCAACAGTTGGGTTACCACGTGAGTCTAAGACTTCGCGGGCGTAAATATCAGAAATAATTGACATTGTATTCTCTCCTTATGAATGTTTAACCTAGCGGGAAACTTTTCCCCGCAGTCTATTTTATTAGTTTAGCTTTGAACTTGCAATTACTATTTGAGTTTATTTTTGATAGTGTACCAATTGTAAAAAGGTTTCCGGATCAAGACTGGCACCACCAGCTAAAACACCGTCGATATTTTGCTTAGCCATAATCTGAGAAATATTTTCTGGATTGACACTGCCACCATATAACACACGCATCTCGTTAGCCACATCATCACCATATAAATCGGCAACCGTCTGACGAATCAGGTAACATCCTTCTTCGGCTTGGTCAGCCGAAGCCGACTTACCGCTACCAATTGCCCAACTGGGTTCGTAGGCAATCACTAGTTGACGCGCCAAATCTTCACTGACGCCTTTTAAGGCACCAGTAACTTGACTAACCACCCAGTGAATCTTTTCGCCAGCTTCCAGTCGTCCCATCGTTTCATCACAGCACAGAATTGGTGTCATATGATTTCGATAGACCGCGTGTACTTTTCGGTTAATGATGTCATCGGTTTCGTTAAAGTAACTTCGCCGTTCAGAATGACCAACGATGACATATGGAATGCCCATTTCTGATAAGGCTTGCGGCGATGTTTCGCCGGTAAATGCCCCGGCATCCTCGTAATAACAATTCTCAGCACCAATTTTTAAACGATCAGCGCCATTAGCTTCAATCATCGTTTCCAACAAAATAGCAGGTGCTGCAATCGCCGTCTCAACTTGATCAGGCTCAGGCAGTTGATCTGAAACAATTTGCATAAACGAACGGGCATCATCGACAGACTTGTTCATCTTCCAATTACCCGCAATAAGTGGTATCCGCACGGTAAACGCTCCTTTTGTTCAGTCATTTAAAATCACAATACTATTCTATCGGAATGAAAACGTTTTAGCCAGTGAAGCCCACTATCAATTAAAAAAGGTTATCTTACTAAGAATGCGCAAAGAAGCCAGGACATGATCCCAGCTTCTTTAAAAGACTACTTTTCGCTGATAGCAGCAATACCAGGTAAAGTCTTACCTTCAAGGTATTCCAATGAAGCGCCGCCACCGGTAGAAATGTGGGTTAACTTGTCGCCAACACCAAGTTGTTGAACAGCAGCAGTTGAATCACCACCACCGACAATGGTTGTAGCATCGCTCAAAGTACCCAAGAACTTACCGATTTCAAGTGTTCCTTCAGCGTAATTACTCATTTCGAACACACCCATTGGGCCATTCCAAACAACTAACTTAGCTGACTTTAAAACATCTTCAAAGGCAGCAACTGATTTAGGTCCAATATCCAAAGCCATGTAGCCATCAGGAATATCACCGTCAACGGTCTTGTGATCTGCATCGTTGTCAAACTTTTCAGCAACAACTGAATCAATAGGCAATACTAACTTGTCGCCAGCCTTGTCCATGATTTCTTTAGCTAGATCAATCTTGTCTTTTTCAACTAATGAGTTACCGATCTTCATGCCCTTTGCAGCATAGAAAGTATAAGTCATACCACCACCGATAATCACTTTGTCGGCTTTGTCTAACAAGTTGTCAATAACGCCAATCTTATCAGAAACTTTGGCACCACCTAAAATGGCAACAAATGGGTGAGCTGGATTTGAAACCGCACCACCGATAAACTTGATTTCCTTTTCCATTAAGAAACCAGCAGCAGTTTGTGGCATATTAGAAGCGATACCAACGTTAGAAGCATGTTGACGGTGAGCAGTACCGAACGCGTCATTAATAAAGACGTCACCAAGTGATGCCCAGTATTTACCTAAAGCAGGATCGTTCTTTGATTCGCGCTTAACTTGTTCACCATCTTTAACGTCTTCGTAACGAGTGTTTTCCATTACTAATACGTCACCATCATTCATCTTGTTGATGGCATCTTCCAATTGTGGTCCTTCTGTTACGGGAACAAAAGTCACAGGCTTGTTCAACAAGTTTGAAAGACGTTCTGCAACTGGACGCATTGATAAGCCAGGCTTGTCGTCTTCTGACTTGATCCGACCTAAGTGAGATAGCAAAATAGCTTTGCCACCGTGTTCAATAACGTACTTAATGGTTGGTAATGCAGCAACGATACGGTTGTCATTACCAATAACACCGTCTTTAATCGGAACATTAAAGTCCACACGCATTAAGACTTTTTTGCTCTTTAAATCTAAATCTGAAACAGTTAATTTAGCCAATTTAAAGTCCTCCTGATTTATATCAAGTTGATCATTGTGACCTCTGGTACAAGTCAATTGTTGTAAAAGGCGGAGAAAGTCTCCCTCCTCCGCCTTCTAGTTTTTACTCATTAATGATTAAAGTGAAGCAAAGTGCAACAATGTACGAACCATGTTGCAAGTGAAGCCCCATTCGTTATCGTACCAAGCAACAGTCTTAACGATCTGAGTGTCGCCAGCAGTAGTAACTTCAGTTTGAGTTGGGTCAAATACTGAACCATGAGGGTCATCAATGATGTCAGTTGAAACGATTTCGTCATCGTTGTAACCGAAGGCATCGTTGTTAACAGTGTGCTTCTTGATTGCTTCGTTAACTTCGTCAGCTGTAACCTTCTTGTCAAGGACAGCAACTAATTCAGTTAATGAACCATCAACAACAGCAACACGTTGTGCGTGACCCTGAAGCTTACCATTCAATTCTGGGATAACTAAGCCAATAGCCTTAGCTGCACCAGTTGAATGAGGAATGGTGTTAATGCTTGCAGTACGGTTGTTACGCATCTTCTTGCCGCGAGGACCATCAAGAATTTGTTGAGTAGCAGTGAAGGCGTGAATAGTAGTCATAGTACCAGCCTTGATGCCAAATTCTTCGTTCATGAAGTATGCTAATGGTGCTAAACAGTTGGTCGTGCATGAACCAGCTGAAACGATCTTGTCGCTAGCTTGTAAAGTATCCAAGTTAACACCTGGAACAACAGTACGAACGGCACCTGCAGGAGCTGAAACTAAGACCCGCTTTGCGCCAGCGTCCAAGTGAGCTTGTGACTTTTCTTCTGAAGTGTAAAAACCAGTACATTCGAGAACAAAGTCAACCCCATCGTTCTTAACCCAAGGAATGTTTTGTGCCTTTGGTTCTGCATATACAGGGATTTCCTTGCCATCAACAACGATACCTTTATCTGTTGCTGAAACTTCGCCTGGGAAACGACCATGTGTTGAATCATACTTTAATAGGTATGCAAGCATTGAAGGGGTAGTCAAATCATTGATTGCTGCCACTTCGATGTCGTCAGAATGAAGTTCGTGGATCCGCTTGAATGCTAAACGTCCAATACGGCCAAAACCGTTAATACCAATTTTTACAGTCATAACTGTGTTTTCCTCCTTTAGGAAGTTAAAAAAATAATTATTTTAAACAGCGACACTAATACATAGTATCACTACTTTAAAATCATGTCAGCTAATCCTTCGTCCGTAATCAAAAATGTTTTGGCCGGAGGAATTTTGAAATATGCCTCAACTGCGGCAGCCTTACTATGGCCACCAGCAACTGCAACGACCAGATCCATTCGTTCAAGATCTGAAATCGACAAACCTAGTTTGGGAACCCGGTAAACAATCTGACCATCTTGGTCAAAAAAGTCACCAAAAGCCTCCCCAACTGCATGCCGTTTTACTAACGTTGCTGTTACTTTGTCGGACATTTGACGCCGTTTGGCCATTGCCATTGCATCACCCACGCAATGAATCGCGACGTTTGCGCGGTCAATCAATTCAAGAGTTTTAGCAATAGCAGGCTCGTGACGTAATGATGTTGATGTTGACTCAGAGCTTAGTTCGGGCAAATACAACGCTTGAAAATGGCCTTTGGTTGCTTCAGCCATTCTTGCACAAATTGTATTTGCTTGAATGTTAGGCGATTCGCCCATCCCACCTCGAGCCGGCACAAAAGTTAATTGCCGGTTTTCAGCCAATGTGGCTGATAAAGTCTCCGCTACAGCAGCCATCGTTGTGCCGCCCATAACAGCCACAATACTTTCACCAACCGGCAATTGCTGTCTGAGCAGATCATTAGCTGCTTTACCCATGGCCTGTTTAACATCTGGACGTTCATCTGAATCACCAGAAACAATTAAACAGTCCTGCAAGCTGAGACGTTCTTTAAGCAACGTCTCCTTTTTTCGTAAGCCGGTTAAATCGGCCACCAAGGGTTGTAGATTGAGGATTGCTTTTTGACCATCGTCTGTTAACCAGGCACCGTTAGTCTGCATTGAAACCAAACCTGTATCGACTAAGCTATCCAAATCAGTCCTGACAGTCCGTTCAGTGAGGTTCATCTTTTCTGCCAATGAACGACGCCCAACTGGTTGCATCTGTCTGACTGTCAGCAACAACGAATAACGTCTGAGCAGTTTCTGGGACATTTTAGGAACAACTGCGTTCACCCATCTCCACTCAAGGTCCATGTCTTAACCAACTCTCTACCAACTATGGGACAAGTTATGTCCCATAGTGACGTAATGTGACCCATTTAGGTCAAAAATTAATGGGTACTTATCTTTACCCACATTTCAGATTATAGCAGGGACCCTATCCAATTGCAAACACACTCACATATTTTTTCAAACAGGCTAAATTCATTCCGAGATTACCCCTTGTATTTATATGCAAATTCAGGTATAGTATTCTAGTGTTGAAATGTAATTGGCATGCGCCCGTAGTGTAATGGATCGCACGTAAGATTCCGGTTCTTGAAATGAGGGTTCGATTCCCCCCGGGCGCATAATGCAACATAAAACAAACAGGATACCGTTAAATCGGTATCCTGTTTTTGTATTCGCATTAAAATAGCAAGTAGTAAAAGCCAGCCAGACCAATGAATCGGTAGATCCATGGCTTAATGGTTGCCAAATCCCACTTAGTCGATAGCCGAGACGCAATCATCGTACCAACAGTCGCTCCCACCATTCCGACTAATATGTATGGAATAACATGTGCTCCCAAGATACCACTGACAACTCGAACGCTAGTAATATAGAAACCATCAATGAGGAAAAAGCCTTGAATATTGGCAATATATTCAGGCACGGATTTAGAACGAGACAAAAAATAAAGTGCCATGAGTGGGCCGCCAATACCAAATAAGCCGTTGAAGAAACCTGAAATAATCATAAATAACAGTGCAACGTACCAGGGATATCGTCGACTACCCGCCTTCTTAGAAGTGAGAAAATAAATACTTAGCGCAATCAATAATATGCCTAACATGATACGCAAAATGTGCGTATTTAGTACTAGACCCAAACGCACGGACCAAGTTGCCACAGCGGCATAAACGATAAACGCGGACAAAACACGCTTTAATTTAAAATGATGCCGATAGTGAATAACTAAGGAAATTTCACTTAGTAACATAATAATACCGCCAATACCAGCAGCCTGTGCCATTGGTAAAATTGACGGAAAAAAGATCATCATAATAATAACGGCACCAAACCCTGTCAGGCCTTGAATCAAACCAGCAAGTAAAGCTGGCAAAATCACCAGCAGCCACGTCATAAACTTCCCCCCTGTAAATAGCAAATTTACCATTAAGTATGATAATCTCTTAAACCAGTGTCAACAAGATTTATACAATTAACTGCATCATACGAAAGACGAGTTAGTCAGTATGGGTATTCAAAATATGTTATCCTAAGTTTTGGTATAAGGCCAAAAGCAAGACTGCCATAAACCAAGTGATTTTGTTTGACCTTTTTTGACCTTTAGGTTAAACTACAAATCAGTTAGTCAAACAGACTAATAAACAATAGATCATAAGGAGGCTGCAAAGCTATGAACTTAGTCCCAACGGTTATTGAACAATCTTCCCGTGGCGAACGTGCTTATGATATTTACTCTCGCCTATTAAAGGACAGAATCATCATGCTTTCCGGCGCAATTGAAGACGATATGGCTAACGCAATCATCGCTCAACTTTTGTTCTTGGATGCGCAAGATTCAACAAAGGATATTTACCTTTACATCAACTCTCCAGGTGGTGTGATTACTTCAGGTATGGCGATTTACGATACCATGAACTTTATCCAGTCTGACGTTCAAACCATCGTTACTGGTATGGCTGCTTCAATGGCTAGTGTCTTGGCATCTTCTGGTACCAAAGGCAAGCGTTTCGCATTGCCACACTCACAAGTCTTGATTCACCAACCATCAGGTGGTGCACAAGGTCAACAAACTGAAATCGAAATTGCGGCCGAAGAAATTTTGAAGGCTCGTAAAATGATCAACCAGATCTTATCAGATAACTCAGGTCAACCAATTGAACGAGTTAATGCTGATACTGAACGTGACCATTATTTAACGGCTCAAGAAGCTGTTGATTATGGCTTGATTGATTCAATCATGACCAGTACAAAAGACCGTAAATAATATTTAATTAGTACCAAAAAGGCGAACTCAATTGAGCTCGTCTTTTTTAGTTGCTAGCCATTGTCGACGCGATTTGCGAAATATCTGCCGGCGTCGTTCGACAGCAGCCACCAATCAAACTGGCACCTGCCGCCCGCCATTTTGGTACTAAATCACTGAATGCGGGTGCATCCGGTACCGTTTGCCAAGTTTTGGTCACTGGATCATAGACGTCACCATTATTAGGGTAAACAATAATCGGTTTGTTGGTTGCCCCTGCTACCTTTTTAACCAATTTTTCAATATTTGTCATTGCCGTGCAGTTGATACCAATAGCGGCCACTTGCGGATGGCTTTCAAAATACGCCACGGCTTGGCTTAATGAAGTCCCGTCGCAAAGCTGGCCCTTTTGGTTCACGCTAAACGATACCCATGCTGACATTTCCGGAAATTCATTTTCTAACAAGTCAACCAACGCCTGAGTTTCCTCGAAGTTAGGCTGAGTCTCAAACGCGAATAAGTCCGCGCCAGCTGCTGCCAGTATCTGCATCCGTTCTCGATGAAAATCCTGATACTGCTGCTTCGTTAATTGGTAGTTGCCAGTATATTCACTACCATCAGCCAAATAGGCACCGTAAGGCCCGACACTGCCAGCAATCAATAAAGGACGTTTTGAACCTTCTTCTTTCCGGTATTCATCCCGTGCCCGCTGTGCTAGCCGGACCGACTCGGAAATTAGCCGACGACTTTCAGTAACCGATAGTCCAGCCGCTTCAAACGCGGGCAGGTTTGCTTGGTAGCTATCAGTAATTGCTACGTTAGCCCCAGCTTCAAAATAACTTTTATGTACCGCAACAACGGCATCCGGATTATGAATCAGTGCCATCGCTGACCACAGGGCATTATTCGTTTCAACACCCCTTTTTTCAAGTTCAGTTGCCATTGCACCATCAATAACAAGTGGCTGATCAAAGTTAATTCTACTCATTTATGATAATCCTCTCATATTTAGACTTGCGTATCCATATTTTTTAATGTTATTCTAATTCTCGTTGGTTTGCAATTATGGAGGAATGAAAATTTGGAGAAAAAAACACATACTACCCTTGAACGTAAGATGACAGCACGCCATTTATTTATGATTTCTCTAGGCGGTGTCATTGGCACAGGGCTCTTCTTAAGTTCCGGTTACACGATCCACGAAGCAGGCCCAATTGGCACGATTCTCGCATATGGTATTGGCGCAGTCGTGGTTTACCTCGTCATGCTGTGCCTAGGCGAACTATCAGTTGCTATGCCGCAAACCGGCTCCTTCCACGTTTACGCTGACCGCTTTATTGGCCACGGTACGGGATTTACCGTTGCTATTCTTTACTGGCTCACATGGACGGTAGCGTTAGGCTCCGAGTTCACAGCCGCTGGTCTCATTATGAGCAAGTGGTTCCCTCACTCACCCACATGGATCTGGAGTGCTTTGTTCATGGTCGTTATTTTTGTTTCCAACGCCATGTCGGTTAAATTCTTTGCCAATACTGAATTTTGGTTCTCTAGTATTAAAGTGATCGCGATTATTCTCTTTATCATCTTGGGTGGATTAGCCATCTTTGGCGCTATTCATATTAAGGGTTATCAGCATGCACCTTACTTTTCCAACCTGTTTAAAGACGGCCTCTTCCCCAATGGTTTTAAAGCCGTCTTTACAACTATGCTCACCGTTAACTTCGCTTTCTCCGGGACAGAATTAATCGGTGTTACGGCCGGTGAAACTAAAGATCCTGAGGTCACACTGCCGAAAGCAATTCACACCACGCTGTTTCGACTGATCATCTTCTTTATCGGTAGTATTACCGTGATGTCTGCATTGATTCCATGGCAAAAAGCTGGCGTCAATCAAAGTCCCTTCGTCTTGGTTTTCAACAGCATCGGACTGCCCTTTGCGGGTGATCTCATGAACTTCGTGGTTTTAACTGCCATTTTATCGGCTGCCAACTCAGGTCTGTACGCTTCGACAAGAATGCTGTGGTCTTTGGCAAACGAAGGTACGATTCCGTTGAAGGTGGCTCAGACTAACCGTCGCGGCGTTCCAATGCTGGCGCTATGTTTAAGCATGGTTGGCGGTATTTTAGCGCTCATTTCCAGTGTGGTTGCCGCATCAACTGTCTACCTGGTTTTAGTTTCCATTTCTGGTTTAGCCGTTGTTATCGTTTGGATGGCGATTGCAATATCTGAAATTAATTTCCGGAAACAATGGCTTAAAACCGGGCACACCGTTTCAGAATTAAAGTTCAAAACACCTTGGTATCCGGTTGTTCCGTGGGTCGCATTCATTATGTGCTTATTATCATGCGTTCTGATCGTATTCGATCCAACACAGCGTCCCGCACTGTTCTACATGGTGCCGTTCTTGATTCTTTGCTATGCCGTTTATTATGGTAAAGAAGCTTGGAGCAAGCATCATGGTAGTACAAAGAACCAGTATGTTAACCCTGATAAGAGCCATGAAGATAATCTTTAACAAAAAAGCAGAGTTTCAGGAAATCATCAGATTCCTTGAAACTCTGTTTTTATATATGTTCACACTTTACACAGCTTTTGCTGTCCGAAGACTATCAGCGTAATCACTGATTTTACGTAATCGGTGATTAATTCCCGACTTCGAAATTGCACCACTTGGCAGCATGGCACCCAGTTCTTTCAAACTGACTTCACGATTAGCTAAACGAATTTCGGCCACTTCCCGTAATTTGGGCGGTAGTTGGTCTAAGCCAACGGTGGACTGAATAAACTCAATGTTAGCAATTTGTTTACTGGATGCATTAGCAACTTTATCCATATTGGCGTTTTCACAGTTCACAAGCCGGTTAACCGAATTTCGCATATCCCGCATGATCCGGACATCCTCGAACTTCAGCATGGCACTAGAAGCACCAATCAGCGAAAGAAAATCAGCGATTCGTTCACCCTCTTTGAGGTAGGTAATAAACCCACCACGGCGAGCAGTTGTCCGGGCATTTAAATCATAATGATTGATCATTTCCGCAATCATTTGATTATGATCCTCATATACGGAGTAGATTTCCAAATGATACCGCGACGTTTCTGGATTGTTGACCGATCCACCAGCTAAAAAAGCGCCCCGTAAATACGAGCGAACCTGACCGTCATTTTTTAACAGCTCAGGTGAAACCTTCTCGGTCAGCTGGCCATCTTTAAAAATACCAAGATCAGCAAGGACTCTTTCAGTCCCTTCATTGACCCGAACAATGTATAAATTATTTTTCTTCAATTTCATCTTACGCCGAACCATGAGTTCACTTTCCACATCGTAAAATTGCTTCAACAGCTGGTAAATTCGGCGCGAAATTGCCGGGTTTTCCGTTTGAATATTAAGAACAAAATGGTGATTGGAAATTGCAATAGAGCCGTTCATCCGAATGAGCGCAATCAATTCAGCTTTAGCGTTATCGCGGTGAACTTCAAGTGTTGTCAGTTCTTTTTTAACTTCACTGGCATATGACATTGGCACTACCTCCCCTCAGCAAACCTCGATGTAACCTGTCCCAGCAGGTTCATTAGTTCGTTAACCACTAGTTCGCCATTATGAAACGCACCGTTATCCCGCAATTCCAGAAAATCAGCAGAAACTACTCGACAGCCTTGTTCTCGCAGACCATGGAAGTCATGCTCAACTTGACGTGACATTTCGTTCCAGCGCTGATAATCAATGTATTCATCTGGAACCTTTTGAGTGTTAACTAAAACCGTATTGATGACATTTTGCTTTAAATGCCGATTCAACACGCGAACGTGATCCGCATCAGTGAACTTTTCAGTTTCACCCTTTTGAGTCATAATGTTACAAATATAAACGACTTCAGCCTGCGTTTTCCGCAAAGCATCCCCCACGTTACTAATCATCAAATTAGGCAAAATACTGGTAAATAAACTACCTGGACCCAGCACAATTTGGTCAGCATCCATGATTGCATTAATCACTTCATCAACTGCTCGCGGTGCCACATCTTTATGGTTACTTGATGTGACCCACACATGTTTAATCAGTTTGTGTGCAGCGGTGATTTCTGATTCCCCGGTCATAGTAGTCCCATCAGAAAATTCGGCATTGAGCTCTAGCGGTTCATTAGCAGCTGGATAAATATGCCCGTCAACCTGCATGATATCGCAAAGCTCCTGCACGGCATCAAAAATACCGTTTTTCATTTCTGACAGTGCTGCAATCACCAAGTTACCCAGGGCGTGTCCAGCAAAGAACTGATCCTTACTGTCGAATCGATACTGGAACAACTGCAGTACGAGTGGTGACAATTGAGACAGTGATACCACTACGTTTCGAATGTCTCCAGGTGGCACCACGTTCACATAATTGCGAATAATGCCAGATGATCCGCCATCATCAGCCACAGTCACTACGGCCGTAATATCTACATCGTGACCCTTTAAATTACGAAGGATGACTGGCAAACCTGTGCCCCCGCCCATCACAACGATCTTGGGCCGACGTCGTTCTTCCATCATAGTTAGTTTGATTCCTTTCGCTTTGAAATATCACGGTGAGTAATATGCACTGGATACTTTTCTCCAAGCGTATTGCCCAATCGTTCAGCCAATGCAACTGACCGGTGCTGACCACCAGTGCAGCCAATGGCTACCGTTAAATTATTCTTTCCTTCCCGTTTATAGCCGGGCATGATTGATTCCAGTAACCCCAAAAACTGCTTGTAAAACGATTCAGTCTCAGGCTGCTTCATCACATAATCATAGACAGGCTGATCCAAACCGGTTAGATTTTTCAGTTCCGGCCGATAGTATGGATTAGGTAAGAACCGAACATCCATCACAATATCAGCATCAATGGGTAACCCATACTTAAACCCAAACGACATCAATTCAATGTGGAATTTTTCAATATCACCAGCTTCAAAGTTATGAAAAATTTCTTCACGCAATTGACGTGGGGATAATTCTGACGTATTGATGACTAACTGTGCAGCCTGTTTAAGTGGTGCCAAGAGCTTTCGTTCAGCCTTAATACCCTCGATCACCCGACCATTACGCGCCAACGGGTGTGACCGTCGTGTTTCCTTGTAACGTGAAACCAGTGTCTCATCATCTGCGTCCAAAAAGACGATCTGAGTCGTATCTGACCGGTTTAAATCCGAAATATCCGTGGTCATTTGCATGATTTCATCATAAAACGCTTTGGCACGTAAATCGATGACAACGGCGACTTTTTTGATTTTGCCAGTTTCTCGAACTAGCTCCCAGAACTTATTCATTAACGACGGCGGCATGTTATCGATACAAAAATATCCAAGGTCTTCAAAGGCCTGCATGCCAACGGTCTTACCAGCACCGCTCATGCCAGAAATAATGACTAGTTGCACATCATTGTTCATAGTTCTATCTCCAATCAAATCAATCATTTAAACATTCTAACACACCAGGCGTGTCATTACTAATTTCCACCGGGTGTTTTGACAAAAAAACTGCCAATTCCTATTCATAAACTGGCAGCACTTAAAATTGATATTTTCCGTTCTCACCGTCTTGCAAACGCCAACATGATCGCATTAATGCCAAAAACAATGAGGTAAAACCCAATCAGCCAAGTAACCGACATCATTGCAATCACTGGGTTAATCAGCAGTAAAACACCCAGCATCAGTGACAAAACGTCCAGAATGATAGACGCGATAAAATAGCCAGTGCCAAAGTCACGCAAATGTGCGACAACGATTAGCCGTTCAATCGCATCAATGATGAACCAGAACGCTACCACATAACCTAAAACAACGATACCGCTACTAGGTTTAATAATAAAGAACAGCCCAATCAGTAAATCAATAATGGCTAAAATGAAGGCCCCAACTGCCCAATTGCCAACAAAATCTCGCAGTTTACTAACACCTGATAATGTAGTGAGCCCACTAAGAATTGCTAAAAAGCCAAAAATGACTGACATGGCGGTTAAGCTAACACGTGGCATACCAATTACTACATAGGCAGCTATCAAGCTTAAGACACCCGTGATCAGCTCATGCCAATCGAATCCCCACCGAGGTTGCATACTAAACATATTGCTCACTCCAATCTTATATACGGTTGATATAAATCCATCATAGCGATTGTAAGCATTGAGAACAACCCACACCCAAAAAACTAATGCAGCATTACTCTGCTGAGAACGTTTCTTAGGTCCGCTAATTGCACATTAGGTTGACGATCCAATCCAATGAGATAAAAATGACGGTGATACTGTTGCCCCAGTGACTGACGAACGACCTCAGGAGGAAGGACACCCTCTGACATGAGCGTTTTGCCGATACCCTGCGTTAATAAACCAATGATACTTTGATTACTGTCCACAACTAATGTCTGTTGCGGTACAATTCCCTGCTCATGCAAGTACGCCTCCGTGTAATGACGCACACCAGACCCAGGTTCTCGTAACAGCCACAGTTTTTCATCCGGGTGACCTGCCAATACAAGCTGATCGCCAGGTACCTCGGTTTGCTGAACATAATCGGCAACAATCGGTTTTTCAATGATGCCATAGGCAACTTTACGATCAACAACAGCCTTTAGGATACTCTCTGAATTCATTGTTTGGATTTCAAATTGAAACCGCGAGTCGGCTAACAGTGATTCAATTACCCGGGGCATCAATTCCACCGAGGTGGTTTGTGAAAACCCTAAAACAACTTTTATCTTTGACTGCTCTGCCGTTTGTTTAAGTTGCTCGTACCCCTGCTTCCAAGTGCGCTGCAACTGTTCAGCCGTAGCATAAAGTTTAACTGCTGCTGGCGTTGGCTGTACCTGTCGATGACCACTACGGTCGAACAGGCTTAGACCCAGTTGCTTTTCTAATTGATTAATTTGCACAGAAACACTCGGTTGAGAAATAAATAATTGCTTTGCGGCTAATGAAAAATTCCGGGTTTCATATACGGCCATAAAAGTTATTAAGAGTTTATCCACGGTTTGCCTCCAACTATTAAAAATATTAATAGAATCTATTATAATTTGATATTTTATTAATGATACCAATTTCTGTATACTTCAACAAGTATAAAGAGGGAGGAGTCAATATTTATGAAACCTGAACGTGCAGTTTTGCCTGGACTTAGCCTTAGTTTTGTCATTGCCATTATTAGCCAATTGATCAATTCATTTTTGCTTAAAGGCATTGGCGCACCAACAGTTGCCTTATTAATTGGCATTCTACTGGGAAACACCATTATTCGCCAACCTGTTTGGCAGAGTGGGACTGCTTGGTCCGAAAAACGGCTGTTAGAATATTCCGTACTGCTGCTAGGCGCCACCATCACCTTTCAGACGATTCGTGAATTACATCTAACAGGAGTCGCTTTTATTTTACTTCAAATGACCATCACGATTTGCGGTGCACTTTTACTTGGTAAGTTGCTGCACTTTTCCGAAGGGATGACCTTACTCATGGCGGGTGGTAACGCGGTCTGCGGCTCTTCAGCGATTGCGGCGATCACGCCAGCCATTGAAGCAAAAGATGAAGAAAAACGTCTAGCTGTCACACTGGTCAACCTCATGGGAACCATTCTAATGCTCACTTTGCCAGTCATCGGTTTACTAGCCTTCCATCACGATAACTTTTTACGAGGTGCGTTGATTGGCGGCACCGTTCAATCCGTTGGTCAAGTCATTGCCAGTGCAACCATGGTCAATGAACCAACTACCACCTACGCTACACTCTTTAAAATTTTACGTATCATTATGTTAGTAGCCGTGGTTGTGATTTTTAGTCGGATTCATCAGCACAACCAGTCTGCTCAAGGAGTTGAATCCACCGTCCAAAATAGTTGGCGTCGTGCCTTGCCCTGGTACGTAGTGGGTTTTGTGGTATTATGTGCGCTTAACTCTTGGTTTCACTTTAATCCAGCAGTTTCAGGCTTAGCTCATGGCCTTTCTGGTTGGTGCGAAGTCACCGCACTGGCTGCCATCGGTCTTCGTTTAAACTTTGCTGCGTTCGTTAAAGCTGGTAAAAAACTCGCCCTATATGGTGGCGGTCTGTTAGTTATTCAAGTTACCAGTGCACTGATTTTAATTACAGTTCTGCTTTAATGAGCCAAACAAACGTATGATACAAAATAAGCGATATCCTGAATTTAATCGGGATACCGCTTATTTTAATCGGAAACTGAATCACAACGCGAACAGCTTTCCAAAATCTTTTTATTAATTTTTAACGGTTTTAGCCTGTTGTGCTTCCGCCATCCGTTTTTTGTCCCGCTGGAGGATTGGGCCTAAGTATTGCCCAGTGTAGCTTTCCTTTACCTGAGCAATTTCTTCAGGCGTTCCAGTAGCAACCACTTGGCCGCCACCCTCGCCACCTTCAGGTCCTAAATCAATCAGATAATCAGCAGTTTTAATCACGTCCAAGTTATGTTCAATAATCAAAACCGTATTACCATTATCAACTAACCGGTGCAACACATCTAACAGACGCTTGATATCATCTGTGTGTAAACCGGTAGTCGGTTCGTCAAGAATGTAGAAGTTCTTACCATCTGCTTTTTTCTGTAATTCAGCAGCAAGCTTCATCCGTTGAGCTTCCCCACCTGATAACGTGGTTGCTGACTGACCTAATGTGACATACCCTAAGCCAACATCGTGAATCGTTTGTAATTTACGAGTAATCTTAGGAATCGCACTGAAGAAATCTAATGCTTGATCTACCGTCATGTTCAGTACATCCGCAATATTCTTACCCTTGTACTCAACTTCAAGGGTTTCTGAATTATATCGGCTGCCATGACAAACTTCACAAGGCACGTAGACGTCTGGTAGAAAGTTCATCTCAATCTTTAAAATACCGTCACCATGACATGCTTCGCAGCGACCGCCCTTGATGTTAAAACTAAAGCGGCCCTTTTGATAGCCACGTAGCTTAGCTTCGGTGGTTTGAGCAAACAACCCCCGAATATCATCAAACACACCCGTATAAGTTGCCGGGTTGCTTCGTGGTGTCCGGCCAATGGGGCTTTGATCAATGTTGATGATTTTTTCAATGTTTTTAATACCGCTAACTGACTTGTATTTTCCGGGTTTTTCCGAATTATGGTTAATCTTCTGGGCTAACACTCGCTTTAAAATCGTGTTAACCAGTGTCGATTTACCAGAACCAGAAACACCAGTTACCACCACAAATTCGCCTAGAGGAAAATCGACGGTAATGTCCTTAAGGTTATTTTCGGCAGCTCCAGTAATTCGGATTTTCTTACCGTTACCCTTGCTGCGTTCAGTTGGTACTGGTACAAATTTTTTACCCGCTAGATACTGCCCAGTCAAAGATTTCTTGACCCGCGTCACCTGTTTTGGCGTCCCAGCAGCCATAACTTCACCACCATTAGCACCAGCTCCTGGACCAATATCGATGAGGTAGTCAGCCGCTAACATGGTATCTTCATCATGCTCAACGACAATCAGCGTGTTACCTAAATCACGCATCTTCTTTAAAGAAGCAATCAACCGATCGTTATCACGCTGATGCAACCCAATGGAAGGCTCATCCAAGATGTACAAAACACCGGATAAATTAGAACCGATTTGTGTTGCTAACCGAATTCGCTGAGCTTCCCCACCAGATAGCGTTCGAGCAGAACGACTTAACGTCAAATAATCTAACCCGACGTTTTCCAAGAAGGTTAACCGGTCACGAATTTCCTTTAGGATTGGTTTAGCAATCGTTTCGTTTTGTTCACTAAAGTGTAACTTCTCGAAGAACGGCAACTCTTTACTAATTGCCAAATCAGAAACTTCACCAATGTGATGACCATCAATTTTAACGGCCAGTGCCTTACGATTCAGTCGATAACCGTGACAAGTTTGGCAAGTTAATTCACGGAAATACTGCTGCATCTGACCTTGGGTAAAGTCTGAACCGTTATGATAACGACGTTCCACATTATTGATAACTCCTTCAAATGGCGCATCCGTTTCGCGAACACCACCGAAATCACTGTCCAAAACAAAGTGGTAGCTCTTTCCCTTTGAACCATATAGGACAAATTGCCGGTCTTTATCGGCTAATTTCTCCCAAGGGGTGTCCATATCAATACCGGCCTGTTCACAAGCTTGACGCAACATTTCTGGATAGTACTTAGAACTGGAATCCCAAGGCGCAACTGCACCCTCACGCAACGTTTTGGTCGTGTCGGGAACAATCAAATCTGGATCCACTTCTAACTTCATTCCCAGACCGTCACAGTCTGGGCAAGCCCCAAACGGTGCATTGAATGAGAATAGGCGTGGTTCAAGTTCACCAACAGTGAACCCGCAAACTGGGCAAGCATAGTGTTCAGAGAACATGATGGGTTCACCATCAATTAAGTCAGCAACAGCGTAACCGCCGCTTAAGCGCAGTGCTGCTTCGAAGGAATCGAATAAGCGGGAACGAATCCCGTCTTTGACGACAATTCGGTCAACAACGATATCAATTGAATGCATTTGATTCTTATTCAAATCAAGCTCTTCATCGACATCGTGAACTTCACCATCGATACGAACACGAACAAAACCTTCACGCTTGATTTTCTCGAAGATCTTTTTATGCTGGCCTTTCTTCTCCCGCACAATTGGCGACAAAATTTGTAATTTAGTTCGTTCAGGTAGCGAGAGTACGCGATCAACCATCTGTTCAACGGATTGACTGGAAATTTCAGTACCGTCATTGGGACAAATTGGCGTACCAACTCGAGCCCATAATAACCTCAGGTAGTCATTGATTTCAGTAACGGTCCCCACTGTCGAACGAGGATTTTTTGAAGTTGTTTTTTGGTCGATTGAAATGGCCGGCGAAAGTCCATCAATGGAATCGACATCCGGCTTATCCATTTGACCTAAAAATTGGCGGGCATAAGCAGACAAGCTTTGAACATAACGTCGCTGTCCTTCAGCGTATAAGGTATCAAACGCCAACGAACTTTTCCCAGAGCCTGACAATCCAGTAACAACCACCAATTTATTCTTGGGAATCTTCACGTTAATGTTCTTTAAGTTGTGGGCCCTTGCCCCATGAATATCAATATAATCGTTTGCCAAAAACCATGTCCCCCTTATTACCCGTCTAGTTCAGTCTTTAATTCTAAGATGGTATCACGTAACGTTGCAGCATGTTCGAAATCCAGTTTCTTCGCTGCGCTGCGCATTTCATCTTCTAGGCGTTTGATCATGCCTTGCTGTTCTTCAGACGTCATCGATTCAAAGTCAGTTTCAACAAAGTCATCCTTCTTACCGGCGTTTTCATCCGGTTTGGTGACGCTGATCAAATCACGAATATCTTTTTTAATTGTTTTAGGTGTGATGCCATGCTTTTTATTATAGGCAATTTGGACTTCACGCCGTCGAGCCGTTTCATCCATCGCCCGTTTCATAGAATCCGTCACGGTATCGGCATACATAATAACCGCACCATGTTCGTTACGAGCGGCACGGCCCATAGTTTGAATCAATGACCGTTCATTACGCAGGAAGCCTTCCTTATCAGCATCTAAAATAGCCACTAGTGAAACTTCAGGCACGTCGATCCCTTCACGTAGCAGATTAATCCCAACCAGCACATCGTACTTACCAAGTCGTAGATCACGGATGATTTGGGTCCGTTCCAGTGTCTTAATATCACTATGCAGATAAGCAACCTTAATCCCTAAGTCCTTTAGATAATCACTTAAATCTTCCGCCATCTTCTTAGTTAAAGTGGTGACAAAGACCCGTTCGTTCGCATCGATCCGTTTATTGATCTCACCGACTAAATCATCCATTTGACCCATGATTGGACGAACTTCTACCGTTGGATCCAATAACCCAGTTGGTCGAATAATTTGCTGAACAACAGTATTTGTCTGATCCAATTCGTAGTCTCCAGGTGTAGCAGACATATAGACAACTTGATTAATGTGTTTTTCGAATTCAGCAAGCTTTAACGGCCGATTATCCAGCGCACTTGGTAACCGGAAACCATAATCGATCAATTGCTGCTTCCGTGAGCGGTCACCGTTATACATTCCACGAACTTGTGGCATGGTAACGTGAGATTCGTCTACAACCAGCAGAAAATCTTTAGGGAAGAAATCCAGCAACGTATACGGCGGTTCACCAGGTTTACGGCCATCCATAAAGCGCGAATAGTTCTCAATACCGTTGGTGTAACCCATTTCCCGCAACATTTCAATATCGTAGGTAGTTCGTTGCTTAAGCCGTTGTGCTTCCAGCAACTTACCTTCTTTTTCAAAGTATGCCAAGCGGTCTTTCAATTCGGCTTCGATCCCCGTAATCGCGCGGTCCATAATATCATCATTCGTCATAAAATGAGTTGCAGGGAAAATGGCAACGTGATCACGATCACCAATAATTTCACCCGTTAATGCATCAACTTCTCGAATACGATCGATTTCATCGCCAAAAAACTCGACCCGCAACGCGTGTTCATCGTGAGAAGCGGGAAAAATCTCCAGCACATCACCATGAACACGGAAACGACCACGTTGAAAATCAATATCGTTACGTTCAAATTGAATATCTACTAGTTTACGCATGAGATCATTTCGCTCAATTTGCTCACCAACTCTAAGTGTTACCGTGTGGTTCTTATATTCAGTTGGATCCCCTAAACCAAAAATAGAGGAAACCGAAGCCACCACGATCACATCATTACGTTCAAGCAGTGAACTGGTTGCAGAGTGTCGCAACTTATCAATTTCATCATTAATGGAAGAATCCTTCTCAATATACGTATCACTTGATGGTACATAAGCTTCGGGTTGATAGTAATCATAATAACTGACAAAAAACTCAACGGCATTATTGGGGAAAAATTCCTTAAACTCACCATACAACTGTCCAGCCAACGTTTTGTTATGGGAAAGAATTAGTGTTGGCTTATTCACATTTTTGATCACGTTGGAAATGGTAAACGTTTTCCCAGTTCCAGTCGCACCCAACAGTACTTGAGCCTTTTTACCCTGTTCGATACCCGCTGTCAATTCTTTGATTGCTTCGGGTTGATCCCCTGTGGGCTGATACTTTGAAACGAGGTCAAACTGACGATTTTCCTGCCGTTCAATCATAAATGGCTTACCCCCTTAATTTCAGTACACGATAAAAGCAGGAAAGCAGCTGCCTTCCCACATATGTTTGTCTATTCTAACATAGCGAACGTATTTTCGCCAACGAAAGAATCAACATCAAATAAAATTCACCTAAAGCCTGGTTTAACGGGATTCCAAAGGCTATTCAGTCTATAACGTTTTTTGATAAATCAGGGCATCCATAAATGTCTGACCGACCTGTGTTCGCGTTTCACTCACTGTTTCAAATTGGGCATTTTCGTAAAAATCACGGTTAGCCTGATCAGCTTTTAAAACCAGTAATTGAACTTGTACCGCCGTTAATTGCTTTAAAACATTCAGAATTTGATCTAGAATCTTAGCCCGCTCACTAGTTGACACTTGGCTCTCATCAACAAAATACTGGCCGAGCCAGACTAACTGAGGCAACGGATAATCAATCGTCAAATCGAGAGTTGCCACCAGCTGATCATCATTGAATAAACCTAAATAATGCTTCTGACTAGCTGTTGCCTCACCGGCAATTTCATCTAAATCAGAAACTGCTTCACGCTTCGTTAATTTGTGATCTAAGAACAAATCAAAGAATTTTTGGTGCTGCTTTTGCAACTGGTAAATTTGATTGTCATCGTCATGAGTCAGGTCCCGAACGTCATAGTCGAGCTGGTTGGATAATTGCTTAGCAAGTGTTTGCATGTTTGATGTCCCCTTTTTAGTTAACAGTTCTACTTCATTATATAGTAACTTACCGGAATTACGACTTTATTTAACTAAACTCAAAAAAGGGAATGGCCAGCGACCATTCCCTTAAAAAATCCTAATTATTTAACGACTGCACTACTGTCAGCCAATGATTCAATGTACTTAAACACCTGTTGGCCAGCCATACCACCGTCACCGACAGCGGTCGTAATTTGACGCAGATCTTTAACCCGGACGTCACCGATTGCGAAGATCCCGGGAACCTTAGTTTCCATGTGATCATTCGTTTCGATCCAGCCCATCTCGTCAGTAATCCCAAGATTAGTAAACTGCTCAGTCTTAGGTAAGATACCAACGTAAATGAAGACACCGCTAGCATCGATAGTGGTTTCTTCACCAGTCTTGTTGTTCAGAACTTTAACGCCAGTAACTTTTTGGTCGTCCCCAAGGATTTCCTTAACGTTACTGTTCCAGACAAAGTTCATCTTTTCGTTTGCAAAGGCACGATCTTGGAGGATCTTTTGTGCCCGTAACTGATCACGACGGTGAATGACGGTCACTTTAGAGGCTAATTGAGTTAAGTAAAGTCCCTCTTCAACAGCGGAATCACCCCCGCCGACTACGATGACTTCACGACCCTTAAAGAAAGCACCATCACAAACGGCACAGTACGAAACACCACGTCCACCGTAAGTATCCTCACCCGGAACACCTAACTTACGGTACTCTGAGCCGGTTGCAATAATCACAGCTTTAGTTTCATAGGTATCCGAATCCGTTGTCACTACTTTGGTAGCACCATGATCTTCAACGGATTCTACACTACCATAAGCGTACTCGGCACCAAACTGAGTGGCACCTTTGTACATATCCTCTGCTAAATCGGGTCCCATGACCGATGAAAAACCAGGGTAGTTTTCAATGGCCGCAGTGTTGTTCATCTGACCGCCATAGATTCCGCGATCTAACATGAGGACGGATAAGTTGGCACGGGATGCATAAAGCGCAGCAGTCATCCCGCCAGGACCTGCACCAATTACAATTACATCATACTGTTTAGCCATACTGCTTCCCCTTTCAAGCGCAACAAGTGCGACACTGAGTGTTTATTTAAATATTAATAGTTTCAAAGACGAAACCTAGTCTACTATCTTTTTGTAAGTTTGTCGAGAAATAAGATTGCACACAAGCAACCTGTCATTAAAACTCTGAACGACCTTCACGCATCATTAAGTCCGAAATTGCTTTACGAATATCCTTGCCTTCGTAAAGAACTTGGTAGATAGCTTCCGTGATTGGCATTTCAACGCCACGCTGTTTGGATAATTCGTAGGCTGCCTTAGTAGTAGCAACCCCTTCAATAACCATTCCCATAGTATCGATGACTTCTTCTAGTGTTTGACCTTTTCCAAGTTCGTCACCCGCACGATAATTACGGGAGTTTTGACTAGTTCCAGTCACAATGATATCGCCAACACCAGCTAATCCGGTGAAAGTCTGTGGGTTAGCCCCAAACGAGGCACCTAGCCGTGAAATTTCAGCCAGGCCACGGGTCATTAAAGCCGCTTTAGCGTTGTCGCCATAGCCAAGACCGTTTAATGCACCGGTACCCAGCGCAATGATATTTTTCAAGGCCGCAGCAATTTCCACACCGATCACGTCACTGTTGGTGTACACCCGGAAATAGCGATTCATAAATAATTTCTGGGTATGCTTGGCAGCATCTTGGTCAGTACTAGCAGCAGTGACAAGGGTAATATCCCGCTTGGCAACGTCTTCCGCATGGCTTGGTCCTGAAAGAACTGTGATGGCTGCCCGAAGATCAGCAGGTATTTCTTCAGCCAGAATTTCAGAAACCCGCTTGTAAGTGCCTTGTTCAATCCCTTTGCTGGCGTGAATAATTTGCGGTTTAGTGTGCAACTCTTCAAGGACCGCTTTAGCTTCACCGGCAACCGAACGCACAGCCTTAGTAGGAACAACAAACAGTACGGTGGTTGCACCTGCCAGCGCCTGCTTCAAATCTGAGTAGGCTTTAAGGGTTTCAGAATACGTAAAATCCTTTATATAATGCGTGTTAGTGTGCTTTTCATTGAGTTCTTTAACCTGATCAGGATTATATGACCAAAGTGAAACTTCATTGCCATTTTCATCCAATAAGTTTGCCAAAATACTACCCCAAGAACCTGCGCCTAACACTGCAATTTTTTCAGACATAGTAAATTCTCCTTAATTTTTAGCCTGCTGGGCTTTTTTTGAATACGGATTACCATCCAAATACATTGAGACCTGAGAACCAAGTCGCCGACGATAAATAATGAGGCCAATTGCACCAATAAACAATACCACGGATAACAGCTGCGAAACTCGAATGGCGTTAAACAGCATTAAACTATCTGTCCGCATACCTTCGACAAAGAACCTACCAAACGAATACCAGATCACGTAGCTTAAGAATACTTCACCCTGTTTAAATAATCCCGGCCGATGGCGCAGGCTCATCAAAACAATAAACCCTAGGATATCCCAAGTAGATTCATACAAAAACGTGGGCTGCCGATAAGCACCGTTGATCAGCATTTGAGAAATAATGAAATGCGGTAAGTGTAAACCTTGAAGGAAACTCAAACTGGTAATTTGACCAAAAGCTTCTTGGTTCATAAAATTACCCCAACGTCCAATCCCCTGTGCCATAATGACTGTTGGTGCGGCAATATCGAGCATTAACCATACCGGAATAAACCGTGAGCGACAGAAAAAGAATACGACGATACCAGCGCCAATCAGTGAGCCATAAACAGCAATGCCACCATCCCAAACGCGTATAATTTCTGCTGGATGTTGCGCATAGTAAGGCCACTCAAAGGCCACGTAATAAATCCGAGCTGCAATAATAGCAGCGGGTAATGCCCACAAAATCATATCATATATATCATCGGAATCAACGTTTCGGCGACTCCCTTCGCGAACGGCCAAAGTGACCGCAATAATAACTGCACTGGCAATAATAATGCCGTACCAGTGAACCTGTATCGGCCCCAGATGAAACGCAATGGGGTTTAGTGCTGCAAGGATTCCTCGCAAAAGTGCCACCTCTTAACTTTCAGCTATATTTATTTTAATTTATTCATGCTTTGAATTTTTCTTAATCAAGCGATTTAAGTTTTGATCAAAGACTTTTGTTGCGTCATAGCCCATTGAGCGTGCCCGGAAGTTCATGGCTGCTGCTTCAATAATAATGGCTAAATTACGCCCAGTTTTAACTGGAACCGAAATCTTAGGGATTTCAACGTCAAAAATCTTTTGAGTTTCGGAACCACTGCCTAACCGGTCAAATTTTTTATCCGGCGTCCAAGCTTCAAGGTGAACAATCAGTTCAATATCAGTCTCACTTCGAACGGCTCCAGCGCCAAATAAATTCATGACGTCAATGATCCCAATACCACGAATTTCCAGCAAATGAGATAAAATAGCTGGTGCTGCACCAACTAATGTCTGCTCGTCTTGTTGGTAAACTTCTACCCGATCATCCGCAATTAAACGGTGACCACGTTTAACAAGCTCCAAAGCAGTTTCACTCTTACCAACACCAGAGTCCCCAGTAATCAGAACCCCAACACCATAGATATCAACCAAAACACCATGAAGTGACTGTCGCTCAGCTAACTTACCTTCCAGATAGTTAGTCATATTACTCAAAACTCTGGAAGTCGTCATCTTAGTCCCAAGGATTGGAATACCCGTTTCTTTTGCCGCCTGAAGCAATTCTTCTGGCGGTTCAAGTTGGGTTGAAATTACAAAGGCAGGCGTTTCAGGCTGACACATCTGCCTCATCACTGATAACAGATCTTCATGACTCATTCCCTTTGCAAAAGAAGTCTCAGTAATTCCCAGTAACTGAATCCGCTTAGCTGGATAGTAATTAAAATACCCCGTTAACTCAAGACCTGGGCGTGAAATATCACTGGTGGAAATTTTTCGGTCTTCCAAAAGATCATCACCGTAAAGGACATCAAGCCGAATATTTTTAACTAAATCAGCAACCGTTACACTATCTGCCAAATTATTGACCACTACTGGTACATCAAAATGCATGCTCACTAAAGCGCTATCACTTTAGTTTCCCGGTTAGCTATCGGGTATTTTATGATGCTCCACTTAACTACCATCCTCATCTAAAACCTGTTTAGCTAACACCAGCCAGTAGCGGCTCGCCCTTCTTTCCGAATCCGGTCTTAATGAGAACTGTGAAGGTGAAAATTTTACATCAAATATCTTAATTGCTTCTACGTCCATGACCCACATAGTTAGAAATCACTGCGTTGCAAAGCGACATTAAAATGGCAACCAACAGCGCGGTACCAAACGAATTAAAGTGAAAATCATTGCCAACCAGCATTGATGTTAGCTGCAGCATCACCCCATTGATCACAATACTAAACAATCCTAGCGTAACCACCGTGATTGGTAACGATAACACCACTAAAAACGGTTTTACCAGTGCATTTAAAAGCGACAGCACCACACTCGCCAATAACGCAACCCACGGACTAGCAACGTAAAAACTTGACCTTAAAAAACCAGCCAGTGCCATAAATAACACTGTGTTGATTAAAATTCGAACCCAAAATTTCATATCGACAACTCACTTTTTATCTGTGTCTTCTTCAGTAACATCATGGAGTTCTTTTCGAGAACGTGATTGCTGCCCCGCTCCCCAAAATGTCGAGTGATGCATTGTTCCAGAATCTTCTGGAATCAATACAGTGAGCAGCAAATAAACTAATAGACCAAACAAAATATGGCCCGGATAAATCGTCAGGATAACAAAAATAACACGAACCAGCGTTGCACTAATCCCAAAATACGCTGCGATTCCTCCTAGCACCCCGGTTAATATCCGCTTTGACGACCGTGTTAGTCGGCGTTTGCTATTCATCAAAAAATCACCTCATTTCTAGCTACCAATTACAAAGTCAGTGAGCTGTTTAAACCTAACTGAATCCAAAAGTAACTTGAATTTTGCTACTAGAATCATTATACCCACTCAGATGGAGATAGACAATTCAATCGTGTCCCTATGTTGAATTCCACAAAAGGCCAGCAGTTATCAGTCGACAACTACTAGCCTTAAAATAGCTTATTTCATTAATTTTAATTCCACGATTTGACCAGTTTTCAGATAAACGATCCACTCACCAACGTTGGTTAAATAATCGGCAATCCGAACCAGATCTGCTGCCACGTTATTGTAATTCATGGCGGCAACTAAAACATCTGCATCCGAGGCAATCTCGTTATAGCTGGCACGCATAATCTGATCCCGGTATTCAATTAACTGATCATTAACCGTTACCAATGCTTTGGCAGCTTCTTCGTCCTTATCAACATAGGCTTGAATGGCCTGTTTCACCATGTCAGTGGTCAAATGGCCCATTTCGGCAAGCTGTGTCTCAATCTCAGCTACTCGGGTGTTACCTTTGACTTCAATCGTTGCGTGAGCAATATTTCGGGCATGGTCTCCAGCTCGCTCCAAATCAGAAACCGCCTTTAAAATAGTGACCACTTCCCGTAAATCCGATGTCACCGGCTGATAGAGTGCAATAATTTCAAAGGATTTGGACTCCAATTGAATCTCACGTTCGTTAATATCATGATCGTGGTCAATGATTGCCTGTGCTGATTGACGATCATGGTTAATAAACGCATCAACTGATTGCTGCACCACATTACTGACTAAGATACCCATTTCAGTAAAACCGTTGTCAAGTTCATCTAGTTCTTCATCAAATAAGCGTCTCATTGATACCCTCCTCAGGTTTTATCCAAAACGGCCACTAATATAATCTTCGGTTTCCTTACGTGCTGGATTCATGAAGATTTTCTTAGTGTCGTCAACTTCTATCACTTCACCATTCATAAAGAAGGCCGTGCGATCAGATATTCTTGATGCCTGCTGTAAGTTATGGGTCACGGTAATGATTGTATAATCGGTTCTTAATTTTAACAAAGTCGATTCAATTTGGCTACTGGAAATTGGGTCTAGGGCACTAGTCGGCTCGTCCAGTAAGATAATTTGCGGAGAAACCGCTAACACCCTCGCAATGCAGACCCGTTGCTGCTGACCGCCCGACAAAGATAATGCACTTTCATGTAAATGATCCTTGACCTCGTCCCAAACAGCGGCTTGTTTCAAACTCGTTTCAACCACTTGATCTAAATACTCGCGATTTTTCTCCCCTGCTAACTTTAGACCAAAGGCAACATTATCATAGATTGAAAAGGGAAACGGATTGGGTTGCTGAAACACCATCCCAATTTCCTTTCGTAACGTCACTAAATCAGTCTGAGGCGCATAAATATCTTGGTCACGAAACTTAATGGTACCAGTGATCGTCACGTTGGGAATTAAATCATTCATCCGGTTAAGGGTTCTCAAGTAGGTCGACTTGCTTGAACCTGAAGGACCAATTAAGGCTGTAATGCCACCTTCTTCAAAGGTCAAATCAATCCCTTTTAAGGCTTCATTTTGACCATAATAAACGTGAAGATCGTGCGTTTCTAACAGGTTAGTCATAATGTCCTCCTAGCCAAAGTCCCCGGCAACATAGTCATTAGTCAATTGCACCTTGGGACTGGTAAAAATCTGTGACGTTTCATCGTATTCCAGTGCCCGCCCCATATTAAAGAATGCGGTATAATCACTGATTCTAGCGGCCTGTTGCATATTATGGGTCACAATAATAATCGTGTAATCTTCTTTGAGTTTCAGCAACGTTTCTTCCAATTTACTGGTGGAAACCGGATCCAGGGCACTTGCCGGTTCATCCAGCAATAAGATATCTGGTTTGACAGCAATGGCGCGTGCAATACAAAGTCGCTGCTGCTGACCACCTGATAGCGCAAGCGCACTTTTAGTCAACTTATCTTTAACTTCATCCCAAATGGCAGCTTGCTTAAGACTAGTTTCAACAACTTCATCCAGTTCCTTCTTGTCAGTCACACCCCGACGTTTTAATGCGAAGGTGATATTGTCGTAGATCGATTTTGAAAAGGGGTTGGGCCGTTGAAAGACCATGCCGATTCGTCGTCGCATTTCGTAAACATCGATTTCTGGTCGATTCACGTCCACACCGCGGTACAGGATTTCACCACTGACGCGAGCAATGCCGTCATTCATCCGGTTCAATGACCTGAGATAAGTTGATTTACCTGAGCCAGACGGTCCAATCAGCGCTGAAATCTGGTGTTCAGGAAACTTTAAATCACCTTCATGGATAGCTTCATTATCACCGTAATAAACGTGAAGCTGCTGTGTTTCCAATACGATTGGTTGTTGACTTTTGAGGCTGGGATCCACGATATTTCGTTCCAGCCACCCGTCATCTAAACGCGGGCTTGAGGGATTAATCAGCATTTTTATTCCTCCCGATAATGACTTTCAACAAACTGACTACCCCGCTGTTAGTCGTTTAAACAACCGATGACCAACAAACCGAGCGAGTAAATTAAAGCCTAGAACTGAAATGACAAGCACTGCAGAAGCACCAGAAGAAATTGCCTTGGCATCCGGCATAATACCTTCCGAGTTAATCTTCCAAATGTGAACGGCTAAGGTTTCAGCAGGCCGCATTGGATTTAAGGGACTGGAAATATTAAACGGATTCCAGTCTGTAAAATTTAATGCCGGTGCGCTTTGACCAGCAGTGAAAATTAAAGCAGCAGCTTCACCGAAGATTCGACCAGCACTTAAAATCACACCGGTTAAAATGGTTGGTAGCGCGGCTGGCACAATGATGTGAAGGACCGTTTCCCATTTGGACAATCCCAGAGCCAGACCACCCTCACGCTGCTCATCTGGCACTGCAGCTAAGGCTTCTTCAATGCTGCGAGTTAGTAGCGGCAAGTTAAAGAATGTTAGGGCAAATGCACCAGAAAGTATTGAAAAACCAAAACCGAACTGAACGACAAAGACCAGGAAGCCAAACAACCCAACCACCACTGAAGGTAACGAACTCAAAATCTCAATGGCAGTTCGAACCAGGGACGTCAACCAGTTTTGTTTAGCATACTCGTTTAAGTAAATACCCGCACCTAGCGCAATCGGGAAAGAAATGATCATCGTTAAAATTAGCAGATAGAACGAATTAAATAGTTGAATGCCGATGCCGCCGCCAGCGGTAAATGCTTTAGCGGGAGACGTCAGAAAATGCCAGCTTAATGCGGGCAAGCCACTAATAATGATGTACCCTAACAACGCAGCTAAGATTACTACTATAGTGCTAGCGATGACGTAAAGTGTTGCAATGGCAATTTGATTACTGACTTTGGAATTCATTTGGACATTGCCCCCTTTCGGCCAATCATTCTGATCACAAGGTTAAAAATCAACGACATCATGAGCAGAACCAGTGCCAGCGACCATAACGCGTTATTTTGCAGCGATCCCATGACCGTATTACCAATACCCGTAGTCAAGACTGACGTCAGTGTGGAGGCCGGTGAAACTAGATTGGTTGGTAGCAAAGCAGCGTTCCCAATGACCATCTGAACAGCTAGTGCTTCACCAAAAGCTCGAGCCATGCCAAACACAACCGCAGTTAGCATTCCAGGAGTTGCTGCCCTTAAAACCACTTTATAAATTGTTTGCCATTGCGTGGCGCCTAAGGCCAACGCCGCTTCGCGATAATATCGTGGTACGGATCTCAAAGCGTCTACGCTCATTGAAGTCACCGTTGGTAAAATCATCACGAACAGCACAAAAGTACCTGCTAAGATACCAAAACCACTGCCCCCAAAAATATTCCGAATGGCTGGCACAACAACGGTTAAGCCAATAAAGCCATAAACTACTGAGGGAATACCAACCAGCAATTCAATCACTGGCTGCAAAAGTTTAGCTCCCCGATGCGGTGAAATCTCATTCATAAAAATGGCGGTGCCAATAGCAAATGGTGTGGCTAGTAATGCCGATAAGATCGTCACTACAAAGGAACCACTAATCATGGGCAGGGCACCAACTTCTGGCTGTCCCTTTGCATTCGTCACGTTAGGGTTCCAATCCTTGCCAGTTAAAAAATCTATGATATTAACGTGATTCGAGAAAAAAGTAGCGAGCCCCTTAGAAGCGACAAAAATGATAATCGCAAAAACGGTCACCGTGATGAGCATTAAAGCCAGAAAGCTAACCGTTTTCCCCAACCGTTCCAGCTTGGCAGCTTTCGAACGTTTGAGCAGTTGTTTTTGTAATTTATTATTCATGACTTGCCTCCACTTTATGCACTCTTCCCTGTCCATCTCGAGTAACGTTCATATCTGCCATGCTGATATAGACTAAACGCCGAACCAGTGAATTTTGAATTTGTCGAGATTGAACGTATTTAATGAATCGTTGAGCCAATGGTTGAGGCGTTTTACTCGTATACATATGTTCATATGACCAGATTGGCCACTCATTACTGGCCACGTTTTGATTGGTTGGTGCCACACCATTTAGGCTGACAGCTTGCACCGACTTATCAACGTAGGAAAAACCAACATAACTAATTGCACCTGGAGTGGTTGAGACAATTTGTCGAACCATTCCAGATGAATCTTGTTCTTGAGCTGCGATGCTGCGATGATTCTTAAGGCCAAACCGTTCAAAGGTGGTACGGGTACCGCTCCCCTGCGCACGGTTTAAAATGACGATTTTTTGATTATTGCCACCAACCTGAGACCAGTTGCGTACTTTCCCAGTAAAAATATTAATCAACTGCGTCGTGGTTAACTGATGGACACCTACTGATTGATTAACGATTGGCGTGATGCCCACAACCGCCACCCTGTGATCTTGAAGTCGGTTCGCTTTAATGCCTTTTTGCTCTTCAGCGAAAATGTCCGCATTACCAATATCCACTGCGCCTTCTTGAACCTGACTAAGCCCTGTTCCTGAACCGCCACCCTGTACATTAATAAACGTACCCAAGTGATGGGTCGAATAGTCTTCACCAGCAGCCTCTACTAATGGCTGTAAAGCAGTGGATCCCACTGCTGTAATGGTCATGTTTGCCTTATTGACTTGCCTAGTTTGATACGCCCAGCCGCCTAGAACGATCAGGCCAACTACGAGTAGGCACTCAATCCACCGCTTTTTTCGCATGTTCAAGCCTCCCATTTTATCTTTCAAAAATTAGTATATCGAGACAATGTAAATGTAATGTACATTTCTTTGTAAAGGTTATGTAAACATTCTTGATTTACTACTATACCAATCTTCGGTTAGACAAAAAGGATCCTAAATATTCAATAATCTGAATATCTAGAATCCACCAAAAATCATTTTATTATTACTGTTTAACAGGAAACGAAACGGAGAAAGCACTACCGACGCCACGTTGACTTTCAACTGAAATCTGGCCTTGTAGAGACTGGACCAATTCCAACACAATTGCTAACCCTAATCCTGTACCGTTAACAACTTGTTTCGTACGCGAAGCATCGACCCGATAAAACCGTTCAAAGATTCTTGACTGCTCGTTTTGAGCAATGCCAATACCTGTATCCGTTACCTTCAACGTCCATTGTTGCTCGTCAACTGCATAATCGATGGTTACCGAACCATCTTCACGATTATACTTAATGGCATTAGACACTAAATTCTTGATAATTTCAACTAACTTGCCTTCATCGCTACGTTGCACGGTACCAAGCGGCACCTGATTAATCAACGTAACGTGCTTTACTGAAGTCATTTGCTGCAACGTGCTTAACTGTTCATCGACTAAATTAGAAACATCAACATCAGTTATTTTTTGTTGGGAAATCGATTGCGATTCAATTCTGGAAATCGACAAAACATCTTGAATCAATTCAGTTAGCCGCTTACTTTCCCTTTGGATAATGTCCAAAAATTGATCCAAGGTTTCGGGATCATTCTTTGCACCGGCCTGTAACGTCTCAGCAAAACCAGAAATCGCAGTTACAGGTGTTTTTAGTTCATGAGAAGCGTTGGATAGGAAGTCCATTTGCATCTTTTCAACCGCGTAAATTTCGGTTACATCATACAGTAAAACTAAAATTTGAAAGAAATCTTCCGAAGTTGACGTATAGATGACCGATGCCTCCACCCGTTTTTCAGTTGGCATCCCTGGCAGCGTGATGACTTTTCGTTTGGATTGCTTATTAGTAAAAACTTGGCCAATCAAAGAAACCAGCTCAAACTGATGGATATCTTGCGTATACGGATGCCGTCTACTACTAATATCCGTTTGCAAAAATTCCGCCATTGCCGAATTAGCCATTTCAACTTTTCTATACCGATCAATCACCATCACGCCAATGGGAAGGTAGGATAGCAACAATCGCAGTTCCTCTCCCTGCTGAGCCTTGTCACGCAGAACCTTCTGCTGATGGGTCTGCAAGTGATTGATTGCCATTGCCAAATCGTAATAATCGCTATCTTGACGTAACAGAATATGAGCTGGCTCTTCGTCTTTCAACATGCCTTCAACTTTATGTGTCATTGCAACCACTGGCTGCTGGCGATACCGAAAAAGCCAGTTAAAGAGAGCCACTTCAATCGCCGAAACGATCAAATCTAGCATCGCTAACTGAGTATACACATGTGCAACGATTTGCTGATCTATAAGTAACTGGGCAACTAAGATAAAGACCAGCATATTGATCACCAGCACGCCCAAATACTCTAAACTAATCCGTTTAACCATGCTGCGGTACCTCAAAACGATACCCAAAACCACGCACAGTCTTTAAATAAACAGGGTGTTTGGGATCAGTTTCAATCTTGTCTCGTAAATGTGAAATATGAATATCCACCATTCGCGTCTGACCAGCATAATCAAACCCCCATACCCCTTCAAGCATTTGATCACGTTTCAAAACTTGATTGGGTCGCTTAACTAGGTAAATTAACAGCTCAAATTCTTTTGGCGTCAGTTTAACCTTACGACCATCGACGGTAACGGTGACCGTTGACTGATCAATGACAATGTTACCGACACGCAATTGCTGACTCTCATCAAAACGAGTTTCTCTGTCAGTCTTTCCCTGTGTCCGTCGTAGAACCGCTTTTAATCGTGCTAATACTTCTCTGGGACTAAACGGCTTGGTAATGTAATCATCTGCACCCAGTTCCAGTCCAAATACCTTATCAAATTCATCCGTCTTCGCTGTTATCATCAAAATTGGTGTATCAACTTTTTCTTGACGCAGTTTTTTGGTGACTTCCACACCATCTAACCCTGGTAACATCAGATCCAATAAAATTGCATCGAAATGCTTTTTTTTAGCCATCTCAACTGCATCAGGACCATTAGTAGCAGTATCCACTTCAAAATTAGCTTTTTCCAAATTGTAGGTTAGCAGCGTTACAATTGCTGGTTCGTCATCAACAACTAAGACTCTTTGCATAGGGCCCTCCTAATCTTTAAACATCACAATACCAATCTCATGCGGTGAACCGTCAAAAATTGCAGTTTCAGTTACTTTCAAATCACCTTCAGGCGTCTGAATTTTAAGGTGACAATAGGTTGGGTCAGACAATAATGCTTCGTAAAAACTAGTTTCTGAATGTACCGGTTGCTGATTGCAAGTAGTGATAATATCACCAACCTGGATGTCCATTTTTGCAGCAGGTGTTTCCGGTTTAATTCCTAATACTCGCACACCATGATCAACTTTAGAGTACCAAAATGACTGTCGTCGATCATGCCACCGTGTTTTTAGTAGACAGCCGATATAGCCCACATAGGCTAGCCCCAAAATAATCCAAGCAGCAGGTTGACTCAATAACGCAACGATTCCGCCTATCAGAACTAAAATACTAAGAACCAGAAATGACTTTGCCAACCGTTTAAAAGCCATCCTAGGATTTTGCTTAAAAATTGTCAGGTGTAAACCTAAAAGTATTGGCAAAAACAACGGTGTGACGTGTGTGCCACCAAGTGATAATACAGGCCAAAAAGCCAAATGGGCGCTGATAAAATCTCCCGGAATCAAGACTAAGGTTGGCACAACTAACAGTTCGTTAAAGGGATAGCCTGCGATAAGTTTACCCCGTTTTTGGGCAAAAATTTTGGGCGAAGCAAACCGACCACCCGTTTTTTTTAGCCAACGACTCAGCAAGAATAAGACGGCCGACAGTAGCATTATTAAGACAGCAATCTTTACTGGTTGACGGGAGAATCCCAACTGTCGCAACAGTGCCATCACTGGGTGGCTAAAACTAGCTTTATCGAACCAGTCATACAATACCACGGTTCCCACAAAAATGGTGATTGGAAGTCGTGAACCCAGGCCAAAAATAATTGCAATTAGTGCAAAAACTGAGTAACAAACCCACCAGCCAATAGGCACCGTCATCCCAACAGCAAATGAAACGACTGACATTACTAGCCCCCAGAAAAGACTTAATAATACAAAATGCCGCACTTCAAATTTGTCAGAATAAACTGCGCTACCGAAAGCTCGTCGTTCCCGTTTAATCCGGCGATCAGCTGTCCACCATTCGTAAATCAACCCAAACCACCAAACCGGTTGAGCTACCAAACTTAATATTAATAATCCTATTGTCATCATTAACACCTGCATTTTCATTATCAGTTTCTAAAAGAAGTATAGCATAAACCTATTACACCCGCTTTCTTGCTTTAAGATACTCTTTATCAATAATAGCGTATTTGATATATGGCGTTAACCAATTGAACAGTATTAAAAAACGTCTAACTTTTCAATTAAAAAATATGTTAGACGTTGTTCATCATCAGTCAGGGTTTGCTTGCTCCAACTGATATTGCAGGTACGCATTAATAAAGGGATCTAAATCACCGTCCATGACCGCTTGACCATTCCCGGTTTCGTAGTTAGTCCGGTGATCTTTTACCATGGTATAGGGGTGGAAAACGTAAGAGCGAATCTGAGAGCCCCAGCCGATATCCAACTGTTCACCTTCAATTGCTGCCTTTTGCTTCGCTTTCTTTTCTTCTTCTCGTTCATATAGCTTAGCTTTCAGCATATTCATCGCCGTTTGACGGTTTTGAAGCTGTGAACGTTGGGCCTGACTAGCAACCACGATTCCCGTTGGCTCATGTGTAATTCGAACCGCTGAAGAGGTTTTGTTAACGTGTTGGCCACCAGCACCACTAGCACGATAAACATCAACCTTCAAATCTGCTGGATTAATTTCGACATTAACGGAATCATCCAATTCGGGTAAAACGTCTACTGATGCAAACGAGGTATGTCGTCGACCAGCGGAATCAAACGGTGAGATTCGAACTAGTCGATGAACCCCTTTTTCTGACCGTAAATAACCATAAGCGTTATGTCCAGAAATCAGAATGGTAACTGAACTGATTCCTGCCACTTCACCTGCTTGGTAGTCTAGGGTCTCCACAGTAAAATCATGCTGTTCGGCCCAACGCGTATACATTCTTAACAGCATCGAACCCCAATCTTGAGACTCAGTGCCACCTGCTCCTGGATGAATTTCCAAAATAGCGTTATTAGCATCATAAGGTTCATTTAAAAGAAGGGTGAGTCGATATTGTTGCAAATCCTTCTTGAGTTTAGCCAGGTTATCTTCCAATTCGCCTTGAACTTCTGCATCCGGTCCTTCTTCCAACAACTCAACTGCCACAGAAATATCATCCAATTGATTTTTTAAATCTTGGTACGATTCTGATTTCGCTTTTAGCTGATTAGTCTCATCAATTAACTTTTGTGCCTTAGACTGGTTATCCCAAAACCCGGGTTCAGCCATTTTTGATTCATTGATTGAAATACTTTCATTCAGGGCATCTAAGTCAAAGAGACCTCCCAAAGCCATTGATTTCACTAGTCATGGCTTTTATATCACGTTTAATATCACTGAGTTCCATTACCTCTTACCTCCAGATTAATGCTCTTAACTTAAAATCAGCCTTAACAATACCGCGTATGTGATTATTTCCTCTAGATACGAAAAATCCGCATGACCAAAGTCATACAGATTTTCATTTGGTCGGTAATCACACCGACTAAGGTCTTTAACGCTTAATATTTTGACGAATTTCTGACTTCATGAACAAACGAGTAGCATCGTAATCAATGTCAGCAATCATTTCTTCAAACATCCGGTAGCCATCTTGTTGATATTCAACTAACGGGTTCAATTGACCATAACCACGTAAGCCAATAGAAGTCCGCAGTTGATCCATGACATCAATGTGATCAGTCCAATGAGAGTCGACCACACGTAAAATGACCACTTTTTCAAATTCTAGCATTTGTGCTGGATCATAAAGTTGCTTTTGTTTGGCCTGATAAACATCATCCGCTAAGCCCTTAAGCAGTTCTTTGATTTGATCAGCACTCTTGTTCTTGAGATCATCCAACTTAATCTGATCCGGACTAACAATTGCAGAAATCGCAAAGTCCAAAATCGTGCTTAAATCCCAATCCTTCTGCTCGCCTTGCGTATGGAGATTAACAACCCGATCAATGGTTCGGTCAAACATTGGCTTGATAACCCAACGTAAGGATTTATCTTCATTGATCACTTCATTACGCTGGTTATAGATAACCTCACGTTGCGCACGCATCACATCATCATATTGCAGGACATTTTTACGTGAATCATAGTTGTTACCTTCAACCCGCTTCTGAGCAGATTCTACTTGGCGACTGATCATCCGACTCTTAATGACCGCATCGTCACCCTCAACGTTCATCCGTTCAAGGAAGGCTTTAACTCGATCAGTACCAAAACGGCGTAACAAGTCATCTTCAAGTGACAGGTAGAACTGTGTCAAGCCTGGGTCACCTTGACGTCCAGAACGGCCACGAAGTTGATTATCGATCCGTCGTGATTCGTGTCGTTCAGTACCGAGAACAACTAAACCGCCTAATTCACGGACACCGGGTCCAAGCTTAATATCGGTACCACGACCAGCCATGTTGGTGGCAATGGTAACTGCACCACGTTGACCGGCATTCATAATGATATCAGCTTCCTTAGCGTGGTTTTTAGCGTTCAAAACAACGTGAGGAATGTTTTCCTTATCCAGCAATTGAGAAATGTATTCAGAAGTTTCAACCGCCACAGTACCAACCAAGATTGGCTGGCCTTTTTCATGCAATTCTTTAATCCGGTCGGCAACCGCGTTAAATTTAGCTTCCAAAGTTGGGTACAAAACATCTGGTTCATCAATCCGAATAACGGGCTTGTTAGTTGGCACTGAAATAACTTCCATGCTGTAAATCTCACGGAATTCTTCAATTTCAGTCCGGGCAGTACCCGTCATACCAGCTAATTTATCATACATCCGGAACATGTTTTGATAAGTGATATTAGCCATGGTCTTGGATTCTTCTTGAATATCCACGCCTTCTTTGGCTTCAATCGCTTGGTGCAAACCGTCAGAATAACGACGGCCTTCCATAACACGACCGGTAAATGAATCAACGATCAGGACTTCACCATCGGAAACCACGTAATCCTTATCACGAAGCATAATGAAATTAGCTCGTAAAGCTTGATCCAAATGGTGGGTCAAAGCAGTGTTATCAGTATCAAAGAGGTTCTTCAGGTTGAAGTATTTTTCAGCCTTTGCGATCCCTTCTTCAGTTAATGACACACTCTTAGATTCCAAATCGATCTTGTAATCGGTATCTTCATGTAAAGTTTTCGCAAACCGATCAGTCCGCTGATACAACTGTGAAGTACCTTCTGATTGACCAGAAATGATTAAAGGTGTCCGAGCTTCATCAATCAGGATTGAATCCACTTCATCGACAATGGCAAAGTTCAGTGGTCGCTGTACCATGTCTTCCTTATAAACAACCATGTTATCACGCAGATAATCAAACCCAATTTCTGAGTTAGTTGAATAGGTGATATCACAGTTATAAGCAGCACGTTTTTCTTCAGGTGATTTCTCAGTCAGGTTCAAACCAACGCTCAACCCTAACCAGTTGTACAATTCACCCATTTCTTCAGCATCACGAGATGACAAATACTCGTTAACCGTCACAACGTGAACCCCTTTACCTGACAATGCGTTCAGGTAAACTGGCATTGTTGCGGTCAACGTCTTACCTTCACCAGTTTTCATCTCGGCAATATTACCCTCATGAAGCACAATACCACCCATAATTTGAACGTGGAATGGGTATAAGCCAAGTACCCGCTTAGCACCTTCACGCGCAACGGCAAAGGCTTCTGGCAATAAGTCATCTAGGGTTTCACCATCTTGATAACGTTTTTGAAATTCTGGAGTTTTTGCTTTTAAATCATCATCAGATAAAGCTTCGTACTCTTTTGAGTAGCTATTAACCTGATCTGCAATTTTGCTGATTCGTCGAAGTTCTCGTTTATCACTTTCGACCCAGCGTTTTAAAAAGTTAGCCATTCTTGATTCCCTTCTGTTAATGTGTTCTCAATTATTATCATTCATTTGATTGCATACCATCAACTAGTCTAACATTTATACGCAGTTTTTAAAACTCATCTGATAAGTATAATTTTTAAAAGACTGTGATAAAAACATTACAGAACGACTACAAAGGGACCGAAGCTTTAATTAAAAAACTTCGATCCCCTCATAACTACCTTCTTAAATAATTAATCGCCGGCTTCAATCAAACCGTAACGGCCGTCATTACGACGGTAGACGATATTGACAGCATCGGTTTCAGCGTCTTCATAGATAAAGAAGTCATGCCCCAGCATATCCATTTGCAGAATTGCTTCTTCGTTGTCCATTGGCTTTAAGGAAACTCGCTTCGTCCGAACAACTTCTAACTTTGCACTTTCATCAGAGTCTTCGTTGTCGGCAGTTTCAGGTGTAAATTCAAGATTTTTGAAACCTTTTTCACGAGACTTACGGTTGACCTTTGTCTTGTACTTGCGGATCTGACGCTCTAGCTTATCCGTAACCAAATCGATACTTGCATATAGATCTGGAGACGTTTCTTCTGCTCGAAGGGTTAAATAAGGGAGCGGAATGGTAACTTCCACCTTAGAATCCTTGTTTTGATACACCTTCAAATTAACATGAGCAGTTGAATCCACGCTTTGCTCAAAATACTTCTCAAGCTTACTGATCCGCTTTTGCACGTAATCCCGGATTGCTTGAGTGACCTCAATGTTTTCACCACGAATATTGAATGTGAGCATAGAACTTCTCTCCCTTCCACAACAAACAAAAGTTAATTTAAGCATACCTAAGTCTACGGCTTAAATGTTTGTTTTGTTTATAGCTTAATTATAATAGAAAGCGCTACAATACACAATAGTTTAAGGCTTCAAACAGCATTATTCTGAATTTATTCACATTATCCGTGCGCTAACGTAAGGCCCATAACCTCACTAGCACCAGCGTCTAAGAGCAATGTTGCAGCGTGGCGAATCGTCCTACCAGTGGTATAAATATCATCTACGATCAAGACCCGCTTTTTATTAAATTTTTCAGCCTTTAAATTTAGCTTAAAAGGTTGTTTGGATTTGAGTCGTTCCTGTCGATTTTTTGCTGACTGGGGTTGCTGTTTATCAGACTCAAGCGTCATGAGACCTTCAACCGTTTTAACAGGTTCCAATAGGCCAGCAACTTGGTTGAACCCCCGACGTTGCTGAGTTGCGGCATCAATTGGAATTGGGACCACTAAATCAGCCTTAAATCGATTGACTTCATGAACTATTCTAGTTTGAAAAACTTTTCGTAACCGATAATCACCATAAAATTTATACTGTGACATATATTGTTTGAGCAGATCATTATATTGAAACATTGCCCGGTTCTTAAAATTTGACGGTTCTCGCCACTGTACACAATCTGTGCATAGCTGATCTGACCACGCACGACCGCAACCCGCGCACGCCTGTTCAGGAGAAATGGCTTCCAAACTACCAAGACATGTCCGACAGAGCAACGAATGTTCAACTGGCTGAAAATTTAATAACTGCCATAGTGTTAGCTGTTCTTGACTATTACGGTGACATAGCAAACATTCAGCCACGCGATTGACCTCCTATTAAACCTTCTTTTTGGGCTTTTCGGTTAACAAATCTGATTTGACGCCGTGCTTCTTTGATTGCTTTCGTTTGACGATCAGCAAAAAAATTCACCAGTCCCGTAGGATAGGCCGCTTTACGTCCAGCTCTCCCCGCAATTTGGACTAGGGCAGCGGTTGAAAATACGGCATCATCCGCCCCCAGTACAATCACGTCAATATTGGCAAACGTTACACCACGCTCTAGAATGGTAGTCGTGACCAAACAATCCAATTCACCATTTCTCATCTGCTGAACTTTTTCATGCCGGTTCTCATCCCCTGCATGAACTGTTGCTACTTCCATATCTGGAAATTGATATTTTAGTGCTGATTGAACCCCCTCTAAATCCTTTACATGCGGGACAAAGAGTAGAAAGTGACGTTGGTTTGAAGTGATTTTTCTAAGTATGGTTTTCACTGGACTAGGTAAACGCTTTTTGACCAGGGATTGACGCCACCTACTCGTTAACTTTAACCTGATCTCAGGCAGCGGATGTCCATGATACCTTGCGGGTAAATAACTAACTGAAAGTTTTTTCTGGCGTTCTTGTCGCTGCAGTTTCTTACTAGGCGTCGCAGTAAGATAAAGTAACGCCCCGGACTCTTTTTTAGCCTGTTCGGCAGCATAGTTCAACCCAGGATCAGCAGCAAACGGGAATGCGTCCACTTCATCAATCACCAGAACATCAAAAGCATGGTAAAATCGAAGAAGCTGATGTGTTGTACATATCGTGAGCTGGCAGTAGTCGTAAGGTCTTTCCATCTCACCATACAGCACAATCTGTGAAATACCGCTAAATGCGGCTTGAAAACGTGGTGCAAGCTCTAAGCAAACATCAATTCTTGGTGACGCAATGCCGACGCGTAATCCTTTCATTAATGCTTCTGCAATACCATGAAATAACATTTCAGTTTTACCAGCGCCAGTAACTGCCCAGAGCAGATGGGTTTTACCAGCAGCAAAAATGTCGCTGATCTGCCGACTGCAGGCGTCCTGAGCAGGTGTTAACTCACCCGTCCAAGTGAGTGGTGATGCTGCACATTGTACAAATTGATTAGGTTCAGGCAACGACCAAAGCCATAGATTTGACGTTACTCGTCCCAACTGAAAACAGTGCGGACAATAATAGTGGCTGTTTGGTAACCGAACCTCTTGCTTGGTCGTTTTCTGGCTGCAACGTTGACAAATTACCCACTGACTAGTCTCAATCATTGCTGGCCGACGGATTAACCGTGATTGCTGATTAGTTTCAACCGACATCGTATCCGCCAACACCTGTCGACCAAAAAGCTGTTTTTCCTTCATCACTTTTACCACCTCATTAACCATACATACGCAGAAATGGAGTCATTCAACCAATGTCAGAAAATTATTTAACCATTAAAGTCGCTGGATCTCACGAACTGGAAATTAAAAAATCTCGTTTTATTTGCAGCGTACAACGAGTTGAAACAAAAGAAGTGGCTGATGCCTTCATCGCATCCGTTCGCCAGGACAACCCAAAAGCTAATCACAACTGCTTCGCCTACATGCTAGGTGAACACGATGAAATTCAACGTGAAAGCGACGACGGTGAACCTTCTGGAACCGCCGGCGTACCTATTCTGGAAGTTTTAAAGCAACTGAAAATTCATAATGTTGTTGCCGTTGTTACCCGCTATTTTGGTGGTACTAAATTGGGAGCTGGCGGTCTTATTCGTGCTTACAGTAACGCCACCTCCCGTGCCATAGAGCAGGTTGGTTTAGTTCAAAAGGTCCTGCAACGAGATCTCATTTTGACCGTCTCATACGCTAATTACGAAAAGTTAACTTATCATCTCAAACAAGAACAGATCAACCTGATTGATACGACTTACGGTAGTGACGTTGTAGTGACCATTGCGGTGGATCTTGATTCTGTCGCCGAAGTTCAAACCCAAATTACAAATTTACTTTCCGGTCAGGTCACGATTAAAGCTGGAGACGAACATTATCATGAAGTTGACGTTCCGGTTTATCCGGACTCTCAGGATTAAGATACTGCCATAACTTTGCTGCTATATAATCCATCTGCCATAAGTCTATATTGGCAAGCATTTCAATCAATTTTTCAGCAAAATTAGTGATGCCTGCCCTTTAGCGCAAATAAAACCCATCCCGACAAGTACATCGGAATGGGTTTTTATTCACGTTAAATTCTGAAATCTACCAAGTTTAATCACACACTCAATGTGAATTTTTAGAAGTCGTTCCCTTTACCAGCCGCTTGATCCAGTTTAATAAAGGCTGTCGATTTACACCAACTAGCCCAATTGCCTCAACAAATAACTCTAAGCCAACCAAACTGGCAACGGTCAAACAAATCGTCCCCCAAGTAGGCGAGATTGGGTACATCAACGAAATGAACGCAAAAATCAACGCAATTCCGTAAATCACTAACACCGTTTGCCGATGTGTCAGACCAATTTGCATCAATCGGTGGTGTAAATGGTGCTTATCAGCGTGTGAAATTGGTTGCCGATTCAGTAAACGCCGCAGTATCGCATAAACCGTATCGGTAATTGGAACCCCCATAATGATCACTGGGATGATGACGGAAATAAACGTGACGTTCTTTAACCCATACAGTGAGAAAACCGACATCATAAAACCGATAAACAGTGAACCAGTATCACCTAGATAAATCCGAGCTGGAAAGAAATTATAGGGTAAAAAACCAATCATTGCGGCCACTAACGCAAAAATGCTGATGCCTACGAAAGTATTTGCAACGTTCAAAAAGAACAGACCAGTTATTCCCATAGTTGATAACGCAATAATCCCCACACCAGTGGCAAGACCATCCAAGCCATCAATCAAGTTAACGGCATTTGTAATGGCTAATATCCAGATCCATGTAATGGGTAAGCTTAACCAACCCAGTGATATCATACCGACAAACGGAATCGTAATATGACTCATTTTAACTCCAGCAGCAAAGTAAACCACTAAAGCTGCAATGGAAATACCGATTACCTTTTGACGGGGTTTAAGTTCGAAAATATCATCAATAATGCCGGTGGCAATAATCACACACTCACCAGCGAAAACTCCCCATAACTGACGCGTTGGAATTTGAAATCTTAATAGGAAGATAGTTGCAAAGGAATAGGAAAGAAAAATTGCCAAACCACCCATCGTGGGCATCGGCACTTTATTCACCCTTCTTGCATTAGGATTATCGATTGCACCAACTTTAAAGGCCAGTTTTCGGATAAACGGTGTCAGGATAGCGGATAAAATCATAGTCGCAACTAAACTAACAATGATTTCAAATTTCATAGTAGTTTCCTCTCTTCATGACACATTAGTCCTATTATACAAATGGCTTTCAGTAAACACAATCACTCACCCTAAATTTTTCTGTCATTAATTGAACAAATTGAGCAAACTGATTAATTTAGAGTCCAATTACACAAGCCATTTTTCAGTAAGCGTTTACAGTTATGACTATAACCTTGCGTTTTTTTGGAAAAATGATTATACTTACATTGTGAAGCGAAAGCGCTTTACTAGTTTGTGAAAAATTTTTTATAATTTCTGAAAGGAGTGTTTAATTATGGCAAGTAACCAAGCTACCAAGACAGAGGGAACTGAACACGAAGCGGCACCAATTTTGCAACAAATGTGCATCTTCGCATCGGTCTTATTCGTTTCATCATTAATTTCACCATTATTCCCAAAGTCGTTCCCAGTTCCAACTCCGGTTATTGGTCTGGCTTTGATGTATGTACTTTTAGCATCACACATCATTAAATTATATCAAGTGGAGAAGATGGCTGACTTTTTGATTAGCTTAATTGCTTTCTTGTTCGTCCCATCTGGTATCCAAATGGCCAACTCACTGAACGTCTTCACTGACGATGGTGCTTTGACCGGTGTTATGCTGATTGTGACTATCATCTTAGCTACTATTATTCTGTTAGTTGTAATTTCATACACGACCGCAGGATTTATGGCCATCAGTCGTAAAGTATTCCACAAATCAACTGATGTTCAGTAATTCGGCGACTCTCCCCAACTATAGAAAGGATTGAGTTAAATGACCTGGGTGAACTTTTTCGGTAATGCATTAGATCCGAAAGTCGGTGGGATTGCATTCTTTGGTATTTTCTTATCATTAGCAGTGTTTCTCATTGGCCAATATTTATTTAAAATTTCAAATGGTTTCTTCTTATTCCAGCCATTATTCGTTGGTATGGTTCTAGGTATTTTTATTCTTTGGCTGTTGGCTAAATGGTTTGGTGTTTCACTGCCAACCTTCTACATGTCAGCATACAAACCAGGTGGTGACATCCTGTTCTGGTTCTTGAACCCTGCCACTATTGCTTTTGCCATTCCGCTGTATCGTCGGAATGATGTTGTTAAGAAGTTCTGGTTAGAGATTGTTTTGTCATTGATCGTTGGTATGGTGATTTCATTATTCGTCATCTACTACGTATCAAAGGGCTTAGGTCTCAACAACAAGATGATTGCTTCTATGTTGCCACAAGCTGCAACTACTGCTATTGCGATGCCTATTTCTGGCGCCACTGGTGGTATTCCAGCCGTTACTGCGATGGCATGTATCATCAACGCCGTCTTGATTTACGCCTTAGCTGATGTCTTGATCAAAGTGTTCCGCTTAAACAGCGACCCAGTTGGTGCTGGTTTAGGTTTAGGTACTGCCGGACACACGGTTGGTTCAGCTAAAGCCGTTCAACTCGGTTCCATTCAAGGTGCTATGGCTTCTATCGCCGTTGTTGTCATCTCAATCGTTGTCGACATCGTTGTACCACCATTTGCACACATGATGGGCTTGTTCTAAACAGGTAATTAAATAAAAAATTTTTCTCAACTACAAACAAACTAAATAAGCATTAGGATGCCATATCCTAACTTAACAAGAAAGCTGTCAGATCAAGTTCTGACGGCTTTTCTTGTACTAATGTAAATCTAGGACTGTGCCGGATTCAGCATTTCAACCATCTTTTAGCCAGAATTAGTTCTAATTGTGCTTCGACTGACTAACTGTTTCTTAACATAAATAAGACCTATTCCCCAACAATGATCGCGGAATAGGTCTTATTTCCTTATCTATATTAAATTCTGGAATCTACCGCGTCTCATCTTACTGAGCCGTGTAACCACCATCAATGACAAACTCACTACCAGTTGAGAACGTAGACTCATCCGATGCCAAATATAAGGCCAAACCGGCAACCTCATCCTTTTCACCAAATCGTCCCAGTGGCAACGAAGCCAGATGAGCACCAATCAACTTCTGTTCTTTAGGATCATTATCAAGTTCTGGTTTGTGAATTGGTCCTGGATGAATCGAATTAACACGAATACCATACTTCTGTTTAGCACAGTAAAGAGCTGCAGATTTTGTCATCATTCGTACAGCCCCTTTTGCAGCAGTGAAGGCAAATAAGTTAGGATAGCCAATCAATCCTTCGATTGAGGACATATTAATGATGGAACCACCATGATCTTTCATATTCAAAATGCCATACTTAACGCCTAACATTTCGCCGTCTAAATCAATGGCCATAACTTTATGCCATTCATCCAAAGTTACGTGTTCAGCATCATTAAACGCTGCAATACCGGCGTTATTGAACATAACATCAACGCCACCGAACTTCTCAATAACCGTTTTGAATACGTTTTGCCAATCTTCTTCTTTAGAAACATCATGCTTAACAAAAATAGCGCCATGACCGATTTCTTTCACAACTTCATCACTTTGAGCATCATTTACGTCTGTCACAGCAACCTTTGCACCCTCACTGGCAAATCGCTTTGCAGTGGTTAAACCAATCCCGTTGGCGCCACCAGTGATAATTGCAACTTTATTATCTAAACGTCCCATAATTATAGAACCCCTTTCAAATGAAATGTGATTTACTTACTTGTGTTATTAGGCATACAATTGAGTTGTTAAAATAGTTTTCCTGATCAAAAGCTCACTGACCAAAGGAGTTTTCAAATTGAATCTATTAGGATTACGCTACTTCATTACTGTTGCTGATTATGCCAGTTTTACTAAGGCAGCTGAACACTTATTTGTGACCCAGCCCACGCTGAGCCGACAAATTAGCGATCTTGAAGATGAAATGGATACACCACTATTCATCCGCAGTCACCATTCCCTCAAGCTCACCAGTGCGGGCAACCGTTTTTTAAAGGAAGCCATTCGCATTGTGAATCAACTTGACCATCTTAAAGAGGTCGTCAATCCCGGTGAAAGTAGCCAGGCAGGGACAATTCGAATTGGTTATCAAAGCTTTCTGGACACCAACCTGATGTATCAGATTCTGAAACAGGTCAGCCAAAAATTCCCTCAAATTGATTTACCGCTTTTTCGCGGTACCCCTTCAGAGCTACGCAATCAATTATTGAATGATAACTGCGATGTTGTTTTCGCCTTGTCACCTTGTATTCAGGGACTACCCCAAATTGACTACATCGATCTCCAAGAAAACAAGTTAAAAATTGCAGTGCCCTTAAACCATCGATTAGCCCATCAAAATTCCGTTAATTTAAAGGACCTAGCTAACGAAAACTTTGTCATGCTCGACCGGAAAGTCTCCCCTTACATTGTGGATTATGCTATCAGCCTGTGTATGCAAAATGGTTTCTCTCCCAACGCGTCTCACTACGTTGATAACGCTGAGAAGGCCTTAATGTTTACTGGTGCTGGCAAAGGCATTACATTCCTGCACAGCATGAATAAAGTTAGCAATCCCATCGACAGCTTTGATGTTAAATTACTCAATATCGAAGGTCAGGTTAATGACTTTGATTTCGTTTTGGCTTACAAAGAAACTAATCACAATCCGCAGTTAACGACTTTTATGTCAGAAGTCAGTAACTTCATTACTAAAAACCAGCAAAAGGCTTGAAAGCTCGATGAACTTTCAAGCCTTTTTGGTTTATTTTCTAACTCTAAATCCAACTGACTTAAAGCCGCCATCCAGCTGAATAAACTCAGCATCCGCTTTAAATGGTAACTGACTGGTTAATTCATCTTTGTTTTCTTCAGTCACACCATAAAGAGCTGCGTGGAATTGATGAGTTCCAGCTGGAAAATGACCAACGCAAACACAGTATGGTTCCTTGCTGACAAAGAACTCATCGGCCTTTCTAAAGGTATAGTCGCCACCAACACTGGAATCTTCAAAGCGAATCTCATCAATCACAGCTTCGGTTCCCAAATCAATCCAGTCTAAGTTCGTACTCCCGCACTTTTGGCAAGTTGGTAGTGGTGGCCAAACAACGTCGCCACAATCTTGACACTTCATACCCATAATCTTACCTTTTTCAAGATTATCGTAATACGGTTTTAAAATTGGTCGTAATTTATACATACTGGTTTCCTCCTAGTCTTGGTTTTCTAGTAAAATACCAACGGTCGTGTGACCACCGCCCATACCACGGACGAGAACATCATTAACTGGCTTAGGAACCTGACTGCCACCAGCAGTACCACGCATTTGCATAATCGCTTCACTTAACATGTTGATCCCCGCGCAGCCGAAACCATGGCCAAAACTAAGATCACCGCCATGTGGATTAATTGGCCGGTCAGCATCGAAACGAGTACGGCCTTCGAGTTCATACTTATAACCTTTACCCTCTGGTAAGTAGCCAAAGACTTCGGCGCTGTCAAGCTGTTCACCAGAAGTCATAACCGTGGTGATCATGAGATCCAAATCATCTGGGTTGAAGTTATCCTGACCTCCATAAAGGGCATCACGAACATCAACGTTCATCTGGTGGAAGCAGAATGGATAGCGCTGCGTGTTGGAAACTGAAGCATGATCAATAACCGTAATTGGATGGTCTTGATACTTCTTAGCAATATCAGCAGAACAAACGATGATGGCACCTGCTTCAACGTTGTGCAGCACACTGCCGCTCTTACGGATATATTGCGTAATCTTGGGGTTATTATCTGAACGCATGTATGCCATGACGTCATCATAACCAGCTTTTTTAGCGATTTCACTATACGGTGTCCGTTCTAGAGCACGTGGGTTATGTGACGCATTGTAACGTAGGTTAATGGCCATTGCGTTATAGGTATCATCCAGCGTCTTTTCATCGATACCATAGTGCTTAATGTAGTACTTGCCTTGTTCCTCAGTCAGTAAGTTATCACTAACACCATCAAAGCGGTTATATGCCGTGTCAAACAGTGCACGTCCTGGTGACCACCAGCCGTCGTATTTCTGGATTGGCTGTAACATATAAGCAGGTTGATTCCGGGCATTAAAGTGTTTTGGTGTTTCCAAACCAGCACACATCACAATGTCGTACTTGCCAGAAGCAACAGAGTTAACCGCTTCGTTAAAAGCCAAATAGCCACCAGCACACGCCTGTTCAATATGAGTAACGGGTTTACCAGCTAATCCTGCCCATTCTTCCAGCGAGCCGACAGGTGACATGACATTGCCCATCGTAACAAAATTTGCCATTTGTGAATAGACTAACTTATCGACATCTTTTGGTTTAATTCCCGCATCTTGCATAGCTTGATTACAAGCAGCTGCCCATAATTCATAAATTGATAAGTCCTTGTATTCCGGATCATCAAAAGATCTTTGAGGTAAGCTGCTAGTGCCAATGATTGAAACAGGTCGAGCGAATTTTTGTTTTAACATATTACTTTCCCCTTTCATTCAGGTCATATTATCAAGGAATGTATGCGCATACATTTTTATTTATCGCCAAAGTTCATACCGGAAAAGCTATGAACAATTTCTGCGATTACCTTTGGTACACGTTTATCATAACCTGCGGGATAGGGTTTGTATAATTGTTATTCCGTATGTAAATCGGTCAAGACAGTTCTCATGAATTTTTTGTATGTAATTTCACAAATCGTCTTTCCCCATTACTTTATACTAATTGTTTCTATCATTATCATTTTCAATAAATTGATATAATTCATGCAAGATTTGATTCTCATGATGCTCGTTAATAGCCACAACAATATTTTGGTTCAGACTATTATCCTCTAAATCGGCAATTTTAATTTGATATTTTTCTTCCAAGGTATCGTCGTTCATGCCGGAATACAGAAAAGCCAGCCCTTTTCCAACAGCAACCATTGATAAACCTTCGTCTAAATTATTGACATAATAGTTAGCCTTCAAGTTAAATCCATTCTTCAGCCCCTGAGCAATAACGTAATCGACAATCACTGGTGACTGCTGCCGTTCCAAAAGGATAAAAGTTTCTTTTTTTAAATCGGCAAAATGCAGCTCTTTCTTTTGACTAAGTCTGTGATTCCTGGGTAACGCAATTTGCAGATGATTTTCCATAAACAGTGACTGTTTGATAGCCGACTTATTTTGAAAATAAGAGGCCAGACTAAAGACTAGGTCATAGCTACCGTTAGCAAGACCGTCTGCTAAGGCCCATAGGCGTCCCTTGATACATCATGAACTGGGTACTTGGGTGGCTAGCTCTAAACTGATTTAACAGCCGGTACATGCCACTCCATTTAAAGTTAGCCAAATAACCAATTTTTAGGATAGTCGTCATCGAAGCAACGTTTTTTTGAGCGTCAAACAAGTGGGATAAATGATCCACACGTTTTAAAATAGCCGTTGCTTCAATAACGACTTTTTGCCCTTCATTCGTAAGTTCTAGGGAATGACTGTGGCGTTTAAACAGTGTCACGCCAAGTTCCCTTTCCAATTCTTGAATATGCCGGCTGAGTGTTGGCTGAGAAATGTACAGTTTTTCAGAGGCCTTAGTAAAGCTTCTTTCAGTGGCGACTTCAACAAAGTACTTCAAGGTTGCTAGTTTCAAAAGAAAACCTCATTTCAAAAAAGTGTTTGTAGTAACTTTATGACAAAGTTACTACAAACACTTTTATCTCACAAGTCAATTATTGTTTAATAATTGGCGTTGTCATTAATGGCATTTGTAAATATGACGCATATTGGCCACCAGTATGAAGAATGTGAACACCCTGATTATCCGGTGTACAGCCTGGGGTACCTGGCATAACGGCACCAAGCTCATCCTTTGAACTGACCACGATGCGAAGCGTTTCGCCAGCCTTGTAAGACAGACCCACTGGACTTAAGACAACATCCAAGGAAACAATTTCACCCTTTTTCAATTTCTCGACCCGGTCGAAACTGTACGCTGGAATGTCCTCAGTAGAAGTCTTGCTATCCAAATGACGCATAGAGGCACGTAAACGACCCCATGAGCCCTTATAGCGAAGTGCAGAGGCTCCTTCTTGGCTAAAGTCTTGCATGGCAGCACCGTGGTTAGGAATCACGAATTCGCTAAGAACATTACCCATCTTATCAAGTTTTTGAACCCAGACGAAGATATCCATGTCATCGTAGCCATCAACTTCCATGTACAATTTGGCTTTAGGATAACCGACAAACTGGGTATCTTTATCAAACGTCTTCATGAATGAAGCACGGCCAGGCAGACCACCGGCTTGATACTTAACGGGTACATCAGCTGTCTCTGGCTCAGCTTGCAATGCTCGAGTTTTGCCATTGAAGTAATAGCGCTTATTTTCACTGCCGGCTGGTGGGAAGGATTCAGCTGGAATATCAGTCTTGTCATGACCCTCAAAGTCAATTAACGAATAACGGACTTTAAGCGTCTCCAACCAGTCGTTATCCTTACCTAATAAGTAATGGTCAAAGAACCGACGAAGTTCCTCGATATTGTCTTTATCGTAGTAGTAAGGCCATTCTTGACGATCATGGATTCGCAGCCATTTGTCTTTCGAACCTAATTCACGCCATGCTCGGAAGGTCCCCATGGTGTGTAATGTACTAGAGTAACTAGCTACCACAAAGGCCGGCATTTTGATTTTGCTTGGATCAGCAACTTTGTCCTGCCAGATTGGTGCGTCTGCCAATGGATAAGCGTCCATTTCCTTGATCCAGTCCTCACGCTTCGCTCCTGTGGCACTAACGTGGTTAACCGCTAGTCGTTCAATAAAGTTCTTATCAGGAATACCACCAATGAAAGCTAAATCACGATAACCATCTGATAACCCTTCAGTTGGGTTGATACAAGTTAAATGAGGTGGCATCTCTGCAGCAATATACCATTGTGAGAAAGTCAGATAAGACGTTCCGGTCAAAGCAGTTTTACCGTTTGACCATGACTGAGAAGCTAACCATTCGATCAAATCATAGCCATCTTCTGCTTCCTGTGAGCCAATCATGGTCGTATTCCCTTCACTGTGGGCAATACCACGCATATCTGGGTTGCAGACTGCGTAACCATGAGCAACCCAGTAATCTGGATCTGGCGCTTCAAACTTGGTTAAACCAGAGTTCCACTGGTTACCCATACCCAGCATGTTAAATAAATTCTTGTATCGCGGTGCAGTACCAGCGCTCTTTCCATAAGGGCTCCAAGCAATTAACGTTGGAAACTTATCATCGGTTGTTGGCATATAAATATCAGTATAAATCGTCACACCGTCACGAAGTTTTACGGGGACGTCTTTTAGCATCTTAATATCACCTGAAAGTGGTTTAAATCCATCGGCGATTTGCTGCCCCTTCTTGAGGATCACTTCTTTCGTTTCAAATGGACTAAGAACACCATGTTCAACACCATTATCGATGTAATCAAAAGCGGGACTAAATTTCATGTCTTCAGTAATCTTTACGGTCATTTGTATTACCTCCAATTGTCTATGCTTATTCGTTTAAGCAACTTGAGTATACGGGAAGCATAGACGGGATGTACAATTGCAAATTTGGATACTTATGAAGGAAATACGTCTGTTATCCAGTTTATGAATAACACTCGTGAAACTTTGGATCCTTATGTATAACAAAAAAGGTTGTGTCATAAGTCTATATTGGCAAGCATTTCAATCAATTTTTCAGCAAAAATTAGTGATGCCTGTCCTTTGGTTCAATACGTCAATATAGCCTAATCATGCGTCAAAACTCAGATTTCTGCCATTTAACGCAAATAATGCCTACTCCGCACAAATCGCGGAATAGGCATTATTTACATTAAATTCTGGAATCTACCAAGTTTTGTCACACACTCTTGGCTAACTATCTCTTTAAATGATAACTATAAGTTGAAACAATGATATTTTGACGTGTGTTTAAAGCCGACCGCAGTCTCAACGCCGTTTGGTTATGCAAAACATTCTGCCATGGCCGTCGCGGTACGAATTGAGGAACGAGCACCGTAGTGGTGAAGTTCCGTTCCGCTGCCCGCTTGGCGATCACATCACAGAATCGTAAGGTGGGTGTGATGATTGACCGGTAAGAAGAATGAATATCAACAAACCGGACATCAGGGAACTCAACTTTAAACTTCTGAGCGGTTTTGTGTTCCTTACGCGGATTCTCGTCAAATGACACGTGCATCGCAATGACGTAATCACCAACCGAACGGGCATAATCAATCGCATGAGCCGTTACCTGCGTCACATCACTCACAAGGACGATCACGGTTGCACCATCATAGTGGTGATTGACCGTATCGCTGTTTTCGCTAATCCGTAACTGCCGTGCAACGTTCATGTAATGCCGATGGATTCGGTAGAACATATAAATCAGTGCGGGCATGACGATTAAATATGGCCATACATTACCAAAGTGAAGTAAGAACAAGCAAATTACCAGTGACAATGAAATGAACGCACCAAGGAAGTTAATGCAGGCCTTTAATCCCCATTTACCTTCACGAACTCTAAACCAGTGACGGATCATACCAGATTGAGATAAGGTAAATGGTACAAACACCCCAACAGCATACAGTGGAATCAATAGACTCGTCTTACCATGGAAGATAATGATCAAGAAGATTGCCCCTACCGCAAGGGAAATGATCCCATTTGAATACCCTAACCGATCACCACGATCCAAGTAAGCATGTGGCAGGAACTTATCCTTAGCTAGGTTATAAGCCAAAATTGGGAAGGCCGAAAAACCGGTATTAGCAGCGACAGCCAAAATAGCAGCCGTTGCGAGTTGTAGTAGGTAATAAATCAAGCCGTGCCCAAAAACAGCTTGGCCAATTTGTGACAAAACAGTATTGTCGGCCATTGGCTTGATGCCAAGGTAGTAGCTTAAGAACGTAATACCACCAAAGAAGAAGGCCAATATCGACGCCATAATAGCTAATGTTGCACTGGCATTATGACTCTTAGGCTTACGGAAGTTAGGTACCGCGTTACTAATCGCTTCAACCCCTGTCAGAGAGGAAGAACCGCTTGAAAACGCCCGGAAGAACAACACTAGTGTCATCCCTTGGACAGGCGCCCCAACGGCCGCAGAAGCGTGATATGCAACGTGTCCGGTGACAATCTCAAAGATACCCCAGCCAATCATTACGAAAATCATGAGAATAAAGAAATAAACGGGTAAGGTCAGCATGGAAGCTGATTCACGCATTCCTCTAAGATTGAGTCCCATGATCAGCAAAACTAAAATAATTGAAATACCGACTTGATGAGCGCTAATAGCAGGTATCGCAGAAATAATAGCGTCAGTACCAGAAGTGACAGAAACCGCCACGGTCAGCATATAATCAACTAACAGTGACCCACCAGCAACTAACCCAGCTGGTTGTCCCCAGTTAGTTGTTGCAACAACGTATGCACCCCCACCGGATGGGTAAGCGTGAATGATCTGTTGGTATGACAACGTGATTGCGAATAGTAAAACCAAAACCAAGGCAGCGACCCAAAGTTGATACATCAATGCTGCTGCTGAAAGTGTGATTAAAACCGTTGTAATTTGTTCAGTCCCATATGCGACTGAAGATAACGCATCAGAAGAAAGTAGTGCCAGTGCCTTAAACTTGGTTAAGGCCTGTCCACCCTCGTCCGTTGTCTTCAACGGTTTACCAATGAGTAACCGTTTCAAATAACGCCACATGATTTTTACTCCTTTATCGACGAATAACAGCTATCAATCACAACCTCATAGTGACTGATAGCTACTTTCGAAAATTAATATCTAAAATGAATGGATGCCGCAAATGGGTATGCAAAATCAATAGGTATTGTACAACAAACTATCAGATGAAAGCAAGCTGATATCGGGCAATCTAAAAAGGTTCACGAACAATCTCTAGTGTACTAGTTTTTCGAACCAATTACTGGTTTATTTGAAACTAAAGAAGCATCCGCAATTTCCATCAATTGCGGATGCTTCTTTAGTTTCAGTTAGTAATAGTAATACTAGCCGTTAAGCCAAGTTTACATCATACCGCCCATACCTGGTTGAGCAGGTGCAGCTGGAGCAGCAGAATCATCCTTTGGTTCATCGGCAACGACAGCTTCAGTAGTTAACAGCAATGCTGAAACTGATGCAGCGTTTTGAAGTGCTGAACGAGTAACTTTGGTTGGGTCAACAATACCAGCATCTACCATGTTTTCGTATTTGTCAGTAGCAGCGTTGTAACCTTCGCCAGGCTTCAATGTCTTCATGTGTTCAACGATTACAGAGCCTTCAACACCGGCATTTTCAGCGATTTGACGAACTGGTTCTTCCAAAGCACGACGAACGATAGCAACACCGGTTGCTTCATCGCCTTCCGTATCTTTTTCAACCTTTTCAACTTCTGGAATCACGTTGATCAAGGCAGTACCACCACCGGAAACGAAGCCTTCTTCAACGGCAGCACGAGTAGCGTTCAAAGCATCTTCGATACGGTACTTACGTTCTTTCAATTCGGTTTCAGTTGCAGCACCCACACGGATAACAGCAACACCGCCGGCCATCTTAGCCAAACGTTCCTTTAACTTATCACGGTCAAAGTCTGAGGTAGTGGCATCGATTTGAGTCTTGATTTCTGCGACACGTTCTTGGATTTGTTCCTTAGCACCAGCACCTTCAACAATGGTTGTGTCATCTTTTGTGACGTTAACCTTGTTAGCTTGGCCAAGTTGTTCAAGCGTAGCATCCTTCAAGTTCAAGCCTAAATCATCGGTAATAACAGTACCACCGGTCAATACGGCAATATCTTGAAGTTGAGCCTTACGACGGTCACCAAAACCAGGAGCCTTAACGGCAACAACGTTGAAGGTCCCACGCATCTTGTTCAAAACAAGTGTTGGTAATGCTTCACCAGTAATATCATCAGCGATGATCAACAATGAACGGCTTTGTTCAACAACCGATTGCAGCAATGGTAAGATATCTTGGATGTTAGAAATCTTCTTATCAGTGATCAAGATGTATGGGTTGTCCAAGTTAGCTTCCATCTTGTCGTTATCAGTAACCATGTATTGTGACATGTAGCCACGATCAAACTGCATCCCTTCAACAACGTCTAAGCTGGTATCAACACCACGGGATTCTTCAATCGTAATAACGCCGTCGTTACCAACCTTTTCCATTGCGTCAGCAATTAAATCACCGACTTGTTGGTCAGCTGAAGAAATAGAAGCGATTTGAGCAATATCACTCTTAGTGGCAACCTTGTGGCTCATCTCATGTAAAGCCTTAACAGCGGCGTCAGTAGCTTTTTCAATACCGCGACGGATACCAACTGGGTTAGCACCGGCAGTTACGTTCTTCATACCTTCATTAACGATTGCTTGAGTCAAAACAGTTGCAGTAGTGGTACCATCACCAGCGATGTCGTTAGTCTTTGAAGCAACTTCAGCAACTAACTTAGCACCGAGGTTTTCAAAGTGGTCTGATAATTCAATCGCCTTTGCAATAGTAACCCCATCGTTAGTAATCGTTGGGTTACCGTATGATTGTTCCAAAACCACGTTACGACCCTTGGGACCAATCGTTGTTTTAACTGTATCTGCTAATTTATCAACACCGGCAAGCATTGCTGACCGAGCGTCTTCAGAAAACTTAAGTTCTTTAGCCATAGTTTTTCTTCACCTCATAAAATAATTTAGTTTGAAAATTTTAGTCCAGTTGATTCTTAATTAATCGACAATTGCGACTAAGTCCTTTTCATGGACAACGAGATATGAATCGCCGTTATACTTAACTTCAGTACCTGCGTATTTATCAAATAAGACAGTGTCGCCTTCTTTAACACTTGGCGCAACCTTTTCACCATTGTCAAGCACACGGCCACTACCTACAGCAATAACCTTGCCAGTTTGTGGCTTTTCCTGAGCATTACTTGCTAGTACGATTCCACCAACAGTTTGTTCTTCTTCTTCTTGTGCTTGTAAAATTACACGGTCTCCTAATGGTTTTAACACTTGAATCCCTCCAATAAATATAAAGTTTAGCACTATTAGCACTCATCTAACATAAGTGCTAATCACAATTAATACTATAAAATTATTCCCAACCAAATGCAAGAGATTTACCCAAAAAAAGCACGATTTACTAAATCTTTTACAATGTGTTGGACTCCTTACTGAAAATAAAAGTGGCTCAACTACCAGCACATCAGCTGATAATTAAGCCACTTCATGTCATTAAGTGTTAAATTACTTATCTGTGAAAACAGCAGTTTACTATTCACCACATTTGCAGAAAACTACTCTTCTTCATTATAATGATCTAAAAAGTAGATCAGTGTTTGCAGTTCATTAGTTAAATCAACGTTTTGAACCCGCACATTGGTTGGTACAGATACCCGTAGCGGTGTGAAGTTAAGAATCCCGCGGACGCCACCCGCAATGGCATCATCCGTAACGTTTTGAGCAACTGATTCAGGGACCGTCAAAATCACAATCTTGATTTGCTGATCTTCTAGTTGCTTACGTAGTTCTGACATGGGATAGATGGGTACACCGCTCTGAACAGTGTTTGCGAGGTCTGGACGAACATCAAACGCTGCGCTGATCCGCACATTACTGTTCTGATGAAAGTTAAAGTTTAACAGTGCGTTCCCTAAGTTACCCACACCAATAAGGGCTGCGTTAGTCAGCTTGTCCTGATTTAAAATCTTCTTGAAGAACTTTAACAAACTGTCAACATCGTACCCATATCCTCGTTTTCCAAGCGCACCAAAGTACGAAAAGTCACGACGAATCGTGGCTGAATCAACCTTAACGGCCTCTGAAAGTTCTGTTGATGATACCCGATTTTTATCAGAATCATGCAAAATATTCAGATAGCGATAGTAAATCGGTAATCGTTTTGCAGTGGCTTTCGGAATCTTTGTTTCTGCCAATTTCTTTTCCTCCTTGTGAATTTACCTGATTAAAAATACCTTAGAAAACGAATCTTTTAATCATCAAAATAATTGCGAATTTCTAAAATAAATAAGTTTGTGAAAACATCATTCTAGTTAATTGTAGCATATTGGGACGATTTGTGAAATAATTTTCAATAAAAAAACCATGAACATTTTATCAAACCTATCAGAATCTCACTAATTAATGGTAGAATAGTTTCACAATAGAAAGGCAGCTGATACGACATGTTATTACAGGTCCAGCAAGTAACACGCCGGTTCGGCGCGGATACTCTTTTTGATAATGTCAACCTAGATGTACCTGAACACGGTCGGGTAGCACTCGTTGGCCGAAACGGTGCTGGTAAGTCAACTCTGGTCCGCATGATTACGGGCATTGACGCTCCAGACGAGGGACAGATCATCTATAAAAAAGGCATGACCATTGGGTATTTAGCCCAAGATACCGGCCTTGATTCTAATAAATCAATCTGGGAAGAAATGGCCAGCGTCTTCCAAGAACTTCAGGATCAGGAAGAAGAATTACACCGTTTGGAAGAACGGATGAGCGACCCAGACGTGATCAATAATAAAGAACAATTTGAACAGCTTTCAAAAACTTATGATCAACGACAAACCTCCTTCAAAAACAATAATGGTTATGGTTATCGTGCCGAGATTCGTGGTGTTTTACACGGTTTTGAATTCGGTGAAGAAGATTATGGCCGCTCGATCAACGAATTGTCTGGCGGACAAAAAACACAACTAGCATTAGCTAAATTACTACTGGAAAAACGCGACCTGTTAGTTTTGGATGAACCTACTAACCACTTGGATGTTGAGACTTTAACTTGGCTTGAAGGCTACATTCAATCTTATAAGGGTGCATTACTGATTGTGTCTCATGACCGTTATTTTTTGGACCGCTTAGTAACCGAGGTCTACGAAATGTCTATGGGAACTGTCACGCACTTTCACGGTAACTATTCAGCCTACGTCACACAAAAAGCAGCGCAGTTGCAGCGTCAATGGAAAGAATACGACAAACAGCAACATAAGATATCTCAACTAGAAGACTTTGTTAACCGTAATATTGTGAGAGCTTCAACAACCAAACGCGCACAAGCTAGACGTAAGCAACTTCAGAAAATAGATCGTATACAACGGCCAGAAGCTGATGATAAGGTGGCTCATTTTGCGTTCACCCCTCGTCGTCAAAGCGGCAACATCATTTTGACTGTAAAGGATCTGGCAGTGGGTTATGATCCTAGTAAGATATTGGCCCAACCAGTTAATATTGACATTAAAAAGCACCAAGCAATTGCCATTGTCGGCCCTAATGGGGTTGGTAAATCAACTCTTCTCAAAACCATTTTGGGAAAAATTCCTGCATTAGCCGGCAGTGTGACCTTTGGAACTGGTGTCGATACTGGTTACTACGATCAAGAGCAAAAATCGTTACACGGCAATAAAACCGTTCTAGCTGAGCTTTGGGACGACCACCCTACCACACCGGAAAAAGATATTCGCACGATTCTCGGCAGTTTCTTATTTACCGGAGAAGATGTGGATAAGTTAGTTCATAGTCTTAGCGGTGGCGAAAAAGCACGGCTACTGTTAACAAAACTAGCAATGAAGCACGACAACTTTCTGATTTTGGATGAACCTACCAACCACTTGGACATTGATAGCCGTCAAGTGCTTGAAAACACACTGAACGACTTTGACGGCACGATTTTGTTTGTTTCCCATGACCGTTACTTTATTAACCAAGTGGCAACTTCAGTTGTTGAACTGTCAGCCAAGGGCTCTGAACTTTTCCTTGGGGACTACGATTACTTTATCGAAAAGAAACAAGAACAAGCTGCCGTTGCAGAAAAAAAGCAAGAAGAGGCTCTGGAAAAAGATCCCAGTCTTGCAGTTAAACCTGTTAGTCAAAAAAAGCAAAGTTATCAACAGTCAAAAGAACGTCAAAAACAAGAACGAAAGTTAGCGCGTCAAGTTGAGACGCTAGAACAGCAGCTTAACGACCTCACCGAGAAAAAAAGCCAGGTGGAAACCACAATGACTCAGCCAGAAATTTTTTCTGACCAAGCCAAAATGGCAGACCTGCAAAAACAGCTCGAAGAGATTACTAAGCAAATAGAAGCAACCGAAAATGATTGGGAAGAAGCTTCTCTAACCTTAGAAGACTTATCTGATTAACCTCTAGAAACACTAAAAAACAGATTTCCGAAAATGGGAAATCTGTTTTTTAGTGTTTTTATAGTTAATACTGTTATGAAGCCATCCAATCAAACTCTAGACTAGGATCAGCATTTAAAGTCATATCACCAAACTGTTTCAGTTGATAACTAACATAGCCCGCTGCTCCAATCATCGCTGCGTTATCCCCACAAAGTTTAAGAGGTGCTTTAATAAAATCAACGTTTTCAAATGCTTCTAGTTCTGAATCTAACCGCTCACGCAGCCCTTGATTAGCAGCAACGCCACCCGCTAAAATCAACTGTTTTACTGAATAGGCATCAAGTGCCCGAACGGTTTTATCGGCTAAAACATCCACTACTGCTTGTTGGAAACTAGCTGCTAAATCTTCCCGCTTTAGCGTTTCACCAATTTGATCCGCATGGTGAACCGTATTGATAAAGGCACTCTTCAAACCGCTAAAACTAAAGTCAAACGATTCGGAGTCATCCATTGCCCGCGGAAAGTTAAACGTATCCTTACCTAAATGAGCGAGACGGTCTACTTCCTTACCTGCCGGATAGTTGATGCCTAGTACCCGACCAATTTTATCATAAGCTTCGCCAGCTGCATCATCGCGTGTTTCACCAATAATTTCAAACTGTCCTGGCCCAGCTAAATATACTAATTCAGTATGACCACCTGATACTAACAGTGCTAATGCAGGAAATTCAATTGGCTTGACATAACGAGCAGCATAAATATGACCAGCCATATGATTGACCGGAATCAACGGCAAATCATGGGCATAAGCCACTGTTTTAGCTGCAGTAACACCGATTAACAATGCACCAACTAAACCTGGACCATACGTCACGGCAACTGCTGACAAATCATCATAAGTCACTGAAGCTTCCGACATCGCTAAATCAATGCAGTCCGTAATTTGCTCGATATGATGCCGACTAGCAACTTCGGGAACCACACCGCCAAACCGCTGGTGACTTTTAATTTGAGTAGCAACGATATTAGAAAGAATTTTTTCACCATTTTCAATCACCGCTACACTGGTTTCATCACAACTTGACTCAAAAGCCAAGATTAAATTACGTTCCACGTTTAATTCGCTCCCTTTGTGCCTCTCTTTATATGCTGAGTTTCATTAAAATTGCGTCCTCATCCGGATGGGTGTAGTACGCTTTACGCACATTAATGGCGGTAAAACCGACCCGTTGATAAAGGTGCCTAGCAGCTAAATTGGATTTTCTGACTTCCAGAAATACCTGCGTATTAGCTTCTAAGGACGTAATCAAACGACTAATCATTTTAAACGCCCAGCCCTTTCGCTGGTAAGCCGGATCCACTGCCACACCGGTAATATCAACCTGATCCAATACTTTAACGGCGCCAACGTAGCCCACCAGCTGATTGCCATTGTAAATTACGGTATAGACCCGATGTGCTGCTCCCATATCGGCCTGGAAATCTTTTAGTGTCCAGCCCGTTCCGCTTGAATAAGCTCGTGTCGCAATTCGCGCACAAGCCTTAACCAAGGGTATTAGTTCTGCTTCGGTTGCCATTTGGACTCTAAGATTCTGCATTTTCAGAATCTCCAATAGTAATCACCATGTCTACTGCATCCTCGTGGTCGCCGAAATAGTAACCCCTTTTGATACCAGATTTTTCGAAGCCTAAATCCTGATATAACGCCTGTGCGCGCACATTACTTAGCCGAACTTCAAGAGAAACTTGTTTGAGTTCTAACTGACGCGCTTTTTTAATCATCACAGCAATTAAAAAATGACCAAGGCCACGGTTTTGATAGTCTGGTACCACGGCAATATTGGTAATATGCGCATCGCTTTTAACATCGTTAAACGTACAGCCAATGAAGGCCAGCAAGCGATCGTGGCGTCGCAAAACAAGATATAAACGGTCCGTATCATGACGCAGTTCACTAGCAAACGCTGCAGAATCCCACGGTGTTTTCCCTCCATAAACTGCCCGTTCGATGCCAAGCATTTCGGGAATATCAGTAAATTGTGCCTTAGCTAAAAAATACGCAACATTTTGGATATGAACTTCGTGATTTTTGATGTCCAAAACATCCTGATATTTGGTATCTCGGATTTGAAACAGTTGCTGATACCAATCCTTAAACTTTCTCAACATAATCGCTACTATCCTCTTCTGGGTGTTGTTTCTGCCAGTCAGCCTCTGCCTTAGTCAAACGCAGGTATCGTGGCACAAAACTATTGATATCACTGACAGGCGCTTGCCGTTGACCAAGCCGGCCTAACTGCACTGCGCTTGGAAGACTCAGCTCTAGCGGATAATGAATGTAATTTGCTTCAAGAGCCGTTTTTAACCGCTCCGTAAACGCATCAAGATCACCTAACACAACAATTGGTTCGGCCAATGCCTTCAGCTGAGGTAATAATTTTTCAAATGGAATATGCTGATCTTCAATAACAGATACTGGTTTCCCATTTTGGATCCGATAAACACCAGCAAAAACATTATCGTTACGACCGTCAAATAGGACCGCAACCAACTGGGTCTCGTTGACGATATTGGCTGCAATGGTTGCTAAACTGGAAACACCAACGAGTTCAATCTTTAACGTGTCAGCAAGCGTTTTGGCCGTTGTAACACCGATTCTCAGTCCTGTATATGAACCAGGACCGTCGGCAACAATGACTCGATTCAGCTCAGCTGGCTTTAACTTAGCCGTCTGCATCAAATCCTGAATAATAGGTAGCAAATGTGCGCCATGTTTTTTGGTCGTCGTCACTGTCGTTGTTGCTAGAACCTGATCATCTGACATCACCGCGACACTGAGTGTTTGATTAGACGTATCTAACGCCAATACTTTCATATCGTTTTCATACCCCTTTTTCCTGATTCTTCAGCCATCATCATACACCTAAGCCCAATTATCTGACAACTAAGCTTGAGCTGAATGATTAATGATAGGTTCCCAGTGACATTCTGCTTCAGTAGCCACGTCACCATTTTCCATAGTAATCCGGTGCTTAGTCACAATGGAATCAGGGATATCGGTCATTAAGGTCGCTTCACTAGTGACGATATGATGATACTGAACCTCATTTTCAAAACGAATATTGATACTGGTTAAATTATGGCGCGTGAGAAAACTCATTGGTAGCGCATCTAATAACCAATCAAAGTAACGTGAGTTGTTAACATGACCATTGCCATCAATATCAAAATAGCGTACCCGATATTGTTTCGTCATTAATTGATCTGCTTCAGTCAGCTTTTTTGGTCGAGACAGACGGGGAATCATTTTAACTTTTTCAGAGTGGGATGGTGCAATAATGCGCTCCGGAATCGTAACGATTTTACGCGTCTCATGGTTCATCGTGACCCAAATACTCTCAACGTGAACACACTCGTGGCCTTCACTGTCATGAACCCAAAATTCTCGGAACGCAAAATAACGGTTATAACAGGTAGCTTGGGTTGATACTTCGATAGTTTCTCCCTGTTTTGGTAAACGGGTAATGTCCATCTTATATTGAGTAACAACCCAACCAATGCCGAGGTCAGCAACTGCCTTTGCACCGACGCCTAATGAATCCGTTTGGTCTTCTGAAGCCAAAATAATCATATTAACTAGCATGGCTGGTGTTACGGTATTCGTAACATCTGTTTCGTAGAAAGTAATTTGATGCTTTTCTGAAAAAATTTTCGCGCCCATTCGGTTTTCCTCTAATTCTATTTAATTCTGGTTAAGATGATGATAAATCTGATAAACTTCCTGTTTCTTTAGTTGACGCAAATGAGCTACCTGTTTGATAGCGTCATTTGGCCTTAATCCTGTCTCAATGAGATGATCAACGTGATCTTCAATACTTAGTCCGCTATAATCGGGCTCCTCGTCATCTTGGTCTCCTTTTGAACTGCCACTAACGATCACAACAAATTCGCCACGTACTCGGTCTGATTCATTCGCCCACTCTAAAAGCTCGGCCAAAGATCCTCGTAAAAATTGCTCGTGTTTTTTGGTCAGTTCTCGACAAAGAGAAGCTTGGCGATCACCACCGTAAACATCAACTAAATGTTGAAGTGTTTTCGCTAACCGGTGAGGCGCTTCATAAAAAATTTGACTCTCCGAACGATCCTTGAGTTTCTCTAATTCTGCAACCTGAAGTTTGGGTTTACGGTCTAAAAAGCCGTAAAAATAAAACGGCTGTGGGTCAAGACCAGAAGCAATCAAAGCTGTGAGTCCTGCATTAGCACCGGGCAATGGCACTACTGGAATATCGACTTCGATACAGGCAACGACTAATTCGTGTCCGGGATCGCTAATTGATGGCATTCCTGCATCACTGACTTGAGCAAGGTTTTCTCCCGCTTGCAGTTTGGTAATCAATTGTGGAATACGCTCTTGGGTATTATGTTCATGAAAACTAATTTGCGGTGTTTCAATTTCAAAGTGATTCAGTAACTTTTGCGTATTTCTGGTATCTTCTGCCGCAATCAAATCGACTTGTTTTAACACCTCGACACTACGAAAAGTCATATCACCTAAATTACCAATTGGGGTCGGTACTAAATAAAGTGTGCCCGTTTGATTCTGTTTTGAAAAGCTTAATTGCGATTGCACGCTGATCCTCCTAATTACCGTTCACCGTAGATAACATCTAAACAAAAAGCACAGGGTTCATCGTTTTCCCGTCGCTTACCATACTCAAAGTTGCAGACGTGAAACCCTTCTTCATACAGTTTTTCTAAATTTTTACGCGACTTCGACAGCGGTGGCTCAGTATTATTGCCACTAATACCCTCATTGCGATCAGAACGCAAAACTTCGCGTAGATGCTGGTTTTCAATTTCCAGTTCAGCATTCTGTTCCAATGTTTGGGTTACTTCGTCTTGAACCTGTTCAAATTTCGAGATCATTTTTACCATTTCGGCCTGTAAGTCTTTCAACTCTTCATAAACATCCCGCTTTGCCAAGATTGCACCTCTTTAATTATTCATTATGTAATGAATGCTCCACTATGAGAACATCCGTAACCGCTAAACATGTTGCTTCATATCAGCTAAAATCCGCAACGTCAAGGTTTCTAAGATACTCTGAATATTCATATTTCCCGCAAGTGCCTTTTTAGTGTCCAGCACAGCCGTTAAAATCTGGAGTAATTGTTCCCGAGTCAAAGCCTGAGCCATTTCTAACATGGTTGTTTGAAGTTCCGGAAATGCTGACTGTGTTTCATCCGACAGATACTTTGCTTGCAACGTGCTTTGCCAAAGTAACACAATGGCATCTAAAATCACGGCTTGATGGTCCCGGTCATGAGCTAACGGCATCAAACCCGTCTGAACCGTTACAAACGCCATATCGTCATGTTTTACAAGTTGGTTAAACCAACGACTGAGTTCATGCTGACATTTAGCCAGCCAATCATCGGCCACTAATTCATCAGCTGCATCCATACTATTTGTCAGCCCACTTAATAACGGAATCTGATTCTCGGAAATCTGGTGCTGCCGCAAACTTTCAGCAAACGCTTTTGATGATAACGGTGGGAATTCAACGATTTGAGTTCGAGATAAAATAGTTGCTAACATCATACTTTTATTAGTAGTCAATAAAAAAATGACCCGGTTGGCAACGGGTTCCTCAATGAATTTTAATAGTCCGTTAGCTGCATTAGTCGTCAGCGTTTCGGCCCCTTCAATAATGAATACCTTAGTCGACCCTTCAACAGGACTCTTAGCGAATTCGTCCTTAATGTAACGGACCTGATCAACTTTAATTCGCTGCCCATCAGGTTCCACTGTGACCACGTCAGGATTATCGCCAGCTAAAATTCGCCCACATTCTGGACATTGACCACAAGGCATACCATCCGCATTCGGATTTTGACAAAAGAGCCGCATGGCAACAACTTGCGCAACTGCTCGCTTACCACAACCTGGCAAGCCAGAGAATAGGTAGGCATGGCTAAGTCGGTTAGTCAGCACAAGGTGAATAAAGTGCCGCATTAACTGTGACTGTTTGCTTTCAGCTTGTTCAATTAAAGTTTGTTCTGCCAAGACCTACTCCTCCACTAAGTTAAAATTGATGAAATTGTTCAATTGGTAAGACGAAGACGGTCGCACCACCCACCTGAACTTCAACTGGATAACCCGACGTACTTTCCATCTGGGCATCAATATTGACGGGCGGTGTCATGAATTGCTGCCGGGTTCGGGAAGTTTCATGAATCAAATCAAGCACTTCTTGAACACGCTTATCTTCAATACCAATCATATAAGTCGTGTTACCGGACTTTAAGAAACCACCAGTTGTTGATAATCGTGTTACGCCAATGTCAGCTTTAACAAATTCACTGCGCAAACGGTTAGCATCTTTATCCTGCACGATTGCAATCACTAATTTCATACTTGACCCTTCTTTCTACCAATTTATCGTTGCCGCATTCTATCCGTAATCAGCGTCATGGCTTGACTGATCACGTCAGCCACCGGTTGTGTGGCGTCTACGGTAATAATTCGTTCGGGAAACTTCTTTGCTAGTCTGAGATATGCTGCACGGACACGTTTATGAAAGCTCAGCGCCTCTGCATCCAATCGATCAACATTCTGCCGATGCGCTTTAATCCGTGCCAACCCTACTTCAGAGGGGACATCGACGTAAATGGTCAAATCAGGTGTTAAACCTTCAGTTGCAAACTGATTCATTTGATAAACCGCTTCTTCACCAATTTGCCGACCCGCGCCCTGATAGGCAACTGAGCTATCAACAAACCGGTCACATAAAACAACTTTGCCTGCCCCTAAAGCAGGGCGAATCGTTTCTTGAATAAGCTGACGTCGTGAAGCCGCGTACAGTAAAGCCTCAGTTCGCACATCCATTTGTGTATTTTGTGGGTCTAAAATGATTTTTCGAATGGCTTCCGAAATTTGATTACCGCCTGGTTCACGGGTAACCAGAATGTCAGTCCTGTTTGCTGTATCAAGCTGTTCTGCAATCGCACTTAAGACGGTTGTTTTTCCAGCGCCATCAGGTCCTTCAAATGAAATAAATAATCCTGCCAAATCGGTTACCTCGCTTACAATTAATGATGGTAGCTAATAAATTTAAGCCACCTTTTATGATGTACGACACTTGCAATTGTACTTGATTAAGACTACGGAATCAAGCGCTTGGCAAGGCCTGAACGGTTTCTTAAATGACTAGCAAAAGCCGCAATATTTAGAGAGTGTGATACAACTCGGTAGATTCTAGAATTTAACGCAAACAAAGCGCCATCCCGACAAATCTTCGGGACAGCGCTTGTTGATGTTAACTTCTGGAATCTATTGAACTGATTCACAATCTATTTGATTTAATGATCAAAAACAGACGCTTGAATATGGTCGCCACGCACGTTGCGCAACCGCGCTTCACGGTATAAAAAGAGGTACTTTTGCCGAGCTAATGCTGTTTGCGCTGTAATCTCTTCATCTACATCCGCGATGGCAATTTCAGTTTGCTTAGCCTGATCCCATTCTTCTTTAGCACGCTCAATCGTTGCTAATAACTTTTCATCAAACTGATATCTAATGTGTTGCTTGCGCACACCAAACACGTTGTCACTTCCTTACATTTCGGTTCGGCCTTCAACTGCCTTATATAATGTCATTTCATCGGCGTATTCAATGTCTGATCCAACTGAAAGCCCATGGGCGAGCCGTGTCACTTTGATACCAGCTGGTTTGATCAGCCGTGAAAGGTACATTGCCGTTGCCTCACCTTCTGGCGTAGCATTAGTCGCCACGATCACTTCTTTAACGCTCTTATTGGTTTGCAAGCGTTTCAGTAGACTAGACATATTCAAATCTTCTGGACCCTTACCTTCGATTGGAGATAAAACCCCGTTTAAAACGTGATATAAGCCGTGATATTCCTTCATCTTTTCCATGGTCATGATATCTTTAGCTTGCTCTACGACTAAGATTTGACTCTGGTCGCGGGACTTATCCCGACAAATATCACACGGATCGTTTTCAGTTATATTACCGCAGATCGAACAAAAATGCAGATCTCGCTTAGCCGAAATTAACGACTTAGCAAAGCGGGTCACGTCATCATTGTCCATATCAATGGTATAAAACGCCAATCGCGTGGCCGTTTTTTGCCCAATACCTGGCAGCTTCATATAACTATCAATTAGTTGTGCAATTGGTTCTGGATATTGCATGACTGCCATTCACTCCTTTAACTCAATTACATACCGGGCATGTTGTTCGTATACTTGCCTAAGGTTTGCTTACCATCTTCATCGATTTGTTTTAGTGCTGAGTTAACTGCGGCTAAGATTAAATCACTCAGCATATCTGGGTCATCAGGATCAATCGCTTTGGGATCAATTGACAAATCGGTCATTTCACGTTTGCCAGTGAAAGTTGCTTTCACCATTTCGTCAGGTGAAACACCAACGTACGTCTTGGCTTCCATCGCCTTTTGTTCCTCGGCGAGCTGTTTTTCCATCTTTTTCATTTGTTTCATCATGTTGCCCATATTACGATTTCCACGCATCATAGTTCGTTACCATCCTCTATAGTTATTATTAATCTGATTTAACATCAATGACATCATCGCCAAAAAGTTCCTTGGCCTTATCCACCACGGGTTCGGCTTTTGTTCGGGATGACTCGTCCTTGGATTGACCGTCATCCTGAGCAGTAATTTCGGGTTCTTGACCATTTTGATTGCCTACCTGATGCTGTTCCAAATAAGTTTTACGAATTTCTGGCCACTGGTCAGTAGGGACAAACACTAATTTAGGTACCTTATGTGTTAACCGATCTAATCCATTTTCCAACGCATCATTTAACTCTTGATCTGCGTTGGCGCGCTGCTGAAGAAACGCATAATCAAACGCAATGATTGCACCATCAGGACTGGCAGCCACTGGCTTGGAAACCCCCATAATCGAGCGTTGCGGTATCGACAAAATATTCATCAAATCGGGCCAGACTTCTTGTAGTGCTGACAGGTCCTGTCGGGTTGCCGCACCTAAAATCGGGTAAACTAGGCTAAGGTTAACCTGAGTACGTTTTGGTTTGACAGTCTTCATAGCAGCAGGTCGCTTTTGAACCGTTTTTACGGTTGCGGGCGCTTTTTGTAAATCAGCTACCGTCTTTTTAAGACTGCTTACCTCGGCCTCTAACCGGTCAATTGCCGTATTATCGACTGGAGCAGACGATACTGTCTGAGTGCCCTGGTTTTGATGACCTGCTAAGCGTACCGTTAATACTTCCAGGTAAACGTCTTCGTGAGTCGTAAACCGCATTTGCTGTTGAATATCATTTAAATCATCAATAATATCATATAACTGCTGTGGTTTTATTTCCGTTGCCAGTTGTTTAAAATCCGAATCTACCTGATCCATTTCGATCTGAGTTACCAATTCTGGAGATTGCTGATAAAGCAACAAGTCTCGGGTCAAATTCACCAGATCTTCTGTAAATCGTTCAGGATCTTTGCCTTCGTCTAAAATCTCTTGAATGGTCATCAGCGCTTTTTGAGTTTCCTGATGAGTCACCTGGGTAAGATAGGTAACTAATAGCTGTTTACGTACCGCACCCGTGACCAGCAGTGCATTATCCAGTGTGACTTTGTCATCACCAAACGAAATGACCTGATCCAAAATACTGAGTGCATCACGCATTCCACCTTCAGAAGCCTTCGCAATTACCTTTAGTGCTTCATCATCATAGGAAAGGTTTTTTTCTTTCAGAATGTAGGCCATTCGTGAAAGGCTGTCCTTAGCTTGAATTTGCTTAAAATCAAATCGTTGGGTTCGCGAAATAATCGTGGCTGGAATCTTATGCGGTTCCGTCGTGGCAAGAATAAAAATCACGTTCGCCGGTGGTTCCTCCAACGTTTTCAATAACGCATTGAAGGCTCCCGTTGACAGCATATGAACTTCATCAATGATATAGACTTTATAGTCGGCCTCAGTGGGCGCGTACTTAACTTTATCACGAATGTCACGAATCTCTTCAACACCATTGTTAGAAGCAGCATCAATCTCAATCACGTCATTCAGTGTGCCCTTAGTAATTGCCTTACAGGTCTCACATTGATTACAAGGTTCACCATCTTCTTGATGCTGACAATTTACTGCCTTAGCGAAGATTTTAGCCATCGAGGTTTTTCCCGTTCCCCGTGGTCCAGCAAACAGATAGGCATGACTAATTTGTTTAGTTTTAACGGCGTTTTTCAAAGTTTGGGTAATCAGTGTCTGCCCAATCACTTCATCAAACCGCTGTGGCCGCCACACCCGGTACAAGGCTTGGTAACTCATGACTATTTTCCTCGATTCTTTTGGGTTATCTCTTAAGACTCACTGATAAACATTATATAGTGTTTATTCACCAAATACTATACATACAAACCGTTAAAAATTGTATAAGAAGAGGACGGTAACAAAACTCAACGTTTTGTCCCGCCCTCATTAAGATCATATCAACTTGGAGCACAAAGTCACTCATACTTAGTGCTGCTTCCTTCCGGACCTGACACGATTCGTAAGGTCACCCTTGCCCCAAGGCCTTGCGGCAACTTCTACTTTAACATATTTAAAATCTGAATGCCACCCAAAATCTGGTTATAATCACAGTTTATCGATTTGGTGCTGTTTCTTTAGTTTATTGCGCTTTCGAGCAGCTTTAAAAAAATCTTTCAATACCTTGCCTGCCTGGGTTGCTAAAACGCCTTCTTTAACTTCAACTTGGTGGTTTAATCGGGGATCATTCAGCAGACTATATAGTGTTGCCACTGCGCCAGCTTTCGGATCACGAGCGCCAAAAACAACGCGATCAATACGTGAATTAATGATTGCACCGCTACACATGATGCACGGTTCCAATGTAACGTACATGGTACAGTCAACCAATCGCCAGCTATGCAGTTTCTGGTTGGCTTCACTGATAGCCATAACTTCGGCATGATCAGCTGCCAACTGACTGTGTTCCCGTAAATTATGGCCTCTGCCAATAATTTCATTATTATGAACAATCACCGCTCCTATGGGAACTTCACCAATTAAAGCCGATTTATGCGCCTCTAATAGTGCTTCTTGCATGTAACGCTCATCATTTTCTATCATGCACGTCTACCTTTCTTCAACGACAATCTCTAATCCCCAAAAATATTTTTTACTGACTAAAAGTAACTGTAATTGCCGTAGTTACACCATATTTAGTGTTTACCCTTTTTAACGTACACAAAATATAGGCCTCGACGGTTGAAATTTTAGCTGAACGGTGTAAACTCTATTTATCGAGATTACATAGGAGTGTGGTTCATATGACAAAAGTAACGGTTTATTCACGGAACAATTGTATGCAATGCAAAATGACTAAGCGTTTTTTAACTGAACATCACGTTGATTTTATTGAACACAATATTAATGACGATCCGCAGTACGTTGATTATCTCAAGGACCAGGGTTTTCAATCCCTACCCGTCATTGAAACCGCTGATACCAAGTTTAGCGGCTTTCGACCAGATCAATTACAAAAGCTGGCCATTTAATGTACGCAAGCGTTAGGATGGCGTATTCTGGATACCAGAAAACGCCATCTTTTATTTTACTTAATTTAGCCCTAAGAGAAAAGAGTGAGTTTAAAAAATGAGTTTAAAAGAGCTTAAAGATGTCACGTATTACGATCTCAACAATGAGATTAATATTCCGGTAAACGGTCAAATTCCACTGAACAAAGATCAAGAAGCACTGCAAGCATTTTTAACACAAAACGTTGAACCAAACACCAAAAAATTTGCTTCGTTGCAAGACCGCTTCACTTACTTACTGGACAACAATTACATTGAATCTAACTTCTATAATAAGTACAACTTTGATTTTATTCAATCATTATACGACTATTTAAAATCTCAAAATTTCCACTTCAAATCATTTATGGCTGCTTATAAATTTTACGCTCAGTACGCCCTGAGGACTAACGATAACGACTATTATTTGGAAAACTATCTTGATCGAGTAGCCTTAAACGCGTTGTATTTCGCTGATGGCGATGAGCGGTTGGCTATGGACTTAGCTGATGAAATGATCCACCAGCGTTATCAACCCGCTACTCCTAGTTTTCTAAATGCTGGCCGTAAACAGCGTGGTGAATTAGTTTCTTGTTTCTTAATCCAAACCACCGACGATATGAACACCATCGGCCGTACTATTAATTCAGCCCTACAATTATCCAGAATTGGGGGCGGCGTTGGGATTAATTTATCTAATTTACGTGGCGCTGGCGACCCCATTAAAAACATTGAAGGTGCGGCCAGTGGTGTCGTTCCTGTCATGAAATTGTTGGAAGACAGTTTTTCATATTCCAATCAGTTGGGCCAGCGACAAGGTGCCGGCGTCGTTTATCTTAGCGTCTTTCACCCTGACATTATCGCATTTCTTTCGGCTAAAAAAGAAAACGCAGATGAAAAAATTCGGCTTAAAACACTTTCGTTAGGTATTACTGTCCCTGACAAGTTTTACGAACTTTGTCGCGATAACCAGGATATGTACCTCTTCAGCCCCTATGACGTTGAACGCGAATACGGCGTACCTTTCAGTTACGTTGATATTACCAAAGAATACGACAAGATGGTCGCTAACGATTCGATCCGTAAGAAGAAACTGCCTGCCCGTGAACTAGAAACTGAAATTGGCAAGCTACAGCAAGAGTCTGGTTATCCCTACATTATTAATATTGATACGGCTAACCGGGATAATCCTATTGATGGCCGCATCGTTATGAGCAACCTCTGTTCTGAGATTCTTCAGGTTCAAACTCCTTCAACGGTCGATAATACTCAGACTTACGAACAACTAGGCCGTGATATTTCATGCAATTTAGGTTCAACCAACATCGTTAATTTAATGGCCAGTCCTGACTTCGGCCACTCAGTTGAAACAATGGTCCGAGCACTCACTTTCATTACTGATCATTCTGACATTGACGTTGTCCCTTCTATCCAAAACGGTAATAAGCTCGCTCATACTATTGGTCTTGGTGGCATGGGACTTCATAGTTTCTTTGCCAAAAACCAAATGATGTATGGCGACCCTGAAACCGTAGAGTTCACCAATATCTACTTCATGCTGCTTAATTACTGGACCCTAGTTGCCTCTAATCAGATTGCCAGGGAACGTCACACGACTTTCTACAACTTTGAAAAGAGCGCCTATGCAGATGGCAGCTACTTTGATAAATACACTACCCAAAAGGGCGAATTCACGCCACAATCTGATAAAGTTAAGGCCCTGTTCAAGGACATCTTCATCCCAACGGCAGCTGATTGGGATGAGCTTAAACAAGCTGTCATGAAGGATGGTTTGTATCACCAAAACCGTTTAGCCGTTGCTCCAAATGGCTCAATTTCTTACATTAATGATACAACTGCCAGTTTACACCCTATTATTAACCGGATTGAGGAACGTCAAGAAAAGAAGATTGGTAATATCTACTACCCTGCTCCTTATCTGTCTAACGAAACGTTGCCTTATTATAAATCCGCCTACGATACTGATATGCGAAAAGTCATTGACGTTTATGCGGCTGCTCAGCAACACGTCGATCAAGGTATGAGTATGACTCTTTTCATGCGTTCAACCATTCCAGAAGGGCTGTATGAATGGAAAAACGGTCGAACCAATAAGATGACCACACGTGATCTCAGCATCTTACGTAATTACGCCCACAAAAAGGGGCTCAAATCGATTTACTACGTCCGGACGTTTACGGACGATGAAGGTGAAATCGGTGCTAATCAATGTGAAAGCTGTGTTATTTAAAGAACCTTGTTCATGACAATCGTTGCAAATAGACGTTAAAGGAGAAACAAATGACAGAAGCATATCATGCAATAAACTGGAATGCAGTGGATGATCAAATTGATAAAGCAACTTGGGAAAAATTAACAGAACAGTTCTGGCTAGACACCCGAATCCCACTTTCAAATGACTTAGATGATTGGCGTGGACTGGATGACAAGCATAAATGGGTCGTTGGACACGTCTTTGGCGGACTGACCCTTCTAGATACTCTGCAGTCACAAGATGGAATGGCGTCCCTCAGAAAAGACACTCAGACCCAACATGAAATGGCTGTTTTGAACAACATCCAATTCATGGAATCCGTCCATGCCAAGAGTTATTCATCGATCTTTACAACCTTAAATACGCCAGATGAAATCGATGAGATTTTTAATTGGAGTGATACCGAAGAATTTTTGCAAAATAAGGCGTTACGCATTCGCGACTTGTATCACGATGACGGCCACCCATTGAAGAAAAAGATTGCTAACGTTTTCTTGGAAACTTTCCTCTTCTACTCTGGCTTCTTCACCCCGCTTTACTATCTTGGTCATAATAAACTAGCTAACGTGGCGGAAATTATTAAGCTCATTCTCCGTGATGAATCTGTCCATGGCACTTATATTGGTTATAAATTCCAAATTGGCTACAATCAATTAGGTGAGAACGAACAGCAAGAATTGAAAGACTGGATGTTTAACTTTTTGTACGAACTGTACGAGAATGAAGAAAAATACACCCACTTAGTCTATGATCAAGTCGGCTGGACTGATCAAGTTTTGACGTTTATCCGCTATAACGCCAACAAAGCGTTGATGAATCTTGGTCAAGATCCGCTGTTCCCAGATACCGCTGATGATGTGAATCCCATCGTGATGAACGGTATTTCAACCACCACTGCTAACCATGATTTCTTCTCTCAGGTTGGAAACGGGTATCTCTTAGGAAACGTGGAGGCGATGCAGGATGACGATTACGATATTTAGCTTCTAAAATTTTATCTTTAAAAACAAGCTGCGACTAAACTTGGTAGATGCCAGAATTTAACATGAATAATGCCTATTCCGCTTTTTTTTTACGGAGTAGGCATTATTTTGCGTTAAATGGCCGGAACCTGAGTTTTAGCGCGTAATTAGGGTCAATTGACGTACAGAACTAAAGGACAGTGATCACTATTTATGGCTAATAATTGATTGCAATACTTATCAATACCGACTTATGCACAGTCTCTGTTTTTTGAACAATTATACCAGTTAAACGCTACTACCCCCAAAACCACTCGTTTAGCTAACTTAACGTTACTTCTGGGTAAATGATTGCATCTTACACAACATCCATTACCAGTCAAATCTGGAGGTTTGCCGACTTCGCCTAGAGAATACAAAAAAGCACTGTGCAAAATTGCACAGTGCTTTTTTAACGGGTACCTTAAATTACTTAAGGGTAACCACGCCACCAACTTCTTCAAGCTTAGCTTTAAGATCGTTAGCTTCGTCTTCTGTAACGCCTTCCTTGATAACTGAAGGTACGTTGTCAACAAGACCCTTAGCATCCTTTAAACCAAGACCAGTGATCTCACGGACAGCCTTGATAGCCTTAACCTTTTGGTCACCTGATTCAGTTAATTCAACATCGTATGAATCCTTAGTAGCACCAGCATCGGCACCGCCAGCAGCTACAGCAACAGGAGCAGCAGCTGAAACATCGAATTCGTCTTCGATTGCCTTAACAAGGTCGTTTAAATCTGAGATTGACGCTTCCTTTAATGAAGCGATGATAGCATCTTTATCAAAAGCCATTTTTGTTTCCTCCATTTTATATTGAAATAGTGAGTTGAGTTACTGGGTTAGGCAGCTTCGCCTTCACCCTTGTCAGCGATAGCCTTAACCGCACGCGCAATTTTACGCATAGGATCAGACAATGCACTAGCAAGCATTGATAACAAGTCTTCACGACTTGGCATCGTAGCATATTCGTTGATTTCATCAAGAGAAGCAACCTTACCTTCAACCATACCACCCTTAAGGCTCAGGGCATCATGGCTATCAGCAAACTTCTTCAAGATTTTAGCAGGTGCGATTGCATCTTCGTCAGAAAAGGCAACGGCAGTAGGACCAACAAACGTGTCGTTTAGGTCTTCGTAGCCAGCTTTTTCAGCAGCACGAGTCAAAATCTTGTTCTTGATAACACTCATTGAAACACCAGCTTCACGTAATTGCTTACGTAAGTCAGTGACTTCAGCAACCGTTAAACCACGGTAGTCAACGACGATAGCTGATTGGGCGTTTTTAAAACGTTCAGTCGCTTCTTCAACTGCCTTAGCTTTAATTGCAACATTTTCCTTACTCATTAGTTTCACCTCCTGAATTCTTTTAGGAATAAAAAATCCCTATGTCCGCCAGGCATAGAGAGAAATGCAAAACTAAATTCACATCTTCCTCGGCAGGTAAATTAAGGCTTTCGCCACCTGAGTCTTGGGCAGAACAAATATCAACTTACTAAGCATACAGAATGCTAGAGTAAAAGTCAACACGGGATTTTCTATTTAATTAAAGGGATGCAACATCAACATTGACACTTGGGCCAAAGGTTGATGAGATTGATACGTGTTGTACGTAAGTCCCTTTAACAGCTGCAGGACGGGCTGAAACAACCACGTTCGCAATTGTCTTCAAGTTTTCAACTAACTTGTCAGCATCGAATGATACCTTACCAACAGGAACAGCAACGTTACCGTCACGGTCAGTCCGATAAGTAACCTTACCAGCCTTAGAATCGTTAACAGCCTTCGTTACGTCCATGGTAACAGTACCAGTCTTAGGGTTAGGCATTAAGCCTTTAGGTCCAAGGACACGACCTAAACGACCAACTTGGGCCATCATATCAGGTGTTGCGATTGCAACATCAAAGTCCAACCAGCCATCTTGGATCTTGGCAACTAAGTCGTCTTCACCAACAAAGTCGGCACCAGCGGCTTGAGCTTCCTTAGCCTTGTCACCCTTAGCAAATACGATAACAGTCTGATCTTTACCAGTACCGTTAGGCAGAACAACTGCCCCACGGAGCTGTTGGTCAGCTTGCTTAGTATCTACATTAAGCTTAAATGCAATTTCAACCGTTGCATCAAACTTAGCAAAATCAATCTTCTTAACTAAATCAACAGCTTCATCAAGTGTGTAGTTCTTTTCAGCTTCTACTTGCTTGACAGCGTCTTGATACTTTTTACCTCTTTTATGAGCCATCTTGTGAATTCCTCCTTGCAAATGTGGTTATAACGGCTTGGCCTCCCACTTGATACATTTGCTTTAACAAAGTATCCGTAGTGTTAGTAGCTGGGATTAACCTTCTACAGTGAAGCCCATGCTACGAGCAGTACCTTCAACCATGCGCATAGCTGCTTCTACGTCAGCAGCGTTTAGGTCTTGCATTTTGGTCTCAGCGATTTGCTTAACCTGATCCTTGGTTACCTTAGCAACCTTTTTCGTGTTAGGTTCGCCTGAACCGTGTTCAACACCGGCGGCCTTCTTTAACAGAACGGCTGCTGGCGGAGTCTTAGTTACGAAATCGAATGAACGATCTTCGTAAACCGTAATAACAACTGGAATAATCATCCCAGCTTGATCGGCAGTACGAGCATTAAAATCCTTCGTAAAGCCCATGATGTTAATTCCGGCTTGGCCCAATGCTGGACCAACTGGTGGAGCTGGTGTTGCTTTACCCGCAGGAATTTGCAATTTAACAATGTTAGCTACTTTTTTAGCCACGAGACATACCTCCTTGAGTCCGTGTTGTGGTAAATGGAGAGCAGATTTCTCCTCCCACACGTGTATGCAGAACATACTCATATAAACTACCACAATTATAACGACTTGCCAAGTAATTCTTTAGATTATTTAGGCAACTGGATCAACTTGATCAAAATTAAGTTCAGCACTGGTTTCACGACCGAACATATTAATATTAACCTTAAGCTTGCCCTTTTCATGATCGATCTCGGTAATCTTACCTTCCATTCCTGAAAAGGCACCATCAACGATTTTGACCGTATCATCAACGTCTACATCAAGATCTTCATGCCGGCTGCTCATGCCGAGACGCTTCAAAATGAGTTCAACTTCATCAGGAAGCAATGGCGTTGGCTTTGAACCTTGACCATGAGAACCGATAAATCCGGTAACACCAGGTGTGTTACGTACGATGTACCAGGCATCATCCGTCATCACCATTTCAACCAAGACGTAACCTGGGAAGGTTTTGTCCATCTTGATCTTTTCTTTACCGTTTTTTACTTCACGCTCCTCTTCCTCAGGGACAACTACACGAAAAATGTAGTCTTGCATTCCCATTGATTGGGCACGTGATTCCAAATTCATCTTTACTTTATTTTCATAGCCAGAATAGGTATGAAGGACATACCATTGCTTTTCAGCTGATTCAACCATTTTGTTCCATCCTTTCCTAAAGGGACTAATACAGTCATTTAATTTAATCAAAATAAAAAAACTCCGACCGCGCGAAGTTTTCAACAAAACCTATTATAGCATAGATTACTGTCTAGTGGCATTAAGCCAAGAACTTTAATCCCATTTGAACCAGATAGTCGACAATTCCTAAAAAGATCGCCATGGACAAAGCAACAAAGATCACACTGCTTGTATCCTTTCGCGTCTGTTTAGCATCGGGCCAAGAAACCTGCTTCATTTCGTCTTTAACAGCAACTAAAAATCTAAAAAAGCGCATGAGCTCCTCCTTACACCGGGTAACAGCGCGTTACCGGGTCTCCCGATGTAACGTATGCTTACCACAATACTTACAGTATTTTTTTACTTCAAGTCGAACCTTACGATTAGGACTAGCCGGAACTGTGTAGTTCCGAGATCCACAGACAGAACATGCTAACGCAACCTTCTTTTGAGCCACGTTCAACACCTCCTTATAGCAAGCTTCATGATAGCATCTTCATTAAGTACGTGTCAAGCAATGTTAGTTTTCTAATCGGCCTGCTTACGTCGTCTAATTTTTCGTTTAATTCGCTCATTAGCGTTATGAAACTGAGTATGATCAAGTCCAAAACGTTCACAGATTTTTTCTTCAGCTTCACCCGAGAGCAACGCAATTAGGACTGCTCTTTCCATTTTTGACATGTCTTTTTTCACCGTTTCTACTAGTTGCTGTTGAAAAATAACTCGATTTTCGGATGAAAACAAATGCTCGTCTGCTAACGTTTCCGCAAAATAAGTGGGATTAGCATCGATGGAAGTAACTGGACCAGTAGCTTTCCGTTTCTTCGCGTTGACTCGTCGTGCATAATCACGCCGACGATTAAGTAAAGCCGCCTTAAGATAGGAACCAAATGCATGTGTCCGAGTGACATCAAAGCGGTTCACCACTTCCCAGAGCACGATCACTGATTCTTGAAACCAATCTGACAATTCTAATTCCTGTAAATAATACCGGTTCTGAATGCTTAAAATGAGTGGTTTATAACGGTCTATCAGTTCCTGTAAAGCACGTTCGTTACCGTCACGAGCCTTTTCAACTAGTACCCAATCTGCTTCATTTTCGACGTGCATTTTGTTTCCTCCATTATGACTAGTTCAACATTGGAACCAATATAACAAGAAGCATCACTAGTGCATACCAAACAGAAATCCCAATTGTACACAATAAAAACAACCGATTCTTAATTTTCAACTAGAAGTGTAATGACACCACATTTCATAGAACTAGTCCAAAATACAAATCGGTTGTTTTTAATTATCATTTTTACTGATCATCTGGATGATGGTCATCACCCAGATGATCACGCAATTTTTCTAGTTTTGATAACTGACCATCGCTCCACGGTGAACGCCGAACTTGCCCTTTATCCGCAAACTTCACTGCCTGAGTATGAACTTCTTTGCGGGTTCGATTAATGTTAGTTAGAAGCTCGCCTGCCGGAATACGCAATGCACCAGCTGAAAAAACAGTCCACTGCTCAGCTTGATCACTCGTTGCAACGGTAACTTGCGTAAAACGGGTCTGTTTTTCCTTTGTTAATGCTTCAATATATTCATCAGCAGTCTGATCCTGCCCCGTCCAAACGACCTCTAAACCATAGTGATCGTATTTTTTGGACATCCCCGGAACGTACATCGCATCAAATACCACAATCATTTCGATTCGCTGGTATTTATGATATTCCGATAGGATCGACAGTAAATTATCACGCGCTTCTTCTAGCCGTCCCGCTAACTTTAACCGGTTCAAATCTGGCCAGTTGCCAATCATATTATAAGCATCAACAATTAAAATATCTTTTTTCAATAAATTCACCCAATTCGTTTAATTCAGTGGGTGACGAGAAGAAAAGGCTTGGTACATCAATAGACTAGCGGCCACACTGGCATTTAAGCTCTGTACATGACCAACCATTGGGATCGTCAGCATCTCATCCACCGTTTTTTTCAATAGTGGTGAAATTCCTTTACCTTCGTTGCCAATGATAATGCCTACTGGACCTTTGGCGTCAAAGTGACGGTAATCAGTTCCGTCCATATCCGTACCAAACACCCAGAGGCCTCGCTCCTTCAGTTCTTTTACGGTATTCACTAAATTAGTCACACGAGCAACTGGTACGTGTTCAATTGCACCCGTAGAGGTTTTCGCAACCACACCAGTCAATCCAACTGAGCGTCGTTTGGGAATGATAATGCCATGTGCACCCACTGCATCGGCTGTTCGCATGATTGACCCTAAATTATGTGGATCATTGATGTTATCCAAAATCAAGAAAAATGGCTGTTCGTCCTTCTCCTGCGCTTTCGCAAACAAGTCATCAATACTAGCATACTTAAAAGCCGAAACAGCCAGCACGACACCCTGGTGATTCTCACGTGGCGCCAATCGTTCTAACTTTGACTTTGGAACCATCTGAATCACCAAAGAGCGCTTTTTAGCTAGTTTGATAATTTCACCAATTAGTTCGTTCTTCAAGCCATCCTGAATGAACACCTTGTTAATTTCCTGATCGCTTTTTAAAGCGTTAATCGCTGGATGACGCCCAAAAATAAATTCAGAAGGTTCTTCCGGAGTCTGTTCGTTATTTTTCATTTGGTAATCTCCCTGCTTCGACTTGTTCGATGCACCATTGTGCCATTTCAGCTAAACGATCCTTCTGGTCACTCAAAGTTAAATAGCCAAAAATAGCTTCGAACCCAGTCGAAATACGATACGTCATCACGCTGGTGTTCTTGGCATGCGTATAGCTCTTAGCGTTGCGACCACGTTTGAAGTAATACGCTTCTTCTTCCGTCCAAAAACCGTCTTCTTCCATCAACGTGATCAATCCAGCCTGCGCCTTAGCGGAAACGTACATTGTTGCAGTATGTTGTAACTTATTGGGCTTGGTTAGTCCCATTTCAATTAAGTGCCGTCTGATAAAAACTTCATAGGCAGCATCACCCATGTAGGCTAACACAACCCCATTTAATTGCCGGTAATCCTGTTGCGTTTGTTCGCTCATGCGTTTCCTTTCTCATCGTCTCGGTGCCAGCGGGTCCCTTGCGGTGTATCCTCAAGAATAATCCCCTGAGCCTTCAACTGTTCACGAATCTCGTCACTGCGCTCAAAATTACGGTTCTTGCGAGCGTCCAACCGTTCATTGATCAGCGCCTCGACACCGTCATCATTAAGCGTTTCTTGTTTAAATTCAATTCCAAAAATATTCACTAATTCGGTTAAGGTTTTCAAAATGAAAGCCAAACTATCCTTAAAGACAACCGGGCGTTCTGCATAAACATTACCCAATTTAGCAAGTTCATAGACCTGAGCTATCCCATTTTGGACGTTAAAATCATCGTCCATCTGATCAACAAAATCCGCTTCAATTTGGCGAATTTCTTGTTCAATCTTAGGATCATTACCTGGTTCAGCATCCTTGAGCCGGTAATTGAGATTATTGAAAGCCGTTTGCAGCCGCTTCAAGTTGTTAGCCGCATCATCCAGATTACCTTGAGTATACTGAATTGGCCGACGATACTGCGTAGTTGCCATAAAGAACCGCAAGACTTGTGGATTTACAGTCTTCAAGATATCATGAACCGTCACAAAATTGCCTAGTGACTTACTCATTTTCTCGTTGTCATCGCCAACCGTCACAAAACCGTTATGTAACCAGTAATTAGCAAATTTTTGCCCGGTTTTAGCCTCACTCTGCGCAATTTCGTTCTCGTGGTGCGGAAAAGTTAAATCTTGGCCACCACCATGAATATCAAAGGTATCACCTAAGTACTTCGTCGACATCACAGAACATTCAATGTGCCAACCAGGCCGGCCTTTACCCCATGGTGAATCCCAGGAGATTTCCCCCGGCTTAGCGGCTTTCCACAGTGCAAAGTCCACGGGATCTTCCTTTCGGTTGACTTCTTCGGGATCCGTGTGCTGACTGGCGCCAACCTCAAGATCATCAATGTTTTGATGGGATAATTGACCATAATGAGCAAATTTTCGGGCACGATAATACACATCGCCTTCCGATTCATACCCATAACCCTTGGCAATCAAATCTTGAACAAATTCAATAATGTCCTTGATGTTTTCAGTTGCACGGGGATGTTTAGTTGCAGGTTCAATGTTCAGTGCTGTAGTGTCTTCCATAAACGCAGCAATAAACTTGTCTGCAATGGCAGGAACGGTAGTGTTAGCTTCTTTGGCAGCTTTGATCATCTTATCGTCAACATCCGTAAAATTAGAAACGTATTTAACGTGGTAACCCTTATATTCGAAGTAGCGTCGAATGGTATCAAACGCAATGGCACTGCGCGCGTTACCAATGTGGATGTAATTATAGACAGTTGGCCCACAAACGTACATTTTTACGATTCCCGAAGTAATCGGGGTGAACACTTCTTTTTGTCGTGTAAGTGTGTTGAATACTTTAAGCATTAACTCGCTCCTCTCTGATTAATCGTAAGTACATTTTATCATAATTAATCTCTATACCGACATTTTTAGTGACATCATTGCAAATTAATTAGGCTGTACGAGCTACGATAATCTTTTTTACATGAGAAACAAGAAAAGGGCTAGCTGCAGATTCGCTTACCTGCAACCAAGCCCTCTAACTCGTTTAACTAATTTTCATTCAGTTGTGCCAAGGTTTGAGCAACGTGCTCCAACGTCTTGTCACGACCAACCAGTTCAATTGATTCTGGTAATTCTGGTCCGTGCATTTCGTGGGTAACGGCAATTCGGATAGGCATCCAAAGCTTCCGTCCCTTAATACCAGTGTCCTTTTGAATAGCTTTGATGGTTGCTAGAATCTGAACTTTATCAAAAATTGGTAACTTCTTGATTCGTTCAGAGAATTCCTTCAAAACAACTGGTGCGGTATCGTTAGAAATTTCTTCTAACGCATCACCACTGACTTCTTCAGGTTCTTCAAAGAAGACGCTAGCCATGTCGTTGATCTGAGCCATATAACTCATTTGTTGCTTATATAAATTGATCAACTGACGAGCCCATTCAAGGGTCTTAGCATCTGGATTTTCAGGAACGTTACCTGCTTCAATCAATTGTTGCAAAGCTAAGTCCACCACAACGTCTTCATCAGAAGATTTAACGTACTGGTTATTGATCCATTCCAGTTTCTTCTTATCGAAGGTAGCTGGTGATTTACTCAAACGCTTTTCATCGTACATCTTGACGAATTCCTTCAATGAGTAAATTTCGTCTTCACCCACTGGTGACCAGCCAAGCAAGATGATGAAGTTCAATAGCGCATCAGGTAAGTAGCCAAGCTTGCGGTACTGTTCAATAAATTGCAAAACAGTTTCGTCACGCTTAGACAACTTCTTACCAGTATCCTTGCTAATGATCAGACTCATGTGGCCAAACTTTGGTGCATCCCAGCCAAAGGCTTCGTAAATCATCAATTGCTTAGGCGTGTTGGCAACGTGATCATCACCACGGAAAACGTGTGAGATCTTCATTAAATGATCATCCAAAACAACCGCAAAGTTGTAAGTTGGAATACCATCGGCCTTAACAATGACAAAGTCACCGCCAATGGTGTCAGAATCAAAGGAAACCTTACCCTTAACCATGTCATCCCAAGCATAAGTCTTGTGTTCTGGAACGTGGAAACGGATAACAGGCTTCAAGCCCTTAGCTTCAGATTCAGCCATTTTAGTCTTGATTTCATCATCTGACATGCCAGCATATTCGTATTCATAATGAGGCATCTCGTGACGGGCACGTTGTGCTTCACGGTCAGCTTCAAGTTCTTCTTCAGTTCGGTAAGATTTATAGGCTTTACCTTCATCCAGCAATTGTTGGATGTAAGGCTTGTAGATATCAAAACGTTCTGATTGACGATAAGGACCGTATTCTCCCGGCTTGTCAGGACCTTCATCCCAATCAAGACCTAACCAACGTAAATTATCCAGTTGGCTTTTTTCGCCGTCAGCCACGTTTCGTTTTGTATCGGTGTCTTCGATTCGAATAATAAACTTACCCTTGTAGTGACGCGCAAACAAGTAATTAAATAGTGCTGTCCGTGCGTTACCAATATGCAGATGTCCAGTAGGACTAGGTGCATACCGAACGCGAATTGAATCATTTGCCAATATCTATTCCGCCTCTTTCAAAATATTTCGATTTGAAACTCTCTTTGTCCGCCAACAAAGGGATACATCGCTTGATGCATCCCTTTTGTCAACGAACACACTTCATACAGTATTCCAGTGTACCAAACAATCGACATCTTTTTAAGTGTACAATGGAACTTCCGAAAAGAAAAGTTAGTTCGACTTCTTCTTATTATTTTTTTGGTTAGTTGTGCTATTTTTGTTTGATTTATCGCCTTTATCGGTTTCTTCTTTAATTTCATGAGTTGAATGTGCCGGTTTAGCAAAAATCATCCGTCCAGCATCCGTTTGAATGGCAGAGGTCACAATGACGTCCAAGTGTTCGTTCAAATAGTAACGACCATCTTCTACCACGACCATGGTCCCGTCATCTAGGTAAGCAACCCCCTGCTGACGTTCGGTTCCGTTTTTAACCACCATGACATCCAAGTGTTCACCCGGAATCACTCGTGGCTTCAAAGCGTTGGCCAAAGCATTGATGTTAAGTACCTGTACCTTTTGAAATTCGATGACCTTGTTCAAGTTATAGTCATTGGTGACAATTACACCATCGACTTCTTTTGCCAACCGAATCAGCTTACTGTCAACCTCTGAAATATCGTCATAGTCACCTTCGTACATTTCAACGGGAATGATATTTTCCTCACGCAACTTGTTAAGAATATCAAGTCCCCGGCGACCACGGACGCGCTTAATACTGTCGCTGGAATCAGCAATGTACTGTAATTCATACAGCACAAAATTCGGGACTAACAGCGTACCTTCAATGAAACCCGTTTTGACCAAATCATAAATTCGACCATCAATCAAAATATTGGTATCCAGAATTTTATAGTGATGATAGTTTTCATCGATTGGTCGATCAATGATGCTTTCACCGTCATCCGTGCTTTTCTTGGTTCGAAATGAAAATAGTTTTCGCCATTCTTCTCGTTTAGTCGTCCCGAGCCGAAAGCCAAGATAACCAAACAAAATCATTAAAATAACGGGAATTAATCCGCTAAATATTGGTGAATTGATCCGGTAAAGCGGTGTCGAAATCAGTATCGCCAGAATCAATCCAACAATTGTAGAAACACTTCCGAACAGTAAATATGCGGGGCTTTTTGAAGTCAGTGATTTCTCAAATCGATTGATCAGGCGCTCGATGTAACCTGAAAAAATAAGGGATAATAGCCATAACACTAGCGCACCAATAATACCATTCGTGATTTCGTTGTTAAACCACGTTCGGTTTGAGTAACCAAAGCCTGCCCATACAAGTGGAATATAGGCAGCGCCAAGTCCTAATCCAATAAACGCAAAAATTGCTTGAATAATTGCTCTTTTTTTATTCAATTAATTCACCTCCAAATCCGTTAAGCTAAAATCTTATGCAGTGCCTCCCCAAGCGTAGCCACGCCAATCACCTCAATATCAGTTGGCGCCGTCCAATCCTTCAGATTATTTTTAGGAATGTAGATTCGTTTAAAACCAAGTTTCGAAGCTTCCTTTACCCGGTCTTCAATCCGGTTGACCCGGCGAACTTCACCAGTTAAGCCAATTTCTCCCACGTAACACTCATTCGGATTAGTCCCCTTATCTCGATACGAACTGGCAATGCTAATGGCTAGAGCCAGGTCAATTGCCGGTTCATCCAACTTAACGCCACCAGCGGCCTTCAAATAAGCATCCTGATTTTGCAGCATGAGATTGGCCCGCTTTTCCAGCACTGCCATGATCAATGATACACGGTTTCGGTCAAGTCCGGAAGCAGTCCGCTGAGCATTCCCAAAAACAGAAGGCGTTAACAAAGCCTGAATTTCTACGAGGATGGGCCTGGTTCCTTCCATGGAAACTACGATTGCGGAACCAGTAGCGTCTTTTAAACGCTCCTCCAGAAAAATTTCTGAAGGATTTTTAACTTCTTTTAACCCGTCTTCCTGCATCTCAAAAATACCCAATTCATTAGTGGATCCAAACCGATTCTTCACGGCTCGAAGAATACGGTACGTATGGTGGAGATCCCCTTCAAAATAAAGAACGGTATCAACCATATGTTCCAAAACTTTAGGACCAGCAATGGCACCGCCCTTGGTCACGTGACCCACCACAAAGATGGTGACACCCTGTGATTTAGCGATTCGCATGAGTTCAGCAGTAACCTGTCGAATTTGCGAAACTGACCCGATTGCTGAAGTAATCTCAGGCTCTGACATGGTCTGAACCGAATCGATCACAACGTAATTTGGCTTCATCTCATTGATATTCGCCCGAATCCGACTCATATCGGTTTCAGGATACAAATAAAGATTGTCACTTGCAACGCCTAAACGGTTAGCACGCATTTTAATTTGGTTAGCACTCTCTTCACCAGAGACGTAGAGTACCGTACCACCAGTTTGACTCAGTTGGCCGGATACCTGCAGCAACAAGGTGGATTTACCAATTCCCGGATCACCACCAATTAAGACCAAGGACCCAGGAACGACACCGCCACCCAAAACACGGTTAAGTTCACCTAGCTGTGTTTTGACCCGAGGTTCTTTTTGCATTGAAACCGCGGCTAGCTTTTCCGGCTTAGTCACCGTACCACCGCTTAAACTAGTTGCTGTTTTAACAGTCGTCGCTGGCGCAATCACTTCTTCAACGAAGGTATTCCACTTGCCGCAATTGGGACAGCGCCCCAAAAATCTCGGTGCCTGATAACCACATTCTTGACAGACAAACTGTGTTTTTTCTTTCGCCAATCATTTCAATCCTTTCCGGTGATACTCTGACTAATACTAACCAAACTTATTTTAGCATAGTCTCCGCCTGTTGAAGGCTTAGACTCTTAAGCTTTATTTCTTTTTAACTACTTACCAGAAGAACCAAAACCACCCTGGCGTTCCTGCTGAGGCTTTTGTTCATCATCCGCCGTAAGATAGTGCATAAAGAGGCCCTGCCCAATACGATCACCCTTGGCAACCTTGGCATCCGTCAGGCCAAAGTTCAGCACCTGCATAAAGATTTCTCCCTCGTTGCTGTCATTGTTATAATAATCGGCATCAATCACGCCAATCCCATTTGGAATGACTAGGCTGCGCTTAAGTGGGTTGCTTGAGCGGTTCGCCAAGATCAACACTTCGTCATCACCCATATATGCCTTGATCCCCGTTGGAATTAAAAATGGTTTGAGAATCTTTTTAGCCTTTTTTGAAGTTTCGTTATCCACATTTGACTCATGACGAATTGCCCAGATCACTTTCAAAAAATCAAGTTTCCAAATACTCGGCACGTTAAAATCAACCGCACTTTCAAAGTCATATCCGGCTGCCCGTTTTGTGGTGCGATACGGCAAATGTAACCCCTCGTTAGCGTAGGAAGAAACAATTTCAAATCCACGTGTCATCTCTCTCACTCCTTTCATGCATGTGTTTTATATCTTACACTATAACGTTGTGGGAAAACACCCCAAAACAGTCTATACTTAGCTCACTTTTACCACCGAAATGTTGTACAATAATGACTATGAAACGAGAAGGAGTGTGATCCATTTGAGTAATGATAAAACAGCTGCTATCAGCAGTGATCAAATTACCCGCTATCAGACTTTATTTAACGACCGTAAGGATGCCAAAGTGGTGGAACGCGCAGTTAGCCATCAAGGGATTCTGGCTACCAGTGCTGATTTTGCTTCCGACACTGACATGACACCCGTCTTTTCCATTGAGTTGGATACAGGGAAAGTCGCCAATCAAAAACAAAGTGGTCGTTGCTGGATGTTTGCGGCATTAAACATCATGCGTCATCACTTAGCTGACCTGTTTAACCTCAGTGATTTCGAACTTTCTCAAAACTATACTAATTTCTGGGATAAATTCGAAAAAGCAAACTACTTCTATCAAAACGTTCTGGACACGGCAGACCAACCGCTAACCAGCCGTAAGGTCGCCTTTCTCATGGCAACCCCACAGCAGGATGGCGGCCAATGGGATATGCTTTGCGCTATCATTGAAAAATACGGTATCGTACCAAGATCAGTGATGCCTGAAACCTATAACAGTTCCAAATCCAGTGAACTAAATAGCACGTTAAACAAAAAGTTGCGTAAAGATGCCGTTACTCTTCGTGGCTTAACTGCTAAGGGCGCCAGTGATGACGAAATTGCCGCTGCACGTGACAAAATGCTAGGTGAAGTTTACCGACTGCTGTGCTATACGTTAGGTGAACCAGCACAAAAATTTGATTTTGAATATCGCGATGACGATAAGAACTACCACATTGATCGTGACTTAACGCCAAAATCGTTTTATGACAAATACGTTGGCTGGAACTTAGCCGATTACGTTTCCATCATCAACTCGCCAACTTCAGATAAACCGTATAATAAAACTTATACCGTTGAAATGTTGGGTAACGTTGTGGGTGGCCGTGAAGTTAAGCACTTAAACGTCACTATGGATGATTTTAAACAACTCGCCATTGCTCAGTTGAAGGATGGCCAAAGTGTTTGGTTTGGTTGTGACGTTGGTCAAAGTTCTGACCGTCAAAAAGGCATCATGGATACTAACGCCTACAAAAAAGACGAACTACTGGATATGGATCTCTCCATGACTAAGGCGGAACGTTTGGATTACGCTGAAAGCCTAATGACTCACGCCATGGTAATTACCGGTGTTGATCTCGTCGACGGTAAACCAACTAAGTGGAAAGTTGAAAATTCTTGGGGCGACAAGGTAGGTACCAAAGGCTACTTTGTGATGAGTGACAGTTGGATGACAGAGTACTGCTACCAAGTTGTTGTGAACAAGAAGTACCTGAGTCCTGAACTGCGTCAGGCTCAAGAAGCAGAACCAACTGTTTTAGCCCCTTGGGATCCAATGGGTGCTTTAGCATAATAGAGTGTGAAGGTAGGCGCTTAGAGACTGGAGCGTAAACCCAAAAGGAACGGTGGTCAGGCGATTTTTGCCTGATCACCGTTCCTTTTGGGCTTACGTGCAAGTCTTTGCCTACCTGAACACGTTTTAGAATATCTTAAACCATATACTACCTTATCGAAAATCCAGATAACGCCCCTATCAATCAATATAAACTCACGTTAAGGTATTTTAATCACCCTTTACGCTTTCAGTTCCTTTTTACTAATCACGTTCAATTGGGTATCAAATTCATAAACAATCGGCACCCCGTTTGGAACTTCTAAATGGTCGATATCTGCATCACTGATCTGATCAATATACTTAATCAGTGCTCTTAACGTACTGCCATGAGCAACCACCAACTGATTATGTCCATCCAGCAACCGCGGTGCGATTTCATCCTGCCAATATGGCATTAAACGGTCATAAGCCATTTCAAGGCTTTCACCCCTAGGTTCAGTTACCCCTAACGGCTCATATCGTGGGTCTTGATCAGGCTGATCTAACAGTGGCGGTACTACATGATAACTACGCCGCCAAAGCTTAAACTGTTTCTCACCCACTTCGGCTTTCACCGCTGCTTTCTTCTTCCCCCGCAACGCGCCATAATGACGCTCATTGAGACGCCAAGATTTCGTCACTGGCAGATAAAGTTGATCGATCTCATCCAGCACAATGTTAGCTGTCATAATTGCCCGTTTTAACATGGACGTATGCAAATGTTCAAACTGCAGTCCCGCCTGTTTAATGGCTTTTCCAGCCTGGTGGGCTTGTGCAATGCCCTTTTTCGTCAGTGGTACATCACTCCAACCAGTAAACACACCATCTCGATTAGCCTGACTTTCACCATGACGCAAAACGACTAATTTAACCATAAAACTGACCCTCTCTTCTCATGCTCTTTCATTCACATAACAGTATATCACCGGCTTTAAATTCAATAAAGGGACCTCGGCATGAAGTCGAAGTCCCCTTAATGAATTTAATGAGAAGCATTTAATAGTAACATCAAAATTGGAATGACCAGCAAGCTAAGTAATGTGGATTCAGTCACCATTACCGCTGCAAAACTAGAATCTGCACCGTAGAGTTTCGATACAACGGGCGCATTGGTCATAACGGGCATTGCGGATTGGATGATGAAAACTTGTTTCATCATCATCGGCATCCCAGTTGGTAATACCAAAAGCGCCATTAACGCTGGTGCTAAAATAAATCGACCAAACAGGATTCCCAGACTGCCACGATTGATCGTCAAATCATGAAGATCAACATTAGCAATTGCAATACCAATAAAGATCATGGAGAGTGGAACCGTTAAGCCACCAATATAATTCAGATCCGCCATGATAAAGTTCGGCAGTTGAATTTTCAGCAAAACCAAAACGACCCCAACCATAAAACCAAGCAAAGGCGGTGAAAAAACCTTTTTAAGTGTTTGACCCAGACTAAAGTGATAATCGCCCTCGCCGTCACGTTGGATCAGATAAACGCCTAAAGTCCAGAAAATCGTCGTGTTGGCCATGTAGTAGACCAAGACGTAAGGCAAACTTTTAGCCGCACCAAATAGCGCAACGTTAACAGGCAGGCCGACAAACACCGTATTTGAATTAAAAAACATGGATTCGAAAAGTCCGCGATGACTTTTCCTAATATGTAGAACTTTGGCAACGATGATTGAAATACCAAACAGGATCATCATTGATACCACGGGGAAACGCAAGTCAGGTAACGTCTCCACTAATCGCTTAAACGTAAACTTGCTGGTAATGGTATATGCCATATATGCGGGTAAGGCCACCTGAGTAACCAACCGAGCAATCAACTTGCTGGCTGATTCATTAAACCAGCCTAGATTAGTCAGAAGGTAACCTAGCGCAATCATTAGAAGAATCTCAACCACGCCCGCAACACTCCGGGCGAATAATAGTAACATTGTTTGTTATACCTTCTTTCACATCAAAAATTAATATTCATTATAGCATAATTCAATAACGTTGACTTTACAACCTCACAAATATCTACTTGAAGAACTTCAAAGACGAGTTCAATTACCGTTATTTAAGCCCTCGTTACCCAATTTAACCCTTCACATTCTGTCATTCAATGTAACTTCTACTCATTGAACGGTTTACGTGACCCGCAATTTGTGATGTAATAGTACAGTTAGGCAGGGGAAGAAGCGTCTAATATTTTTCTTAAAATCGACTTAAGCTTCATGAAAGAACCACACTATCTGAGAAAATAGACCTATAATGCAAAGAGATTTTACAGAGGCGAGGGAAACTTATGGCATCAAATAATTTCGATCCAGATCAAAATAATCAATCAACACGGCGAAGTGATTATTCACACTTCAAATCACATAAAAAACACCATGGCTTACTTTGGAGCATCCTAATCATTGTCTTAATTCTGATTACTGGTGGGATTGCCTATGGTTATCATGCTTATAACCAAGCGAAGCAAACTTTCGACAACACGTTTCAAGCGGGACAAACAGATAAGCTACGGAACGTGGACAACGTGATTAAACAAGGGAAACCCTTCTCAATTCTTTTGATGGGAACTGATACCGGTGCCCTTGGTAGAAACGATGTTGGGCGAACAGATACCCTGATTGTTGCAACGATCAATCCTAAAAAGGAAACCGCCTATCTGACTAGTATTCCTCGTGATACCCGCGTTCAAGTGAAGGGTGATTCGCAGCCGTACGAAAAGATCAACGCTGCTTACACGATTGGCGGCGCTGCCGGCTCTGTTTCCACCGTCGAAAACCTACTCGATATTCCGATCGACTTCTACGCCATCGTTAATATGGGTGGTTTGGAGAAGATGGTCAATGCCGTTGGCGGTGTCGATGTTGTCCCACCAATGACGTTCCACTATGGCAATGCTAACGTGGTGAAGGGACAAAAGATCCACTTGGACGGCAAAGCAGCCTTGGATTATTCACGAATGCGTGAAGAAGATCCATTAGGCGATTACGGACGTCAAAAACGGCAACGACAAGTCCTTCAAAAGCTTGTTGTCAAGGGTGTGGGCATCACCTCACTTCCACGATATAAACAGATTTTGACCTCTTTGAACGGCAATATGAAAACCGATATGACTTTTAATGATATGTTAGCAATTCGAACCAAGTACGGCGATGCTAGTCACCACATTAAATCTCAAACACTGCAAGGTCAGGACGCCATGATTAACGGTATTTCTTATCAAGTGGCCCCACTTTCAGAATTACAAAAGGTCTCTAACAATATTAGACATACTTTGGGTCTTAGCGAATCAACTAAGTTAACGCCTAGTTCTACGGGTACAGGCGATGACAGCAGTTATACCTCGTCAACCAGTAGCTCCGGATATTAAGCCTAATTAGATTAGATTTTAAAATTGAATTCACAAAAAAGCGCTATTCGACTGAATAGTGCTTTTTTGTGTGGAATCCGTTCAATTCTTAAAAGGTCAATTTATCTAAAAATGGCTTGATATCTATTGGGTTATCATCGGGTTTTTGCTGCACGACCACTTTCAACTTTGCGTGATCGGTTAAATAGCGTAATGCCTTTGCCTCGTTTTTATCGACCGCCACGCCATCCATTAGCATTTTCATACCATCTTGATAGGCAAGTATCCCTAAGTTAATCCCAATCCCGCTTAGATCAATACCGCCCTTAACCAGCTTAGCCATGTCCTTAGCAGTTTCCGTCAGGAGTATTGGCCGAAAATCGTTGAATCGAGAATCTTGATAAATGGTCAGCATCTTTTTTAACGTCAGCACATTAGCTTCAACCCCTGCTGGCACAGACTGTAAAATCAGCGTCTGTCGTAAATGGTTTTGAGCCACCCGGTTCGAGACAACTAAGATTCGGTTAGGCGCGGTGGCCTTCACCCAGCCACTTGCGACCTGACTAGGTAACAGACGGCTACCGATGCGTGCAAACTTGATGTCCATTGTCATAGTGGTTAAGCCCCTTTGTGACCTGTCTCCGGTTCAAAATGCCGAATACCTTTCTGACCGCTCTTCTCTAGATGGTCAACCACTTTATCTAACGGTTGATCCCGAATGGTAAACGCATCCATCACGATTGGCAGATTAACCCCCGTGATCATCGCCATCTGTTCAGGCTGCTGACTCACGAAATGAGAGGCAACAGTGAATGGCGAGCCACCCCACAAATCAACTAGAAACAACACAGCATCGGCAGAGTCAAACTTACTTAGCGCGGTTTGAAATTTGATGATCAAGTCATCTGGCGTTTCTTTTTCCTCAAAAGTCACGGTTGCAATGTTAGTCTGCTTTCCAAAAATCATCGTTGCAGACTGTAAAAGTCCCTTGGCCAAATTACCGTGGCTAGCAATCACAATGGCAATCACGACATTGCCTCCTCATCATTAAACAAAATTAATTCCTACATCCATTACTACTTACAGTTGCTATTATCATAGCACACTGACCCGATTCATGCCCCGACACATTGGCAAATTAACGAACCAGGGCAAGTAAATCTTCGGGAGTCGCAAACGTATAATCGGCACCTTCAACCTTTGATGCCCCACCATTCCCCCAAGCCACTAAACCAAACTTAATTCCGGCTGCGTGGGCAGCTTGCCCATCAAACTTGGTATCACCAATGTAGATAGTTTCTTCAGGATTGGCATTTAGTCGATCCATCGCCACTAAAATTGGATCTGGCGCCGGTTTACCCCGTTTAGCATCTTCAAAGAAAACAAACTGACTAAAATATTTGTCTAATTCCAGCGGTGTGACGTCCCGCTTAAATTCAAATGTTTGTTTGGAAGTCATAATTGCCAGTTGCGTCGTGGGCTGTTCGTTCAAATCTGACAGCATTTTCTCAATCCCATCATAGACGTGGACCAGTGGCTGAAATTCTGGAATGGCTTGTGCCCATTCGTTTAGGATTGGCTGTATCAAGTCTGCTGGCACTTTAAGGTGCTTTAAAGCGTCTAGACTAGTAATTCCAAACGTTTGTGTTAACTCACTGTACGGGTGCTTAATTTGGTGCTGACGAAGGACCTTGTCCAGTGCCTTCATGTACATCGCTTCAGTATCAAGCAAGGTACCATCTACGTCAAAAATAAAGTTTTTCATTAACCCTAACCTCCGAAAAAATTTCAATCAAAAAAACTCGAAATATTTAACCAAAGCTGGTCAAACATTCCGAGTTTACGTATGCGGCCAAGAGGACTCGAACCTCCACCGGGAAAACCCCGACAAGATCCTTAATCTTGCGCGTCTGCCAGTTCCGCCATGGCCGCATCAACAAGAAATAATATACCAGAATTATAACTTGTTTTCAATGGTTATTTGCAAAATAGTTATATTTACTCCGCATTTACCGTCGCGCCTTGACGATCAATATCAAAAATACGGAGACTTCCCCTGACATCTTTATCCATTAATTTTTGGCGTAAAACAATTAATTGCGGTTCCTTAGCAAAGGTCCCAATCGTTGGCCCAGCGCCACTTAAGTAGGTACCGTAAATACCAAGTTGGTGTGCCGTTTCACGAATCATTGGTAGTTCAGGGACGAGTTTGGTCCGGGCAGCTTCATGAAATTGATCACGTTCCATCATGTGACTAACTAATTCCCAATTTTTAGTTGCTAAACCAGCAACCATCACATTAGCAACGCTACTTCCGATTACCGCCTGTTTACGAGGTAACTGATCCGATAAGACATTTCGGCTGTCAGAAGTCAATAACGGCTGGTTTTTGATAAAGGCCAGCATTTTTAATCCCTCTGGCATTGCCAGTTTAACGCTAGTTGCGCTTTCGCCGTCAAAATCAGAAATGGTTACGTCACCTAATAAAGCTGGTGCAGCATTGTCTGGATGTCCCTCTATTTTAGCAGCTATCGTCACTTGATCAGCTAGTGAAAGATCCATTTTGCCTAATTCGTTCGCAATTTTAACTCCCGCAACCACTGCGGTAGAAGAACTGCCTAAGCCACGAGCCACTGGAATGTCAGACATCACTGTCAGTTGATGCGGTTGAAGGTTGGGGTTCACCTTCAACGCAGATTGAACGATCAAATTTTGATCATCCGTTGGGACATCAGGACCTAAAGCGTGGTTTACCCGCCACTGCTCAGTTTTTTCTTCCACGATCACCGTGAGGTATAAATGCAGTGCAACCCCAATAGAATCAAATCCTGGTCCTAAATTGGCCGATGTCGCTGGTACCCGAATCACAATTTTACCCATAAACTCATCCTCCAATGCTGAAATGTAACGCGATTAGAACACTTTCAGTTCTCATTCACTATTATCAAGTACATCAATTTAAATTTCAATCCTGTTAATAATTTTCCGGTGGCTATTGCAGCACACTCTTTTGAAAAATCAATCTACCACGACACTTACCGCAAACAAATTTTTGCGTATTGATCCGCCGTTTTCGTTGATAGAGCTGACCGCATTTTTCACAACGGTAAACAAGGTATTTAGTGGGTTTACTCTGGCGTGGTTGACGAGGCGCATAACGTAAACCACCAACCGCCTGTAATAATTGTTTAAACGCTTTGGTGCGATGTTGACCAGATTGACCGGCCAAATGAAGATGATAATGCACTAATTCATGTTTGATAACACCCTCTAGTGTAGCTTCACCGAACACCGTCAGCATCCGTGGATTGATATCAATGTGATGATCCTGCAAATGATACCGGCCACCCGTCGTTTTTAGACGCTGATTAAAAACGGCCTGATGCCTAAATGGTTTGCCAAATGATTGAAGCGAAATCCGTTCAACCAGCTGCTGCAATTCCTGATCAGTCATTCGGTGCCACCATACTTAGCTGAATCCGGTGTCGCTGTTCATCAACCTCTAATACCCAAACAGTCACAATATCCCCAACGGACGCAACGTTCGCTGGACTGCTGACATAGGATTTTGACAGATGTGAAACGTGTACCAAGCCATCTTGTTTGACGCCAATATCAACAAAAACACCAAAATCCACCACATTTCTAACGGTACCTTCCAGCTTCATACCCGGTTTTAAATCACTCATTTGCAAAACATCCGTCCTCAAAATCGGTGCTGGCATCTCATCACGCCGATCCCGTCCCGGCTGCTGCAAGCTTTTTAAAATATCCTGAAGTGTCTCTTTGCCCACACCTAGCTGATCACTTAAAGTATTGGCATCACTATTTTCCAGTGCAGCAGCAACCGCTGGTGTACCAACCTGGTTCAATTTTAAGCCTAAATGCGTTAACACCCGTTTGGCAATCGGGTAACTCTCAGGATGAATATCCGTGTTATCCAGCACGTTTTTACCATTAACGATTCTTAGAAAGCCAACCGACTGCTCGTAAGCTTTGGGTCCAAGACGGGGAACCTTCTTTAGTTCTGGACGGCTGTTAAAACTGCCATTTTCTTCCCGATAAGCAACGATGTTACTTGCCGTCTGCTTTGAAAGTCCCGAAATATGCTCTAATAACTCAATACTAGCCCGATTTAAATCGACACCAACCTGGTTAACGGCCGTTTCAATCACGCGTGCAAGCTGCTCGTCTAGGCCACTTTCAGGAACATCATGCTGATATTGACCAACGCCGATTGATTTAGGATCAATTTTAACTAATTCGGCTAGTGGATCCTGAAGACGCCGGCCAATACTAACGGCCGAGCGTTCTTCAACATTAAAATCGGGAAACTCCGCCCGAGCGACTGCACTGGCAGAATAAACCGAAGCACCCGCCTCATTGACAATCGTATACCTGACATCTCGATCAACCTGTTTAATAGCATCCGCCACAAACTGTTCTGATTCCCGGCTTGCAGTACCGTTACCAATAGCAATCATATCAACTTGGTAGTCATTCAATAATTTAATAAAAGCTGGCATTGCTTGCTGCCGCTTTGTAGCTGAAGCAGGTTTATGCGGATAAATGACCTGTTTAGCTAAATATTTCCCATTGCCATCCATGATAGCTAATTTACAACCGGTTCTATACGCTGGATCGAACCCCATGACAACATGATTCTTTAGTGGTGCTTGCATCAACAAGTGGTACAGATTATTACCGAACACCTGAATTGCGTGTGTCTGAGCAGTTTCGGTCAATGATCGTCTCAATTCCCGCTCAATGGCTGGGCCAATAAACCGTTTATAGGCATCTTGATAGGCTGCTTCAACAATGGTCACCGATGGTCCTTGATGACGACCAATCAACTGAAATTTTAAATAGCGGTCAATGGCTGGTTCATCAACGTTAATCTTGACGGTCAGCACGCTTGCTTTTTCGCCACGATTGATGGCCAAAGTCTGGTAAGGACTCAGCTTTTTTAAAGCAGATTGAAAATCATAGTATATTTTATATACTTGATCTTCATCCTTTTGCTGTCCATTACGCTTTAATTTACTGGTTAAAATACCGTTTCGTTGCGTATAGCGCCGAACCCATTCGCGAAATTCAGCTCGCTCACCAATGGCTTCTGCCAGAATCTCATTAACGCCTTCTAGTACACTGCTAATATCCGGTACCTGATCGTTAATATACCTCTTTGCCACCGGCTCAATAGGGTCGCGTTTAAATTGCAGTACCCACTGCGCCAGCGGATACAAGCCGGCATCCTTGGCAATTGTGGCCTTGGTCCGACGCTTTTGCTTATAAGGCAGATACAAATCTTCAACCTGCTGCATCTGCGTAGCCGCTTTAATGGCAGCGGATAGTTTGGGAGTCAATTTTTCTTGTTCAGAAATTTGGTTCAGGACTTCTTGCTTCCGTTGCTGTAACTTACTGATCCGATTAGCTTCATCCTGAATCTCTCGAATTTCAACTTCATCGAGATTACCCGTCATTTCTTTACGGTAACGCGCAATAAACGGTACCGTATTATGATCGTTTAATAAATCTAACGTCACGTCAATTTGGTGACTTTTATAGGCTGGAAGTGCCTGTTTAATCAATGTTAAGGTTTCAGTTTCCATTCTTCAACATCCTTACGTGTAGTGTGTTTATTATACCATGCAGGCACCCTTACCTACGCACAAAAATAGAGCAAGCAACCATCCCGCTGACGATTACCCGCTCTATTTTCATATTATTACATCACCATCGACATAATGCGTTGCGCTGCTGAAGTAATTTTTCCCATCATATTTTCTTGTTCATGCTCAGAATCATTAAAAGCTTCAACGTTGACCGTCTGATCATCAGCGTCAATGGCATCAACCATTGCTTGGCAGGCCTGTGAATAGTTACGATAGGCAGCTACCAATTGCTTGTGCTTACCTAAAATTCTAACCGGTACTGAAGCTTGCTGCAACCGATTCAGGTTTTCGGTGTAAGCATCCGTTCCCTTTTGAAAGGTTGCTTTAATCGAAGTTAGTGTTTCCGTTCCTAAATCAGCAACTGCATCATCATCAATTGCTTTGCGCAACTTTTCAAAATCCGGATTCATTTCCGACCCAGTTTTTTCAGTATCTTCAATTACTTTACTTAAAGCAGGTAAATAACTTGCCATTGTTTTTGGCTTCATAAAAATTCCTCCTATTTTCCAAACCGCCGCTGTACCAATTTAACGATTTCGACAATCGCAATCATCAAAAGACCGGCACCCAAGACGATTCCCCATTGCAATCCATTCAACTCAGTCAAATGGAAAATGGTATTAAAACCAGGGACAACAATTGTGACCGCTAATAATAAGAACGCCGTCAGAATCGCCCAGTTCAGTGAACGATTCTTAAACAGACCAACTTTAAAAATTGACTCGTGAATCGACTTAGAGTTAAAGGCGTGGAACAACTGAATCATACCAAGTGTCGCAAACGCCATCGTTAACGCATCTGCATGAGCTAACTGCGCGCTAGCATGAACTGGGAACTTTATGGAAAGCCCATATACACCAAGTGTAATCAGCCCTTCTAGCAACCCTTGATAGATGACGTTGCCAAACACACCGCCAGAAAAGAAATTCGATGACCGGCCCCTCGGTTTACGTTTCATAATATTAGGTTCCGCTGGTTCCAATCCAAGCGCAATGGCTGGAAAGGTATCCGTAACCAGATTGATCCATAAAATCTGCACTGGTGCTAAAATTTGCCAGCCTAACAGTGTCATCACAAACAGCGTCAGCACTTCACCAATGTTAGCAGATAAGAGATACTGCAGCGCTTTTTGAATGTTAGCGAAGACCTTACGTCCCTCTTCTACCGCAACCACAATGGTGGAGAAGTTATCATCTGCCAATACCATGTCACTGGCACCCTTAGAAACTTCGGTACCAGTAATTCCCATACCAACACCAATGTCGGCAGCCTTCAAAGCCGGCGCGTCGTTTACGCCATCACCCGTCATCGCCACCACTTTACCACGCTTTTGCCAAGCATTCACGATTCGCACCTTATGTTCTGGTGCAACTCGTGCGTAAACCGAATACTGGTCAACAGTTTGATTGAACTGATCATCACTCAGCTTGTCCAGTTCGGCCCCGGTAATCACTTGATTATTACCGTTACTTTCATCAAAAATTCCCAGCCGCTTTGCGATGGCCGTGGCAGTATCCCGATGGTCACCAGTAATCATAATCGGCCGAATTCCGGCTTCATGTGCTTCAACAACTGCCTGAGCTACTTCTGGACGCTCGGGGTCAATCATGGCGATTAAACCAATGAAAATTAAGTGCTGTTCAGCAGTTTCACTGGTTAAGTCAGAAGGAACCTCGTCAACCTCATTGTAAGCAAAAGCTAACACCCGTAATGCTTGAGTAGCTAATTGGTGGTTAATGGCCATGATCTGCTGCTTATCGGCATCAGTAATGCTGCGAATCTTACCATCCAATAAGATACGATCAACTCGCTTTAATAACTGGTCTGGAGCCCCCTTGGTATACTGCGTCACCTTGCCATCCTGATCTTCATTAAACGTCGACATTAATTTTCGTTCAGAATCAAAGGGAATCTCAGCAACTCGTTTATTGCTGCTAATAGTCGCAGAAGCCGGTTCATCTTGATCCAAATAATACTGAATCAAAGCTGTTTCTGTTGGATCACCTGCGAGACCGTCATCGGTAAATTTACTGTCATTATTTAACATCATCGCTAACGCCAGAGGATCTGTTAAATCAACCTTCCGCTGTTTAGCATCAACCAGCTGACCGTTTTCATACAACTGTTCAACAGTCATCTTATTTTGGGTCAAGGTACCCGTTTTATCCGAGGCAATAATATCCGTGCTGCCAAGCGTTTCAACAGCTGGCAGTTTACGAATCAGTGCATGACGCTTTGCCATCCGCTGTGTGCCCAACGCCAAGGTGATTGTCACAATGGCTGGCATCCCCTCCGGAATTGCAGCTACGGCCAAGGAAATGGCCGTCAGCAGCATATTCACCAGAGTTTCTTCTCCACGTACCATACCAATCACAAACACCAACACCGCAATTGCCAGAATTAATATTGTCAGCCATTTTCCAAGCTGATTCAGGTTTTCTTGTAACGGTGTTTTGGTCTCTTTAGTTTCTTCGATCATGCCAGCAATTTGACCAACTTCGGTCTGCATACCGGTTGCCACAACGATTCCTGTACCTCGACCAGTAGTAATATTAGCTGTCATGTAGACCATGTTGTCACGGTCACCTAGCGCCAGATCATCTTCATCCAGCACATCGCTGGTTTTGTTCACCGGTACGGACTCACCGGTTAGTGCTGCTTCTTCAACTTTCATCACGTTAGCTGTCACTAAGCGAATATCGGCTGGCACAATGTCGCCAGCTTCGAGATGGACAATATCACCAGGAACAAGCTCATCACTTTTCACGGTAATGACTTCTCCGTGACGTTCCACGTGTGCCACTGGTGCAGCCATTTCACGTAACGAGTTAATGGCATCTTCCGCTTTGGCTTCCTGAAAGACACCAAAAACAGCGTTTAGGACGACAACCGCAAAAATAATTAAAGCATCAGCTAATTCGCCGGTTGCGCCTGCAATTAACGCAGCAACAATCAGCACAATGATCATGAAATCCTTAAACTGAGCAATAAATTTTTGCAGAATTGTTGTTTGCCGTTTGGCAGCTAACTTATTTTCACCGTATTTTTCACGTCGCTCTTTAACGACGCCCTCAGTGAGTCCTTGTTCTTGTGTCTCTAAATTTGCGAACAATTCATCCGTTGTCTGCTGGTACCAGGGTTTGTTTTTCATCTAAAATCCTCCTGTCATTTATGAAACCTGTATTTTCGTTATAAGTCTCATCGATTAAGGCCTTCCCGGGAGCCAGTTGCCCCTTGCTGACGGTTTGACCACAGAAGATTCTGCCGATTACTCCCTCATCGTATCACGCAGTTACAAGTCGCTTATTTCCAAAAAGTATCGAAAACTGTCACAGGTAAGTGACGTTTGTGCTGGGTCTTTAAATACCAGCTCTCAATCGTTTCTGCAGCTTTATCTGAAACGGTTTTACCTTCCAAATAATCATCAATCTCATCATAGTGAACACCTAATGCGACTTCATCGGGTAATGATGGTCGATTCTCTTCAAGATCCGCTGTAGGAACCTTGGTATACAGGTGCTTAGGTGCGTGAAGCACCTCAAGTAACTGTTTACCCTGACGCTTATTTAAGCGCCAGATTGGGGTAATATCAGCAGCACCATCACCAAACTTAGTGTAGAAGCCCGTTACTGCTTCAGCGGCATGGTCAGTGCCCACTACGGCACCCTGATTCGCGCCAGCAATCGTAAATTGAGCGATCATCCGTTGACGCGCCTTAATATTGCCTTTATTAAAATCAGAAATTTGTTCCTGATTTGCCTGAACCGCAGCGACTGTTGCATCCGTTGCAGGCTTAATATCAACTCGGTCGACCCGGTCAGCTTGCATAAAGTCGATTGCATCCATTGCATCGGATTCATCCGCTTGAGTACCATATGGCAATCGAACCGCAATGAATTGATAATGATCATTCTTCGTCTCTTCACGGAGTTCCATGGCTGCCATCTCAGATAACTTGCCCGCCAAAGTTGAATCCTGTCCACCAGAGATACCTAATACCAATGTCTTTAAACCCGTCTTTTGTAGATAAGCCTTTAAAAAATCAACGCTTCGTCTGATTTCCGTTTCCGGATCAATTTGTGGTTGCACCTTTAAAGCTGAAATAATCTGTTGCTGTAATTCTCTCATCTCTTCATCCTCTTACTTATTATCATAATCAATTTTTTTGACATATTCGTGAACTTTTTTAATTAAATTCATCTTGTTGTCCCATAATTTTTGAGACAAATCAACGGGATACTTTTGCGGATTCAGATCTCGCTTGTATTCTGGCCAGAGGTTTTCTAAGTTCTCTGAACAACGACTCTTAATATCGGCCAATTCTGGCTGCTGATAAACTAATCGACCCTGATCGTAAATCGTCTGTAAGATTGGGCGAGCATCAAAGTCAGTGACCGTCTTATTAATGTACGTGTAGTTAGGGTGGAACATGTACAGCTCGTCTTGGTGACGGGGGTCTTCACTCGAAAGTGCGATGTAATCCCCTTCAGACTTACCACTGTCCTTTTTTGTGATTCGCCAAACTTGTTTAGGTCCAGGCGTGGAAACCTTCTCAACATTGTTAGACAGCTTGATTGTATCTTCCATCTTACCATTTCTCTCAATGGAAACCATTTTGTAAACGGCACCTAGCGCTGGCTGATCAAAAGCCGTGATCAACTTCGTGCCAACACCCCAAACATCGATCTTGGCCCGTTGCATCTTCAGCGACATAATGGTCTTTTCGTCTAAATCGTTGGAAGCATAAATCTTAGCATCCGGATACCCAGCTTCATCTAACTGTTCGCGGACCCGTTTCGACAGGTAAGCCATATCACCGGAATCAATCCGAACACCCAAGAAATTGATTTTATCGCCCATTTCATTAGCTACTCGAATAGCACTTGGTACCCCGCTTTTAATGGTATCGTAGGTATCAACTAAGAACACACAGTCTTCATGCGTCTCAGCGTAGGCCCGAAAGGCATCATAATCGTTACCATAGGTTTGTACTAGCGAATGTGCATGCGTCCCACTAAGCGGAATTCCAAATATCTTTCCGGCACGAACATTGGATGTCGCATCAAAACCACCGATGTAGGCTGCACGAGTTCCCCAAATGGCGGCGTCAAATTCCTGTGCCCGCCGTGAACCAAATTCCATGATACCGTCATTACCGGCAACTGAACGAATTCTAGCAGCCTTAGTGGCAATGAGTGTCTGGTAGTTGACAATATTCAGCACCGCAGTTTCAATCAGTTGGCAATCAGCCAATGGCCCTTCCACTTGCAGCATGGGTTCGTTACTATAAACGAGTTCACCTTCTGCGACGGACCGAATCGTTCCTTTAAACTTGAAGTCAGTTAAATATTGGATTAATTCAGGTGAATAATCTGTTGCTTCTTTTAAGTATTCGATATCTGTTTTTGAAAAGTGTAAATTTTCGATATAATGGATGATATGTTCCAATCCGGCAAAAACGGCAAACCCGTTTTTAAAAGGCATATCGCGAAAGTAAACTTCGAAAATAGCTTGCTTATTTTGAATTCCTTCCTCAAAATAAGTTTGAATCATGCTTAATTCATACGCATCCGTATGCAACGTTGTGCTATCGTCTGGATACTGCTTTGCCATGGTTTGTAACCCCTTTAAGTGTTTGATATTTCTGGTTATGAGAACTATTCTATCATTAATCCGAATTATCGTCAGTTAAACCGAGTAGTTTACACATTATTTCTAGAATGGATGGTTATTATGTCAAAAGAATTTCCACTGGTCAGTGTTCTCAACGTTCCATTTATCAACACGACCCAAGCAGCTTTTTTAACCACAATTGAATCACACATCAATAATCGTGAAAACACGTTTGTCGTCACAGCTAATCCAGAAATTGTCATGTACGCCAGAAACAATCCTAATTATCAGCAAATTTTAAATAATGCCGACTATATTACTCCAGATGGTATTGGTATTCTAAAAGGCGCTGCAATTCTCGGAACCCCAATGGCTGAGCGTATTACTGGCTATGATACGATGCTCGACTTACTGAAATGGGGCAACGATCAACACAAGTCTGTCTATTTAATCGGTGCCAAACCCGAAGTCATCACTGATGTAAAAAATGTTGTAACAACCCGATACCCTAACCTCAATATTGCGGGCATACATGACGGCTACTTCGATGATTTTGCACCCATTGCGCAAGACATTTCTAAAACCCAGCCAGACATGGTATTCTTAGCAGTTGGCTTTCCTAAACAAGAACAGTTAATTGCCGATTATCGTCATCAAAATAACGGTCTATGGATGGGAGTCGGTGGCAGTTTTGATGTTCTTAGCGGTCACACTAAACGAGCACCAAAATTCTTTCAAAATCATCACCTGGAGTGGTTTTATCGATTACTTAGTGAACCAACTCGCTTAAAACGGATGATGGTCCTTCCAAGGTACTTAAAGACGGTTAAACAATCTGCCCGAACTAATAAATAGAACAGTATACGAAAAGAACCTAGGAGTTGATCAAACTGATCGCTTCTAGGTTCTTTTTTATTTTTCCAGTACAAATTCGAATCGTTCACCCACATATTGTGTTCTAACATATTCGAACGGCCGACCGTCTTGTAGATACGAGATTTGACGTAAGCGTAAAATCGCATCGCCACGTTTGATATCTAAGTATTCGGCAATCCTTTCTGACGCAGATGAGGCCGAAACCATTTGTTTAGCGTGTCCTGGAATTAGCCCCTTTTTGGTCTCTAAAGTTCGATAAAGGGATTCAGAAACCTCTTGTTTAGAGAGGCCTTCCACAATCTCTAACGGGATGGTTGCCACTTCAAAACTGATTGGCACGTCATCGCCATAACGAACCCGTTCCATTCGGAGAACCTGCGTATCATCTTTAAGCTTGAGCTTCTCACTTTCGCTTAAAGAAGGACTCATCACATGGTAAGAAATGGTCTTACTGGACGGTTTTTTACCTTGGGCAAGCATTAGATCAGTAAATCCAGTGACCCCTGACATTTTTTCTTGTACTTTCTGATTAGCCACAAAAGTACCCGATCCAACAAAGCGCTCTAAGATTCCTTCCTCAACTAACGTTTGAATGGCTTGTCGAAGTGTCATTCGGCTGACATGGAATTGAACGGCTAGCTCACGTTCTGATGGAATACGATCACCAACAGACCACTTGCCGGCCTCAATTGCTTTCTTGATCTCATTATGAATTTGAATATATACAGGTGATCCCATAAAATTTACGACCTTTCTTACCTAACTAATCAGTTTGACTCGCATCAAATTCGCGCCCATAACTGTAGGTTGTTTGTAGATTAAGTGCACGATCAAAAATGTTTAAATCAGCATCTAACCCAGGCAAAAGTTTACCCTTTTGAGTTAGGCCAAATTCTTCAGCTTGGTTAACCGAGGCCATTTGGACCGCATCCTCAATTGCACAGCCAGTAAAGGAAATCACGTTTCGAAAGGCATCATCGTAACGTAATACAGAACCGGCTAAGTTTCCCGTTTCAAGACGGGCTTGCTTATCTTTAACAATGACCTTTTGACCACCAAGCTCACTAATTCCTTCAGGCATACCTTTAGCACGCATTGAATCAGTGACTAGTTCAATGCGGTGAGGCCCCTTTTGTTCGTAAGCGAGTTTAATCATATCTGGTACGATATGGAAACCATCACAGATCAATTCAGCATACATATTATCTTCAAGCATAGCGTGACCAGTAACACCAGGTTCGCGGTGCTTAAATTCACGCTGTGCGTTATATAAGTGAGTGACATGAGTAGCACGGCTTGCTAACATTTGTGCTCGGGTAGCATTACTGTGACCCACTGAAGGCACAATGTGATGAGCTAAGCAGTAATCTTCAAAAACTCTAGCACCTTGATCTTCGGGAGCATAAGTAATGAGTTTAACTAACCCACCAGAAAGTTCATTCCAGTGATCTAAGAGAGAAACGTCAGGGTCCTTAATGTACTTTTCAGGCTGAGCACCTTTATAAATGGCCGCAATGAAGGGACCCTCAAGATGAACACCTTTAATGACTGGGTTAACCTTAGCTGCTTCTTTAATACCAGTCATTGCGTGGGCAATATTATCGTTGGATTGCGTCATGGTTGTTGGAAAAACGGTGGTGATTCCTTCTTTGATCATGTGATTAACCATTTGATTGATTTGATCAGCATCACCATCCATGGAATCGAAACCATACCCACCATGGGTGTGGACATCAATAAACCCAGGAACGATTACCTTACCGTTAACAAACTTAACTTCATCTTCGGGTTGTGCACGATAGTCACCCATCTGGCCCACAGCCTCAATCGTTTTGTTGAACCGAATGTAGCCATCCGCAATAACATCTTCACCGGTATAAATTGTCGCGTGTTTCAACACGATACTCATAAACTCTTCCTCCTAATCAACTCTCATCTACTCGATTAAGTTTACGAATTTATTATATACTGGTATAGACCATGTTGCAAGCCTGTTGCATTGGTATTCACTGAAGCTTAATCGTGAGAATTGCTGTTTTACAGCTTCAACAATTTATTCAGCATTATTACGATCAATTGTGGCATCAATACCCTTAACTACGGCAGTCATAAAACCAGCCTCTTCCATAGCTAGTAATCCTGCCACCGTACTGCCACCTGGTGAGGAGACTTGGTCAATGAGGCCAAAGGGATTTTCATCAGATTTCAGTACCATTTCCGCAGACCCCATCACTGCCTGTGCAGCAATCTTAGTGGCAGCTGTCTTAGTCAAACCGTGCTTAACACCGGCTCGGCTTAAACTATCGATAAAGAAATAAACGTAAGCGGGACTTGAACCGGCTAAAGCTGAGAAGGTCGCAAAATCGTTTTCAGGTAAAGTTACCGTACTACCAATCTGGTCAAACAAACCAACCGCCTTTTTCTTGGTCTCACCGGTTAAATTTTCGTTAGCATGAACTGCTGTCATACCTGCACCGATTGCGACATTCAAGTTAGGCAGCGTCCGCAAAATCGGTAAGTCATAGCCCGCTAATTCTTCTAGTCGTTCTAGTGTTAACCCTGCAACGATGGAAATTAACGTTGTCTTTTTAGGATCAAGTTGGTCACGAATTTCCTGAACGACTGAAGTTGCAACGTTAGGCGTAACGGCCAGCACGACAAAATCACTATCTTTGGCAACTTCAACATTACTTGCCTTTGCCGTAACACCTGTCTGCTTAGCGACTCTCTCATAAGTCGAAGCATGGGCACTGTGCACCAAAATATCAGATGGTGCAAGTTTAGTTTGCTTAAGAAGTCCCGTTATAATCGCTTGCGCCATGCCACCGACACCAATGAAGCCAATTTTCATGAGTATCACTCCTAAACGTCTAGATTTTGCTGTTGAGATTTTAAGTACATTATATCAGAGATTATCGTGTACCACAGTCTTTCTAAAAGCCCATCATGTATCACCATAAAATTTAAAAAAAGCCCATCAGCCAAAAGACTGATGGGAAAGTTCAGATAAATAATTGGGCTAGCTGGGTTCGAACCAGCGCATCACGGGATCAAAACCCGTTGCCTTACCACTTGGCTATAGCCCAATAAAAGAGATGGATGGGAGTGGATTCGAACCACCGAACCCGAAGGAGCGGATTTACAGTCCGCCGCGTTTAGCCAGACTTCGCTACCCATCCATAATTAGAAACAAAAACAACATCAATAACTATACAGCATAATGTATATCCAGTCAACACAAAATTGGTTGATTGGGCTAGCTGGGTTCGAACCAGCGCATCACGGGATCAAAACCCGTTGCCTTACCACTTGGCTATAGCCCAATAAAGAATGGATGGGAGTGGATTCGAACCACCGAACCCGAAGGAGCGGATTTACAGTCCGCCGCGTTTAGCCAGACTTCGCTACCCATCCGTAATTGATTTACCATAAATCAACTTAATTATAATAACAAAAATCAGTTAGTCTCGTCAAGCTGGTTTGCCGTTATTTCTCATAAAAATTGAATTTCATTCATTTTTATCGGTCAAATTAATAACCCGTACTCGTTTTAACCACTCTGACTGGAAATTACTGGTTAGCCATTCATGTCTCCGCGCGGTCCCATACCCCACTGATTGATTGAAATAAACGGTTCCTTCAAGTTCACGTGGCATCGGATGGATATGCATATGACCAAACAAAACGTATTTTACGTGATATTTAGCTAATAAATTGCCTGTACGCACACTTCCCAACATAGCGTTAGCCATATTCCAAAAACGATCGTCAGAAGTGATCCGTAAATATTCAATTCGTGGGACAAAGTGAGTCATAAATAACACTCGCTTGTGTGCCTGCTGTGCCTGTTGCAATTGCTCCTCAATCACCCGTAATTCCTCAGTCATTCTTTCTGGATCGCTTATTGGTTGTTTAATGGCCCCATCAATCCAATAGGCGCGCTTCCAGTGCAAAAAATCAGCCTCGGGGCGGTGCATGACAGCTGAAAAGGTATAGTCATACCACCCATTATTACCAATGATTCGCCAGTCGGTACCCATCACGTCAAGGTATTGACGGTGAAGGTAGGTCGTAGCCAGGGGCTTTTGAAGGTCCTCATAGCTAATATCATTAACCATGTCATGATTACCCGCAATAAACCGAACAACGGTATGCGGGGTCATCTTTTGCAACTTTTCAGCAAATGACAAAGAACGTTTAAAGTGATTAAAAAGATCTCCCGCAATCAAATAGACGCTTATTTGATTTTCCTTCAGCCAGTCACTTTGCTGTTTCAGGGTCTGTTCAACGTTCACTTTATTGATATCAAGATGGATATCACTCACCATTGCTACGTTAACCATTGTTTCTCTCCTAATTAAAAAAGTTGTGCTACGACAATATCGTAACACAACTTTAAAATGACTCGTTTATAGAACACCTTCCATTAAGCGCTTAATTGGCTTAATCATAAAGAAGAGAATGATACCAGCAATAATGGAAACAATTCCAATAATGCTGAAGTAAGCAATTTCGTTTGAAGGTGTGTAGAATTTAACGATTTGTGAGTTGACGGCTTGCCCAGCTGAATCAGCTAAGAACCACATACTCATCATTGACGACTGGAACGCTCTTGGTGCAAGCTTAGTCGTTACTGACAATCCAATTGGGGAAATTAATAATTCACCAATTTCAACGATTGCCCAGCTACCAACTAGCCATAGCGGACTGAGTAGTGAATGGGCCCCAAACATGGATATTGGAATCACTAGCAGCAAGTAAGACAAACCAGTTACTAGCATCCCCATTGAAAACTTGCTTGGTGATGAAGGCTGTTTCTTACCCAATTTAGTCCACAACGTGGCGAAGATTGGTGTGTAAATTAAAATAAATAATGGGTTCAGTGATTGATAGTTAGCTGGATTAATGTGAATGACCCAGTTAAAAAGATGAATCGTGTTGTTAGTCTGATCCTGTGCAAACAGAGCCAGAACAACAGAACCTTGTTCCTCAATTGCCCAGAAAATAGCTGCGGCAATAAATAATGGCACATACGCCCAAACACGGGAACGCTCGTGTTTTGTGACTTTCTTACTGGTCAGCATCACTGCAAAATAAGCAACTGGCGTTAACACAGCGATGATACTTAGCAAGGTGATGAAGTTAGCAATGTTAAATGCACCGAAGACGTACATAATCAACAATACTAAAATAAAGGCAATCGCACCCAAAGTAACACGGAATGATAATTTCTTAGCATCGCCAGGCTCTAACGGATCATCTGGATACAATGAATCTGCACTCAGATACTTCTTACCACCAAAGTAGTAGGAAATTAATCCGAAGAACATACCAATAGCTGCCAGTGAGAAACCAGCATGGAAATTAAACGCTGTCCACATTGCTGGTACAACAATTGGCGCGATCAGGGAACCTAAGTTAATCCCGAAAACGAAAATAGTGAAACCAGAATCACGACGTGTATCTTCTGGTGAATACAACGTCCCAACCATTTCGGAAACGTTTGGCTTCAATAAACCAGTACCAATGGTGATTAAGCAAATCGAAATAAATAACGCGATTTTACCAGCTGGTAATGACAAACAGATATGACCAAACATGATCAAAACACCGCCGTAAAATACGGTCTTACGGCTACCCCAGATACGGTCACTTAAAAAACCACCAAGCACTGAGGATAAGTAAACCAATGACCCGTAAATCGACATGATAGAGGCAGCAAGCCCCTTGTCCATGCCAAGGCCACCCTTTGCAATTGAGAAATACATGTAGTAAATCAAAATTGCTTTCATACCATAGTAACTGAACCGTTCCCACATTTCAGTCATGAATAACGTAGATAATCCACGTGGCTGACCGAAGAATGAGCGGTCTAATTGCTTGTTTCCTTGGTTATCCAAATTCAAGCCCTCCAGACATCTCTCACTCAAGCAATACCATTTATTTACCGAAGTGATGATTAAAGGAGCGGGAACCCCGCTCCTCATAGTATTCTAATTGAAACATATAGGATATTATACGCCAGAAAGGGATTCAACGCAATGGCATTTAGGGTATAAAACACTAGCTAGCATTGATTTTGCGAGAAATGTGTCTAATAAAAAAAATTCATTTTTATACCTTATTTGTGTTTTAATTTAACCTACGACTTTATTCTTATCTAATTCTGTCATAGTAAATTTAACCAAGCTTTCACCATTGACCCAAGCATAAATATCATCTGGGATTTTTTCCAATCGTGAGTTAACATTCTTTAAAGCAGCGTAATTACAACCGACTTGTGGCGCAACTAAAATTAAATCTGCAGTCTTTAAACCATCATTTTTTGCGGCAGCAACACTTGTTGATTCAAACGTAATATCAGCATGGTAAGCCTCAGCAGATCGTTGAGCAGTTTCTTGCAATAATTGACTCGTAATTCCACTAGCACATACAATTAATACAGTTGTCATAATCATTTACCTCCAAATTTTGCTTTATGTATTAGCGCGTTCATTGTGTATAGGTTACCACCAAAAAATGTATACCACAAGTTAAATTGTTATTGATTTCCTTTTATTTTAGCCGTTTTAACATCTATACCAATTATATAAGCTAGATTATTTGTGGTTTTTTAGTCTTCGGTCAACATCAATCGTTACAAAAGTGTACAAAAACTTACTAACATTAGTGATGTAATCAATCTCGACGGAGATGATTACATCACTTTTTTGATAAAGTGATAGTGGAACTAAGGCCGCGGT
>NZ_BCMJ01000006.1 GCF_002583405.1 Secundilactobacillus silagincola | reverse complement strand
CAGACCCGACTAAAACGAGCGCTGGTTACAGTGCCGGTTATGCGGCTGGTCAGCAGAGCTACACGGATGATAAAAAGACTGGGTCAGATGCCGGGACCGCAGATGGTTCCGCTGGTAAGCCAGCAGCCGATCTGAGTAAAGTTAGTCAAGGTTACAAAGATGGCTACAACGCCGCTTATAAAGTAGCTCATGCCAGCTACGATACTGATGAAACTACCGGTGCCGCTGATGGTACTGCCACTGGTTTAGCTGGTAAGACTAGGGCTGATTTAACTGGCAAGTCCACAGGTTATACCAAGGGCTACACGAGTGGTTACGCAGCTGGTCAAACGGCGTATAACACTGAAAACACTGCTGGTACTGAAGCCGGTAGTGCCGATGGATTAGCTGGTAAAGTTCCGGCTGATCTTGCCGGTGAGTCAAAGGGTTATCAAGATGGTTACACTGCAGCTTATGCCAAGGGCAAGACAAGTTACGATACCGATTATCAAACCGGTCAAGCGGCTGGTCAGGCTGATGGTACAAACAATCAGACTACGACTGACACAAGTAAGTCTGCCGGTTACCAAGACGGCTATACAGCCGGTCATCAAACGGGTGAACAGCTTTATAACACCGCTAAGACAGCTGGTACCACTGATGGTAGTGCCGATGGATTAGCTGGTAAGCCATCAGCCGACTTAAGCAAGCAGCCACAAGGTTACCAAGACGGCTACAATGCCGCTTATAAAGTAGCTCATGCCAGCTACGATACTGATGAAACTACCGGTGCCACTGATGGTACTGCCACTGGTTTAGCCGGTAAGACTAAGGCCGATTTAACTGGTAAGTCAGCCGGTTATACTAAAGGCTATTCAGCTGGATACACAGCCGGTCAAACGGCTTATAACACTGAAAATGCTGCTGGCACTAAAGCCGGAAGTGCCGATGGATTAGCTGGTAAAGCTCCGGCTGATCTTACTGGTGAGTCAAAGGGTTATCAAGACGGTTACACTGCAGCTTATGCTAAGGGCAAGACGAGTTATGATAAAGATTATCAAGCCGGTCAAGCCACAGGTCAGACTGATGGTACGACCAATAAGACTACCGATAACACTAAGCAACCAGCTGGTTACCAAGATGGCTATACCGCTGGTCATCAAACTGGTGAACAAATCTATAACACCGCTAAGACTGCTGGTACCACTGCTGGTACTTCAGACGGATTAGCTGGTAAGCCATCAGCTGATTTGAGCAAGCAACCACAAGGCTACCAAGATGGCTACAATGCCGCTTATAAAGTAGCCCATGCCAGCTACGATACCGATGAAGCTACCGGTGCCGCTGATGGTACTGCCACTGGTTTAGCTGGTAAGACTAAAGCTGATTTAACTGGCAAGTCCACAGGTTATACCAAAGGATACACGAGTGGTTACTCAGCTGGTCAAACGGCTTATAATACTGAAAATGCTGCTGGTACTAAAGCCGGAAGTGCCGATGCATTAGCTGGCAAAGTGCCTGCTGATCTTACTAGTGAACCAAAAGGCTATCAAGATGGGTACACTGACGCTTATGCTAAGGGCAAGAAGAGTTACGAAAATGACTATCAAGATGGTCAAAAAGCTGGTCAGACCGATGGTACAAGCAACAAGACTACTGATAATACTGGCAAGTCTGCCGGTTATCAAGCCGGTTACCAAGATGGTCATCAAACTGGTGAACAGCTTTATAACACCGCTAAGACAGCTGGTACCACTGCTGGCAATTCAGATGGATTAGCTGGTAAGCCATCAGCTGATTTAAGCAAGCAACCACAAGGCTACCAAGACGGCTACAATGCCGCTTATAAAGCTGCTAAGGGCAGTTACGACACTGATGAAATCACAGGAACTGCTGTAGGTGCTTCCGATGGATTAGCTGGCAAGACAACCCCTGCCGATTTGACAGGCAAGTCCGCTGGTTATAAAGCTGGCTACACAAACGGCTATACTACGGGTCAAAAGACCTACAGTACTGAAAAAGCCGCTGGTGCTAAAGCTGGTACTGCCGATGGCTTAAGTGGTAAAACGCCTGTTGACGTCACCAATCAGTCACAGGGTTACCAAGATGGCTACAATGCCGCTTATAAAGCGGGCAAGGCAAGTTATGATACTGATGAAATTACCGGTGTTGCTAATGGTGTTGCCACTGGTTTAGCTGGTAAGACTCAGACTGATTTGACAGGCAAGTCTGCCGGTTATACTGCTGGTTATACCAACGGCTACACGGCCGGCCAAAAGGCATACAATGCTGAAAAAACTGCTGGTACTAAAGCTGGTACTGCAGACGGTTTAGCTGGTAAGACTTCAGTTGATCTGAGCAAGCAGCCACAAGGTTACCAAGACGGTTACACAGCTGCCTATAAAGCTGGTAAGACCAGTTACGATACCGATGAAGTTACTGGTGTCGCAGATGGTGTTGCAACAGGTTTAGCAGGTAAAACCAAAGCTGATTTAACTGGCAAGTCTGCAAGCTACACGACTGGTTATCAAGACGGTTATGCCGCTGGTCAAAAAGCTTACAACGCTGAAAAAGCGGCTGGCAGCAAAGCCGGTACCGCTGATGGTTTAAGCGGTAAGACACCAGTTGATTTGACTGGACAGTCTAAAGGCTATCAAGATGGTTACAACGCTTCTTATCCAGCAGGTTATGCGAAGTACATTAGCAACTATCAAACTGGTATCACGTTTGGTATCAGTGATGCGACCTTTGGTGTTTACACGTCTAACGCGACTAAGGAAGCTGGTTACCAAGATGGCTACGCTGCTGGTCACAGAATTGGTGGGCAGCAATACACCGAAGCCGAAACGGCGGGTGCTACGGCTGGTACTGCCGATGGCTTAGCTGGTAAATCACCAGCTGATTTGAACAGTCAGCCTAAAGGTTATCAAGCGGGTTATAGCGCTTCTTATCCAGCAAGCCATCAGTCTTACGTTAGCGACTATCAAGCTGGTCAAACAGCGGGTCAAAACGACGGGACTAACAATAAGACAACGGTAACTACTGGCAAGAGTGCCGGTTATGAAGCTGGATACGTTGCGGGTCATCAGGTTGGCGAACAACTTTACAACACCGCTAAAACGGCAGGTGCCACAGCTGGTAGCAATGACGGCTTAGCTGGCGATCCAGCAGCTGATTTGGCTACTCAGCCACAAGGCTATCAAGATGGTTACAACAGCACTTATCCAACTGGGCATCAAACCTATGTGGATAATCAGGAAACGGTTAATGGTGAACCTGAAAACGGTCAAGCTGTTCAGACCACTACTCAACCAAGTGATCCGATAAATGTCACCGCTAACAATTCACAGCAAAACGATCCATCCGATGCAAATAACCTCAAGACGGACGCTGCTGAAGATGTCAACAAGAACGGGCAGGAAACGGATCCTTCAGATCATCTGGTCAATGGTGAAGCTCATGCTACAGCCGGTTACACGCAGAAGCAAACTCAAAAAGGCAGCGCAACTGGCAGCGCTCGTGGGCAACAGACAACTGTACAAAGTCAAACGACCCAGTACGGTACGGCTCAGCCAACAAGCGTTAACAACAACCAGTTGCCAGCTGATAAGTTGACTTCAAAGGCAAATAAGCAACAGAGTGCGGCTCATCAATTACCACAAACTGATGAACGTCAAAACAGTGCTGTCACGCTTTTAGGTTCGGCAATGCTGTTGGGTGTATTAGGTTTGTTTGGTTTGAAACGTAAGAAGCGTCACAATTAGAATTAACTTGTGACAAACTAAAAGGAAGTACAATTTCGTAAATGAAATTGTGCTTCCTTTTTAGTTTACAAATAAGATTAAATTTACGGGTTTAGTGGAACTGCATCCCACCATCGACTTCAATAGTTTGTCCAGTAATATAGTTGGAATCAGGACCGGCTAAGAAAGCAACCGCATTGGCAACATCTTCTGGTTCAGATAGGCGTTTCAAAGCGATATCCTTGGCGAAGGTCTGCATGCCCCAGTCGTCATCCTTGCCAGCGTTTTGACCAACTTGGTGAGCGATATCAAACATCATTGGGGTCTTAACAATTCCTGGTGCATAGGCGTTAACCGTGATGTTTTCCTCAGCTAAATCACGGGCAGCAACTTGGGTGATACCACGAACGGCGAACTTAGTCCCACTGTAAAGTGATAGGTTAGGGTTACCAACAACACCGGCTTGAGAAGTGGCATTGATGATCTTGCCACCTTTGCCGCTCTTCTTAAATTGTTCATGAGCAGCTTGAATACCCCAAATATCACCGGCAACGTTAACGTGGAAAACTTTGTCGAACTGTTCTGGCGTAATCGTATCGATCGGTGTAGTTGGGCCAAGGCCTGCGTTGTTAACCAAAACATCGAAGCCACCTAATTTTTCGGCTGCTTCCTTTACTGCTGCGAAGAAGCTGTCACGGTCACTAACGTCAACCTTGACGGCAATAGACTTGCCACCGCCATCGTTGATTTCTTTAGCAACTTCACTAGCGGTGTCAGTATTTAAATCAGCAACCGCCACTGCGAATCCATCTGAAGATAATCGCTTAACAATGGCTTTACCAATACCTTGTCCGCCACCAGTAACAAAAGCAACTTTACCGTTAAGTTCTGTCATTTGAAACGCCTCCTAAAATTGTTGTTTCACAACATCTTTATGGTAGCATAATTATTCATATTTTGAAAACGATTACACTTTAGTGCTTTGATTAGAAGACATCAAAAAAGACAAGTCCATTTCAGTGAACTTGTCTTTTTAATCTATCTAGTGAACTCTTGCAGGCTCGTCATCTGGTGTCACCTTATCAACTCCAGTGGAAACGGCCGCTTTTGTTTTTTGAGCGCCTTTGCCAACGGCGTGTTTTGTTTTGCCACCAAGTTCACCGACTTTGTCCTGTACAGAAACGGAGTCGTGTTCATGTTCAGCCCGAGTTTTGATATCGGTAACAGTCACGTTAACTTCAATCACGTCTAAGCCAGTCATATCATCAACGTTTTCAACAATTTTCCGTTTGATTTGTTCATACAGCTTAGGAATATCGATGCCGTATTCCGCCACGATATTTAAATCAACAGCGACTTGCTTTTTCCCGACTTCAACATCGACACCCGAGGTCACATCATTCGTATTGACTAACTTATCAGCAACGTTTGCGAAGAAGCCGCCATCGACACTAAGCAAGCCTTTGATATCCTCTAAACAAAGACCGACAATTTTTTGCAATACCTTGTCTTCGTAAGTTAATTCGCCTTTGATTTCAGGCTTCGTGTTTTCCATTTCGGGTTTGTTAAGTGTTGTGGTTGGCATTAAATGTCCTCCTTTAACGTGGGGTTAATTAAAGTAATCGTCTAACAGACCAGTTTGTGAAAGGTAAAGTCCAGCGGCGATGCCGAGTCCAACTAAAATGAACAGAACCAGTGTCTTCCAAAAACCAATCGTGAGTAGCAATAGCGCAAGCACTAAACCGGTGGTACCACCGATGATAGGCCAGCGGTAAATTCTGAGTAACTCAGGCACGGGCAACGCCTCCTTCATACAACGCGGGGGTGATTAGACTGCCGGTTCCGCTTGAAATCCGTCAAATGGATATCGATTTTGCGGTCATGGTCAATGCCTAACAGTTGTTTCAGATCCTGTTCCAGTTTTTCTGCAAACTGTTTAGATTGCAATGTTGCGTTGGGAGATGACCGCAACGTACCGTGAATTTTGATTTTGAGCCGTTTTTGCGAAAGTTTAGTGGTAACTTTTGGGTCGCTAATAAACGGTTCATGTCGTAGTGAGGAAAGGGTGAAATTATCAATGGCCTTTTTAGTTATGCGCAGCTGACCGTTATTATGACGGGTGCGGTATAACTGAAAGGTTTTCGGCCAAGCGATAATGACGAAGAGGAGTGCAACCAAAATTACGGCTAGAACTAGGCCACCCCAGAACAGGTAATTCTGACTAATCGACTGCATGGTGCCAGAATCTATGAAACCTAAGTGTAACGGCTCACCGACTACGGACCAATTGTGAAGCATCAAGCCTAAAGACAACGGTATTGCGAGGATAATCAGGATCGCAAGTCCCGTTTTAGTTAAGGTTTGCAAGTTATCACCACCTTTCTATGTGATTCCATCATAACAAGTGGCGATAGGTGATGCCCAGAAGAATGCTTATTAATTTATTATGCTATCTATAAGATATTAATATTATATTTTAGATGGTACTTTCGGAATAATTTGTCCTATTTTAAGACGAATGTTGCTTTTGAACTAATTCAATTAATCACGCTGGCATTGGGATCACCGATAGCAGGATCGATTTCCAAACGAAATAGCACATCAGTTTTCTCCGAGAATGGCAGGCCATCTAAATACAGTTCGCGGTAGGTGTCGAGATGGGTGCGCTGATAACCGTTTTCTTCAATAGCAGCGTTTAGCGTTTGCAGCGTTTTGGCTTTAGAACCGATTTCGCCGCTGCCAGTTGCTTGAATCTCAGTTCCTTCAGCTAACTGTTCAAAGTGGATTTGATCCGCAAGTCCTGATTCGAGATTGGCATATTTTTTGGCGGCGTCGAAGGTTTCTTGGTGGATGAATAACGGTTGTTTGAGCCAAATCTTAAAGGCTTCATCGATACCGCCAACGGTCCAAACTGCTTGAATCGGATACGGCCGGTATTCCTTGAAGCCCGCCACCTCAATGCCAATATTTTGGCTGTCAGCAATGATTGCAGCTATCTTATGGACCGCTTCAGCTAAAAGAACAAACGTGTCATCTGTGGTGTGAGTCTGCGCGCGGCCCTCTGCTGTGATGTAGCTACGAGTGGTTAATTTGACCAGTGAAGGGGTTGCTGAACGCTGATATTCGGCGGGTTCGAAAGTTTCCCAGTTAAACATAAGGTGGTACCTCCTTGTTAAATGACAGTAGTAAAAGGACTCTAATTTGCCGTCATTTTAAAACAATCACTTCAGCTGTACCACTAAGTCGCTCTCTAATCAGGAAATCAATACATAAGGGATTATTTGTCTGATTATGGCTTCAATTCCAGCTTGGAAAAAGTGCTTAACCCCTGCATATTTAAGCGGATGATGTATTCTCGCAGTTCATCAATGGTCATTGTATTCGGTTCCTGTAAGTAAAGCTGAAATAGTGACAGAGTGTTATGAATCAGAAAATAAGCCACAATGGTCGCGTCCTTATCGCTCATGGGAAATGACTGTTTTACTCGATTTGTCAGGGATTCTGCTATTCTATCACCAATTTTGCGCATATAGGGGGCGTATTCGTTGGAAGAAGTCAGTTCCCGGGCAACCGAATGGTGTTTTAAGACTAATTTACTGTATTGGTCGAAAAAGAATCCTGGGTCGGAATAGATTTCTTTCATGGGCTTGATTGATAGGATTGATAACATTTGGTGAGAAATGTTATCTACTTGACCGTTCAATAGATCTTCAATCGAATTGTAGTGAAGGTAAAAGGTTTTGCGGTTAATGTCTGCTTCTTGGGTCAGTCGGGTGACGGTGATATCTGCTAACGGCATGGTTGATATTAAACGTTCAAAGGCATCCTGAATGGCTTTTTCTGTTCGTTGGGCTCGCTTATCTGGATTTGAATTCATGAAAAATTTCCTCCCTAATACTCAAAAATCGGTAATCTGTGGCATATGCCACAAACTGTTATTCTCTGATGTTGTCAAAATTATTATGGATGTTTAGTATGGCTTAATGCACAGCTGGTAATTAGTCAAAATTATGAACCGGCATTAGAGAATATTCAAGTATGAGGGAGAAATTAGTCGTGATCAAAGCAGAGTGGCAATATATTAAGCAGCACAAATTCATGATGATTGTTTTAATCGTCGTGGCACTCATTCCAACCATATATTCCGTGACCTTTTTAAGAAGTATGTGGAATCCATATGGTGAGATGAGTCGCTTACCAGTAGCAGTGGTTAACCAAGATCACAGTGTTAACTATCAAGGTAAGCAGTTGGCGGTGGGGAAGTCGTTGACCAAGAATCTAAAGAAGTCTGACGCCCTTGATTTCAAAGTTTTATCCAGTGAACAGCAAGCGCAGCAAGGTCTTCGGCACGGAAAATACTATATGGTAATTACCGTGCCGAAATCATTTTCCAAGAATGCAACGACATTAATGGCGAGTCACCCAAAACGGATGCAACTAGACTATACGACCAGCGCAGGACATAACTACACTGCTTCAAAGATGACAACTTCCGCGGCTGGTCAAATCAAGGATCAAGTTGATCACGAAGTAACCGCTACTTATGCCAAGACCTTATTTAGTTCGGTTAAAAAACTGGACGGTGGCTTAAAAACTGCTGGTACAGCTAACGGTAAAATGGCCAGTGGCGGTCAGCAGCTAAAAAACGGTAACGCAACGGTTACGAAGAATCTGAATAAGGTTGCTAGCAGCTCGCTGACGTTGGCGGATGGTAGTAAAAAGGTGACTAACGGTCTGGAACAATACGTGAATGGTGTTGAGAAAGCTCAGACGGGCAACCAAAAGGTCACTGCCGGACTAACCAAGTTTGAATCAGCGGGGCAAAAATTACAGGCAGCTTCCAATAGATTAACTTCTGGGGCAACTGATCTTAACGGTGGTGTGGACAAGTACGTCGCTGTAGCAGGTCAGATTCGAAACGGTAGTCATCAGCTCAACGATGGTGTTCAGAAATTAAATAGTAGTGTCAGTGGGATGGGCAGTAGTACTGCGCAGCTTAATAGCGGTATGACGGCCATGACTAACGGACTTGGTCAGTTGAGCACCAGCAGTCAGAAGTTAAGTGCTGCGACTAAGCAATTGTCTGACGGCAGCTCAGCCAATACCGCAGTGATGCAGTCACAGTTAAATTCACTGTCTAAAGAAGTCGCCGGCTTAAACAGCAATAGTCAGGCAGGCCAGTCGTTAAATCGGTCACTAGCTGATCTTCAACGAGCCGTGGATGGACTTAATAACGGTAATAGCAGTGATAGTGAGCTTAGCAGCAAGGTTAGCGCTGCAGCGGATCAGCAAAAATTAACCCCAGCTCAAAAGTCGGCCATGCTGGCAACGGTCAAAAATAGTGATCATCAAAAGATGGATACGGCAGCGATTACTTCGGCAATGAATGCAGTCAACAGTGCGGTCTCTGAGCTGACCCGTTCAATGCCAAGCAGTAGCACAACGGCAGCACTATCGACTGATTTGACCAAATTAAAGGCTCAGCAGACTGCTGAAAATAGTGCATTGACGCAGATTGCGACCGGTTCAGCTAGCCTCACGACTAACTTAGAATCAGTGTCGAAGTCAGCTGGGAAATTGAATGCTGGTACTGCTGAATTAGCCAAGCAAACGCCCGCTTTAGTAAATGGTGTGGACCAGGTTGCCAACGGCTCTGCATCATTAGCCACTAATACGACTAAATTTGCTCAGTCTGGACAATCTTTGCAAAACGGTGCAGGAACACTCAGCAGTGGGATGAGTCAATTTAACAGTCAAATGCCAACGGTGGTTTCTAGCACGAAGCAGTTAACGGCCGGTAGTGCAGCGGTAGGAAACGGTCTCGGAACGCTGGCACACAGTGGTCAAACCTTAGCTAATGGTTCAGCAAAGATCACTAATGGTAATCAGCAACTGGCTAGTGGCACGAAGCAATTAGTTACTGGCTCCAAAAAGTTAGGTAGTGGCATCAATCAAGTTACCGGTGGCGCTCAGAAACTGTCAACTACGCTTGGTAACGCAGCAAAAAAAGCTGACGTTAATCCCAACAACGAGACATATCAGCAAGTCTCTCAGCCAGTCAAAGCGGCTCACACTGAACTGGATAAAGTGCCGAATAACGGGACATCCATGGCACCTTATATGATCGCTGTTTCGCTGTTCGTGGGGGCCATTGCACTCAATTTGATGTATAACATGTATTTGCCCAAAGCTTATCCAAAGTCGGGCTTTGACTGGATGCTCAGCAAGATGAGTATTTGGGGACCATTTACATTTTTGGAAAGTATTTTGGACTTCACATTGTTATGCGCTATGGATGGATTAAGACCACTTCATATGCTAAGCACGTTTGGCGTCATTTGGCTGTGGGCATTGGTTGCCATGGCGTTGGTAACGCTGCTTAACCTGGTCTTCGCGCAAATTGGCTCGTTCTTAGGCATGGTGTTATTGGTAGTCCAACTGAGTGGTTCGGGTGGAACGTATCCAATCCAGCTTTCCAGTCATTTCTTTGAGGACATTCACGACTGGTTACCAATGACTTATGCCGTGGAAGGATTACGTAAAACCTTGATGATGTATCATAACTCGGCGTGGCTGCAAGCCGGTGTCTTGTTTAGTATACTAGTAGGACTTCTAATCTTGATGTGGTTGTTTTACAGTCGGCGTTACGTGCAAGTTTCAAAAATTGATTTTGCAGATCAGCAGCAAGTTGCCGCGACTCAAAATAGCTTAACGCGCAGATTGGCAAGGGCAACAAATTAAAACTATGACATAAATTACAAAAACTGCGTATTCCGACAAAGTGCAACGGAATACGCAGTTTTTGTGTTGAATCCTGGCAGCTACCGAGGTTTGTCGCGCACTCTTTTTGACGTTCGCGAAATTCCCCCCTATACTTAAGGTAAAGCGTAACGGACATTTAAGCAGTTTAATGAAAGCGCTTTCCTGAATATCTATTCGGAGGTGATTTTATGACACTATATCAGCCATCAACAGCTGGATTAACCCACTATTTATTTTTTACGGGTAAGGGCGGTGTTGGCAAAACTACTATGGCAACGGCTACTGCTGTTCAGTTGGCGGATGCTGGCAAGCAAGTGATGATCGTTTCGACTGATCCGGCAAGTAATTTACAAGACGTATTTGAAACTAAACTCACTAATCAGCCACAGCCGATTCCTGGCGTGACGGGGTTAGATGCCGCCAATTTTGATCCAATCGTTGCGGCTAATGAGTATCGTGAAAGTGTGGTTGGTCCATACCGTGGTGTGTTGCCGGACGCGGCCATTCAAAATATGTCAGAACAACTATCGGGTTCATGTACGGTAGAGATTGCGTCATTTAACGAATTCGCCAAATTTCTGACGGACCCAACGATCGATCAAAAATACGACTACATTATTTTCGACACAGCGCCTACTGGACATGCGTTGCGGATGCTGCAACTGCCTTCTGCTTGGAGCAACTACTTGGACCAAAATCACGAAGGGGCTTCTTGTCTGGGACAGCTTGCGGGTTTAGGTGATCAAAAAGCCACCTATGAAAAAGCAGTGGCAACACTCAATGACGGCATGTTAACCACATTATTGTTAGTCACCAGACCGCAACGAGCTTCGTTAGTAGAAACCAGACGGGCTGCGGATGAGCTTGCTCAAATCGGGATGACAAATCAAAAACTGATTATTAACGGTGTACTTGAAGAACCGACCGATGAACCTTCGCAGAACATCTATGATCGTCAGCAAGCAGACTTGGAAAACATGCCGGAAAAATTAAAGCAGTTACCGGTAGCCGAAGTCCCACTTCGGGCGTACAACATCATGGGATTAGATAATATTCGAACGTTGCTGCAAGATCAGCAGCCAGTTATCAAGGTGCAGCCGGTCAATCAAGCTGATTTTCCATCAATTGATAGCGTGGTCGCTGATTTATTGAAAACGAAGAAGAAAATCATCTTCACCATGGGTAAGGGCGGTGTCGGTAAAACAACGGTTGCGGTCCAATTAGCTAAAAAGTTGGCTGCTCACCAGAAAACGGTTCATCTCGCAACCACTGACCCAGCTGATCACCTGTCACTGTTTCAAATCGATGATCCGGCGATTACTGTCAGTCACATCGATGAACAGCAGGTGTTGAAGGCTTATCAAAACGAAGTACTTTCAAAGGCTAAGCAAACCATGTCGGCGGATGACGTTGACTACATTGCTGAAGACTTGCGGTCACCTTGCACGCAAGAGATTGCGGTATTTAGGGCATTTGCCGAAGTTGTCGCCCAAAACGATAGTGAAGTGGTCATCATCGATACGGCACCTACTGGTCACACGTTATTGTTACTGAACTCCACTGAAAACTACGCCGAAGAGGTGAAACGAACTACCGGTGAAGTGCCGCAATCTGTGCTGGACTTGCTGCCACGGTTACAGGATGCCAGCCAGACTGAAATTATCACTGTGACGTTGCCCGAAACGACGCCAATCTACGAGTCATTGCGATTAAACGACGACTTAGACCGTGCCAAGATGCCGCATAAATGGTGGATCGTTAACCAAAGTTTACTCGCAACGCGGACCACTAATCCCGTTTTACAGGCGCGTGCTAACAGTGAAACGCAGTGGATTGAGAAAGTTAAATCAGTTTCTAAGGGGCATTACGCCGTTGAAAAATGGCAGCCAAATTTCGAAAAGATTAACTTAACAGTTTAAGCAAAGGACGTGAATAACATGAAGAAAATTGAAATTTTTGAACCTGCAATGTGCTGTCCCGCTGGGTTATGCGGTCCTAGTGTGGATCAAAATCTCGTGCGTTTAACGGCAATTACCCGGTCGGTGAATCATAGTCACAAGGCAATGATTGTTCGCCGTAATTTAGCTCAAAACCCAAACGCATTCGTGCGGAATCAACAAGTGGCGAAACTGCTGAAGACGGATGGCATGAGTTGTTTACCAATCACAATGGTCGATGGTGTCGTTAAAAAGAAGGGCGTTTATCCTACAGATGCTGAAATAAACGCGTATGTTGGTGCTGCTGCTAAAGTCAATCAATGAGTTTGAACTGATTCAAGTTACGGTATGGATTCGTTGAATTCCGTCAATTTTATAGATAAACTGAAAGTGTAGATATTTGTTTGATGAAGTTAACCGATAACCACTTTGCCATTTAACAGGAAGGATGTTACCGATGAACCTTAAAGTTGCGCTTGCAGTCTCATTCGCTTCATTGATGCTGGTGGGATGTAGTTCTAATAGTCGTTCACAGTCTAATCAGGATAGTACGTCGTCTTCTAGTGTATCAAGCAGTAGTTCGCAAAGTGCCAGTCAAGCAGCGACTCATGATGATGTGGGTCAGGTTAAAGTGCCGGTGACCACCGCTATTAAGGCCTATCAGCAAACCTTTCCTAAATCTGAGATTACCGACCTGTCAGTTGAACGTGAGCTGGGGCGGTTTCAATATGAAATAGAGGGTGTGGATGATAGTCGTGAACATACCCTTAAATTAGATGCGGATAGCGGCAAGGTCATTTCTAAGAGAAGTGAGCGCCTGGACGCAGATGAAGCTAACGGTGTAAAACGGCAGGATGCACTGGATCTGAATAACTTGATTGGCTTGACTCGGGCAGTGACGATTGCTCAGTCGAAAGCTAAGGGACAAACGGCAACCGAGGCTTCACTCGATAAAGAAAGTGAACAGACTTACTGGGAAGTTCAATTTGAAAAGCAGGGGCAAGAAACCCAGGTTAAGCTGGATGCTCAATCGGGCAAAGTATTGACGGTTGAAAATGATGATTAAAACAAGCTGTGCCAAAACTCGGTAGATTCCAGAATTTAACGTGAATAAGGCCTATTCCGCGGTCCTTGCGGAATAGGCCTTATTTGCGTTAAATGGCCGGAATCTGAGTTTTGGCACGTAATTAGACGATGCTGACATATAGAACCAAAGTACAGTAACCACTAATTCTGGCTAAAAATTGATTGAAATACTTACCAATATAGACTTACGTCACAGCCACTTTAGTTAGTTTAATTTAAATAGTTTTTCGCTGTTCTCATGACCAATTTTTTCACGAACATCTTGTGTGATGGGTGCTTGTTCCAAGAAGTCAGCCACTTGGTTTTCACGTCTGAGATAAGGAAAGTCTTCTGCCCAAAGGACGTGATCAGGCCCCATTTCAGCTAAGGCTAAATCCATTTGCGGCTGGGTAAACATGCCTGACGCGGTGACGTAGACGTTGTTGCGGTAGTATTCGGAGAATTTACGGTCCAAATGAGTTTCTGTCATACCAGTAAACTCGTCCAGTCGTTCTAGAAAGTAGGGTACGAATTCACCCCAGTGACCCGACACCAATTTCAGGTTAGGCAATTTATCGAAAATACCTGAGAGGATTAAGTGCATCATCTGGATGCCTTGCTCCATGTGCCAGACCCAACCGGCTAGGGCAATCATATCGCCAACTTGGTCTGAATATGAGGGACTGTGGTAAAGCATTTTGCGCTCGGATTCTCTGACCATGCCTGGATGGAGGTAAATTGGCACATCTAGTTTGGCAGCCGTTTCAAAAATGGGGAAGTACTGCGGCTCATCTAGGAAATGATCATTTGCTAAGCCGCCAATGATGGCACCATTGATACCTAACTGAGTGACGGCACGTTCCAATTCTTCTGCGGCTGCTTCTGGATAGTTAACCGGCAACGTTGCTAAACCACCGAAGCGGGTCGGGTGCTTCTTGATTTCACTGCCTAATAAATCGTTGATTTGGCGGGAATTGGTAACAGCTTGTTCCTTAGAACCTGCCAGCATTGGTCCGCCAGTATTGGAGACGACCTGCATGTCGATATTGTATTTGTCCATGTATTCAAGGCGCTTGTCAAAGCTATGCAGATACTGATCTACTATGTTAGCTTGTGGGCCTTTAGGGTCGACTTTAGATTCCTGTTTGGCTTTAGGTGCTGACTGACCAGGATCGATCTCGAAATGTTCTTCAACCGTAATTATTTTAGTCATACTAGGTTACGCCTTCTTTTCAAACCAGTCTTGAACGCCACCAAGAAATTTTTGAACACTGGCTGGCTGATCCAGACCAGGTAAATCATCGCTGGTTTTAGCACCGAGATCTTTCAAAACGATGGCTAGATTCTTATAACTGTCACGTGCGCCTTTAACCGGTTTAATATCCTTAGGCGTAACGGGTAGCAGCGTGTCGCGTTCGTAAACGGGTGTCATGGAGTAGATCTTCCATTCATCGTTTACTCGTTTCAGGGAGTAAACCAAGCGAACGTAAATTAAATTATCCATCGTTTGTCCCTGAACCGGTGTCCGGCCTGTCATGGTGGTGACAACTACGGCCACAGCTTTATCACCGTTGAGCCAGACAAGAGTTTCATGCATCTTGTGTGCCGGCAAGGAGTCTGTTTGGGCATCTGGACCAGGTTTGGAAGCCTCTAAGAAGCCCTTAATTGGTCCTTTATACCAAGAAATCTCAATGGTAGCGTCATCGGTATAGCAGGTGGCCATACCATCCCAAAGACCGTAGTCACGGGCGTATCGTTCGTAGTGAACTAATTCTGTGATTTGGTACTTATCTAGCATTTCTTGCGCGTTATGGGTTTCTGGTCGCTTTTCTTCAAATAACATTAATGATGACTTCCTCTCAAAACTAATTGTTCATATTAATTGCCTATGACAGTATAGTATAGTCAATGATTGATAATTGTCAATTAATTTTATCTATCACTTAATCGTGTATTCCTCATTAAATCGGTCATTGCCAGCCGTTCGAGTTTGATTGCAATTGATTTAATCACTATAATTGGATAGTTAAACTTTTAAAAATAAGACAGTACGCAAGTGTTGCCAAGAGAATGGAGAATTGGTATGAGCAAGACGAAACAAGGGTCGCAGCACATGGTCGTGCCGCTGATGATTGGGGCTTTTTTATCTTCTTTGGGTCAGAGCCTGATGACAGCAAGTGTGCCGCAAATTTCTCGGGCATATAATATCAGTGAAGCGACAGGTGAATGGTTAACGATGGGCTATATTCTGATTCTGGGTATTGTCTCAGCCTTCACTGCTTTTCTGATCAACCGAATTCCTACTAGACGTTTATTTTTAACAACGATGTCTTTGTTTACCGTGGGAATCGTTGTTTCATTATTAGCACCTAATTTCCCAGTCCTATTATTTGGACGCCTGATTCAGGGCGTTGGCGCAGGTGTGATGTTGCCGTTGACTCAGGTAGTCTTGATGAATAGTTATCCCAAAAATCGGCAGGGGAGTGCTTTTGCGATGATTGGTATCGTGTTGGCATTTGCACCCGCCATTGGACCGACTGTAGCTGGTATTCTTAACGACTCATTTGGCTTTGAGTCGATTTTTATTTTGATGCTAGTGATGGCCTTGGCAGCGCTACTGATTGGTTTAAAGCTGGTTCACAATGTGGGAGAAACAACTAACGAAACTTTAGATGTCATTTCGGCAGTACTATATTCGGTAGGTTTTTCGGTTTTAATGATTGGCGTGTCTGCCACAAATGTCGGTGAGATATTAGTAGGGTTAGCTATTCTGATTGTTTTCGGTTACCGACAGTTCCATGTCTCTTCGCCATTCTTACAGTTACGTGTTTTTAAGAGTCGGCGCTTTTCTGTGACCATTACCCTGATTATTCTTGGGTACGCGGTGAATATGACGGATGTGATGCTGGTGCCACTGATGCTGCAAACTGTATTGGGCTATTCGGCTACGATTGCTGGGTTAGCTATGTTGCCAGCAGCTCTTTCACATCTCATTTCCAACCCAATCAGTGGCTGGCTGCTGGATCACAAAGGTCCGAGACTGATTGGTATTTGTGGCACGGTTAGCATTGTTTTGGGAGCTGCCGGTTTGACCTTTTTATTACATTCGACGAGTTCGATTTGGTTTGCTGGCACGTGTTATCTCTTGTTGAGTTTTGGCATGTCGATGATCATGACACCGCTGATTCCCTTTGCCGAAAGCGATTTGTCAGTGGCTGAGGTGAGTCATGGTAATGCCATCATTGTTTCTGGCCGACAGATGTTGGGCACGATTATTGGAACAGGGTTATTAGCGGTTGCCGCACAGATTTCTGGAGGTAAGCAGACCACTGCGGCTGGAATTAATGCTGCGTATGCGATTTTGATGGGAATTGCGCTGGTTGGCTTTATCATCGCCATCACGTTACTTAAAAACCGTAAACCTAAAGTTGAGGCTTAATATCGTTAAATTGAATGATTTGAATCATTATTGAAGTTAAAAATGGTCGTGGGATTAATTCTCACGACTTTTTTGATGGTGTAAATTTTCTTGCCCTGTAAAATGATGGAAATTCAATTATGGAAGAAATCCATGAATTAATTGAAAATTAACTACCACATTTCTTCCATCCATAGTATGATTTAAGCACGATAAACCAAGCTGGTTTCACAATTTTGCTTAACGTGAAAATGAAAGATTTTTTACACTTTTATGAATTGGACCGTATCAATTTAAAAAGTTGTTGACTTTTTGGTGAGAATTGGTATTATTAACTAAGCAAAAGACCAAAACGATTTATCGTTAGTTGTCAGAAGTAAAGCTATTTAATGAAGGAGTGTATAATTTCATGGCAGTAGATTATGATTCCAAGTCATACTTGGAAAAAGTTGACGCCTGGTGGCGCGCTACAACCTACCTTTCAGGTGGTATGATTTTCCTGAAGAACAACCCATTGTTCTCAGTTACTGACACACCAATCAAGAAGGACGACATCAAAGTTAAGCCAATCGGTCACTGGGGTACCATTTCAGGACAAACGTTCCTGTATGCTCACGCCAACCGTTTGATTAACAAGTACGGTTTGAACATGTTCTATATTGGTGGCCCAGGTCATGGTGGCCAAGTTATGGTTACTAACTCATACTTGGACGGTACTTACACCGACGCCTACCCTGAAATTACTCAGGACCTTGAAGGTATGTCACGTCTTTACAAGCGGTTCTCATTCCCTGGTGGAATTGGTTCCCACATGACTGCTCAAACTCCTGGCTCACTTCATGAAGGTGGCGAACTTGGTTACTCACTTTCACACGCAACTGGTGCCGTTCTGGATAACCCAGACCAAATCGCCTTTACTGTTGTTGGTGATGGTGAAGTTGAAACCGGTCCTGCTATGACTGCTTGGAACTCAATCAAGTTCTTGAACCCTAAGAATGATGGTGCCGTTTTACCAATTCTTGACTTAAACGGCTTCAAGATTTCCAACCCAACTCTCTTCAGTCGGATGAGTGATGAAAGCATCACTAAGTTCTTCGAAGGTCTTGGCTGGTCACCTCGTTTCCTTGAAAACGATGATATCCATGATTACATGACTTACCACGAAAAAGCTGCTAAGTTATTTGATCAAGCAATTGCTGATATCCAACAAATCCAAAAAGATGCCCGCGAAAACGGCAAGTACGAAGATGGTACTATTCCAGCTTGGCCTGTTGTTATCGCTCGTTTGCCAAAAGGTTGGGGCGGTCCTAAGAAGAACCCAGCCGGCGAACCAATTGAAAACTCATTCCGTGCTCACCAAGTTCCACTTGGTTTGAGCCAAAACAACCTCGATGAATTACCAGAATTCGAAGCTTGGATGAACTCATACAAGCCAGAAGAATTATTCAATACTGATGGTTCATTGAAGGCTGAAGTTGCTGACTTCGCACCTAAGGGTGACAAGCGTATGGCAGCCAACCCTGTTACTAACGGTGGCCGTCGTCGTGGCGAAAAGCCTGCTATGCTTAACTTACCTGACTGGAAGAGCTTAGCTAACGACATCAACGAAAACAACCGCGGGACTTTATTACCAGATGGTAACCGCAACATGGATATGAACGTTCTGTCAACATTCTTTGCTGGTGTTGCTACTAAGAACCCAACTTCATTCCGTGTCTTCGGTCCTGACGAAACCATGTCTAACCGTCTCTGGAGCATGTTCGACATGACTAACCGTCAATGGATGAGCAAGGTCAAGGAACCTAATGACCAATACGAAGCCCCAGAAGGCCGTATCTTAGATGCTCAATTGTCAGAACACCAAGCTGAAGGTTGGCTTGAAGGTTACACTCTGACTGGTCGTCAAGGTATCTTCGCTTCTTACGAATCATTCTTACGAGTAGTTGACTCAATGACGACTCAACACTTCAAGTGGATCCGTCAAGCTGCTGCTGAACCATGGCGCAATGATTACCCATCATTGAACCTGATCTCAACTTCAACTGTATTCCAACAAGACCATAACGGTTACACCCACCAAGACCCAGGTATGCTTACCCACTTGGCTGAAAAGAAGTCTGACTTTATTCGTCAATACCTTCCAGCCGATGGTAACACCTTGTTAGCTGTCTTTGACCGTGCTTTCCGTGACCGTCAAAAGGTTAACCACATCGTTGCTTCTAAGCAACCTCGTCAACAATGGTTCTCAATCGATGAAGCTGAAGAATTAGCCACTGAAGGTATCAAGGCTATTGATTGGGCTTCAACTGTTGCTGAAGGTGAAGATGCTGATATCGTCTTTGCTTCAGCCGGTGTTGAACCAACTATCGAAACTTTGGCTGCTATCGACATGATCAACGATGCATTCCCATCAGTTAAGATGCGTTATGTCAACGTTGTTGAACTCGGACGTCTTCAAAAGAAGAACGGCCCTCTGAACGCAGAACGTTCATTGTCAGATGACAAGTTCGAATCATTATTCGGTCAATCAGGGACTCCAGTTCTCTTTGGTTTCCACGGTTACGAAGACTTGATCGAATCAATCTTCTACGAACGTCAACACACTGGTGCACACGTTCATGGTTACCGTGAAGATGGTGACATCACTACTGCATACGACATGCGTGTATACTCTAAGCTTGATCGTTTCAACCAAGCTAAAGATGCTATTAACACCTTGATTGCTAACGGTGCTATCGACGAAGCTGCCGGTAAAGCCTTTGACAAGAAGATGGATGACATCTTAGCAAAACACTTCAAGATTACTCGTGACGAAGGTCGCGACATTGAAGAATTCACTAAATGGCAATGGACTCCATTGAAGAAGTAATTTCTTTAACGGATAACGTGAACATTTAAAAAAAGCACCAACTCAATTACGAGTTGGTGCTTTTTTGTGCAACAAATGGGGTTAAAGCAGTTTATCGTTAGCAACCGGTACAGTTGGCACCGTTGAACGCTCTCTAGATGAGAAGAAGCCAAAGATGACACACCATAGAATCCCCATTGTAGCGGGAAGCCAGTTACTGCTATCAAAGAACAAGCTGATATAGATGACGATGAAGAAGACAATCAGCATTGGATCGAAGACTTTGTAGGCTGGCATTAAAAATCCGTCTGGCATAAAATCGGCTGACTGACGATATCGGTAATGGGCAATTATGGTGAGTGAATAGACGATCAGGTACAGGTCACTAGATGCAGACGTAATTAAACTAAAGGCGTTTGATACGTAGGGAAGAGCGCTAATAACGGGAGCCAACAAAATTAACGTCGCAGAAATCAAAATGCCCTGAGCAGGAACACCGTGTGTAGAAATGCCTTTGAAATGGCTCATGAAGCGACCATGAGATTCGCTGGCTAGTTGGTAAAAATGGCGGCCAGACGAATAAATCATGCTGTTCAGTGATGATGCCGCTGAAGTGAGAACCACGAAGTTAATGATGGCAGCTGCTGCGCGAAGCCCAACTAATGAAAAGACTTGTACGAATGGACTTTGCTTTGCTGATAAGCTTTGCCATGGATAAATCAACATGATAACAAGTAGGGCACCAATATAGAAAATCAGAATCCGGTAAATCACTTCATTGATTGCTTTTGGCAATACGTGACGGGGATTCTTCGTTTCAGCGGTAGTGATACCGATGAATTCCATCCCTAAAAAGGCGAAGAACACCATCGGGAAGGCACTGATGAAGCTGTTAATACCGTTTGGAAATAGCGATAGATGAGTTGTAATGTTGCCAAGACTGACTTGACCTGTTGGCGTCTTAAAGTGTGTCAGTAACATCATGATTCCTGTCGCAATCATTGAGAGAATAGCAATAATTTTGATCATGGCGAACCAAAACTCTGCTTCACCGAAGATGCGTACGGCGATTAAATTGACGCTGGTTAATATGACCAAGAAACTAATTTGAATCAACCAAGCAGGGAGATGCGGGAACCAAAATTGAACGTAACTGGCAATGGCAGTTATTTCGGCCATGCCCACGCAAATCAACCCAATCCAGTAAGTCCAGCCAGCAAAGTACCCCGTTCGTTGACCCAGATAGCGAGTAATAAACGCAATGAACGTATGTTGAGAGGGATCTTGATACAGCATTTCACCAATACCACGCATCATTAGAAAGAAAAAGATACCAATAATCATATATACCAAGATAATCGAAGGACCAGTTTTAGTAATAGACGTACTAGCACCCAAGAAGAGACCAGTACCAATTGTGCCACCGAGTGCAATCATTTGAACGTGCCGATTAGATAGAGATCGTTTCGTCCCATCAGCATTTGTATTTTCTTGTTTGTTCATAGTCTCACTCCTTTTCATTGATGTTAATTTAATCACCTAATGAAATAAAATTCAATAGTAAAATTAAAAATAAATGAGATTTTATGTAGAAAATGGATTTAATAGTTGCTATAATGACTGACATAGAAGCGATTATAAACGATTTAATTAATTAAATTGTTTTCTAATAATTAATTATGCATAATTAAAATGAATAAATACTTACCTAAAAGCGCCAAAGATTGACTGATTATCACATTGCTGTGGCAGACTGATCATTCTTCTGCGCATGAGTAGAAACTAAGCAAATTATCAGTTTAAGGTCAAAATTGTGACGTTCATAAGTTTACTTGTAAACGGTAGTAATACAAAATTGATTATGCATTTTTGATAAAAGACCATTCAGCACGTGAATATTTTAAGGAGAGGAGACGGTAAGCTAACATCTTGGAATCTTGTGAGTAGACTAGAAAAGCAATTTTGCTAAGTATGTCATGAAACAATAGGCACTTGAAGGGAGGCGCTGGTGATTAGATACAATATGTAATAGACTCAAGTATTTTTAACGAACATATGTCATGTTTAGTAACATAGAATCTAATTGAATTCACAATTTAAAAACGTGATAAACCATGATTTATTGGTATTTAGTTTAATTGATTGAAATTGGTAAACCTAACATAGCACCTATTTTAGCAGTATTCTATTGATTAATTTCTAAATAGGTATAGGATATATTTTGTGATGTTAGTATATCTGACATAAACTATTTAAATTAAACGACAGGAGAGATTGCCATGAGAATTGAACAGGATTGTATTGGTAAGTTAGCGATTGATGATGATGCTTTATATGGTATTCACAGTAAGCGTGCAGAGAACAACTTTCCTATTTCAAGGGAAAAGATCCATCCCTTAATTATCGAAAGCTTTCTCCAAATTAAAAAAGCGGCAGCACAGGTCAACCAACAAGCTGGTACCTTGAAGGCCGCCAAAGCTAACGCCATTATCGCGGCATGCAATCAGCTGTTGCTTGGCAGACATCAAGACGCGTTTATTGTGCCTGCAATCCAAGGCAGTGCTGGTACTTCAGCTAATATGAACGTTAATGAAGTTGTTGCCCACTTGGCAGAAGCATTGACACCTGGCGTTCACGTTCATCCTAACGATGACGTTAACCAGTCACAGTCAACTAACGACACCTTTCCAACAGCTGGTCAAATGGCAATGTTAAAAAAGCTCCCATCTCTTCTGAAAGCAATCAACGGTTTACTCGATGAGCTTGAAAACCTCGCGGAGCAGAATAAGGACGTACTGAAAATTGGCCGAACACAGTTGGAAGATGCTGTGCCTACAACTTATGGGCGAACGTTTACGGCATATCGGTCAATGTTTAAGCGTGATTTAGCACGTTTATCTGCTGTGCGAGATGATTTAGCGGTGGTTAATTTAGGTGGTACCGCGATTGGGACTGGCCTTAACGCCACTAGTTATTATCAAGCGCACATTGTGGGACAGGTCAACCAGCTGACACAGTTAAATCTCGTTTCAGCTCCAGATTTGATTGATGCCACTCAGAACTGTGACACTGCGGTAGTCTTTTCCGGTGCGCTCAAAGCGTTGGCAGTTGACTTATCTAAGTTCTGTAACGATTTACGACTGCTCGGAAGTGGCCCTCAAGCTGGATTAGCGGAACTACGGTTGCCAGCAGTACAGGCAGGATCATCAATTATGCCAGCTAAAGTCAACCCAGTTATCCCAGAAGTGGTGAACCAAGTTGCGTTTGAAGTTATCGGAAACGACACCACGGTTACCTTAGCCGCGCAAGGTGGTCAACTTGAGTTAAACGCCTTTGAGCCAATTATGTTTCGCGACATACTGGCGAGTGAGACTTACCTCGAAAAGGGCATCCAGACTTTAGTTGCTAACTGCCTGCATGGATTGCAAGTTAACCGAACAAAGACGCAACGTTATGTTGAACATTCAGCAATTATAGCGACCGCACTTTCACCAATCTTGGGTTATACCAAGACAACGGCGGTGATTAAACAAGCACTGAGCGAGGAGCGCTCCGTGCGAGAAATTGTTCTTGATAGACACCTGTTATCAGTAGAGCAGCTTGATCAGCTGTTATCGCCTGAAAGTCTGCTACACGGACAATCCACTGTACAAACAAAACGGCGTGAAGGATAAAGTATGGCTTTATTTCGAACTAATGATTTAAAAAAATTTGGATACAGTTGAAAGTATGGGTAATTTCATTAAAGGAAGTCTTGTAAAATGGTAATTGGCAAACATCGACCAAGTCGAATCGTGGTTGACCAAACCGCAATTTATCAGAATATTGCAAATGAAAAGGCCAGATTAACTGATAAAACTGAGCTATTCATGGTAGTGAAAGCTAATGCTTACGGACACGGTCTGCTTCAAGTGGCAGCTACGGCATTGCGTGCGGGTGCTACGGGCTTTTGTGTGGCAATCCTCGATGAGGCACTAGCGTTACGTGAAGCTGGGTTTAATCAGCCGATTTTAGTATTAGGCATTACTGAGCCTCAATACGCTGCACTGTTAGCCGTCAACCATATCTCCGCGACAGTGGGATCGTTAACTTGGCTGAAAACTGCACAAGGCTTTTTAGAAAACGAGCACGTGACCACACCATTAGCCGTTCATCTAGGCCTTGATACTGGAATGGGTAGAATTGGGTTTCAGACGTCTACCCAGTTGGCAGCGGCTGTAGCGTATCTTCAAACGGCTGAGCAGTTTACATTTGAAGGCATTTTTACCCACTTCTCCAAAGCCGATTCGGCTGATACGGAATACTTTGAACAACAATTAAAGAAGTGGCGTGTTTTCATGGCGGTGGTGCCTGATCGGCCAAAATACGTTCACGTCTCCAACACTGCCACAAGTTTGTGGCATGATGCCTGTAACGGCAACCTCATTCGCTTCGGTGTTGGCGGTTATGGCTTAAATCCATCAGGGGTCGAACTGGAACCGCCGTTTGTCTTGCACCCAGCGATGCGTCTGGAGTCCCGTGCGGTTTTCGTCAAAGCATTAAAAGCGGGTCAATCAGTGAGCTATGGTGCTACCTATACGGCACAGGAAGACGAGTGGGTGGCAACGGTTCCGATTGGCTATGCTGACGGGTATAGACGGCAACTGCAAGGCTTTCACGTGTTGGTGGACGGTCAGTATTGTGAAATTATTGGGCGGATATGTATGGATCAGTTAATGATTCGGCTGCCGCATGAATACCCAGTAGGGACGCTTGTTACACTGGTTGGTGAAGATCATGGTCAAACAATTTCATTGCAAGAGATAGCTGACTACTGTGGCACGATCCATTATGAGATTGCCTGTGGGTTTAGTGAACGATTGCCGCGGTTTTATCAAAATTAACTTCTATAATATATACATTGGGCTATAAGCTGTCAGTACGAAATTGATGGCTTGTAGCCTTTTTCCTATTGATCAATATTTGATAGTCACAATAAAATTCCACCTTGAATTTCTGCGTTGGTCAAGCGATACTCAATACAAGAGAACTTAAACGAGGTGGAATGCATGAGTTACATTGAAGTACAAAACGAATCGAAGAAGTATCAAATGGGCGAAACTGAAATCATCGCCAATAACAAATTAAATTTCACGTGTGAACAGGGACAGTTAACCGTGATTTTAGGTCCTAGTGGTGCGGGGAAATCGACGGTGCTCAATATTTTGGGTGGTATGGATACGCCAACAAGCGGTGAAGTTTTGATCGATGGCGTGGATATTGCAAAGTTTAACGATCGTCAGCTAACGGCGTACCGTCGCAGCGACGTAGGGTTTGTTTTTCAATTCTATAACCTGATTCCGAACTTAACGACTAAGGAAAATGTCGAACTGGCTAATTCAATCGTGGATGATGCGTTGGATGCTGAAGAAACGTTACGTGAAGTGGGACTGGGCAATCGACTAGATAACTTTCCGTCGCAACTCTCCGGCGGTGAACAGCAGCGGGTCGCCATTGCCCGAGCCCTAGCCAAGAACCCCAAGTTGCTCCTGTGTGATGAGCCAACGGGTGCCCTAGATTTTGAAACCGGGAAACAAGTCCTGAGCCTGCTTCAAACGGCCAGTCAACGCGATAATAAGACGGTGGTGATCATCACCCATAACGCAGCCATCGCCAAAATGGCTGACCGTGTCATCCGAATCAACGATGCACAGGTGCGGTCGGTGGAAGATAATCCGACACCCGTTCCCGTTGAACAGATTGAGTGGTGATCGGGATGAAACCCATGACTAAAAACATGTGGCGTGAGATTGCTGCTAACAAGGGGCGGTTTATCGCCATTATTATGATTATTTTATTGGGAACACTGATCTTTGTGGGGGTTAAAGCTGCTGGTCCTAGTCTCAATGATTCCATGGATAATACGGTTAAAACTGAGCACTTAAGCGATGTACAACTGTTTTCCACAACTGGATTCACCCCAAAAGACGTTCGAACCGCTGAACAAGTTGCTGGTGTGCAAGCGGAAACCAGCAAGTTCAAGTATGTCACTGGCGGCAAGGATGAAGACGTGGTGGCATTATATGGCTATCAATCTGGTGCGAAACAGAATCAGCTGAAACTACGGAGCGGTCATTTACCCCAGTCAGCAGATCAAATCGTATTGGACGAACGGGCTAAACGTGATTATGGCTACCGGCTAGGGGACACGTATCGGTTTAACAAGCAAGCTGATCTTAAGCAACAGGCTTATCAAATCGTTGGTTTTGCGGATTCACCACAGTACATCGATTACAGTACCCGTGGCTCAGCAAACGTTGGCGATGGTACGGTTCGTTATTTTGCGTATATTAAACCGCAGCAATTAAACCTGCCAACAGCAACGGTATTAACGGTGAGGTTCAAGTCATTGCAGTCAATGAATTCGTTTAACGATGACTATCAAAGTGCTGTAAATAAAAAAGTGACAGCATTAAAGGCTGCCTTTAAACCGCGGGCTAAGGAACGCAATCAGCAACTATCAGCAGAGGTAAAACGTTCCTTCGCGCCGCAACAGCAAAAATTAACGCAAGCATCTAAGCAGTTAGCGCAGTTAAAACAGGCCACTGGCAATTCAGCAGCGCTCCAGCAGCAAACGCAAACGTTAAGTGAAAATCAGGCGAAGTTAAATGCAGCGTTGAAAGAAGCTACTGCTAAAGCACACACGACCTATACTTGGCAGACTCGCGAAGACTTGCCAGGATTTACATCATTTGGAGACACCTCGGACCGAATTGCGGCCATTGCTAATGTATTTCCAGTCTTTTTCTTTCTCATTGCAGCGTTGATTACTTTTACCACGATCACACGGATGGTGGAGGAAGCGCGAAGGCAAATCGGCACGTTCAAGGCGCTTGGCTATACGAAGTGGGCCATTGCTAAAAACTATTTGAGCTATGCGTTAATGGCCGGCTTAATCGGTGCCATTCTAGGTAGTGCCATTGGAAACGTGACCCTTCCTCGGCTTGTTATTTCGATGTACCACATGAGTATTCCGTTGACCACCTCAGTGCCGGTGATGTGGTCAGTGATTGCTTTAGCGGTTGTCTTCTCGCTGTTAGCAACGGTAGGCGCGGCAGTGATTGTGATTCGTCGCGAGTTGGCTGAAAAGCCCGCTGATCTGATGTTGCCAAGAACACCTAAATCAGCGAAACGGATCTTAATGGAACGCATTACACCGTTGTGGCGTCGGATGAGTTTCAATCAGAAAGTGTCTTACCGAAACCTATTTCGGTACAAGAGCCGGATGTGGATGACGATTATTGGTATTGCTGGTGGGACGGCGTTGATTTTGACCGGTTTTGGTCTTAATGACTCAATCGGTTCAACTGCTAGTCAGCAGTACGGTCAAATCTTCCACTATTCAGCTACCGTATCATTGGCCCATGATGGTCAGAGTCAAAAGGCGATGCGGGTGTTGAATCAGTCGGATGCATATAAGGGCGCCACAAAGGTTAATCTGACCACTGGTAAGGTGAAAGCTAATACCAAGCAAATCAGTGACGTGAATCTAGTTACCCCGAACGATAATCGACAGTTCAAGAAATACGTCACGTTAAGTCATGCGCTCACTAAAAGCGGGTTGGTAATCAGCAAAAAAATTGCCTCTCAGCTTGACGTTAAAGCGGGGGACAATGTCAGCTTTACCACTGCCAAAGGTAAAAAGGCACGTTTAAAAGTAGTGGCAGTGACGCCGAACTACATGGGAGTCTTTGCGTACATGAGTCCAACTGCCTACCACAATGCTTTTAATGCCAAACCAGCAGTAAATACGCTGTTCGTTAAATTAAACAAGCAGTCCAGCCAGCAGCAAAATAAACTGGCAAGACAATTGCTGAAACACGGCGGTGCACTGGGAACCAGTTTCGCGTCAGATCAGGAAACCACGATCAAGACCATGAGCAGTTCTATGAACGTCATTGTGTTAATCATGATCCTGTTGTCTGGTGTTCTATCGTTCGTGGTGTTGTATAACCTAACTAATATCAATATTTCAGAGCGGATTCGTGAGCTTTCGACGGTGAAAGTGCTGGGTTTCTTTGATAATGAAGTGACCATGTACGTTTCACGGGAGAATATTTTACTGACCATCTTCGGCATCATTTTGGGATATGGTGCTGGCTGGGGATTGCTTAGCTTTATTTTGAATCAGGCGACAACGTCCCAGGTAGTCTTCCCGGTAATTATTCGCTGGCCAGGATACGTGGTAGCTACGTTGCTGATGGTAGTGTTTACCCTAATTGTGATGTGGGTGACCCATCAGAAGCTGAAGCATGTTGATATGGTGGAAGCGTTGAAGGAAAATTAAATAGATGTTGTTAAAAAAGCCTATTCCGGCAATTCCTCGGAATAGGCTTTTTGGAACTATGGAACCTGTTAATCCTTACGAAATTTCCTGTTGACGGTATTCTCTTGGGGAAACGTGGTATTCCTTTTTAAACACTCGGGAAAAGTAATAACTGTCAGTGTATCCTAATCGGGTGGCAATTTGTTGGATAGGGATATTAGTAAATCGTAGATAATGGCTTGCTCGGTCTATTTTGGCAGAGGTGATAAATTGATTCACACTGACCTTGGTAACTTTGCGAAAGGTTCGACTCAGATAACTGATTGAAATTCCCAGTGTTTTAGCGATATCGTCTAGTTTAATGGGGTTACTGATGTTTTTGTAGATGTATTGAATGGCCATATCTACATAGGTACTGCCTGTAGTGACATCACTTTTATTAACGCTTAAGCCAGAGAGGAGCGCACCTAGTAATTGAGAAGCATACAATTCTCGGTTTAACGAAAATCCTGGTTGAAAGGTCTTGATCATAAACCAAAACAGCTCCATAACGGATTTAATTTGGCTAATGGGAAGTTCTTCTAAATAGAAGACAGACTTGGGGTAGACACAGGGATAGCTAGTCGCTAAGTTACCACGAAAGTGTACCCAGTAGATGTCCCAAGGATCGTTTTCGGCAGTGAAATATTTATGTCTGATATTAGGTGGCAAGATAATGAACGAATGTTGTTTCATCGCGTAAGTTGTATGATCAACAACAACTGTGCCTGATCCGTTGGTACAAAAAATCACGATCCAGGTATTGGTACCGTTTTGACGAGAAACGTAGTGATAGTCAGCGTTGGGGAAAAAGCCAAGATCGGTGACGTAGAGGTTGTTGAAAATAGGTGAGGATGCATATGAGCGTAGTAAAGCTGGCGGTAACACAAATAAGTATTCGTTATCGAAATCTTCTAAACGACGCATGGAACCCCTCCATTCAATAAATATAACGTATTATATAAAACGCTTACATTATATACCGACTGTATCGAATAATCCATCTTTGGGTGAGGATAGTGCATTTTAAGAAAACGCTTTCTGTACTATGGTGTAGATAATCAAAGGACAGAAAGGAACGATTTTAATGAGTACAAATACCGGTGTTTCTATCACAGAAACGACGATCACGTTGCCAACGTATCAAACCAGTAAACCCGAAAAAAACCCGATGTTTCTTGAGAAGAGGGTTTATCAGGGCAGTAGCGGCAAAGTCTATCCATTCCCCGTCACTGAAAAGATTCATGAAGATAAGGTTGATCAAAGTTATCGCGCAATTATTTTAGAAAACCAGTATCTTCAGGTAACCTTTTTACCTGAATTAGGCGGTCGAATTTATCGTGCCTTAGACAAGACAAATAACTATGATTTCGTCTACTATAATCACGTCATTAAGCCAGCGTTAGTTGGTTTAACTGGTTCTTGGATATCTGGTGGGATTGAATTTAACTGGCCGCAACATCACCGTCCAGACACTTTTTTACCCGTTGAGACAAAAATTGAAGAACATGACAACGCAAAAACGTTGTGGATTAGCGATATTGACAAAATGTATGGGACTAAAATTTTGGTTGGCTTTACGATGTTTGCAGACAAAGCCTATTTAAAACTAGATGAACATTTTAGCAACCCGACTGATTTACCGCAAACATTTCTCTGGTGGGCCAATCCAGCTGTGCCAGTGAATGATAATACGCAATCGATTTTCCCACCTGATGTTAATGCCGTCTTTGATCACGGTAAGCGGGCAGTTTCAACGTTTCCAATTGCCACCGGTGAGTACTACAAAATCGACTATTCTGCAGGTGTTGATATTTCACGCTACAAGAACGTTCCTGTACCGACCTCTTATATGGCTGCTCATTCAGAATATGATTTTTTAGGTAACTATGATCACCAAAAGAATGCAGGATTACTGCACGTTGCTGACCATCATACTTCGCCTGGTAAGAAGCAGTGGACATGGGGTAACGCCGACTTTGGCCAGTCATGGGACAATCAGTTAACGGATAATGATGGGCCGTATATTGAACTAATGGTTGGAACCTATACTGATAATCAACCTGATTTTACGTGGTTGAAACCACACGAGCAAAAAACTTCCACTGAATATTTCATGCCGTATAAGGATGTTGGAGCAGTTAAAAATGCCACTATTGATGCAGCTGTGAACCTAGAAGTTACTCAACAAGGCGTAGCAGTTAAGGCCTATGCAACCTCTGTTTATCAAAACGCACACGTGAAGTTATATCAGCAAGATAAACTTGTAGCAGATGAAACGGTGATGTTAAGTCCTACTCAAACTTTCGAGAAAAAGTACGATGTGAATGGTGATCAATCTGAGTTCAAGTTAATGGTAACGGATGCTGAAGGCCAGCAGTTGGTTGCTTACCAACCAGCAGCAGATCATATTAAGCCGATTCCTGATCCTGCAAAAGCAATCGCTGCTCCAGAAGAAATTAAGACTAACGATGAACTTTATTTTGCAGCACAGCATCTGGAACAATATCGACACGCAACTTATCGGCCGGATGATTACTACCTTGAAGGACTTAAGCGTGATCAAAATGATGATCGAATCAACGATGCCTATGGCCTTTTGCTGTATCGGCGCGGGTTATTTGCTGAAAGTCAAACTTATTTTGAACGGGCTATCGCACGTGAAACTGAACACAACACTAACCCATTTTCTGGCGCAGCACACTATCATTTAGGCCTTAGCTTAATGATGCAAGGACAGCTTAAAGACGCATATGACCACTTCTTTAAAGCAACTTGGTCTTATGAAACACAATCAGTTGGCTTCTTAGCATTGGCACAAATAAAGAGTCTTGAAGGTGATTTAGATGCCGCGCTGATTGATATTGATAAGGGGTTGAATACCAATTATAGTGATATGACTTTGCGGACACTTAAGGTAAACGTCTTGCGGCGGGCTCATGAGAGTGAAGCTGCTAAGCAATTAGTGGAAGAGAATGCTGCAATTGATCCACTATGTCTTGGTAACCGTTACGAAGCCTGGAAGCTGAATCCGAGTGCGGAGAATCAAAAGGCACTTGGAGCTGCCTTAAACCACAAATTAAATAACCATCTGAGTTTGGCGGAGTCTTATATCAAGGCGGGTCAATACGCAGATGCATTGGAAATCATTCAGTTATATACCGCCGAAAACCCAATCAAGAGTTACTATGAAGCCTTCCTTTCTAATAAATTGGGTGATACAAAGGCTGCAAAGAAATTTGCTGATCAGGGTGCTGCTGGTAATCCGGATTATGTCTTTCCAAACCGTTTAATGGATGTCGTTGTTTTAAGCGCGACTATTAAGCAAAACCCAAGCGATGGTCTGGCAGCTTATTATCTTGGTAATTTATATTATGATCGAAAAGTTTATGACCGTGCTACTCAGCTGTGGGAACAATGTGTCAAAGCCAACCCAGATTATCCAATGGCGCACCGGAACCTGTCAATCGCCTATTTTAACCGGCAACAGCAACCTCAAAAAGCGTTGCATGAGTTGGAACTAGCCTTTAAGCTGGATCCGCAAAACAGTCGGTTAGTGTTTGAACTAGATACGCTATACGAAAAGTTAAATCGGCCGTTAAAGGAACGATTAGCCTTTCTTCAAGATCACTTTGACCTCACTCAGCAACGTGATGATAGCTACATCTCACTGGTTACATTATTAAACGAAACGGGTGATTATCAGCAAGCTTATACAAGAATTATGGATCATGTCTTCCATCCATGGGAAGGCGGTGAAGGTAAGGTAAGCACGCAGTATGAATATGCGCTGGTTGAATCGGCAAAACAGGACTTGGCTGCTAATCGGGTTCAGGATGCTATCGATAAACTTAAACAAGCATTGGTTTATCCACGAAGTTTAGGTGAGGGAAAGCTGCCGATTGCGGTAGACAACATCATTAATTACTACCTGGGACTAGCTTTTAAAGCAAGTGGTGATGATACTCAAGCTAAAGAACACTTTGAAAAGGCAACTGCTGGTTTGAGTGAACCAACGGATATGATGTACTACAACGATCAGCCAGCTGATACTATCTTTTATCAAGGATTGGCGTTTGAACAGCTACACCAAACCAGTCAAGCTGATGCCCGCTATTATAAGTTGATCAGCTTTGGAGAGCGACATTTATTCGATCATTTCAAGATGGATTACTTTGCCGTTTCATTACCAGATGCTCTGCTTTTTGATGAAAATTATCAGGACCGTAACGCCGTTCATTGTTACTACTTGATGGCATTAGGTCATTTAGGATTAGGACATGTGGAACAAGCTCAAAAACTCTTTGGACAGGCGCTTGCTATTAGTAATCACCATCAAGGTGTTTTACGGCATCACAATTTTAAAAAGGAGAACGTTAAGTAAAATACGGCAGCATTAAATGTCAGCGCCTCTTTGGATGATCTTGGAATGGTTGTTTGAAAGAGACGCTGATTGTTGTCGGTGAATATTTAGGGGGCAAACGTAATATGCCAAGTTATATTAAGGAGTTGCGTGCATTAGTCGGACATCGACCACTGATTTTAAATTCTGCGTCAGGTGCTTTGTTTAATCAACACCAGCAAGTGTTGCTCCAAGAACGAACAGATACAGGTGATTGGGGTTTCCCCGGGGGATATTTAGCTTTTGGAGAGGGTTTTAAAGATGCTTTGGTCAGAGAGTTTCAGGAGGATGCGGGGCTGGTTGTTCAGCCGTTGCAATTATTACAGCTGTCGGATCAAAATCACTACACTTATCCGAATGGGGACCAGGTTCAGCCAATCAACGGATTCTATCTGGTAAAGTATGTCTCTGGAAGATTATTACAACAGGCGACAGACGAAACGACTCAGTTGGCATACTTTGATTTAGATCAGCCACCGACCTTTTTTAATGCGCAACATGCAACGATGTTTTCGGTACTTCAACAGCATTATTTGTAGAAAGGAGGTAGTGACATGTCAATTAAAGTAGTCCGGTATCAACGTGAAAACCAACATGATTATTGTGAAATTACGATGGAAAATAATCAGGGAATGCAGGTCAAATTATTAAATTATGGTGCAACCCTCGAAAAAATCCTTATTCCAACCGCACAAGGATTGGAAAATATCATTATGTCGCTTGATTCACCAGCAGACTACTCAAAGGCACGTAATTTTTTGGGAGGAACAGTGGGCCGAGTTGTTGGCAGAATTCGTCATGGTCAGTGGCAATATGGCAACCATATTGTGCAGTTACCGTTAAACGATGGTCAAAATCACATCCATGGTGGAACAGGTACTGATACGCAAGTGTTCGACTTTTCAACTCATTTTGATACGCATCAAAGCACAGTGGCTTTTATCTTATTTGATGCAGATGGTAACAACGGATACCCGGGTAATATGAAGTTGCAGGTCAGTTATACGTTGGATAATGATAATCAGTTGACCTACCGAATTAAAGCCGTTAGCGATAAACTGACCATTTTTAATCCGACCAATCACGTTTATTTCCGCTTGAATGGGTCCGAATCCGATGTGTTAGGACTCAACCTTCAACTCAATAGTGATGTGTATTTGCCCCTAGATGCGGATAGTTTACCCTATCAAGGCAGAAAGTCAGTGGAGGGAACCGTCTTTGATTTCCGGAACGCTAAGCCGGTTGGGACTGTTATCAATAGTCATGACCCAGAGATTGATGCAGAACATGGCTTAAATCATCCGTTTTTGCTGCGGGGTGATGACCCAGCAGCTATCTTAAGCTCCCCTGATAAAAAGAGAAGGGTAGTCATGACAACGAAATCACCGTCGATAGTGGTTTATACTGCCAATCACTTTGACCATACGGGGATTGCAAAGCACATTGGTCAGTACGATGGTATTACTCTCGAAGCACAAGTGCCACCTGCAGAGGGTAGCGATTTAACAGCTATCACGTTATTCCCAGGGGAACAGTTCAATACGTGGACTAAATGGCAGTTTGAGTATTAAAAAGTTACTGTGCGACAAAGATAAATGGCTTTACTTCACGATAATCCATCTTTGCAATTGATTAGTACATTTTTATGTATGCGTTTTCATTATATCCTTAGATTAAGCATAAATAGAACGTTCTTTTAACTTAATATGTAGTCATATTTGGGTGGAGGTATTTAAACATGGAAAAGAAAAAGCGTCTTACACCGTATGTCATTTTGATTTCATGTGCGGCTGCGCTAGGGGGGTTACTGTTTGGTTATGATACAGCCGTAATTTCTGGCGCTATTGGCTTTTTACAGGTCAAATTTAGTCTTGATAGTGTGGCAGTTGGCTGGGTAACGTCTTGTATTCTAATTGGGTGTGCCATCGGTGTTTCGATTGCGGGGGTATTAAGTGATCGATTTGGCCGCAAAAAGATTCTGGTATTATCAGCTATTATTTTTGCTGCATCATCAGTTGGTGCTGCATTAGCTGGCAGTTATATGACGTTAGTGATTTGGCGGATGCTTGCTGGTGTTGGTATTGGACTAACATCACTTATCACGCCACTGTATATTGCTGAAATGGCACCGGCTGAAGTACGTGGCAAGTTAGTTTCAGTGAATCAACTCGCTATTACAATTGGAATTTTTGTAGTGTACTTTATTAACGCTGCCATCGCTTCTGGTTCGACTCAGGCTTGGAACGTCTCAACAGGCTGGCGCATGATGATGGGGATTGGTGTTATTCCATCCGCCTTGTTCTTGATTGCTTTAATTCCTGCTGGTGAAAGTCCGCGTTGGCTGACCCAGCATGGTAAGGCTGATCGAGCACTTGGTGTTCTAAAGAAGGTCGAAGGAAACTCAGAGGATGCTCAATCAGAACTGACTGAAATCCAAGAGGCTAATAAAATTATCGATGATTCTCGTTTCCGAGATCTGTTTAATAAAACCTGGTTTCCAGTCGTTGTTATCGGTGTGCTATTAGCCTTATTCCAGCAATTTTCCGGCAGTAACGCCATTATGTATTATGCACCAGAGATTTTTAAGGGTGCAGGATTTGGTCAAGATGGTGCCTTCATGGCCACTGTTTCTATTGGGATGATCAACATGGTAATCACGGTGGTGTCACTTGGTTTAGTTGATAGAGTTGGTCGTAAACAACTATTAGGCTGGGGCTCACTAGCAATGTCGATTTGTCTATTGATCGTTGCAATCTGCTTCTTTACGGGCGCTTCGGCAACTTTGACTTTGATCTTTGTTTTACTTGCGATTGCGTCATACGCGATTTCTTTAGCACCAGTCACTTGGATTCTAATTTCAGAAATTTTCCCATCACGTATCCGTGGTCGTGCAATGTCGATTTGTACCGTTGTGCTTTGGTTGAGTGACTTTACTTTGAGCTATACCTTCCCAATTTTGACGCAAAATATTGGTGAGGGTTGGACCTTTATGCTGTATACAGCAGTAACGTTGTTATCGGCCATCTTTATTTGGCGAGTACTCCCAGAAACTAAGGGTAAATCTTTGGAACAAATTGAACGCTTCTGGAAAGATCGCGCTAATAGCTAGAGATCGTGTGAATTGTAATTGGAAGTATTCATTCACTGTTTGTTAGGGTTTAAAAGCAGTGGCTAACATGATTAGCAGAACGGCAGGTGTAACAAATAAAGGGCTTCATTTCAGTATTACTTGGAATGGAGTCCTTTTTCATGTTGGACGTATTAATCAAAGATTTGGGTAAATTCAACAGTGTTCATTCTCCAGTTTGTGGCCACTGCGCCTTAACAATCTCCGAAGCCGCCACACTCAAGAAAATAATAGCCGCACCGAAATATTGCTGAGGTGACAATACTTCGCCAAGGGTGAAAAAAGCAAAGATGGCGGAGAAAATCGGTTCGAGGGAATAGATCAAACTCACCGTATCTGGCGCTAAATAGTTTTGAACCTGAGTTTGAGCGACAAAACCAAAAGCGCTGCAAATCAGGCCAAGTGCTAAAACAGCTCCCCATTGAGAAGTGGATTGGGGCAGGGTGATGCCGTTCATTAAGCCACCGAAGATTAAACCTTCAACGCCAGCCACGCCCAGTTGCCAAATACTGACGCCAAAGGTTACCAGATGTTTTTTAGCTAAAATGTCGGAAACAATAATGTAGATGGCGTAGATTGCCGCACAAATGACACATAATAGCGCGTTGAAATCCAATTTTAAACCTGCTCCATTGGCCACTAATAAGTATAATCCCAGTACAACAATGATCGTGGTGATGACTGTGCTAAGACGTGGGAAATGTTTCTTGAGAATGGCCTCAAAAATTGCCACAAAAACGGTGGTGGTACTAAGCAAAAAGCCGGCAGTGGAGGCAGTTGTATGCTGCAAGCTGATCATAACAAATGTGAAGGCACAGAACAGTAAGGTGCCCAATGTGAAACTAGCGAACACTTCACCGCGAGAGGGTCGTTTCAGTATTCGCGCAAAAACGAGAATGGTTGCTAGAAACGCAACGGTGAAACGTAACCCGACTAGAAAGAGCGGTGCCACGCTGATAAGCGCAATCTTCATCCACATATAGGATGCACCCCAAGAAGCTGTGACTAAGAACATTAACCAATAAGCACGTTGACGATTCATATGTAAACATCCTTTAATATCAGTTTTGTATCGTAATAATTTTACACTAATTGAAAATTCAATGGTATGAGTATTCTCAGGTAGGGCTGGGGAAATCAGCATCAGTTGAAGCTCTATGGCGAACTAGTTGAGAAAGCAAGCTAAATAGTAACGAAACTAAAAAAGCATTTCTACAGGAATTTAACCTGCAGGAATGCTTTTAACGTTTACGTTCATTTAATTAAAGTAAGCCACCACCATCAACAGCGTAAGTTTGACCGGTGATGAACTCAGCTTCTGGACTAGCTAAGAAGGTCACCATGTTGGCAATATCGTTTGGTTCAACAGTCCGGCCTAGTGGAATTGTACCAACGTAGTCTTTCTTGTTTTGTCCCAAAGGTTTGCCGTTGATTTCGGACATCTTAGCGTCGATTTCATCCCACATACCAGTGGTACCCACAACACCAGGTGCATAGGCATTGACGTTAATGTGTGCTGGTGCAAATTCTAGTGCAGCAGCTTGAGTAATGCTAATAACGGCTGCTTTAGTTGAAGAATAAGTTGCCCAAACAGGGAAAGCGTGCATCCCAGCAATTGATGAGGCATTAATAATGCGACCTGGTACGTTTAACTCTTTGAACTTCTTAGCAGCTGCTTGAATACCATAAATCACACCGAAGACGTTGATCTTATAACTAAATTCAAGGTCTTCAGGTTTGATATCTTCAAACTTATCAACTTTAGCAACTCCGGCGTTATTAACCATGACATCAAAGCCATTTAATTGGCTAGCAGCTTGATCAACAGCTTTCGACACGGCTGCTTGATCCGTGACGTCAACCGGAACGAAGATTGCCTTTTGACCAGCACCTTCAACATCCGAAATAACTGATTTTGCTTTTTCTTCTTGTGCTGGCAGATCTGCCACAGCAATATCGAAACCTGCTTTAGCTAAGTGTAAACTGACTTCTGCACCAATACCTTGTGCGGCACCTGTAACCATTGCAACTTTTGTCATAAATAATAAGCCTCCTAAAGAATTTGAAATACAACTCTATTAGAGTGTACTTTAATGAAAACGTATTTACAAACAATATACTCCGGGAATCTAAGAGATAATCCAGGTGTTACAATGAGAGGTAAATAATACAGATAGGAAATGGGTGAACGCTATGATTGATGATAAATGCGTATTCTGCAATAAGCCAGCCGTTTTAGAGAATGATTTAGCTAAGGGATTCTTTGATATTCGTCCCATGGCCCCGGGTCATTTCTTGATCGTGCCTAAGGAACACTATGTGACTTTCTTTGATGCCCCGAGAGACGTTCAAATTGCTATGGTCGATTTACTGGATCAGGCGAAAACTTACTTGGATGAACAATATCATCCCCGTGGCTATCAGGTGTTTAGCCATGTTGGCGAGGCGGCATATCAAAAAGTCTTTCACGCCCACATTCATTTGGTACCAGTAGCTTGAAAGAAGTAGAACAGATAAATTGTACACAAATTAAATAAAACACAAGTATATTTTTTAACACTAGTACTTGGGTATGGTATATTATCCTTGACGTGTGAATGACACGTACTTTACTTGCACTTAAACAGGTTATCCAAGGAGGATGTCCAATGAAACTACAAATTACCGATGCCGCAACTAAGTGGTTTGAAGATGAAATGAACGTTAGCTCGGATCAAAAAGCTGCGATTCGTTTTTATGGTAAATTATATGGCCGCACGAAGGTTCACGACGGCTTTTCAATTGCTTTGGCACGGGAACTGGATCCGCATAACTTTGGTGTCAAAGTAGAAAAAGATGGTGTTACCTTCTATATTGAAAAAGATGACCTTTGGTTCTTCAAGGGATACGATTTAGATGTTGATTATGATTCGAAGGAAGATCCCAATAACGTTCAGTATGAATGGACGGATAACGGGGAATTGTAAAAGTTAAGATAGATAGTGAAAGCACTCAGCTGAAAGAAGGCTGAGTGCTTTTTTGAATTTGGGCAAGGAAATACGTTCTTTTAAGGACGTGTTTCCTTGCCTTTTTCCGACATTGTTTGTTGGCAACCGGTTGGGAATATCGTATAATGAGAACATACGTTTGTTAATGATAAAATCAAAGGATGTTATCGCTTATGACGCTAAAAGCCATTAAAACCCGCATCTATCCCACTGCACAACAGCAGGAAAAAATCACGGCCAACTTCGGTTACTGCCGGTTTGTTTGGAATCAGTTGCTTGATATGCAGAAGCAGCGCCATGCCAACGGGGGCAGTTACGTTAATGAGTTTGGCATGAACTACCTCATTAAGTGTTTGAAACAGGAATATCCGTTTCTTAAAGCGGCAGAATCAACTTCATTGTTACATGTGAGTCGTGATTTACACCACGCCTATCAAAAACTGTTCAAAGAACATCAAGGCTTTCCGAGGTTCAAGTCCCGTAAGTTTCCCAAGCAAAGCTATCAATGTAACGCGGTTAACCACAATATCAAACTGGTTGATCAGCATTATCTTAAGTTACCTAAGTTGGGATGTCTAAGGTTTAAAGCTGGCCGACAACCGGTTGGTCAAATTAAGAATGTGACGATTCGACTCTCCGCTACCGGTAAGTTCTACGCCATTATCTTGGTTGATACTGATATTGAGCCGTTAAAACGCACTGGTAAGGCCATCGGTATTGATGTGGGTGTTGCGAATCTCATGATTACTTCGGATGGTATTAAGTATCCCACTATCCGATTTGATAAACGGCTCAGTAAAAAGAAGCATTACTGGGAAAAACGTTTGGCTCGGCGCAGACGTCAAGCCGAAAAAGAGATTGCCTGGGATAAGCACAATCAGGTACCCGAACCCAGAGAGCTGGCTGATTTTAAAAACTACCAGAAGGCTAAACAGATGGTAGCTAAATATCATGAAAAGATTGCCAATCAACGCGATAACTATTTGCATAACATCACTAAAGAACTGGTTGAACAATATGACGTGATTAAGATTGAAGATTTGAAAGCCAAAAATCTGATGAAAAATCACAAGCTATCTAAGGCGATTGCCAACCAGTCATGGCGAGAATTACGATTAATGCTGGAATATAAATGTGCCTGGTATGGAAAGCAGCTGTTCATTGTCAACCCACGGAAAACTTCCCAGCTCTGTTCTGTCTGTGGCTATGATGATGGCAAGCACACCTTAGACATTCGCCAGTGGACGTGTCCCAACTGCGGGATTAACCATGATCGCGATATCAATGCCGCAATGAATATTCTAAAAGCAACAGCATAATAAAAGACCAACTGGGCTGGAACAGCCCTTAGTCAATAGCCGTAACCTCTGTGTACCATTCTTTGAATGATACGTAAGTCAGCGGTGTTCCTAGAAGCTCGTTACTTTAGTGACGAGTAGTTCACTGCTGATAACCGTGCAGTATTAAAAGAGATGGTTGTTGATCAGGATATCGACACTTTGAGCGATTTAATTCGTCATTATCAGTCTAAGAATAGTGACTAGTACTTACCTGACATCCTCGGTATAATTTATAGTGAGACAAAATAGTGGGGTGGAATGATGAAGCAAGTTTACTTTCTTTGTACCGGCAATTCCTGTCGCAGTCAGATGGCGGAGGGATTTGCGCGAACATTGCTTGATTCAAAATGGCAAGTTCAGAGTGCGGGTGTTGAAACGCACGGACTAAATCCAATGGCGGTTCAAGTAATGGGTGAAGTCGGCATCGATATTTCACAGCAATATTCCAAACTCATTGACCGTGATTATTTGAATACTTGTGATGTGGTTGTTACACTTTGCGGTGATGCGCGCGATCGTTGTCCAGTCACGCCAGCGAGTGTTCAACGCGTTCATTGGCCGTTACCGGATCCAGCGCAAGCTACTGGCACTGATGATGATAAGCTGCGCGCCTTTCGTGAGGTGCGGGATGAGATTCGACAAGGCATTGAGGCTAGTGAATTATTCAAATAAGAAATAGCGAGAGTGTGACACAACTCGGTAGATTCCAGAATTTAACGCCAAAAAGCGTATTCCGTCGAACTTTGTCGGAATGCGCTTTTTGGCGTTAAATGGCCGGAATCTGAGTTGTGGCACAGGTTTAGACTAGATTAAAGTATTGAACAAAAGCAAACTTTAAACTGTCTTTAAGTCAAGAAACCAAATGAAATTTTTATCAATATAGACTTATGGCACAACCTTGCTATTTTAGATAAACCAATTATTCATCACCAGAACCGATGATGGTAAAGTAATTGCTGCCACCTACGGAATAGATACTGGCTATCGTTTTACCGCTTGAATAAGCTGAGTCACTATATTGGTAGGGCGTGTGCCGATTAACAATTGTCAGCCGGTACTGCTGGTTGCCAGATTGATGGACACGTTTGTCGTTGACGCCAGCTAAATGGTGAGCGTAGTACAGATGAACTGTATCGTTAGTTTTCTCAGAAAGAATGATTCGCTGTGAGTCATTAGGCTTAGATTGATAATGGCTCTCTAGTGTCCCGAGAAATGAAGGGTACTTCTTGGGGTCGTTGTGGTAAGTTTCAATGTAGCCGTCAGATGATATTTTAATGGCGTCGACGTTGCGGTTGAGGCTCTTGATGGCACCTACACCGCCAGAATATAAGGTACCGCTCCCGTAAGGCAGCCCATAAGCAGGACGAACAATTTGTTGTACTTTTTTAGCAGGTAATTTAAACGAAACCGCTCCGAAACCATAGACTTTTGAATTAACCAAATGTGATTTTAAATGATAGCTGATGTTAGGTGTCATATAGCCGGAAGTGTAAGCAACGTTTTTAGATGCCACTTGCTGATGGTAACGCTGTGCACCGATGATGGTACCCTTTGGCAGTTCCAAGTGTTTTCTCACCGCATTAGAATTCGTGGTGGATGAATAGGTAACGGTCACATTAGTAGCACTTTTTAGCCGGTACCAGTTAGTCGCAAAACCACCGTCATTATCACCGTATGTATCTGGGTTGACCACCGTTCGATGCGGATGACTGATCGTCTTTCCTTGCACGCATTGGCTAGTACCAAAGACGCCAAGCGCTGTAATTGCAAGTATAATGGTTGCTTTGGATATGGACATATATTTCACCTCCTTGGGTTAATTATATCATGTGAAATCTTTGATAATTTTACACTTTGCGAACAGTTATTGATAGTCATAGCCTAAAAAACGCCTAGTACCAGTTTTTGGGCTGATGCCAGACGCTCTTTAATTCATCTTTTTTTAGTTTAAATGAAGCATTTTAGCAGCATTACCATACGCAATCTTGTCTTGGTCTTCCTGACTTAAGCCAGACTCAGTTAAGAATTTAGCAGCACCTTCTGGATGATTGTATGGATAATCCAGTGAATACATCAAATGATCAGCACCAACTTCAGTCATATCCAACTGTAATTGAGCTGGGAAGAACATGCCGCTTGGCGTGATGTAGAAGTTATTTCGGTAAGTTTCACTGATGCTACGGTCAAGGTTAACGGTTAGACCAATAGTTTGATCCATGCGTTCCAAGAAGTTAGGCACCATTTCGCCCCAGTGGCCAGTGATAATTTTTAGCTTTGGGTGGCGATCAAAGACACCCGCTAGAATCAAACGAACCATTTGAACACCCAGGTCTTCATGCCAGCCCCAGCCAGCGCCCGCAAAGGTAAAGGCCGTTAATTCTGACCAGCCCTTGCCTTCATAATAGTGTTCGCTGATTGATTGCGGAATGAAAACGGGGTGGAAGTACAGTGGTACATCCAGTTCTTCGGCTTTGGCGAAGATGGGTTCGTACATTGGGTCATCAAAGAATTTGCCATCATAGTAACCATGGATCATGGCACCTTGTAGGCCTTTTTCTTTAACAGCACGTTCCAATTCGTTGGCCGCTGCTTCGGGGTCGCCCACTGGTAGGGCAGCCCAGCCACCGAAGCGGTCGGGGTTAGTACTGATAGCATCCGCTAAGTCATCATTAGCCATTTTACATAAATCAACGGCAACTTTAGGATCTAAGTTCTGTGGTGAATCATCACCGTAACCCATGACTTGCATTTGAATATCATTATCATCCATGAACTTTAGGCGCTTTTCGCCAACGCTGATGAGTTCGGTGTTATCTTTTTTTGTTTTGGCCATAAAGCGTTCAATACTGTGGTCGTCTGGATTCTTATGAGGATTGACGGGTGCAGGCATATAAGGCTTTGCTGCATCATTGACCCGTTGTGACTCCCAGTGTTCTTCAAGTGTAATAAATTTCATATTTAAGTGCCTCCCATAATTGAATGGTTCTTATTCTAGACGGAGAACATAAAAAACAACACCCCAGTTTGTTGTCAAAAGGAGGTGTTTTGTAACAGATAAATCATTCTTGGTGGAAAATGGTTTCCGGAGTGGGCATGAGCTTTTGATAAAGTTCTATTAGGGTAGCTTGGTCAAGGCCGGGTTGCTCAATCATCAACTGGGCAAAACTCATTACCATTCGGGCGTACAGTTCAATAGTAAAGGCATCCTCAGAGTTATTAGTCGTGTAAATGGCATTGACGCGTCGCATATCGTTGACGAGATACTGAGTCACATTCTGTTCTTCGTGTGCCCAAAATATCATTGCAAGGGAAGTTCGGTTTTCTTCCATTAAATTCACCATTAAGTGCGGAGCAAAGCGAGTTGAGTCATTCTTTTGGTCGGTTTGCTGCAAAAAGCTGTTAATGATCCAAGCCATGTTTAATCGGATGATTTCACCAAGGTTGGCGTAGTGACGATAAAAGGTTTGGCGGGCAATTTGAGCTGACTTGCAAAGGGCACTGACGGTTATGGTATTGAAGCTTTGTTTCGCTTCAAAAGCCTTGCGCAGAGCCGCAAATAAGCGATGCTGTGTTTCTTGAAGACGTTTATCTGGTGTGTGATAAGACGCTGCTTGAAGTTTGATTTGGCTCATAGGGAATGACCTCGATGATGACTAGTTTCTTCTATTATAGTCTAGTTTGAGTGTGAGAAGATATGGGTTGGTGGAACTGAAACGAAAGGACCAAAGTCGACATTAATTGCGACTTTGGTCCCTTTATTTTACGTAGCTTAAACGTGCTCCAGCAAGCAGAGAGCTGCACCTAAGCCAATTACGGTATAAATCCAAACCCGGGATTTTTACCGTAATCAGCTTAGACTCCGCTCTCTAACCGCTTACTTCCGCACTCTACAGTAAATGAATCCCCGCTTCTTCACACTTATCAATCATATCTTGTGGCCACAATGCTGCTTGGACTTCACCCACGTGAACTTTACCCAACAGCAACATGCACAAACGTGATTGACCAATCCCGCCACCAATCGTGTATGGGACTTCTTCGTTCAAGACCATCTTGTGATATGGCAAGCTTAAACGGTCTTCTGCGCCAGCAATCTTTAATTGCTTCTTCATGGATTCGGCATCAACCCGGATACCCATGCTGGAGATTTCAATCTTTTGATCCAATGGTTCGTACCAGAAGATGATATCGCCGTTTAATTCCCAGTCATCGTAGTCAGGTGCCCGACCATCATGCTTTTTGCCGCTCTTTAAAGCACCGCCGACCTTCATAATGAAGACACAGCGAAGTTCTTTAGCAATCAAATCTTCACGTTCCATAGGGGTCTTGTCTGGCCAACGGTCTTCCAATTCCTGCGTGGTGACGAAGTGAATTTCGTCAGGTAAGTGATAGACAGATTCTGGGAACTTATACCAAACTTCGTGTTCCATGTGCTTGATGACTTTGAAAATCTGACGGACAGTGCTCTTCAAAGTTTCCGCGTTACGTTCGTCTTTGCTGATGACCTTTTCCCAGTCCCATTGATCAACGTAAGCTGAGTGGAAGTTATCCAAATCTTCGTCTTTACGGATGGCGTTCATGTTGGTGTAAAGGCCTTCATGAAGCTTGAAACCGTAACGCTTCAAAGCAACTCGCTTCCACTTAGCCAATGAGTGGACGATTTCGATTTGTTCGTCGCCCATGTCCTTCATGGTAAATGAAACAGGTGTTTCAACACCGTTTAAGTTATCGTTTAAACCTGTCTTCTTTTCAACAAACATTGGGGTTGAAACCCGTGACAGGTTCAATTCTTTACGGAATTCATCCTGGAATGTTTCCCGAATGTAACGAATGGCGTCTTGTGTTTCGCGAACGCTTAATTTAGGTTCGTATGACTTTGGAATAATTAAATGCAAGGTACTCGCTCCTCTAAAATAGATTTGGAATAAAAAAAGAAGCCTTTTATCCCTTAATCAAGGGACGAAAGACTTCATTTCGCGGTACCACCCAAGTTGCCTATCCATAGATAAGCCACCTCAATACGCGTACTAACATACGCTCCGATGGTAACGTTTCGGTAACGGCGAAGCTTACTGCTAAGTGGTTCAGCCCGCAACTAAGAAAGTGTTATTCGGTAAAGCCGATTACTGATTGGGTTCACACCATTTCCCAACTCACTGACAGTTCGACTAGACTTACTTGTCTTTCCTACGTCTTTTAATCTCTAATCAGTATCTTACCATCTTTTCATAATTTGTAAACAGGCATTTTAATTTTTTTCGGAACGTTGGTGTATCAGCTTTAGCGCATAAGTAGAAGAAAGAATGTTTAAAAATAAATTAAAGGTTGGTAGAATTTAAGAATTTAGGGGAAATAATGTTGGCTTTATCGTTGCTTGTAATTAAGGTCGTTTCGGCTTAAAGTTGCCTTAACGATAAGTTGAATGACGTTTAAAAAGGGGACCTTAAAATGACAAAACGAGTGATTTTGATTACGGGTGCATCAAGCGGTATGGGTTACGCCTCAACGCAGTTATTTGCGAAACATGGCTGGGAGGTTTATGCTGGGGCTCGCCGAGTTGAGAAAATCCCTACAGGTGAAGGTATCCATCCACTTTACTTAGACGTGACTGATGCCGATTCACGGCTTCAATTTGTGAAGGAAGCCTTGGCTGATGGCTTGCGGGTAGATGTGCTATTAAACAACGCTGGGTATGGCGAATTTGGTCCACTGGAAGAAGTTGGCGTTGAGAAAGTTCACAAGCAGTTGGAAACCAATCTGGTTGGCGCGTCTGAACTGACTAAATTAGTTTTGCCACAAATGCGCCAGCAAGGTTTCGGTCGAATCGTCAATAACTCTTCCATCGGTGGCGATGTTTACTCACCGCTTGGTGGCTGGTACTACGTCACAAAGCGTGGGCTAAATGTCTGGTCTGACGTGCTGGATACTGAGATTCGCCAGTTTGGCTTACGCTCAGTGATTGTTGCACCTGGCGGGACGGAATCTTCCTGGTTAGATATCGCTATGAATAATGCGTTAAGTAATTTAAAGCCAGATTCACCCTACACACCGCTAACTGAAGGCACCAAAAAACTGTTGGGTGGTATGCTGAACACCTCTGAAGCAACTTCGGCTGATCTGGCAAAAGTCTTCTATCGGGCAGCTACGGAACGGCACCCAAAGCGTCGGTATTACTTTGGCTTAGCAGACCGAATGCTGTCACGACTCGCCCGAAATCATCCTGGAGTTTATCATGAAGGAATGAGTTTGATTGTGAGTCGGTTGACGCGGAATAAATAATAATGAACTTGGACCTCATAACTATTAATTAATAGTTATGAGGTTTTTATGATGCCTTAAGTCCAAAATAAAACACTATATAAAAAGCGTCATAATAGGAACGAAAGCGCTAACATTGTCTATTGTATTTCCGTAAATTTGCTTGTATGATTAAATTGTATAAAAGTTAAATAGTTGTTACTGTCAATTGTTCAAGGAGGCCACAGGCATGAAAGCAGTTCGGATTTATGGCGAGAAAGATATTCGCGTTGAAGATGTTGCGATTGCAGACCCAAAGGATGACGAAGTTCAAGTTAAGGTAGCATACTGTGGAATTTGCGGAAGTGATTTACACGCTTATTTGGAAGGCTGGGGGTTACCAACGGTGCCTCATCCGCTGACTGGTAAGACGGTGCCAATCACTTTAGGACATGAATTTTCTGGTGAAGTTGTCAAAGTTGGTCAAGACGTTTCGAATCTGCAAGTTGGCGATAAGGTCGCTATTGAGCCGTTAATTGCCTGTGGTAAGTGTGAAAACTGTCGTAAAGGGGACTACAATTTCTGTAATAATGCAGTTGGTCCTGATGGTTCAGGAAACTTCTTAGGTTTCTCACAAGATGGTGGTTTTGCTGAATTTGCTAATGTTCAGGGTGTTTTTGCACACAAACTGCCCAAAGGGATGGATACCAAATTAGGCGCTGTAGCTGAACCAACGGCAGTGGTGTATGAAGCCGTAAAACGCAGTCATCTTCAAGAAGGTCAAAACGTGGCTATCATGGGTGCCGGTCCCATTGGTTTATTGATGGCGTTATTAGCTAAAATTAGTGGCGCAAATAATATTTACATTGTGGACGTTTCTGAAGTCCGACTTAAGAAAGCGCACGAATTAGGCATTGAGAAGACGCTCAATCCTAATGAAGTTGACGTTAACGAGGCCATTCGTAAGGAATTACCTAACGGGGTCGATATTGCTTATGAATGTGCTGGGGCACAAGCTACCTTTGATACTGCTTTAAAAGTTACTAAACGAACGGGTACCCTGCAAGTGGTTGCCTTATTCGGCAATGATGTTTCAATGAACATGACGGATGACGTGATCATGCAAGGTATCAATATCGTTACCACTTTGTGCTACAACAACAGTTTCCCAGCAGTATTAGGCATTATTAATAATAATCAAGACGATTTCAGAAAGATTATCACTAAAGAAATTGGTTTGGATCAAGCCGTTGATGAAGGTATCAAGACTTTATCTGAAGATAAGTCACAAGTTAAGATTTTAGTTTCTCCAGATCTGTAATGGGGCACTAATATGTAAGTTAAAGAAATCAATTCATCGTGAATTGGTTTCTTTTTTAACCTCAATTTTAACCTCAAGATGTAATCGTAATAATGCCAAAGTAAAAAAATTTAATTTGCACTTGCCTTCGAGTCGCTTTAAGGTTGTATGATATAAAATATCACTATTTGAATATTCTCCAGTGACAAATGTTAGACAGTGTAAAGTATTAAAACTAAAATATATCTATAACGACATAAATTGAGAAGGTAACGATTGTGAAAGAAATTAATCAAGAAGTTTTTGAAGGCGAACGAGCGTTGTTTAAAGCTCACGACCTCAACATAAAAAACAGTACGTTTCAGAATGGTGAATCGCCATTAAAGCACAGCAAGCATTTAAATATTGAGCATAATATTTTCAAATGGAAGTATCCGCTATGGTATGCCGATGATATCAACGTTTCTCAAAGCACTTTGAAGGTGGAAGCTCACGCTGGTATCTGGTATACCAAAAATCTGAAAATGGATAACGTCATGATCGAAGCAACCAAAACGTTCCGGCATGTTAACCATGCAGAGTTATCTAATCTTACCATGAGCGATGCTGCCGAAACGCTGTGGTGGTGCAATGATGTTAAGCTGGATCACATTACAGCAACGGGTGATTATTTTGGTAAAAACTGTGAGAACGTTGTGGTTGATCATCTGAAGTTGAGTGGCAACTATGCGTTTGATGGCAGTAAGAACATCGAAGTTCATAACTCCACGTTTGAAACCCATGATGCTTTCTGGAATTGCGACAACGTAACGGTTTATGATTCTACGCTAGTGGGCGAATACTTGGCTTGGAATTCGAAACATATTCGCTTTGTGAACTGCTGGATTGAAAGCGACCAAGGACTTTGCTACGTGGATGATTTAACGTTGGAGAACTGTTCACTAGTGAATACCGATTTGGCATTCGAATATTGTACGGACGTCAATGCCGATGTGATCACCACGATTGATAGTGTGAAGAATCCAGTGAACGGCGTCATCAACGCACCCGCAATTGGTGAAGTGATCCTTGATGATCCGGACATCGATAAGTCAGCAATCAAAATTAACGTCAGGAGGAAAACGGCATGACGGATTTTTCAGAATTAATTGACCGGCGGCATACTAACTCAGTCAAGTGGGATGTTAAAGATAACGAGCTGCCGATGTGGGTAGCCGACATGGACTTCCAAACTTTGCCTGCAATTGTTGAAGCGATTCAGCAGAAAGCTCAAAACGGTATTTTTGGGTATGAAGAAGTGCCCCAAGCTTACTTTGATGCGGTTCAGAGCTGGTACGAAAGTGAACATAACTGGCGACCTGAGACGGATTGGATGATTTTTTCTACCGGAGTCGTTCCCACGATTTCCTCATCAGTCAGACGGTTGACCAATGTTGGGGACAACGTGTTGGTTCAAGCGCCAGTATATAATATCTTCTACAACTCAATTCTAAATAACGGTCGGCACGTGCTTTCTAGTGATTTGGTTTTGGATGATCAAGACACTTACCACATTGACTGGAGAGACTTAGAAGCCAAGATGGCTGAGCCGCTCACAACGTTGATGATTTTATGTAATCCGCATAACCCGGTTGGCATGATTTGGTCGGCGGATACTTTGGCGCGCATCGGCGAACTGGCTGCTAAGCATCATGTGGTTGTGCTCTCCGATGAAATTCACGGTGATATCACCGCACCGGACAAGGGTTATACGCCATTTGCATCAGTGAATAAAGTTAACGAACAGAACTGTGTCGTTGCGGTATCGCCAAGTAAGACTTTCAACGTGGCTGCACTGCACGCTGCAACGGTCATTGTGCCTAACGAAACGTTACGAGCAGTCGTTAACCGCGGACTCAACACGGATGAACTGGCCGAACCTAATTCATTCGCAATCCCGGCGACGATTGCAGCCTATACCAAGGGCCATCAATGGGTTCATGATCTGCGGGCTTACATCGAGGACAACAAACAGACCGTTGCTAAGTTTGTGGCAGAAAATGTTCCGAGTGTAAAGGTTGTGGCAGGCGACGCGACTTATCTGGTCTGGCTAGATACTAGCAAAGTTGGCATGCCTTCCGACAAGCTGGAACAGTTTATCCGCCAAGAAACCGGCCTGTTTCTTTCCGATGGTACGGTTTACGGCGGTGATGGCCGTGAATTTCTACGGATGAACGTGGCCTGCCCGAAGGAACGGCTGATGGACGGGTTGAACCGTTTGAAGCAAGGAATTGCAGCGGTTAAATAAATGGCTGTGACATTAGGTGATATTGATAAAAGTTTCAGCTGGTTTCTTGACTGACCAGCTAACGTTGGGGTACACGCTTCTTAAACGTGCTCAAACAAGCAGAGAGTTGCAAATAAGGCAGGGGTAACGGAAATCCTGGTTTTGGATTTCCGTTACCCCTGCCTTATTCTCCACTCTCTAAACGCCTGTTTTCACACTCTTTAAATTAACAATTGCCAATATTGGCAAAAATACCCTGCTTAAAAGCAGCTAAAATATCTTTTCCATCAGCAATCAGGACGTTGTTGTCCAGCAGCTGACCGTTATTGGTCAGGTTAATCATGTTTTTCTGATAATCGAGCTTTAAGCCCTGACCGAGAAAGTAGACGTCGTAATCAGAGGTGTAGAGTGATAAACCGGCGTTATTCTTGAGTTGCACGTTGTATTCATCATCAGGCTGATCTAAAACCACGATGGTGAACTTGGTGCCAATACTGCAGGCACCACCTTGAAGCGAATACTTGCCACCCGCATCATCGGTGATCAATAACAGCGTTTTGTCGGCGACGTGTTTTTGCTTCAACAAGTCAACGACTGCGGGTGTAACCGTAATTGTATTCATTTTAAGCACTTCCTTTTTAATAGCAGTGTACGCTGGTAGTAACACAAAATCAATTGTGCACAGTCTAATTTTGTCAGAATCAACCGCTAGCTTGTGAGTCCAAAGTACACCATTACGGCAATTCCCAGAATAATTCGGTACCAGCCAAAGGCCTTGAAGTCGTTATGCTGAATGTAGTTCAAGAGAAATTTAATGGCGAGATAGGCCACCACAAAGGACACGAACACGCCGGTAAAGAGCACCATTAATTGCATACCTGTAAAGGTGTTGCCGTGAACCAGGTATTTTGTCATTTTTAAAAGTGAAGCGCCAAACATGGTTGGAATAGCAAGAAAGAACGAGAATTCAGTTGCAACGTATCTAGAAGCGCCAATCATAATGGCACCAAGAATGGTTGCGCCTGAGCGAGAAGTTCCGGGGACTAGCGAAAGGACCTGAAAAAGGCCAATCAGAATAGCAAGTTTAATCGGGAGTTGGTTCAGGTTGGAAAAGGTGGCTGTTCGGTGACGATTAAAGTTTTCAATCAGGATAAATAAAATCCCGTAGATAATCAAAGTAGCCGAAATGACTTGCCAACTGGTTAAGTGGGCGTCCATCCAGTCGTTTAGTGGTAGACCGATAATGACAGAGGGTAAAACTGCCAGAATAACTTTCCCCCACAGCATCCATGTCTGCCGCTGTTCCAGTTTGCCTTTATTACGTGCCCACGGATTTAATTTATTGAAATATAGGAAAATTACTGCCATAATGGCACCGAATTGTATAACAACCATAAACATGTTAATAAACGCTGTTGGTTCCTTGAGCTTGACAAATTCATTCGCTAAATAGAGGTGACCCGTAGAACTTATTGGTAGAAATTCTGTGACTCCTTCAATGATTCCTAACATAATAGCTTTAATAATTTCAATCACGATGGTGAACATCCTCCGTTATGACTTTCTATTTAGACTAAGCGTACGGGATTGTTGTAAAGTAATTGCGTGAAATGTGTAAAAATTGTGTAAAAGATGCCATAAACTGTTTTTAACCTTGTTTATATTTTTTAATAAAAGGAACATAACTAATTTGATGTGCGTTTTGACGGCATATGGCGGTATATGTTCCAAGATAATGGTGATTTAAGGAGCATTTGCGTTTACAGCAGCACGTCGCTTGTTATAAAATTTACATAATAGAGCAAGAGTATATTTTTTACCTACCCAAGGGGGGTTCAATATGGTCTCATATGCACGCTTGCGTACGCGTAATCAAATTACGATGGCAATGCTGACCTTATTAAAAACTCACCGGATTGAAAACATTGAAGTTACTCAGATTTGCGAAGCAGCATTTATCAAGCGCAGTACTTTTTATCGGTATTTTCATGATAAAATTGACTTGTCTGAAGCCGTTCTTGATAAGTTATTAGAAAACTGGCAGAATGACGGTCAAGAAGAACATACGGCAGCCGAAATTGCTGACTTTTTCATGGATAATTATGATGTGTTATCTCATTTGAGAGTCGATCCGAACAGTCGCCACTATGCAGAAACTCAGCGGATTTTGCAGAATTGGCTGATGACCCATATCACGGCGGAAACCGAGTCTGCGCCGGCGGTCATTTACAAAATTAGAAGAGCCCACGATCCCATGCTGTTGAGTACGTTTTTACTTGAAGGCGTATTTGGCGTACTGGCACAGGCTAACTTGTCTAATCAGCGAGACCGCTTGCGAGTTAAGGCATTTCTAGTTGAAGTTGTTGAACGTATTGATCAGTCTAGTAGATGATTGGTCGTTGAATTGACGAGTTTTTCAATAATTGTTTAAGCAAAAAGAAACCTGACGAACAGTTAACAACTGAACGTCAGGTTTCTTTTTAGTTACAGCGTCACGACTTTGGTGCTGATTGCCTCAATGAAGTCGCGGTCGTGTTCTGTGACCAGCATCGTTGGTTGGACACTTTGAATAAGCTTGGTGAGCTGTTCTTGATTGAATATGTCTAGGTAATTTAAGGGTTCATCCCAGAGGTAAAGGCTGGTTGGGGTAGCTAAACTGGCTGCCAATTCAACCTTTTTTTGCTGACCCGCTGATAGTTGCTGAATCGGTGTTTTAAAAGCAGTTCGTGGCATACCCAGCTTTTTCAGATTGTTTAATAAATCTTGATAGCTTAGCTGCCGTTTTTCCGCAAAAGCATTTAGGGTACCTAGATTATCCGGATAATGTTGACGAACTAGACTGCGTGAGGCAGTTTCAGTGAGTTGAATTTCACCAGTAATATCGCCCTTGAACTGACCTAAAATAGCGGCAATCAATGATGATTTGCCACTGCCGTTAGGGCCAATTAGAGCCAGGCGGTCACCACGGTTTAATTCGAAGCTAACGGGTTTACTCAAAAGCGGATGGTCACCATAACTGAGTTGAACATTTCTTACCCAAAGCAACGTTTCGTGATGGTCCAGCTGGTAATTCATCGTTAACGAATCGATGAATTCTACATTTTTTAGCAGTGATTCCTTATCCGTAACGGCTTTATCCATGCGGTGTTCCAAATTCTTAGCTTTTTGCATCACTCGTGCAGAACGGGCACCGATAAAACCAGTGTCATAGACTGCGCCGCTGCCTTTTTGATGCGGATTACCGTATTTATCACCTTCGCGGGACTGGCTCCACTGGCGTTTATTGGCTGCGGTCTGTTTTAACCGGTCAATGTCGTGGCGCAACTTAGCTTGTTCAGCATATTCCGACTGGTCTTTTAGCTGCTTAGCGTGAGCGTAAGCCGAATAATTTCCCTGAGTCAAAACCAGCTGCTGTTTTTCAATTGTTAAGGTGTGATCCGTGGCCGCGTCTAAAAAGTGACGGTCGTGGGAAATGACGATGAAGCCTTGTGAAACGTGTTTTAAATAGCCAGCAATCTGGTCTCGTCCCCTGATATCCAAGTGATTAGTCGGTTCATCCAGCAACGGAAAACCGGTGTGACTGGCAAAGGTCGCTGCCAGCAAGACCTTGGTTTGTTCGCCACCGGAGAGACTTTCGTAGGGGCGGTAAAGCAGGTCGTCATCGGTGTGCATGAGGGAAAGCTCACGTTGGATTTCCCATAACTCACCGGTACTGGCTTCAGTAGCAACGACCCAAGCCTCTTGAGCCGCATCTTTGACTGGTTGCGGAAAATACAGCGGTGTCAGTGGCACGGTGATGGTGCCTTGACCCGTCAGTTTTCCGCGGATGAGGTTCAACAGGGTGGTTTTACCGCGCCCGTTTCTGCCGGTTAGTCCCAGCTTCCAGCTACTGTCAAAGTTTAAATTTTGGTTGGTGAATAGGTTAGCTTGCCCAGGATAGGCAAAGGTTAAATGAGTGATTTGAATTGTCGACATAGATGTCCTCCGGTTTCTTGGCGGGCACCGTGGCAGTTTTTGACATCAAAAAAGCACCTGAGAACAATTCTCCAGGTGCTTTGCGCAAAGTGATCATGCGTTTAGGCTCGCTAGAGAAGGTCTAGGTCAGTGCCAGAACTGCGCAGTATTCCCCTATATTGGGAATCACGGTGCTAGGTTCTAACGGTTGACTTAGATCTTCAATGGGCGAGGCCTCCTTTTTTGTTTGTGTTATTAAACTAACATGATTGGGTGGGTACTGTCAAATAGGGGAAAGCTACCGTTCCCCAAAAATAGTGTTAGTTCTCTGGTTTACCGAATTTCTGCCAATGCTTTGCCAAGTACTGTACAGTTAAGCTGTTAGGGGATTTGACCAACGTTAACGGTTCACCAGCAGCAACAATTTTCCCGCCTGCGGCACCACCACGAGGCCCCATATCGATGAGATAATCAGCGTTTAGCATCAAGTCAACATCGTGGGTGATGATGAGAATCGTAGCACCGTTGATGCGCAAACGGTCAATAATTTGCAGGAGCGTTTGAACGTCTAACGGATGCAAACCAATTGAGGGTTCATCAAAGACAAACAGAGTTCCTGCTTGTTTCTTTGTCAGGTGACTAACAAGTTTAAGCCGCTGTGCTTCACCACCAGATAAGGTTGGCGTACTTTCACCTAAGTGAAGGTAGGCCAGACCAACTTCTTTGAGTTGTTTAAGTTGGTGCTCGATCTTTGGCACATCTTTGAATACGGGGATTGCTTCTTCAACGGAGAGGTTTAGTAAATCCACGATGGAATAACCGTGCCACTTAATTTGCTGGATTTCGTCCTTATATCGCGTACCATGACAAACTGGGCAAACTTCTTCCATATCAGGCAGGTATTGAATATCCAGGGTGATGTTTCCAAGGCCACCGCAGTTGGGGCAAGCACCCTGCTTATTGTTGTAAGAAAAGTAAGCAATACCGTATCCCTTGGCTTTAGACTCGGGTAAATTAGCGAACATGTGTCGCAGGGCATTCATGATGTTGGTGTAGGTCGCTAACGTTGAGCGGGCGTTCTTACCCACTGGGCTGGCATCCACACTGACTACATCCTGCAAATCAGTGGTGAGTTCAGCTACTTGTTTTGGCAATTTTTGCTGCTTCTTACGGGCTTGGATAGCGGGTACCAGTGAATCAATAATCAGACTGGTCTTGCCAGCACCAGAAAAGCCGGTGATTGCCGTTACCTGGTTGTCTGGGAAAGTAGCATCAACGTGGTGTAAGTTGAAATGATCATTGATTTTAACACGGGTAGTCTGACCGGTAGGATTCTTAGCGACATGTTTAGTTTGTAGAATAGCGGGATGCCCGGAGATAAACGGACCAATCAGTGATTGGGGATTATTGACTAGTTGTTTTGGCGTTCCCTGTGCAATTACTTGGCCACCTTCATCGCCAGAACCAGGTCCAATTTCGATAACCCAGTCTGCAGCTGAGATGATATCAACTTCATGATCCACGACCACCAATGAGTTGCCTTGCGCAATTAGCTGCCGGAAAACGTTGATCAGCCCCTTAATATTATCCGGATGCAGGCCAATCGACGGTTCATCTAATACATAGAGCACGCCGGTGGTTTCAGTTCTCAGTGTTCGAGCCAGCTGAATCCGTTGCAGTTCACCCGTTGATAGCGTATTACCGCTACGAGAAAGACTGAGGTATTCTAGTCCCAGTTCTAGTAATGGGCGCAAATTATCATCTAATTCAGTAAAGAGAATTTTAGCCAGCGACGCCATATCATCGGGTAATGTCGCTTTAGTATCGTTCTCCCACTTTGCTAAATCATTAAGTTGCATATCAGCAACTTCAGCAATGTTTTTACCGCCAACTAACTGCTTCAAACGCTCCGGATTCAGGCGGGAACCATGGCAAGTCGGGCAGGTTGAAAAATGGTAAAACTGATTGATCCTCGCAATCGACCGTTCGCTGGTCACTGAGTCCAGCGAATCTTCAACCGCTGCATAAGCATTTTCGTACAGTGCGTTGTCCATGTGAAAGACTCGGCCAGTACCAGAGCTGATATTAACGGGATGAGTTTCCTTTTTACCATGGAGCACGATGTCTTTTTCTTTGTCCGTGAGATCTTTGTAAGGAACATCGGTGCGAACGCCCAAAGTAGCGACCACCTTTGGCATGAAGTTACGACCGGGCAGGTGCCATGAACCCACCACCCCTTGATCAATGGTCAGATTTTCGTCACCAATCAACTTGGATTCATCCAACTCCCGGACGACACCTAGACCGTGACAGGTGGGACAAGCACCAGTGGAATTAAAGGAGAAATCTTCAGCACCGTTAGCCATGAAGCGTACGCCACAGGTGGGACAGGTAATCATACCCATATCGTCGCCAGAAAGGTCCATCTTCTGAGCAATTTCAATGGTTGGTGGAATTCGGTGACCATTGGGGCAGACAACGGATCCTAACCGTGAAAAAATCAGCCGGATCACGTTGAAGGCCTCAGTGAGTGAGCCAACTGTAGACCGTTCTGAAGGAATATTCGGTCGTTGACGTAGTGCTAAAGCGGATGGAATGTGTTTTACTGACTGGACTTGGGACTTTTTGTTCTGCGCGATTCGCCGCCGGGTATAGGTTGAGAGCGCATCTAAGTACCGTCTAGAGCCCTCAGCGTAAAGGATGCCCATTGCCAGAGAACTTTTACCCGATCCAGAAGGGCCGGAAATAGCCACAAATTTATTTAGTGGAATGTCAACGTCGATATTTTTCAGATTATTGACGCTACCACCACGAACTTCAATATGATCAATTGGTTGAGTCACATGAGCACCTGACTTTCTGTTAATTGAATGATTCCATTCTAACTTAATTTCACTCTCGATTAAAATATCTGGCACAATTCAATTGGATATAAATTAGTGATAATAGTTAATATAAAAAAATCATTATCATATTTATGGTGTTTACCCGTTGAAATTTGCTATTCTGGGATTATAGAAAAATGATGGTTACTTCAGTCGATAAGGAGGAATTACTATGGGTTTATTATGGTCACTCATTGTTGGCGCTATTATTGGCGCAATTGCAGGAGCAATCACTAACCACGGTGCCGCCATGGGCTGGATCTCTAACATTGTTGCCGGGTTAATCGGTGCATGGTTAGGTCAGGCATTACTGGGTACCTGGGGTCCAAGCTTAGCAGGAATGGCGCTGATTCCTTCAATTATTGGCGCTGTTATCCTAGTCGTAATTGTTTCCGTAATCTTTGGAATGCGTAAAGATGACGCTTAAGAAAGGTGGCTGATATAATGGATGCCATACAATCAGTATTTAAATTCATGGTTGCCAGTACGTTGATCGTGGGTGGTGTTTTAGTCGGCGGTACAGTATTCGCGGCTAAAAAGGTTGATTCCATCGGTGATTTGGTGCAGAAGAAGCTGCATCGGTAAGGGCTGCTAGAAAACCGTACATGATGAGTGCGGTTTTTTATTTTGGAAAAATTCGGTGTTAGAATTAGAACGAAGTCAGGACGCTTGATAAAGCTAGTAAAGTTAAAAATGCAACCTTATCAGTGTTTTGTATCAAAACTTAGAAAAATTCTAAATTGCCCTTTAAATTAGAATGATTACATTGTACAATGAACTTGTAGCAAATTCTAAGGAGGTTTTCACATGAGTTTAGTAGGAAAACAGATTGAGGAATTTAAGGCAAAAGCTTACAAAAAGGGCGATTTCATCGATATTACCGATGCAGATTTAAAGGGACACTGGAGCGTTGTGATGTTTTATCCAGCTGACTTTTCATTTGTCTGCCCAACCGAATTGGAAGATTTACAAGATCAATACGAAACTTTACAAAGTTTAGGCGTTGAAGTTTACTCAGTGTCTGAAGATACTCACTATGTTCACAAGGCGTGGCATGACGAATCAGACGCTGTTGGTAAACTGCAATATGCCATGATTGGTGATCCATCTCACCAATTAGCTAAGATGTTTGATGTTTTCGATGAAGAAGCCGGCTTGGCACAACGTGGGACATTCATCTTAGATAAGGATGGTGTGGTTCAATCACTTGAAATCAACGCTGACGGCATCGGCCGGAACGCTTCTGAATACATCGACCGCATCAAAGCTGGTCAATACGTTGAATCCCACCCAGGCGAAGTATGTCCTGCTAAGTGGAAGGAAGGTTCCGAAACCTTAACACCAGGCCTCGATCTTGTAGGTAAGATTTAATGTTAGATGATCAATTAAAACAACAGCTGAGCAGTTACTTACAGTTGCTTCAGCAGCCGGTGGTCTTCACGTTAGACGCTGGTGATTCGGCAAATGGCACAAAGGTCCGCGACTTCTTGAACGAAGTGGCGGCCTTGTCGCCTAAGCTGTCGATTGCTGAAGGTCACTTGAAACGACAGCCCAGTTTCACGTTGGATGCTCAGGGCGCGGCACCTTCCGGGATTACCTTCGCGGGGATTCCACTGGGCCACGAATTTGAGTCCTTCGTATTGGCACTCCTGCAGGTTTCCGGTCATGCACCGAAGATTTCAGAGAAAGTCCGTCAACAAATCGAGGCGATTGATCAGGACCTCCACTTTGAAACCTTTGCTAGCTTGAGTTGTCATAACTGTCCAGACGTGGTTCAAGCATTGGATATTATGAGTCTGCTGAATCCGCGTATCACCCACACCATGATCGAAGGCGGGATGTTCCAGGATGAAGCAGAAGCTAACGATATTATGGCCGTGCCAACCGTCTTTTTAAACGGTGAAGAATGGCATAACGGTCGCGCAACCTTGGAACAACTGGTTAATAAAGCACAGGGGAAAGCCGCTTTGGCAGCAGTTAACGATGATGTTTCTGACAAACTCTATGATGTATTGATTGTTGGTGGTGGTCCGGCTGCCGGTTCTGCTGCGGTTTATGCTGCCAGAAAAGGCTTATCCACTGCTGTAGTAGCCGACCATATTGGTGGTCAGCCCCTTGAAACGGTGGGGATTGAGAACTTGATTGGCACCGACTATATCGAAGGTGAACAGCTGATGCAAAATATTCGGGCTCAGATGACTAAGTACCATGTCACTTTGATTGACGGTCAAACGGTTACCGGTCTGACTGAAGGATCACCCGTTCAAGTTCAATTAAAGGGTGATACCACGTTGCAAGGTCGGACTGTGATCATCGCCACTGGTGCACATTGGCGCAATATCGGCGTTCCTGGTGAAGCAGAATATAAGAATAAAGGTGTCGCTTATTGCCCACACTGTGACGGCCCGCTTTATAAGGGTAAGAACGTTGCGGTTATTGGTGGTGGGAACTCTGGCGTTGAAGCCGCAATCGACTTGGCTGGGATTGCCAAACACGTTTCTGTGCTAGAATTCGGTCCGAAGATTTCAGCGGATGCGGTGCTGGTTGCTAAAGCACAGTCGTTAGATAATGTTGATCTGATCACCAACGCACAAACGACCAGTATTAAAGGTGACGGCCGGGTTAATGGTCTCACTTATACTGATCGTGCGACTGGTGACTCAAAGTCACTATCGGTTGATGGTGTTTTCGTTCAGATTGGTTTGGTTCCAAATACGAGCTGGCTGTCTGATTGCCTTGATATGGATAAACAGGGTGAAATTATCGTTAATGAAAAGGGCGCAACCAGTTTAGCAAACGTTTTTGCTGCTGGTGACTGCACCAACTCTGCTTATAAGCAAATCATCATTTCCATGGGCTCAGGTGCCACTGCTGCCCTTGGTGCTTTCGATGCGTTAGCACGTGAGGTTACGGTTAAGGCATAATACGGATCTTTAAAATTTGAATCTTTAAAATTAAAACCGCGGTTTACTTCGTTTAGGAGTGAACCGTGGCTTTTTGTTGCCACCTACGGTTACTGAGTGGTCAGAATAGCAAAAAACCGGTTGTGGATAATCCACAACCGGTTTTTTGCACATATTCGTTTTTATTATTTTACAATGATTTAATTTCTGACATGACGTTTTGCGGCAACTTTAAATCAGCTGCTTTGATGGCGTCATCAACGTATTCGACCTTGCTTGCACCCAGTAATGCGGTAGTGATACCTGGAACCGACAAAACGCCAGCGAAAGCTAGTTGTGACATTGAGGTACCTGATTCATCTGAAATAGTCCTCAACTTTTCAACAGCCTTTTGGTCGGCATCATTGAAGTACTCCTTAATGAGTGGTTCGCCTTGAGCAGCGCGGCTATTACTTGGCATAGCACCGTTGAGATACTTACCTGTAAGAACACCGCGAGCCAGCGGACTATAGGCTAGAAAGCCAACGTGCGAGCGCTGGGCTAACTTTAAGACCGCTTGATCGTCGTGCTTACTGAGGATGTTATAGCGGTTCTGCAATGACGTTAGCGGATTCAACCGGCGATCCTTGATGATTTCTAGTGCCTGAGTCAATTGGTATTCGGTATAGTTGGAGACACCGTAATAACGAATTTTGCCTTCATCAACCAAATCACTAAGAGTGGTCAGAGTTTCAGCCAACGGAGTATTATTGTCGAACAGGTGGGCCTGATACAGATCAATATAGTCGGTTTGCAGGCGCTCCAATGAAGAATCAATCTGCTGGAGGATATGTTCCCGCGACAGCGACGGGTTACTCATGACAGGATTGGTATTTGAACCAACCTTCGTTGCTAAGACGAGGTGAGAACGCACACCTGAGTTACGGTTGAGCCATTTACCGATAATGGTTTCGGATGTGCCATCACCGTAAGCGGGTTTTTCGTCTTGACCGGGACCGTAGTAATCAGCAGTATCAATTAGATTAATACCACTGTTTACGGCGTGGTCTAGAATGGCATCTGAATCTGCCTCTGAGATCCAGCGGCCAAACGCCATGGTACCTAAGCCAATTTGCGAGACCTTTAAGTTACTATTGCCTAATTTTACTGTTTTCATGTATTTCCCCCTATTTTTCAGGTTGGTCGGCTGAGATGGAAGTATCACGGACTTGCTTGAAGTCAGCTAAGGACTTCGTGTACTTGTCAATTGCCATATCGGATGCGAACTTACCTAGTGGCAAGCGCAATGGTAGGTGATCAAAGTTATTCGTGACTTGATTGTAAATGATTTCGGCTGCAGCGTTAGGATCACCAGCTTCATGATGAGCAGACGCGCTGGATTGTTCAATGGAATTTGCAAACTGTTGATAGTCTGGGGTGGTTGGTAGTGTCTTTTGTGAAGACCGACCAGCCCAATCGGTACGGAAGCCACTAGGTTCAATGAGTAAGACTTTAATATTTAAGTCTTTAACTTCTTGAGCCAGTGATTCGCTCATGCCTTCAACGGCATATTTGGTACCGTGATAGAACGAAAGTGTTGGGAATGAACGAAGACCGGCAATGGATGAAAAGTTGACGATAACGCCGCTACGCTGTTTGCGCATGGTCGGTAATACTGCCCGGGTCATGTCGACTAAGCCCCAAACGTTCACGTTAAACATATACTGAACGGCGTCGCGGTCACTTTCTTCAAAGGTACCGAAGTAACCGAGGCCAGCGTTATTGACCAGTACATCAATGCTACCAAAACGATCGTTGACCTGCTTAACCACTTGGTCGATTTCATCTTGTTTAGTGACGTCTAGTGTCAGTTTTTGAATTTGACCGTGATCGTATTGATCGAGATAGTCCAGTTGGTTAGTATGACGAGCTGTAGCCACCAAGTTTAAATCAGATTTTTGCGCTAGTAAGGTTGCCAGTGAGCGACCAAAGCCAGTTGAAGTTCCAGTGATGAGCCATGTTTTGTTTGCCATATTAAAAACTCCTTATTTATCTATTTTATTCATTATATAATACTATCTTAGTTCTTTTTGGCTGATTGTGAATCATTTGCTATTTAATTTTGATAATTCAGTGAGTAATGTCTGCTTGATTGGCGGAATCACGGATGGATTGTAGACGTCGTAAAAAACGCAATTATGAAACTGGCTGGCAGGTTCGATGCCCACATAACGGAAAGTAACTTCCAGTGGTTTCAGCAAATCAGCCACCGTGAGTCCCTTGGTCAGTGGGTTCCCTAGGGCATAGGTTTCCTGGACCGCAGCCAGGGTCGTCACGTAGCCGAACTTTTTTCCGGGCATTAAGGCCACCGGTTGACCGTTTTCGTCAGAATCATAAAAACGGTGTAGCGCAAATACGTCATCAATATAGCGTTTTAGTCCCCATGGTACCGCATACCAGTAGAGTGGAAAATAGAGGAGAACCAGATCTGCCCAGCGGAACTTGGTGTATTCCTCATCGGCATCATAATTGGTTACTTCGGTGAGCTTAACCTCATGATGTTTGGACAGTTGTTCTCGACTGATTTCAACCAGGGTTTCGGTTAGTTTGCCACCTGCATCGGGATGCGGAGTATATCCGTTAATTAATAAAATATGCATCAAAAACTCGCCCCTTTCTAGAATGATCATATCATGGCATGTCACAGATTCGCAGTGAAAAGTGTGCTTTCAGAAGAACTATCACTGATTTAAGTTTAATGGATAACTTGCATTTTACAAAAATTCAGTTATAATTCTAATTAATATTTAATGTCGGACTTACAAACAAGTAGCACTTTATCTGGGTGTCAGGAAGTTGGCGGTTGCTGCGAGCCAATCAGGGTAAAGTTGACGAAATACGTAGACGTCGACAATGGTTACCGCTAGAATCCATTATCTTCTGGTGAGTGGTGTACAGTGATGTGCACAATTTGGGTGGTACCACGGTAGAGTCTGATCGTCCCTGTTGCAATTGAATGCAATGGGGGCGATTTTTTTATGGAGAGGCGATTGTGATGAGAACAAGCAGTGGTGGTATGGCACGATATTGATCCAGTAAGCGATTAGCGGTAAAGAGAGAATATAAAAGGGAGATCAATACGATGTTAAAAATTAAATTGAGTTTAAGAGAAGCCATTATTATGTTAGTGATTATTTTAGCCATTATGGGGTTAGGTGTGATTGGTTTGGGCCTATCACCACAAGTTCCGGTTTTACTAGCCATCACCGTGACCATTTTTTGGGCCAAATTCAAAGGGCTGTCTTGGGATGATATCAATCACGGTATTAAGGACGGTATCGATAAGGGGATTATTCCTATCGTGATTTTTATTTTAATTGGCGCTATGATCAGTACGTGGATCGCCGCAGGTACTATTCCGACGTTAATGGTGATCGGGTTCAAGGCCATCAGTGCACAGTGGTTCTTACCAACAGTTTTTCTGGTTTGTTCATTGGTTGGCGCCGCGGTGGGGAGCTGTTTCACGGTAGTTTCCACTGTAGGTATCGCCTTTTTCGGTATTGGGGTCACCATGAACTTTAGTCCAGCTTTGGTTGCCGGAGCCGTTATCTCAGGCGGAATTTTTGGTGATAAATGTTCACCGCTATCCGAAACGAATAACTTAGCTGCCGCCGTTGTGGATACGGATCTATTTGATCACATGAAGACCATTTTATGGTCCACGGTTCCAGCTGCAGCCATTTCAACCGTAGCGTTTGCCTTTCTTGGTTTTGGTCATAACCATGCCGATTTTGCGAAAATTAATACCACTGTCGCCGCACTTTCACAGGATTTCCATATTTCGTGGGTTGCGCTTATTCCAATCGTCCTAGTGTTCGTCTGCGCCGGTTTCAAAATGGCGGCTATCCCAACGATGTTATTAAACGTCTTGGTGTCAGCCATTATGATGTTCATTAACAATCCATCACTGGGTGTGACTAAAGCCAGCAATATTATTACCAATGGGTTCGTTGCTAAAACTTCTAATGCCGAAGTTAACCTGTTGTTGTCACGAGGTGGCATCGTTAGCATGATGCCCACGGTGGCACTAATTGTTTTGACGCTTTCACTAGGTGGGCTGTTAGTTAATTTCGGTTTAGTCAGTGCGGTGATGACGCCATTGGCTGCTCATCTGAATTCACACGCTAAGCTAGTTACCGCTGCTTTAGCCACTTGCATTGGTATCAACATCTTTGTTGGCGAACAATTCTTATCCATCATTTTACCTGGACGTTCATTTAAGGAGACCTTCAATAATGGTGGGCTTGAAAGTTCAGCGCTTGGCCGAACGCTGGAAGATGGCGGCACCGTGCTAAACTACTTGGTTCCTTGGGGCGTCGGTGGGGTTTTCCTTGCTAACACACTGGGCGTGCCAACCATGACCTACCTGCCATTCGTTTTCTTCAGTTTACTGTGTCCAGTAATGTCATTGATCAGCGGTTTTACGGGAATTGGTTTACACACGGAGTCAGAACGTGCCGAAGCCAATATTTAGGGCAAATGACTGTCACTTTAACTGACTTTTCGAGCGATAAATGATACACTAACCGTGTGAAATAAGAAAGGATGGATGACAACATGGCAGTGAACTTAACTAAAGAAGAATTAAAACAATACGATGGTAAGAATGGCCACAAAGCGTACGTTGCAGTCGACGGTACCGTCTATGATGTAACGGGCGTTGAGGCTTGGCAGAATGGCGAACATCATGGTAATCTTGCTGGTCAGGATTTATCAGAAGTGATCACGAAAGCACCTCACAAGAAGTCCGTTTTGGCTAATTTACCGGTTGTTGGAAAATTGGTTTAATACATTTTATATTTAAAACTCGAATAGCTTGGAAACTTATCATGAACAGGTAGGCTTCCAAGCTATTTTAACGTAGATTGAAAAAAAGTTGGTCTAGTAGACTGGATAAGGTAAACTAGAGGTAGTTTATTTTACTAGTGGGGGTGTTCAAATGTCGATCTCAAAAAAATCAATGATCTGGACTAGTATTGTGGTTGCTCTTTTCCTGGTCTGCCTCGTTTATCCTGGACAAGTTTTTGGCGCGATTGGTAAATTGATTTCAGTGCTTAATCCGCTGATTTTAGGTGGTGTAATGGCCTATGCCGTTAATTTACTGTCGCGTCAATTGGAAAAGTGGCTGTGGCCGCATGCCAGTCAAAAATGGGCTCAGGGTTCACGACGGCCGTTGGCTATTTTATTTGCACTACTCATTATTGTGCTGGTAATTGCTGGGGTCATGCGATTAGTCATTCCCCAATTCGTTGATGCCATCAATAGTTTTTTTAAGACCTTACCAAGTACCTTGAACGATGTCACCCACTGGCTGAATCAAATCGATCAGGACCATACGATCAGCAAACGCATTACAGCAGCTACTGCCGACTTTAACTGGCAGTCGGTTGAAACGAAAGCGACTAAATACCTCACTGCTGGTGCATCCGGTCTTTTTAGTTCCACCGTATCAATCTTCAGTAATATCTTCGCTGGTCTGATTAATTTTGTGTTATCCTTTGTTTTCTCGATTTATTTAATCAGCGGTAAGGAGAAAATTGGCGGGTGGTTGAACCGGCTAATGGATGATTTCTTGCCCGCTAAGTTTGTGGCAAAGACCCGTTATGTTGTGAAAGTTACGGATAAAATGTTTTCTAGCTTTATTGCTGGACAAGTATTGGAAGGTTTCATTCTTGGCGCGCTATGTACCCTTGGCATGATGTTATTCCGATTCCCGGATGCCGTTTCAATTGGCGCGTTGGTTGGTGTGAGTGCCTTAATCCCAATGATTGGTGCTTGGATCGGTGGGGTAGTCGGCTTTGTTCTCATCGCAGTGACTTCGCCAATTAAGGCAATCTTGTTTGTCGTGTTCATTATCGTTTTGCAGCAGGTTGAAGGTAACCTCATTTACCCAAGAGTGGTGGGTGGTACCATTGGCCTACCTGGTATTCTTGTATTAGGTGCTATTACTGTTGGTAGTGGGCTAGCAGGTATCGTTGGCATGATGTTGGCGGTACCAGTTACAGCAACACTATATCGATTAATGCGGAATGCGACGTTTAAAAAAGAGGGTATTTTGAAAGAATAGGCTTGAAGGAAAAGCACTAGCGTAATCGGGAGGATTACGCTAGTGCTTTTTTATAGTTCTATAGTTCACTGCTTTTATATAGCCGAATCGCGCTACACAACTCAGATGCCGGCCGTGTAAGCAAAGTAAAACGGTACAGTCCCACAGTTCAGGACTGTACCGTTTTACTTTGCTTACACTCTGGCATCTACCCGAGTTGTTTCGCGCACTGATTTAATCAAAGTGTCTCCAATCCTTATCCAACAGGTATCTAGCAACAAACAGACCCAGTGGTAAGAAGAGGATAATCAATGCCGCCCTTGTCAGCCACAACGCACCATTACCAATTTCATTTAAGCCAATATAGAAGATACCACGATAAATATAGAGGCCAGGAATCATAATTACGATTGAAGGAACCGTTAAGGAAATCCGTGGATAACCATTATGCCGGTTGATAATGGAAGCCAGCAGTCCCGCTACCAGCGCACCACAAAAGGCTGCCGCTGGTGCCGGAATCGTATTGAAGTCAACCAATTCCAGTCGTAAGGTATTTGCCACAGCGCCAATCAGTCCCGAAGTAATCGCCATTCTCTGTGAGCTATTAAACATCATGGAGAAACCATATACCCCGAAGAAACTAGCGGGGAGCCGTAATAGTAAGATCATTAACGGGCTTAAACCCAGTGAAGCGAAATTTTCTGGTTGGAAATTAATGATCAGAGCTACCAGCCAGCCGACAAGCGTTGCAACACTGGTAATCATAATGGCGTAACTCAGTCGTTCAAGACCCGAACGCATATCCAGTTTTGATAAATCCAAGAAACTAGTGATGAACGGAAAGCCAGGAATGACAAACAGCATAGCACCGATATAGCCAGCTTCGTGGTTGCCGGAAATGGGATACATGAATTGGAGTCCTTTAAAAGCTAAAAAGTATGTCAGTTCAGCAACACCGACACTGACGGCAATACCGGAAATTGTTGTTAGTTTATGTTTACCCATCTCACCGCGAAGCCAGTTCCCAATGCCGGCACCAACGAAGGTACAAAACATTTCAATCCAGCCGCCACCCAGTAAAAAAATAAATGATGCACAGGCGATGGCTGCTGCCAGACCCTTCACGATTGGTGAATAGTGTCCTGGTGTTTGCTGAATATCATCTAATGTATGGTGTAATTGACGAATAGTAAGATGTGAGTACTTTTCCTCAAATTGTTTGACAAAAGTTTCTAAGACGTAAAGCCGGTCGGTGTTGACACCGGTATTTGGTAATGCCAAAATTTGTGAGTAGCTGTGACCTGCATCAAAGCAGGTGTAATTAATAGAAGTTAATCCAATATCTGCAGAGCAGGTTAAATTCAGTACGCGCGCAACGGTATTCATTGCGTCACGAACACGCCAAGCCCCAGTTCCACAAGAGAGCATCATGATGCCAATTCGACCAACAACGGATGCCCGAGCCTTGACCCGCGCATCCTTGATTGGCAAGTTTTGGTTTGGAGCGAATTCTTTCCACGGAATTGCCATATGATGTTGTTCTGATGGAACAAAATTTTCTGGTTGTTCTTCCTCTTCAGTCACTTGATTTTCCCTCCAAATAAATTTGCTTCCCCCATTATAGCCTTGAATCGTTAATTTTCACAAGGCTACATTCTTATGGTATCGTAGTGATAAGTTAAGTTTGAAGGAGCGAATGGCATGAGTACGACAGCAAAAGCAAAAATTATGGCAGCAACCAAACAGTTGGTCGTTTCACAGCCATTTGATAAAATAACAGTCACAACGATCATGGCTGTCACTGGTATGCGCCGGCAGTCCTTTTATGATCATTTTCGTGATAAATACGATGTGCTGGCTGAGATTTATTCCACTGAGGTCAAAGCAGCGGTAAGGTATTGTGGCAATTATCAATTCTGGCCGCAGACCTTATTGGCAATGCTGACCTACTTCGATAATAACCGTGTCTTTTATCAGCACGTATTAAAGCTTGATGTCCAAAACGCGCCAGAAGCGGTCATTATTGAGCATTTGAAAACGATGGTGGGACAGATTTTTACCAGTCTTGGCAAAATTGAAAAAATTAGTATTGATACCAGCTACTGCGAATTTCTTCAAAAAACGCTGGGTGGTACGCTATTTCTTTCGTTAAGAGACTGGCTCTATCATCAAGATAATATTGATTTGCAAACAGAATACCAATATTTAAAGGCTTATTTGGAAGATGGTATCAATGGCTTCCTGTTACGCACCAAACGAATCAGTAGCTATCAGAAACGGACTGAGATTGCTTAGTGTTGGCGTTCGTTGTTGATGAAGACAAGTTCGCTATCGGTTGATCGAGTGACATCATAGTGCCAGTCTGGATGGTCAAATCGAGTGATAGCTGCCACATCGTGGATATTGTTTTCAGCTAAATATCGTACCATCTCGCCACGGGCCATTTTGGCTAACGTGGCTTTTACTTTTAGCTGACCGTTGACTTTTGAGCCAAAGATGACATTGATCATTCGGTCATCTGGTTGCAGATAGGGTGTGATTGCCTTGGCATATTCCTGAGAGGCCAGGTTTAAAACCGGACCTTGCTCGAAATGAAGCGTCTGATACAGTTTATTGCTCCAGAATTCGTATAGGTCGTGTGCGCCAGCAACTTGAATTGCAGACTGCATTTCAAGTCGGTAGGGAATCACACCGTCAAATGGGCGTAAGATACCGTAGAAACCTGACAGAATACGGAGATTTCTTTGAACGTAATCTAGGGCGGGTGCAGTGAAGAGATCTGGTGCCATGTATTGATACTGAATTCCGGTGTAAGCTAAAATGGCGGGTGTGAGCTGAGCGTCCAAGTTCATTTGTTGTAACCAATTATAATTTTGGCGAGCAAGTTTATCGCTGCAACGCCACATAGTATGGGCATCTTCGTAGCTCAAAGTTTGCATTTTTTGAAGAATTTGACGAGTTTCTTCTATATATTGTGGCAATCCTTGAACGTTAAAGTCGTTGGTGTTAATGACCATTTTTTTAGTTGGGGCAATAATGATTTTCATCTTTATCTCCTATTGAAAGATTTAAAAGGCAGCGTGAATGGCGTTGCTTAAAGCTTAATCGAGTTATAGGAGAGATGCAATATTAAATAGGCTTATCAATTTTTTGATAAAAAATGAAAAAATTGGAGAAAAGCCTTGCACAATCTAATTATATGTTGTATATTATTAGACATAGAAATTTAGAGATAACTAATTAAATAAATTTGCTCAGCACTAAGAACTTTTTTTAGTGACACGACCCGGACAGGAGAGAGACCTGACTGGGTCGTTGTTTTTTTTGGAGTCTTTTAATTAGTTGTTTCACCTTAATTGTTCCTTTTGGTTTGAATGTTTTCGAACCCCTATGGAGTTGATTCCCCCCAATCAACTCATTCTGATGATAAGTCAGAGACCCCCAGTAATCTGAACGATTGCTCGTAAAGTTATACCGTTTGTATAACAGATAAATTTCAGGCAGTGCAGTTATTAGTAAACCAGTAGTTGAACTTTGTTGATGTCTCCTTCAAAGTTTATATGAACGTTAAGTCGTGATAAAGCATTGAAAAGGTAAGGATATTTCATTTCTAATTTAAAAAAGTCTACTAAGTGATTAGTAGGCTTTTTTGTTGCCATTTTTTAGATTTCAACGATGTTATTAAATAGAACAGATAATCATATGTGTCTATTAAACGAACAAAAAATTGGTAATTATCAAAAAAATTCGTTTTTTTTGAAATTTTTTATTTGTAATTGAAACTGTTTACATTTTTAAATGTGCAAGAAAATGTATCCGTTTTAAAGACTATCAAGCTAGGCTTTAACTGTCAAAAAATAAGTGTTATAACGTTTTCATAATATCGTTTTCATAATTTTTTTGTAATATACCTGTAATGGTATTTCGGAATCCTTGATGTTATAGTCTTTCAGTTGCGTTAGTTATTGGGGGTCAATAATTAACATTGGGAACAATGATTTCATTTTCATAAGCACCATGGTTTAGTAATTTTATTGTGACAAACACGACTCTCTCTCGTGTGTTACTTTTTGGAGAATTTCTTAGAAAAAGCTGATAGCCGAGACACTTTAGAATTTAAGGAGACTTTCAGTTTATATGAATAATCGTTTAATGGGTACGTTGTTAACATTTGTTGCCGTCGTTGCAGGTTTGAGTTTTGCTACACCAAGTCATGCCAGTGCTAAGATCGTTACTGACGCTGATGCCACTGAAGGCATTAAGACCGCTCAATCGTTTGGTTCAGCAGCTGATGGGGGCATCGCTACTGGTAAAGCTAGTTTGACACCAGCTGCCAAGCGTTGGCAATCAAAGACCATTACTTACAAGGTTTCTAGCAAAACGAGTTATTACAAGTCCGTTTGGAAATCAGCCGTTAAAGTTTGGAATCGCAGCGGTGCTGTCCATTTAGTGGCCACTTCCGGTAAGGCAGATATTACTTTGTCTAACAGCAATTCACCAATGGGTAAAAACGATTCAACCGTTGGGATCACTTACTCTTCATACTATAATAATAAGTCTTTAAACGGTTTAGCTGTGATGGCTAGTGCCAAGTCTTACGTGTTCACCAATGTCGCTAATCGTTTTCACTATTCTAAAGCGGAACGGACTAATGTTGCCGAACATGAACTTGGTCACGCTTTAGGTTTAGAGCATAACGTTGGTAAGAAGAGTGTGATGTATTACGCCACACGGGATCAATCAGTAGCTAAACCAGATGTTAATGGTTTACAACATAGTTATCGATAAAATCAACAATTAAATTAGAAATGAAATATCCATTCCGGGGGGAATGGATATTTTTGATTTTACAAATAGCCGAAGTTTACGAGTGAACTTTTAAAAAGAACACATAATGATATATGTCTTATAAATACACGATTTTTTGACTTTTTTTAAAAAAGGCTAACTTTTTTAAAAAAATTATGTGTAAATGAAACTGTTTCCATTTTTAAATTTAAAAGGGAAGGTATCCGCTCTAAAACCTATCAAGCTAGGCTTCGGAGCCAATCACTAAACGTTATAACATTTTCACAATCTGCTTTTTGAGCTTCTTTTTGTAACATGACTGTAATGGTATTGTTTAAAAATAGGTGCTATAGTCCATTTCGTTGCGTTGGTTATTGGGGGTCAATAATTAACAAACGGGGACAATGATTCAAGCTTCATAAGCATTATGGTTTAGTAATTTTATTTATGACGTCAACACGACTCTCTCTCGTGTGTTATATATTTGGAGAATTTCTTAGAAAAAGCTGATTGTCGAGACACTTTAGAATTTAAGGAGACTTTCAGTTTATATGAATAATCGTTTAATGGGTACATTGTTGACTTTTGTCGCTGTTGTTGCAGGTTTGAGTTTTGCTACACCTAGTCATGCCAGTGCCAAGGTGGTCACTGACGCGGATGCTACAGAAGCTGTTAAAACAGCAACATCGTTTGGCACTGCAAAAGCCGATGGCGGCGCAGCTACTGGTAAAGCAAGTTTGACACCAGCTGCTAAGCGTTGGCAATCAAAGACAATTACCTACAAAATCGCCAGCGGATCAAGTTATTACAAGTCCGTTTGGAAATCAGCTGTTAAGGTTTGGAACCGTAGCGGTGTGGTTAAATTAGTTGCAACTACTGGTAAAGCAAATATTACCTTGTCAACCAGTAATTCACCAATGGGTAATAATGATTCAACTGTTGGGATTACTTATTCTTCATATTATAACAACAAGTCTTTGAATGGCTTGGCTGTGATGGCCAGTGCTAAATCATACGTTTTCACTAACGTTGCCAACCGTTATCACTATTCAAAGGGTGAACGGACGAACGTTGCTGAACATGAACTTGGCCACGCTTTAGGCTTAGAACATAACGTTGGTAAGCACAGTGTGATGTATTACGCTACCAGAGATCAATCCGTATCAAAGCCAGATGTTAATGGCTTAGTACACAGTTACCGTTAAGATTAAAAATTAAATTAGAAATTAAATTAGAAATGAAATATCCATTCCGGGGGGAATGGATATTTTTTATGCTTTGGTTCGCCTAATTTCGTTCAGCTGTTAACCAGGCAAAAATTGTGCTAAGACTGTCTTCGATATCAGCAAGTAACTCTTCTGCTTCAAAATCATTTGAGGTCCAGGCTGACACGGATAGCGCGATTTGATTCTTTAAAGGGCTGTAGCCAATAGTATAACCATTAGGGCTAGCTGGTGACGAAACAAAAGTATCAATTAGATCAGTTGGTAGTCTGACTGTTGAGAAGAAATCGTTAACTAGTTGGTTTAAAAAGGGCGAATGAAAGAATTCGTCAGCGTCAGGGAATGCTGCTTTACCACCATGTTGAGACATCATTGTTGCCAATCCAAGCAGGTGAGAATCAATACCGAAACCTTGCTGAATAAGATTCATTCGAGCAGCCAAGGCAGTCACTGCCTGATTAAATAATTGTCGCGTTGCGGCATCTCGCGCTCCTGCAGCAAAGACTTCGATGAATTGTTTCTCTTCGAGGGTGACTGTGCTGACCGTTTCAGCTCGTCCTTGATAGAATTGACGCATGGAAGTTGATTCTGAAATATTTCGCCAACTACCAGTGATACGGTATTCGGCAAGCGCAAGGCTAATTTGAGCGAACGCATCCGAATCTACCTTCAGATCCTGTAGTTGTTCAACGCCGACTGCTTGGACGATTTTTGAAGCAAATTCTAGTCCTTGAGCAACTTCAGCATTTCGACGATCAGCTTCACTTAATGCTTCTTTAGTATAGTGGTCCAGTTGCCATTCAAGTCGCTGAAAGTGGGGCTTACCCTTACTATCCCATTGATCTGCCGTTTGGTCTAATTTTGTAACGACTGAATTTACGAGCCGTAGTGCGGTTTGGACGTCAATCTGACTGTGTTCAAAGGCAAAACCGATTTGAGCGTCAGAACTTACAATAACTTGGGTAGTTTTATCGAATAAACGATTTTGAGAGCCCAGAAGGACCGACTGTGGCGTTAAAGACTGAGAGGGGTCTAGTAATGTCACAGTCAGTAGACTGTCACTGATGCGTGTTAAATTGGCTTGATTGAGCTCGCTGCTACTTAAGCGTTGTCGTAATTTTGCTGCATCATTACGTGGTAATCCGGTGTAGGCCCCAATAAAAAATGTATCTGGATCGGGGTTATTCATCATTTGTGTCAGAGCCTCGGTAAGCGAATGTAAGGTTGATACTCGGCCTGCATGGTCGATCAACCGTATCTGGTAAACGGTTTGATGATAAATAACCGTAGCTTCAACGTTATTTACGGTATGACGGGTTTTCTGCAAGTAATCATGTCCAACGCCAGGTTGCCGTTGTGTTCGAAAGAAGGACAGATAACTGCTCATATCGATTGGCTTGTCATCTGAGCCTTTTTCAACGGGGGCCGTTCCAGTGACGTAGCTTAAATATTGATCAGCAAAGTTCTGAAGCAGTTTAGCAGTTATGGTGAGTTGATCTTGATGAGGTAGTTTGTCGTGAGAAATCGTGAAGCCAAAATTAGTTTTTGTTTGAACGGGTTGCCGATTGCTCAGATAATGGTGACGCAAGATGGGTGATAACCAATTGGCGTTAGTTTCAACCCAGCGCTGATTTAAATAAGACTGTAATTCAACCGCGTCACTTTTTTGAAAGGCATCAATTTGCTCAGCTAGCTTGTTTTGCTCTGATACTCCCAGCAATGGGGTACGCCATTTTTTAAGACTGGCAAATGTCTGATCAAGCTTTGGCAATGGCAGTTTAGGCAAAAGGGTTAATCCTTCAGTGATATATTTTTCGGTCATTTGGGGGGCTCCTTTTTTGTGAGGGCGTGCACTGACTCTTATTATAGGTAGAAACTATTTCTAATTTTGATGCTTTTGGGGCATATTATGTCATATCAGTGCGATTTCGTCATGGAATTAAACTTACTTCATAGCCGTTAGGAGATATGGGTGTTATGCTATTTTCGAGGAGTGATTAGAAGTGGTATTAACAACTGCAGAAAAATATTTATTATTGACGGAACGAATTGGGAAAAAGCCAATGTTACGAACGCGATTTACCAGCCAATCTTACTTTGTGTTGGCTGCATTTTTAGATTTGGTGGCTGAACATACCATTCAATTAAAAGAGGGTAATCAGGTTATATTTGATAAAACAGCTAAATTACCGGACTATTTATCGGTATTCGTTAAGCAGTTAACTGAGGCTTTAACTCAAGATCGCGATTTGGAGTCTGCATTAAAGCCACTTACTAGTTGGGATATTGCTAATCAGATATATGATGGTATTGGTAACGGCTTATTGGCGAGTGGTCAGGTCGAACGGGTGATTTTTCAAAACAACTTAAAACCACACGTGATTTACGAACCAACAGAACAAGCACGAGTAGCAACTCGGACCTGGCTAGTTGATAGTATAAGTACTAACTCAAACGTGGCTGCTCTGAATTTATTTGCCATCTTACGACAAATGGATGGTCTTAAATGGGTAGTCACTGATGAACAGACACGTACCGACCTAGATAAGAAAGTTACTCGGAACTCAGATTTTAGATTAATTCAGAAAATTACGGAAGCAGCCGCGGAAGTCATTACACAAAAACGTTTTTGGCTGGATTCTTGGTTAAGTTAATTATTGTAATAATATGAAATTACTATTTGGTATTTTTACCATATAAAAATGCTATTTTTTATAAATGTTTCAAAAAATAAGGCCTTTTTTGAAAATTGTTCTGTCTTAAAAGCTTGCTATACAAGCATTATTCTGATAAATAAAAAAATACTTGATTGGTTTTTTTTATAAGCCACCAAGTCAAAACACTTGACTGAGACAATCATTATCGTTATATTTATGCGTAAGCTAGACGATTCCAATACATGGATCTGGTAAGGGGGATTACTGGGTCAAATCAGCCTGGCTATGGAGGAGGGATAAAATTTAGGCTAGGGAATCTAGTGAACGTTTTAATTTGGCATAGTTGGTATGTATCTAGGAATTTATTCGGGAAGTTTTGATTGATTTTGGAGGAAGCAGTTTTGAAAAAGCAGGGTGGACCCCGACACGTGATGGTTGAACGTGAAGGTGGCTTGATCCGGTTTCACCCTTACAAAATAGGAGAGGATTGGGTTAAGTATCAGTAGTTTGTTCATGTTTTAACTATTGCGACACCTAAAGCTAATTTAGCGGCATAAGCATCATGAACAATTGAATTGATGGAGGCAGTTGCCTAATGGGGTGGCTGCTTTTTAATCCTTTTATTGCTTATAGTTAGCATGACAAGTACATTTGTAGCGGTAAGTTAATCGTTTTACCAGACGGCTTTGGAATTCTTAAATCGTTAATTTAAGGTTAGAAATTATGCCATAATCTTACTTGTTAATCATAATAATGTCGCTAAAAGCTTGTTATTATCAAAATTATGTGATATATTATATTTGTTGTTAAGAACGAAAAAAGTTAATTTAAATGCTCAGTTCTAATATTATTTAGGACACGACCCGTTCTCGGAAGCTTAAGGCTTGCCGAATGAATGGGTCTTTTTTGTTCTTAAGATTGATTCTTTAATTCCGGGGGATTTATGAACCAGTAGGTCTGGTGAGAAAAATGAAAAAGCTTACTACAAGTGTTGCAGATACTACTCCATATTTGATGATTGCGTTGAAATGTCACGAAGCATTAGAAAAGCATAGCTGGGGAGCTATTACGAAGTAGTATCAGCCTAAAGGTGGTTGGAGGCCACAGTTAGGTAAGAGGCGGTGTGCGTCTGGGGTGATTCATATCGTTTATGGGTTTCTTATTCTTAGAACGTATTTAAAGTACAGTTGATTGTACACTCTCATTAGGTGTGTCAGTGAATAGGATTCAGTTGTTGTGATAACTAGGTTTTGACAAAATAAAAGATTCGCTATGGTATCTAGAAAGATGACCAAAGCGAATCTTTTATTTTGTCGTAAAAAAAAGACCACCCGGGGGAGGGTGATCTTATAGGAGTAGGCATTTTCGTGATGGGGTTCACGGAAATATAAATTTTACTTTGGAGGAGTAAAATGAAAAAGCTCACTTAATATCTTTACTAAGATATTAGGCTATGGTCATAATATAATCTCTAAATGTGAAGAAAGTGTGAAGATGACATAACAATTATCAGAATGTTACGAAAAGATTAATGGTTAACAACACTAACTATATGAGATTGTGATTAGTATTTTACGTTAAAGGTAATTGCTACATCAAAATGGGAATCACCGTCATTGCTGATATGTAAGCGTTCATAGTCAGCTGAATTTAACACTTGTATTATAATCAAATTCACATTTAGCTATCTTTGTTTTTTAATCATAAAATTAATTGTTACAGTTATGTTACAAGGACTTTTTTATGTAATTTGAATAAATTTGATTGAAATTATGTGTAATGGTGATATAGTGTAATAGAAAGATAGTACACTAATAAGGGAGGGTCCATCATGGAGTTTGACGATAAGGTGCCCATTTACTACCAGATTAAAACGGTTATTTATGATCAAATTATTGCTGGTCAACTAGCACCTGGTGATAAGTTGCCTGCAATCCGTCAACTTGCAGTTTCATTGACCGTTAACGTTAATACCGTTCAGCGAGCTTTGCGTGAAATGATTGATGAAGGTGTTGTTATTTCGCAACGCGGGCGAGGTAATTTTGTGACTTCGAACGCTGAAATTGTTGAACAGCTAAAACAAGAACTGATTGACCGCTACTTGAAGCAACTCTATGATCAACTTCATCGGTTAAATATCAGTGATGAACAGATTGTTAATGAAGTAACGGCATATATTGAAAGGCAGGGGGATTTAAATGACGACAACACTGAAAGTTGAAAATTTGAACTACCGCAGGAATTTAAAACGGATTTTAGCCGATGTTTCATTGTCATTAACGGGCAACAAAATTGTCGGTCTACTGGGTGAAAATGGTGCTGGTAAAACCACGCTTATGCGTTTGATTGCTGGTGTAGCTAAGAATGCCAAGGGAATCATTTCTGTTAATGATAAAACTGATCTGGCAACGCGTAAAAGTTTAATTAGCTACAGTAATCCACTAGGTGGGATGGCCACTAACAAACGGATCAGTGAGGTCAAAGATTTTTACCAGCAGGTTTATCCGGATTTTGATGAACAGAAATATAATCAAATGATTACATTTTTGAAACTGGATGAATCACAACGGTTATCGGCTTTATCAAAAGGCACCCGGGAAAAATTGGTAATCAGCTTAACCTTAGCTCGTCAGGCAAGTGTTTATTTACTTGATGAACCGTTTAGCGGTATCGACAGCATGAGTCGGAAGAAGATTATTAATAGCATCATTCAGTGGAAGCCGGCCGACTCATTAATGGTGATTAGCGATCATTACGTTTCTGAAATTGCACCGATTCTTGATGAAATTGTGGTGGTAAAAGATAACACCATTGTTGTCCACAAAGCTGCCGATACAATTCGTGAAGAAAGCGGACAGAGTATCGAAGACTACTACGAAAGTTTGTACGGGGAGGCTGACTCGAATGACTAAGTTTACTTCATTAATTCTTGCATTTCTGCGGGACCGATTTAAATCATTGAACCGCATTATTTTATTAATGTTGATTGCAATTGTTATGACTGAAGTCTATGTGTTCTTTCAAGAGGGCACTGGTAACCTTGGTGCTAGCTTGATGAGTTACACCGTTTTGTGGAGTTCAGTGGCATCTTTCGTTGTTTTCATCAGATTGTCAATGTTTAACGAAAACGTTTATCAAAACGATTCTATCCGTTTGATACCGGCTAGCGATACTAAAGTTTATTTGGGCAGCTTATGCACGACTGTGATTAGTTTTCTGTACTTTATGGTTGTCCAATTAGTTCTGCGAATAGTTACGACTTTGCTAGCTGGTAATAATTTCACCGATATTATGGGACAAATTTTCTCAGAATCCGGCTTAAACTCTGGGCAAGGCATTGCCATTGTCTTAGTATCGCTTGGAATTGCGATAGTTGCGATCATGATGGTCTGGACGACAATCTCCTTAATTCATTTGATTATGCTGAGTATTGACGCGTTTCTACCCATTGGCCGTCAAAGAATCATTCGCGGCATTTTATACATCGTCATTAGTTTAGCGATTATTCGTTTGGGAGCCGCGTTCTTTAATATTTATGGCACACTAATGAACGGCCTTTCATTAGGCTGGGGAGCTGCTTTTTCTATACTGGGAGTTTTGGCTTTAGTGGTAGTGGTAGAATCCGTAGTTAACATTTTACTCATGAATAAGTTTGTCGAAACAGCACAATAGTATCTTAACGTTAACGAAACCGGTTTATCAGTTCACTTGGACTGGTAAGCCGGTTTTTACGTGTAGGTCGATATTAAGGTAAATTTTTCCATATTCCCATATCCCTTTCATGATTGTTTAGTATTCTTTTAGAATGAATTTTTAAATTTGGGGAGAAACGCTTTATGATGACTAAAAGTCACGTTACACGAGGAATTTTGTTAGCCCTGCTTGCTTCAATGATGTGGGGAATTTCGGGTACTGTGCTGCAGTATATCTCACAAAACCAGCACATCCCAGCAGCTTGGTTTTTGTCGGCACGAACGTTAGGAGCGGGTATCCTGCTCATGATTATTGGTACCTTTACCTCGCATGGACATATTTTTAAAGTTTTCAAGTCTTGGCGTTTAGCAGCCTCACTTTTAGCCTATGCAGTTTTTGGTCTAAGCGCGAACTTACTGACCTTCTACATGTCGGTCCAAACGGGAAACGCTGCTTCGGCAACGATTTTGCAGTATCTTAGCCCGTTGTTCATCGTGGTGGGTAGTCTAGTATTTAAACGTGAAGCACCTTATCGTAGTGATTTGATTGCGTTTGCGGTTTCCATGTTAGGCGTTTTCTTAGCCATTACTAAAGGTAACGTGTCGCAATTAGCGATTCCGCTAGATGCGTTAGTGTGGGGAATTGGTTCTGGCATTACCGCGGCGTTTTACGTGACGTTACCGCGACCAATCGTCAAAGCGGGTGGTTCACCGATTCTCATCTTAGGATGGGGGACACTGATTTCTGGCCTGTTATTTAATTTACATCAGCCGGTTTGGGTTCACACACCACCATTGACGACTAATTTAGTGCTATCTATGCTGACTGTTATTATTTTAGGTACGATTTTACCGTTTTGCCTGTTGTTGATCAGTAGTAAATATGCGCCATCGGATGTCATTAGCATTGTAGATGCCGCACAGCCCGTCGTCACCTTTATTTTGAGTGTCGTTTTTCTCGGATTGCAGATTAGCTGGGTGGAAGTCCTGGGTTCAGCACTAGTGGTGTTTGCTATCTATCTTTTGCAAAGTGGCCGCGCACGCAGTATGCAGTCCAGTTCGCTAGAAAATCATGATGATATTGAGCTGGATTGATCTGTTTGGTTGAGGAGATCCGTCGGGTAAAATTACAGCTTGCACTTTTCTCATTATATTGTTAAAATACTCTCATAAACACAGAAGGGAGTGCCATATTATGCTAGTCAATCGTTTAAGTTCAACTTCACAGCGATTTTTCTTCTTCTTTAACCAGCCTGGCTATCAACCAGTAAGTTAGAGAAGATGCTATTAGCATGGCACTTATCACTACTGGTCAGACAGCTAGGCGAAAACGCTTGGGCTGTCTGGCTGGTTAAAAACACCAGCGGACATCGTGGTCCCTGGTGTTTTTTGTTGGTCTGACCAGTCAGTGTTCACTTGAGAGATGCAATCATAAGGAGGGATGAACAGTAACTATTTTGCTGTAAAAGGATATAAATCTTTGTAAAGTGGTGCTTCTATACTATTCCGTATTCTTATAAGTCTTAAGTCTGGTAAAAGATATCACAAGGTTAAAGTTAGGCGTTAAATTTTCCGTATTAGCTAATAGCTTATATGTAGTGAATTATATGAATTTCATTAAAAGGCTTTTGGGGGTAAAGCCTTCCCGTATAATATGAGGGACACCTCACCTTGGTGATTAAATTCAATAAGGCGGAACCCCTGATGTTACTCACCTATAAAGTCGAAATTAAGCCGACTGAAAAACAAGCCTGGCAGATTGATTGTCATATTGGTGGTAGTCGTTGGGCCTACAACCTGTTTTTGGATATCAATCGGCAGCGTTATGAACAAGGTTATCACTACATGGGCGCTTATGAGTTCAGTAAGTGGTTTAACCATGAATATCTTGAAGCCAATCCTGATGATATGTGGATCAGGGAATTATATGCCAAATCGGTTAAACAGGCCTTTATCGATGCCGATACAGCTATGAAGCGATTTTTCAAAAAACAAAGTGGTTCCCCCATTGGCGGTCGTTTAAGCGCGGTCAGGGCAGTTATTACTTTGTTAAGAATGGTAAAACACAAATCATTGCTTGCGAACGTCATCGTATTAAGTTACCCAAGCTTGGTTGGGTGCGGTTGAAAGAGTTTGGCTACATTCCTACAGACTCGGAACACTTCGTTATCAAACAAGGCCGAATTAAATTCAAAGCTGGTCGGTATTACCTGACCTGTTTAGTGGAACAGGCTGAATTACCAAAACTAGCATTAACCGGTGAACCTATCGGCATCGACCTTGGTTTAAAAGAATTTGCCATTTTAAATGATGGTACTTTGTATCCTAATCAGAATAAAAGTAGTCGCGTAAGACGGATCAGAAAACGTCTACGCAGACTGCAAAGAAAGTTGTCCCGTCAGTATCACGCACTGAAAGCTAGAAGACAGAAAGAAGGGAAATCTGCTACTGATTTTAATCTAGCCAAAACTCAGTTGAAAGTGCAACGCTTGTATCAACGTCTAACTCGCATTCAAGCTGATTATCAAAATAAGATTATCGCCGCTGTGGTGAGAACCAAACCGCAGTGGGTAGCCTTAGAAGACTTGAATGTTAAGGGTATGATGAAAAATCGGCATTTAGCTAAAGCTGTGAGTTACCAAGGTTTTTATAACTTTAGAATTAAGCTAGTTTCTAAATGCCAACAGTTAGGCATCCCAGTACATTTAACTAACCGTTTGGAACCAACTTCCAAATTGTGTCACCAATGTGGTCATAAAAAAGTTGACTTGCAACTCAAAGACCGGGTGTACGAATGTCAGAATTGTGATTATACCGAAGACCGTGATATTAATGCGGCCCTGAATATCAGGGATACTGAAAACTTTGAATTAGCCTACTAAAACAGGTTTCAAAGGATGTACCGGTGGCTAGCCGGGAATTAACGCTTGCGGACTATCATATCAACTGTATTAGTGAGTTTTATACGAGGCAGGATAGGGAGAAGCAAGAATAATCTATAACTTTTTATAAGTTATCAGTAGCAGGAACAAAGATGGAGAACACAGTGGTCTCACGCGTATTCGGTCGGTTAACCAAGAAAGAATCGCTCGACCGATACTTAGATAAAGACAGTCTGTTAGAGAAATCGATGGACGCAAAAGATTTGTTACTGTTAGGAGTTGGAACCGTGATTGGTACCGGGATTTTTATTCTTCCCGGGACGGTAGCTGCGTTATATAGTGGTCCTGGAATCGTCATGTCATTCGTTTTGGCAGCGTTAGTCTGTGCCACCGCAGCCATGTGTTACGCGGAATTTTCTTCGGCATTACCAGTTGCAGGTAGCGCTTATTCATACGGTAATATCGTGTTTGGCGAGTTTATCGGTTGGGTGATTGGCTGGGCGTTGATTCTAGAATACATGCTGTCGGTTGCCGCGGTTTCTACCGGTTGGTCGGCGTACTTGGTCTCATTTTTAAAGGGTATTGGTATCAACGTCCCTAAGGCAATAACGGGTAGTTTTGATCCCGCTCATGGGACTTACTTTAACCTTTTTGCAATCCTAATCGTATTGGCGATTAGTTTATTGCTGACACAAGGGGTAAAAACTTCCACTCGAATCAATAACGTTATCGTGGTTGCTAAAATTGCTATTATTATTCTATTCGTCATCGTCGGCATGTTCTACGTTAAGCCAAGTAACTGGTCACCATTTGCACCCTATGGCTCTCACGGCATTATGCGTGGGGCGTCGTTAGTCTTCTACGCTTACCTTGGTTTCGACTGTGTGTCAGCTTCTGCAGCCGAAGTTAAAAATCCTAAGAAGAATATGCCAATTGGGATTATTGGAACTTTAATTATCTGTACGTTGCTGTACATGGCAGTTGCTGCAGTCCTAACAGGGATGGTTTCATACACTAAATTAAACGTTGCTGCACCAGTATCATTCGCCCTTCAGTTGGTCAACCAAAACTGGGTTGCTGGAATCATCTCCATTGGTGCGTTAGCGGGGATGTTTACCATGATGTTATCAATGATCTACAGCTCATCACGGTTGATCTATTCCATTGGCCGCGATGGCTTGCTGCCTAAGGGTCTGGGTAAAATCAATATGAAACACCAAGTGCCAAGTCATAGTTTATTAACCGTTACGCTTGTCATTGCGGTGATGGGGGGCTTAGTATCACTGGATCGGTTAACCCAATTAGTTAATATCGGGACGTTGATTGCCTTCACTATGATGTCGTTGGGTGTTCTGCCATTACGAAAACGGCAGGATCTTGAGAATACTGGGTTTAAAGTGCCGCTGTACCCATATTTGCCAATTATTTCTGCCGGTTTGTGTATCTGGATGCTATTACAGCTGCCATTAGATACGTGGATCGTTTCTGGTATCTGGTTTGCGATTGGCGTTGTCATCTATGTGACTTATGGTGTGCGACACAGTCAGCTTAATCAAAAAGCTTAACTTATAAAGTAAAATGGTCTACCCAACAAATTAATTTTGCTGAGTAGGCCATTTTTAGGTGTTATTGATTTGTACTATTACTATCGTAAACCGTGTAAGTCGGGTTATTGCCTGATTTCCAGTCAAAACCGTTCTTCGTGTTTTGCTGATTTTCTTGAGTATTGAAGTTATCTAACGTTTCTTTAGATAATCCCAGTGAACTTCTCAGTGAATCAGAGGTACTTTGGAGAGTATCGCTAGCCGGTATCTGGAAGGACTCAGCGTTAATGTAAGCACCGACGCCCTTTAAGCTAGATTTCTTAACGTGCTTAACTGAACCTTTATCGTTTTCGGCCAAGCTGATCATGTCATTAAAGGCCATGTTGGTTTTCATGTTGCTGGAGAGTAAGCTCAATAACTTTTGATACATTGAAACGTTACCAGACTTAGTCACTTTTTTAACGATTTGTTGAATAACTTGTTGCTGACGCTGCTGGCGACCGTAATCACCATTCGGATCTTCGTAGCGCATACGGGCAAAGGCTAAGGCCTGTTTGCCATTTAAATGGGCATTACCCTTTTTAAACGACATATGCGTGTGTGAATCGTTCCATGAGAACGGTACCTTGACATCGATCCCACCGATGGCATTAACGACCTTTTCAAGGCCGCCCATGTTGATCAAAACGTAGTAGTTGATTGGAACGTTTAGGAGGTTTTCAACGGTCTTCATAGAAGTTGAAGCCCCGCCAACGGTGTAAGCAGCGTTAATTTTTTCGGTATCATTTGTGCCCGAAATTTTAACCAACGTGTCCCGAGGGATACTGACCATGGTTGCTTTTTTGGTTTTTGGATTAATAGTTACGACCATGATGGTATCCGTTCGGCCCTTATCTGTACGTCCTAAAGCACCCGTATCAGTTCCCATTAATAAAATACTAACGGGTTTTGAATTGGAAACCTTAGTCTTACTTGCGCCATGGGCAGCAGAATAAGTTTTATCGAGGCTTGCTTTAGTTTGATAGGCCACATAGGTGCCACCAGCACCGATCATGATAATTAATGCGAAGAGTATCCAAGTAAAGACGCGGCGTTTCTTGGAACGCTTTTTTGGCGTCAGGTGTTTAGGTTCTTGATTTGGCATAAATGACTCCTTAGTTAAGTATAATTAGTAAGTTGAGTATAAGGTTAATAACTATCTTTTACAAACGTAATTATTAAGAATATAGGATAAAAGCACTATTTTGAAGTAAAAACGCTGAATGTTAATAAAATTTAAAAGATGTAACCCTCAGAAAATTTAATGTTGTGATTAAGTGTAATTAATTCCAACCCGCTAACCATTGCATTATACTAATCTTCGAAGAACTCAGCTTAGAAAGGAATTGATCATATTGACAGTTTTTAGTGCCTTTAGTAATGAGCAAATCATTGAATTTTTAAAATCACAAGTCACTGACGGTGAAGTTTTTACCGACCCAGAGACTTTAAACAAGCAGTCATTTAGTTCGAAGATGACTAGTGATGATAGCGGGTTAGCATTGGCGTATATTGAAGCTAAGTCAACAAAAGACATCCAAGGCGTGATGCGCGCCGCCCGGAAGTTTCATATTCCAGTCATTCCTCAAGATCAGTACACGAGTACCGTGGTTGGCGCCGATGGTCTGACAGGGAGTTTCGTACTTTCAACTAAGCAGATGAATCATATCAAGGAGATCAGTAAGGCTGATTCCTTAGCTGTAGTGGAACCAGGTGTTATCAACGGCGATTTGGATAAAGCCGCTCGTGAGCAAGGAATGTTTTATGCGCCAGATCCAGGTTCTAAACCAATCTCTGGTATTGGCGGCAACGTGGCGACGAACGCTGGTGGAATGAGCACGGTGAAGTATGGTGCTACTAAGGATAACGTGCTGGGATTGAAAGCAGTCTTGGCGGATGGCCGTGAGATCAAACTTGGCGGACGTACCCTGAAACAGGCTTTTGGGTATGATTTAACGCAATTATTTGTGGGTTCTGAAGGGACATTAGGTGTTATCACAGAAGTTACGGTAAAATTAATGCCGATTCCAATCGGTCAGCCAACTATGGGAATTGCCTTCTTTGAAGACATGACCAAGCTAGCTGAAGCCGTTGCTGAAATCCGGATCTCTGGTGTTTACCCGACGATGCTTGAAGCGTTGGATAATGCAACCATTGAAGCCTTAGATAAATATGAAGGTACCCACTTCAGCGATAACAGTGGCGCCATGTTAATTTTTAAAGTTGATAACAGTGTGCCAGAAGTGGTGGATAAACTAAAAGAACTGATGGCTGAACATGGTGCGAAGAATGCCACGGTTACGACGGATTCTACAGAACAGGCTGCTTTGGAAAAACTACGGCGTGATATGCTGCCAGCGGTCTTTGCGGGCCAGAATCACATTATGGAAGATATGGCGATGCCGTTGTCTAAGCTGGCACCAATGATGGATTACATTCATGAAGTCGGTGAGCAAGAACACCTGAAGATTTACGTTGCGGGTCATGCGGGTGATGGTAATGTGCATCCAACCATCGTTTGGCCAAAGGAAGAAACGGAAACCCCACAGGCCGTGGTTGAAGCGTTGCAGCTGATGTTCCACAAGACGTTGGAACTGGGTGGCACGATTTCGGGTGAACACGCGGTTGGCACGTTGAAGAACCAGTGGAATAACGAAGAATTGGGCGAAGATGTGGATCAAATTCAGCATCAGATCAAGGCGTTGTTTGATCCGATGGGGTTGTTGAATCCGAAGAGGAAGATTAATTAGAGTGTGAGAGAGCGTGAGGGAAACCGTTTTGCTCCCAGAGCCTAAAGAGGCCCAGCATAAAATCCCGGTCTTGGATTTTGTGCTGGACCTCTTTAGGTGGCAGGGAGCAGGCTTTCCGAACGCGTTTAGTCAATGTAAAATAAAAGCACTGGAGAATTTTACTTAGTGCTTTCCTTTTCCTTTGACTAAACGCGCTCCACAACTCTGATTCCGGCCATATAAGAAGAAGCGGTGAATCCCCAAAGTACAGGGGACCCACCGCTTCTTCTTATATTCTGGAATCAACCCGAGTTGTTCCACGCTCTCTAATTTAAATCAAAACCCCATTCGTATGATCCACTTCATGCTGAATAATCTGAGCAGTGAAGTCTTTAAACGTCTGTGTATGTGATTTAAAGTTTTGATCTTGATACGTCACCTCAATATTTTTGTACCGAGTTGTCTTCCGTTGACCCTCCAGCGAAAGGCAGGCCTCAGTTGCTTCGTAGGGGTCGCTTTTCTTGGTGATTTCTGGATTGATCATGGGGATGGATAATACCCCAAGCTGGATGGCGATGATGCGTTTGTTCACGCCAATCATATTAGCGGCCAAGCCAACAGCCCGATTAGTATTGGCTTTTAGCGTATCGACTAAGTCAGTGACTGCTTGCATGTCCGCTTCAGTAGCACGCGTTGCTTTTCTGGAAAGAAATGCTTGGTTATGGGTGATTTGCTTGATCATAAAAATGAAACTCCTTCTTAAAATAAGTCGCCGATAATATCATCAGCAATAGTTGGTACACCTTTGGCGAGTTCAGTCACAATTTTCTTAGCTGGACGAATTTTGGTAACAGCACCAGCAATTTGACCCGCCATAAAGCTGCCATGCTCAACGTCGCCAACGATAGCTCGTTGTAAAGAACCGCTGGATAATTGTTGGAAGATTGTTGGATCAGTCGTTGCTAACAGTTTGTCGGTTAAGGGTGTTTTTAAACTCCGAACGCGATTTGCGCCGGTTCCAGTCACAACTGTACCATTATCGCTTGCTTGAATTACCAGGTGCTTGTAACTATAGGCAACGGGTGTTTCCTCTGCCACTAGGAAGGCAGTTCCGACCTGTACGCCGGCAGCGCCTAATGCGAAGGCCGCTTTGACACCAGCTTTAGTAGCAATTCCACCAGCGGCAATGACGGGAATATCAACCGCAGCAGCAACTTGAGGGACCAGTGACATGGTGGTTTCAGTTCCGATGTGCCCACCGGACTCTAGGCCTTCCGCAACTACTGCAGCAGCTCCAAGATCCGCCATTTTCTTAGCGATTTCAACGTTAGGAATGACGGGAATCACCGTTGTCTGAACCTTCAGCAAGTCTTCAAAAAACGGCGCAGGGTTACCGGCGCTGGTGAACACCACCGGGACTGGATCAGCTAGGAGTACTGGTAGCAAGTCTTTGATGTTGGGTTGTTGCAGCATCAGGTTCACGCCAAAGGGTTTGTCAGTAGCAGCACGGATGGTTTTTAAATCTTCTTGCAGTGACTGAGCGGTTGAATCGGCAGTGGTTAACACGCCTAAACCACCAGCGTTGCTGACCGCAGCAACTAAATCTGGCTTGGAGATGCGTGCCATTGCGCCTTGAATAATGGGATATTGAATGTGGAGTAAATTAGTTAATTGCATAAGTTGGTCCCCCTTTAACTAAAAATGAGATTAGTAATCGTCTTATCACCTAACAGAATACCATGAAATGGCTAGCTTTTAATTAAGTAATAGACAAAAAACGATGAATCCTGGGAATAGGGTTCATCGTTTTTTCATTAGTCAAACAATTATTCAAATATTATCTGCCAGCAACCTGCTGTTCTTCAGCAACAGTTTGCTTTGCAGCTTCTTCTTCACGCATCCGCTTAAGTTCACGTTGCTTGCCAAGTTCTGCCAAATGAACTTCGTGAGTCAAGAAAGCATGGGTTTTAGCATTGTAGTTGTGCTTTTGTCCCAACTTAACCAAGTAGCCGTTGATGTAGTCAACTTCAGTTGGTCGGTAGTTATGCATATCTTGATACATTGAAGGGTAGTGGAGTGGATTAGCAACCTTTGAAACGTAGTTGATGCTGTCCAACTCTTGCTTACGGGTATTTAGCATCTGGACACCATCACGTTCACAAACATCGTAAGCTTCGTCAATGAGTTGTTGGCTCATTTCATCAGCGCCATCATAATCAGCATATTCGCCCATGGTCATTTCAAACATGGTGCAAAGGGTGTTAACAACTGAGTTGAAGACCACTTTGGCCATTAGCGTACCACGGAAATTCGTCGTCAAATTTGGATTGAACTGTGCTTTTTCGAGCTGTTCAACTAGCTTGTGAGTGAAGTCGTCAGGTTTTTCAGTGTAGTTAGCAAGGTTCATTGAACCAGCGCCACGCTTACCGATAAAATCAACATCGCCAGGGCCATTCAAAACGGTGGCAACTAGGGCGGTCCCAGCAACTAGCTTTTCTGGCTTGAAGTACTTCAACAGCTTTTCAACGTGGCCCATCCCGTTCATGCAGGTGAAGGCGTATTGGTTAGGCTTGAAGAAATGTTCGCAACGCTTGAGCATATCTGATAGTTGCATTTGCTTGAGGAAGAAGATGTAGCAATCTGGGTTGCCATCATATTCTTCGGGATAGTAAACGTTCACTGGCACTAGATGCTTATCTTTATGATCTCGCGAAACGTAAACGCCACCTTGTTCGCGCATCTTTTCTACATTGGGCTTCCAGCCATCAACAAAGTCAACTTCATTACCAGCATCCTGTAGCAAAACACCATAACGTAAACCCATTGCACCTGAACCAACAACTGTGAATTTCATATGTATTACCCCTTTAAATAAGTATTTACTTTGAAGCAAAAAAGCCCTTCAAGCCATTTTTGACTTAAAGGGCACGAGTGCGTTACCACCTTTATGTTTTCTATTTGTCACCAAATAGAACTTACAATCTGCAAACACAGATCCAAGTTGATATCGGAGATTGACTCCGCCTTTGAATACTAGTTACCGTTCATCAAAGATGCATGGAGGTGATTTGCTGGTACGATTTGTCCGCTTACACCAAACCGAACTCGCTGAAGGTGTACCAACGCTGTCCTCGTTAACGCATTTGCTTATCAAGTTGACCTTATAATAACACTTAAATGTGAGATGTCAAATCTAATTTTAATCTTTGTATAATTATATTGGTGATGACTATTGGTCAGTTGCCGGTGTTAATTCTGGCTGCTATGTGCTACGCTTAATTGGGTAAGATTAATTTGACTAATAGCAACTAACAACCATGATTTTTAAGAGGATGAAGCTTATGACAAATAATGTTGAAACGTTAACAATCCCAATTATTAAGCATCAAAAGGGTTATAAGTTTGCAAAAATTATTGATCAAAATGAACCGTCTGAAGTTTCTTTTGCCAAACGACTAAGTGATGTTCAAAATGTCGACCTAGACGGTACTTTTAGAATGCCATACGACGACAGCGAGATTTTCGTGGCTCATGATAAAAAGCGGGCGACAAGTGTTTCCATTGATTTTGACGCTGGTTCCGGTTTCTCTGCTGACTTTTTCCCGGATCAAGTTAATTTATCTACGGGGTCGTATGAAAACCTCCGTAATTTCACACTTCGCGATGGTGATGTGCTTAAAACTAAAGAGGGTAAGAGCGAGTATGTTTTTATTTACAGCGGTGCTAAGTTTGAAGCCTTTCAGCGGACGAAGAGAGAGCTTTACCATTTTATTCTCCGCAAGAATGGTGTTTATGATTTTTCCAGAATGAGGATCGTAAAAAACAAGCTCAAGTTTGAAACGTTAAAGTACAATGCGATAAAAGAAAAGAAACTGTCAACGGGTTTGACTAAAAATGAAGATGCGTTACAGGTATTGAAGAAGTTATTCGCTCAAGTTATTGCGCTTACTAAAGAGAGCGTCCGGGGACGGTTTGTAACCGCTGGACGCGCTAAACTCGTTAAAAAAGGAATCAAGGTTGAACTGGTTGATAATGAGACTGTAGAACAAAAAAGTAAAAGCCAATCAGCCTAGTTTTTTATGATTTTGAAAGATGAAATAAATACGCATTATCCCGGACAATTGCCTCGGAATAATGCGTATTTGTGTACTTATTACAAATTAAAGTCTTAAAAACTTACCAGTATCACTCATGTTTTTCAAAAATGCAGGCACAGTCTCCGTTCGGTTCCAATCCCGTTGCAGTTCACAGGCTAATTGTGCATAGGAAGTTGGGTGTGCACCGGCCTGTTCAATTCGGCGTAACGCTGCATCATGAGCAGCCAAACTGGTACCGCCAACGGCATCAACCACAGGATAAACGTCGTAGCCTTCGTCAATGGCGTCAATTGCAGGAAAGGTCAAGCAAGCTTCGGTCCACAGCGCTGCCATAATGATGTTATGACGATTCGTTGACGTGATGGCTTCGTTGAACTCCTTGTCTTCCCAAGCGTTGATGGTGGTTCGGTCATACGACGGGATGTCGCCTAAGATCTCTTTTAGTCCTGCAATCGTATCTTGATTACGGCCGGTACCCACGTTTACCGTTGACAGAATAATGGGCACTTGAAAGTCCTGAAGCAGTTTGGTGGTGGCAATAATGTTTTGAACTAGCTGATAACGGTTCATTGATTCAATGGATTGAATCTGAGTGGGTTGATAGTCAATAATAGCAAAAACACTGTTTTCGGGTGCCAACAAACGGTCAGTCTTGGGATCTCTTGGCGCGTAGCTTGTCATACGTAATCATTCCTCTCCTCTTAATTACGCACATTATAATCAGGGAAATAGTTGATTCAAAGCATCTTAACTTATTTCAGACATTTTAATTTGAGTGTCAAAAAAACACACCTAGATGATTGTCAGCCAGATGTGTTTTGGAAGGAGACTATTTAAAAAGCGCATATAACAAAATCGGTATAAACGGCGCCAACAATAAGTTAGCAACTTTAATCTGAGTTAATTTCAACATGTTTAAACCGATGATTAAAATCAATAGCGAGCCCACACAGGTCATTTCGTTGATGACGGTGTGGGTAAACAGCGGTGCTACCCACTGTGCCAGCAACGTTAAAACAGATTCGTAGATTACCACTGAGATTGAGGAGAAGGCGACACCCAGACCAAGGGTTGTGGCTAAGATTAAGACGAAGATCCCATCAATCATTGATTTTGTGTACAGCACTGAATTATTGCCAGACATTCCGCTCTGCAAAGAACCAACGATTGCCATGGCACCCACGCAGATAAACAGGGTCCCCGTCACAAAGCCCTCGGAGAAATGATTATCACCTTGTAGCCCCATCACTTTTTCTAACCAATCACCGAAGCGATTAAACTGATGATCAAAGTTAATGAGTTCACCAATAATGGCACCGATGACCATCGATAGCACGACGAAAACGGTATTATTTCCCTTCAATGAGCCGCTAATACCAACGTAAACGACGCAGATACCTAAACTCTGTATCACTAAAGTTTTGACGCGTTCCGAGATTCCTTTTTTAAAGGCCAGGCCGATACCGCCACCTAAGGCAACGGCCAGACCGTTTGCTAACGCACCGAATAACATCATTTCAATTTCCCCTTAAGATTAAAAAATAATGAATATGTACATTTTTCTATCATAAATGTTTTGTGAGTAGCTGGCAAGCGTCTTTTCAATAGGCAGTGCGGAATTTTAAGCGCACTTTTCTATGACTGCATTCGGGATTTTGTTACACTCAATTTATAGATGTTACCGGTAGATGCCACTTGATCTGAAATTGGAGGGAACTATATGACACGGTATCCGAAGACTCAAGACCAACTCAATCAACTGATTGCTGATCTCAGCCAGCTGCATACTAATATTCAGCAGACCCATTGGTACATGCGCGGTTCAGAATTTTACAAGTTACACCCGCTAATGGATGATTATAACGATACGCTGGATGAACAACTGGATGCGGTAGCTGAGCGCCTGATTGCTATCGGAGGTAGCCCAATTGCTACCACTCATGAATTTATTGATCAGACCGGATTGCCAGACGAGAAGATCACGTTTGATCAACTATCGCTGCCTCAACTGATGGAACGCTTGGATGATCAACTTAAATACCTACGTGACCAGTACCAGAAAGGCATCGAGATCACGGATGATGAGCGGGATTACTCCACTCAAGATATGTTGATTGCAAACCATACTGAAATTGAAAAATTGATCTGGATGGTTTCAGCCTATTTAGGTAAGGGACCCTTAGATTAAAACGCGGAGCGCCGAGATGATGAAAACCATTGCGGCGCTTTTTAAGTGCTGAAACGTCAGTGTAAAAATGATACGCTATAAACAAAAAAGTAGGGGGGCAGTATGACGATGTTCGATCAATTTCAGCTAAATGGCGATTCAGCTTTACGCGCACCGATGGCACACTATATGCGCAATCAATTTACCTTCGCCGGTCTTAAAACCCCTGAACGTAAACTGCAGTCGAAGGCACTGATTAAACGAAGCAAAAAGGTTGCGATACCAGAACTGCTTACGGGTATTGAAGCTCTGTATCAACGGTCAGAGCGTGAATATCAATACGTTGCCATTGATTTAATCGTCGCGAACGTGAAACGGATGAGTTTTACTGAAATTCAGCAACTCGCCAAATTAGTCACTCAAAAGTCCTGGTGGGATTCCGTTGATGCTTTACGTAAAGGCTTTGGCGATTATATTCGGGTGCATCCTGATGATAAAAGCAACGTCTTCAATTTATTCAATGGCAATGACAACTTTTGGATGCGACGGGTTGCCATCACACTTCAATTGATGGAGAAAGACAGGACGGATACACGGATGCTGACTGAGGCAATCTTGCCCGATCTTGAAACGGACGAGTTCTTCATTCAAAAGGCGATTGGCTGGGCGCTGCGTAATTACAGTAAAATCGATTCACGGTGGGTGGCACACTTTATTGCCTCACATGACTTAAGCCGACTGGCAATCAGCGAGGGCAGTAAGTATCTGAAATCTGATTAGAAATAAGGTTAGCTAAGGATAATGATGATTGGTCAAAATTCTAATTGAAATATAACCGCCATCAATTTAAATCAGTGCTATCCTTAGTTCGTGGAAAGGACTGACTTAAATTGCCTGAAAGTGCAATCGCAACAAAGGCGCCAGTGGTACCAATGGATAATTGGCAGAAACTGGCACGTCAATATGGGTTAACTACTCTTCCAGACAGCTGGAGAGAAGCAAGTGAAAGCCTTCGTCATCAAAAGAATATTGGTTATTTGGAGACCTTCAATGATTTGAAGGAAATTTATTACACGTTGATTGGTAATGAATTCTTGCAAGACATTGTTTGCTATCATCCAGAGCAGGTTCATACTTACTGGTTAAAAGATTTAGAACAGTACGTTTTTATTACTGAATAGGCCATTAAAAATAGCGCTCAGTTGGCAAATTGCCAACCGGGCGCTTTTAATTTACAGACTATAAATGCCAAAGCCATTGTGCCAATCCCATAAAGAGCGGGATGGTGATTAGTGAACAAAGGGTAGTAAGTCCGACCACAGTGGTGCTAAAAAGGGAATTTTTATGAAAGGTATTGCTGAAGATTGCCATCAAAGCAGCAACTGGTGTGGCCTGGCCAAGGAGTACGACTTCTTTAACCATCATGAATTGATTGGGAACGAATTGCAAAATCACTAGGACAATCAATGGTGCGATGATCAGTCGAGCACCAATAGCCTGATATAATGCCTTGCTTTTGAGGGCACCGCGAACGTCACCTTCTGCAAGGTAGCAGCCCATGGCAATCATAACCAGTGGCAGGTTCATGTTGGCTAGATCAGAGACCGTAGTGCCAAGAATGTTTGGTAGTTTGACACCGGTAAGAGCAAATAATAGGCCAAAAATGAGGGCTAAGATTGCCGGATTGACCGCAAGCCGTTTAAGCTGAATCGTGCGTTTATCACCGGAAATCATGTAAATGCCGTACGTCCACAGTGCGAAGTTGGAAACGCCTACGAAGATACTCATGTAGAAGATGCTGCCAGTTCCCAGCACAGCCTTAGAGAGCGGCAAACCGATGAATCCTAGGTTGGCAAAAATAAGAGCGAAGCGGATGAACATTTGCTCCGGCTTTCTGAAAATCAGTTTAGCAATCACGATGGTGACTAGCATCATGATCACTAGAATGATTAACGTATACAAGCCATCAATCATTTGCGAGGTTTTTAGGTTACCAATAAAAGAATTCAGCAATAATGCTGGGTTAGATATGTAAATCACGATGTTAGAAATTTGCTGACTGCCTGATTCGTCGACTAGACCAACTCTAAAACAGAGAAAGCCAATCAACATCATCAGGAACATAATTGCAGTCTGGCCAAAGATGACCCTTACTATTGTCACGGCAGTTCCTTCTTTCAATTGCAAATAATTTTTATTATAGAACTTAATGTGAAAATAAGTAAGTGGTGATGCCCGTATCAAAGCGTATTCATTAAGAATTGATCAGATAGATGGCGATAATTGCTAACACGACACCAATCAAGTTTCTGAGGGTCAAACTTTCCTGCAGAAAAAGCAGACCGATTGGGATCAATAACAAGGTAAGCGTAATGTTTACCGTCATTGGCGTGGAACCGATTGGTGCACCAGATTTGTAGGACAGCATGTAACCAAATTCCACAAAGATGATTGAGAGCCCCATTGTGATGGAAGCCCAGTTCAGTTGGTGCAAATTAAAGCTGATTGATTGGTGATTGCCACTGATCAGGTAAAGTAGCAGTGACCCCAGTAAGGCAGCACCATAGGTAATAATCAGCGAAAAAAACGGGTCAACGGTGTGGGAAACGCCACGGGCTGATAGTTGGTAAAGCAGGTTGGCGAAGATGGTTAAAATAAGTGGCCAAAGGTAGGTAGGCATACTTTTTCTCCTTTAATGAAATTTCAGCTCTTATTATACCTTAATCAAGTAACGGTCAGGTAAATGTCAGGATTGCCGTTCAATTGAGCTGATTGCAATAGTATATATCGGGATAAGAGAGATAAATGACGTTTTGATAAATTGATTTATCAGTAAAATTTTAGTAAAAGAGACTGTTATAAAAAATCAAAATCATTTATGATAGTCTTGTAAGCGCTTCATATCATAAAGTGTTTTAGCATTAGGAGGGATTCATTGATGAAACCAGAATTAGGCTGGTTGGATGATCCACAGACGTTTCGGGTCAACCAGTTGCCAGCTCATAGTGACCACCGCTTTTATCAGAGTGATACTGATTTAGCGACTGGTCAGAGTCGATTCACACAGTCGCTTGATGGGACTTGGCAGTTTAAGTTTGCTAAACAGCCCAGCGAACGGCCAGTTGGTTTTTATGAGCCTGATTATGACCGTAGCGATTTCGATACGATCACGGTACCAGAGCACATTGAGATTGCAGGCTATGGCCGACTGAAGTATATCAATACGACTTATCCATGGGAAGGTAAGATTTACCGTCGTCCGGCCTACGCTTTAGGTCAAGACCAAAAGGGTGAAGGTATGTTCAGTGATGGTGAGGACAATTACGTCGGTGCCTATCTGAGGACCTTTACGCTGAACCCAGAACTGCGTAAACAGCAACGAGTAGTCGTTCAGTTTGACGGTGTCGAACAAGCGATGTATCTGTGGCTTAACGGCCAGTTCGTGGGTTATGCCGAAGACAGTTTTTCCCAGTCGGAGTTTGACTTAACACCGTATTTGAAAGACGGCGAAAACCTGATCGCGGTTGAAGTCTTCAAACGCAGTACAGCGGCTTTTATTGAAGATCAGGACATGTTCCGCTTTTCGGGTATCTTTCGGAGCGTTCGGTTAGTTGGCCAACCAGCGATTCACGTACAGGATATGCGGATCATTGGTAATTTAGCAGATGACATGACCACCGGTGACTTTAGCCTGAAGTTGCAACTGAATCGGCATGACAACGCTAAGGGCAATGTCAAAGTAGCCATTATGGATGCTGACGGCAACAGCCTGTTTGACACTACTGAAGCAGTTAACGATGACGTTGAAATCAATCATAAAATGTTTAAGAACGTGCATCTCTGGCAGCATACTGATCCGTACTTGTATCAGTTAAAAGTGACCGTTTTGGATGAACAGGGTGCCGTGGTTGAAATCGTCCCTTATCAATTCGGTTTCAGACGGGTTGAAATGAAGAATAAGATCATGCTGCTGAACGGCAAGCGGATCGTTTTAAACGGTGTTAACCGTCACGAATGGGACGCTAAATCAGGTCGTGTGATCTCTGTTGACGATATGAAGCAGGATCTGAAGACGTTTAAAGAAAACAATATTAACGCCGTCCGGACTTGCCACTATCCCAACCGCATCGAGTGGTACTACCTATGTGATCAAGCCGGTATTTACATGATGGCAGAAAACAACTTGGAATCACACGGGACTTGGCAAAAGATGGGCGCGGTTGAGCCGTCGTATAACGTACCGGGTTCGTTGCCAGAATGGCGCGAAGCTGTTGTAGACCGGGCTCGCAGTAACTACGAAGTCTTTAAGAACCACACGGCCATTTTATTCTGGTCACTAGGTAACGAATCCTATGCTGGTGATGATATTGCGGCCATGAATGCCTTCTATAAGGAGCATGATGATACGCGTCTGGTTCACTATGAAGGGGTTTGCCGCAACCGGAAGTATGAAGATCAGATTTCCGACATGGAAAGTATGATGTACGATCCGCCAAAGGAAATTGCGAAGTATCTAGATAATGATCCGAAGAAGCCATTCGTTGATTGTGAGTTCATGCATGATATGGGGAATTCGCTGGGCGGTATGTCGTCTTATGATGCGTTGATCGACAAATATCCAATGTATCAGGGTGGTTTCATTTGGGACTTTATTGACCAAGCGATTGAAACCAAAGACGAAGTGACAGGACAGACGGTTCTGCGGTACGGCGGCGATTTTGACGATCGTCATTCCGACTACGAATTTTCTGGTGACGGTCTCATGTTTGCTGACCGGACGCCAAAACCAGCTCTTCAGGAGGTGAAGTATTATTATGGCAAACACATCAACTAAACAAGTTCAAATTATTTATGGTGACGCAACGTTAGGCCTGCGTGGTGAAGGTTTCGGGTACATCTTCAGTTACGAGCGCGGTGGCATGGAGTCGCTGGTGCAGCATGGAAAAGAATGGTTGTACCGGACTCCAAAACCAACTTTCTGGCGGGCAACTACTGATAATGACCGCGGTAACGGCTTCTCAGTTAAATCAGCTCAGTGGTTAGGCACGGATATGTTCTTAAAGTGCACGAAGGTTGATGTAGCAGTCAACGGCAATGCGATTGAACTGCCAATTTCGCCTGAAAATAACAAGTACAGCAACCATGAATTTGCTGACAATGTGACAATTACCTTTACGTATGAAACCTTGACGGTACCCGCAACGACGGTGACTGCCGCTTATACGGTAAACGGCACCGGTAAAATTAAAGTGAGTGTCGATTATCACGGAAAGGCTGGGTTACCTGAGTTGCCGGCATTCGGTTTGCGCTTCATCATGCCAACGGCTGCTAAAGGGTTTAACTACGATGGTTTGTCGGGTGAAACTTATCCCGATCGAATGGCTGGCGGCGAGACTGGTCACTATACCGTTGATGGTTTACCGGTGACCAAGTATTTAGTGCCACAAGAATGCGGGATGCATATGCAAACGAAGCAAGTCACTGTGATTCGCAACCGTACCTTAGACAATACTGACCATGACAATCATGACTTTAACCTGACCTTTTTGCAGGCAGGGCAATCGTTTGCGTTCAGTTGTTTACCATACACCGCTGAAGAGTTGGAAAATGCCACTCACATTGAAGAATTACCAGCTCCAAGACGGACAGTTCTGACCGTTTTTGGTGCTGTTCGCGGTGTTGGCGGCATTGACAGCTGGGGTGCTGACGTCGAACAGCAGTACCATATTTCGGCTGAAGAGGACCATTCGTTCTCGTTTGCCATTAAGGGCGTTTAACTTAGAAAATTAATTTATCAAAATGTTTACTATTTTGTATACATTAACCGTTATAATAGAAAGTGTTGAGAAGGAGGCATTTTATCAGGATGAAGAATGTAGCATTGGGCAACACAAATTTACAAGCTTCTGCCGTTGCGTTAGGTATTATGCGGATGGTCAGTCTTAACGTCGATGACGCCGCAAAAGTATTGGACACTGTTACTGACAAAGGTGTTAACTTTATTGACTCCGCTGATATTTATGGTGGTGGCAAGTCCGAAGAGATTTTCGGGCAAGCCTTGAAGCAGTCAGGTGTTAAGCGTGAAGATCTGATTATTCAGTCAAAGGGTGGCATCGTCCTTGATCCTAAACGGAGTCATGGTGACTTAGTCTTTGGTCAACGGTATGATTTCTCCAAACAACATTTGATCGAGGCTGTTGACGGTATTTTGAAACGGATGGGAATTGACTATCTGGACTTCTTCTTACTGCACCGACCAGATGCACTGATGGAACCTGACCAAATTGCGGCTGCCTTTGATGAGCTGCAAGCAGCGGGTAAAGTTCGTCATTTTGGACTGTCGAACTGCAATCCAATGCAGGTTGAACTGATCCAATCAGCCATCAGTCAAAAGCTAATGGTCAACCAACTCCAATTTGGCGTCATGCATACCGGTCCGATTGATTTCGGTCTTCACGTGAACATGAGCGATGATCGCAGCGTTAACCATGATGGTGAAATCATTGAATATTCAAGACTTCATAACATGACGATTCAAGCTTGGTCACCGTACCAATACGGGATGTTTGAAGGGCCATTTATTGACAACCCTAAGTTCCCAGAGTTAAACAAAAAGCTGCAGGAACTCGCTGACGCAAAAGGCGTGACGAAAAATGCCATCGCCACTGCTTGGATTTTACGTCACCCAGCAAACATGCAGGTGATTTTAGGTTCAATGAACCAAGATCATCTCAAAGAGAGTATTGCCGGTGCTGATGTCGAATTGACGAAGCAGGAGTGGTACGACGTTTACTTTGCTGCGGGCAACACGTTACCATAAGCTAATAAATAATTAAAAGAAAAAGGGGCATTAGCCAATCTACCTGCATTTGGAAGATGACTAATGCCCTTTTATTTTGGTATTGTGTCCGTTGTAGCTTTTTTGACCTAGTTACCATAACAAATTAAGTATATTTTTATGATAATTTTGGAATATTTAATATCCGAAAAAGGGCTTACATTGCACTAGCAGCCTTAAAAATTGGTTGTTAGTTGCAAACAGATATTAAATTTTGTACCATTAATTGTAAAGAACAATATTTTAAGTAAATTTACTCCAAATATCGTCGAATTAATGATACAATAACTTCATTAAATGCGATATTCACGCGTTTAATTGGGGTCAAGAGTTTTGAAAGAGTTGACTAGGATTATTGGGCTTATATAATTTTTATGTGAAGTATTTATCATTTTAAAGTAATAAATCTTTTTGGTTGCTTATTTTCCTTAGATATCATTAGCATATTTGGCATCAAATTTGTTAATTGGGGGGATATTCTAATATTAGATTAGTAAGCAAAATTAGAATATTTGAAGGATGGCGTAAAGAAATGAGCAAAAGAATTGACTTGACCAACCAGCGATTTGGTCGGTTGGTTGTGATTAAATATTACGGTAATAACTCTGCAAACTCCAATGCAATGTGGTTATGCCAATGTGATTGCGGCAATAAAACGGTTGTTGACGGTGTTCGTCTACGTTCTGGAATTACTAAGAGCTGCGGCTGCTTAAGACGTGACCTTTCCAGCAAGCGGGTCTACAAGAACCCCAAGTTCGTCGACTACATGGGGCGGTCTGACCAACTACGCGATAAGAACGGTGTGTCACTGAGTTCAATCTCAGAGTCAGCTCGTAATAAGAGTGGCGTTATTGGTGTTTCTTATGACCGTCAAACAGGCAAATGGTTTGCCCGATTAATGATCGACCACAAGTACGTTCTGCTAAAAAGTTTTAAGACCATCACTGAAGCAATCGAAGCTCGCCGTGAAGCTGAGGAAACCTATCTGGGTATTAAACGGAACGATAAAACCAAAGAAATTGAAAAAGTTTAACGTATAAAAGGATAAGTTAGTGATTGACTAATTTGTCACAAACACCGTTGATAGCAATCTGCTGTTGACGGTGTTTTTTGGGTGCTCATCAAAGCGTATTAAATGACGGTTATTTAACCTGTTGCTTGACTTATACCCCACTCTAACTTCTATAATTAAACTGAACTAAGAAATCAATCGTGTGATGGAGGTAAGCTGATCATGAATTATCGAACGTTAGGTAAAACTGGTTTTAATATAAGTGATATTTCTTTGGGGACTTGGCAACTTGGTGGTAAATGGGGCGCACCATTTGATATTAAGGATGCCACTGCGACGTTGGAAGAAGCCTATGAGCAGGGCGTTAACTTCTTTGATACTGCTGATGGTTATCAAGATGGTAACAGTGAAAAGGCAGTCGGTGCGTTTGTTAAGGCTCACCCAGACGTTCATTTCACAACTAAGATTGGACGTAAAGAAATGCCATTATCCACTGAGCATTTTAATCCAGAACATTTAACACGTTACGTTGATGAATCACTGAAGAACATGGGCTTAGAAGCGCTTGATCTGGTATTGCTTCATTGCCCGCCAATGTCGATCTACTATACACCTGAGACCTTCTTCGCCATGGACAAGTTGAAGAAGGAAGGTAAGATCAAGAACTATGGTGTGAGTGTGGAACGTGTGGAAGAAGCCATTAAAGCGATGGATTATGACGTTTCGGCCGTTGAAATCATCTTTAACATGTTCCGGCTTCGTCCATCAAAATTATTCTTTGATCTCGCCAAGAAAAATAACGTGGGTATTTTAGCTCGTGTGCCTTTAGCAAGTGGTTTGCTGACAGGCAAGTTCACGGCTGACACTCAGTTTGGCAAAGACGATCACCGGACGACGAACCGTCATGGCGAACTGTTTGATAAGGGTGAAACTTTCTCCGGAGTTGATTATTTGACTGGAGTTAAAGCAGCGCAGGAGTTGAAACAGCGTCTGGGTACGGATAACTTGGCCGCTACGGCACTGCGGTATATTCTGATGTTTGATGCAGTGACAGCAGCGATTCCAGGAGCCAGCACACCGGATCAAATTGAACGCAACACGGTGGCTTCTGATCTCCCAGCATTAAAGCCGGAGCAAATGCAAATCGTACAGGATGTGTATGATCAATACATTAAGAACCCGGTTGATTACCTCTGGTAAACGGCAAAAAAATAATTATGTTTCAATCAAAGCCTGATGAACGACCAATAAAGTCGAATATTCAGGCTTTTTTGACGTACGGTAAAGAGATTAAACGAAATCGGGGAATAGTTACCACGTATTATCACGTTACATTAGTGCTATAATTTAGTCATAAATAGACGAGAAAGAAATGGAGAGGTATTAATGGAATTTACGGAGCGGCAGGAAACTATTATTCAAATGCTGAAGGCAAAAAGTCCATTAACGGGTGAAGAAATCGCAAATCAGCTAAAGTTGAGTGTTCCCACCATTCGTGGGGATCTGCGGTTGCTGACAGCAGTTGAGGTACTGACGGCTCGGCCCAAAGTGGGCTATGTCTATCATGGAAATGGTCAAGCAGGTGTTGACTACGCAGCCTTATATGACAAGCCGATTTCGGCGATCATGCAGCCGGCCCCGACAATCAAGGATGATGCTACACTGCAGGAAGCAATCAGCAAGCTATTCTTGCAAGACGTTGGCACGTTGTTTGTAGTGGATCCAAAGGGTCAGCTGGTTGGACTGATTTCAAGAAAAGATTTACTGCGGGCCAGCTTTAATAACTCGAAACCAGAATCGGTACTTGCCAGCATTATCATGACAAGGATGCCAAATATTGTGACTGTGACGGCTGATATGACCGTTAAACAAGCTGGTCAGTTGCTCTTGAAACACAAGATCGATTCGGCACCAGTGGTGGATAAAGCAGCACCGCAACGGGTAACTGGTAAAATTACTAAGAACCGTATTTTTCAGCATTTTATTGAACAAGCTTAATCTTATCTATGCCATCACAACTAAGTGGTGGTATTTTTTTTGCCTTTTTTTTAGAAAAGAAAATAGGCATACTTTTTCAATTTATATCTAACTATGACGTTATTAAAATAATATTTCATAATATTCTTAATTAAATGAAGCATGATGTAAAATTTTCAAATGCTGGTATATCAGTACTTTTAGCACTTTTACGATTAAAGTGCTTGAAATTTAAATTAGTTTAATATACATTATAAATCGAGCAAATATGACGTTTTATTAACGAGAAAGAGTGGTTATATGACAAAACTGATCTATGAATTTTCGGAAGGTAACATGTCAATGCGCGATTTACTGGGCGGAAAAGGTGCCAATTTAGCCGAAATGACTAACTTGGGGCTGCCAGTTCCCCATGGTTTTACCTTGACCACGGTAGCCTGCCATGAGTACCAGCAAACGCAGTCGCTAAGTGATGAAGTACTGCAGCAGCTTGATCAGGCACTCACTCAACTGAGTCGAGTCACCGGAAAACAGTTTAACGGTACTGATCAACCGCTGCTGGTTTCCGTTCGATCAGGGGCGGCCATTTCCATGCCAGGAATGATGGATACGATTTTAAACATTGGTTTAAACGACCAAACAGTAGTTGCTTTAGCAAACTTAACGCACAATGAACGATTTGCTTACGACAGTTATCGGCGATTGTTAGCGATGTTTGGCAACGTTGTATACGGTATCGAAGAAGATACGTTTGATCATGTTTTGACTGAAGTTAAACGCGTTAACGGTTATCAAAGTGATTTGGAGTTAACGGCGGATGATCTTAAGCAAATCGTTACGGACTTCAAAGCCATTTATCAGCAGGCTGGTAAAGGCGCATTTCCACAGTCACCTAAAGATCAGTTATTAGCCGCTGTTAACGCGGTATTTGAATCTTGGAATAATCACCGGGCCCAAGTTTATCGTCAGCAAAACCATATTCCGGAATCGCTAGGTACCGCTGTAAACGTTCAGGAAATGGTTTTCGGTAATGCCGGAGATCAATCAGGGACTGGGGTGGCTTTTACCCGAAACCCAGCAACTGGGGAGAAAAAAGTTTTTGGCGAATATTTGCTCAATGCGCAAGGAGAAGACGTGGTTGCGGGCATTCGGACACCGCAGTCGATTGAGGTGTTACACGACGACATGCCGGCTATCTATGATCAGCTGATGACGATTGCCGAAAAACTAGAAACCCATTACCGCGACATGCAGGATCTGGAATTTACCATTGAAAACGGTGAGTTGTTTTTACTGCAAGCTCGTGATGGTAAACGGACGCCATACGCAGCGGTGAAAATTGCGGTGGATCTGGTAGGTGAAGGATTAATCAACAAAAAGCAGGCGGTTCAGCGTGTTAGTCCAGAATCCGTTTCAGCGATGCTACATCCGGAATTTGATGTTGACGTGCTTGCTCAGCAGACACCGCTGACGACGGGATTGCCCGCATCACCAGGCGCTGCCACTGGTCAGGCTTACTTCACTGCCGAAGACGCTAAAAAGGCAGCAGACAGTGGTATAAAAGTCGTTTTAATTCGGCAAGATACCTCGCCAGAAGACATCGATGGCATGATTGTCAGCCAAGCCATCGTGACTTCTCGAGGGGGCATGACGTCTCACGCTGCCGTGGTCGCGCGGGGCATGGGCGCCACCGGGGTCGTTGGTGCCCATGAGATCAACGTTGATTATGCCGCCAAAGTTGCTAAGATTGGGTCGCAGGAAATCCATGAGGGCGACTGGGTTTCAGTTGACGGGACTTCCGGTAACTTGTATTTAGGCCAAATTGGGACCACTTCAGCCGGTGTGAAAGGTGAACTCTCTGTTCTGTTAGATTGGGCAAAGGACATCGCTCAGATGGGTGTCTACACTAACGCAGATACGCCGCAGGATTTCCAAAAAGCACTGGACTTTGGTGCAGATGGCATTGGCTTAACCAGGACGGAGCATATGTTCTTCAAACCGGAGCGGTTGGTTCAAATGCGGCGGCTGATTTTAGCCGAGGATGCCGCGGGTCGGGCAGAACCTCTGGAACAGTTATTACAAATGCAGCAGGAAGATTTCTACCAACTGTACAAATTAGCGGGTGATAAAGAAGTTACGATTCGGTTGTTGGATCCGCCACTACATGAGTTTTTACCCCACGATGAGGAGGAAATTCAGGCGGTTTCAAAGCAAATTCATTTGGCACCCGAGAAATTGCGGGAACGAACCCATTCATTGAAAGAGTTAAACCCAATGCTTGGTCATCGTGGTGATCGGTTGGCCGTGACGTTCCCAGACATTTACCAGATGCAAGTTAAAGCAATTCTTAGCGCAGTGATTCGTCATCATGATGAGGGGCTTGAAGTGCACCCGCATATCATGATTCCGTTAACGGATTCGAAGAGTGAAATGGCTTGGGTTCGCGAGCTGGTCGTCAACCAAATCGATACGATGATGGCTGATTTAAATTGGCAGCTTGACTACACGGTGGGGACGATGATGGAAATGCCTCGTGCCTGCGTTACTGCTGACCAAGTTGCTGAGGAGTCTGATTTCTTTAGTTTTGGAACTAATGATCTGACTCAACTGACCTTTGGCTATTCCCGTGATGATGTAGGTTCTTTCATGCCAGAATACATTAAACAGGGAATCTTGCCAGCAGACCCATTTCAGACCATTGATACAGAGGGGGTTGGTGCTTTAATGGAAATCGCCATTAATAAGGGACGTCAAACGAAACCTGAGTTACCAATCGGAGTTTGTGGTGAGGTCGGCGGTGATCCAGCATCGATTAACTTCTTTAACCAAATTGGCATTACCTATGTCTCATGTTCACCTTACCGAGTGCCAGTAGCACGGCTGGCAGCGGCACAAGCAACACTAAAACAGGACGCATAGCGGTGACTTATCGGGTGTAAGCCCGATTGAAATTATTTATTATTACTAACATTGAAACCGCTTACCGAATGCTTTAGGGGGATTTATTAAAATAACTAGCGTGGTGGTACAGGCGTTCCCCACGCGGTATTAAGGGAGTATTAACATGCAAGAAAAGAAAGAGTCAGTCTTAACTTCGCGGCTGTCGTATGCCTTTGGTGCTTTTGGACACGACATGTTTTACGCAACGCTATCAACTTATTTCATCATGTTTGTCACCTCTCACTTGTTTGATAAGAGTAGTGGCGGCATGAACGCAAAAATGATCAGTTACATCACACTGATTATTTTCATTCTTCGGTTTGTGGAATTGGCGATTGACCCGTTTATCGGTAATACTATCGATAACACCACGACTCGGTGGGGTAATTTTAAACCGTGGATCGTCGGTGGTGGTTTCATTAGTGCTGTGATCATCGCACTTTTGTTTACCAATATGGGTGGTCTCAATACGTCAAATCCATATCTGTACCTGATTGTTTTTGCGGTTCTATACATCACGATGGATATCTTTTATTCTTTCAAAGATGTTGGCTTTTGGTCAATGATTCCGGCGCTCTCATTTGATTCCCGCGAACGTGAAAAAACGGCGACGTTCGCACGTGTTGGCTCAAATATTGGCGCCAACATTGTGGGTGTCATGGTGATGCCAATTGTGTTGATGTTCTCGCAAGTCTCTAACAATGGCCAGGGGGATAACCGTGGCTGGTTTGCCTTTGCTGCAGTGGTGGCTTCGATTTCGTTTCTTTCCGCGGTTGTTGTCGGTTTAGGAACTAAGGAAAAGAATTCTGAATTACGGAAGAATAAGGAAAAAACAACCTTCCGTGGTGTGTTAAAAGTGTTAACCCGAAACGATCAGCTGATGTGGTTATCATTAACCTATGGCCTATATACGGCGGGCATGCAAATTACTAACGCACTGGAGCTCTACTACTTCACTTATATTTTAGGCGATGCATCGAAATTTAGTATTCTGGCGTCCATTAACGCGATTATTGGTGTGTTTGCTGTGATTGCCTTCCCACCAATGGCGAAGAAGTTCAGCCGGCGTAACGTTTTCTTCATTTCAATTGCAGTGATGATTATTGCGTTAGTACTCTTCTTAGTTGCCGGAAGTTCATTACCAATGGTGATTGCAGCCGCAGTGCTGTTCTACATCCCGCAACCATTGATTTTCTTAGTCGTCTTGATGATCATCACTGACTCGGTTGAATATGGTCAATTGAAGTTTGGTCATCGGGATGAATCTCTAACGTTGTCAGTTCGACCATTGTTAGATAAAATGGGCGGTGCTATTTCAAACGGGGTCGTTGGGTTAACAGCCGTTTGGGCTGGCATGACGGCTGGTGCCTCGGCTTCAGACATCACCGCACACGGCCACATGGTCTTTAAGCTCATGATGTTTGGCTTCCCAGCTGCATTAATTTTGATTGGCACGTTTATCTTCTTTAGAAAAGTCACTTTGGATGAAAAAGAACACGCAGAAATTGTTGAAGAACTGGAAAAGACTTGGGGCAAGACGCTGGGTGAAGACGTGGACTTTATCGATGCCAATGGGGATGTGAGCTATACCTATCCAGCACCAATTGATGGTGAGATTGAACCATTGAGTGCCGTAGCGGATGAAAATTTTGCGTCCGGAAAAATGGGACAAGGTTTCGCCATCAAACCAACGGATGGCCGAATTTATGCGCCGTTTAGTGGCACGGTTAAGGTGACCTTCCCAACGAGACATGCGATTGGGCTGGTATCGGATCAAGGCATCGCAACCTTAATTCATATTGGTATTGGCACGGTTAATATGCGAGGCACTGGGTTCATACAATATGTCGAACAGGATCAGAAGGTGGAAAAGGGTGACTTATTGATTGAATTTTGGCAACCGGCGATTAAAAAGGCGGGCTATGATGACACGGTAATCGTGGTAGTGACGGATAAGCAGACCCAGGTTGAGTTGCAAACCCAAAGTGGTAAAGTTGAACATGGGGATGAAGTGGCAAAGGTAAAGAGTGTGAAGAGTGTGAACCAAGGCGCTTAGAGACCGGAGTGTAAGGGGACTAGGGCCATAAACCCTGGTCTTTGGGGTTTGTGGCCCTAGTCCCCTTACATGCAGGTCTTTGCCTTGGAGAACACGTTTAGGCTAGATAAGAGGAAAGCCCATAAACCCTGGTCTTTGGGGTTTGTGGCCCTAGTCCCTTACATGCAGGTCTCTGCCTTGGAGAACACGTTTAGGCTAGATAAGAGGAAAGCCCATAAACCCTGGTCTTTGGGGTTTGTGGCCCTACCCCTTACATGCAGGTCTCTGCCTTGGAGAACACGTTTAGAAAAAGAGTGAGAGTCAGGGCGGTTAGAAATCGGAGTGTAAGGGGGCAGCGACGTAAACCCTGGTCTTGGGTTTATGTCACTGACTCCTTACATGCAGATTTCTGCCCTGAAGAACACGTTTAGGCTAGAGAAAATAAAAACGTCTATCATAAATTTACTTGGCACTCAATCCCAGTTGAATCACCACAAATTACACCCGAAAGGAGTAAAAACATTGGCAATTCACGTTGACGAAACCAACAAAACATTTCATTTACAAACGGATCATACGAGCTATATTTTCCAAGTGCTGTCCCACGGTATTTTAGGCCAGGTATACTATGGAAAGAAAATTCACGTTAAACCGCAGTATCCTGAGTTGTTACAGCGGGAAATGAAAACGGATACACCAGCTTATTCACTAGATGAACCAACTTTCCAAATTGGGGATCTGAAGCAGGAATATTCGGATACGGGGACTGGTGATTTTCGTCGGCCAGCCTACCGAGTCTTGCAGGCTAACGGGAGTCGCATTACTGATTTTAAGTATGATCATTATGAAGTTGTTCAAGGAAAGGAACGGTTAACGGGAATGCCATCAACCTTTGATGACACGGATGATGGTGCTGAGACGCTGATCATCCACCTGACTGACCAGTTGATTCAGTTGGATCTTGAGTTGAGTTATACCGTTTTTCCACATCAGGATGTGATTGTCCGAAGTGCTAACTTCAAGAATCACGGCGTTGAACCAGTGACCTTGGAAACAGCTCTAAGCGCACAGCTGGATCTGCCAGATAAACATTACGATTTGATTCAGTTCTCAGGTACCTGGGCGCGTGAACGACACTTGATTCGGACACCATTACGGTCTGGACTTCAGGCGATTGACTCAGTGCGGACAACGTCTAGTCCACAGCAAAATCCGTTTATGATGCTGGCTCGGCCTAACACCACGGATGATGACGGTGAGGCTTTCGGTTTTAATCTGGTTTATTCTGGTAATTTTCTAGATCAAATTGAAGTTGATCAATGGGATGTTAGCCGAGTGCTTGTGGGCATCAATCCATCGGAATTTGAATGGCAGCTGACACCTGATAAGGAATTTCAAACACCCGAAGCTATTTTAAGCTACACGGCTGATGGGCTGAATCAGCTGAGTCAACAGTTGGCGGACTTCTATGGCAAACACCTGGTTAATACCAAGTACCGGCGGATGGAACGGCCAATTTTAGTGAACAACTGGGAAGCCACCTATTTTGACTTTAATGATGAAAAGTTACTGAACATTGCTAAACAAGCTAAGAAGCTTGGAATTGAAATGTTCGTGCTGGATGATGGCTGGTTTGGTCATCGAAATGATGACCACACGTCGTTAGGCGATTGGTTCGTTGATCCGAAGAAGCTGCCAAATGGCATTGGTGCTTTTGCCGATGAAGTGCACGATCTGGGATTGAAGTTTGGCCTTTGGTTCGAACCAGAAATGATTTCAATTGATAGTGAACTCTATCAAAAACATCCAGAGTGGCTGATTCACGTGCCAAAGCGTCGGGAAACGCCCGGTCGTAATCAATATGTACTGGATTTTAGCCGTTCGGAAGTTGTGGATTATATTTACAATATGATGAGTCAAGTGATTCAGGATACCAGGCTGGATTACATTAAGTGGGACATGAACCGTTACATCACGGAGATGTTCAGTGCAGCTTTACCAGCAGATCGGCAGTTAGAGATGCCACACCGCTATATTCTTGGTGTTTATAACCTCTATGCGCGATTAACCGAAACGTATTCCGATGTGCTGTTTGAGTCCTGTGCTTCGGGCGGTGGCCGTTTCGATTTGGGCATGATGTATTACGCACCACAGGCTTGGACCAGCGACGATACGGATGCAGTGGAACGGATGAAGATTCAGTTTGGAACCAGTTATGGTTATCCGCAATCTATGATGGGCGCACACGTTTCGGCAGTGCCTAATGAGCAGACCGGTCGAATCACTTCCTTAGAGACGCGAGCTAACGTTGCCTTCTATGGTGCCTTTGGCTACGAATTAGACATTTCGAAAATGTCAGATGAAGAGGCTGAACAAGTTAAGAAACAGGTTGCCTTCTATAAGCAGCATCGGTCGCTATATCAATTCGGTAAACTGTACCGCTTAGACAGTCCCTTTGAAGGTGAGGGCAACGTGATGAGCTGGATCGTGGTTGATGAGCATCAGGATCACGCCATCGCAACCCGTTATCAGCTGTTGAATCATCCCAACGCACCGTATGATCGACTGTATTTGCGAGGATTAAATCCTGACAAGCAGTATCGCATCAATGATGGTAAGGAGACTTACTACGGTGATGAACTCATGAATGCTGGTATTTTTATTGGCAGTGAGTTTGATGATTCTGCGACGGTCAAGCAGTCGGCGGATTTTAGTTCTCGTAGATTTATAATTGATGTTGTTGAATAATAAAAAATCCGTTTATCAATCATTTGACTGATAAGCGGATTTTTATTGTCGTTTTTAACTCAACACTAAGCCCAATCAACTGCAGGTTGTTTACTCAAAATATCATCAATGGCTGAAAGTTCCTCGTCAGAGAATACCAAGTTGTCTAAGGCTTTAACGTTATCGACCAATTGCTGTGGTCGGCTGGCACCAACTAACACGCAAGCCAGTTCAGGTTTACGCAGGTTCCAGGCCAGCGCCATTTCGGCTAAGGTCTGGTGACGTGATTCAGCAACTTCATTGAGCGCCTTTACCGTTTTTAGTGTTTGTTCCACTTGGCTGGGTTCAAGGAAGGGACTGGTAGACTTTGCTGCCCGTGAGTCTTTAGGAATCCCGTTCAGGTACTTGTCGGTGAGCAGGCCCTGGCATAGTGAACTGAATCCAGCGGCTGCTTTATGGTACTTCTTTAAAACCGGGAAGAGGTCACTTTCCACGCCGCGGTTGAACATATTATAACGCGGTTGGTGAACCACGAAAGGCGTATGCATGTCTTCGAAACACTTAATAATGGCTTCAGTCTGGGCACCACTATAGTTGGAGATGCCGACATAGAGTGCCTTGCCTTCGCGGACTAAGCTGTCTAGTGCTTGAGCCGTTTCATAGACGTTAGTTTCCGGATCAGCACGGTGACTGTAGAAGATATCCACGTAGTCTAAACCCATGCGTTTGAGGCTTTGATCCGCACTGGCAATGATGCTCTTACGGGAACCCCAGTTACCATAAGGACCATCCCACATTTCGTAACCAGCTTTGCTTGCGATAACCATTTCATCACGGTATGGTTTCATATCAGTGGCCATGATCCGGCCAAAGTTTTCCTCGGCACTGCCGGGTTCAGGGCCGTAATTATTAGCCAAGTCAAAATACGTGATGCCAAGGTCAAATGCTTGCTGGACAATGGCACGTTGATTTTCGTATGCATCTACGCTGCCAAAATTATGCCAGAAGCCTAAACCAATGGCTGAGAGTTTCAAGCCGCTGTCACCTAGTCGGTTGTAGACCATATTGTCATAGCGGTTAGAATTTGCTTTATACATTGAAATGCCCCCTAATTAAATAAGTAAACGATTTCATTATAACGCATTTGTAGCGTAAAACTAAAAGCTGAATGAGAATCCAGTTGAGTGCGCTAAAGCCGTTATTGACATGATTATAGTGAACCCGTAGAATAAAAACATCGGTGCAAAATGAGGAGATGATGAGATTGACGGGTGACTTAGATACGAAGTCAGCACTGAAAGAAACCTTACCCACCGTTTTTGGTTACATAGGAATTGCCTTAGCTTTCGGGATTACTGCCCGAGCTAATGGATTGAGTGTTTTAGAAATTTTTTTGATGTCATTAATTACATATGCAGGATCAGCGGAATTCGTGATTGTGAGTCTGCTTGCCTTACATGCAGGTATTGGTTCCATTGTGATGTCTGTCTTTTTGGTGAACGCGCGGATGATTTTAATGAGCACGGTAGTAGCACCATATCTGTCACATGAAAGTATGGCAAAAAACATTTGGGCGGGCACCTTACTAACGGATGAAACGTTTGCCTTAAGTATGAACAAGTTAAATTATACGAGCCATAAGCTTAATTTTAGGTGGCTTGATACCGCAAACCTCTTTGCTTATACCGTTTGGGGAGTTGCTTCTGCAGTCGGCGGAATGCTGGGTAATTTAATTAATAATCCCGAGAGATATGGTTTCAGTTTTGCGTTAGTTGCCATGTTTATCGGTCTTCTTTATTTGCAAATGATTTCAGATCGAACCATCAAGTTGATGATTCAGTTTATAGTTGTTCTTTTCGTTGCTGTTTTGATGTTTTTAGGAATGAAATGGCTCCCGCAAAACGGGCTATTATTAATCGTGACGTTACTAGGTTGCGGATTTGGGGTGGTGTTAAAACATGGCACTAAGTAGTTATGTCTTATTCGTAATTTTAGGGAGTGGCTTAGTGACTTGGTTATCTCGGGTGGTGCCATTTATCCTATTAAAACAGTTTAAGTTGCCTAAAGTGGTGGTCAACTTTCTGGGGTTTGTTCCAATTTGTATTATGACGGCACTCTGGATGGAGAGCCTGTTTAATCAACATTTAGGTCAGTTTCCAAGTCTTAATGTGCCCAATGCGTTAGCTAGTATTCCAACGCTGATCAGTGCCATGATTAGTAAGAATCTACTGATTATTGTCATTGTCGGTGTGCTGTCACTAGCTGTCGTTAATCTATTAGTTTAAAACCATTAATTTGCTTATACTTCCATCATCAGTAAATTGACACATTTCTGTAATATTAGTATACTCTCGTAGGAGTGTTCGGTCCGATTGAACCTATTTGGAACAGTTGGCTAATATGAGAGGAGTATTTTATGATGAATGAGGAAACAATGGCAAGTCGGCGTCAACAGTTAAAACGTGATGCTCGGGGGTTCTTAGACAAAAACTTTACCTTTTATTTGCTCTTATTCTTACCAATTTATATTCTTGGTTTAGCAGTTGGCTTTGGTAATTTTGCTTTTAATTTAAACGGTAACCTTGCTGGTGGTGACTGGTTGAGCTTACTGAGTATTGTTTCATCGTTGCTATCAATTGGTGTTTCCTTCGTTATGATCGATCTGCAGCGGGGTGTCGGTGAGTTTACCGAACCCGTCAGCAAGTCCTTTACGATTTTTAACCGCGGTAGTTATTTTCTTGGTTCGTTAGCACTGATTATTCTGGTTGGTATTTTTACCTTTCTCTGGAGTCTGTTATTGATCGTGCCCGGAATCATCAAGACGCTTTCCTATTCGCAGGCAATCTTTATTTATCGGGATTACTTGGATCAAGGTAAGAAAATTGGTTTCTTAGAAGCCATTACTTTAAGCCGAAAAATGATGGATGGTCATAAATGGGAATATTTCGTGATTGGCTTAAGCTTTATTGGCTGGGGCTTAGCATGTATCATTATTATTCCAATCATCTGGGTTTATCCGTATATGAACCAAACACTTGCTAACTTCTACGTTAAATTAGCGGCTGAAGATGTTCAGGGTACTGATGAAGAGGATGAAAAGCCAACGTTGGTCACGTCCGATAAGAACTCTGAAGCAGCACCCACTGAGACTTTTTATCCGGATTCGAAATCAAAGTCGGATGATTCTTCACATAATGACCAGTAAGATAGTATTGAATGAAGGTGCCAATTGGGGCGCCTTTTTTGGTTGACCTAAATGATAAAATGAATTCATATCAATAAATACATACATATTGAGGATGGTTGAATGTCAAAAATAGAAAAAGCGCCACAGTGGCAGCGAAATCTTTATGCTTTGTGGCTGGGTAACTTCATTACGGGTGCCGGTGCAAGCATGAGTTTACCGTTTTTACCACTATTTATTAGTGAAATGGGTAACTTTCCTAAATGGGAACTGACGCTGTATGCTGGCTTAGCATTTTCTGGTACGTTTTTAAGTCAAGCAATCGTGTCACCATTTTGGGGGAAACTAGCTGATAGGACTGGACGGAAGCCTATGCTGATGCGAGCGGCTCTTGGGATGACCATTACGGCAACGTTAACGGGATTTTCACCAAATGTTTGGGTCTTGATTGCATTACGTATGATTCAAGGTGGTTTCTCTGGCTACATTAATAACGCATACGCATTGATGGCCAGTGAAGTTCCAGCTGATAAAAGTGGTCGAACTATGGGAACTTTAACGACTGGTAATGTCGGTGGCACGCTGATTGGTCCTATTATAGGTGGCTATATGGCCGGGATATTTGGTTATCGGATTCCGTTCTTTATGTTTGGTGGCATGATGCTGATCGCGTCAATTACGACCTTGGTGTTCGTGAAAGAAAACTTTCACCCGGCAGATGACCCAAAGTATGCGGAGCGGAGTGCTTTTACGGGTATTAAACACGTGCGGGTAGTTTGGGCAATGATTATTTCTTCTATGCTAATCCAGGCTGCTACCACGTCCATTAACCCGATTATTAGTCTGTTTGTGAAGGAATTGATGCATAACCACGGTAACATTGCCATGGTTAGTGGGGTTATCGCAGCGCTACCAGGGATTGCAACCCTGATTGCTGCCCCGCAATTAGGCGCCTTAGGGGACCATATTGGGCCACGGAAAGTACTGGTTGCGGGTTTGATTTTTTGTGCAATGATGTTTTTACCCATGTTCTTTGTTCAAAGCGTTACTAGTTTAGGTGTTTTTCGGTTCCTAGTGGGGATTTCGGACGCTGCCTTATTGCCGATAACTCAGACCGTGATGACGCTAGCTACACCTAAAGAATCGATTAGTCGAATTTTTAGTTATAATCAATCCGCTCAAGCAATTGGTTCAGTTATCGGTCCAATGCTGGCTGCAGGAGTAGCTGGGGTTTTGGATTATCGATACGTCTTTTTGATGACAACTGGTCTAGTCCTTATTAACCTTGGAATCGTGATGTGGGCTTATAAAGCTGATTATAAAACGGTTAAAGAAACCCGATAACAAGGGCTTTTTGCTTGCTTAACGGTAACGAAATTAGTACAATTCTTCTAGAATTGATTGATAATGGCAATCAATATTAAGAGAGAATTGGAGAATTGACCATGGGTAAAGCACAAGAAAGAACCCGGCGCCAAATTTTAAGTGCCTTTTTAGATTTGCTTGGTGAAAAACCATACGACATGATTAGCGTATCAGAGATTTCTGCAGCGAGTGTGATTACTCGTAGTACTTTTTACCGTTATTTTTCTGATAAAAAAAGTTTGCTGATGGCTGAAATTGAAGATACAGTTCAAAGACATACACCAGATCAGCCATTGCTAGTTCAATTTGTTGAGTATGTTGAGTCCTACTGGACAGTATTAAGAAATCTAACACCGACCCGTCAAAGTCGCTCAGACCTTCACGAAATATTGAATCAGATTCTATGGGAACTCATTCAGCGCCGTGTCGTTGCTGGTTCAAAAAATGATCCAGTCATTGAGACGATTCAGCAATCGCACAATAAAGACGTCATGATTAGTGCTATTGAAGGGATGCTAATGGGAATTTTAGAGCGCTACGTGGTTGAGGGGACGGCTAAAATCGACCATAAGCAATTAGAAGCAGCCATACTTGAAATTAATAGTTTGTTTAAACAAAAACAGTCATAATTAAAAGTAAACCGTGCAGTCAAACTGTACGGTTATTTTGTCTCATTTATTAACCACAAATGAGAAAATGCACAAAGTTTGCTGTAATTTAGCATATTTATATACAGGGCAATTGCTACATGATATTATGGAAGCGGTTACAGTAAACTAATCGAACTAATAATTAATGTAAAGGGGTATTTACCATGAAATTAGCCAAGTACATCGATCACACCATTTTAAACGCTGATGCCACGGAGACAGATGTCGATAAAGTTATCGCAGAGGCCATTAAATATGATTTCGCCTCAGTATGTATCAATCCGTACTGGGTCAAGCATACTGCCGCTAAATTACAAGCGTCAGATGTGAATACTTGTACCGTCATTGGGTTCCCTCTGGGTGCAACGTCAACACAGAGCAAAGTCTTTGAAGCCAAACAGGCAATGAAGGATGGTGCCGATGAGTTAGATATGGTGATTAATATTGGTGAACTCAAGGCCAATCATGATGATGCCGTTTTAGCGGATATCAAAGCATTGGCAGATGCCATTCATGCAGAAAACAAACTACTTAAAGTCATTATTGAAACAGCGTTACTAACTGACGAAGAAAAGGTCCGTGCTTGCCAGTTAGCTGAAAAAGCAGGTGCTGATTTTGTCAAAACCTCCACAGGTTTCTCAACTGCTGGCGCCAAGGTGGCAGACGTTAAATTAATGCGTGAGACCGTTGGCGACCGTTTGGGTGTGAAAGCTTCTGGCGGTGTGCACTCTAAGGCAGAAGCGGAGGCCATGATTGAAGCCGGAGCTACCCGAATCGGTGCCAGTGCTAGTGTCAAAATTGTGACAGAAGAGTAAGGAGGGGTCAGCAATGACTTTTAAACGTGTATTTGGTATCGTCATTGATTCCGTTGGGATCGGTGAAGCAAGTGATGCCAATAAATTTGGTGATGTGGGAGCCGACACATTGGGTCACATCGGTGAGTTTTATAAAGGTGATTTAAAACTTCCTAATCTTGCCAAAATGGGGTTATCAAACATTCGCCCCAGCAATCCCATTGAAGGAGTACCCATAGTGAACAATCCGATTGGGTATTTTGGCAAAATGCACGAAGTTTCGGTGGGGAAAGACAGTATGGACGGTCATTGGGAAATGATGGGTCTGCCTGTTACGGAACCGCTGGGCTTCTTTCCTGAAGGGTTTCCAGCAGAATTAATCAAACAAATTGAAGACTTTAGTGGTCGTCACGTGATCGTTAACAAACCTTATTCAGGTACTGATGTCATCCATGATTATGGTGAACAGCAAATGAAGACGGGCGATTTGATTGTTTACACTTCTGGTGATTCCGTTCTGCAGATTGCTGCTCACACGAATGTGATCCCGCTGAAAGAACTCTATAAGATCTGTGAATTTGCTCGATCCATTACCATCGATAAACCTTACCGAATCGGCCGAATTATTGCGCGACCATACGTTGGACCGGATAAGGATCACTTTACCCGGACTTCTGATCGGCACGACTTTACCTTGGCACCAACTGGTGAAACCGACTTAGATCGGTTAAAAGCTGCTGGGCTGGATGTTTTAGCGGTTGGTAAAATCAACGATATTTTTTCTGGTCAGGGCATTACGGACGGTGTTCACACCGTTAGTAACGATGATGGCATGAAGCGGACGTTAGAAAACGCCGGCAAAGATTTCCACGGGTTTAGCTTTACCAACCTCGTTGATTTTGACGCGATGTATGGTCATCGGCGCAATCCAGAGGGCTATGGCAAAGCGTTAATGGCCTTTGATGAACAGTTAGGTGATTTATTAGCTTCTTTGAGCGATAGCGATTTACTGATGATTACTGCTGATCATGGGAATGATCCCGGTTATAAAGGGACTGATCACACCCGTGAATACGTACCGTTACTAGTATATTCACCACAGTTTAAGCAAGATGGTTCGCTGGGGATTCGGCGCACGTACGCTGATTTTGGTGCAACTATTCTGGATAACTTTAACGTTAGCGGTAATTCAACGGGAACTTCATTCCTAAAGTCATTGAAATAGGAGGAAAACGTATGAGTACACACATTGGCGCTGAAATGGGCGATATTGCTGAAACGGTTTTACTACCCGGGGATCCATTACGGGCAAAGTACGTGGCAGATAACTTTTTAGATGATGTTGTTCAGTATAATTCGGTGAGAAACGCTTTTGGCTATACCGGAACCTATAAGGGACATAAAGTTTCTGTTCAAGGCACGGGTATGGGCATTCCCTCGATTTCAATCTATACCAACGAGCTAATTCGTTTCTTTGGTGTGAAACACTTGATGCGGATCGGCAGTATTGGCGGCTTCGGTGAATCAGTGAAGATTCGTGATATTCTCATCGCTGAATCTGCCAGCACCGACTCGGCAATCATTCAAAACACCTTTAAAGCGGGTGTGATCTACGCACCAACCGCCGATTTTGATATGCTGTTGAAAGCTTATGAGTCGGCTAAAGAAGCCGGCGTTTCGGTGAAAGTCGGTAATATCTTCAGTGCGGATCGCTTCTATAATGATGAAATTGATTATCAGCAGTTGATTGACTATGGCGTATTGGGAACAGAAATGGAAACCGCTGCGTTATACATGCTGGCTGCTAAGTATGGTGTGCAAGCATTATCGATCAACACGGTTAGCGATAACCTCACTACTGGCGAAGCACTATCAGCTGAAGATCGTCAGAATTCATTCAGTGAAATGATGACCGTGGCGTTAGAGACGGCGATTAAGTTATAGAATAAATCACTAATCACAAACAAAGAGGGGGTAGCGACTGGAATAACAACGAATTTCAGTTGCCACCCCTTTTATATTTTTAGTCAGGAGGAATTTGACGATGAGAATGGTAGACGTAATCGATCATAAGCGAAATGGTGGGGTCTTGACCAACGAAGAGATTAAGTTCTTTGTTGATGGGGTAGTAGATGGCAGCATTCCCGACTATCAGACTAGTGCACTACTCATGGCGATCTATTTCAACGGAATGGCAGATGGTGAACAAGCTGAACTTGCCATGCAGATGTTGAAGTCAGGGGATCAGCTTGATTTGTCAGATATTCCGGGTATTAAAGTCGATAAGCATTCCACTGGCGGTGTGGGTGATAAAACTAGTCTGCCACTGGCCCCAATGATTGCGGCATTAGGCATTCCGATTCCAATGATTTCTGGCCGTGGCCTGGGGCATACTGGCGGTACGTTGGATAAGTTAGAGGCCATTCCGGGGTTTAAAGTGGAACTTTCTGAAGCAGCGTTTAAGCAACAAGTGAAGGACATCCACCTGGCCATTGTTGGCGCAACGGGTAATATTGCACCTGCTGATAAGAAGATTTATGCTCTGCGAGATGTGACCGACACCGTTGATTCGATTCCGTTGATTGCTGGTTCGATTATGAGTAAAAAAATTGCCTCAGGGACGGATGCGTTAGTTCTTGACGTTAAGACCGGATCAGGTGCCTTCATGAAAACGGAAGATCAAGCCCGTGCATTAGCCAAAGCTTTAGTTTCAATCGGTAAAAATGCCGGTATGGATTGCATGGCACTGATTTCTGATATGAATCAGCCCCTAGGACGGATGATTGGTAATGCGTTAGAAATTCAAGAAACCATTGATATTTTGAAGGGTGAAGGGCCGGATGACATCACTAATTTAGTATTAACCCTTGGCAGTCAGATGGTGGTGTTAGCGAAGAGGGCTAAGACCCTGGATGAGGCGCGCCAGATGCTTGAAGAAGTCGTCGCTGATGGGAAGGCCTTGGAGAGTTTCCGACAAATGGTGATTGCGCAGGGCGGTGACGAACGCGTTATTGATGATCCAACCATCATGCCGCAAGCGAAATATAAGGTTGATTTACCTGCTAAGTCGAGCGGCGTTGTGGCTAAAATGACAGCTGATGAGATTGGCGTTGCTAGCATGCTGCTTGGCGGCGGTCGTCAAAAGGCGGATGATCAGCTGGATTACGCGGTGGGTATCGAACTTAAGAAGAAGGTTGGCGACGCGGTTAGTGAAGGAGAGCCCTTACTGACGATTTATGCTGACCGTGAAGATATTGATGATGTGAAAGAATTATTGTATAACAACATTGAGATAGCGGATGCGGCAGAACCGCTCACGTTGATTCACGAGATTATCAAATGATTTTCTTGATATGAAGACCAAAAACCTGATTGCTCATCGTGGCAATCAGGTTTTTTAGTACGGTTAAAATAGCCCGGTTTGCAATTATTGACACCAATAAGCCTTAAGTCGTACATTATGAATATCACAACTTATTTTGGGGGATACTTCAATGGTTTACTGGTTCGATATTCGTATGGCAATGCTAACTTTCCCGTTAGTGGCGTTATTAATTACCTTTCCAATTTTACTATGGCATTATCATCGTTTTGGGGCGATCTCACGTTGGTCAATATTGATGCTATACAGTTTCGTTTTTTATTTACTTTGTGCGTATTTTCTAATTATGTTGCCGCTACCCAGTGTTGCTTCGGTGGTCAAACTGACGACACCCAGGTATAATTTGCAGCCGTTTTTGTTTATTCGGGAATTTGTTGATCAAAATCCGTTACAGCTTTCTAACCCGCATACTTGGGTGGCTGCAGTTAAAGCGCCAACGGTGATTCAGCCGTTGTTTAACGTTGTGCTGACGATTCCGTTTGGTTTTTACCTACGTAGTTATTTTCATAAATCGTGGTGGCAGACAATATTGCTCTCATTTTGCTTATCATTATTCTTTGAACTGACTCAGTTGACCGGAGATTATGGTATCTATCCGCGTTCGTACCGATTATTTGACGTGGATGATCTGCTTTTAAATACGATTGGTGGGTTAGTTGGATTTGGTTTGACCAGATTTATTTTACCCGTGTTACCTACGTCCCAACATATTAAAGAAAAACTACGGATTCAATCCCGACAGGTGTCAGTGTTTCGCCATGCAACTACGTTTGTAGTTGATTGGTTCAGCTTTTCCATCGTAACGATGATTGGTAACGGCTTATTGGGAAATGTAAAGGTGTTAGCGCAGCCAGTTTCGTTAGTGAGTTTGATGGTAGTGGTTTTGCTGCCGCAGCTTGTTTGGCGAAAAACGTTAGGAATGCGATTAGTTCACCTGAAAGTAGTGAAGAGTAATAACGAACGAACAACTGCTATGCACGTTTGCCAACGCTGGATTGCGGGTTATAGTTTGTTTTTGGTACCAATCTTGATTGGTGGTGGCTTAGCTTTTGTGAGCCCTGGCAGTCAGTTTTATATGTACGGCAGTATCGTAATGGTTCTAATATTAGCAGTCATTGTGATTCTGCTGGGACTAGATATGATGATTGATGCTTTTCGACCACAGCATGCGCTGTTATTTGAACGGTGGAGTAAGACCAAATTAATTTCAGATTACCGTTAGACATGAATAGGGACCGGAAACAGTCACTCGTTTCCAGTCCCTATTTTAATTTAGCATTATTAGTAAAATGAAGGCTTATCGCCATCCGTACCCGGTTGATCAACCCCAACTGAATGACCGATTTCCTTGGTTGGCTCATTGATCAGAGATACAACGAAGTCGGCAATACTCTTACGAGAAACTTCGGTGCCCTTAAACGGTTCACCTTTCTGCGTGGTTTCGTAACTAACAATGTCCTTATTTGAAAGCCATGCAGGACGGACAATAGTGTAGTCCAAACCAGAAGCTTCGATAACTTTTGCTGCTGCAGCATAGGTTTCCAAATAACCGCCATCAAGCATTTGATGGTTCCACTTACCGTAGTTACCAGGAACTTCATCGTAAATGCCCAGTGTTGAAATCCAGATCAAACGCTTTAGACCCATTGCTTTCATAGCCGCAACGACTGTTTTGGCCTGCTTTTCAATGTCGTGGTTACCAAGGTTGGCGTACACGATGTCTTGACCTTCCATGGCTTTTTTCAGGCTAGCTTGATCTGTAGCATCACCTTCAACAATCGTTTCTCGGGTCGCATCCGAAACGCTTAATCGACTAGCACGACGCAGGAATAGTGTCAGTTGGTGATCGGTTTGCGCCAATAGCTGTGCTTCTGCTAATTTGGCAATTTTACCGTTGGCACCTAAAATTAATACATTAGTCATTTCACATTCACTCCTATCTGATTTACGTGTTTATTATAGGACTACTACGGCTAAAATTGAACGGACAGATACTAGACCTTTGTCCGCCACTTGTGTTTGAACGGTTAGATAAGGTAAAATAAGTGTTATAGTCCAGGTAGTTAATGGCATGACTTATATTCAAAATCTTAACAAAAGAGGTATTATTATGAGTGGCATTTTAACGGGTAAAAAAATTGTAATTATGGGGGTCGCTAATAAGCGCAGTTTAGCTTATGGCTGTTTTCAAGCATTAGAATCACAAGGTGCTGAAATCATCCTAACTTATCAAAATGACCGGATGCTGAAAAGTCTAAACCGGTTCATCGATGAGAACGTGACCAAAGTTCCTTGTGATGTCAGTGATCCTGAGAACGTTGAAAGTGCCTTTAAGACGATTCACGAACAAGTTGGTCAGATTGATGGTATTATTCACGCGATTGCGTATGCTGATCCTGAGGATTTAAAGGGTGAAACGACGGATGCCAGTCTAGATAGTTTTAATAAGGCACAGAGTATTAGCGTCTACTCGTTGATCTCAGTGGCTAAGTATGGCCGCCAAATCATGAACGAGGGCGGTTCAATCGTTACGCTAACCTACATGGGTTCTGAAAGAGCAATCCCTAACTATAATATTATGGGGATTGCTAAAGCTGGGTTGGAGGCTTCAGTGCGTTACCTTGCCAGAGACTTAGCCAGCCAAAATATCCGGGTCAACGCGATTTCTGCTGGTGCCGTTAAGACGCTGGCAGTTACCGGTGTCAAGGATTACAGCACTTTAATCAAGCTTTCAAACGAACGCGCAGTTAACGGAGTCGGTGTGACCATTCAAGAAGTTGGAAACACGGCAGCCTTTTTGATGAGCGACTTGAGTAGTGGCCTAGTCGGAGACACGATTTATGTGGATAAGGGCACGCATTTGATTTAATAGATGACTGCATTGTAGTCGAGATGTATCAAAATTAGAGGGTAACTATTTGCAATAACCCCTCAACTTCATTTCCAAATCTTGGAGATTAAGTTGAGGGGTTATTTGTGTTTTGTTAATTCTGTATTAATTTTACAACTAAAAAACCAGCGAAACGGAGAGATTTCGCCGGATGAGTAACTACTCAATTTTAATGTGAGTAGGTGAGTTCGCGTACCAAGCGGGAGTCACTGCGCAACTTTTAAGTTGAAGGGTAGGGGGAGCAGTACTCAATACGTTAACTCTATTTAGGATTATAATAGAAAATGAGAAAAATCAAAGAATTTACACTCCAAAACGCCATGTTTTTTAAAATCATTTTAGTGACGTATAATGAAATTAACAAATTAGAGGAGGTTTACCATGACTGAAAAAAACGTTTTTCACGTTAACGGGTATCTCGGACTCATCGTTGCCATTTTGTTAGTACTAGGTGGTGGCTGGCTATTTCTTTTACGGTCAGTATTTAGCATTACTTTAGGCGTGATTTTAATTTTCATTGCTCTCATTGGAAGCAGTTCTTTAACAATTATTGCACCCAATGAAGCAAAGGCGATGACTTTCTTCGGTAAATATATTGGGACTATTCGAACGGCCGGTCTGTTCATGACGGTGCCGCTAACGAATAAACAGTCGATTTCACTGCGGGTGCGAAACTTTAACAGTAATTTGCTGAAGGTTAACGACTCTCGTGGTAATCCAGTTGAAATTGCGGCAGTCATCGTGTTCAAGGTTGTCGATACCAGCAAAGCTTTATTTGATGTTGACGATTATGAACAATTTGTTGAGATCCAAAGCGAGTCTGCTATTCGACACGTTGCTTCGGAATTTCCCTATGACGCTTTTAATGAACAGGAAACACTAACGTTGCGCAGTAATCCCACTGAAGTTTCTAATAAACTAACTGCAGAACTTCAGTCGCGTCTCCAGATTGCCGGTGTTAAGGTGATAGAAACGCGGTTGACCCACTTGGCTTACGCAACTGAAATTGCTAGTGCCATGTTGCAGCGACAACAATCGTCAGCTATTTTGTCAGCTCGGAAAATCATTGTGGATGGTGCCGTTTCAATCACGGAAGATGCCATCGCAAAGTTAGAAAAGGATACGGATCTAAAGCTTACTGATGACAGAAAGCTTCAACTAATTAATAACGTAATGGTCACGATTATTTCTGAGCGGGGGACGCAACCGGTTATCAGTACAAGTGATACTAAGTAAGCAGGTGTGACAAAGCTCGGTAGAGTACAAAATATCATACTAAAACGCCATTCCGGTGGGATTCTTATCGGAATGGCGTTTTTGGGTGTTATATGACCGTGATCAGACTTGTGACATAGCCTTTTAATTGTTAGAGAACATCTAATGGTAATTTTTCAGTAGGTGCTGGGTAAGCTTCATCCAAAAGCTTCAGGTCATCAGCGGTTAGCTGAATGTCGCCAGCTAACACGTTTTCCTTTGCGTGGTCAGGATTGCTACTTTGCGGAATGGCTAAAACTTGCTGGTGAGAGACAACCCAAGCTAATAAAATCTGATAAGCAGAAGCGTTGTGTCGTTGAGCAACCTTGAGGACGTTCGGGTTGCGGTCCAAGTGAGCGTTTAATTGATCCGGTGCACCAACGGGACTGTAGGCGATAAAGGGTAACTCATGCTTGGCTTGCCAATCTAGCAGGCTATATTCGACACCACGGCTGCCTAAGTTAAATAAATCTTCATTAGCAGCAGCTTTAGGACCATTTGGTAGCTGCCAGAGTTCTTCGAGGTCGCTAACATCAAAGTTTGAAATCCCCCAAGCTTTGGTTTTTCCCACCGTTGTGAGTCGTTGCAATTCGTCGATCGTTTCGGCCAGTGGGGTGGTTCCGCGCCAATGATAAAGGTAAAGGTCGACTTCATCAACGCCTAATCGCTTCAAACTAGCGTCTAGACTGCGTTCCATGTGCTGCTTCGAAGCATTCGTTGGCAGAACTTTTGAAATGAGGTACAGCTGGTCACGGGGAATATCTTTAATGGCTTTGCCAACCAACGTTTCTGCACGGCCCGAACCATACATTTCAGCGGTGTCGATTACCTCTGCACCAGCAGCTAAGCCGGCGTGAATGGCGTTAATTTCCTGTGTTTGCAGCGACGGGTCGTCCCCCATATGCCAGGTACCCAGGCCAATAGCTGGGACTTGATTGCCAGCGATGGTAACTGTTTGCATACAATCGTCTCCTTATGTTTTAGAAATATACATGTAATGTCTATTGTAGAATTTTTGACAGTATTATACCAACTCAGCTGCCTCTAAAATTTGCTGTGAAAAATCAGTCATCTGTTCAGGTAAGTTGTCCAAATCGAAAAAGGCCACTTTATCCGTCTCGCCGGCTTGTGGAGTAAGCTGGTTATCCTGAGTGAAGGCTTGATAGACCGCTATTACAGCATCGATTTGATCGCCATTGGGGTAACTGAATTGCATGGATGGGCCACTTAAAAGGGTTTTAAATTTAAAGTTAACTGCGTGAACCCCGGTTTCTTCTGTGACTTCACGGTTAGCAGTTTCGGCGAGCGACTCTCCAATTTCCTTCGAACCAGAAGGCAGCCCCCATAAATGAGTGTCACTGCGGTGAACAAACAGTAGCTGCGCACTAGCGTTATAGACAAGACCGGCGGCACCGGTTGAAATTAATGGTTGGTGACCAACCTTTTTCCTTAAATTTAGAATGTATCCCATAGGATCACCTCATTAATAATAACTTCTTCATTAATTTCATTATGCGTGATAGACGGTGATAATTAAAGCGTTTTATTAGGTTTTATGGTTGATTATACAACCGGAAAGCCTTGCACTATATTAAAATAGTTGTTAAAATATACTCATTTATTTCTAATGTTCCTTTGAGGACAAGATTTATTGTTTCGAATACATAAGCGGTTAGTTACCGCTACAGGAGGAATCTTATGAGTTTTAAGAGTACATTCTTACGCCAGGAAGATCCGGCTGTCTATCAAGACAAGGATTCGCATTTGGCTCGTGTATTAGGCGTGAAGGATATCTTAGCCTTAGGTGTCGGTACGATTGTTTCGACTTCTATTTTTACTTTGCCCGGTGTTGTTGCTGCACAGCATGCTGGTCCAGCCGTAGCCTTATCGTTCTTAGCTGCAGCCGTTGTTGCTGGCTTAGTGGCCTTTGCATACGCTGAGATGGCAGCTGCTATGCCATTTGCCGGATCAGCTTATTCGTGGATCAACGTTGTTTTCGGTGAAGGCTTTGGCTGGATTGCCGGCTGGGCACTGTTAGCCGAATACTTTATTGCGGTGGCTTTCGTTGGGTCTGGGCTTTCAGCGAACTTCCGTGGGTTGATACAGCCTTTGGGGATTACGTTTCCAAAGGCGTTAGCTAACCCGTTGGGAACTGATGGCGGTATCATTGATATCACTTCGGTTGTCGTTGTTTTAATGGTTGCCTTTCTTCTGTCGCGAGGCGCTTCTACAGCTGCACGTGTCCAAAATACATTGGTTGTTTTAAAAGTTTTAGCTATTTTGCTATTTATCGTGGTTGGTGCTACGGCACTTCATCCACAAAATTACGTGCCGTTCATTCCAGCTCACAAAGTTGTTAACGGTAACCAGTTTGGTGGCTGGCAAGGAATTTACGCTGGTGTTTCAATGATTTTCCTGTCTTACATCGGGTTTGATTCCGTTGCTGCCAACTCTGCTGAAGCGAAGGATCCACAAAAGACCATGCCTCGTGGGATCATGGGGTCATTGGTTATTGCGGTTGTCTTGTTCGTTGCCGTTTCCCTAGTACTTGTAGGGATGTTCCATTACAGTGACTACGCTAATAACGCTGAACCCGTTGGCTGGGCACTGCGTCAAAGTGGTCATACCTTAGTTGCAACGATCGTTCAGGCGATTGCTGTTGTGGGGATGTTTACCGCGTTAATCGGGATGATGCTGGCTGGTTCACGTCTCGTTTACTCATTCGGCCGTGACGGTTTACTGCCAAAATGGCTGGGTGTGTTGAACGACAAACAGCTACCTAACCATGCGCTGTCAACCATTACCATTGTTGGTGTGGTTATCGGTTCATTGTTCCCATTTGCCTTCTTGTCACAACTGATTTCTGCAGGGACTTTGATTGCCTTTATGTTTGTTTCTCTAGGAATCTACAAACTGCGTCCACGTGAAGGAAAAGATATTCCTGATCCTTCGTTTAAGATGCCGTTTTACCCAGTACTGCCATTCGTTGCTTTCTTAGGGGCACTCGGTGTTTTCTGGGGATTGGACAAAGACGCTAAAATCTATGCCTTAGTCTGGTTTATTTTTGGACTGCTTGTTTACCTGCTATACGGTGCTAAGCATTCTTCGTTAAATACAAGACCAAATACTAAACAAAAATAGTTTAATGAGGACCCCAAAGCACTGTGTTTTGGGGTTTTCGTTTAAATCAGGATTGATGGAGGAAATATCATGAGTGAAAATGAACGAATCTTAAAAAGCGAAGCGCCGGCACTTTCTAACGCTGCGCGGGTAAAGTATTTCAACATTGTGATCGAATCGGGCAAGGGCGCCACTGTCACTGATGCTGATGGCAAAACTTACATTGATTTGCTGGCAAGTGCTTCAGCAACCAACACTGGTCATTCGCATCCTCACGTGGTTAAAGCAGTTCAGGATCAAGCGGCTAAATTATTGCAGTATACACCGGCGTACTTTGCCAACGATGCAGCTGCTAAATTAGCTCCGCGATTGGCAGCGTTGGCACCTATCAGTGGTCCGACAACTTTAGGCTGGGGCAATTCTGGTTCCGATGCTAACGATGCCATCATTAAATTTGCCCGGGCTTATACCGGACGACCTTACATTGTGAGCTTTACGGGGGCTTATCATGGTTCAACGTATGGTTCAATCAGTGTGTCATCGGTGAGCTTGAATATGAGCAGAAAGATTGGTCCGCTGTTACCAGATATTGTTAAGGTGCCATTCCCAGATCCTTGGAAGCGCCTAGATGGCGAATCCGAAGAGGCCTTTGTTGACCGAATGTTTGACGCCTTTAAGCTGCCCTTTGAAACTTATTTGCCAGCTGAAGAAGTAGCTGCCATTTTGATTGAACCGATTCAAGGTGACGGTGGGATCGTTAAAACACCAGATGCTTATATGCACAAGATTTATGATTTTGCCAAGGCTAACGGCATTTTATTTGCAGTTGATGAAGTTAACCAAGGCATGGGCCGAACCGGTAAGTGGTGGTCCATTCAGCACTTTAATTTGGAACCAGACCTCATGTCGGTCGGTAAATCGCTGGCTTCTGGACTGCCATTAAGTGCGGTTATCGGCCGTCAGGAGATCATGAACTCGTTAGGATCACCAGCCAACGTTTACACTACGGCAGGCAACCCTGTGACTACGGCGGCAGCTATGGCCACTATTGACGTGATCGAAGACGAACACTTACTGGAACGCAGCACCGCGCTTGGTAAAAAAGCTAAGGCCTTCTTTGAAGACGAGAAAAAGAAGTTTAACTTTATTGGCGATGTTCGGATGTACGGTTTAGACGGTGGTATCGATATTATTGATCCTGAGACGGGTAAACCAGACGCTGACGCCACAACTAAGATTATTTACCGGGTGTTTGAACTGGGTGCAATCATTATCAGTTTGAAGACCAATGTGCTTAGGTTTCAGCCACCGTTGGTCATCACTGAGGAACAGTTGCAGTCGGCGTTTGATATTCTTGACCAGGCCTTTAGCGAACTGGCAGCGGGCAAACTTTCATTGCCTGATAATGCGGACGAGATTGGCTGGTAGCAGTTAAAATTTAATTGAATTGACTTTAGTAGGAAGAGGCCGCACCAAAACTCAGATTCCAACCATTTAGCGTAAATAATGGAATCTGCCGAGTTTTGGCGTAGCTTCTTTTCGTGTTTTCATTGTTTTTCATAGCGTACTTTCAACACCAGCTTAAAATGTTTACGAGTGATAAAACACCAGTATGCTGGTAGTAAACAATTTTTTCCCTTTAATTGACTAAAAATTGGGTAAAATTTTATTGAAATTAAAGTAAGCGTTTACAAAGTTTGCACAATTGTGCTAGAATGTTCCTAGGCTATCGAGGAAGGGTAGCAAAATGAATATTGGAAGCGCTTGCTAAAGCGAATGACGATTGTCGTATTTGAAATTTATCCTGATTATTGATTTTATCGTTTGCTTTAGCGGGTGGCTCCCAAAATACGGGAGGCATGAGTCATGGCAAGTAAGAACAGTGACAAGATTACACTGAATCCTGAATCGTTTGCAGAGGCGGTCCTTGGTGGTAATCCTAAGCGCGATGACGAAGAAGATAAAGTTTATATCAAACGTCAGTTAACGCTTTATCTAGAATCATTGTTGTTGGCACAAGACTTTAATGATCTTGAGGAAACTCGTTTTGACGTTGCTAAGTCAGAACAGCGTAGTAAGATCCTTTCAAAGATCATTGAGCATCGTTACGAAGGTTCAGGAAGTGGCGAATAATCATGAAAGAAAAAACAGAGAGTCATGTTAAACAGTATACATCATACGCATTAGGGGCCTTTGGGCATGATGCGTTCTACGCAACATTAAGTACTTATTTGATGTTGTTCATTACCAGTGAATTATTTAACGGCGCTGCAAAAGGTGTCAAGTCACATATGATTTTGACAATCACCACGATGATGATGATTATTCGGTTAGTTGAAATTGTATTTGACCCAATCATTGGTGGTATTATCGATAACACCGAGACTAAATATGGTAAGTTTAAGCCATGGTTGCTAGTTGGTGCCGGTGTCAGTGCTATTTTCTTAGTTTTGATTTTTACGGATTTTGGTGGCTTAACTAATTCCAATCCAATGCTTTACGTTGTTTTGTTTGGTATCTGTTATGTCATTATGGATATTTTCTACTCGTTTAAAGATATTGCACTTTGGTCAATGCTCCCTGCGTTGAGTGTTGATGAAAAGGTTCGTAATAACTTTGGTACTACTGGTCGTTTAGGATCAACTATTGGTGCCCAAGCGGTTCCAATTATCATTTTCCCTCTGATTGTGTTCTTCTCACACGTGTTCTCAGGAACAAGTGGCCAGACTAAGACTCAAGCTGGGTGGATTGGCTTTGCCGTTGTTATCGCAATATTCTCATTCGGTGGTGCTTTATGCACGGCTTTGGGAACTCATGAAAATACCAGTTTGATTCGTCAAAACACTGAACGTACTGGTGTCATCGGTATTTTCAAAGCGTTAGGTAAGAACGACCAGTTAATGTGGTTGGCAGCTTCATACTTCCTATTTGCTTTAGGTTACGTTGTTACTAACTCATTGTTAGCTTACTACTTCACTTACGTATTGGGTCAGTCAAACAAGTTCACCTTTGCCGGCTGGATCATGGCCATCTTGGGTGTCATCTCAGTTTCTCTCTTCCCAGTGATCGTTGCAAAAGTTCACCGTAAAGCGATTTATGTCGGTGGTATTTGCATGATGTTAGTCGGTTACGTTCTGTTCTTGTTTGCGGGACACAGTTTACTCGGTGTCTTGGTTTCCGTCGCTGTCTTCTTCTTCCCATACCCAATGATCTTCTTGGCCGCGTTGATGACCATTACTGATAGTGTTGAATATGGTCAATGGAAGAACGGTACCCGGAACGAATCCGTTACCCTTTCTATCCGACCATTGATCGATAAGTTGGCTGGTGCGGTTGCTAACGGTGTTGTTGGTATCGCTGCCGTTCACTCTGGTATGACTGGCAATGCTGCTCCAAGCAGTATTAGTGCAGCTCAATTGTCAAACTTTAAGATGTACATGTTCTATGGACCAATGATTTTGGTTGCAGTTGCCGCTATTGTCTACTACACCAAGGTTAAGTTGAGTGAATCTCGACACGAACAAATTGTTAAAGAACTTGAAAGCAAGTTGAAAGCTGAAAAAGCCGAAAAAGATGCTAAAGGTGCAACTGACGCACAATAAGCGTTGACTAAAAAGCCGTAATGATCACTACAGAGATAGTGACGTTACGGCTTTTTTGTGGTGTAAGCTTGAAATAAGTGCCGCTTTCCAATAAAAGGGTACACACGTTCGCTTCTACTTGGTATACTATTCAGGTATTCTAGAGACGCAGGCTTGTATTTTCACGATAAGCGTGTTGTAATATGATAAGTAGATTAAAATTTGTTAAGAGAAGAGAGCGAAGCAGAATGGAAAATAAACGACATATTTCAACCCGAGAAGTGGTTTACTTGGCGATGTTGATCGCAGTTACCGTTGTCATTTCAAGGTTTTTCTTAATTCCTGTTCCAATGACCCATGGGAACATTAATCTTTGTGATGCTGGGATATTTATTGCAGCCATTTTACTAGGCAAAACGCAGGGTGCAGTTGTTGGTGCCTTCAGTGGTTTACTGCTTGATTTAATTTCAGGATACACCCAGTACATGATTTTCTCGTTTATTGTCCACGGCTTAGAAGGCTTTGTTGCTGGCTGGATTGGTGGTAAGAAGACTAAATCTGCCAAGATCGTTGCCATGAGCATTGGTGTTTTAGTCATGGTAGCTGGTTATTGGGCAACTGATAGTTTGCTATATGGTTTCAAAGTCGGTCTGATCGGTGTACCTACCAACTTTATTCAGGGAATTGTTGGCGGTGTTGTGGCTTACGTGGTTTCCGTTCCGCTGGAAAACCGGTTACCCAGACTAATTGGTTAAGACATGGTAAAAACTTTGCATAACCAGCCCTTTTTAGTTGCGGAAGATCTTTCCGCTATTGGAACCATGTCACTGGGTGTTGCCGTGCCAATCTTAGCAGTCTTTGGTGTTCCAGCAGCTATTTTGCCGACGCAGGTGTTGTCTACCCAAACGGAGGGCTTTGGTACACCAGCCAAACAATTTTCAGCAAAATGGCTTAGTCAGACGATAGATCATTGGCAAAATGAAGATATTCAGCTTTCTGGTGGTTTGATCGGCTATGTTGGTCAAGTGGGGCTGCTCAATCGTTTAATTCAGTTAGCAACATCTCAGCAGTTGCATCCATTAATCGTTGATCCCGTTATGGGCGATGATGGTGCTCTTTATCCGGGATTACCGGCGGATTATGTATCGACCATGCGGGAACTGATTGCTGATGCGGATGTGATTACGCCTAATTGGACGGAAGCACATTTATTAGCTGACGTGCCATTAAGTGATCAACAGCCTAGTGAAGCTACTGTGACGGCTTTATTTGCAAAACTATCATCTGTTTGTGGGAAGCGAACACGGGTTGTAGTCACCGGTATTCCAAGCGATGACGCTGTATTAACGGCTTATCAAGACAATCGTGGGCTGCAAATGGTTTCTACAAAATTGCGCGATGGCCATTTTTATGGCAGCGGCGATGTTTTTTCGGCGCTACTTGGTGCTGCACTGATGCGTGATGTAAACTTTGAAACGGCGGTAAAAATTGCGGTAAAAGGGGATGCAATCTGTCTGGATCAGACTTCAGAGGCTGGTTATCAGCGTCGATTTGGGATGCAGATGAGCGAGCTATTGAAGTGGCTGACCCAAGAGGTAATCCCAAGTCTTGATTCGTCCCGATAATTGGTTCAAACTAGGCTTAAACCAATACTCATCGGAGAAGGAGAACTGGACATGATTGATACTAACGTAAATCGGCGCCAAGACAATAACGTGAAGTGGTCAGTTACGAAGGATGACGACCAACTGTTGCCCATGACTGTGGCTGATATGGATATTGCGACACCTCAGTTTATTAGAGAAGCGATGCAACGCGTGTTAGACCAAAAAGTACTGGGCTACACAATGCCTAGTACGGCTTTTTATAACGCTATTATTCACTGGCAAAAGACGTACCACAATGTTAGTCTCAAACGAGATCAGCTGATCATCGTTCCCAGCGTGGCCGTTGGCTTATCGTTCGTTATTCGTCATTTAACCCAGGTCGACGACGGTATTATTGTCATGTCGCCATATTATCCGCCGTATCGGCAGTTAGTGATTGACAATCAACGTCAGTTTATTGAATTTCCGTTGGTTCAACGAGAGGGGCAATACGTCATCGATCTTGATCGCTTGGATCAAGTGATGGCTGAATCCAATGCCAAAGCAATAATTGTTTGCAACCCGCATAACCCTGGTGGCTGTGTCTGGACCACATCCGAATTACAGCGGATTCAAGATATCGCAAACGCGCACAACGTCTTAGTGTTGGCAGATGAGATTCATGATGACGTTGCTTTTTCTGACAATCTGCCGGTTTCGATGATGTCTGATTTGATGGGTGAAGAGGCTTCTGATCAAACGATTTTACTGAAGTCAGCAACTAAGGCGTTTAATTTAGCGGGGATCAAATGTGCCTTCTTGGCGGTTAAGAACCCTAAACTGCTGGCAATATTAAAGCAGGCGGCCGCTGCTGAAGCGATTGAAGAAGTAAATACGTTAGGACTAGTTGCCACTCGAGTCGCTTACGAACAGGGTGCTGACTGGTTAGCGGAAGTGAATGCTTATTTGGAAGCCAACCGTAACTTTGCTTATGAATATTTGCGTGAAGAAGTGCCAATGATTCGGCCAATGTATCCTGAAGGAACTTATCTCATGTGGCTTGATTTCATGGCCTATGGTTTAACGGATGCTGAACTGGATCAGAAATTGCGTGAACTTGGTCACATCTGTCTTAATCCTGGCATTGATTATGGCAAGACGGGCAGTGGCTTTATGCGTCTTAACTTTGCGGTGGATCGTGCCGTTTTAACGGATGCTTTAAAACGCTTGAAGACTTTTGATCAAGCAGTAAGAAAAAAATAATTTTTAACATAAATAAAACATAATAATAAAAGTGCCTGATTTTTTCGGTTTTATAGCCGTAAATCAGGCACTTTTTTATTTGTGTCTTGTTTGTTACTGAATTGTAAACCGATTTCAAGAAATGTTCATCATTTGGTCGTAACTATTTCTTATTGATTTGATAATTTATACACATAAGAAAAAAGGAGGCGGCGTGAATGAGTGAAGCACCGGAAATTGTGGTAGGTCGACTAGTTCGATGTCACCATGCGCAAATGAGTAGACCGTTTATTGCGCGAGTATGCCAGGTATTTGGAAATCGGCTAGTCGTTGAGGTGATGAACTTTCACTTTCATGATCGCCGAATAGTTGAAGAAAATCGATATAAGTTAGTTGTTGAGGCTAACGACGCTAAGACCATGGCAATTGTCCAATGCCAACGAAGGAAAGGATGATCAACATGATTAAAATCAACGATATCGTAACGTGCGAACCTAATGGTAATCTGACGTGTGCCTTTGTAGGCCGAGTAGAACATATTTATGAACGGACGGTGATGGTGACTGTGTTGGATCATCAACCTTGTGACCGGTTTAAAGTAGCTGAATTAATGGGCCGAGTGATTGTTGCTAAAACCAAGGTTAAAACTCAGGCGGAAACGGCTCAGCCACGTAAAGTAGCGAAAATATAAAAAGGATCTGCAAAATCAGTTTTAAAAACTGATCCGCAGATCCTTTTTATGATGCTGAGTTTAACTATTTAGCAACAAAGTTGGTTTTGTTAAAGAAATCCACTTTGATATCATCGTCTGTAATGGTTAATTTTGAAATACTGCCATTAATGGTAGGTACGCCCACATCGAGTTCTGGCGCGTAACGGTCAATGATTGAACGAATCGTCATACCGTGAGAGACCACCAGAACTTGATCACCATCGTTGGTGTTATCACGCAGTTTATTAAAACCGCGATCCAGCCGTTTCCAAAACATGTCGTTACTTTCTGCTTCACCATAGAGGTCGGCTTTATGAATAAGGTCCCGGGCCTTTTCCAAACCGTATTTACCTAACACGGCTGATTCGGAAGTTAACTGCACCTGTTCGCCAACGAACTGCCACATCTGATTGGCATCGTTGCCCTCGAAGTAACCGTGGCACTGCTCGCGAAATTCAGGATATTGATAACTGATGATATTGATGTTTTCAGGATTAGCCTTCAAGATGTAAGAAGCCGTTTCAATTGCGCGGCCTGAATCACTGCTGTACGCGGCGTTGAAATTAATCGCCTTCAGCTGCTGTCCAGCACGTTTTGCATCAGCAATTCCCTTATCAGTTAACGGGGAATCGATCCAGCCCTGAATCTTATTATAGTGGTTCAGCATTGTTTGACCGTGCCGAACGAAGTATGCAGTAAAAGTTTTCACAGTTAAGCCCTCCTAGGATGAAAAGCGAATTTAATTCACATTCATTATAGCAAGTTACCAATTAATTTCCAAAGTACAACTGTTTTAGTCACTTCGCCTAGTTATTTTTAGTTGGTTTATGAGAGGCTAGGGACCAGACACCGGCCATGAGTGCCAACAGCACACCAACGATGGAACTCCAGATGCCAACTTTGAGACCAGGTGTACGATAAGTCAGTTTAATGTGGTGGGTACCACTGGGAAGTGTAGCGCCAATAAAGCCAGCGTTAACGAGTTGTGTTTGTTGCGGTTTACCGTCCACACTTAATTGCCAACCCTTGCTGTAGGGAATACTGGTAGTTAGGATACGTTTACGATTGCCAACGGAAGTCCCTTTAACCTGATTATTGGTGACTCGTTGATGAACTAAACCAGTTTTCTGTAGTTTGGTAGTTTGCTGACGGTATTTAGCGCCGTACGGGACAGCGATCACTTTGACGTGTTTAAAATGAATCTTTTCTGCGGTAGTAAACGATAAATTGATCGTTTTTCGGAGCTTCGTGGAATAGCCCAGGTTGATCAGCAAGTGGTCCTTAGGTTCATAATCAGAAAGGTTATTGATACCAAATTGGTTATAGACGGTTTGACCGCGACTGGTTTTGATGTTCATAGTATAAGCGTTAAATAGCGGATGATTGATGATCGAGCGCCAATTATTTTTTTGCTGCCCCTTTGGCAACGGTGTGCCAGCAAATTGTGATCGCGTGGCATAATAGTTTAATCGTTTTGCGGTATCCGGGAAACTGGTTGAAATACCCGAGAGGTCTAAATAGAGCTCAGTACCCTGAACTTGCTTGGGATGTTTTAATTTCAACGCATAAGTTTGCTGCTGACCAAGCGCATCACTGGTCATTTCATGCAGTCCATTTTGGTTAGCCTGTGTATTATTGTCAATTATCGTTTGGTTTTGAGCTAACAAGTTGTTGACCTTGGTTGAAGGCTTATCCAAACCGGTAGTTGCGGCGTAATTAGCGGCATCCTCTGGTGATAGGGGCTGCTTACCAATAGCGGCTGACTGAGAATGCTTAGTATTATGTTGCAGGCGATAGTTAATTAAATCAGGTATTTTTAGAATTGGCTCACTAGTTAATTGAACATTGTATCCTACATGTTTAGTGGCCGTTTTAGGTTGAGACGTTGGTACGCCAGCAATTTTCTTGTTAACGCTAACACCTTCCAGCAAAGCTTCTTGACGTTGGAGAGCAGTGAGCTTTTTAAAAACGTTTGGCGTAATTTGTGAATCTTGCATGTAGACCAACGGTAACGCATAGCGGTTTTTTAAAATTGTAGTCCCCGTACCGTTACCTACCGAGTAAACCGGGTGATCTTCGATAACAGCTGGTTTGCCACCCTTCGTTTTTAGCGGTTTAAAGCCATAAGGAACGGCTTTTTGATTTAGCGTGTCGTCTTCGCGAGCAAACAAGTATTTGACGTTGAGTAAGGACAGCATTGCACCGCGTGTATCAGCTTCACTAGTAGGGTTATTCATGCTATTTTGGACATTCGCCAGTTGCTGATTAAAGTGATTGACGTCCCCGTTTTGAACCGAATAGTACGAACTGATGGTATGCGTATTTAACAGCATGGGAAGATTATTACCCACGGTTGTCATCGTGTAGTAGTCGTTGGTGGTGGATGTTCGGTAGAAACTTTTATCATGTTTGCTCAGATACTGATCAGCACCGTCAAAGTACCACTTAGACCACTGACTAGCTGTGTTAGCAGGAAGTTCATTTTCGGGTGACCCACTGTAATTATCATCGTAAAAGCTTAGACCAGTGGTAATGGCATTGAGCATAACTAGGCCTAATAAGCCAACTTTTAACGGTCGGTAAAACTGGGGCCTTAGTAGCAGTAAGCTAAAGAGCCAGATGAACAGCATAAAGATCAAGTAGGTCAGCAATTGAATCTGACGGAATTTGAATAGGTAGCCGTTGGCAATCCAAATGATGATGATCAGACCAGCAATAACACCCGTCAGCCAGATGAAGTCCCGTGTCGTATAGTGAGTTAAATGATCAACCAGCGTGGCAGCTGTTAAAGCAAAGACCAGTTGCGCCATCATCAGCCAACGGTTGGAAGGGGTACTCATGACGTTCAGCGTAGCCGCTACAGCTGGGAACAGCAGACCAATGGCAATTAAAATCAGGGTCAGGTTGAGTGCCAAGTAGCGTTTAAAACGACGTAATGTCCAAACCATGGCAATTAGTGAAAGACCGCTGGTTGCAATCAATGCCCAATAATAGATATTACCGTTAGACGTTAGCAGATTGTCGGGCAGTGTGCGGTAATAAACCTCTGGATACCAACGCAGATTATTCGCAAAAATCGATCCACCCATCCGTGAACTATTCATCATAGAAATAACGTTCGGCAATAGGATGACGGCTGATACGAGTAAAGCGATAATCATGGCCAGCATCAAGCGTAGCAGTAGCTGCCATAATTTGGGTAACAGCACTTTTTTTTGCTTCAAGTCAAAGTATCTAATGATCAAGAAAATTAGTGCACCAAATACCATGAGATAAGCGAAATAAACGTTGCAGATTAAAATAACGGCGGTAATGATACTCAGCCACCACCAAGATTTTCCCTGTAGTACCCGATCAATGCTCAGGCAAAGCAGAGGAAAGAAAATCATTGGCAGCAAAAAGAACGGATGGTGGTAACTAACGTAAAAGGCAAACCCGTTAAAGGTGTAAATAAGGGCACCAAAAATTTGGCCAGCGGGTTTGAAATGAAAGTGTTTTGCCAGTGCGATGAACGATAGACCAACAACGTATAGTCGAAGAATTGTCAATAACGTATAGCCAAATTCAATTTGATGGACTGGAAATAGTGCGATTAAGTAACTAAAGGGATCACCAACGAGGTAGTAGGCAAAAGTTGTCATTTGATCCGCACCCAGGCCCAGATTCCAAGACCAGCTAAAGAGTGATTGATGGCCGGTACCATGAAGGATGCGATAGAATTCTTTTAAAATGGGGTAATGCTGGGCGATACCGTCCAAATTCCAGATTGTCGAGTGGCCAGTAGCACGCAGGGTGCCAAAAGTAACGGCTGTAATAATCATAAATGCTAGCGAGTAAGCCAACCACACTTGCATTTGGTAGGTTTTACGTTTCAAGATGAATTCTCCCTGTTTATCGTGATAATTCATTATCGCATATGTTGTGACAAATAAAAAAGGCCACGCGGATGCGCAGCCTTTCTAGTTAGTGATTTAAAATTAGTTCTTGTCCATTGCGTGGCCACCGAATTCGTTACGAAGGGCAGCAACGACTTTACCGTTAAAGGTATCGTCTTGTAGTGAACGGAAACGAGTCATAACAGCGTCAGCAATAACGGGAGTTGGAACACCATGAGCCATGGCGTCTTCAACAGTCCATTGGCCTTCACCGTTAGAGTGCATACGACCCTTGATAGCATCAAGCTTAGGATCTTTGCTGAAGGCGTCTTGGATCAATTCCATGAGCCAGCTACGGATAACTGAACCGTGGTTCCAAACCTTAGCAACGGCTTCGTAATCGTAATCAAAGTCTGAAGCGTCAAGAACTTCAAAACCTTCACCCATAGCAGCCATCATACCGTATTCGATACCGTTGTGGACCATCTTCAAGTAGTGACCTGAACCGGCTTTACCAGTGTAAAGGTAACCATCTGGTAACGAAATGTCATCAAATAATGGACGAATAACTTCGAAAGTAGCGGCATCGTCGCCACCGATCATGAAGTTACCACCGTTAAGGGCACCACGCCAACCGCCTGAAGAACCGCAGTCAAAGTAGTGAATCCCTTTTTCGCCAAGAAGACGGTTGTGACGGAGTGAGTCTTTCCAGAAAGTGTTACCACCATCAATTAGGATGTCGCCTTCGTTTAAAGCTTCAGCTAAAGAGTCAATCGTAGCATCAGTTGGCTTGCCAGCAGGCACCATTACCCAAACGATCTTTGGTGATGGTAATTGGCTGACCATGTCTTCCAAACTAGTTGCTTTGGCAGCACCATAAGTAGCTGCTTCGTCAACTAAGTCAGAGTTCAAGTCGAAACCGACTACTTCATTATCGTTACGAATCATGTTTTGGGCTAAGTTAATACCCATCTTACCTAATCCAATTAAACCTAATTTCATTAGAAAAACTCCTCATTTCTTTTTTCAGGGAATTTACAACAGAATCAGTATATAAGATTATCTCAACTTTCGCAAGAGCAAATGTAAAAAAATTACAGTTTTATTTTCAGAAATGAAAATGCTCTAAACGGTCTAATGACTAATAGATTGGGCTAGAAAGGTCAGTTCAATCCAAAAAATGACTAAAGGCCATTTTAATTGTAGCAATAGTGCTGCAATTTCTCGCAACATAGCGGGAATCAATGCTTCAGTGGTAGTCCAAGAGCCTGCTAGACTGACTGGTAGATGTTGCTGCAAAGCCAACAATTTACTGCGTACTAAGTGATAATCGCTGGTAACGATTAAAATAGTTGGTTTTCGTGATGCTTGCCAGTCGTTTTCGATTACCTGCTTGGAGAATTTGATGTTAGTCGCAGTTGAAGTAGCAGCCTGTTCTAGCAGTAGTTGGTGTGGTTGAATTTGTTGTCGAACTAAATAACCAGCCATCGCAGCGGCTTCACTTTGTGGTTCGTCGCTGCCTTGTCCGCCAGTTAACACGAGTTTGGGTGGGACGGATTGGTCGGTGTAAATTGCAATTGCAGTTTGCAAGCGCCTAGTTAAGGTTTTAGAGGGCCCACTGGAAGTCACTTTGGCACCCAACACAACTAAATAATCAGGCTTTGTGGATTGATGAGATTGCCGTTTGTACCAGTTGGTCAGCCACAAGTAGAGTGTGGCAACCGTGTACCAAGTAACGAACCCCATACTGATAGCGTTAGAAATGAGGTGAGCAGGCCAGATAGTGATTGGTAGGATGATCAGTAGGCTGATTGCAATTAGTAAAGCGAGTAAGGGAATCCAGACAAGCCGTTGGTTGGTTTGCCCTTTAACTAGTGGTGCTATGGCAACCAAATTCAGCAGAGTTACTATGATTAGGACAATGAGCAGGGTAACCACCTCCTACGTTTCTTCTATTATAGTATAGTTTAAAGTTCATTTTGACCGCAGCTTGACTTTTACCGGTAGTATTTGTAGTATTAGTGACAGCTAAGAAGCACCGAAGTAGGTGATGGGCAACGGTATAGAAACTTGACGGCTGCTGTGAGTCAAGCGTCCCGGATGACCGAATTACAGTGTGGAGCGGTCTAGTGAGTAGCTAGCGGGTCATTCCGATATTGATGTCGAGCGACGTTGTCATAATACAACGTAACTTGGGTGGTAACGCGGAATTAAATTTCGTCCCTATTAGTCATTGACTAGTGGGGACTTTTTATATTTTAAGGAGGTTTCTTTGTGACAATTTTAGATGAGCTTAAATGGCGTGGTGCTATCAATCAGCAAACCGATGAAGAGGGACTGACCGACCTTGTTAAAAATAAGTCTGTCGGATTGTATGTAGGGATTGACCCTACTGGTGACTCAATGCACGTTGGACATTTGATTCCCTTTATGATCTTGAAGCGGTTTCAGTTAGCCGGACACCGGCCTTACATTGTGATTGGCGGTGGTACTGGTTCTATTGGAGACCCAAGCGGGAAAAAGTCTGAGCGAGTTTTGCAGTCAATGGAACAAGTTCACCATAATGAAGCGGCAATTACTGCTCAAATGGAACACTTATTTGGTCAAGATGGCAGCTTTAACATTGTGAATAATTACGACTGGTTATCAAAAATGTCGCTGCTTGATTTTCTTCGTGATTACGGCAAACTGTTTAACGTTAACAACATGCTGGCTAAGGAAGTCGTTGCGTCTAGGCTGGAAGTTGGTATTTCATTTACTGAATTTACCTACCAAATTTTACAATCAGTCGATTTTCTTCATTTATACCAAGCCGAAGATGTACAACTGCAGGTTGGTGGTGCCGACCAGTGGGGCAATATTACGGCTGGGATTGATTTGATTCATAAAATTGAGGGTGCGGATGCGAAGGCCTATGGGTTAACCATTCCACTAATGCTGAAAGCAGACGGCACCAAGTTTGGTAAAACTGCTGGTGGTGCTGTTTGGCTTGATCCAGAAAAGACAAGTCCGTATGAGTTCTATCAATTCTGGTTAAACCAAGATGATCGTGATGTTGTTAAATATCTGAAATACTTTACTTTCCTAAGTCAAGATGAGATCGCCGATTTAGAAAAGAAGGTTGAAACACAACCAGAAAAGCGTGAGGCTCAGCGTCGTTTGGCTGAAGAAGTGACGGCTTTCGTTCATGGTAAGGAAGCAGTGACTGAGGCAGAAAATATTTCTAAAGCACTTTTCTCGGGCGATGTTGCTGATTTATCTGCCAACGAAATTGAACAGGGCTTTAAGAACATGCCTTCCGTTGAAGTTTCTAAAGAGAAGCGTAATATTGTGGAATGGTTAGTAGATGTGACGTCGATTGAACCATCTCGGCGTCAGGCACGTGAGGACGTTAATAATGGTGCAATTCGGATTAACGGTGAAAAAGTAACGGACGTTAATGCTGAAATTGATCCAAGCACCCACTTTGATGGTAAGTTTGTCATCGTTCGCCGTGGTAAGAAACGTTATTTCTTAGCAAGAGTTAAATAGTTAATAGGTAGTTAAAGGCCGGTTCATTAAAAATGAATCGGTTTTTGTGTTTTCATATGTAGAATTTGGGGTCTTATAAGTTAATCAATAACGGTTTAAAGGCACTGGCAAAGTTTTTACGTATTTATTTGAAAAAGTAATTGACCAACTGGGTAATACTTGGTATGATGTTATTTGTTGTCGCGAGAGATTTGAAACATATATACCGATTGAATATTTCAAAAGTTATGTGTTGACATTTCAAAACGATGATGGTATTCTTAATAAGTTGCCTCAGCGAAAGACGTTTCCATGAGAAATGTTGATATGAAAGTTTTTATTGACTTTCTCAAATCGATGAGATACAATATAGAAGCTGATTCGTAAAAGAATTTGCTTGGTAGACCTTTGAAAACTGAACAAAGTTTTGTTTCACAAATGTGCAGGGTATATCAATTTCGGTTGATATCAAATGTAATTTGCGAAGTCAATTTCGCTA
>NZ_BCMJ01000005.1 GCF_002583405.1 Secundilactobacillus silagincola | reverse complement strand
GGCGGGAATGCCCGTTTTTTATTTAATAGTGTACAAAAAATCTGTTGTCAGTAATAGATATAATCTATTACCAACAACAGATATTGTAGAACCCTTTTTTTAGTGGTTAATTATCTGATATTCAGAGTAAAGCCGGGTACGTAATGCTGGATCGTGTGCAAACAGATACAAGCCTTTTACACCACGTTTCATTAAAACATTAATAGCGTTGAGGTTTAGCTGTATTTTAGCGTTTAGGATTTCTTGGGGATCGGCCATGTCAGTTCGATGTTTAAACGACTCAACATCAGTAATCTTACTAGTATCAATTTCGACTTTTTGTCCATCAGAAGATAATTTAACCACAGGGCCTAGAATTAGACCAACATAGTTAAGGTCAAATCCCTGACAAGTATAAATTGAACCAACTTCGTTGATGGTTTGGGGGATTTCTGCCCAAGGCGTTGACGTATAATTATACTGATCCCATGGTAGTTTAAATCTGCCCTCAGTAATAAAATGCTGGCCACCGTCTAAAGTAGAAGGGTACCCGGTTGTTGAAACAATTCTGGCCAGCCCAAAACGTTTATTTTGACTAACGATTGCTTGGCGCATTTCTTCTGCGTCTGAGAAAATTCTGAAATCATAATGATGACGAAAACTCTTTTGCAATGGTAGTAAGATCCTATCTCCAGTGAAGTGATTAATCCAAGAAATCAAACTGTCATCAGCCTGCATGCGAAATTGATGGTTTAAGTGAACCCAGTGCTGAGTGTACGGCGCTAGTAATTTTTTTAGCCGGTCCTGCGTCCAATACGTTTTTAGTCTTAAAACCTGATGGGCATCGAAGACAATAACCAAAACGTGACATAATTTTAGTAAGGATAATAATTGATTATGGCCATAGTAGTTATTGTAATGGTCTGGTTGGGATAGTAAAAGGTGTGATTCATCGATTATTCCCACGTCAAAGGTTTCGTGGTGCTTATTCATCTGATTGATTAAAGACGTTGGCCTTTGAAAATTTTTCTTGAGTAATCCAGGTAATTCGCCAGCAATATGACGGTAAACTTTGAGCAGTTCTGGGTGATTCACCATAAAATAGTTACTGGTGTTTGCCATGTCGCTAGTATTATCATGAGTGGCCTGCTGAATTTGGTAGAATAACTGACTTAAAACCACACTTTTGCCAGTACCAGCATCGCCAGTAATCACAAAGACAGCTGGCGTTGCATCGTGAAGATGTGCATAGATGAAATCTTTAGCGTCATTGATTAACTCACTTTGTTCTTGTGTCGGCGTTTTAAATGGTGATAATTTTTCAGTTGCTTGGTTTTGCAAATCAATTCTCCTCTTAAATTTAAAAAATGATCCACACGGTCATAGTCGTATGGATCATCATAAACGGTTACTTATTTTCGGGTTTAAAGAAATGGTAGCTAGCTTCATGATAATTATTTTGACCAGTTAGGAAATAAACGAATGGTTTAAATGAACTGTCCTGTTTCCAAGTAGAGAAATCAGCAGCGTCTTCCCAAGTTGAAAGTAGAATATTATTTGAACGGTTCTTTTCTTCTTTCATAAAATAGATTGAACGCATTCCTTCTGGCATTGGGTCAGTTGTAACAAAATGATTGGCTTTTGAGTTAAAGACTTTTTGATCGTCAGGAGATAAATTATCAATATAGATAAAGTTAATAAATCCCTGCCAATCAGTTGTCCCGCGGTGAAGTTTGATGTCATAATGAATGGGTGAGCTAAACACTGATTCTTCTCCAGAAACATCTAGTAGTGCAAGCTTGTCACCAGAGGCAGAAGAATCCAGTAACAGCAATTGTCTATCTGGATAGCGATTTTGGAGCTTTGATAAAATTTGCTTGGTGCCATAGGTGATACTTATACGAGTAATCATAGTTCATTCCTCCTGACTGGATCACTATTATTATACAATTTGCTAGGCTAAAATGGTAATTTAAGGCGTTCATAAGTCTTAATGTAAAAAGTATTTGAAGGGAAGTATAGATATGAAAGTAACGGTGCTAGGCTATTATGGCGGGTATCCCGCTAACGGTATTGGAACGAGTAGCTACTTAATCGAGTCAAATGGTTATCATTTGCTGATGGATTGTGGTAGTGGGGCGCTGCTCAGCTTAGAAAAAATTTTGGATCCACTGCAGTTGGACGCGGTAATTCTTTCACATTATCATCATGATCACGTTGCCGATGTGGGGGTGCTGCAATATTACTGGCAATTACACGAAGAACGGCCTAATCAAAAGATACTGCCCATTTACGGTTCAACTGCCGACCCTTTAATGTTCGGTAGTTTAACTTGGCCCCATGCTTCGGAAGGAAAAGGTTATGCACCAGCAGATACTTTACACCTTGGACCGTTGACGATTTCATTTTTGCCGATGAAGCATCCGGTACCTGCATTTGGTATGCGAATTGTTGAGGAAGTGACTGGCGAAACGCTGGTTTTCACTGCTGACACAGCCTATATTCCCGAACTAGTTCAGTTTGCAGACCATGCCAATCTTTTGATGACAGATACTAATTTCTTTAATGAGAAAACGGAGACAAAATGGCACATGACTGCCGGTGAATCCGGCCAATTGGCAGCTGATGCTCACGTTGGCCACTTGATGCTAACACACTTACCGCAAATTGGTGATTTGACTGTGCTACAGCAAGAAGCCCAAGCGGCAGCTGGTCAGATACCGGTTGAATTAGCAGCATTACGGAAAACTTTTCAGGTTAAATTGTGACGATTAACTGAGATGTTCATGATGTTTTAGTGAATTCCGTTCTCAGGGAACCGGGAGTTTGTTATAGTTGAGATAGCAAATGAATCAATGGTAATTATTCCCCCAGTTCTTATAAGTTTGGAGGCAATTCCTATGACAGTCACGCTATTTACTTCACCCAGTTGTACATCATGCCGGAAAGCCAAAAAATGGCTTAAGACACACGAGGTTGACTTTGTAGAGCAAAATATTTTTGTGCAGGCGCCAAGTGCCAAACAACTTAAGTTGATCTTACAGTTGACTGAAAATGGGACGGAGGATATTATTTCGAAACGGTCAAAGGATTACAAACGCTTGACGATAGACATTGATACCCTTCCAGTGAGCGAGTTGATCAACTTGATAACCCAACATCCGGGTCTATTAAGGCGCCCGATACTTTTCGACGAGAAGCGGTTACAGGTCGGTTTTAATGAAGATGAGATTCGGCGTTTTTTACCGCGACATATCCGTGTTATGGAGCTTGAGAAGGCGATTGAGGCTGCTGACGCTGGGTAATTTCAGCATACGAAAGCCGTTCTAAACGGTATTTTGCTTTCGCTAGCTACCATATAAATTCACAATATTTAAAAAAATTTAAGCCAGATACTTTACAAACTGCGAAAATTCTTTAGTATGGAGATAGGTAAATCTTGGTGCGGGCAGAAAGAGGTGTTGGGTCATGGAAATGGAAAGAATTAATGAGAACACGATTCGCGTTTTGATTGGAAATGATGATTTAACCCAACGGGGCATTACCGTCCTTGATCTGCTTGGTAACCACAAGCAAATTGAAAGCTTCTTTTATAGTATTTTGGAAGAAGTTGACGTTGATCACCAATTTCAAGAAACTGATGCCGTTACTTTTCAAGTCTTACCTAACCGTAACGGACTTGAGTTATTTATCAGCAAAGGTGGAGCGGATGATGATTCAACCGATAATGAAGATGACACAGAATCACCTGACATTGAAATGGTTAACGAAGACGAAGTGCCTGACTTTTTGAAGAAACAACTGATGCAGACTGATAGTGACGATAATCAGAATGAACCAGCTGCTGCTCAATCAGCAGGCAAGACTTCATCACCTGTCACCAAAGTGTCACCGCTCCATACAACCGTTTTACGCCTTCATAGCTTTGATGATATGATTGCGATTGCTGAAGCATTGAAGTTGTCAGAAGCTGCTTCTAACTTGTATCACTATAAGAACGATTATTATTTGGAATTGATTTTCCGTGTGAATGAAATGTCTCCTGAAAGTATTAAAGATGAACTAGCCGTTGCTTATGAGTATGCAGAAAAAACGAAGATTACCGCCGATGTTCTTGATGAACACGGGAAAAAGATTATGGCGCAAAGTGCGCTACAACTAACCCGCCGTTATTTTACTGCAGAATAAGTTAATGGTTGAAGAGTAAAAGCGTTAAGCCTGTTTTTGGCTTAGCGCTTTTTTGCGCGCCATTTTATGACTAATATCAGTTGTTTGAACAAAATTTAAATCAATTTATTTGCGTAGTTAGTGTTAAATCTCCAAAAGAGAGCAGGTGTTTAGATGCTAATTGCTCAAACCGAACAGAGCAGTCCTGTGCAAGCAATCAATGCGCACCGAAAGAAAAGTTATTTTTGCCCCAGTTGTCGAGAACAAGTCACTTTAAAACGCGGTAGTCGGATGGTCGCTCATTTTGCTCATCGGCCTAATTCATCATGTCAGCCATTCAGTGAATCAGAAAGTCAGGCTCATTTAACGGGCAAATGGCAGTTAGCTGATTATTTTGGTGAAGGTAACGTTGAACTGGAACCCTATATTAAAACACTGGCGCAACGTCCAGATTTATTGTTAAAACGCGACGGTCGTAAAATGGCGGTTGAATACCAATGTTCGCCAATTTCCGTGGGAAAATTACAGCAGCGCAGTCAAGGATACAATAGTTATGGCATGGAGGTCGTCTGGATTTTAGGGGAAAATTATTTACAAAAAATAACTTCCGTTCGACATGCCGAAAAATGGCTTCAATATTCCTATAAGCTGGGATGGTACATTATTTTTTGGCAGACGCATCAGCCGTGTTTGATTATCTGGCATCACTTGACGGTGGATGGGGCAGGGTTCTTACAGGGATGGGCAAAGACCAGCACTGGCAATCAATCCGTAAAAAGGCCGCAATCGACAGTTAAGTCTCTAAAAAAACAGCTTCAACGTCAGGTTCAGATGGGCTTACACTACAAAATACCTAAATGGTTGAAAATGCAACAGTTTTGCTATGAACATCACAGTTTACTGCAGGCCATGCCGCAAGTTTGTTATCAATTCACTGATGCTGAGCCCTTAATTTGCGGCTCACCCATTATCTGGGCGGCGTTGATGACCGTTTTATTAATGGAAAAACCAGTTAGTTCTTTAATTCGGCAACTGGATCTGGAAAAATGGGCAGCCAAGATCAGTACTCATTTTGAAGGGTCGCAACTTATTCAGTGTACGACTCAGGAGCTAGTCAATAGTTGGGGGAGACAGTTACGACGGTACGTTGATTTGTTGGAACAACAGGGCATTTTAAAAGCATTCGATGAAAAATCATGGCAATTGGTTGCATTACCTCGCTAGTCGTGTGGTAAGCTATGGACAGTGACAAATTTCGATGAAAAGGAAGTGCTGTTATTGGCAGATATCAAACAGTTACCAACGCGTGATCAGGTTAATCCCGAGTTAACATGGGATCTGACGCCCATTTTTCAAAATCAGCAAGCGTTTGAGCAAGCCTTTGATGGGGTGATGAAACAGATTGATGCCTTACCTGAATTAGAGGGGAAGATGGCTCACAGTTCTGATGACCTGGTAAAGGTGATTGAAACCATCATGAACACTATTCGCCCCGCTGAAAAACTCTATGTTTATGCTTCTTTGAAACATGATCAGGATACTTCAAATGCTGAAAATCAGGCGCTGAGTGGTCGCACACAAAATATGTTCACTAAGCTGGAAAGCAATATTGCCTGGTTTGAACCAGAGTTGTTGGCAATCGAACCGGCTACGCTGAATCAGTGGATTGAAACTGAGCCGGCGCTTAAACCTTATGAGCACTATTTGCATACGATTACGGATGAACGCGCACACGTTTTAACTCCAGCTGCTGAAAAATTATTAGCTCAAGCAGGAGATGCGTTAAGCGCTTCTAGCAATACCTTTGGTGTTTTAAACGATGCTGATTTGGAATTCCCAGTGGTTGAGGATGAAGATGGTGGTACCGTACAATTGACGCAAGGGGTTTACGATCAGTTAATTCAATCAACTAAGCCTGAAGTGCGGAAAATGGCGTTTAAACAGCTCTACGCTGTCTATCATCAGTTCCGCCATACCTTAGCCGCAACACTTTCAGGAAACGTTAAAACCCATAATTTTGAGGCTTCTGTTCATCATTATGAAAACGCCCGTCAAGCTGCAATGAACGCTAACCATATTCCGGTCAGCGTGTTTGATTCACTGGTCACCAGCGTAAACGATCATTTATCACTGTTACACCGGTATGTTGCTTTACGTAAGCAGATCTTGAAATTACCAGAACTGCATATGTACGATTTATATACGCCAATCACCGGGGAACCCCAATTATCGTATACGTTTGAGGAAGCTAAGTCTGAAGCGCTAAAAGCACTGGCTGTTATGGGACCAGACTATTTAAGTCACGTTCAAGAGGCGTTTGATTCGCATTGGATCGACGTCGTGGAAAATAAGGGTAAACGCTCTGGTGCGTATTCTTCAGGGATGTACGATACAGCACCATATATTTTATTGAACTGGCAAGATAACCTTGAGAGTTTATTTACGTTGGTTCATGAAATGGGTCATAGCATGCACAGCTATTACACCACACATAACCAACCGTATCAGTATGGTGATTATTCAATTTTCGTGGCTGAAATTGCGTCAACCACGAATGAAACACTGTTAACTGACTACTTGTTGAAGAAGTATCCTGAAAAGCAAGTTCAAGCGTTTGTTCTTAACCATTACCTTGATGGTTTTAAGGGGACGGTATTCCGTCAGACACAGTTTGCTGAATTTGAGCATTTTATTCATGAACAAGATGCTGCAGGTCAACCGCTGACGGCGGAGTTTTTGAGTCAGCATTATTTGGCATTGAATAAAAAGTACTATGGCGACGCTGTTATTTCAGACCCAGAGATTGCGGATGAATGGTCACGGATTCCTCATTTCTACTACAATTACTACGTTTATCAATACGCAACTGGTTTTGCAGCTGCTAACACCCTTGCCCAACGAATCACCAGTGGCGATACCGCAAAACGAGATGCTTACTTGAATTATTTGAAATCTGGTAGCTCAGATTATCCTATCAATGTCATGCAAAAAGCTGGTGTTGATATGACCCAAACGGCTTATCTTGATCAAGCGTTTGCTGAATTTGAGCAACGATTAAATCAGTTTGAAACGTTAGCAAAGACGATGTGATTTTTATTGCAATCAAAAAAAGCGACCTGCAAAAGTGCGGATCGCTTTTTTTGATATGAACTCACATAGATTAAAGAATATGTAAGTTAGGTGTGGATTTTTGATGTTCTAATGCCCGTTTAGCAAGTAAACCGTTGTTTTCACAAATTTCGTATAATCCTTGGTAAGTGACGTCTTCTAGCATTAAGCCATAGTCAGAAACATCGGCATTATATAAAATGGCAGTGGATGGGTCAGCAACGTTCATCTCAGAGGCTAAGCGCTGATCCGCTTGAAAAGCACGGCGCGCTAACTCAGATTGACGATCTTCGGAAAACATGTCAAGATCCAAGTGGACGTGTTTGGCAACCTCCAAAACCAATTTATCAGAATAGGGTTGACCCTGATCGACGATTTGGTTCTGTAGGTTTAGCAAAAACAACCGGCCCTTCTTCTTGCCCTGAAAAAGAGCAGCTTTATAGTCGAGAATGGTGCGATAATGCAGATCGAATTGTTCATTGCGTAAGTTCAAGTCATGACAGTCTTGATTGGTCGCTTTCAAATGCTGATCAATCATTTGCGGGTTGAGAAGCGGAATAAATTGATAAGAAATATCGCCAAAAATTTGATCAGCGAGACGTAGAATACATTTTTCCGACTTCATACAGCGACTGCCTAATGGGTTGATAAATAGATATACTTCTAGCAAAGTAATTTCCTCCATTAATTAGCCGTTAACTAGTAAACGACCTTCAGTTCAAAAATAATCATAAAGCATTTTGAGCGAAATGCAAGGATTTAGGCTATGCAAATCCTACTGGAAAGGGTAAAACCGGTTTCAAAGGCTGTCACAATCAGTGTTGTTGTTTTCCGTTGTTATACAAATAAATTTAAAGTTCCGCATGTCTGTCAATCAAGTTGACAGATTCTTCTGGTATCAGGCGGCCCAACATAATGGAAAATATGCTAAAATAAAGTCTGTTTGTAAAACAAACCGCAGTCAATTTAAACTATATCGAGGTGAACAGCTTGATTGAAAATTGGAATCATTTTTTACTGCCCTATAACCAGGCGGTAGATGAATTAAAAGTAAAATTACGGGGAATGCGCAAGCAATTTCAAAACAAAAATCAGCGTTCACCCATTGAATTTGTGACTGGCAGGGTAAAACCGGTGGATAGTATCAAGGAAAAAATGAATCGCCGGCACGTATCGGAGGAACGACTTGAACAGGATATGCAAGATATCGCTGGTTTACGCATTATGTGCCAGTTTGTCGAGGATATTTATCAAGTGGTTGATTTACTCCGAAAACGTTCTGACATGACGATCCTTGAAGAGCGCGACTATATTCATAATGAAAAGCCCAGTGGATATCGCTCTTATCATATCGTAATCGAGTATCCTGTTCAGATGGTGACGGGTGAGAAAAAAATTTTAGCTGAGGTTCAAGTTCGAACGCTTGCCATGAATTTTTGGGCAACAATCGAGCATTCTTTGAACTATAAATACCAAGGTGAATTTCCAGAAGAACTCAGCGCCAGATTACAGCGAGCTGGAGAAGCTGCGTTCAAGTTGGATACCGAAATGTCTGAGATCAGAGAAGAGATTCAAGAAGCACAGCATTTATTTTCGTATGGTAAAGGATCAGATCCGCAACCACCTAATAAAAGGGATGATCAGTGATGAAAATTGGCATTTTTAGTAATACAGGTCCAGCTTCAACACGGGTTTCAAACGCACTGAAGTCCAAAATTAAAGCTGAACACTTGACCTTAGACAATGATAATCCGGATATTTTGATCACTGTTGGTGGTGATGGTACGCTGCTGTCGGCTTTTCACCACTATGAAGACCAACTTGCCAGCATCCGTTTCGTTGGTATTCACACCGGCCATTTAGGTTTTTATACGGACTGGCGTGATTATGAAGTCGATGAACTGATCGATAGTTTGGTTCACGACAACGGACAGAGTGTGAGTTATCCACTTCTAGATATCTTAATCGAGTATAGTAATGGTGATAAGGAAACGATGCTGGCGTTAAATGAATCAACCATTAAGAAAGTTACTGGCACAATGTTGGCCAACGTTTACATTAAGGATCAGTTATTCGAACTTTTTCGCGGTGACGGGTTGTGTGTTTCAACCCCAACTGGTTCCACGGCTTATAACAAATCGGCTGGCGGTGCGGTGATCAGTTCGGAGTTAAACGTTGTACAAGTTTCTGAAATTGCCTCGATTAATAATCGTGTCTTCAGAACGTTGGGTTCGCCCATTATTATTTCACCTCATGAGTGGGTTCGAGTGGAACCAGTTGAGTTAGATGAAAGCTTGATGACTTGTGATCAAAAAATGGTAGAAAATCGTCAAATTAAATCAGTCACTTACCGGATTTCTAAACAACGAATTGCTTTTGCACAATATCGCCATACACAGTTTTGGAAACGAGTATCAGAATCCTTTATTGGGGTGAAGCCGGTTGATTAAATTTGATTGGCAGTATACTGGTGATTCGCCAATCTATGTGCGCACGTTCATGCGTCAGCAGGGAATCAGCAGGACGCTTCTAAAGCAAATCAAGTTTTCTGGTGGCAAGATTTGTGTTGACGGGATACCAGTTCGTGTGACTTATAAAATGCGAGCTAATCAGCGGTTAGAAGTGACCTTGCCACCGGAAATACCCAGTGATCATTTGCAGGTATCTAATACGTCGCTGGAGATTCTTTATGAAGATGATCATTTTTTGGTGGTTAATAAACCAGCAGAAGTGGCATCAGTTCCGTCACACATCTATGCGGATGATTCGATGGTTAATCGAGTGAAGGGGTATCTGATCCGTACCCATGCTGCTAGTCAAGTGACGCATATTGTTACTCGGTTGGATCGTGAAACTAGCGGTATCGTGATTTTTGCCAAACACCACTTTGCACACACCGTCTTAGACACCCAGCTGAAGCAGCACAGTTTGAAAAAAACGTATTTTTGTGTTGTTTCAGGGGTGGTGAAACAGCAACACGATGTGATTGATGCCCCCATTGGCAGGGAACCCGGTTCCTTCATCAAACGGATGGTTCGGCAAGATGGCAAGTCGGCTCAAACTGAGTACTGGGTTGCTAAACGGATGGCGCAATCAACATTGTTACGGGTCCGTTTACATACGGGACGTACACACCAAATCAGAGTGCATCTGGCTAGTATTGGGCACCCCTTAGTGGGTGATTTCCTGTATGGACAGCAAACAAATCCTTGGATTCATCGACAAGCATTACATTGCGCTTCAGTAAGCTTTTATAATCCATTTGCCCAGCGGCAGATTACGTGTTATGCACCGATGCCTGATGACTTCGCAACATTGATTGAACGTGAAAATAGCATTTAGGATAAAAAAAGTATCCTGCTGCATCAGCTTTAAAACTGATGTGACAGGATACTTTTAGGTAAATGAGTGATTTTAAATTTCTTGGAGAAAATAAGTCAAGTTAAGCTGTTCGTTCAGTTGATTGCTCTCAGTCTCACTATGACTTAAAACAATCAATTGCAGATTGGCGGCTTGAGCTACATTATTCAGTTTTGATAGCTGAGCGGTATCCGTTTTACCCGTCAGGTGTGTCAAAACCTTATCCACGCCGTTATCAGACAGCCACTTTAATGCACTTGCCTGTTCACTATCTGCAAGTACATCAATTGTTGTACTGAAAGTGACCGACATGCCACCAGCGGCTGCAATCAAGTTATTCATGGCTTCAGTGTCTAATTGGTGGTCAGCCGTAAGTACCCCGATGATAACGCCATCGGCACCTAATTGCTGAGCTTCTAGTATATCGGCTTCCATAATTTTAAGTTCTGGATCAGTAAAGTTTGCGACACCTAACCGTGGCTGAATCAAGACGGTCAAAGATAAATCATGTTCATGAGCATAAAGGACTGCTTCGGCAATGGTTCCTTTGCTAGGTGTTGTGCCGTTGTTTCCAATCGTCACGCGGGTAGTTTGATCACCGATAGCTTGTGTCAGTTGGTTGTAGGTATTAGCAAGCGGTTCAGTAAATTTCAAGGTAAGTCTCCTTTTAAGTTAGTTGATAATCTATCAGTCATTATAACAATTTTTGACGATTAGTGTGGACTAATGATAGTTCATTTATAATATACGTCGTTAAGAGGATGATGAAAAAGTAACGGCATCACAGAATTAAACATTCAGACGGGTGTCATAACACGCGTTTTCACGTTAGGCTAGGTCCATCTCGTAATCAGCTTGCATTCTTTACAAATTCGCGTTATATTAACTGTTGAGAAATCGTTCGGGAGTGGATGTCGAAAAATCGTCAGCCTCTGTCGAATTTGCACTTCATTAACGCAGTTCCTCGCCGTGCTGACACCGAGGGGTTGCGTTTTTTTATGCGGTGACTTTTATAATTTTATTAGCGAGGAGCATGACTATGTCCAATCATATTGTCTTATTTGAACCTTTAATGCCAGCTAATACTGGTAATATTGCCAGAACTTGTGCTGGTACTGATACTATTTTAGATTTAATCGAACCCTTAGGCTTTTCAGTCGATGACGCACATTTAAAGCGGGCTGGTTTGGACTATTGGGACAAAGTTGATATTCGTTATCATAAGAACCTTCAGGAATTTATGAGTACAGTACCAGATGTTAAGCGACTGTTTTTAGTTTCTAAGTTCGCTGAGTTTGCGTACACGCAGCATGACTATACCGACGTTGATAATGGCGATTACTACTTTATGTTTGGTAAAGAAACGACCGGACTGCCAGAGCCATTCATGCGTCAGCACAGCGAGCAGGCCATTCGGATTCCACAGGATGATACGCATATTCGGGCTTTGAATCTTTCTAATTCTGCGGCAATTGTGATTTACGAAGTGCTACGTCAGCAAAGTTTTCCTAAATTGGAGCTCAGTCATCGTTACGAAAATGATAAACTAAAATAAGTGAGTTAAATTAAATTGAGTTAAATAGGGGGGACATTTTTGGCACAAAAGCGAAAGACCACGCGACGTCGAAAAACGAAGTCGACTAACCGGCGCAAAAAAGGACGTCAAAGCAGCGTTACATATACTGCCAATGCGGTGGGCCTCATCATGTTAACTTTGTGCCTCTTGGCGTTCTTTAAAGCGGGCTTCGTTGGTAACTTAGCAGCTAATTTGATTCGTTTTGTGGTTGGAGATACCTATCCGTTTGTCAGTTTAGTTGGTTTAGCGGTTGGTCTGGCTTTATTGATCACTGGTCAGTTACCAAGGATCGCCAGTAAATGGCTTTGGAGTATTGGAACGATGTATCTGGGGATATTACTGTGGCTGCACGTTGATTTATTTTTATCCGAAAACCAGCACACCGGTTTCTTGAGTTATACTTGGCAGTTACTCAGCAGTGATTTGTTGAATAATAGTGTTAGTACGGCTGTAGGTGGCGGGACCCTTGGAGCCGTTTTACTCACAATTACTCATTTCTTGGTAGCTTTTGGTGGCGCTAAAGTGATTGCCGTATTGTTAGTCATCATTGGTTTAATGATTGCCTTTAACGTTTCTGGTACTCAGATTCTTAGATGGGTGCAAGTGGGTGGTCGATGGTTCGGTCAAGTTGCCAAAAAGGGCGGTCAAATGTTAGTTCGGGGTATCGAAGAAATTAAACAAGCACGGTCAAAATCAGCCAAACGGCCGGTTAAGCCCAAGCTTGCGAAAGTGGTACCAGCAACCGAAAAGGATTTGCCTACCCCCGTTGCTGAACGGCAGTCAACGACTGAACAAACGGTCGAACCCAAATCACCGGATATTCCCATTAGTGTGGCAACCCGTAAAAATGAACCAGAGCCAGCTTCAAAGCAGACGTTTGAAAAGTCTACTGAAGATTCTGAGCCTACGATGATTTCAACTGTGGGAGATGATCCCAATTATCAACTTCCCGGTACTGATCTGTTAACACCAATTCCGCAAAAGGATCAGCAGGATGATTATAAAACGATTGAAAAAAACACCAAGATTTTAAAGAAAACGTTGGATAGTTTTGGCGTTGACGCTGAAATTAAGCACGTTAATCTCGGACCTTCCGTGACTGAATATGAGCTTCATCCTGCGATTGGGGTCAAAGTATCGCGAATCGTTAATTTAGCGGATGACTTAGCCTTAGCTTTGGCAGCCAAGGAAATTCGGATTGAAGCGCCAATTCCCGGTAAATCATTAATTGGTATCGAAGTTCCTAATCAGGAAATCTCAACGGTTTCGTTCCGCGACGTTAGCGAAGCGGTTCCTCATGGAGCAGCGCATCTATTGCAGGTGCCGTTAGGACGGGACGTAACTGGTAAGGTGATCACCATGGATCTTACCAAGATGCCGCATTTGCTGATTGCCGGATCGACAGGTAGCGGGAAGTCGGTGGCAATTAATGGCATTATCACCAGTATTTTGATGAATGCCAAACCAAGTCAGGTTAAATTAATGCTGATTGATCCTAAAAAGGTGGAACTTAGTGTTTATAACGGCATTCCACACTTGCTCACACCAGTGGTTTCAGATCCTAAGAAGGCGGCTAGGGCACTGCATAAAGTCGTTCATGAAATGGAACAGCGTTATGATTTGTTTGCTAAAGTCGGGCAACGAAAGATTTCTGGCTATAATCAGTTTGTTCAAACGCAAAATCAAACGACTGATAAGCCGTTACCAACTTTGCCGTATATCGTTGTAATTGTCGATGAATTGGCTGATTTAATGATGACGGTTTCTAATGAAGTTGAGGATGCTATTATTCGCTTGGCTCAAATGGGACGTGCCGCTGGGATCCATATGATCTTAGCGACCCAACGTCCTTCGGTGGATGTCATTACCGGTTTAATTAAAGCAAACGTGCCATCTAGAATGGCATTTGCAGTTTCCAGCGGGGTTGATTCACGGACGATTCTAGATTCCAATGGCGCTGAAAAGCTATTGGGACGAGGCGATATGCTTTATATGCCGGTTGACCAAAACTCACCGATCCGGATTCAAGGTGCTTATATACCGGATAAGGATGTCCAACATGTTACTGATTTTATTCGTGACCAGCAGACAGCTGAATATGATGAGAGCATGATGGTCAGTGATGAGGAAATTTCCGAAGAGGCTTCTCAATCAGATGATGACCTGTTTAACGACGCCTTAGAATTCGTGGTTGACCAGCAGAAGGCCAGTACGTCGCTGCTGCAACGTCACTTTAGAATTGGCTACAATCGGGCGGCTAGGTTGATCGACGACTTGGAACAGGGCGGCTTTATTGGTCCTCAAGATGGTAGTAAACCGCGTCAAGTTTATAAACAAAAAAGCTCGGATGCGTGATTAAACTTGAAATTGTCTCAACTAAAAAGCTCCTGAAGTGATGAAAACCACTTCAGGAGCTTTTTAGTGTTTTATATGGGACGAATCCCCACCAATGAGTTAACCGAACATGCCAATGGCTTGTAAGGCACTTGCAACTAATGAACCCAGGGTTGCAATGATCATGATCCAAACTAGCACCATGGTAATTTTTTGGAAGGTTGATTTTTGTTTTTTTTGCATATCTGCACCACTTTTCATCTGTATTACTTCAAATAGTTTAACGTGGACGATTAAGAAATGCAATCTAGTTGCTAAACTTTCTTGATTTTAAACGACCGAATGCGGTAAAATTTCGGTTGTGTGTTAACTACAGAAACGGGTGGCTTTACGAAAGGACGGACTACGGTGACTCAAATTATCATTCAAATTATTATTCTCATAGCAGTTCTGTTCATACTAAGGATGTTTAGGGGCTTGATTCCCAAAGAACGGCGCCCCAAGCTGCATCCAATAGATTGTCTACCATTGTTCAGTCTTTGGTTTATCTGGCAATTATCCCACACGTGGACTGATCCCTGGTTTGCCACTGTGGTTTTCATCTGGATGATAATTTCAATTGGGATAACTCTCTGGTGGGGATTGTCCAAAGGTGAACTGTTATGGAATAAGTTTCTCCTTTTTTATTGGCGATTAACAGATATTTTACTTTTTTTAACTTACCTTTTAACAGTGATTAGAGCCTTAATTAATTAGTTATTTAGCTGGCTAATCGCCTACTATCCAAACCTTTCCCCGTTCAAACATTGTTTGAACGGTTTTTTTTTAAATTTATATAATTAATACTTGGGGAGTTGTGGTAGAAAGTGGGGACCTGTGGTAAACTTTAGTTAAATTAGTGAGTAATTAGGAGGCGAGTCGGATGTTCATGGGAGAATTTGAGCATTCGATCGATACTAAGGGGCGGCTAATTATTCCAGCCAAATTTCGTAGTCAGTTGGGAGAAGAATTTGTGATCACTCGCGGTATGGATGGCTGCCTGTTTGGCTATCCGATGGCGCAATGGGAGATTATGCAAAAGCGACTAAGTGCGTTGCCTTTAAATAAGCGCGATGCACGTGCCTTTGTTCGGTTCTTTTATTCAGCTGCTACCACGTGTTCGTTTGATAAACAGGGGCGGGTAAATCTTCCCCAAACATTGATCAAACATGCTGAATTGGCTAAACAGTGCGTGATTGTCGGTGTCTCAGACCGCTTTGAAATTTGGAGCCAAGAGCGCTGGCAGGCCTTTGCGGATAAAGCAGAGGAAAATTTTGATGACATTGCAGAAAACCTAATTGATTTTGATCTTTAGGTGAGGGAGAAGACTATGGCAGAGTTTCATCATCGAACAGTATTATTAAATGAGGCTGTCCATGAACTTAATGTTCAACCAGACGGCATATACGTAGATTGCACGCTTGGTGGCGGCGGTCATACCCATAAGATCCTCACCGAATTGACTAGTGGTCATTTGTATTCATTTGATCAGGATCAAACAGCTATCGACTATAACAAGGAACAATTGGCTGACGATATTCAGGCAGATCGGTTGACGTTAATTCACGCTAACTTCAGGGATCTGAAAAAATCCCTGGCAGAACAGCAAGTGGAGCGTGTTGATGGCATTTTGTATGATTTGGGTGTTTCTTCACCTCAATTTGATGATGCCGACCGGGGCTTCAGTTATCGCTACGATGCGCCGTTGGATATGCGGATGGATCAGAGTGCCTCACTCACAGCGCAAACTGTGGTGAATGAGTGGCCTTATCAAGACCTTGTGAGAATCTTTCACCGCTATGGCGAAGAAAAGTTTGCGAAGTCGATTGCTAGACGAATCGAAACAGTGCGGACTGAAAAGCCAATTGAGACGACTGGCGAGTTGGTTGAGCTGATTAAAGAAGCGATTCCAGCTAAGGCAAGACGTCACGGTGGTCATCCGGCTAAAAAAGTTTTTCAAGCGATTAGAATTGCGGTCAACGATGAACTTTCGGCTCTTGAAGCATCACTAGAACAAGCACTCACACTACTAAATCCTGGGGGAAGGATTTGTGTGATCACGTTTCAATCTTTGGAGGATCGTTTAGTTAAAACGATGTTTAAGGAGAAAAGCAGCTTACCTGATTTACCAGCGGGCTTGCCTGTCATTCCAGATAACTTGCAACCAGATTTTAAACTCGTAACTCGTAAGCCAATTTTACCCGACGAAGATGAATTAGCAGAAAATCATCGTGCACACAGTGCGAAACTGCGAGTAATTGAGCAGAAATAACGATTTTATGATTTAATATTCTAAGGGATAGGATGATGATGAAGTATGGCTCAAAATAATTTGGCAACTCAATTTCAACCACAGGTGCTTCCAGAGCAACCGACACTTCCATTACATAGTCATTCAAAACAGGTTGTCAGTAAGCCTAGAAGACTCCCATTTTCTAAGTTTGAAAAATGTCTTTTAACGGTTGGGGGAATCGTTTTAATTGGCATGATGTTGATGTTAGTTAGTGCTACTAACGGGGTTTCAACTGCTCAGCAGCATTTGCAAGACGTTGACACTCAGATAACGAGTCTTGAAAATAAAAATACCAGTGACCGACAAACCATTAACGAGTTAATGAATCGTTCTCGATTGGAGAAAGTCGCTAAACAAAACGGCATGACACTTTCAAATAGTAAAGTAAGGAATGTGAATAAATGAAACAATCACCTAAACGAACGGTGACTAGCAAACAAGTGCGACGCAATCAGCGGGTTTTTGGACGAAGCCTGCTGGTGCTTTTCTCCTTAGCACTTTTGCTATTCATTGGTCGTTTTTCTTATATTGCAATTGGTAAGAACGTTCAAAACGTGAATTTAAGCAGTCAAGCTAAAAAGCTGTACACTGCCAATCAAACTTTAAAAGCACAACGGGGTACGATCTATGATGCCTCAAATCAACCCATAGCTGAGGATACCAGCACGTATTCACTCTATGCAGTTTTAGACAAAAACCAGCGTTCTATTGCTGGTAAACCGATGTACGTTACCAATAAAAATAAAACGGCACAGGTCTTATCAAAATATTTACCAATTAGTGAGAAAAAGGCACTGGCCTACCTCACACCTAAGAGCAAAAATGCCTTTCAGGTTGAATTCGGAGCTGCGGGTCAGAATATTTCATTGACGACAAAACAAAAAATTGATCGGGCGCATTTAACTGGTCTGACCTTTGTTCAACGTCAAGCACGATTGTATCCTAACGGTGTATTCGCATCTCACTTAATCGGTAACGTTACCTCGACAGCTAAGGGGCAATTAGTTGGTACGATGGGAATCGAAGGTGCAGATAACGATTTATTGAAAGGGACGGATGGCTTCAAGAAGGTTAGTCAGGATAATAATGGTTACCAGATTCCTAATTCTAATCAAAAAGCTAAAAAGCCGCTTAATGGTGATAACGTCTACACCACTTTAGATAGTAGATTGCAAACGTTGTTGGAGACTCAAATGTCAGCTTTACAGGATAAAACCCATTCTAAGACGATGAATGCGGTACTGATGAATGCCAAAACCGGGGCAATTGTGGCTGCCACTCAGCGACCAACATTTGATCCGCAAACTGGGGAAGGCCTGAATTCAGTTTGGCGTAATACCTTGATTCAGGATGCCTATGAACCTGGTTCAACCATGAAAGTCTTTACCATGGCGGCGTCCATTGATAGTGGCAACTATAACGGCAACGCAACCTATCAGTCAGGACGTTATGAAATTGGCGGTCGAACGGTACCTGACTGGAATCCTGGTGGTTGGGGAACAATTACCTATAACAAAGGATTTGCACTTTCAAGTAACGTGGCCATGGCACATTTGGAACAGCAAATGGGTGCCAAGACCTGGGAGAAGTACATTAAACGATTTAAGTTTTTGCAATCAACCCACTTTGGGTTGCCCGGTGAGCAAAGTGGCAATATCGCGTTTAACCGTACGATTGAACAAGCTGACACGGCGTTTGGACAAGGGATTCAGGTCACGGCAATTCAAATGATGCAGGGGTTATCTGCAATCGCGAATAATGGTAAAATGTTAAAGCCTTACCTTGTTCGTAAAATTGTTGATCCAAATACTGGTAAAGTTGTGAAATCGTATGGTAAGAAAGAAGTTGGACAGCCAGTTTCGGCTGCCACAGCCAAAGCAGTACGTGGTCACATGGAAGATGTTGTGTATAAGAAATACGGGATCGGGTCTGACTATAAGATTAACGGTATTCGTGTTGCTGCTAAAACGGGTACGGCTCAAGTTAGTGACGGTAAATCGGGCTATTTGAGTGGTGATAATAGTTACCTCTATTCTGTTGCTGGTATGGCGCCAGCTAAAAATCCAAAGTATGTGATGTACATCACCATGAAACAGCCAACTTTACCTGGGACTGAAACGGCGACCCAATTGATGGCAGACGTTTTCAAACCAGTGATGAAGCGAGCGCTGCAAGAGGATACTTCAACCAGTAATCAACAGGCTGCCGATAAAATGCTTTCTTACGTTAACCGGTCAGCTTCTGGTGCCAAGAGCGATTTAATCTCAAAGGGTTATAAGGTAACGACGATTGGTACCGGTACCCGGGTTTTGAAGCAATCGCCAATTGCTGGGCAGTCGCTTTTGTCTAAGCAACGCGTCATTTTAATTACGAGCGGTACGCAGAGCATGCCTGATTTAACCGGTTGGTCAGCTAGTGATGTTTTACGGCTTGGTCAAATGGTTGGGCTGAACGTTAAAACAAAGGGTAATGGATTTGTCGCAAAACAGAGTATTGCAGTTGGTAAACAGATTGGTCAATCTGACAAACTAACAGTTAGTTTAAAGTAACTCACTTCGTGGGACATAAGAGGAGAAAGTCATGAGTTCGGTTTTATCATTTCTAATTAGTTTTGTAATTACAGCGGCATTTATGCCAGCATTGATTCGTTATTTTCGTGCTAAACATGAAGGTCAAATGATTCGTGAAGAAGGGCCTTCTTGGCACGAAAAAAAATCAGGTACGCCGACGATGGGTGGTCTGATGTTTATTTTGGCCATCATCGTGGCCACGTTGATTAGCGGATTAGTGTTTGGACAATTAGGTCCGGTAGCACTAATCTTGCTGTTTATTTTGATTCTGTACGGATTGTTAGGGATGTGGGATGACTCCATCAAACTTTTCCGCCGGCAAAATGAGGGGCTTAAGGCCTGGCAAAAATTATTGGGACAGATTGTTGGTGGGGCAGTTTTCTTTGCTGTTTACTTACACGAAGGACTACCATTGTTACTTAAACTTCCAGGTATCGGTGCCATTAATTTAGGCTTATTTGGCTACTTTTTGTTTATTTTATTCTGGCTGGTTGGTTTTTCCAACGCCGTTAATTTAACGGATGGTCTGGATGGCCTGGTTGCTGGGGTAGCTTCTATTTCGTTTATTGCCTATGGTGTCATTGCCCTGCATCAGCATCAGTTAGACGTGGCAATGTTTTGTTTGGCAGTTGTTGGTGGCTTATTGGCCTTCTTGATCTACAATCATAAGCCCGCTAAAATTTTTATGGGTGATATGGGATCGTTGGCATTAGGAGGGGCACTGGCTGCCGTTTCAATCTTAGTTCATCATGAAGTATCATTGTTATGGATTGGCTTAATTTACGTCATTGAGACTGCCAGTGTGATTTTACAGGTTCTTTCATTTAAGACGACTGGCAAGCGAATTTTCCTAATGTCGCCGATTCATCATCATTTTGAGATGAAGGGTTGGAGTGAATGGCGCATTGACATTACTTTTTGGTGTATTAGTGCCATAACAGCTGTTACAGGTATTTGGTTAATGTGGTAGGTTCTTTTAAGTTATTGTTATTAAGGTATTAAAAATTAAATAGGTGGCGGACAAAGGTATGAAGCGTATCAAGACGTATGAAGGTAAACGAGTTATTGTTGTAGGATTAGCTAAGAGTGGTTTAAATGCAGCTCGACTGCTTAAAAAATTAGGAGCCGAAGTCACGGTTAGTGATCAGCAGCCCTTAGAGAAAAATTCAGAAGCGCAAGAGCTGCAAGCTGAAGGCGGCTACACCATTCTGACGGGTGAACAAGACCCTTCTCAACTTGATGCCGGTTTTGATTTAATGGTGAAAAATCCTGGTATACCTTATGATGTTCCACTGATAAAAGCGGCTACCCAGGCAAAACTGCCCATCATTACGGAAATTGAGTTGGCTAGTGAGATTACGGATGCAGAATTAATTGCGGTCACTGGTAGTAACGGAAAAACCACAACGACAACGATGATCACTAAGATGATGAATCAGGAACGTCAAGCAGGGAAGAGCGCATACGCCGGCAACATTGGTGTTCCAGCTTCCCAAGTTGCTCAGCAACTGACAGAGCAGGATACGCTGGTCATGGAAGTCTCCAGTTTCATGCTGTTAGGGACGACCCAGTTTCATCCGCACATTGCCGTGTTAACTAATATTTTTGCTAATCATTTGGATTATCATAAAACTCGTGAAAATTACGTTCGGGCAAAGATGCGGATCACCCAGAATCAAACAGCTGACGATTATTTCGTTGTTAACTTTGACTCCGAAGAATTAGTTGGCTTAAGTCAGCAAAGTAAGGCCCAAGTGGTACCATTTTCACGACTAGCCAAAAGTAAGGATGGCGCCTATGAGCTTAATGGCACCCTTTATTACAAAGACGAGCCAATTATGGCAGCAGCTGACGTTAAAGTACCAGGAGATCATAATATTGAAAATGCATTAGCGGCAATTGCCGTAGCTAAAATTAAGGGCCGTTCAAGCGAGGCCATCAAACACGTATTAACGACCTTTAGTGGGGTACGACACCGAACACAGTACGTACTGACTAGCGAGGGACGCGAATTCTATAACGATTCTAAAGCGACCGATATTGAAGCTACTGAGATGGCATTAAAAGGTTTCAAGGCACCGGTTGTCCTATTAGCAGGTGGCTTGGATCGGGGTTATACGTTTGAACGTTTGGTACCATTTTTCAAGGAACACGTTAAGGCTGTGGTTTTGTTTGGTGAAACTAAGGACCTGTTGGCGGATGCCGCTAAGAAAGCTGGCATCAAACAAATTCAGTTTGCTGAAAACGCCGAGGCAGGGGTACCAATGGCATATCAAGATAGTGAACCGGGCGATATTATCTTATTGTCGCCAGCTAATGCCAGCTGGGATCAATACCCTAATTTTGAGGTTCGTGGTGATCGATTTATTAAAGCCGTTGAAGAATTAACTGGTAAGAAGGAGGAGAACTAATGCGACTAATGGTTTCTGGCGGTGGTACAGGCGGTCATATTTATCCTGCACTAGCGGTAATTAACGAACTAAAGCGACAGGATCCCGACGCGGAAGTTCTCTATGTTGGTTCTCATCGGGGAATCGAAAGTAAAATTGTGCCAGATTTAGGGATCCCATTTGAAGCCATGACCATTCAAGGATTTAAACGGTCATTGTCGTTAGAAAACTTCAAGACGGTCTACCTATTTTTGAAGAGTGTCCATCAAGCTAAGAAGCTGGTTCGCTCGTTTAAGCCGGATGTGGTTCTTGGCACGGGTGGCTATGTTTCCGGAGCCGTTTTATACGCTGCAGCTAAGCAGCATATTCCAACGGTCATTCATGAACAAAATAGTGTGGTCGGCATGACTAACAAATTTCTTAGTCGTTACGTCGACAAAATTGCCATTAACTTTGAAGACGCAAGAGCCCAGTTTCCGGCTGACAAGGTTGTGATGACTGGTAATCCACGGGCACAGGAAGTAGCTAACATCAAAAGTGATTTCAGTTTGTCAGCCTTCAACTTAAAGGATGACGTACCAACGATTATGGTTGTTGGTGGTAGCCAGGGTGCATTAAAACTGAATCAAGTCATGGTTGAAGCTTTGCCTGAATTAGCAAAGAAATCGTATCAAGTCGTTTTTGTGACTGGTCCCAAGCGCTATGACCATGTCATGAGTCAAGTCAATAAAATGGTTTCTGCCGATAATATTTCAATTCAGTCATATATCAATAATATGCCAGAGGTACTGCCAAAGCTTGCCGGAGTGGTCGGTCGTTCTGGAGCGACGACTTTAGCTGAATTAACTGCATTAGGCGTGCCTTCCATTTTGATTCCAAGTCCGTACGTGACAGCGGATCATCAAACTAAAAACGCCATGAGCTTAGTTAATGCGAATGCAGCATTGATGATCAAAGAAGCCGATTTAACCAATCAAACGCTGGTTTCAGCCATGGATGAATTGATGAATGATGATCAGAAGCGTTCAGCGATGGCCGCTGCTGCCAAAAAACTTGGTAAACCTAAAGCTGCGACGGAAATGCTGTCGCTTTTAAAAGAGGTTAGCCAATCGTAATATCGAGGTGAGTGCAAGATGAGTTTTAAAATCAACCGTGACAAATCAAAACGTCACGTTGCAATTACGCCATGGGAAAAATACCAGTCGGAAGAGCGGCAGCGTGCAGCGGCTAAAAAGACCAACCGTGTACGGCGGATTGGTGCCAAATTGCCACGATTGAGACAACAGAAACATCGTCGTCTTGCACAGCGAATGGGCATTTTGATCGGTATTTTTGGGATCATTTTGCTAATCTCGGGCTACTATGTGTCGCCTTTAAGCCACATTGGTCGAATTAACGTTATTGGGAACCATGCGCTTTCTAAGCAGCAAGTGGTCAAACTTAGCGGTATCAAACAGGGTGACTCAATATACCGAGTCGTGGGGAAGGAACAACGCTTAAGTAAAAGGGCTGAAGCCCGTACACCGAGGGTGAAAAAGATTGCTTTCTCCGTCGCTCATTTCAACCAGCTGACCATCCGCGTGAAAGAATACACCACGGCCGGCTTTGTGCCAGCAAATGGTTATTACCGGGTTGCGTTAACCAGCGGCGTGATTTCAAACGAGCGTCAACAGCAGCCAACGGGCAGTTATCCAGTTTACGATAAGTTTAAATCTTCTAAGCAGCTCTCCCAAATGATTCAGCAATACGCTAAACTTTCTCCCAAAATTCAGACCGCAATTTCTGAAATTCAGTTTTCACCATCAAAGTCAAATGCGCAAAGGGTTCATTTATACATGAACGATGGTAATGAAGTTTATGCATCTATCTCCACCTTTGCCAGTAAAATGGCGTATTATCCCAGTATTGCAGCGAAAATGTCGCATAAGGGGATTGTTAATTTAGAGATTGGGGCTTATTCGTATTCATTTTAGGACGAAGAAAAAACCAGATTATTCCAGAGTTAGTGAAAGCGTTTTTACATTTTGCACTTCATTGCGCAATACAAGGGCAATAATGCCTTTTTTAACCAGTGGTGTTTGTGGTAAACTGGAAAGTAAAATAAGACTTTTCATGAGCATTCATCAAATCGAAATCGGAGGAGGTTCCTGCTACTATGGATACTTCAGGCATGTATGTAGGACTTGATATCGGAACAACCTCAATTAAAGTCATCGTGGCAGAGTATTTAGAGGGACAGTTGAACGTACTGGGTGTTGGTAATGAACGTGCAGCCGGACTTAGCCGGGGCGTGATCGTGGACATTGATAAGGCAAGCGAAGCGATTAAACGAGCTGTGAAAGCTGCTGAAGAAAAGGCCAGCATTCAGATTCACGATGTGATTGTAGGTATTTCGGCAAATATGTTAAAAATTGAACCAGTAACGGGCATGATCGCCATTGGGGATCAAGCACGTGAAATTACTGATCAAGATGTTAGAGACGTTGCGTCCGCAGCGATTATTCAGAATTTACCACCGGAACGAGAAATCATCAATTTAGTACCTGATGAATTTATCGTCGATGGCTTTGATGGCATTAAGGATCCGAGATCGATGGTTGGCGTTCGTTTAGAAATGAACGGTATGCTGTTTACTGGGCCCAAAACAATCGTACATAACACTAAAAAAGCGGTTGAACAAGCTGGGTTGAATGCACAACTTGCAGTGGTCAGTCCGATTGCTCAAGGTTTAAGTATTTTGAGTGATGGTGAACAGGATTTTGGCACTATCCTTCTCGATTTAGGCGGTGGACAGAGTACCGCTGCAGTTATTCATGATCACCGGCTGAAATTTGCCGAGGTTGATCCTGAAGGCGGGGACTATATTACCAAAGATATTTCTGTCGTTTTGAATACTTCGATAGAGAATGCTGAAAAATTAAAACGTAACTATGGTTTTGCTGATTCATCCCGTGCTTCGGAAGATAATCAGTTTCCAGTTGACGTTGTCGGCCAAAGCAGACCAAGTGATATTTCAGAAAAGTATTTAGCAGAAATTATTGAAGCTCGTTTGATGCAGATTCTTGGGAAACTTAAGACACAGTTGGATGCAACCAATGCGTTATCTTTACCAGGTGGTATTGTTTTGACCGGTGGTGTGGCCGCACTTCCAGGCATTACTGATTTAGCTCAGGATGTTTTTGACGTGCCAGTTAGAGTGTCGATACCTGATCAGATGGGGCTTCGGCATCCATCGTTCACTCAGGCATTATCGCTGGTCAACTATCGTGGCAAGATGGGCGAAGTTGCTTTGCTAGTTCAATCAGCTTTAGCGGGCAATGATCAGTTGGCTTCACAAGTTGAGACACGGCCAGAGCCACAGCAAATTTTAGAAGTTAGTGATACACGGCACGCTAAACCTGATCAGAGTCGTACTAATAAGTCGAATAAGCCGAAAAAACAACGTGGACAGGGTATCAAGAAATTTTTTACTGATTTCTTTGATTAACCCGATTACTGGAGGGATTTAAAAATGGAATTTTCGTTAGATTCAACACAAAACCGAGGAGCCAATATTAAAGTTATTGGTGTTGGTGGCGGTGGCAGTAATGCCGTTAACCGGATGATTACAGAAGACGTTAAGGGTGTTGAGTTTATTGTTGCCAACACTGATGTGCAAGCACTAGAGGCTTCAAAGGCTGAAACAAAGATTCAATTAGGACCTAAGCTGACTCGTGGGCTAGGTGCTGGATCTAATCCTGAGATTGGGACTAAGGCCGCTCAGGAAAGCGAAGACCAAATCAGTGAAGCATTAGCTGGTGCTGATATGGTGTTTGTTACTGCTGGTATGGGTGGCGGAACTGGTAACGGGGCTGCGCCTGTCGTTGCAAAATTAGCCAAGGAACAGGGTGCCCTGACCGTTGGTGTTGTTACCCGGCCATTTACTTTTGAAGGTCCTAAGCGGTCTCGTTTCGCTGCTGAGGGTGTTGCGGCAATGAAGGAAAACGTGGATACGTTAATCGTCATTGCTAATAACCGTTTGCTTGAGATTGTCGACAAAAAGACCCCAATGATGGAAGCCTTCCAAGAAGCCGATAATGTGTTACGCCAAGGTGTTCAAGGCATTTCAGATTTGATTACCAGTCCTGGATATGTCAACTTGGATTTTGCCGATGTTAAGACGGTTATGCAGGATCAAGGTGCTGCCTTGATGGGTGTCGGTTCCGCCAATGGTGAAAACCGGACTGAAGATGCCACAAAGAAGGCTATTTCATCACCATTACTTGAAGTTTCTATCGATGGTGCCGAACAAGTGCTGTTAAATATTACTGGTGGTCCAGATTTGTCCTTGTTTGAAGCCCAATCGGCCTCAGAGATTGTTTCTTCGTCAGCCACTAGTGACGTCAACATTATTTTTGGGACGTCAATTGATGAAAACCTCGGTGATGAAGTTCGGGTAACTGTCATTGCAACTGGTATTGATAAGAAAAAGGATTCAGCTAAGACTCGCACAGCCCGCCGTTTAGCTGACGGATCAACGCCAGTAAACGATTCACGTCGCGATGATAAGAACAGCCAAATGGATAGTTTTAATGCTAGTCAAAGCGGTCAAAGTCAGGCATCAAACGAAACTCGTCGACCATCTTCTAACGAATTCGATGGTGTTTCTAAGCCTGATTTCAGTGTCTTCAACAATGATGATAATACGTCAAATGCTTCGGATGATGACACTAGTCTTGATACCCCACCATTTTTCAAGCACCGTCGTAAAAACGATTAGTGTATGAGTGATTAACCCTGATAAATAGCGAAAGGAGCGTTTTTCATGGGAAAATTTAGTATGAGTCGCTTTTTCGGTATGGATGATAATGACGAAGATGATGCTGAAACCTCCCAGGACACTCAGCAACAGATTGCCGATCAACCATTGGCGCATAGTTTTCATCAACATCATGATGATAATAAAGTGGTGTCGCTAAATGCACCGCGAACGACCAGCAAAGCTAGCAAAATCTCGTTATTTGAACCGCGATTATATGCGGATGTCCAAGATATTGCTAGTCAACTGTTGAATCAGCAGGCTGTGATTGTGAATTTTGGTCGTATTGATGATGCTAATGCCCGTCGGATCGTTGACTTTTTAACGGGAACCGTGTTCGCTATTGATGGTGATATTGAACGAATTGGGGATGCCATTTTTTTATGCACGCCCAAAAACTTTGAAATAACTGGAGATCTCTCTGCCACTTTAGGCGAGAAACTGAAGTAAGGAGTGAGTATTTGGTCGCTTTTGTGACGTTTGTGTTTTGGCTATTGAGTAGGGCAATTGATCTTTACATCATGGCCATTGTTGTTTATGCATTACTAAGCTGGTTCCCAGGAGCTTATCAAACTAAGCTAGGGCAGATTTTAGGTGCAATCGTTGAGCCGTTTCAACGCTGGTTTAATTTTGCAACTATCGGTATGATCGGTTTTGCACCATTGGTTGCCATCTTCGTTTTGAGTATTGTCCGTGGTGGCTTAGTATATCTTGAACAAATTATTTTTCGACTTATGGGAATGTAGTAGGAGGAGTTGACTTTGGCTGATCGCATCGCGCAGCATTTTCGGGTAGAAGAAGCACCTTTCATTGAAAGTGCGACGGGTTGGATTCAACAGGCCAGTGATGAATATCGGCCAATTTTAACCCATTTTTTAAATCCGAGACAGCAATACATTTTATCGACGTTAGTTAATGGTGATTCTGACTTGAAGCTGAGTTTTCAGGGTGGCTATCATGGAGCAGAAATGAAGCGGGCCGTTATTTACCCGACGTATGTTGATTCAGCTGATCTCGACTTTGAAATTAACTTGTATGACATTGATTATCCAAGGAAATTTACCCAGCTTCAGCATGGCCAAATTTTAGGTTCCATACTTGGCGCTGGAATTGATCGAGATGTTCTGGGTGACATCATTACTGATGGTGATCACTGGCAGTTCTTTATCACTGCGGACATGAGTCGCTACGTTGTTTCTCAGGTGGATCGGATGGGAAAAATTAAGATCCGGTTGAATCAGATGGCATTGGATAATCATCTGATCCCGCTTGATGCTTGGGAAGAGGAAAGCACCACGCTTTCTTCAACTCGACTTGATAACGTTGTTGCGACTGGTTTCCATTTATCCAGACACCACGCTAAAGAGTTAATAGAAGCTGGTCGAATTCAACTGAACTGGAACGACTTTGACCGGCCTGATTACCAATTGGAACATCAAGACATCATTTCAGTTCGTGGTTTCGGACGGGTTAGATTAACAAGTGTTAACGGCGTGACCAAGAAGGATAAACTGAAAGTCACACTGGCAGTGCTGCATAAATAATTGCAATCGGGGAGGAACAAGTTATGGTACTTAGCCCATTAGACATTCATAATAAAGAGTTTTCAACTAAGTTACGGGGATATAATGTTGATGAAGTTAATGACTTTTTAGAGCAGATTATTAAGGATTATCAGATTACTTTAGATCAGAACAAGAAGTTGACGGATCAGTTAAATTCTGCAGAAGAAAAGCTGAAATATTTTAACGATTTGAAAGATTCGTTGAATCAGTCAATTATTGTGGCCCAAGAGGCTGCTGATAAGGTAAAGTCTAACTCTCAAAAAGAAGCTGAAATCATTAATCAGGAAGCACAGAAGCAAGCTACGGATACTATTAGTGAAGCTGCTGACAAGGCTAACCATTTAATTTCTGAAGCTTCTAAGAGGGCCCAAAACCTAGCTGTTGAAACGGATGATCTGAAGAAGAGTACCCGGGTTTTTCGTCAACGTTTGCAAGTTATGCTTGAAAGTCAGTTGGCAGAAATTAAGAGTGATAGCTGGGATAATCTGCTTAAAGATGATGGTTCATCAACTTATGATGATATTCAGGCTGCAATTAAGCAGAACGGGGTTGACAATGAGAATGATGATGGCGTAAACTCGACTTCACAGGCAGATGATCAGTCTGATTCGTCAGATTCATCGGATGAGATTTATGATGCTGATCAGCCAGTTGATCCTAATAAGGATCAGCAGACTGAGACGGTTGTTATTTTTCCTGATGATGATAATACTGATGATTCTAACAAGTAGCCTGCAGTTAAATTTAAAGCGGTATGGAGAACAGAAAGCATAGTAATAAGTTTCAGCGAGCCGGTGTGATGATGGAAATCCGGTAACCCCTGTTGCTATGCAGATCATCTTCTAGCTGTCTGACTGAAACGTAAGTCAGAACGGGTCGGCTCCGTTAACGGCTAAGATAAGAGAGTTATTGATTCTAAAATTGGGTGGTACCACGAAGACTTCGTCCCTTGGGTGAGGCCTTTTTTTGTACCATCTAATAATTCGAGGAGGGACCCTAATTGCGGGTAAAAGACACACTGAATTTGGGTAAGACCAAGTTCAAAATGCGCGGTAATTTACCAGTCAAAGAAGCTGAACGTCAAAAGGCTTGGGCTGATAACAAAGTGTACCAATTGCGACAAAAATTAAACGAAGGTAAGCCAACGTTTATCTTACATGATGGCCCACCATATGCTAACGGTGATATTCATATGGGTCATGCATTGAACAAGATTTCGAAGGACTTTATCGTCCGTTATAAGTCAATGAATGGTTTTCGGGCACCGTACGTTCCAGGATGGGACACCCATGGTTTGCCAATCGAGCAAAAGTTAACGCAACAGGGTTACGACCGTAAGAAGATGTCTACGGTTGAATTCCGAAAGTTATGCCGGAAATACGCTTTGGAACAAGTTGATCATCAACGTGAAGAATTTAAGCGCTTAGGCGTTGCTGGTGACTGGGATGATCCATACTTAACGTTAAAACCAGAATTTGAAGCGCAAGAAGTTCGGGTTTTTGGTGCCTTTGCTAAACGTGGCTTGATTTTTAAGGGTAGAAAACCAGTTTACTGGTCATGGTCATCTGAATCAGCAATGGCTGAGGCCGAAGTTGAATATCACGATGTTACTTCGCCTTCAGCCTACTACGGCGAACAAGTGGTTGATGGCAAGGGCGTCTTGGAAAACGACAATACATACATGGTTGTTTGGACAACGACGCCATGGACGATTCCCGCTTCAGCAGGGATCACAGTTGGTGCCGATTTTGATTACTCCGTTGTTCAGCCTAAAGACGATGACCGCAAGTTTGTTTTAGCAACTGAATTAGTTGATCAGTGTGCCGAAAAATTCGGTTGGGAAGACGTTAAAACTCTGAAAGTTGTTAAGGGTAAGGAACTCGACCGGACTTTGACACAACATCCATTCTATCCAGAACGCAAGTTGGTTACCATGTTAGGTGATTTCGTTACCTTGGATGATGGTACTGGACTTGTTCATACCGCTCCTGGTCTTGGGGAAGATGACTTCAATGTCGGTAAAAAATACGGCCTCGATGTTATTGTCCCAGTTGATGATAAGGGTTATATGACCAGTGAAGCTGGTCCCGATTTTGAAGGTGTTTTCTACGATGACGCCAACAAGATTTCGTTGGATAAGTTAAAAGAAGCTGGTCTGATGCTAGACTACATGCCTTATAAGCATAGTTACCCATTTGATTGGCGGACTAAGAAACCGGTTATTTTCCGTGCCACACCGCAATGGTTTGCGTCAGTTGATAAGATGCGCGATGAAATCTTGGCAGCTATTGACGACGTTCAGTTCTTCCCAGATTGGGGGAAGAAACGTCTGCACAACATGATTCGTGATCGTGGCGACTGGGTCATTTCACGTCAACGTGTTTGGGGCGTTCCGCTACCAATTTTCTACGGTGAAGATGGTGAAGCTATCATTACGCCAGAGACCATTGAACACGTGGCTCAATTATTTGAGAAGTACGGTTCAGATGTTTGGTTTGATCGCGATGCTAAGGACTTATTACCAGAAGGCTTTACATCACCACATTCACCAAACGGTAAATTTACTAAAGAAACTGACATTATGGATGTTTGGTTTGATTCTGGTTCATCTCATCAGGGTGTACTGGTTGAACGACCAGAGTTGGAATACCCAGCTGACATCTACCTTGAAGGTTCAGATCAATACCGTGGCTGGTTCAACTCCAGTTTGATTACTAGTGTTGCCGTTTCAGGTCATGCACCTTACAAGGCAGTGTTGTCACAAGGCTTTACCCTTGATGGCGAAGGCCATAAGATGAGTAAATCATTAGGTAACACGATTGCACCTTCAGAAGTTATTAAGAAGATGGGGGCTGAAATCGTCCGTCTGTGGGTTGCTTCCGTTGATAGTAGCGCTGATGTGCGGGTTTCAATGGATGCCTTCACGAAGATTTCTGATTCTTATAAGAAGATCAGAAACACTATGCGGTACATGCTGGCTAACACCAGTGACTTCGATCCAAAGACCGATGCGGTACCTGTTGAAGACTTAGCTTCTGCCGACAAGTATATGCTGGCACAGTTTAACCAATTTGTTGAAAGCGTCAAAGGCCACTACGATCAATACGATTTCTTGGATATTTACAAGGAATTAATGAACTTTGTGATTTCTGACCTCTCAGCTTTCTACTTAGACTTTGCTAAGGATATCCTGTATATTGATGCTAAGGATAGTCATTCACGGCGTTCAATGCAGACCGTTCTTTATGACATCGCGGCAGGGATGACGAAGTTGCTGACACCAATTTTGCCACATACGGCAGAAGAAATTTGGCCATTCCTGAAGGAACCTGAAGATTACGCGCAATTAGCTGAAATGCCAACTGTTCAACACTTTAACAATGAAGAACAGTTAGTGGCTAACTGGGATGCCTTCATGGAATTACGTTCCGATGTCTTGAAGTCTTTGGAAGAAGCTCGTGATCAAAAACTGATTGGGAAGGCTTCCGAAGCCAAGTTAACCTTATATTTGGATGACAAACAGACTAAGCTATTGAATGACCTAGATACTGATGTTCGTCAGGTACTGTTGGTATCTGGATTAACGGTTGCTTCAATGGCAGATGCCCCTGCAGATGCTGAAAACTTTAACGATGGTGTTGCCGTTGTTGTTGCAGAAGCGGATGGCGAAGTTTGTGAACGTTGTCGGATGACTCGTGAAACGGTCGGCGATGACAAGGACTACCCTCACTTCTGTGATCGCTGCGCCAAGATTGTGCGTGCAGAGTACCCAGAAACGGTTGGCGTAGATTTCGACGAAAAGTAATTTTTAAATTAAAATAAGAACGAGAATGGGACGACTGATGTACGCCTCATTCCCGTTTTTTAGTTTTTGGTGCCAATTAATCGTCAATTTTTTGTTAATAGTTTCGCTTTACGAGAACCGTTACCTTGATTTAAATAGGCTTGGTAGTTTAGAATAAAAAGCGAGTTATTTCATTTTATACTGCTGTTTAACCGAAACAAGGTTGTTTCATGGTGAAGTTAATGGTGGTTGGGATTAAGATGACGCTACTTAATTTTCAAGAAAAATGATGTTTTAAAACTAAATGATGATCGCAACTTGAATGGAGTGGCAGTATGATAAAGGGAAAAGTAGAACGCTATAACGAACAGAACGGTTTTGGCTTCATCAAAAGTGAAGCGGGTGAATCGGTTTTTGTTCACTATACGGGAATTGAAATGGCCGGGTTCAAGAAATTAACGCCGGGTCAAGAAGTCGAATTCGTCATTGTTGAAGGCCAAAAAGGACCAATGGCAGCACGTGTACGGTCTGTTCGAGAAGAAAAGACTTCTGATTCTGAAGAGTAGTGCAAGAGTGACTAACAAGGGATGATTGAATGAATTTAGAAGAAAAAGTCGTGGCACATGACGCTATTTACGATGGCGCCATTATTAATGTTGAACGGCAAACGGTTGAGTTACCAAACGGTAAAAAGGCTTACCGTGAAATCGTGCATCACTCTGGGGCTGTAGCGGTTATGGCGATTACGGACGAAAATAAAATGATTTTAGTTCGTCAGTGGCGTTCACCAATTGGTCGCAGCACGTTGGAAATTCCAGCGGGAAAACTGGATCAACGCGATGATGCGGATCCTAAACATGCCGCTATTAGGGAATTAAATGAAGAAATTCGCTTACACCCTAATCATTTAGAACGACTAGCCGGTTTCTATTCTTCGGTTGGTTTTTCAGATGAATATATGACGTTATACTTAGCAACTGATTTACAGCCAGTCCAATCGGAATTACCTCGTGATCAAGGTGAAAACCTGACAATTAAGGCTTATTCGGTAGATGAGTTAAGAACGATGGTTGATAATGGTGAAATCGAAGACGCTAAAACGGTGATGGCCGTTTGGCGTTTTGAAATGATGGCATTAAAGAAGTAGGTGAAGCATATCGCATATCAAGATGATGATCGGTCAGATAACGATGGACGTCCTTTGAGCCGCAGTGCTTATCGGGAAGAACAACGTCGTAAGCAAGAAGAGTTTGACCGACGTGACCGTGAGCGGTTGAAGGCGGAAAGACGTTATGCCAAAGAACATAGTGAACCAGAATATGATCCAGAACAGGAAGAAGCGGCAGTAACGGATAAAATTAACCGTTTGAAGCGCCGTTTAAATTGGGCTATTTTTTGGTTAGTTTTGGGAATTATTGCGGTCTTTTTAATCCTATTTTTTGTTGAATTTTAAACTGATAAAGTGAGGGCAATATTATGAAATATGGTATTTTATGCGCCATGGATGAAGAAATTGAAACGTTGAAAAAAGCGCTGGTTCACGATTATGTCGTTGATATTTCAGGCGTGTCATTTTACCAAGGGACCATTAACGACCAAGAAGTGATTTTAGTTCGTTCTGGGATCGGTAAAGTTCAAGCAGGTCTGACCACAGCACTGTTGATCACCAAGTTCCACGTGGACGTGGTGATTAATTCTGGTTCTGCTGGTGGGATTGGTAAGGGACTGCACGTGGGTGACGTGGTTTTGTCTACTCAAACTGCTTACCATGATGTTGATGCGCGGGCGTTCGATTACGTTTACGGTCAACTTCCGGGACAGCCAGCTCGTTTTGATGCTGACAAAGAGTGGGTTGCACGTTTAGAAAAAGCTGCTGAATCCACTGGCTTGAACGTTAAGACTGGTTTGATCGTTTCTGGTGACCAGTTTATTGCCAGTCATGAAGCAGTTGAACAAATTTTAAAACATTTTCCAGATGCCTTATCCAGTGAAATGGAAGGGGCTGCGGTTGGTCAAGTTGCTCATCAGTTCAACACACCTTACGTGGTCGTTCGGGCCATGTCTGATGTTGGCGATGAGAATGCTGGTGTCAGCTTTGACGACTTTATTATTGAGGCTGGTAAGCGTTCAGCTCAAATGTTACTGGCTTTGTTTGCAGCTTAATTGATAGAAGGGGTTTTTAACGTGGAAGAAATTTATTTAGATAATGCGGCTACTACCCCAATTTCAGAGGAAGTTCTCGCTGAGATGACGGATAAGCTGCAGAATGTTTATGGGAACGCGTCAACTTTATATGGTTTAGGACGTCAGTCACATACGGTGCTCGAAAACAGTCGGCAAGTGATTGCTCAAAGTATTAATGCTGACGAAGATGAGATTATTTTTACAAGTGGTGGCACTGAAAGTGATAATACGGCGATTATGCAAACGGCATATGCTCGCCAGTCACTGGGTAAGCACATTATTACCACCGCAGTTGAGCACGAAGCGGTTTTGAAGCCACTGCACTTTTTGGAAGAGCAAGGCTTTGAAGTCACTTACTTGCCCGTTGACGAAAACGGCCAAATCAGTTTGGATGATTTTAAACAGGCTTTACGCGACGACACGATTTTAGTCACGATTATGACGGGTAATAATGAGGTTGGCACGCATATGCCGATTCACGAAATTGGTGAATTACTAAAAGATCATCAAGCTTGGTTCCACACGGATGCTGTTCAGGCATATGGCTTACTGGATATCGATGTTAAGCGCGATCATATTGACATGTTGTCCACCTCTGCACATAAGATCAACGGTCCAAAAATGGTCGGCTTTTTATATCGTAAAACAGGGATCAACTTTCCTAGTTTTGTTAAGGGTGGCGACCAGGAAGAAAAGCGGCGTGCCGGTACCGAAAACGTGCCAGGAATCGCTGGTATGGCAGCTGCTGTGAAGACGATCACCACTGAGGAAAAAGCGCATCGGCAAGCTAAATACTATCAGTTTAAGCAGGAAATCGTTAAGGGTTTAACGGATGCAGGCGTCGATTTCGAAGTTAACGGTTCGTTAGATCGAAACAATCTGCAACACGTTTTGAATCTTTGGATCAAAGGCATTTCAACTTACGTCATGCAAACGAACCTCGATTTAGCTGGTATCGCGGTATCCGGTGGTTCAGCCTGCACGGCGGGTTCAATCGAACCTTCTCACGTGTTAACGGCTATGTTTGGTGAAGATAGTCCACGAATTTCAGAATCGATTCGGATCAGTTTCGGTCGTTACACGACTGAAAAAGATATTTCAGCGCTGGTAACCAATATTTCAAAAATTGTGTCTCGCGTAAAGGCACGCAGTGAGGTGAAGTAAGATGGCATTTAATCGAACATCTAAATTACAGGGTGATGACCAAGCTTATACAATTAGTGACGGCATCAAGAAGTTTTCACTCAGAGACGTGGGTTTCGTTGAGAGCAAAAACGGCAGTTTTACGTTGAAGCGGTCCTTAGATCCAACTTCTCCCTATAGTGCGACTGTTGAATTAAAAGTCACGGTTAACCCTGATTTAAGTGGCTTTAAAATGGCTGCCTTGGCAGGTAATGGTCTACGAGAGGTTAACATCTTCAAGATGGAACGTAAGGACGCATTTCTCGAACAGTTCCATTACATCATGGAAAACCTAGCAGAACGTGAAATCATCGTGCCAGCGAAGGACTAAACGCTTGCAATAGCAGTGATTGGCGTGTATTATCATTTATACTGGATTTTTGCGACCTTCAACTCGTGGATTCTCCAGAATCTGTTATGAAGTGATGGTGATTTTATGCAAGACAACAGCCAAACACGTGTGGTTGTCGGCATGAGTGGCGGGGTTGACTCGTCAGTTGTCGCACTGCGCCTAAAGCAGCAGGGCTATGACGTTGTTGGTGTGTTCATGAAAAACTGGGACGACACTGACGAAAACGGCGTCTGCACAGCTACTGAAGACTACAAAGACGTGGCTAAAGTTGCTGCCAAAATTGGTATTCCTTACTACTCTGTTAACTTTGAAAAGGAGTATTGGGACCGGGTCTTTACTTATTTCTTAGATGAGTACAAGAAGGGCCGGACTCCTAATCCTGATGTGATCTGTAATAAGGAAATCAAGTTTAAGGCGTTTTTAGACTACGCTTTGGATCTTGGTGCTGACTATATCGCAACTGGACACTATGCTCAGTTAAACCGCGATGCAGACGGTCATATGCACTTGATGCGTTCGGTAGACACGAACAAGGATCAGACTTACTTCCTCAGTCAACTTTCCACTGAACAGCTGGATCGTGTCATGTTCCCAATCGGGGATATTACTAAACCAGAAGTTCGGCGAATTGCTGAAGAAGCTGGTCTGGCTACTGCTCACAAGAAAGATTCCGTTGGGATCTGTTTCATTGGTGAGAAAAACTTCAAGTCCTTCCTTGGTCACTACCTACCAGCAACACCTGGTAAAATGATGACGGTTGACGGTGAAGTCAAGGGCGAGCACGCTGGCTTGATGTACTATACGATTGGTCAGCGACGTGGTCTTGGTATTGGTGGTGACGGTGAGGATAACGAGCCATGGTTTGTTATCGGTAAAGATTTAAAGAAGAATATTCTTTACGTCGGTAAGGGTTATCATAATGAGCACCTTTACGCCACTCACCTTGATGCCTCAGATATCCACTGGGTCAACAATATTGATCGCGGTCAGGATTTCCGGGCAACTGCTAAGTTCCGTTATCGTCAGGTTGATACCGGCGTGACCGTTCACCTTTCTGATGATCGTCAGAAGGTCACGGTAGAGTTTGATGATCCTGTTCGGGCAATTACCCCAGGCCAAGCCGTCGTCTTTTACGATGGTCAAGAATGCTTGGGAAGCGCCATTATTGACGCAGCTTATAGCAAGAGTCGTCAACTTCAATACGTTTAAATAATTATCGAACCAGCTTGAGTTCTTCGCTGAACTTGGGTTGGTTTTTTTGAGTTAACCTGTCATAATAGTACTGATTTATTTTTTTACCATCATCAGTTGAGAGGGAAGAACATTGAGATTATTTTTTTTACGACATGGTAAAACCGAGTGGAACCTTGAATCACGTTATCAGGGTGCTGGTGGTGATTCACCACTCTTACCGGAAAGTTATGACGAGATTAAACAAGCAGGGGCTTACTTAAAACAGTTTAAATTTGCTCATGTTTACGCCAGTCCAATTAAACGGGCACGGGACACAGCTAGGACGGTGCGTCAGTATCTACCGGGTCGGCCAGCGCTGAGTTTACTGAGCCGGTTAGAAGAGTTCCATCTGGGTAAAATGGAAGGCATGTTATTCAAGGAAGCTCAGGCGCGTTTTCCTGAAGAATTTGATGCTTTTCGTAATGCGCCGGCTGAATATCGACCAGTTGAAATTGGCGGTGAAAGTTTCCAAGAACTCATTGATCGGATGACACCCGCAATTCAAACAATCGTTAAGAATTATCCTAACGATGAGCAAAACGTGCTGATAGTGAGTCACGGTGCCGCACTTAATGCTGAGATCAATGCCTTATTGGGGACACCACTGGCGCATTTACGAGACCGTGGCGGATTAAGTAACACGTCAACGACTATTTTAGAAACACATGATTCTGGTGCACACTATCAGTTAGTTGCCTGGAATAAAACCGATTATTTGAAACGCAAACTTGATGCAACAGACACCATTTAGAGAGGCGACACTATGACCGAAACGAATAACCAAACAGAAGCTGCTCAAAAAAAAGCAGAGCGAGATGCAAAACAAAAAGAATCAGAACAGTTATTACATCGATTGATCCAAGAAATTGATGACGACCCGGACAACTACCATACTTACTACGATCTTGGGGCGTTATTAGTCAACCTTAAGAGTTATGCTCAAGCCGAGGAACTCATGATGAAAGCGTTGGGATTATTCGCTGATAAGAGTCGTGCTGCTAAGGATACGTTAACGTATGGCTTAGGAAACGTCTATTATGAAGCCGGTGAATACCAAAAGGCGATTGAACAGTTTAATAAGGTTAAAGATAGTAAACTTAAAAGCGATGCTTATTTAATGCTGGCACAGAGTTATATGGGGAATAATGACCATAAAACAGCGCTGGTATTCGCATTGACAGCTGCGGAGAATCATCAGCAGGATCCACAAGTTAACCAGTTAATTGCGGATAATCTACTAGCAGTGGGTAGTTTTAAGGATGCCGCTAAGTACTATGACAAAACTCTGGCAAGCGATCCCAAGAATGGCCACGCGCAGTTCGACCGGGGCATTGCCGCCGTTGTAATGGGTGAGGACGCGACGGAATACTTTGAGCAAGCCAAGCAGCTAGACCCTAAGTATTATGAAAATGGTCAGTCGCGGTTGGCTGATATTCAAGCCGTGTTAACTAAGAAGAAAGATGACCAATCAAAGCAGTAAGCTGAAAGTGGGGTGGACTGAATGGCGAATGAAAATATAAATTTGTTTGATGCAGAGCAACAGCCACAGCAGTCCTACATTGTTGGCACAGTGGCAGCGACCTTTTTTGAAAGTCCGGACAGTTTTTATAAAGTACTCTTGGTAAAGGTATCAGCTACTAACCTGAACTGGCACGGTGATGAAATCGTGGTGACCGGTAATTTTGCTGAGGTTGCTGAGGAAATGCCGTATCGTTTCTTTGGTAAGTTAGTTGACCATCCCAAGTACGGGCAGCAATTTCAAGCTGATAATTACCAAAACGAGGCACCGACCACCAAAGAAGGCATTATCCAATATCTTTCAGGAGATGACTTTCCAGGCTTAGGGAAGAAAACCGCTGAAAAGATTGTTGCACTACTTGGGTTGACCGCCATTGATCAGATTAATCAGGATCCGTCTGTGTTAGATCCGCTTAATTTGAAAACGGAGGTAAAGCAGACTTTAATTGATAATCTATCCAGCAATAATGGGGTTGAACAAATTATTATTGGTCTTAATGGCTATGGATTCGGCAGTCGGCTGGCTAGTGCTATTTTTGAACGGTATAAGGAAAAAACTTTACAGGTGATTCAGGAAAATCCTTACCAATTAGTCGAGGATATCAATGGTGTGAGTTTCAAACGTGCCGATCAGATTGCTGAACAACTTGGGATTGGTACCCAATCACCCCAACGGATTCAGGCTGGGTTACTGCAAACCTTGGGTGAGCTTGCTATGTCTGATGGCAACACGTTTACAAGTGCTGAACCGCTCCTTAACGGTACGATTCGACTTCTCCAGGAAAGTCGCAATGAATCGATTGATCCTCAGCTTATTGCGGATCAGCTCATTGAGTTAGGTAAAGCCAAAAAAGTGGTTGGTGAAGGAGACCGCATCTTTTTAAAGGGGCTTTACGATGCCGAATGGCAAGCAGCTGAGCACCTTAACCGAATTTTGCAGGCTTCTGACTTGACCACTTTTGATGACGATGTCATTGAAAAACAAATTCGCGTAGTCGAACGGAATCTGGGAATCAGCTACGATGACTCCCAAGAATCGGCAATTTTATCAGCGATTCAGTCCCATGTTTTCTTGTTAACCGGTGGTCCCGGAACGGGGAAAACCACGATTATCAACGGTATTGTCAATTTATATGCTAAGTTACATGAGCTATCATTAGACATTAATCAGTATAAGGATAAGCCTTTCCCAATCTTACTTGCAGCTCCAACCGGACGGGCAGCTAAGCGCATGAGTGAAACAACAGGGTTGCCAGCCAGCACGATTCACCGATTATTAGGGCTTACAGGCCGTGAGAATAACGATGATGTGACTGCTAAAGACTTGGAAGGTTCCCTATTGATCGTAGATGAAATGTCCATGGTCGATATTTACTTGTTTCGGACACTGCTTCGGGCCATTCCGGATTCAATGCAGGTGGTTTTGGTCGGCGATAAGGATCAGCTACCATCAGTTGGTCCAGGACAGGTATTCTTTGATTTGCTGAGTAGTCATCGCATTAAGGCCATGGAGTTGAGCACGATTTACCGGCAAGACGATGATTCGTCGATTATTCCCTTAGCTCACGAGGTTAAAATGGGAAGGTTGCCAGCTGATTTTACGCAAAATAAGGCTGACCGATCGTTTATTCGTTGTAACGCTTATCAGATGCCTTCAGTTATCGAACAAATTGTGGGTAAAGCTAAAGAACGCGGCTTTTCTGCGGATGATTTTCAAGTATTGGCGCCAATGTATCGTGGCCCAGCAGGCGTAACACGGTTAAATACCATTATTCAAGATATTATGAATCCGTTGAGTGACACTCGCAAAAAAGAAGTTGAATTCCGCCGTGAAAAGTTTCGCATTGGCGACAAGGTGCTGCACCTAGTCAACAGTCCAGAAAATAACGTTTTTAACGGTGATATTGGTTCAATTGTTGGGATTACTTTTGCTAAAGCCAAGGGTAATTCGGATAAGGTCGATAAGCTCACCGTGGCCTTTGACCAAACGGAAGTGACTTATCCACGCAATGAATGGGATAAACTGACTTTAGCTTACTGTACGTCGATTCATAAGGCACAAGGCAGTCAATTCAAAATGGTGATTCTACCCATGGTCATGCAATATTCACGGATGTTGCAACGTAATCTGTTATATACGGCGATTACCCGAGCGAAATCAACTTTGATTCTACTGGGAGAACAGTCGGCCTTTGAACAAAGTGTTAAGCGGCAATCTGTTAATCGAAATACGGCGCTAGTGGATCGGCTGACGGTTACCATCAGCGAAGTTCAGGCATCGGTTGTAGAACAACGAGATGCGCCAAAAGAGAGTCAGCCAAAGTCTCAGGAGCAACCAGTCAAAAAGACGTTGGCGCCTGAAGCGGAGTCATCAGCAGTGGAAGATGAATCGAAGCTTTTAAACGATGGTATCTTAACCATGTCATTGGTTAGCAGCGGGCAAATCGATCCAATGATTGGAATGGGAAAAGTCACGCCAAAATCGTTTACTAACAAATAGTGATAGTGTACTATTTGGTTAAGTAGTTTTGTCGATAATACGAATCGTGGAGGAAAAACATGTCAAATCAAAGTGAAACTAAACATCCATTGAAGATGTTTGCGTTAAATTCAAACCGACCACTTGCAGAAAAAATTGCTGCAGCTGCTGGAGTCGAACTGGGAAAGGCAACAATTAAGCATTTTAGTGATGGTGAAATTGCGATTACGGTGGATGAAAGTATTCGTGGCGATGACATTTTCTTGATTCAATCAGTTTCAGATCCCGTTAATACCATGTTGATGGAATTAATGATTATGGTGGATGCTGTTCGTCGTGCCAGTGCACATTCCATTACGGTTGTTATCCCCTACTACGGGTATTCTCGTGCCGATCGTAAAGCACGGTCTCGCGAACCCATCACGGCTAAACTGATTGCATCGTTATTGGAAGATGATGGTGTTGATCGGGTAGTGACCCTTGACCTGCATGCTGCGCAGTTGCAAGGCTTCTTTGATATTCCGATGGATCACTTGGAAGCAACACCGTTATTAGCAGGTTATTTTATTGACCATGGTTTGACGGATAATCTGGTAGTGGTTTCACCTGATCATGCAGGGGTTTCAAAGGCACGACGGATGGCGGATCTTTTGCAGACACCATTAGCAATTATTGATAATCGGGATCCTGATAAGTCAACGACTTCTGCAGATGCTGTGATTGGTTCCGTTGATGGAAAGAACGCCATTTTGGTAGATGACATTATTGATACAGCTGTGCGGATATCTATTTCGGCACAAACCTTGAAAAACGCTGGTGCAAAAGACGTATATGCTGTTGCCACCCATCCAGTATTTAGTAAGAATGCGGTGACACAAATGAAAAATTCACCACTGAAGAAAGTGATTGTAACCGATTCGATTCAAATGCCTGAGTCTAAGCAGTTTGATAAACTAGAAATCATTTCAGTTGGTAATCTAATGGGTCAAGCTATTCGACGGATCTATTCCGAACAAAGTGTTGGCCAGTTGTTTATTCGTTAGAAGTTAGTTCATTATTAAATGTCACTCAAAGATACTATCTGGATAAAATCATCGTTCAGATAGTATTTTTGGGCCTGAAACAATTTCAATTAGAGATGGAGAGCAAAATAGTATGACTTTCAAAAAAATCCTAGTGGGTATCGGCAGTATTGCTTTAGCGTTTACGCTAGTGGCTTGCGGTCAATCCAAATCTAGTAACGGTAGTAGTCAGCAAATGGCTGATAAGCAGGTTTTAAATCTTAGTACCACAGATACCATCTCAACACTGGATAACTCTGCTGCATCAGAATCAGTGAGTTTGACGGCTTTGTATGCAACAAACGAAGGGTTATATCGATTAGGGCAGCATTCAAAAATTGAGAATGCCTTGGCAACTAAAACCCAAGTTTCAAAGGATGGTTTGACTTACACCTTCAATCTTCGTTCAGACGATAAGTGGAGTGATGGCAAACCCGTAACAGCACAGGACTTTGTTTATTCCTGGCGTAGAACCGCTGATCCAAAGACGGCGGCCAATTACAGTTATTTGTTTGATGGCATTAAAAATTTTAGTGCCATTCAAAAGGGGAAGATGAGCCCCAATACGTTAGGGGTCGCTGCACCAAGTAAGGATAAGCTGGTTGTGACACTAAGCCGGCCGGTACCTTACTTTAAGTTGCTGCTAGCGTTCCCAACGTTTTTCCCTGAAGAGCAGTCAGCCGTTGAAAAATATGGTAAACAATATGGCAATAATAGTCAGGATGTGTCTAACAACGGGCCATTTAAAGTGGCCGGTTGGAACGGGACGAATAATACGTGGGATTTGAAGAAAAATCCTAATTATTGGGATAAAAAGCACGTTCATTTGAGTCAGATCAAGTACCAAGTAGTGAAGAGCCCAAGCACGGGATTAAACTTATATAATCAAAATAAGCTTGATGTGACACCGTTGTCAGGAACTCAAGTAGCTAATTATCAGAGTAATAAGGGCTTCCAGAAGTTTGAAGGCGGCTCAATGATGTATCTGCAGATGAATCAAAAGCGCAATAAAGCGTTGAGAAACGTTAAAATTCGCCAAGCACTTTCTCAAATCGTGAATAAACAGGCGTTAGCAACTAAGGTCTTGCGCGATGGTTCCACTGCACCTAAGGGGTTTGTGTCGACTAATCTCAGTCGCAATCCCAAGACTAAGGCGGACTTCGCAACGGATGCCTACGTTAAATCCGGCGTTACTTATGATTCAAGTAATGCCAAGAAACTTTGGGCTCAAGGGATGAAAGAAGTGGGCGAAAAGAAGCTGACTTTGACATTATTGAGCGATGATACCGACCAGGCGAAAACCACGACGCAATATCTCCAAGATCAATTCCAGAAACTGCCAGGCCTGACAGTCAACATTGATAATGTGCCTTACAAGAATCGTTTAGCACGTTCTTCAAACGGTAATTTTGACTTAGTTGTGTCGATGTGGGGTGCTGATTTTGCAGACCCAATTAATTTCTTGAGTTTACAGGAATCCAATAATCCGACAAACAATGGCAAATGGTCCAACAGTGAATTCGACAAATTGATTGATGCTTCTCAAACAACGGATGCTAATGATCAGCAACGCCGATATGAAGACCTAGTTGGCGCTGAAAAGGTTCTGATGAAGGATCAAGGGGTCATTCCATTGTATCAGCCATCCACAACAGAGCTATGGCGGCCAAACGTTCACGGTTACGTTTGGAATCCAGCCGGGATGAGTCGAGGTTTGAAGGATATTTATATCACTAAATAATTAATTTTAAATGGTTACACGAACAGGCGTTGTCCCAGTTATTGGGATGACGCTTATTTGTGTTCCAAGATCTCTTTGAACTGTGTAAGGCTTTCAAATTAACTTCCTTACTAAACTAAAAATTTTCAATGAAAGCTGAAAATATCTTCTTCATCTTTAAATTGAATTGAAATTTTCATTGAAACATGATATACCTGTTAGTAAGGGATGAAAGCGATAACAAATAAAAATGGCCTCTTTCCAAATCAGGGGTGGTTTATGAAAATGGAGGATTTGAAATGAATTTTGAAGATTTACTAACCGAGCAGCGTAATCGCCACTCTACTCATATTGATCAGGTTGATACTGATGATATGGTGGAGATTATTAACCGTGAGGATCAGCGCGTTGCACGGTCAGTTCAAAAACAGTTGCCACAAATCTCGGAGGCCATTAATTTAGCGACGAAACGTTTTGATGCAGGTGGCCGGTTGATCTATATCGGTGCAGGGACATCTGGGCGACTCGGTGTACTGGATGCCACTGAATTAAGACCAACGTACGGACTGGAAGAGTCCCAAACTTTTGGCATCATTGCTGGTGGGCCAGAAGCCATGTTCCATACGTTGGAAGGGGTGGAAGACTCAGCTGAATCAGCTGAAGTTGATTTGCAAAAGGTCAACTTAAATAAAAAAGATATCGTGATCGGTATTGCCGCTAGTGGTGCGACGCCGTACACGGTAGCGGCGTTGCACTATGCAAAACAAGTTGGTGCTTTAGCTATCGCGGTAGCTTGTGTGACTGACAGCCCTCTAGAGAAGAATGCCGACGTTGCAATTTGTCCAATCGTAGGACCGGAAGTGATTACTGGTGCAACCCTCATGAAAGCCGGGACTTCTCAAAAGATGGTGTTAAACATGGTTTCTAGCGGTATCATGATCCGGTCAGGTAAGGTTTATCAAAACCTTATGATTAATGTGGTACCCACTAACGAAAAAACGAATCGGCGGGCTAAACGGATTATCGCAGCTGCTACTCAAACCTCGACTTTAGCCGCTGAGAGGGCATTGGACCGTGCAGATAACAACGTTCCTTTGGCTATTTTACTGATTGAAACCAAGGGAACGATTGCTGAAGCCAAGGCACTATTGAAACAAGCTGGCGGCCACGTCAGTGATGCCGTGAAGCTTAGTTTGCAGTCTTAAATAATTAAAGGCAAAATGCCGACGTTGCTAACATATTCACATCCTTTTCCACTTGACCGGGTGTCATTCTCCTTTTAAAATTGATATGTACCAATCACGAGAGAAGGAGAATCATTATGATGTATGCAGCGGATGAAAATCGTTACGACGGCCGGATGCCCGTTCGTCGTGCTGGGAATAAAGGGTTACAGTTACCCGCCGTGTCATTTGGCATGTGGCACAGTTTTGGTGATGAAGCCAATTATTCTGACAGTGAAAAGATTATTTTAAAAGCATTTGACAGTGGTATTTTTAGTTTTGATTTGGCCTACAACTATGGCCCTGGATCAGGAGCTGCTGAACGCTTATTTGGCCAAGTTTACCAGGCTAATTTGAAGCCTTACCGTGATGAACTGGTGATTACGACGAAAGCCGGCTTTCACATGTGGCCAGGGCCGTACGGTGAGATGAGTTCTCGCAAGACGCTGATCAACGCCATTGATGGTAGTTTGAAACGAATGGGCTTGGACTACGTGGACGTTTTTTACAGTCACCGGTTTGACCCTAACACGGATCCAGCCGAAACTGCTGAAGCATTAGACAGCATCGTTCGGTCTGGTAAGGCGCTTTACATTGGTATTTCAAACTATAACGATGCGCAAACGAAAGCGATTATGAAAACCTTTAAGGAATTACACACACCATTTGTCGTTAATCAATTATCGTACAACATGCTTAATCGAGAAGTTGAAGACGACGGTGTTTTAGACACTTTGAAGGAAAATAATCTTGGTATGGTTGCGTATGGTCCTTTAGCTGAAGGATTGCTGACTAACCGATATTTAGGTGGTATTCCTGAAGAATTCCAGATTCACTGGAGCAGTACAGAAGTGATGGATCAGGGCCGGGCAAAGTTAGCAGAGAAGCTAAATCAGTTGAACGAAATTGCCAAGAATCGGGATCAAACAATGGCTCAGATGGCGTTAGCCTGGTTATTGAAGGATCCTGTAGTGGTGAGCGTTGTCACTGGTGCGTCAAAGGTCTCTCACTTGGAAGATAACTTAAAAGCCGTACAAAACATTCGTTTTTCGGCTGATGAATTGGCAAAAATTGATTCAATCATTAAAGGTTAATTGCATCATTTACCCCTCATTCCAAACCAATTTGAAATGGGGGATTTAGTACATAGTGTTACCGTGACAATCTGAGTAAGCGAGGGATGCTTCAATCCAACCAGATTGCAATGAGGAGGAAATCGTGGCGCAAAAAGTGACAATTAGGGATTTAGCCGAAGCTGCAGGCGTATCAGTAACGACTGTTTCGCAAATTTTAAATGGTAAGGGCGAACGATTTAGCAGTGATACTAAGGACCGCGTACTTAAACTGCAAAAAAAAATGGGGTATGTGCCTGACTATAATGCCCGTAATTTGATTATGGGTTCTACTCAAACAATTGGTGTTTTAGTTCCCAACTTAGCTAATCCCTTTTTTAGTATGTTCATTAAGGGAATTCAACAGGCGGCACAATTACATCATTTTGTACCGATTATTTTTGATGCCAATCAAAATCAGAAGTTACAAAGTATGTATATTGAAGAATTGATCAAACGAGCAGCTAATGGGTTGATTATTGCCAGCGCAACTTTAGATGCTAACGACATTGATCGAATTTTGACACGAAACGGGATTCCCTATTTACTGTTTGATCAAAACGACGCTCAGATTGGCGATCGTGTTTGGGTTGATGACTATAAAGGTGGTCAGATGGCTGCAAATTATTTGCTGTCGAGGGGTCACCGTCGAATTGCGTTACTTGTTGGCGAAAACATTACCCATAATATTCAGCAGCGAATTGCGGGTTTTAGAGCAGGAATGGCGAAGTATCGGTTAACCCTGTCGGATGACATGGTTATTCAATCTTCCATGACCAAGTTGGGCGGGTATCAGGCTACGGCAGACGTTCTCGCTAAAAATGCAACGGCAGTTTTCTCGATTAACGATGAAATGGCGATTGGATTATATCGTGGCGTTCAAGAACGGGGATTAAAAATTCCGGACGATCTGTCAATCATGGGCTATGATGATATCGATCTCGCTAACTTTATTACCCCCAAGCTAACATCGATTCATCAGCCAGCCTTTGAGATGGGACAAGTTGCCACAGATCTATTGATTGAGCGACTCAATAATCCTAGGTTAGCCCATCAGGATAAGCAGTTGCCATTAGAACTGATTGTTCGTGACAGTGTGAAAATGATTCATTCAGATATACAATAAAAATGTGAAACAAATATGAATTAAAAACGATAAAACTGCGAATATCCCTTTATCTAAAGCAAATAGTAATGCGAAAAAATATTTAATTTAATTTTAATTTTCTAATAATATGCAGAAACTAGTGTATATTTAAGCAAACAAAGCTTAAATACATTGAATTTCTGCATATTTTTGTCTAAATAATCACAACGGTTTAAAAGTGTGAAATCCTTGGCATTCCAACTGTGAAATCATCGGTGAAACGACTGCTGATTCATCATATGATTAAGGTGTCCAAAAGAGATAGGAGGTAACTACCATGACAAAACCAATTCATGTAACATCGGAAATCGGCAAGCTTGACGTTGTAATGTTAAAAAGGCCGGGTGCCGAAGTTGAAAACTTTACACCCGAAATGATGCCAAGGCTCTTATTCGATGACATTCCTTACCTACCCATTGCTCAAAAAGAACACGATAACTTTGCAGATACATTGAGAGATAATGGCGTTGAAGTTCTATATCTCGAAAAATTAGTTGTGGAAGCTTTAGACGCTGGCGGTGCCGAATTAAAAACTCATTTTCTGGATAAAATGCTGACCGAATCCGGCTATGCAGCTGGAATGATCCACCATGCTTTAGAAGAGTATTTATTAAGCATGACGACCACTGAAATGGTTGTTAAGATCATGGCCGGTGTGCGGAAAAACGAATTAGATTTCGTACCGCAAGATTTAGTGAGTGCAGCGGAAGAACAAGACTATCCTTTCTTCTTGGACCCGATGCCTAACTTGTATTTCACTCGGGATCCAGCTGCATCAATTGGTGATGGTCTGAGCATTAACCACATGACCTTCCCAGCAAGGCAGCGTGAATCGCTCTTTATGGAAATCATTATCGATCATCACCCGAGGTTTGCTGATCAAGGGCTGCACGTTTGGCGTGACCGTGATCAACCTGGTCGAATCGAAGGTGGCGATGAATTAGTCCTTAGTGACACTGTGATTGCAATCGGTGTCTCAGAACGGACTTCAGCTGGTGCCATTGAAGACATCGCTCGTAGGTTATTCGAAAAGAAGAGCGGCTTTGAAAAAGTATTGGCGATTCGAATTCCTCATAACCATGCGATGATGCATTTAGACACGGTCTTTACGATGATCAATCACGACCAATTTACCGTTCATCCAGGTATTTTGGGTGAGGGCGGTCAAATCGACAGCTGGATCGTTACCGAAGATCGAGATGGCGAGTTACACGTGGATCATCACTTAGATTTAAAGCAAGTCTTAAAGGACGTGCTTGGACTTGATGATATTGATTTAATTCCAACTGGTGGCGGTGATCCGTTGATTGCGGACCGTGAACAGTGGAATGATGGATCTAATACGTTAGCGATTGCACCAGGCGTTGTAGTCACCTATAATAGAAACTACGTATCAAATCAGGTGCTGCGTGAACATGGACTCAAGGTTCTGGAAGTTCTTTCCAGTGAACTTTCAAGGGGACGTGGTGGTCCAAGATGCATGAGTATGCCGCTGGTACGAGAAGATCTCTAACCAAAAAAGGAGCTATGATCATGACAGACTTTAAAAAGAGTGTTTTTCAAGGACGGTCAGTGTTGGCCGAAAAAGATTTTAGTGCTGATGAATTAAACTATTTGATTGACTTTGGACTGCATTTAAAAGCCCTCAAGAAAGCGGGAGTACCGCATCATTACCTCGAAGGTAAAAACGTGGCGTTACTGTTTGAGAAGACTTCAACACGGACACGTTCCGCGTTTACCACTGCGGCAATCGATCTTGGGGCTCACCCAGAATTTTTAGGTGCTAACGATATCCAATTGGGTAAGAAAGAATCAGTTGAAGATACGGCTAAGGTACTTGGCAGTATGTTTGATGGCATTGAATTCCGTGGTTTCAGCCAAAAAGTCGTTGAAGATTTAGCTGAATATGCTGGCGTTCCCGTTTGGAATGGTTTAACGGATGAATGGCATCCAACTCAAATGTTGGCCGATTTCATGACTGTAAAGGAAAACTTTGGTCATTTGAAGGGCCTGACACTGACATTTATGGGTGATGGCCGGAATAACGTTGCTAACTCCCTGCTCGTTACCGGTGCCATTCTTGGTGTGAACATTCACATCGTAGCGCCAAAAGAATTATATCCAGCACAGGAGATTCAAGATTTAGCTAACGGTTTTGCTAAGGACTCAGGGGCTAAATTACTGATTACGGATGATTTGGATGAAGGTATGAAGGGCTCAAATATCGTTTATACCGACGTTTGGGTATCCATGGGTGAGAATAACTGGCAAGAGCGGATCAACCTGCTACAACCCTATCAAGTGAATATGGCAGCTTTAAAGAAGACGGGGACACCAGATGATCAACTGATCGTGATGCACTGCCTGCCAGCCTTCCATGATACGACTACCGATTATGGTAAAGAAATTGAAGAAAAATACGGCTTAACCGAAATGGAAATTACGGATGAAGTCTTCCGTAGCAAGTATGCACGTCAGTTTGAAGAAGCTGAAAACCGGATGCATTCCATTAAAGCGATGATGGCCGCAACGTTAGGTAACTTATTTATTCCATCTGTATAATTGAAGATTGCTTTTAGGGGGCTTGAGCAAAACACAAGGTGGTGTTTTACAAAGCGCCCTTTTTGTTTATTCAACAGACAACTTGGTAGAAAGGATGATTTCCCATGACAGCACGCAAAATTGTGGTTGCACTGGGCGGAAATGCGATTTTAGCAAATGATGCGAGTGCGGCAGCGCAACAACGCGCTCTAAGAGAAACTGCTAGGTACCTCGTTAAATTTATTCAGCAAGGTGACTCATTGATCATTTCTCACGGTAACGGTCCGCAGGTGGGTAACATCTTGTTGCAGCAAGCAGCGGGAAGTACACCAGATAATCCAGAAATGCCATTAGATACGGCGGTAGCCATGACACAGGGCAGTATTGGTTATTGGCTGCAAAATGCAATGGCAGCAGAACTGACTGCACTTGGGTTAGAGGTGGACGTTGCAACCGTGGTCACCCAAGTTGTTGTGGATGAAAATGACCCGGCTTTTGAAACACCGACGAAGCCCATTGGCCCGTTTTATAATCACGAAGAAATCACTACCATCCAGTCTGCCAATCCCCAGTTCCATTTTGTGGAAGATGCTGGTCGTGGCTATCGGCGAGTAGTCCCTTCGCCACGACCAATCGATGTGGTTGAGGCAGGTGCAGTAAACCACTTAGTTAACGCTGGTGTAATCCCAATAGCGGCTGGTGGCGGCGGTATTCCAGTGGTTCGTCATGGCCATGAGCTAGTTGGCTGTGAAGCCGTGATCGATAAAGATTTTGCTTCAGAGAAACTAGCTGAGCGGGTAGGTGCTGATCAACTGATTATTTTAACTGCTGTAGATCATGTTTACGTGAATTTCAACACGCCAGATCAACAGCAACTGAATGCAATTTCGGTAGATGAGTTACAGCAGTATATTGCTGAAGGGCAGTTTGCCGCCGGTAGTATGTTGCCAAAGGTGGAAGCAGCAATTGAATTTGTGACTCACCGCCCAGAGGGACAAGCTGTCATCACTTCACTAAGTAATCTTGGCAAGTTTATTGAAAATGGCTCAGGGACGATTGTTTCAACTGTCAACGCGGAGTCAAGTGTCTAGAGAAATGTAAGTGCCTAGTAAAAGACAGACTGAATGAAAATTCGGTCTGTCTTTTACTTTTGAAAATCAAACTTAAATTTCAAATCATTTGGCGTATAATAATAGCCAGATAAGAAAGGGGTCTGCTTCATGCTGCACTCGGAAGATACATATCGCCATTATTTACGTCAACTACCTGATTTTCGTGATTTTACACCAGAAGAATTTACGAAATTGACTCATGATTTAATGGTCAAAACATTTCCAAAGGGTCAGGTACTATTTGATCACGGTGATTTGCGACAACGTTTTTATTTTGTGATTAAAGGCGTTGTCCGGTTGGAGAGGCAGGATGAAACGGGTAATTTTTCCTTCATTAATTACGTTAAGGCAACCAAGGGATTTCCATACCGCGGGTTATATACCGATGAAGACTATCCGTATACGGCAACTGCGCTAACGCCAATCACCATTGCCTCAGTTCCTATGGCAACGTTTGAAGCCATCATTGCCCTGAACCCTCTGGTAACAAGGCAAGTGATTAGCCAAATGAGCCAGTTACTCAATCAAATGGAGAATCGACTGCAAAAATTAGTGACGTCTAGTGCTACCAGTAGAGTGGTGCAGGTACTACGTATTTTTGGCACCGATATGGGCGAGAAAACGCCTGAAGGGGATGTGTTGATTCCTTATCCAATCACCTTAATTGAATTAGCGCGATTGAGTGGGACGACTCGTGAAACTGCCGGTCAGGTTGTGACTAAGTTAGAAGTGGCTGGAAAGCTAACTTATAATAAAAAACGGTTTCGGTTTGACCCGAATGATTTAAACCTCAGCTGATTGTGGCGTAAACAACACGATTAATAATTTAAAAAATTGGGAGACTTTGCGATGTCATTAACCATTAAAAAAATTGAAACATTTCCGATTGCTGTACCGCTAAAATCACCGTTTAAAACGGCTTTGCGAACAGTAACAACAGCTAGCAGTTTAATTGTACGACTGACCGACTCTGATGGGTTTACTGGTCTAGGGGAAGCTGCGCCGACTGCGCCCATTACTGGTGACACTTCCGCAAGTATTAAATTTGCTGTGGAACAGGTGATCGCACCGAAGTTGATTGGAGCGTCGTTAAATCAGCCTGAACGGGTTAAACAAATCATTGATACTGCGCTGGTGGGCAATCACAGTCCTAAAGCTGCAGTGAATATTGCGGTTAACGATTTGCTGGCTAAACATTATGGCGTTTCTTTGTCAGAGTGGTTGGGAGGCTACCGTCAGACGATTTCAACGGATTACACGGTGAGCGTTGGTACCGCTGCAGAAATGGTCGGCCATGCCAAACAGCTAATTACTGAGGGGTTTGATACCTTAAAAGTTAAAGTTGGCAGTCAGTCACCTTTTGAGGACTTAAAACAGGTTCGTGCCATTCGGCAAGCGGTGGGTCCCAACGTTAAAATCCGATTGGATGCTAATCAGGGCTGGCATAAAAAACAGGCGGCTAAAATGATTAATCAAATGGCGCAGGAAGGCTTGGACATTGAATTAGTGGAACAGCCCGTTCCTGCAGACGATTTTGAAGGCATGGCGTATGTAACCGCGCATACTGATACACCAATCATGGCCGATGAGAGTATCTTTTCTGTTAAGGATGCGTTAAGGCTACTAAAAATGGACGGTTGTGATATTATTAATCTCAAGTTGATGAAGGCGGGCGGTATTGATAACGCCTTGAAGATTAATGCGATTTCAGAAGCTTTTGGGGTTCCTTGCATGGTCGGCAGTATGATCGAGTCGCAGGTTTCTGTAACGGCAGCTGCGGCCATGGCAGCTGCTAAGGCCAATATTCAATACTACGATTTAGATGCTGCCATGATGTTTAAGACCCAACCGACAACTGGCGGAATTACGCATGATGGTGCAGTCATTACGATTCCTACCGATGTCGGTTTAGGGATTGAATTTCAAACAAAGTAAGTGGGGTGAGCGGATGGAAAAAAGACGTGTTATTGTGCCCGTGGCAACGCTATGGACCAGTCCAAAAGCGCCACGAGATATTGATCAGTTAGCGCTAAATGGTGAAACCAAACAGTGGGTCGCTGCCATGACGACTGAGCAGACCATTGATTTGTGTGACTCTAAACGGCTAGAAACCCAGGCCGTTTTTAATGATGAAGTGATTGTGGACAGCGTTGAGGGTGAATGGGCTAAAGTTTACCTGACAACCCAGGCTGATGATGCGGATGACAGGGGCTATATTGGTTGGCTGCCGAGTAAACTGCTATCGTCTTCGACAGTGGCGTATCCAGAAGCAAATACTCATCTTTGTGTCGCTGTACCATTCACAACACTGTATGATGAACAACAGAACCCGGTTTTTGAGATAGTTATGGGAACCGAATTAACTCAGTTGGGCACTGAGGGGAATTTACTACGTGTAGTGACGCCCTTGGGAGAAGGTTACGTAGCAGCTGACAGTATTGCTGTGAATGCTGAGGGCAAAACTGCTGGTGAGAAAATGGTCAGCATGGCTCGACAATTTTTAGGGCTTCGATATCTTTGGGCTGGCATTTCACCGTATGGTTTTGACTGCTCAGGATTTATGTATACCCTACACCGTGTATTGGGAATTGCTATTCCTAGAGATGCGGATGATCAGCGTAATAATGGGCAATCGGTTGAACCAGAAAATTTGCAACCGGGTGATTTACTGTTTTTTGCTTATGAACATGGTAAAGGATTCGTACACCACGTTGGTATGTACATTGGTGACGGTCAGATGATTCAGTCGCGGACACCTGGTAAACAAGTGGACATTGCTAAATTAACTGAAATGCGATATGCACCAGAATTTGTGGCAGCAAGAAGGTATTGGCAATGAACTTAGAAACAGGTCTTAACGAGCTAATTGCACCCTACAAAAATCAAGTTTCAATTTGTATGTATAATACAGATAACCTAGTTTTTAGCTATCAGGAGCACCGACAATTTCCGGCAGCTTCTTTGATCAAACTTGGTGTTTTAGCAACTCAACTTGCCCAAAATGAGGATTTAAATCAAATGATTAACGTTTCTAGAACGCCAAAAGTTGGTGGCGCGGGTGTACTGCAGTTACTGACACCAGAAGAGTGGCCAATCAAAGATCTCTTAGGATTGATGATTGCTGATTCTGATAATTATGCCGCAAACGTGATGATTGATCATTTATCCATGACTGCAATTAATCAATGGCTTGATGCTAATCATTACGACGGGACCAGTTTACAACGACGGCTAATGGATACAGAGGCAAAAAAAACGGGTCGTGAAAATCTGATTTCAGCGTTTGATAGTCTAAGACTCTTCAGGGAGTTGATGCAGCATTATCCTCAAGTACACGGTTGGTTCTTAAACCAGCAGTTTCGCGGGAAGTTACCTTTAACGATGGATGAAACTGCTGAGGATGTTGCCATCTACAATAAAACGGGTGAAGGGCCAAATATCGATCATGATGTGGCACGCTTTGTAAAGAACGGGCATGTGATTGATGTTGCCGTGTTAACGCAAGGATTTACGGATCGACTAGTGGCAATCACCTTAATGGCTAAGATTGGTCAGCTGATTTACCACTCATTATGAATTCATTAAAAGGGCTAACTAGGTGTTTAGCCCTTTTATTTGTCGTGATACACTTAACTTAACCTATATGAAATGAGGATTTCATTATGAAAAAAGCAGTTCGTATCAGTTTAATTAGCGGTGCGCTGTTACTATTATTGGGTGCAAGTATGCCAGTGAGTGCGTTGGCAGATACTGCTAACGACGCGACGTCAAGTTCAGAATCAACTAATGCGTCATCTGGACAGGCGGTTCAAACGAAGGCATTATCAAAACCATATGTTGTTTATGGTTCGGGATTGGCCTCTGAGGATAAGGACGCTGTTTCAAAAGCGTTAGACGTTCAGTCTAATTATCAAAGTCTCACGGTCACCGGTTCGGATTATGGCACGTACATTAATTCTGCAGGTACCAGTGATGCCAGTATGATCAGTTCAGTATCGCTGGCTCCAGCTGATCCCGGTACTGGCGTTAAGGTGAATATTGCGGATTACAATGGTCAGAACAATATTACACAAGTAACTTCACAGCAGTATGCGATGGTGGCTACTATGGCCGGTGTTAAAGATGTCATTATCACGGTGACTGCTGATAAAACAGTTTCCGGAGAATCAGCTTTAACTGGTGTTTATAAAGCTTTGGCAGCGGACGGCTTGACATTGAACCAACAAAACACGCAGGCTGCTAACGGCATTATGGATGCAACGCAGCCAGCAATCAATCAAAATAAGGATGATAAAAAGTATCCGGGCAAGTTAATGGCTGCAGTGGGTAGCGTATCCTCTGATCTGGCCAAACAGCGACAAAAAGATAATCAGTACGCTACTCAAGACCAGATTAAGCAGATGCTCGATGATGCATTAGCAAAGCAAGGCATTCAGTCTCAAACCTCAACTACCGTGATCAATAACATTGTCATCGCGTTGGGTAACGTTCAAAAAGCACCCGTTTCAGGGACTTCGAGTTACGTTGACAATGCAAAACAAGTTGCAAATAACATTAGTAATTCGGTAGGTAACAAGATGGCGCAGTTAAAGGATTTTGCCAGCAATGCAGATACCAGTGGCATGATGGGAACTTTAAGTAGAATTTGGCAGTCAATTGTTGATTTCTTTAGTAATTTATTCTAAATTCAGTGCGTTTATTAAGCAAAAAGTAATCGAATAATCATAAAAATACTAACTAGTTGCTAACATTCATGAAAATAGCAACTAGTTTTTTTGTATGTTACAAAGCCTTATAAACAGCGTTAAATCAGTTATCATTGGACATAAGTTACGCTTTCATAATTGCTTATCGCAAGAAAATCTTAAACTTTTTTGCTGATTATTTAGAAAGTGTGTTAATATGAACATGTAATTTCTGTAAAGCGCATTCACAAGGACAAGAAAGTTAATTAGGAGGAGTGATCTGATTTGGGAAAACAACACACGACAACCAAAGTCATCACTGCTGGTGTTATTGGAGTTGCGGGTTTTATGTTTGCCGGGCCACTTCAAGCCAGCGCTAAAACTGTTACAGTTAAATCTGGGGACACAGTTTGGAAGCTAGCTAACAGGTACGGTGTGTCAGTTAGTTCAATTGAGAAAACCAACCATTTAAACAAAGATATGATTTTTGCAGGTCAAAAAATTGTTTTAGGTTCTTCATCAGCATCAGCTAAAACAACTCATACATCTGCTAAACAGACAACAGTTAAGACACCGAAGTCAAATACACAAGTTACTACGAAAGCAAATGCTGCTACTTCACCAGTCAAGACAACAGCCACAGCCTCTACATACAAAGTTAAGTCGGGGGATACGCTGAATAAAATCAGTGCAAAATATGGGATAACTGTTAATCGGCTACGGTCTTTAAATCATTTGAACGGTGACACGATTTATACTGGTCAAAGATTAAAGGTTAAGGGGACTGCAGCCAAAGCAAAGACGAGCGCTACCACCACGGTTAAAAGTGTGGCAAGTTCTACTAACACTAAGGCAGCAACTGCAACAACCACTAAGAAGCAATCAATCAACACAACACCTAAGGCTAAGAAGACGGTTAAAGCTGATGCTGCTGGTGCGCCAGTGACGTCTGTAACCAGTTATGCGGTTAAATTAGCTTCGGAAAAGATTCCGTATGTCTGGGGTGGTTCTTCCCTTAAAGGAATGGACTGTTCAGGGTTTACAAGTTACGTTTATGCCCATACAGTTGGAGTTTCTTTGCCACACAATACGGTGGCACAAGAAGCTCACGTTTCTACCCACTCTGTTAGTCATGCAGTTCCTGGTGATCTCTTATTTTGGGGGTCTAAGGGTGCGACTTACCACGTGGCAATTTATATCGGTAATAATCAGTTTGTTGCCGCGCCAGAACCTGGTGAAAATGTTCAGATTCAATCAATCAGTTCATATTTCAAGCCAAGTTTCGCTGGTACAGTGAACGGTTAGAGAAAATAAGTATGATATTTAAGGACGCGAAGTTTGATTTTCAAACGTCGCGTTTTTTATTTTTTACAGAAGTTGCTTTCGCAATCTTTTGAAGTTTTGTTGTAAAATGTGGTTCACAAAGTTGAAGTTTGGTGTTATAGTCTTTCTTGTTTAAAAATTACTTAAAATTATTTTGCAATTAAGAAGGCGTGTAACTGATGAGTAATCGTACGGAGATCCTCACTGAATATCAGAAAGTAAACGAACAACTAACTGAATTAAAGGCGACTGAAGCTCGACAGGTTGAACCGTGTCATCACGAGACGATTACCATCGAGCCTAAATATGGTCGGCAGATGCAAGAACTTTCAGCAAAGTGTGACTATTTGAATATGATTTTAGAAGCAATGGCTGCTTCCGAAGATTAGTTGCGTATTTTTCAGAAAATAGGTCGGAGCAAGAGAGCCAAATGAAACGTTCAGGTAATATTGAGATGAGTTTCTGTCATTTTCTGGATTAGAAGGTAACTAAAAGCTAATAAAATCTTTTAAAATAGGCGCTATTCCGGTTTTGTCGGAATAGCGCCTATTTGTGTCGTTAGCAGATGATGGCATGTTTTTTAGTGTGAAAAAAATTAAATAGTAGGATCGATCCAAAAAGGGTACTGTTTAGTTTCGAAGTAGGTATCCCAATAGCGACCACCCATTTCTTCACCGTCGATTTGACCATACTCAATAGAAGGAACGATTAAATGAATTTTGTTTTCATGATAGTGGTGAACCGATTTTAACTTTAAATGTTTACCCATTGATATCATTAATAGTATAAAAAGAAGTTTAAAAATGTTCGCTTTTTCAATGACAACCAAATCGAGATTAGGGTCACTAACAGAAGCTGATGGTGCAATCTTTACGCCACCACCAAAGTAAGGGTGATTAGTGACAGTTACTAAATAAGCGTGTGAGTAAATATCTCTGTGCTGGCCAACGTGTACGGTCAGAGGAAAAGCTTCTTGGTTATAGAACACGCCGATAATTGCGGCTAGATAACTTAGACCACCTAGATGTAATCGGTTGAGGATACTCTTGGATGGCGCACCGTTAGCGGACGTGACCACAGCAGCGTCAAAACCAACGCCAACGTTATTAGTAAATATACCATGGGTCTGTTTATTGGTATCAAAGAAGGAGCCTACTGTGAGCCAATTTTCAGCGGTACAGTTTAAAATCTGATTGAGCGCTTTATGCCAGTTAGTGGCCATCTTAATACCTCGAGCGAAGTCGTTACCAGACCCCACTGGTAAGTAAGCTACCGGAATAGGGCGTTCTAGGTGAGCTTCAGCTAACCCGGAGATAGCTTGATGAAGCGTGCCATCGCCACCAATTGCTAAAACGACGTAGCGATGCTGTGTTGTAGGCTCATCATCAGCGTGAGCTTTAGCAAATTGATTGGCTAAAAGCTGAGCATGTCCAGCATAAGTGGAGCGGCCAACTTTATAGTCTACCTGCCGTTCATCTAGAGTGGCTTTGATTTCTGGCCATAGATTTTTGACGCTGCCACCACCGGCAAACTCATTTAAAATGATGTAGTAACTGATTGACACCTAACTCATCCTCCAATAGCATTCGAAAATCATACTTTCTTATTATAGCCGACTTTGTTAGTCAGGGCTAGAATGAAGTATTTAGAAAGTGTTCAGATTTAGTTAGAATGTGATGAGAAAGATTATGGAGATGTCAGAGGGTTTGAAGTTTGAAAGCTTCACATTTAGTGAGCCACAAAAAAAGCCATTTGCAACCGCAAATGGCTTTTCTAATACCTTAATCCATAATTAACATCGGTAAAATCATTGGATGACGCTCAGTTTTTTCATAAAGGAAATTCTGTAGATCATCAATGATGGCGTTTCGAATGGAAGCCTCGTTAGCCTTCTTTGAACGCATTGCTCGGCGAATGGTAGAAAAGACGAGGCGACGACCTTCATTTAATAACTCACCAGACTCACGCATATAAACGAAACCACGTGAGAGAAGATCTGGACCCGCCTGAATGATTTTATCATTCAGATTGATCGTTGCGACGACCACGACTAAGCCTTCTTCAGAGAGCAGCTGACGATCACGTAACACAACGTTGCCAATATCGCCAATGCCGCTACCATCGATGTAAACATCACCAGCAGTGAAGTGACCGGCAATTCGTGCTGAATCTTTGGTGAGTGCGAGAACGTCACCGTTTTCCATAATAAAACTATGGTCAAGCGGTACGCCACATTGCTCAGCTAATTCGGTATGAATCTTGAGCATTCGGTATTCACCATGAATCGGCATGAAGTACTTAGGCTTCATTAACCGAAGCATGAGTTTCTGTTCTTCTTGACCACCGTGACCAGAAGTATGGATGTTATTGACCTTACCATGAATAACGTTAGCCCCGGCTTCTTCAAGTTCGTTAATAACGTGGTTAACACTAACAGTGTTGCCAGGAATTGGGTTACTTGAAAAGACCACGGTATCACCAGGCTGAATTGAAATCTGACGGTGGGTACCGTTGGCAATCCTTGAAAGGGCAGCCATTGGTTCACCTTGTGACCCGGTACAAAGGATCATGACCTTATTAGCTGGTAAAGAACGTAACTCATTTGCGTCAATAAGTGCTTCATCTGGAATATTCAGATATCCCAGTTCGCGACCATTGACGATGGCTGCCTCCATGCTTCGACCAAAGACCGCAATTTTCCGACCATGGGACAGTGCGGTTTCACAGGCAGTTTCCATCCGAGAAATATTTGAAGCGAAAGTTGCAAATATAATGCGACCATCGACTTGATCAAAAATCCGGCGAATTGATTTACCGACCCATTTTTCAGACTTCGTCCAAATTGGTCGTTCAGCATTGGTAGAATCCGACATCAGGCAAAGTACACCTTCTGCACCGAGGCGCGCCATCTTTTGTAAATCAGGCGGCTGGTTGGTAACGGGAGTCAGATCGAACTTATAGTCCCCAGTCTGAACAATCACGCCAGAAGGGGTATGCACTGCAACTCCTAAAGTATCCGGAATAGAGTGGGTCGTTCGGAAAAATTCCACACTTGTTTTTCGGAACTTCAGTACGGTATCTTCATTGATTTCGTGAAGTTCGGCTGAACGGAGCAAACCGTGTTCATCCAACTTGTTTTTGATTAGTGCAAGCGCAAGTGGTCCAGCGTAGACTGGCACGTTTAAATCCTTTAACAGATAGGGAACACCACCGATATGATCTTCATGACCATGGGTGATGACCAGTGCTTTGATCTTTTGCTGGTTGGCGATGAGATAATGATAGTCTGGAATCACGTAATCGATTCCGAGTAGTTCATCCTCTGGGAATTTAATTCCGGCATCAATTAAAATAATCTCATCCTGGAATTGAATACCATATGTATTCTTCCCGATTTCGCCTAAACCACCAACGCCAAAAATCGCTGTTTCATTGTTTTTGACGTTTAATTTTTTCATTTATTAAACTCCGTCAACTTGTAGTCCGGGTTTTCCTGTTCATATTCAAGGAACTTACCCTCAAGTGGTTCGATGAATTCGATGTTGTGCTTGGTGTTTTCAGCAACTAAAGCGCGCGCTTCAACTTCCGTGGCAGCATCGATATAAAGTGATTTCGTATCCTCACGTTTGGGGTTACGAATCTGGTCTTCTTGATAGTAAACTTTAAAAATCATAGTGAAATTGTCTACTTCCTTTCTATAGTTACAGTGAATTACTGCATTGATCGCTAACCGATCTTTTATTTGTACCGAACGTCTCGTTGTTAATGAACAACAGTTGCTAATATATTATCATATATGAATAAAATTGTATAGTTTTCCAACCGGGCAGAATCTCGCAATGCGGCGAGCTTTCATTCAAGTTTCTGCAGAATGATAAAGTTGAAATATAAATTGTGTTAGTATAATTTAAAAAGGAGTGGTCGCCATGGGTCGAACAGTTACGATTTTAATTGCTGTGATTATTGCAATCTGTCTCTACCTACTTATCCATCACATAATTGTAAGCCGCAACACTAAAAAAGCGCAAAGTGCAGCGCTGGAACAGACTAATGTAGCCGTTAAAGGAGCTCTCCAACGTTTAGCAGATGAACATTTTATTTCAAGTCCCGCAACTGTTTTGGACGCTAGTATCATTCCTGATGGTTGGGGCAGGGGTGTGATGGCGTTTGAATATTTGCTCTTGATTGACCAGATTACGGATGATCAGTTACCAATTTTAAGGCAACGGTTAAACCATATCTTAGCTGAATTTTGCCAGGATCATCAAATTGTTTCGGTGGTTGAGCCAGGCGAGTCAGCGTTTTTGGTAACGGATATTTGGCGGCATACAAAACGTATTCATCTTGGTGTGGCATACCTCGTTAATGAAGCTACGATTGAGTACATTCAAGATTTACACCGGTTGGACCCTAAAACGAAGCCTAACGTCACCAACCAGAATAATTAAAACAAACAAAAACAGCTTACTGTTTAGCCGAATGGCTGAGCTGTAAGCTGTTTTCAGTATGACTTAATTTTAAGAAATACTAACCATCGAAAGTTTATTCAAACATAATGGTATCATCGCTAACTTCGTAAGGATTGTCTTTATTGATATGATCGTAAAACAAGATCCCGTGAAGATGGTCAATTTCATGCTGACAAACGATTGCTGGATAATTCTTAAGACGAACTTTGTGGGTTTCGCCCTTAGTGTCTTGGTAGCGTAAGGTGATCCGGTCATGACGTGGTACGAAGCCGGGCACTTCTTTATCTACTGACAAACATCCTTCGCCCTCAGTTAACGCACCGCTTTGAACGGAATGACTAATAATAACTGGGTTAATAATGACGTCAGTAAATGGAGACTTAGCGCCTTCTTCAGCTGGTACAAGAACTGCAGCCATCATTTTTGAAACGCCGACTTGCGGTGCGGCTAAACCAACACCGGCACGCAAACCATATTTCTTACATAGTTCTGGATCTTGACTGACTTTTAAGTATTCCATCATATCATCAGCCAACTTTTGATCCTCCTCAGATAGGGGAAAACTGACTTTGGCAGCTTCTTTTCTGAGGACAGGGTCACCGTCTCTGGTGATGTCTTTCATTAAAATCACGAAAATTACCTCCGAAATTGAAAAAACAAGTGCTCTAACGATCAATTCTAGCATAATAAGTTACAAAAATGAAATTAAAAAAATGTGAAAGAAAATACAAACATTTTTTCAGAAAAAAGGATTCCTATGTTCACAGGCAACTGGGCAATTTTTGCGTTTTAAAAGTAATGAAAGGGCTTGCATGAATTGTGAAAGCGTGGTAATTTAAGAGTGTAGTTGAGAAAAGCAAACGGTTTCAAAACTATGAAAGTGGTTTTGAAACTGGTTGCATACAAACGGAAAGGAAAGTGTTAGTTATGGCGAAGAAAACTGGGCAAGTAATTGATTTCGCATCAATTAAAGCCACGATGAGCGATCCGTATAAGAAAACGTTCCAAATTGTGGACAAAGATGCGAAGATCGTGAATCAAGAACTTTTCGATACTTTTTCAGATGATCAGTTAGTTGATTTTATGAAAAAGATGGTTTGGGAGCGTACATTGCATGAACAAACAATGAACTTCTCTCGTCAAGGTCGTTTAGGCTTCTATGCCCCGACTTATGGTGAGGAAGCAAGTGAAATGGGGTCAATTGCAGCATTTAAAGACCAAGATTTCCTGTTCCCTGCCTACCGTGACTTGCCACAATTAATTCAACACGGTGCTTCCGTAGCCCAAGGCTTCTTATGGTCAAAGGGTAACGCCGTTGGTGATGATTATGGTGACCAACGTAACTGGTTCCCACAAATTATCATTGGTGCGCAATACGTTGAAGCTGCCGGCGCCGCATTAGGTATTAAGAAGAACGGTGAAAAAGATGCCGTATCATTCGTATATACCGGTGATGGTGGTACTTCGCAAGGTGACTTCTACGAAGGTGTTAACTTTGCATCTTCATTCCAAGCTCCTGCTGTATTCATGGTTCAAAACAATGGCTGGGCAATTTCAGTTCCACGTTACAAGCAAACTGCTGCTGAAACCTTAGCTCAAAAAGCCGTTGCATCTGGTGTTCCATCTATTCAAGTTGATGGGATGGATGTTTTGGCTACTTACATTGCTACTAAAGAAGCACGTGACTTTGCCGCTGCTGGTAATGGTCCAGTATTGGTTGAAACCTTAACTTATCGTTATGGTGCTCACTCAAGTGCTGGTGATGATCCTAGTCGTTACCGGACAAAAGAAGAAGAAAAACCTTGGTTCGACGCTGATCCTTTGATCCGTATGCGTAAAGTATTGGGTGACAAGGGATTATGGTCACAAGACCAAGAAGACAAACTTGTTGAGGAATATAAAGACAGCTTCAAAGCATCAATGAAGGAAGCTGAAAATACACCTACACAATCAGTTGTTGATATGTTGAAGACGACGTTCGAAGAACCAACTCCACAAATCAAAGCTGATATTGCAAGATTCGAAGCAAAGGAGTCGAAGTAACCATGGCTAAATTAACTTATATCAAAGCGATTACAGATGGTTTAGACGTTGTTTTAGGCGAAGATCCGAAAACGTTGATCTTCGGTGAAGACGTTGGTAAAAATGGTGGTGTGTTCCGTACTACCCAAGGTCTGCAAGACAAGTATGGTGAAGACCGGGTCTTCGATACACCATTAGCTGAATCAGGAATTTTAGGATTATCAATTGGGTTAGCTGCTACTGGCTGGCGTCCAATTCCAGAAATTCAATTTATGGGCTTCACTTTTGAAGCCGTTGACTCATTAGGTGGTCAAATGTCACGTGAACGTTTCCGCTTTAGTGGCAAGCGTTCAATGCCAATCACCGTTCGGACACCATTTGGTGGTGGTACTCATACCGCTGAAATGCATGCCGACAACCTTGAAAACTACTATGTTGGTACCCCAGGTCTGCGGGTTGTAACACCTGCTAACCCATATGATGCCAAAGGTATGATTATTTCAGCCGTTGAAAACAACGACCCAGTTCTTTTCATGGAAAACCTGAAGTTATATCGTTCAATGAAGGATGAAATTCCAGAAGGCAAGTACACAGTTCCTCTAGATACTGCAAAAGTAGTTCGTGAAGGTACTGATATTACTATCGTTGCTTACAGTGCTGAAGTTAATGAGTCATTAAAAGTTGCTGACAAGTTGGCCAAGGAAAACATTTCTGCTGAAGTGATCGACCTTCGTTCATTGTCACCAATTGATACTGACACAATCTTCAAGTCAGTTGAAAAGACTCACAAAGTAGTTGTTGTGCAAGAAGCTCAAAAGATGGCCGGTGTCGGTGCTCAGGTTACTGCTGAGATTGCTGAACATGCCATTATGAACTTGGATGCACCAATTGGCCGTGTTGCTGCTCCTGATAGCGTTTACCCTTGGGCTCAAGTTGAAAATGACTGGATTCCAAACGCTGACGACATCGAAGAAAAAGCACGCGAAATTTTGAACTACTAAATATAACTACTTTGTAATAGAAAGGAAGTTTTTCCATGGCTTATGCATTCAAACTCCCAGAGCTTGGTGAAGGTATGGCCGAAGGTGAAGTTGCAACATGGGATGTTAAAGAAGGGGACACCGTTAAAGAAGACGACGTTTTAGTCGAAATTCAAAACGATAAGTCTGTTTCTGAACTGCCATCACCTGTGGCTGGTACTATTAAACAAATTGTTAAGCAGGAGGGTGAAACTGCTGAAATCGGTGACACTTTGGTTGTGATCGATGATGGTTCACCTGATACTCCTGACGATGACTCATCTGATGCTTCATCAGACGAAGCACCTAAAGAAGAAGCTGCTCCAGAACCAGCTCCAGCAGCCGCACCTGCTGCCGCTGCTGCTCCTGCAGCACCAACCGGTGTTCCTGCACAATCTGATCCTAACAAGTTAGTATTAGCAATGCCATCAGTGCGTCAATACGCACGTGATAAGGGTGTTGATATTACTGCCGTTACCCCAACTGGTAACCACGGTCAGATTCTGAAGGCTGATGTTGATAACTTCAATGGCGCTGCTGCTCCAGCTGCTGCCGCCGCACCTGCTGCTGCCGCTGCTCCAGCTGCAGCTCCAATCAAGCCTTACAAGGAAGCACAACCTGATCTTGAAACCCGTGAACCAATGTCAATGACTCGTAAAGTTATTGCTAAGGCAATGCGGACTTCAAAGGATATTTCACCTCATGTTACTTCATTCCAGGACGTTGAAGTTTCAGCTTTGATGGCTAACCGGAAGAAGTACAAGGCATTAGCTGCTGATCAGGACATTCATTTGACTTTCTTACCATACATGGTTAAGGCTTTAGTTGCTGTTTTGAAGAAGTTCCCAGAATTCGATGCTTCAATTGACAGCACTACAAATGAAATTGTTTACAAGCACTATTACAACATCGGAATTGCAACTGATACCGATCATGGTCTGTACGTTCCAAACATTAAGAACGCGGATTCTAAAGGTATGTTTGAAATTGCTAAGGAAATTTCTGATAACACCCAGGCTGCTAAGGATAACAAGCTGAGTGCTGACCAGATGTCTGGCGGTTCAATTACCATTAGTAACGTTGGTTCAATTGGCGGTGGCTTCTTTACCCCTGTTATCAATCAACCAGAAGTTGCAATCTTGGGTGTTGGTAAGATTGCTAAAGAACCATATGTCAACGATGATGGAGAAATCGCTGTTGGTAACATGTTGAAGTTATCATTGAGCTATGATCACCGTCTGATTGATGGTGCCTTAGCACAACGTGCCTTGAACATGATGAACGATTTGCTTCATGAACCAGAATTGTTATTAATGGAAGGATGATCCTTATATGTCAGATGCTGAAAAACGTGACACTGTCATCATTGGTGGGGGTCCTGGCGGCTACGTCGCTGCCATTCGTGCTGCTGAACTCGGCCAAAGTGTGACGGTTATTGAAAAGAACAAAATCGGTGGTGTATGTTTGAACGTTGGTTGTGTGCCTTCAAAGGCCTTAATTAACGCAGGTCACCGTTTTCAAGAAGCTTCGGATGCTTCAACCTTTGGGATTACTACCCAAGCGCCTTCGATTGACTTTAGCAAGACGCAAGAGTGGAAGCAAAAGAAGGTTGTTGATCGGATGACCGGTGGTGTCACTATGTTGCTGAAGAAGCACAAGGTTGACGTCATCGAAGGTGAAGCCGTACTTGATTCAAACACCAAGTTGCGGGTTGTATCAACCGGTCCAAAGCAGTTCATGAGTGCTGATGATGGGTTAACCATCGAATTCAAGAACTTAATCATCGCAACCGGTAGCCGTCCAGTTGAAATTCCTGGATTCAAGTTTGAAGGTCGGGTCGTTGACTCTACTGGTGGCTTGAACTTACCAGAAATTCCTAAAGAATTCGTTGTCATTGGTGGTGGCTACGTTGGAACTGAATTAGCTGGTGCATATGCTAACTTGGGTTCTCACGTCACTATCGTTGAAGGTACTGATTCCATTCTGCCTAACTTCGATAAGGACATGGTTAAAGTTGTCCTTAAGCAAATGAAGAAGAAGGGTATCGATGTGATTACCGGTGCCATGGCAAAGAAAGCAGAACAAGATGACAAGAGTGTTACTGTTACCTATGCTGTAGATGGCAAAGAATCAACTGTTAAGGCTGATTACTGCATGGTTACTGTTGGTCGTAAGGCTAATACCGATGACATTGGTCTGGAAATGACCGATGTTAAGGTTGGCGATCATGGCTTGGTTGAAGTTGATCAACAAGGTCGTACTTCAGTTCCAAACATCTACGCTATTGGTGATATTGTTCCGGGTCCAGCATTGGCTCACAAAGCCTTCTTTGAAGCTAAAACTGCTGCCGGAGCTATCTCTGGTAAGAACACTGCTAATGACTGGGTTGGCGTTCCGGCTGTCTGCTTTGCAGACCCTGAACTTGCCACTGTCGGTTTGACGCAGAGTGAAGCCAAGGATAAGGGAATCGAAGTCAGCACGGCTAAGTTCCCATTCGCAGGTAATGCACGTGCCGTTTCACTTGACCAACCAGACGGCTTCGTTCGTTTGGTAACCACTAAGGATGACAATCATAATCTTCTTGGTGCCCAAGTCGTTGGACCAGGTGCCTCAGATTTGATTGCTGAATTAAGTTTGGCAGTTAACAGCGGCATGAACGCTGAAGACATTGCTTTAACCATTCACCCACATCCAACGTTGAGTGAACCAATTCAAGAAGCTGCTGATGTTGCGATTGGTTTCCCAACCCACATCTAAACTTGAATTTAACGAAAGGATCAGGCTATGTGCCTGGTCCTTTTTTGCTGTATAATAAATCTGTAGAAATAATAAAGAATAGACGGGGTGCCATTTTGAAGAACTTTAGTTATCCCTTGGCGTCAGATTGGACAACTGACGAGATTATTACAGTAACTGCTTTTTATCGGCAGGTTGAAGATGCTTACGAACTTTCACAAGGCGTTTTGATTGATTCGCTATTGTCCGCGTACTCAGCTTTTAAAACTGTCGTACCATCCAAGTCACAGGAAAAACAGCTTGGTAAGCAGTTCGAACAGCTTACCGGGTATAGTTGGTATCGCACGTTAAAAACAGCCCGTGAGACCACCAAAAAGTCGGTTAAAATGACGATAGGGGGTTAAGCTCATGAATGAAACAGAACTTCACCGAATTGATCGGACGGTTAAACAATGGCTGCGAACTTCTCGGGAATTTATTTTAAGCAAAATGCAGCAAAACCTAAGTGTTTCGGAAAAATCCAGTCGCAAAGATTTAGTAACCAACGTTGATAAGGAAAACGAAAAATTAATCATTAATAAAATCCGGACTTTTTCGCCTGACAGTCAGATTCTGGGTGAAGAGGGTTTTGGTGATCAAATCCGGCAGACCAAGGGCTGGGTTTGGGTAGTTGATCCAATTGATGGCACCATGAACTTCGTTAAGCAACGTGATCATTTTGCCATTATGATTGCACTTTATATCGATGGACAGGGTGTTTTAGGCTATATCTACGATGTAATCGGTAATCAGCTGTTTTCGGGCGGACCCGATATCGGTGTTTTTCAAAACGATGAACCGTTAGCTGCACCAGAAAATGTCAGTTTACGTGACGGCCTCGTTTGTCTGAGTGGTCCCATGGTAATGCACAACTACCGTAATTTTCAGAAAGTTGCAGAAGCTAGTTCCGGGTTAAGAATCTATGGTTCAGCAGGAATTGAAATGATTCATCTGCTAAAAGGTGAAACGGTTGCATACGTTTCATATCTAAAGCCGTGGGATTTCGGTGCTGGTAAAATTCTGACAGAAACTCTTGGACTTGCGGTGACAACAGTTGACGGGAAGCCTCTAGATATGCTATCATCAGACTTCGTAATGGTAGCAACAGTAAAAGCACAACAAGACATTCTGCCAATCATCGGTTCAAACGTCTGACTGTGACGCTGGTCACAGTTTTTTTATGGCGTTAAGTCAAGGTGTAGAGTGTGGAGAATGCGCTACAGTTTGACCGTTAAATAATGAAGATTCACGCGTTTATGAAAGGAAGAACAAGATTTTGAAAACCAGAGATGACATTCGTAACATCGCAATTATTGCCCACGTTGACCACGGTAAGACAACCTTGGTTAATGAATTATTAAAACAATCAGATACCTTAGATGAACATACGGAGATTGCTGACCGTGCGTTGGACTCTAACGATATTGAAAGAGAACGTGGGATTACGATCCTTTCGAAAAACACTGCCGTCCGTTATGGGGACAAGCAGATCAACATTTTGGATACCCCAGGACATGCCGACTTCGGTGGTGAAGTTGAACGGATCATGCGAATGGTTGACGGTGTTTTACTTGTCGTTGATGCCTTTGAAGGTACAATGCCACAAACCCGTTTTGTTTTGAAGAAAGCCTTGGAACAACATTTGACACCAATTGTTGTCATTAACAAGGTTGACCGTCCAGGCGCCCGTCCTTCAGAAGTTGTTGATGAAGTTTTGGACCTATTCATTGAATTAGGTGCTGACGAAGACCAACTTGATTTCCCAGTTGTTTATGCTTCAGCAATGAACGGAACTTCAAGCTTCGATCCAGATATCGCAACTCAAGAACACACTATGAAGCCAATCTTTGATACGATTGTTAAGCACATCCCAACGCCTATCGATAACTCAGACGAACCACTTCAATTCCAAGTTGCCTTACTTGATTACAACGATTTCGTTGGCCGTGTTGGTATTGGCCGGATTTTCCGTGGCAAGATCAAAGTCGGCGATAACGTTTCCGTTATGAAGTTAGACGGTAGCACTAAGAACTTCCGTGTCACTAAGCTGTTTGGTTTCTTCGGTTTGAAGCGTCTTGAAATCAACGAAGCCAAGGCCGGTGATTTGATTGCCGTTTCAGGGATGGAAGATATTAACGTTGGTGAAACTGTTACTGCTTCTGATACTCAAGAAGCTTTACCAATCTTACGGATTGACGAACCTACTTTACAAATGACTTTCCGGACTAACAATTCACCATTTGCTGGCCAAGACGGTAAGTTTGTCACAAGTCGTCAATTGGAACAACGTTTGAAGACTGAGCTTGAAACTGATGTTTCGCTTCGTGTTGATGATACCGACGAACCAGGTGCCTGGGTTGTTTCAGGCCGTGGTGAATTGCATTTATCAATCTTAATCGAAACCCTTCGTCGTGAAGGCTTTGAACTTCAAGTATCACGTCCAGAAGTTATCTATCGCGACGTTGATGGCGTTAAGTCAGAACCATTTGAAGAAGTTCAAATTGATACCCCTGACGAATACACTGGTAGCGTGATCGACTCTCTTTCACAACGTAAGGGTGAGATGCAGAACATGGAAAGTACTGACAACGGCCAAACCCGTTTGACTTTCTTAGCACCTTCACGTGGTTTGATCGGTTACTCAACTGAATTCATGTCAATGACTCGTGGTTATGGTATCTTGAACCATACTTTTGAGAAGTATGCACCAGTTATCAAGAACTGGAACCCTGGCCGTAAGAAGGGTACTTTGGTTTCCATGAACTCTGGTAAAGCAACCACTTATGCCATGATGGGTATTGAATCTCGTGGTACGTTATTGATTGATCCAGGTACTGATGTTTATGAAGGTATGATCGTTGGTGAAAACAGCCGTGAAAACGATATTACTGTTAACATCACAAAGGGTAAGAACTTGACCAACGTCCGTGCCGCCGGTTCCGATGACATGGCTCGTATCAAGACACCTACTCATTTGTCACTTGAAGAATCACTTGAATTCTTGAACAACGATGAATACTGTGAAGTTACCCCTAACTACGTCCGTCTCCGGAAGCAAATTCTGAACACTAACGAACGTGAAAAGGCTGCTAAGCGGGCTCGTCATAACTAAATTTAAATATTATTGGTGAATTTATACCAATTTAAAGATCCCCTTGTGGATGGCAAATGAAAAAATTATTTTCATTTTGCTGTCTGCGAGGGGATTTTTTGTTGCGTTTTAGTTTATTTTCCTGAAGAGTCCTTTGACAATGTGAAAGTGAGCCTGAACCGGTATAAATCACAAACTTATTTCTGCATAATTAGCTGGTAAAATGTTAAAGGTTTTCCACGGTTTTACATCAAAACCGGCCAATATGCTATAATCAAGTGAGTTTATTTAAGAAATTTAGTGGAGTAGTTTGGGGATTTTTTAGATGCAGAATTTGCGAAAATTGAAGGTTTCAAAAATAAGAAATGCCTTCGATGTCAAGAAATTAAAAGATTTGGATTATTGGTTATTTATACCTTACTTGATTCTATGTGGAATCGGTGTGGTGATGGTTTATTCAGCGAGTTCGAACGTGGCTGTACAAATGGGTTCGACACCTATCAGTTACCTTTTTAAACAATTGGTTTTTGTGATTATCGGTCTTTTTATTGCCCTGTTTATGCTAATGATACCGCATGATTTTTTCAAAAACGGAATCTTTCTTATTATCTTGTATATTGTATTGATTCTTGCTTTACTGGCGCTGTTAGTCATTGGTAAAACTGTCAATGGGGCAGCTGGCTGGTTTAGGCTTGGGCCGATTAGTGTCCAACCCGCCGAGTTAGTTAAAATTACGTTGATTCTTTTAATGGCTAAAACAGCAACCATGCCTGCTCAGATGGAAGATATTGTCAGTGGCCATTGGTGGCAAGGTATGTGGCTGCCTATTACCATGTGTGCTGCCATGATTGGTTTAGTCCTCATTCAACCCGACATGGGGAGTGCAGTGATCATTTCCGCGATTGTTTTTATGATGTGTTTGAGCAGCGGTTTTTCATTTAAAAAAAGTTATTTATATTTTGGTATGGCTGTCGCTTTTATCGCTTTTATTGCTTTTCCGATTGCCCTGAAGCTTTCGGAATCAGGGACCATTAAGTCTTATAAATTAGCACGGCTAGTTGCTTTCGTCGATCCGTTTGGTCATGCTAACGGCTCCGGCCAGCAACTGGTTAATTCGTACTACGCCTTAAGTAATGGCGGCTTATTCGGTGTTGGGCTGGGTAATTCAATTCAAAAGCGTGGCTACTTACCTGAACCGAACACCGACTTTATTATGGCGATTACGGGCGAAGAACTCGGCCTCATTGGGGTTGTTATTATTTTGATTCTATTAGGCATTATTATTTGGCAGACCATCCGCATTGGTATTAGGGCTACTGATCCATTTAATACGCTGGTTTGCTATGGTGTGGCGACGTATTTTGCCGTCCAAGCCTTTATCAATGTTGGTGGTGTGGTTGGTTGGCTGCCAATTACTGGTGTGACCTTCCCGTTTATTAGTTATGGGGGATCAAGTATTTTTTCGCTGACAATATCGTTAGGAATTATTTTAAATATAAGTGCGCAAGAGCGCAGAAAGAGGGGGTTAGCATAATGGACATTCAATCTCGAACCAATTTAGTCGTCTATGTGTCAAGCTTACGTCAAGTTCGGCAGCTTAAGCGCTACGGCCACCTTGAATATGTTTCTAAGCGGATGCGTTATGCCATTATCTACGTTAACGAGGACGAAGCAAAGGAAACCATTGGTCGTCTGAAACAATTGCGGTTTGTTAAGCGAATCATTGAGTCTCCTCGAAATGAATTAATGGATTTATTAGGCTTATCTGATGAACCTGAAGCAGAGGAAGATCAAATAAATTTTGAGGAGGATGAGTAATGCGTGTTGTTGCCGGAGAGTACGGTGGTCGGAGACTAAGAGCAGTCCCTGGGATGAAAACCCGACCTACTACGGATAAGGTGAAAGAAGCCGTATTCAACATTCTTGGACCTTATTTTGATGGTGGTCAAAGTTTGGACCTTTTCGCGGGTTCGGGCGGTTTGAGTATTGAGGGCGTGTCTCGAGGAATCGACCATGCTGTGTTGATTGATCGCCAAGGTGCTGCCATCAAAACTATTAATCAAAATATTGAAGTTACTAAAGAACCGGATAAATTTACGGTCATTAAACGGGATGCAGAAATTGCTTTAAAACAGCTTCAGGCACAGCATCAAAGTTTTGATCTGATTTATTTTGATCCACCTTATCGTGAGCAAAAAATTGTTAAAGAAATTCACGAGCTGATTGCCAGTCAGTTATTGAATCCAGACTGCCGAATCATGTGCGAAACGAATCAGGAAGCTGATTTGCCAGCTGAGATCGGTGCTTGCACACGAATCGTTGAAAAGTCCTATGGCATTACAAAAATTACGGTATACCGTTATCAGGAAGGTGATAATCAATGACAATTGCAGTTTATCCGGGTAGCTTTGATCCGCTTACCTTAGGCCACTTGAATATTATTGAACGTGCAAGTAAGCTGTTTGATCAGGTAATTGTAACGGTGGGAATCAACATCAGTAAAAGCATGTTATTCACTCCTGAGGAACGGGTAGCTTTAATTCAACAAAGTATTGCTCATCTGCCCAACGTAACGGTTCAAGCGGAAGATGGCCTAACGGTTCAATTTGTTAAAAAAGTGGGCGCCAGTGTGATTGTTCGCGGTCTCCGTGACCTAAGAGATTTATCGTATGAGTCGGACATCGCAAATATGAATCATTATTTGGATGATTCAATTGAATCGATTTTTCTCGTAACGGATCCGAAGTATAGCTTCATTTCTTCTTCTTTATTGAAAGAGGTACTTCATTTTAAGGGTGACATCTCCGAACTGGTTCCACCAGCGGTTGCTCAAGCTTTAAATCAAAAACAAAGGTCAGAATAGTATGAAAAAACAGACTCGTAAAAAGGTTCTTCAGTATGGCGTCAGCATTGTTTTAGCAATCCTGATTCTGATTGGTTTCTTATGGCCCATGCCAAAGTATATCGAATCTCCTGGATCGGCTGATAATCTAAAAACGTTTGTTAAAATCAAAAATCACCCTGATAAACGTCCGGGAAAGTTTATGATTACCTCGGTTAAATTGGCGCAGGCGCGGCCAGTTACATACTTGATGGCAAAGGTGTCACCGTATTCCACAATTGAGAGTGAACAGAGTGTTACTGGTGGTCAAAGTAACGATACATATGTAAAAATGCAGAATTTTTACATGCAGAGTGCCATCAACGAAGCTAAAGCGGTTGCGGTCAAGTCAGCACATAAAAAGGTCACCAAAAACTACCTGGGCATTTACGTCATGGATGTTCAGAAAAATTCCCGGTTTAAGCATCAACTTGCAGTAGGTGATACGATTACCAAGGTTGATGGTCATCATTTTGAAAATGCGTATGGTTTTCAAAAATACATTGCGAAAAAGTCGGTTGGTGATCGTCTACGGGTTCAGTACCAACACGATGGTAAACTGAAAACGGCCAGTGCACCGTTAATTAAACTTTCCAGCGGTAAAACGGGAATTGGGATTATTTTGACTGATAACGTTAAAATTAAAACTGATCCCGAAGTGAAAGTGGATCCTGGACAAATTGGTGGACCCTCTGGTGGACTAATGTTCAGTTTACAGATCTATGGTCAGTTGACTGGTCAAAACATCCGGCACGGGCAAAATATTGCGGGTACTGGAACCATTAATCCGGACGGAACAGTTGGTGAAATTGGTGGCATCGATAAAAAGATCGTTGCTGCTAAGAAAGCTGGTGCAACCATCTTCTTTGCACCGTATTTGAAACCGACTAAGGCTGTTTTGCAGCTGGAACCAGGACATGTAACTAATTATCAGCTAGCTAAAAAAACGGCGAAGAAAGTCGCACCTCATATGAAAGTGGTGCCAGTTTCAACCTTCAACCAAGCTGTGCAATATTTGAATACGCATCATTAGCGAGTGTGTGACGAAACTCGGTAGATTCTAGAATTTAACGTGAATAACCCCCATTCCGACGGTACTTTGTCGGGATGGGGGTTATTTGCGTTAAATGGTAAGAATCTGAATTTTGTCGCATGATTAGGTAATATTGACGCATTGAACCAAAGGATAGGCCTCACTCATCCTTGCTAAAAAAATGGATTGAAATACTTACAATATAGACTTATGGCACAACCCCTTTTGGTTTTTAGCCGTAGTTATGTTTAGAGAGAAGGGAGGGAGAAAAGTGGATAGGTTAAAGGAACTGCTAGAAAATAGTAACCGTCAGACTTGGATCATTATTGGTTTAAGTCTATCGACCATCATTGCTGTTAGCTTTTTACTATTGGGCAACCGACCAGTTTCTAACGCACAGCCAGAATTTACTTCACAATCGTTGATGTCTGATTCGGGGATGGCTTCGTCATCCAGTTCTGTGACAGCAACGAGTCAAACCAGTGTCAACACGACGATGTACGTGGACGTTAAGGGTGCGGTTAAGCAACCTGGGATGAAAAAGGTGGAGTCAACGATGCGTGTTATTGACGCCGTTCAGTTAGCTGGTGGTTTTGCTAGTAATGCGGATGAAAAACAGGTTAACTTGGCACAAAAATTGACGGATTCTCAAGTTGTTTATATTCCAAAACGCGGTGAGAAGGTGCCAACATCTGTAGCGGGGTCATCGGCAGCAAGTGGTGGTGCCAGCTCAGAAAGTGAGGCGCCACAAGTCAATTTGAACACTGCTGACTTAGCTGGACTGCAGCAATTAGATGGTGTCGGTGAGAAAAAAGCGGAAAAGATACTAGCTTATCGACAAGAACATGGCGGTTTCAAATCAGCTGATGAATTAAAAAACGTCAACGGCTTCGGCGACAAAACATTAGAACGACTAAAGCCTCAAATTACGGTTTAGCGTTATCATGTTCTAATAAAATTTGGTATACTTAACCAGATAATGAGATGATGGAGGCGGCCATTATGGCTAATAAAAGAATTCCTTGGGATCAATATTTTATGATGCAGTCAGTGTTACTAGCGAGTCGGAGTACCTGTAACCGGCTTTCGGTAGGTGCAACAATCGTTCGTGATCGTCGCATCATTGCTGGTGGATACAATGGTTCAGTTTCTGGTGACGTTCACTGTACTGACGAGGGCTGTTACCTAGTTGATGGACACTGTTTACGGACGATTCACGCTGAAATGAACGCCATTTTACAGTGTGCGAAGTTTGGTGAAGCCACTGATGGTGCTGAAATCTATGTGACAGATTTTCCTTGTCTACAGTGTACTAAGATGCTTTTACAGGCTGGCATTAATAAGATTTCATACCTGCATAACTACCATAATGACCCATATGCCATGTCGTTAATTAAGATGAAGGGTGTCGAGTTACATCAAGTGACCCTTGATTCCGAAGCAATTGAACGTGCTTCAGTTGATGCCTATCTGCAGGATCATCAATCATAATATTATTTGGTTAGCAATTCTAGCTGGCTGTTTAAGTGGCTGTTTCTTTGGCTTGGTTTGGCTGTCGGTAATTTTGACGCTTATTTGGGTGATCCGGATAATCTGTTTACGTGATCGACAGCTTTTAGTTTGGGCTGCATTAGTGCTGTTGATTTTTAGTGGCTTATTTTGGCGGACGCAGCGTTTGGAACAGGCGCGTACGTTGCCTGATCAAACTGGTGCCTCAGTGGAGCTGACGATTCAACCAGATGAATTACGGGTTGAAGAGGGTCGGCTGCAATTAAGTGGCCGGACAAGTGACGGGAAAACGATCCAGGGACAGTATTTTTCGGATGATCAAAGACTGCTTCAAAGTTTGCAAATTAAAAAAACGACCACCATGCTGGTCCACGGTGATATTTCACGTCCTCAACCAGCGACTAACGCCAATGAATTTGATTTTCGCCAGTATCAAGCCGATCAAGGAATTTTTAATACCATTAAAATTGATCGGTTGACGTCCGTATCGGCTTCTTCAGCAACTAATCCAATAGCGTGGTGGATCAATGCCTGTCATACATTACGTGCACGATTAGTTAATTACACCCAAACGTTGCCTCGCACGCTTCAGCTGTATGTTCAGGGGTTATTTTTAGGCTGGCGGGCAACTGATTTTTACGACTCGCTAAGTGCGGTAACGGATTTAGGCTTGATCCATTTATTCAGTATTTCTGGTTTTCACATCGTTTGGATCGTGGCTGTCGTAAGTTGGATTCTACGGCGCTTGGGGTTCACCCAAATGCCAATTTCAGCGTTTTTACTGCTACTGCTGCCGACTTACTACATCCTTGCTGGTTCTCAGGTAGGACTTTTACGTGCGGTTGTAGTGGTCGTTTTGGGGCTGTTAGCGGAGCTTTGCGGGTGGCGACTCACAGGTTTATCCACGTGGGGAATTAGTCTTCTGTTAGGTTTATTGGTTCAGCCAGCGTTATTGATACATTTAGGTGGTCAATTGAGCTATGGTTTGGCGTTTGGCCTTTTATTTACCAAGCAATTTGGCGTGTTGAAAACCACGATGATGTTAAATTTATTGAGCTTACCGCTGATTTTGTATCACATTTACCAGTGGCACGTGTTGACGATGTTTGTTAATTTACTTATTTTACCAATCTTTAGCGTCTGTATTTTTCCGCTGGTGTTGGTGGCAGGAATTGGCGGTCAGATGATACCTTGGTTAGCTGACGTAACGGAATGGCTGTTGCAGCTTTTCACCAATGGGTTAAATATGATTGATAGCTTACCTGGGATGATCGTATTTGGTAAGCCAACAGCTTGGGTCGTGGGCTTCTTGACAATTTTAACGCTGTTAGTGATGTCACAGCACTTTAAACGGCGGTTATGGGTGATACTGGGTGCGGCATATCTTGCCTGTTTTTTAGTGATTCATTTTCCAACGTCCGGAGAAGTGACCTTTTTTGATATTGGGCAGGGGGACAGCTTTTTAGTCCGTTCGCCATATAATCGGCAGATTACCATGATTGATACGGGTGGCCGGGTCAATTTTGGCGGTAAAAAAATCACCGGTCGCAGTCGAGCTCAGCGGATTAGTATCAATTATCTAAAGAGTCAGGGCATTTCCCACATTGATAATCTCTGCTTGTCGCATCAGGATTCTGACCATGTTGGCGACGTGGGTGATGTGCTTCAGGGGGTACATGTTAAGCGGTTATACGTGCCATTAGGAATGACCCAAAACCCGCAATTTATGAAGCGTATCCAGCCGTATATTCAGCACACTCAAATTATGCCGGTTCAGGCTGGTCAGCAGATTATTGGGACACCGCTCAACGTGGTTCATCCATTTAAACCAGGACTAGGAACCAATGAGGATTCAATGGTTTTAACTGGCCAAATGGGTGGTTTACGGTGGTTGTTCACCGGCGATTTAGATCAAGCAGGTGAGCGCGAGATTTTAACCCACTATCCAGCTTTACGGACAGACGTGTTAAAATTAGGACATCATGGCAGTAAAACGTCGACGAATCCAGAAGTTGTTAAACAGCTTCAGGCAAAAATCGGTATCATTTCTGCAGGCCGGAATAATCGGTATGGTCATCCTAATCAAGAGACGTTGACCACTCTGGCAGCTAATCATATACCTGCGTTTAATACTCAGGTTAACGGTATGATTCGCTATCGATGTACTAATCATGCTACGGGTCATTGGCAGACCTTTTTAAAGGAGAAATTATTTTGAATTACGAAACGGTAATGGCACAGCTCAATAAGGGAACCTCAAAACCGGTATACCTCATTACGGGTGATCAACCTTATTTGACGCAGCGACTAAAGCGGGCGTTCTTAAACCTAATTCCAGAATCTGAGCGAACAATGAATTACGCCACCTATGATATGGAATCAACACCACTTGCACAGGCTTTGGATGACGCTATGTCGGCCCCGTTTTTTGGCGAAAAGCGGCTGGTATTTGTTGAACGTGCTTATTTTTTGACTACGGAAAATCATCGGGGTAATAAGATCGATCACGATATTGATGGATTGATCAAATATTTAGAACACCCTGAACCAACGTCTGTTGTGGTATTCTTTGCGACTAATGGCAAACTAGATAGCCGTAAAAAAGTGGTTAAGACCATTAAAAAGGCCGCGGAAGTTATTAGTTTAGAAGCGGTGGGTGAAAGGCAGGTTCGCACGCTAGTCCAGCATAATCTTGAACAAGATCATTTTACCATTGAACCGGATGCACTTAACTTGTTACTTCAGCGTACCGGAACAGACCTATCGTTGATCATGAATGAATTACCGAAGTTGAAATTGGCTTCGGTGGAATCCAAACAAATCGATAAAACGGTGGTTGGAGAACTAGTTTCAAAGTCGCTGGATCAAAATGTTTTTGACTTGGTTAACGATGTGATGGGAAAACGGATTGAAGCAGCACTGAACCTGTATCGTCAACTGATTTTGACGAAGGAAGAACCGTTGCGAATCAATGCGGTGTTAGTCAGTCAGTTTAGATTGCTGATTCAAACGAAAATTTTAATGCGTAACGGTTATAGTCAGGGCAGTATTGCCTCGGCGTTAAAGGTCCATCCATACCGGGTTAAATTGGCCATGCAAAGTGTCCGACGCTTAGAATTAGCACATCTTCGTCAGGCTTATCTGGGTTTGATTCAAATCGAACGGTCTTTGAAGTCCACCAGTCAAGATCCGATGATGCTTTTCGAACTCTTTATGTTAAAGTATCTGGATGAAGTTGCTTAAAAAACAAACAAAAAAGGACCAGTTCGCAATTGAACTGATCCTTTAATATTTGGTTTAATTTAGGCGTTTGCTTTAGCTAAACGAGCAGCCATACGTGACTTGTCGCGGGAAGCTTTGTTAGTTTTGATTAAACCCTTTGAAGCAGCACGGTCAACGGCGCTAGAAGCAGCTTTGTATAACTCAGCTGCGTTATCGTCGTGGTTCGTAACAGCTTTTTCAAACTTCTTAACGGCTGTTCGCATACTGCTAAGCTGTGCAGAATTACGTTCGTTAGCTTTAACGTTCGTTTTTGCACGTTCGATCGCAGATTTGATAATTGGCAATGAATTCACCTCCACACTCATAAGCCAGATGGCTCTGTAATATTCAACGAATGTCATTATACAGAATAAAATCAACGATTGCAACAGTTCGCCATTAATTGTAAAGTAAAAGTACTTGATAAGGTGTTTAAGACAAAGCCTTGTTATTCTGTGCGATAACGGATATAATAGCAAAGGTTCTTAAATTGCCCTTACTTAGTTGACTGCGATCTCACTCACGGCAACTCAGTAACGGGTGGACAAATAAATTAAAGGTGGGAAAATTTTTCATGGCTATTACACAAGAAAAGAAAACCGAAATTATGAAGCAGTATGCTCGTCACGATGGCGACACTGGTTCAGCAGAAGTTCAAATCGCTGTTTTAACAGCAGACATTAACGAATTGAACAACCATATGAAGGTTCACAAGAAGGACTTCCATTCACAACGTGGTTTGATGAAGAAGATCGGTCACCGTCGTAACTTGTTAGCTTACTTACGTAAGACTGATATTCAACGTTACCGTGACTTAATCCAATCATTGGGTCTACGTCGTTAATTTTGATTATTTGGAGCTCTCCGTTTTGGAGGGCTTTTTTGTTATATCAATGACTTTTTTACTCGTACTAGCTTGGAATGTTACATAGTTGAATTAAGTGTGATAAACTGTAAACAGTTTGTAGTCGTGCCTAAATTTTTAGAATTTAGGAAAAATAAGCGTTCATGATCGTTAATAAGGTTTTATAATTGGCGATTTAGCGGAACCAGAACAACATATTTTGAGGTGAATTATGGACAAAGCAAAAGTAAAGATTATGCCATTAGGCGGTGTTCGCGAAAATGGCAAGAACATGTATATTGTAGATGTTAATGACAGTATTTACGTTTTAGACTGTGGTTTGAAGTATCCGGAAAACGAGTTACTCGGGATTGATATTGTGATTCCTGATTTCGGCTATTTGCGTGAAAACCAGGATCGAATCGTTGGGGTATTTCTAACCCATGGGCATGCTGATGCTATTGGCGCACTGCCTTATTTCTTAAAAGAATTTAAAGTGCCAGTTTTTGGGTCTGAAATGACCATTGAGTTGGCTAAATTAAACTGTCAATCTGATCCTAACGTGAAAGACTTTGATGATTTCCACGTGGTAGATGCCCAAACTGAGATTGATTTTGGCGATGTCACCGTTTCGTTCTTTAAAACCACACATTCAATTCCCGAATCTATGGGAATCGTGCTAAATACCAGTGCTGGCAGTGTTGTTTATACCGGTGATTTCAAGTTTGATCAAACGGCCGCATCTGGCTATCAGACAGACTACGCGCGTTTGGCTCAAATTGGTACTAACGGTGTACTTGCTTTATTGAGCGATTCAGCTAATGCTGAAAATCCTAGCGAAACGGCTAGTGAACTTGATATTGCCGAAAACGTGGTCGAAACGTTTAACTATGCTAAGAGCCGAATCATAGTCGCAAGTGTTGGCTCAAATATTTTACGGCTTCAGCAGGTTTTTGATGCTGCTGCTAAGACGGGACGCAAAGTTTATTTGACTGGCCGAGACATTGAGAAGATCGTTGATACCGCAATGCGGTTAAACAAGCTGGTTTTGCCACAAGATGATTTGCTCGTTTCCGAAGACCAGCTTGAAAAACTGCCAGCTGATCAAATCGTCATCATTCAAACCGGTAAGATGGGTGAACCAATTAAGGCTCTCCAGCGGATGGCAAACAAGCAGGAGAAGGGGCTTAGTATTGAAGAGGGTGACTTGGTTTTCATTACCACAACGCCTTCCCATGCTATGGAAACTAACGTTGCTAAAACCCGCGATATGATCTATCGTGCCGGTGGTGAAGTTAAAGCAATTTCGGATGATCTAAATTCATCGGGACACGCTAGCAAGCATGATCTTCAACTGCTGATTAATATTCTTCACCCTAAGTACTTAGTGCCAATTCAGGGTGAATATCGGTTGATGTCAGCACATCAAAGAGCTGCTGAAGAAGTTGGTATGACTTCAGACCAAATCTTTATGACTGCTAAGGGTGATCAGTTGGTCTACGATGGCAAAGACATGGTGCTGAGTGGCAGTGTTGAAGTCGGTAATACCATGATTGATGGCATTGGTGTTGGTGATATTGGTAACATTGTGTTGCGTGATCGCAAGGTGCTCTCTGAAGACGGTATCTTTGTTGCTGTGATTACCATTGATCATAAAAAGAAGCAAATCATTGGCGAACCCAAGATTACTTCCCGTGGTTTTGTATACGTTAAGGCGAACAAGGATCTGATGCATGAAAGTGCGGAGATCATTAAAAAAGCGGTGCAGACTAATTTAGATAACAAGGAGTTCGACTGGACACATTTGAAGCAAGATGTCCGTGAAAAGCTGAACCACTATCTGTTTGACCAAACTCGGCGTCACCCGGTCATTTTACCGGTTATCATGGAAGTTGATCCTCGGCGTCATAAACCGAAGAGTAAGCACAAAAAACAGGCTACGCAAAAGAATCATCAAGCTGAAAAATAAGGCGTTTAAATCTCGTATGTTTGTCTATCAACGTACGAGATTTTCGTTTAGTGGATTAATTCAATGAAGGTGAAAAGCGTGGATCGAAACTTACAATTAGCGAATGAAGCGTTTAAAGCTCAGAAGTGGGCGCAGGCGGCTCAACTGTATGAACAAGAGTATCAGTCTGCACCAAGTGAAAAAATCAACCATTTGCTGGTAAAGAGCCTATTTGAAGAACATCAATACAAGATGGCTTATACCATAATGATGGATAACTTAAATAGTTACTTAATGGATGAACAGCACGTGATACTGATGGTGGAGGTATTACTGGCTAATCGGCAACTGTTAATGTCGCATGTTCTAACAGCTACTTTGCCGCGGGTACCTGCACAAGTCACCCGATTAATTCAACAAGCCGAAGCCAATGCGCGTCAGGAACCAAATTTTAAAAAAGACTATCAAACGTTCTATCAACTGAGTGCACTGACGTTTAATCAACAACAGCGTGCATTTGAAAAGGGCAAGGAGTTACCCCTTGATGAGTGGGTGACAGCGACAAAGGTCTTACTGATTGATCCATTTGTTAAGCCGATCATTCGAGTTAGCTTATTGGAAATGGTGCAAAAGCTTAAATTGCCAGAACACTTTGAATTTCGCTGGTTAGATAATAAAAATTATGAAATTGTCGGGAATCAGTTAAAATCACTGGCGGAGTTTGAAAAAGTTGGTATACTAGAAAACGTGTTGCGAGAAATGATTGATGACCATGATCCTGTCACTCAGCAGTTGTATCAAAACGAGCTGGGTTTGCAAGTCACACTTTTATATCCCTTTATTGATCGGGCTATTCCGGATCCTAGAGCTTGGGTAACTCGCCTAATCAAGGGAGATCAAGTACAGTCAGCAACGTTACCAGCAGCATATAGTCTTGAATGGTGGCAGCGAAAACTGTCACAAATTATGTCAGAGATGACAGGTGCTTAAAAAAGTTCCATTGAATTTAGCGTTTATTGTTTACAAACGATAACCTAATCTATATAATATTTAAGGATTCTTCTTGAGGGATTCTCGATTTACCTTTTCGAGAAGATGTAGTATAATTTACAGCAAAGGGTTGCCAACAACTTGCTTGTTGGCATAATCTTTGTGAAAAATACAGGAGGTTTCATTAATGGCAAAAGAAACATACGAACGAACTAAGCCCCATGTAAACATTGGTACTATTGGCCATATTGACCATGGGAAGACTACCTTGACCGCAGCGATCACCAAGGTTTTAGCTCAAAAAGGGTTAGCTAAGGAAGAAGATTACGCTGATATCGACAAGGCACCTGAAGAACGTGAACGTGGTATCACGATCAACACTGCCCACGTTGAATACGAAACTGAGAAACGTCACTATGCTCATATTGACGCTCCAGGACATGCTGATTACATCAAGAACATGATCACTGGTGCCGCTCAAATGGATGGTGCTATCTTAGTTGTTGCCGCAACCGATGGTCCAATGCCACAAACTCGTGAACATATCCTTTTGGCTCGCCAAGTTGGTGTTGAATACATCGTGGTCTTCTTAAACAAGACCGACTTAGTTGACGATGATGAATTGATCGACTTAGTTGAAATGGAAGTCCGTGAATTACTTTCAGAATACGATTACCCTGGTGATGATATTCCAGTTATCCGCGGTTCTGCTCTTAAAGCACTCCAAGGTGATGAAGAACAACAAAAGGTTATCGAACACTTAATGGACGTTGTCGATGAATACATCCCAACTCCAGTTCGTGACAACGACAAGCCTTTCTTGATGCCTGTTGAAGACGTCTTCACCATCACTGGTCGTGGTACTGTTGCTTCTGGTCGTATCGATCGTGGTACTATCAAGGTCGGCGATGAAGTTGAAATCGTTGGTCTTAAGGAAGAAGTTCTTAAGAGTACTGTTACTGGTTTGGAAATGTTCCGTAAGACTTTGGAATTTGGTGAAGCCGGCGATAACGTTGGTGTCTTGCTTCGTGGTATTAACCGTGAACAAGTTGTTCGTGGCCAAGTTCTTGCAAAGCCAGGTTCGATCCAAACTCACAGTAAGTTCAAGGGTGAAGTTTATATCCTTTCTAAAGAAGAAGGTGGCCGTCATACGCCATTCTTCTCAAACTACCGTCCACAATTCTACTTCCACACCACTGATATCACTGGTGTTATTGAATTGCCTGATGGCGTAGAAATGGTTATGCCTGGCGATAACGTCACTTTCGAAGTTGACTTGATTGCCCCAGCTGCCATTGAAAAGGGTACTAAGTTTACTGTTCGTGAAGGTGGCCATACTGTTGGTGCCGGTGTTGTTTCAGATATCATGGACTAATACCTACCTAAATGAACATAAAAAGTCCGAGAAGGTTAACTTTTCGGACTTTTTTATTTGAATGAATAAGGGTCTAACAAGTCTCATATTTGTTTCAAAATTAAATTAATTGATGAAAAAACGTGTCTTCCATGCGTTGCAATGCACTCTAATGTTTACTTTTCAGCTTCCTTACGTTAAACTAAAGTTTGTACGCAATTTGAATATGATCGTATTCGAAGATATATTTAATTCGGAGGGAATATAATGTCTGCAAAATGGGAAAAAAAGGACGGCAACAAAGGCGAATTAACCTTTGAAATTGATGCCGACCAAATCAAAAAGGGCTTAGACCAAGCTTTCGCAAAAACCAAGAAGAATTTAGCTGTTCCTGGCTTCCGTAAGGGAAAGGTTCCACGCCAAATCTTCAACAAGATGTATGGTGAAGAAGCTCTTTATCAAGATGCTTTAAACATTGTTTTGCCTGATGCATATGAAGCAGCAATCAAAGAAGCAGGTATCGAACCAGTTGATCAACCAGAAGTTAATGTTGAATCTATGGAAAAGAACCAACCATGGGTTTTGAAGGCTGTTGTTACCGTTAAGCCTGACGTTAAACTGGGTGAATACAAAGACTTAAGTGTTACAAAACAAAACACTCGTGTTTACCAAAAAGACATTGATGCTGAATTAGAGAGCCGTCGTCAATCACAAGCTGAATTAGTTTTGAAAGAAGACGAACCAGCTGCTAAAGGCGATACTGTTGTAATCGACTTTGATGGTTACGTTGATGGCAAGCAATTCGATGGTGGAAAAGCTGATAACTATTCACTAGAATTGGGTTCTAACTCATTTATCCCAGGTTTTGAAGACCAATTAGTTGGTCACAAGGCTGGCGAAGATGTTGATGTTAAGGTCACCTTCCCTGATGATTACCAAGCTGAAAACTTGCAAGGTAAAGAAGCCACATTCAAGACCACTATTCATGAAGTTAAGCAAAAGGAATTACCTGAACTTGACGATGAATTTGCCAAGGATGTTGACGAAGAAGTTGATAGCTTAGACGAATTAAAGGCTAAGATCAAAGACGAATTGAAGGAAAAGAAAGTTACAGCTGCACATGATGCTATCGAAGACGAAGCAATCAGTGAAGCCGTTGACAACGCTGAAGTCAAAGAGATTCCTGAAGCAATGAAGGAAGACGACATTCACCGTCAGATGGACCAATACTTAGCTAACATGCAACAACAAGGTATCGATCCTAAGACTTACTTCAAACTGACTGGTACTAGCGAAGATGATCTGCACAAGCAGTTTGCTGCTGATGCAGAACGTCGTGTTAAGACCAACTTGGTTCTTGAAGCCATTGTTGAAGCAGAAAAAATCGAACCTTCTGAAGATGATTTGAATGCAGAAGTTAAAGATTTAGCTGGCCAATATGGTATGGAAGAAAGCGCTGTTCGTTCGGCACTTTCAGATGACATGTTGAAGCACGATATTGCCATCAAGAAGGCTGTTGATTTGATCACTGATTCAGCCAAGCAAGACAAGTCTAAAAAAGACGAAGAAAACGAAAAGAACGAAAAATAGTTTTTAACGTTAGCACTGCTCACAAAGGCCCTAAGGACGAGAATATTTGATTCTTGTTAGGGCCTTTGTTTGCGTATATAGGAATGAAGTTTAGAAAAAACTTAAGCGAGCAACATTTCTTTGCGTGAAAAGGTGTTGTACCAAGCGTGTACGCTGTCTTCATTTGAGCTTTTCCTTTCCCACGCCTATATTTGTATGGTATAGTAGCAGTTGCGTTAAAGAATAAGATAATCGTAGAATTTAAAGAGGGGTGACTCTTAATTGTTTGAAAATACTGATACAACCGGCCCCGTAAATTGTTCTTTCTGTGGCAAGTCGCAGGATCAGGTTAAAAAAATTGTTGCTGGTCCCGGCGTGTATATCTACAATGAATGTATCGATTTATGTAAAGAAATCATTGATGAAGAATTTAGTGAGGAAAGCTCACAAACTGTTTTTGATGTGCCAACTCCACAACAAATTGTAGATTCTTTAAATCAGTACGTTATTGGTCAAACTGAAGCTAAAAAGACGCTTTCAGTTGCTGTTTATAATCACTATAAGCGTGTTAATGAAATGGCCACTAACAAAAATGATGGTCCTGAATTGCAAAAGAGTAACATCACGATGATTGGACCTACTGGGTCGGGTAAAACTTACCTGGCACAAACTTTGGCTAAAATCTTGAATGTGCCATTTGCAATTGCCGATGCAACGACACTAACTGAAGCAGGGTATGTCGGCGAAGATGTAGAGAATATTCTTTTGAAGCTGCTGCAAAACGCCGATTATGACGTTGAACGTGCTGAAAAAGGGATTATCTACATTGATGAAATTGATAAAATTGCCAAAAAGGCTGAAAATGTCTCGATTACACGGGATGTTTCTGGTGAAGGTGTCCAACAAGCCCTATTGAAGATTCTTGAAGGGACAATTGCCAACGTTCCGCCTCAGGGTGGTCGTAAGCATCCTCAACAAGAATTTATTCAAATTGACACGACTAATATTCTATTTATCGTGGGTGGTGCCTTTGATGGTATCGAAACGATTGTCAAAAACCGTCTTGGCGATAAGACGATTGGTTTCGGTGCAGATTCAACTCATCAACCAATTGATAAATCAGAAAGCTTAATGCAGCGCGTTGTTCCTGAAGATATGCTAGAATTTGGTTTGATTCCTGAATTTATTGGGCGTTTACCAATTTTGACTGCCTTAGAGAAACTCTCTGAAGATGATTTGGTTCGAATTCTAACTGAACCTAAGAATGCCTTAGTGAAGCAGTATCAACGACTGATTTCACTGGATGGTGTTGAACTCGATTTTGAAGATCAAGCTTTACGAGAAATGGCTCGATTGGCATTGAAGCGTAATACCGGTGCACGTGGCCTTCGATCAATTATTGAAGACGTCATGCGAGATATTATGTTTGAATTACCAAGCCGAGATGATGTCGCCAAAGTTATTGTAACCGGTGATACTGTTAAAGATCATCAGGAACCTGAGCTAATTTTAAAGGATCAAAAGGCTTCATAGCCGCTGATCTGAAACTAATGTCAGCTGACATTTTAAGCCGTATGTTCCGTGTTATGGGGCATACGGTTTTTATTTAGCTAAGAGTTGGACGGAGGAAAATCATGGAAGTACACAATGTTGAACTGGTGATGAGTGCGGTTGATCCCAAACAATATCCCAAAACAGGACAACCAGAAATTGCGTTGGTTGGTCGCTCAAACGTCGGTAAATCATCTTTGACGAATGTTTTGATCAATCGAAATAGTTATGCCAGAACGTCAAGTCAGCCTGGGAAAACGCAGACGTTAAATTTTTATCACGTGGAGGATTCACTCTATTTTGTCGATGTACCCGGCTATGGGTATGCTAAAGTGTCTCGATCAGAACGTGAAAAATGGGGCGAAATGATTGAAACCTACCTCACTTCGAGAGATACATTGCGAGGTGTTGTTTCATTGGTAGATGGTCGACATGCGCCCACTAGTGACGATCAAACGATGTATAATTGGCTCAGTTACTACGAAATTCCAACCCTGGTGGTGGCAACTAAGATGGATAAGATCTCAGGGGCAAAGTGGAATAAACAGCTGAGTTTAGTCAAAAAGACGTTACAGATCCGTGCTGAAGATGACTTATTGCCATTTTCCGCGCAAACTAAGGCTGGTAAAGATGAAGTGTGGCAATGGATCGAACAGCATGCGTTTGGGGGAAAATCATAATGGAATTTAATGACTATCAAAAGGCTGCCAACCGGACCCTTTTTGGCAGTGAACAGGTTTTGACTAATTGTGCTTTGGGCCTTTCCAGCGAAACCGGTCAAGTTGTTGATCTGGTTAAGCAGTATACTTTTCAGGGTGAATCTCTGGACAAAAAGCAGTTGGTAAAGGAAATGGGCGATGTTCTCTGGTATTTATCTCAGGTAGCAGAGTGGGCAGATATTCCCTTTGAAGAAGTTGCTAGTGGCAATATTGAACGTTTAAATAAACGTTATCCGGCTTCACACAATAATCAGTAATAGCTTTTTTGCTTAAAAATAAAGAAAAGTTCGACTATCAGTTGAGTGATTACTGATAGTCGAACTTTTTTGATGTCATTATTTTTGAAAACGGTTACATGGAATCCTAGACCCATTTTATTTCAAAAATATGTATATTAAATGTAATATTGGCCTTTTTTGTGTATAAATAACAAAAAACACTTGCATTAACTGAATACAGGTGTTAATCTCGTATCATTAAGTTAAAATGAAAAAATGAGAGGGCGTTTAACATGACGAAAAATAAGAAAGTTGTATTAGCATATTCTGGCGGTTTGGATACTTCAGTAGCAATTCCCTGGTTAAAGGATAAGGGCTATGATGTGATTGCTTGCTGCATTAACGTGGGTGAAGGTAAAGATTTAGACTTTATTAAGCAAAAAGCACTCAATGTTGGCGCCGTTAAAGTTTACGTGATCGATGCACTTGAAGAATTCGCAGAAGACTACGCAATGGTTGCCTTACAAGGTAATACGTACTACGAGGGCGAATATCCATTGATTTCAGCGCTATCACGGCCATTGATCAGTAAAAAACTGGTCGAAGTTGCGCAAGAAGAAAATGCTCAGGCAGTTGCTCATGGCTGTACCGGTAAAGGTAATGACCAAGTCCGGTTTGAAGTTGCCATCCATGCATTGAACCCAGGACTCGAAGTATTGAGCCCAGTTCGGGACTGGCACTGGTCACGGGAAGAAGAAATTGATTATGCTAAGAAGCACAACATTCCGATTCCAATTGATTTAGACTCACCATATTCAATCGATGCTAATATTTGGGGTCGTGCCAATGAAGCCGGCGTGCTGGAAGACCCATGGGCTAGTGCACCTGAAGATGCCTATGCTTTGACTAACCCGATCGACAAGACACCTGATACTCCAACGGATATTGAGATTACCTTTGTAAAAGGTGTGCCAACTAAATTAAACGGTAAAGCAATGCAGTTAGCTGATTTGATTCAGAAACTTAACAAAATTGCTGGTGAACATGGTGTTGGCCGGATCGATCACATTGAAAACCGGTTAGTCGGCATCAAGTCTCGTGAAGTCTACGAAGCACCTGCTGCTACAGTTTTGATGAAGGCACACAAACAGTTGGAAGATTTGACTTTTGAACGGGACTTAGCTCATTTCAAGCCCGTTATTGAAAAGCAATTAAGCGAAATGATTTACAACGCCCTATGGTTCTCACCATTGATGGATGCTCTGCTTGCTTTCTTGAAGAAGAGCCAAGAAGTTGTTAGCGGTGTGATTAAAGTTGAATTGTTTAAGGGCAACGTCATCACTTTAGGCCGGAAGTCAGACAGTTCATTGTATGACAAGAATTTGGCAACTTATACCGCTTCAGATTCATTTGATCAAGAAGCTGCCAAGGGCTTCATCAAGTTATGGGGTCTACCAACAACCGTTTACTCACAAGTGAAGATGAAGAATCAGCAATCTGCATTTGTTAATGCGGTCACTCAAAACACTAAGAGCAAGGTAAAAGTGGCTGTTAAGGCAGAAAAGAAGCATCAAACGGAGGCGACAAAGTAATGGCAACCAAAAAGCTCTGGGGTGGCCGGTTCCAAGAACAGGCGGCTGCATGGGTCGATGCTTTTGGGGCTTCCATTTCCTTTGATCAACTCATGGCTGAAGAAGATATTGAAGGTTCTTTAGCCCACGTCAAAATGCTTCAAAAAACGGGTATTGTTCCTTCTGATGACTGCGATCAAATTATTGCTGGGTTAGAAGGAATCCAAACGGACCTTGAAGCTGGAAAGCTGACCTTTAACGTTGAAAACGAAGATATTCATATGAATATTGAAAGTATTTTAACGGACAGAATTGGTCCGGTGGCTGGTAAATTGCATACGGCTAGGTCACGTAATGATCAAGTCGCTACGGATTTTCACCTTTATTTGAAGAAACGGTTACCTAAGGTGATTGATGAAATTACTACCGTGCAAAAAACGCTGATCAGTTTGGCAGAAAAGAACGTTGAAACCATCATGCCAGGCTATACGCATTTACAGCACGCTCAGCCGATCTCATACGGTCATTATCTGATGGCCTATTACCAAATGTTTAAGCGTGACAAGGAACGGTTTACGTTTAATGAAGTGCATACGGATATTTCACCACTGGGTGCAGCAGCCTTAGCTGGGACCACTTTTCCCATCGATCGTCAGATGACGGCCAAAACGTTGGGATTCAGCCAAGTTTATGCTAACTCGCTAGATGCTGTGTCGGATCGTGATTTTGCGTTGGAATTTCTCAGTAACAGTTCGATTTTAATGATGCATTTATCCCGGTTCTGTGAAGAACTTAGTATGTGGGTCAGTCATGAATTCCAGTACCTAGAACTATCTGATGCTTATACAACTGGTAGTTCAATCATGCCACAGAAAAAGAATCCGGATATGGCAGAACTGATTCGTGGTAAGAGTGGCCGAGTTTATGGTCACTTGATGGGATTGTTGGCGACAATGAAGTCACTACCGTTAGCCTACAACAAGGATCTGCAAGAGGACAAAGAGGGGGTCTTCGATACAGTTAAAACCTTGTTGCCAGCATTGCGAGTCTTCAATGGCATGCTCTCAACGGTAACCGTTAAGGCGGATAATATGAAAGCCGCTACGGAAAATGATTTCTCAAACGCTACTGAATTAGCTGATTATTTGGCCACTAAGGGTGTGCCATTTAGAGAGGCGCATGGCATTGTGGGGCAGTTAGTTTTGAAGGGTATCCAAACGCATCAAAACTTACAGGATATGTCATTGGAGGAGCTCAAACAGGCGTCACCTAAAATTGAAGAAGATGTATACAACGATTTGAAGTCGGAAGTTGCTGTTGAACGTCGGCATTCCGAAGGTGGCACGGGCTTTGATCAGGTTCGTAAACAAATTGAACAGGCTAAAAAAGAACTCGAGGCATAAAAAAACGGCACCCACTGGGTGTCGTTTTTTTATTTATGGTAACTGCGATGTTCTTTGATTAAAGCTTTGGCCTTTTTAGTGTCATCTTTTTGTTCATCGTGTTTTAAAAATTTGTCGCGCTTTTCGTCCTTTAAATCAACCTCGGCAAACTTACCAAACATTGCATCGAGATTGTTCTGACGTTTCACTTTTAATCCCATGATGTGGTCAACTCCTTCATTGGGCCTAGTTTATCATGGCTAATGGTGAGAATGCAAGTAAGTCGAAAAATGGTGAGTTGGTGGGCATTAGAGGAGAACATTGATCAACAGCTGGTCACTAAATTTTTGTACCGTAATCGTATCCATTTTCCATGTGAATAATGTATATAAAAGTGCATATTAAACATAATATTGCTTTTTCATGTATAAATTAGACTTTTTCGTAATTTTTATTGCATAAAGACTTATTTTGGTGTAGTGTTGAAGTTACTTAAATTAAGAGAGGGAGTTACCGCGAATGAAAGTCAAGGGGAGAAACGTATTACTCACCATCATGACGTTGTGTTTGTCATTATTATTTTTATTTACAGTTCAGCCAGCGCACCATACCGCATATGCTGCGGATGATTCGCTTCAGAAGATTAAGGATCGGGGTAGCATCATCATGGCGACTTCGCCAGATTACCCGCCGTACGAATTCCAGGTCAGCAAGAATGGTAAATCCCAAGTTGTTGGGATGGATGTTGACATCATGAGACAAGTCGCCAAAGACTTGGGCGTTAAGTTAGTGATTAAGTCCATGTCATACGATTCCGTTTTGGTAGCCGTCGAAACTGGTAAAGCTGACGTAGCTATGAGTGGTATCAACCCAACCGCTAAGCGTCGCCAAAGTGTTGATTTCTCAAAGATTTATTATAATGGTGGTCAAAGTTTCCTGATCAACAAGACCGATGTGGGCAAGTATAAGAATAAAGCCGCATTAGCTCATAAGAAGATCGGTGCTCAGACAGGGACGTTGCAATATAACTTAGCCAAAACTAAGATTCCTGGGGCAACGGTTAAAGGAATGGATAAGAACACTGATTTGGTGCTGGCGTTAAAGACTCACAAGATCGATGCACTTGGTATTGAAACACCTTCAGCCGAAGCTTATGTCAAGAATGACCATGATTTAGCAATGATCAAATCTGGTTATAAGTTGAATAAGAACGAAACTGGTTCTGCCATGGCCTTTAAAAAGGGTTCCGGTACTTTAGCCGCAGCCGTCAACAAGAGTATTGATAAGATCAAGGCAAAACATCTGACCACGCAATACCTAGCTAACGCAGGGAAATATATGAAAGTTAACACTAATAACACTTCAATGGTTCATTACTGGACTTATTTCGCAAAAGGGATTGAATACACGTTATTAATCTCAGCCATTTCAGTTATCTTTGGGGTTTTGTTAGGCACAATCTTAGCTTTGATGCGGTTTAGTAAGAGCAAGGTACTTAAGGCAATTTCAGTGGCATACGTCGAATTCGTTCGTGGGACGCCATTGATGGTTCAAGTCATGTTTGTGTACTTCGGTGTTGGGATCATTGTTAATTTGCCAGCATTATTATCAGGTATCATTGCCGTTTCATTGAACAGTGGTGCTTACGTTGAGGAAATTATTCGTGGTGGTATTAACTCGGTTGATAAAGGACAAACGGAAGCTTCTGCTAGTCTGGGGTTAGCCAAGGGCGATACCATGCGGTTCATCATCTTGCCTCAAGCACTGAAGAACATTTGGCCAGCACTTGGTAATGAATTTGTCTCACTGGTTAAGGAAAGTTCAATTGTTTCCATCATTGGTGTTACCGATTTGATTTACCAGTTAAACATTGTGCGTGCCGATACGTATCGTGGTGTTATGCCTGTGTTCGTCGCAATGTGCATTTACTTCGTGATGACGTTCATTTTGACGAGAATTCTAAACTACTTCGAGGGGAGAATGAAACATGCAAGATAAACCGTTAGTTGAAGTTAAAAAGCTTCAAAAAAACTATGGTGATACCGAAGTCCTAAAAGAAATTGACGGAACGGTTATGCCTGGTCAAGTGATTTGTGTCATCGGCCCTTCAGGTTCCGGTAAAAGTACGTTCTTACGTTGCTTGAATATGTTGGAAACTCCAACGGCTGGACAAGTTTTGTTTGAGGGCAAAGATACTCAGAAGTTTTCGGAAGAAGAATTGACCACATTACGTGAACGAATGGGCATGGTTTTTCAAAGCTTCAACTTGTTTCCTAATTTGACGGTGCTTGATAACTTAAAGTTAGCACCAATTCGAGTTAAAAAGATGTCGGATAAGGATGCGGAAGAAAAGGCGATGGGTTTGCTTAAACGGGTTGGCTTGGAAGAAAAAGCCAACGTTTATCCAAACAGTCTATCAGGTGGTCAAGCGCAACGTGTAGCCATTGCCAGAGCCTTAGCCATGGATCCTGAAATGCTACTGTTTGACGAACCAACCAGTGCTTTGGATCCTGAAATGGTCGGCGAAGTACTTGCCGTTATGAAGGAACTAGCCGAAGATGGGATGACGATGGTTGTTGTCACTCATGAAATGGGCTTTGCTAGAGAAGTTGCTAACGAGGTCTGGTTCATGGCTGACGGTTATATTCTGGAAAAGAACAAACCAAACGAAATGTTTGAACATCCACAGAATCCACGGACAAAGGACTTCATCAGTAAGATTATTAACAGTTAATTAACATTGTTATTAATAAAACACCATGATTCGATTTCGAATCATGGTGTTTTATTATGATGTGTTTAAATGACAAGTAAGTTAACGTAGGCAGGTAGCTTGCCCCAAACACTTATTCGGGGTTATAATGAAACGTCGAAACTGGGGAAGCTTGAGATAGCGGTACCCCAGAGAATGAAGCGGAAGGAGGTCATTTCTTTGGCCACCGAATATCTAGAACATAAATTAGCACTTTTGCCTGATATGCCCGGTATTTATATGATGAAAAACATTAACGGGCACATCATTTACGTCGGTAAAGCTAAAAACTTAAAAAACCGGGTACGTTCCTATTTTAAGAGTAGCCATGAAGGGAAAACGGCTCGCTTAGTCTCAGAAATTGCTGACTTTGAGACCATTGTGACGTCAACTGATAAAGAAGCTTTTTTGCTTGAAATCACGATGATTCAAAAACATCAGCCCCACTATAATATTAAGTTAAAGCAGGGAACTGGGTATCCCTACATTAAAATTACCAATGAGCGGGATCCTACCATGCTAATCGTCAGTTCCATTCGTAAGGATGGTGCCTATTATTTCGGCCCTTACCCTAACGTTTACGCGGCTGAGGAGACACTACACTTTTTGCAAAAGGTTTATCCGTTGCGACGTTGCAATGGCTATCAGAACCGGCCTTGCTTGTATTACCACATGGGTCAATGTTTGGGTGCCTGCTTTAAAGAAGTGCCAAAAGAACAATATGATAAGCAAATTGAACGCATCAAATCGTTTTTAAATGGCAATGTTGCAACTGTAAAACGGCATTTAAACGCTCAGATGAAAAAGGCTTCTGATAACTTAGAGTTTGAACGGGCGGCTGAAATTCGTGATCAGATGCACTACATCGAAGTAACTGTCGAAAAGCAAAAAATCATTTCTAACGATCAAACACCCCGTGACATTTTTAATTTTTATCTGGATAAAGGTTGGCTATCCGTACAGGTCTTCTTCATTCGTCAAGCACGCTTGATCAAGCGTGAGAAGCGTTTGTTCCCAATTGTGAACGATGAGATTGAAGAAATGACTAGTTTTATTATCCAATTTTATCACCGTAAAAATAGCGTTTTTCCAAAGGAAATCCTTGTGCCAGAAAGTTTGCCGAAGGATGTCTTGGAAGAGATGTTGCCGATGCCGGTGAGAACACCGCAACGTGGTGAAAAGCGGGCGCTGCTTGAAATGGCAGGAAAAAATGCCCGCTTAGTGTTAGAAGAAAAGTTCCGTTTGCTGGAGTTAGATGAACAAAAGACGACGGGGGCAATGAAAGAAATCACTGATGCCCTGGGAATTGCGCCAGGACACAAAATTGAAGCCTTTGATCATTCACATATTCAAGGAGCTGATTTGGTTTCTGCCATGGTGGTCTTCGTTGATGGACAGCCTAATAAGAGCTTATATCGAAAATATAAACTCAGAACCGTGGATCATGCTGATGAAGCTGCTAGTACAAGAGAAGTCATTCGGCGTCGATATACCCGGCTGCTTAAGGAGCATGAGACTATGCCTGACTTGGTTCTAATGGATGGTGGTGCTATTCAGTTAGAAGCTGCTAAGGACGTCTTAGAAAACGAATTGGGGCTAACTATTCCGGTGGCTGCGATGGTTAAAAACGACAAGCATAAAACTGCCGATTTATTATCAGAAGTTAACGATACGCCATTGCACCTTGATCCTAAGTCACAGGGCTTTTACCTGTTACAGCGGATTCAAGATGAAGTTCACCGGTTTGCAATTACGTTTCATCGAAAGGTCCATGCTAAAAACTCCCTTAGCTCGCGTTTGGACGATATTCAAGGAGTGGGGCCAAAAACCAGGAATAAATTACTGCGAAAGTTTGGCTCAATGAAGAAAATCGCGGCTGCAACGCCCGAGGAATTGCACGAACTCGGTATTTCTAAAGCAGTTGCGGATACGATTCATCTGACTTTAGCTAAAACAGCAGAGACAAGTTAAACGCAAACTTAAAAAAGTTCTAAAAAACGGTGGTAATTTAAGGTTATTCATTAGATAATAGCAAGGTTAGGAAAGTCCGAATGAATTGGAATAATGGAGAAATAATATGTTTGTAGATCACGTTACAATAAATGTTAAAGCCGGAAATGGCGGCAACGGTATGGTTGCTTTTCGGCGGGAAAAATATGAGCCCAACGGTGGACCAGCCGGTGGCGATGGTGGCCGAGGCGGTAGTGTTGTATTTAAAGTTAATACAGGGCTTCGTACTTTGATGGACTTTCGTTATAATCAAAAGTTTAAAGCAGATCATGGTCAAAATGGTGGTATTAAAGGTATGACGGGCCGTGGCGCTGATGATCGGGTGATTTTAGTGCCCCAAGGGACGACGGTCATCGATGATGAAACCAACATGGTGATTGCTGACTTGGTTAACGCAGATGACCAGGTTGTCATTGCCCAAGGAGGCCGTGGTGGGCGCGGTAACGTTCACTTTGCGACACCTAAGAATCCTGCACCTGAATTAGCTGAAAATGGCGCTCCTGGAGAAGAGCGTCGGGTTCGCTTAGAACTAAAATTATTAGCTGATGTGGGGCTGATTGGTTTTCCTTCTGTTGGGAAATCAACCTTATTAGCAGCTATTACCAGTGCAAAACCCAAAATCGGGGAATATCACTTTACGACGCTGACACCTAATCTAGGGATGGTCAAGTTGAGTGATGGTCGTGATTTTGCGGTTGCTGATTTACCGGGTTTGATTGAAGGCGCTGCTAGTGGTGTTGGTCTTGGAATTGAGTTCTTAAAACACATTGAACGGACCAGGGTCCTCCTTCACTTGATTGATGTGAGTGGATTTGAAGACCGAGATCCTTACGATGACTTTTTGAAGATCAACGCCGAACTACAGAAGTATGATCCAGATTTGTTAAAACGTCCGCAAATTGTTGTGGCTACGAAGATGGATTTGCCTGATTCAGCTGAGAATTTGGCAACTTTGAAAGCCAAATTGGCGGAGGATACAACCCTTGCAACACCGCCAGTCGTAATGGCAATCTCCAGTGTTACCCATGATGGGTTAACACCGCTGATTCAGAAAACCGTTGAGATTTTAGACCAGACACCTGCTTTCCCAGTAAAGGGTGTTGATGACCTCGAAAAGATGCTGATAACGGATGATGGGTCGGTTGAATCTGACGACTTTGAAATTAATCGTGACGAGGACGGTACATGGGTACTTACCGGTGCTAAATTAGAGCGATTGTTCCAGATGACCAATATGGACCATGAAGAAAGCACACTACGCTTTGCGCGTCAGTTGCGTGGCATGGGAGTCGATGATGCATTACGAGAAAAGGGTGCTCGTAACGGCGATTTAGTCCAAATCGATGACTTTACCTTTGAATTTGTGGAATAACATTTTGAAGTAATTCTAAGAGATGAAACGAGGGAGAATCGATGCAACACGCAGGGAGTAAGCGGCTTAAACATAGTCGCTATATTTCTGGGTTCGACGGAATCCGGACTATTGCGGTGATTGGTGTTATTGTGTATCACCTCTTACCTTATAGCTTGCAGGGAGGCTATTTAGGTGTTCCAATATTTTTTGTAGTTTCAGGTTATTTAATCACTGATTTATTGCTACAAGAATATGAGCAAAACGGTCGGATCGATGTCGTCAGTTTTTACGTCCGGCGAATGAAACGACTATATCCAGCATTAGTGACGATGGTTTTGACAACTGCAGCGTATATCACGCTGTTTCAGCGCTCGTTGTTCGTCAGTTTAAAGGCCATTATCAGTACTAACTTACTTTACGTGTATAACTGGTGGGAAATTGGCCATGGACAGTCATACTTTGACCGATTCAACGGAGAGTCACCGTTTACACACCTTTGGTCGCTCTCGATTGAAGGGCAGTTTTACGCATTTTGGCCACTGATTTTAGTAATTCTATTGTTTATGTTTAAAGACCGAAAGCCCATTTTCTATTCCGTTTTAGGCCTCTCAGTTCTGTCAGCAATCTGGATGGGGTATTTGTATACTGGTACGGCCATGACTAACCGGGTCTACTATGGTACCGATACCCGGATGTTTGCAATTCTACTTGGTGTTGCATTGGCTTTTGTTTGGCCTGCAACCAAGTTAAAGAGTGAGTTGAATAATCGCGCTAAGTGGTTACTGAACGGTGCTGGGCTTGTCAGTTTGGCAATCCTTCTTATCATGTTTTTTACCATGTCAGGACAGTCAAGTCTGACCTATCATGGTGGGATGTTCTTCTTTACGTTTTTGTCAACCATTTTGGTGGCAACCGTGGCTCATCCAGCCAGTTTTATGAATCAGTTGTTTACCAACCGGATCTTTGACTGGGTAGGCTCAAGAAGTTACGGGATTTACTTGTATCAATTTCCAATTATGATTTTTTACGAAGCCAAAGTGACTAATATTGCGGCTCATCCAGTGTTTAATGCGCTGATGGAAACCGTTTTGATTCTGATTGCTAGTGATCTATCATATCGTTATTTGGAACGTCCATTACGTCATTATGACTATGGCCAACTGCCAGGACTAATCAAGCAATTCTTCCGGAGCCCCAAGACATTTGGTTGGCAACGTTATGCGGTTATCCCAGCCATCTTAGTTACGGGCGTTGCATTGTTTGGTGCTGTTACAAGCCCCACACATTCAGAGGCCAATGATTCTGCACTTCAGACTAATATTAAGCATAATCAAAAACAGGCGGCTTCTTCCAACAAGGCGGCTTTAAAGAAGCAACGAGAAGCTGCTAAAAAAGCTGCCGCTGAAAAGAAGCATGAGGAAGCCTGGAAAAAGGTTAAGCTATCAGCTCATCAGCAGGAATTGGTTAAGACATATGGTCTGACTAAGCGTCAATACGTGCAGGCGAAGGATCTTTCGGTGACTGCAATCGGTGATTCTGTCATGGTGGATGTTTCTAAAGACGTTCGCCAAGTGATTCCTAACACCTACGTTTCAGCGGGTGTGGGTCGTCAAATTTGGCAAGCCCCAAAGCAAATTGAGTCGCTTAAGGCTCAGGGAGCCTTGGCTAACACTGTGGTCGTTAATTTAGGGACTAACAGTCCAATGACTAATAGTCAAATTGATCAGGTTATTCATATGATTGGACCTAATCGCCGCATCTATTGGGTTAACACTCACGTTCCTACTCGTAATTGGGAAACGTCTGTCAATACAACCATCGCCAATGCTGCTAAACGTTATCCTAACGTCACGCTAGTTGATTGGCATGGATTGAGTAAGAATCACAAGGATTGGTTCTACACGGACAACGTGCATCCTAATCCAACTGGGAACCGTAACTATACTCGGTTACTGGTTCAGCAATTGACTGATTCAGACTCATCTCAAAAGCAATAACAAAACACCGTGTGCAGACGTTTTCACGTCAACATACGGTGTTTTAGTTGTGTATATCATTAAAAATTATAGTTTCACGGTAATAACCGCTGGCGCTTTCGTTATAGGTTGGCCCGAATCGTTAAAACTACCTGAGAAATGAACGCTAAACTGATTAAGTTTAAAGTTAGTTGGCCCAACCAAAATCATTGCGGAAAAAGTCTGAGTATGATTTGATTTGATAGTTTGTCCGGCACTTGGATCACTAATACCATTAGCAGAAATTGTTCGAGAGGCATTTAAACTAATCTTTTGAATGCCATCGATTTTAACCGCGTGGCTGGTATTGTTTTTTACGGTAAACTTAATTTGCAGGGTTTGATAAGGATTAGGAATATTACCGATGTTGAAGGCTTGCTGAGCCATTTGTAGAGCTTGCTTGGTTTTGGCGTTATTATTAAATCGTTTAGCATCGGTAATCTGGTAGCTAAGTCCTTGCCGTGTAGCTCGTTGATTTAGGTGTTTGTTTTGGGACAAGATTAATTTTGTGCCGACTTTGTCATAAGCAAACTGACCTGGAAAAGAAAGCAGACCGGACTTTTGATAATGTCGGTTATTTTTTTCTGAATTCGGCACCTCATAGGGTTTCATGGTGGCCTGATCAGAGGCGGCCTTTTCCGGCTTTTTAACTTGCTGACTGGATGAGCTATCTGAATTCGAACGTGATGGCTGGTTTGATTTTGCTTGGTTACCACAGCCGGTTAGTATTAGGCCGGCGGTTAAGATGATAGTTAATATTAGACGTTTACTTAGCATATTGAAGATCCCCCATTATTTGAATAAAAGCCATTGTTTCGATTGACGAAAGCCATAAAGACGTTTGCCACTAGATTCAAAGACAATTAACTGTTGATTAAAACGGTTCGCATGTTGGCGAAATCGTTCGACTGTTAAAGGCGTCTGAGTGGCGGCGTGCAGCAGAAGACGACCTTCCGAAGCTGACATTCCCGAAATAGGCGCCATTGGGGTCGTATCAAAGGCCATTTTTAGATTTGGGTCTAATTGATGCACTAATGCGATAAGTTCTCCAAGACGCAAATTAAACACTTCCTTCATTACTAATTATACATTATCTGGGGTCATAATATCTGGGTAGTGTTTCTTTAGTTCCTGTGCGATCAAGTATCGGGTAAGTAAATAATTTAGACTAAATAATCACACAATCGGACGTTGAATCTGATACAATTGTAGGGTTAGGATTCACCTTAATTAGGACTACGTGACACCAGCAAAGATGTTCGGTGCGAGATAGATAGAAAAGGACGACAGATATGCAAATTGAATTTTTAGGTACCGGTGCTGGGTCTCCAGGAAAGTTTCGAAACGTTAGCAGTCTAGCATTACGGTTACTAGAAGAACGCAATTCCATCTGGCTGTTTGATGCCGGTGAAGGCACTCAGCAACAGATTTTGAGAACCACGATTAAACCACGAAAGATCGATAAAATATTTATTACCCATTTACATGGTGATCACATCTTTGGGTTACCAGGTTTACTCAGTAGCCGGTCATTTCAAGGCGGCAATGATAAGTTGACCATATATGGACCTAAAGGTATTCGTAACTTTGTTTTAACCAGTTTGAAGGTTTCTGAAACTAAGCTATCCTATTTCATTGAATTTGTGGAATTGTCGCATGGTGGTGAAATTTTTCATGATGATAAATTCACTGTGTACGCTGAGCATTTGGATCATAAAATTGAGACGTTTGGTTACCGGGTGGTCGAACGTGACCATCCTGGCGAACTTATGGTTGAACAACTTCAGGCAGATAAAGTACCATCTGGCCCAATTTACGGTCAGTTAAAAGCAGGGAAGACCGTCACCTTACCTGACGGTAGAGTGATTAATGGTCAAGATTACATTGGTCATGCTCAAAAGGGTCGGATAGTTGCAATTTTAGGAGATACACGCAAAACTGATAATAGTTATAAACTAGCCGAAAATGCGGATGTCTTGGTCCACGAAAGTACCTTTGCTAAGGACGAAGCTGCAATGGCACATAGTTATTATCATTCCACCAACGTACAGGCGGCCAATATTGCTAAAACCTCACACGTTGGTAAGCTGTTGTTGAATCATATTTCTGCTCGCTATAACGGTAAATTAGCTCACGACTTGGAAAAACAGGCTCAAGCAGTATTTAAGAATACAAAGGTTGTTAAGGATTTTGATTTAATTGATATCCCGTTTGATAAGGAACGGGAGTAGGGGGTATTTCAATGAAGCGGCAAGGAAAAGTAATCATTGCGATTTTAATTGTGATTCTGATTGCCATTTTTTCAGTCATGAATACTGAATCAATTCCAATTCATTTCGGCTTTACGACTGTTTCGTGGCCACTGGTACTGGTTTTGTTGGTAGCTATTTTTCTAGGTGCCATTTTAATGTTCCTTTTTGCAACAATTTCAAATTATCAGAACAAAAAGACCATCAGGCAGCAGGAGAGTCGTATTCAAGCTTTGAAAACCCGTTTAAACGAAACACCAGATCAGCATACACATACTGGTAATACTGACAGTCTTCAGTCAAATCAACCGGAAGTAAAGGATGATGATCATGATTGAACCACATTATGATTGGCAAATAAAAAACGTTGATCAGCCAAGTGATGAGGCCGCTCATTTAGCCGATTCGTTATCTATTAAACCAATGGTTGCCCAGATTCTGCTGAACCGTGGCTATGATACCAAGGAAAAAGCAGAGCAGTTTCTTCAACCTGATTTGTCTCAATTGCACGATCCCATGACGATGCATGATATGCAAAAGGGAATCGACCGCATTCAAGATGCAGTAGCGAATGGTGAACATATTACGATCTACGGTGATTATGATGCAGATGGTGTAACGAGCACTTCAATTCTGTACGAAACTTTGGATCAAGTTGGAGCTAACGTTGATTATTTTATTCCCAATCGTTTTGTCGATGGCTATGGTCCTAATGTGGCGGCTTTTGAGCGACTCATTGAAGGCGGTACGCAGTTGATTGTCACTGTGGATAACGGGGTATCGGGTAACGATGCTATTGCACGCGCTAATGAATTGGGTTGTGATGTGGTAGTAACGGATCATCATGAACTCCCCAGTAAATTACCTGACGCGTACGCCATCATTCATCCTCGTCACCCAGAAGGCCAATATCCCTTTGGTGGTTTATCTGGTGCTGGAGTGGCCTTTAAGGTTGCTACCGCTCTGTTAGATGAAGTTCCCCAAGAGATGCTTGATTTAGCTGCGATTGGGACAGTAGCCGATCTGGTGCCGCTAGTTGATGAAAATCGAGTGCTAGTGACTGCTGGTCTGCAGTTACTTTCACAAACCGATCGATTAGGACTAGTTGCACTGATTAAGCAAGCTGGTATTACACCCGATCAGATTGACGAACAGTCCATTGGTTTCGGTATTGCGCCACGGCTAAACGCGCTTGGACGTTTAGATGATGCAGCGCCTGCCGTTGAATTATTGACGACTTTGGATGAAGAGCGGGCTGAAAAATTAGCTGATTTAACGGAAAAACAAAATAAGTATCGACAAAAATTAGTCGCTGATATCAGCGAAGTTGCCTTGGCTCAAGCTCAAGACGTAGCTCATCGTGATCATCCAACCATGCTCATTACGGGTAAGGGGTGGCACGAAGGTGTATTGGGAATCGTGGCTAGTAAAGTGGTCGAAGCGACTGGAAAGCCAACGGTGGTTCTTGATGTCAATTCTGAAAATGGGACGGCTAAAGGCTCAGGACGTAGTGTTGCTGGGTTTAATTTATTCGATGCTTTTGATGGTCAGCGAGATCTTTTGATCAACTTCGGTGGTCACGCCGCTGCAGTGGGAATGACGGCAAAAGCTGATCAGTTAAGTCAATTGCAGGCGGGTTTCGACCAGGCTGCTGTCGATCAGCATTTAGCTGATCAGCCTAAAACACCGTTAACAGTGGCATCTGAAATGCAGGTTAGCGACGTATCTGAAGACTTATACAAGCAGCTACGCCAATTAGCGCCATTTGGGACTGATAATCCCGTTCCGTTGTTTGTCTTTAAACCCAGTGCTATTCAAAATGTGAAGGCCATTGGCGCGGAGGGTAAACATTTAAAATTTCAGTTAAGTGATCAAAATCACCAATTAAGCGCTATTGATTTTGGCGCTGGTGAGTTAGCACCCGTGCTCCAAAGCGCACCGGATCAAGTTCAAGTAGTGGGTCAGATTGATATCAATGTTTGGCAGGGACGTACCTCCATGCAAGTAATGGTGAAGGATATCGCAGTTGAAGGTTTGGTTATCAGTGATTTGCGGACGCAAAAATTGCGGTCAGAAATGTTTCAGGATGCCAATGCCACTTATGTTTTCTTTAATCAACGGCTTTATGAGAAACTGCAGTCACAGATACCAGCTACCGCTAATTCTTGGTTATTAGCAGACGCTAAACGGTTAGGTGAGATACATACCCCAACGATGTATTTAGTGGACTGTCCGGTACAAATTAGCGATTTGCAGGCGGCGTTGAAGGCAATTAAGGCTGATCAAATTGTCATTTATTTTTATTTAAAGGAAAGTCATTACCTTTTGGGGATGCCAGATCGCGCACAATATGCTAAACTGTTTAGGTTCGTTCAAACGCATCATGATGTGGATGTCGCACATCGATTAAATGAGCTGGCGAAGTATTTACAAATCGTTCCAACTCAGTTAGTCTTGATGTTGCAGATTTTTCGTGAACTGGACTTCGTGACGATTACCAATGGTCAATTGAATGAAGTTAAACAGCCAGCTCATCGTCAGATTACTGACGCACCAAGTTACCAAAAACGACAGCAGCAGATTGAAACCGAAAAACAACTATTGTATAGCGAAACGGCTGACGTCAAGACTTTGTTGACCTCGCTAATTGCACAAGATTAAAGGAGTTGCTATTTAAAATGACGATTGATTTAAAGAAGTACGTTGCTACGGTGCCGAACTATCCCGAGCCCGGCGTCATGTTTCGTGACATTTCACCACTGATGTCAGATGGTAAAGCTTATCGCTACGCCACTGACCAGTTGGTTGACTATGCTCGCAGTAAGAACGTTGACATGGTTGTTGGACCTGAAGCACGTGGCTTTATTGTCGGGTGTCCAGTTGCCTATGAATTAGGCATTGGGTTTGCACCAGCCCGTAAGGAGGGTAAGTTGCCTCGAGAAACAGTTAAGGCAACGTATGACCTTGAATACGGCAAGTCTGCCCTCTATTTGCACAAAGATGCTATCAAGCCAGGGCAGCGAGTTTTGGTTACTGATGATCTGTTAGCAACTGGCGGTACTATTGGTGCTACCATCGATCTTGTTGAAGATTTAGGTGGTATCGTAGTAGGAACTGCTTTCATTATTGAATTAAAGGACCTTCATGGCCGTGATAAGATTAAAGGCTATGATATCTTTAGCTTGATGGAATATTAAAAATCGCGTTATCACGCTAAATAATGACATCCTGTGGTTGAAAGTTTCCACAGGTTTGTTATAATTGTTTAGTGTGTTATGGAGAGTTGGCAGAGTGGTAATGCACCGGACTCGAAATCCGGCGAACCGGCTTATACCGGCGCGCAGGTTCAAATCCTGTACTCTCCTATAATTTAATACCTGTTTCATTTCCGAACCTCGTTAATCGTTGAATTGACGGGGTTTTTCTTTTTTTAAAATGATTATAAACGATTAAAAATGATACTTTGGTGCACATTTTGGTGCGCAAATTGTAAAAATGGCCTGAATTTGTTCATTTTACTACCCAAAAATGCGCGCTGTTTTGTGCGTCAATAGCTTCAAATCACTTGGTATCAAAGGGATACGGCGTGGTGCACATGTGCACTAATTGAGTTCTTCCATCACCTTACCATTTGACATCTGAGTAGCATCAATCGCTAAGTTCATGTTTAAGTCTAAAAAAGAAGGATGAGACATAAGTCGATATTGGTAAGTGTACTTGGGTCCGACACGTCAATATAGTCTAATAACACTCCAAAAATCAGATTCCGACCATTTAACGCAAATCATGCCCATCCCGACAAAATTCGCCGAGATAGGCATAATTTACGTTAAATTCTGAAATCTACCGAATTTTGTCACATACTACAATTTATCGCAACACACCACTTAATTTAGCGAATTTGTAGTTTTACTCATCAGTTTGTTGTTTGTGAAAGTGAACGAAAGCGACTTACTTCCACTGGTATCCAGGTAAGTTAATGTTTGGGCACTAGTGGTACCAGTGCCACCAACAATTGATTCAGACTGTGGTGTACCAAATTGCTTTTTAACCGTTGTAAAACTGGCGCCTGTTTGAATGGTCTTATAATCATTATCAGTAATCTTAGTGGACTTACTGAGGGCTGCATATCCTTTACCCACTGTCTTACCGTTTAGAAATTCGGCGGTAATAGTAGCACCAGATAGTGAGGAACCAACATTGGACCAGGTGTAGCTCGTGGCCTTCATGTTAGCATCAGGTACCGCTGTTTTCGTTTCACTCATTGGCTCACCATACATGTTTTTAACGGTAGTTTCAGTAGAGCCACCAGATCCCGTCAACGGGTCACCCACTCTGATTGAGTTATACTTGATCATTGTAATGGCATTCTTTGGCTCTGATTTCTTAACTGAATTTTTGGTATCTTTTGACGATGAAGATGAATCGGATGAACTTGAATTTCCACAAGCAGTCAGTGTAAGTGCTACTAGAAAAGTGGTGCCGATAGTGATAACTTTTTTCATGATATTTTCCTCCAAAAGGGTATGTCAGCTTCTTACGTCGTTAGTGATTGGACGATATGTTTAAACTACGAATTTAATTAAATTAAAGTTCCGACTAAGTCAAATAGATGGATGTAAGATTCCCAAAGTATTCTCTTACAGCTAAATAATCGGGTACCTTACATGCCCTTATCAGCTAATATCAAAAAAGCTGACATTAGTTATTCACCAATGTCAGCTTTTTATTAGAATAGTACTTATTAAATTCTATGATTCGATGCGCTTACTGTACAACTTGAAAATCGGGGCCACATTAATCATTCGGTCTTTCTTATCTGGTGCAAACATCTCATCCCACATGAAATCTTTAGCATCGCTACCTGAAAGCTCAAATTTGATGTGATTCAGCCTCAAAAAAATCACGGTACTGAGGTAGGCGGTTCTTTTATTTCCTTCGTTAAAGACGAGATTTTTAGTCAGCTTTTGTAAAAGGCATGCCGCTTTGAGCCAAATCGTCGGATAGGTTTCATGGCCGTATGCCACCATTTGCGGTTGTTCAATGATCGACTTTAGACCATCAGGATCGACAACTTCTGCAGAGCCTTCATCAGCCTGTTTAATAATATATTGGTTAATGGCAATGACTTCATCTTCAGTTAAATATCTTACTGTCATAGGCTTTTCATCAAGTCCATTGCGTCCTTGTTCTCCTCATATACTTGATCGAGTAGTTCTTTAAATTCTTTGCTAACCTTATTAGGATTGTTTTCTGCCATTTAGACCTCTCCTTTATTTAGCTGATTATTTATGTCTGTATAGCGAACATCAGCTTTAATTTCACCATATTACCAATATAACAACAAAGCAATTTATAACCGCAAAGTAAGCGTCTTCATTGCTGTTAAATTAACTTCTATCGTATAACTAATTACGATAATTTTCAACACGTAGCGTTTCAGTTATAAGGGGGTATTAGTTTAACAGAACCTCCATCAAGAGATTGGGAACTTCATTATTTACAAATTTATAATATATTTTATTTTATATATAAACGAAAAGAACACTTTAAACTAGAATATTATTATCACAAACTCAGACAATTTTTATAAGAAATAGCGATTTCAACTCAGAGAAAAATTGTACTAAAAATCACAATAAAGACAGTTACCACAATTAGTTTTAGAATAATCTTTCCAATTTTTAAACAAATTTACAAAAAAGTATTGTATTTATCGTTTTTTTTTAGTACACTCAGCATTGTACTTTCTTTCGAAATACAATTCTCAACTACAACTACAGATGTCGGTCCACTACACCCGGCATCACAAAAAGAGCGATAAGCAACTCTACCATAACGGAGGGCTTATCGCTCTTTATCTGTTCATCGGTGTTTATTATTAGATGGTTTGTGAGGATGGTCGCATTAACACTTCGTTAATCGCGACATCTGCTGGTTGGTCAATAGCATAGGCCACAGCATTAGCAACATCTGTGGCGTTTAAGCCGTTTTCTTTTTCCTGTTTTTCAGTTTGAGCACGTTGCTTAGGATCACTGATCGTACTGAAGAGCTCCGTGTTTACGGCACCAGGTGAAATCATAGTTGTCTTAATATGGTTCGCAACCTGTTCTTGGCGAAGGCCATCCATGATTGCCTGGATTGCGTATTTAGTACCAGCGTATACGGCTGTTCCAGGGTGAACAACATGACCTGCAACGGAGTCGGTGGTGATAATTTGACCACCTTGTTGACGGATCATAATAGGCAGTACAGCGGCGATGCCGTATAAGACACCCTTGATATTGACATCGATCATTCGGTCCCACTCGTCAACTTTTAGTTCAGCCATTTTAGAAATTGGCATTAGTCCTGCATTATTATAGAGCACATCGACGCGTTGAAAATGGTCAATGGCTAATTTTACTAAACTAGCGACACTATCACGGTCAGTGACATCGGTTTGCTGATACAGTACAGTGTTTGCGGGGAATTCATCTGCGACGGCTTTCAATCGGTCCGCACGTCGAGCACCAATGACGACTTTAGCCCCAGACTGAGCTAATTTTTCTGCTGTAGCACGGCCAATGCCACTGGAAGCACCGGTGATGACAACGACTTTATCTTTAATTGTCAAAATACCAACTCCTTATCATTTGATGAGTTTATTTTAGCATGGTTTGATGTAAAAGTTTTCATGGAAGTGTTGTTTGTGAACTATTGCCTTCCACTGGACTCTAACTGATATAATAAAACTGAATTGCTGATGAACTGATATATTTAGTTCAATCTGTATTTTGAAAGGGGATATTTAGCATGAAAACAGCTGTTTTTGAAAAAGCGGGTAAGGTTGGCATCGAAAACGTAGACAAACCAACTATTCAAGCAAATGATGACGCGATTATCAAAGTGGTTAGAACTTGTGTCTGCGGTTCTGATTTATGGGCATACCGAGGATTAGAGGAAAAAGCGGAGCATTCTGAGAATTCAGGCCATGAAGCCATTGGTATTGTAGATTCAGTTGGTAGTGAAATTACTACGGTTAAGCCAGGGGACTTTGTCATTGCACCGTTTACTCACGGATGCGGACACTGTGCAGCTTGTCTAGCTGGTTTTGATGGTGATTGTCAGAGTCATGATGATAATTTTAGTAACGGTGTTCAATCAGAATACGTCCGGTTCCAACATGCTGACTGGGCCTTGATCAAAGTTCCGGGTCAACCAGCTGATTACAGTGATGAAATGTTGAACTCACTGTTGAGCCTTGCTGATGTTATGGCAACCGGTTATCACGCGGCACGAGTGGCTAACGTCAAAACGGGTGATACGGTCGTTGTTGTTGGTGATGGTGCCGTTGGTTTATGCGGTGTGATTGCGGCTAAATTGCGTGGCGCTAAGCGAATTATTGCCATGAGCCGACACGAGGATCGTCAAAAGTTAGCTATCGAATTTGGTGCAACGGATATTATTGCTGAACGTGGCGATGAAGCTGTTGAAAAGGTGATGGCATTGACAAATAACGCTGGTGCAGATGCCGTTTTGGAATGTGTCGGTACGGAACAGTCAAACGACACGGCCATGAAAGCAGGCCGTCCGGGTGCCATCGTTGGTCGTGTGGGCTTACCACATGAGCCAAAAATGGATATGTCTAGTTCTTTCTATAAGAACACGATCATTGCCGGTGGTCCAGCTTCAGTAACCACTTATGATAAGCAAATCTTATTAAAGGCCGTTTTGGATGGCGACATTCACCCAGGTAAAGTCTTTACGAAATCGTTCAAACTGGATGACATTGATAATGCATATCAAGCAATGGCAAAACGTGAAGCTATCAAGTCATTGGTAATTGTTTAACTCAAAGTAAGTTAAAGTCATATATTAAAGGGTCGGCAAACATCTCAGCAGAGGTGTTTGCCGACCCTTATTTTAATGATTACTATGTTACTCGTTCATACTGTGTTCCCAACTGCCCTGAGTGTTAACGTGTGCTTGATCAGCTAACGTTTCCAATGTCTTCATTTCATCGGAGGTCAAGTTGAGCGAAATTGCGCGTTTAGTATCCGCAATATAGTGTTGTTTAGTGACACCAATGATTGGAGTCGTACCTTTTTGAATGACCCAAGCCGTTGCAATATCAGCAACTGCAACGTGATATTTACCAGCGAGTTCAATCATTTTTGCTAATAACGCGTTCAGTTTTGGCAACATCGGGTTGTAGGTCCGTGCCCGGTTACTGTCACCTTCAAATGGATGTGCAGCGTCATGCTTACCGGTGAGGACACCTTGTTCCAATACCATGTAAGAGAAGAAGGTGATGCCGTTTTGGTGGCAGTAGTCCAAGATACCGTCATCTTCAGATTGACGGTGGAGTAAGCTGTAATGGTTTTGAACGGCTTCAAGCTCAACACCACCAGCGTTTAAGATTTCTCTAGCTCGTTTGATTTGTTTGAGGTTATGGTTGGAAACCCCAACGTGTTTGATGAGGCCTTGTTTAACCAACGGAATGATCATTGGCGTCCATTTTTCAACACCTTCTGCGTTATGGATCCAGTAGAGGTCAACGTAATCCGTGTGCAGCCGTTTTAAACTTTCGGCCAGCATGTCGGCCACTGGATTCTCCCCTGAGCCTGCAAACCTTGGTGTGAACTTTGTGGAGAGAAAGTAGTCATCACGATTATAAGCCTTCAAACTGTTACCTAATATCGTTTCTGAAGAGCCCTGACCGTATGCTGCGGCTGTATCCCAAAGATTTAAACCATTTGCCATGGCTGAATCAACTACGGCTTGTAAATCAGTTTGAGTTAAGTGATTGCCAAAGACTTGATCACCGCCGTTTATACCTGATCCCCAAGACCAGGTTCCAATTGCAACTTTTGCATCGAACATAATAACCCCTCTTTTAAACAAAATTTTAATCCAATCCTAATTATGATTAAACCAGTGAGTAAATACAAATGATTTGTCTGGTTAAATCATTGAAGACTGATTTGGGGTTGTCATTCATGTCATTGACAGGTAATTGAGCTATACTGCCATTGATTAAACGTGCATGAAGCGGGTGTTAACGGGTTAGGGGAGGCAACCATGAGGAGGATTGAAGATGAGCAAAAATCGACTGGTAGCACTAGTCTTTGTTTTAGTAACCTTTCTTCTGGGATGTAACGAATTTATGGTGGTGGGGATTCTTTCCGAAATTGCCCGTCATTTGAACGTTTCCTTGACACAAGTTGGGTATCTTGTGACGGTGTTTGCTGTTGTGTATGCAATCTGTACACCGATAATCACCATTTTTACCAGTAAATACAATCGATATCAAATGCTACTGGTACTGATGGGGGTATTTTTGGTTGGCAATACCATGAGCGCTATGGCTCCAAATTATGGTTGGATGTTGTTTTCACGGATAATTGCCGCCAGTGTAGCTGGAGCGATTATCTCGCTGCTAATGACGTTTACAGCCGTCATTGCACCTAAAAGTAAACGAGCCAGTTTGGTTGCCTGGGTCTTTGCCGGTTATAGTATTGCTTCTGTTTTCGGTGTTCCAATTGGGACGATGCTCAGCGTTCAATACAGTTGGCGTGATGCTTTTCTACTGGTGTCATTACTGACGGTAACGGCTTATGGTTTCCTGGTTTGGTTGCTGCCCAAGCACGTTGAGCAAATTGCTGGTACGTTTGGAGATCAAATGAAACTATTGCGAGATCACCGGATTCAAATTGGCATTTTGTTGGCATTATTTACAGCAGCCACAATGTACGGCTATTATACGTATATTCGGCCTTTACTGACCAGTGGACTCGGTTTCAGCCGGAGTAATCTAAACGTGCTGTTATTTATGATTGGCTTGATGAGTATTGCTTCTAATCGCTGGTCAGGGCACCTAGCGAAGCACGGAGGGTTAAACCGGTTGCCCAAATATTATGTGGCTGATCTAATCATTTTGATGCTGCTGCCAGAAGCACTAAATAATGAAGCGGTAGGTTTCGGTGCGCTTTTGATCCTGACCATGATTGTGACCTTATTAAGCGCGCCACTGCAGGTTTATTTTTTAGATATCGCAGAACAAGATTATCCCCAAGCCCTAGTGTTGGCATCGTCGCTGAGCTCGATTTTTTTTAATTTTGGCATTACCCTAGGGTCGGCAACCGCATCGGTGATGTTTGATGTGATTGGGTTAAGGGATATTAGCTTTGGCTCGGCCGTTTATTCCGTAATTTCATTATCTCTGATTATTGGATTAAACCGGTTGATCAAGCAGCAATCCAGTATTGTCAAAACCAAGTAATTTCAGTTGTTCAAGGCGTTCTGAGTTTCAAAACATAGGCTAAAAGCGTTTTATTAGCTAGAGGTCTTTTATATATGCCATATGTGACATATAATATATTTACGAACAGAAAAGAGGATTTGAGTTTTGAACTACTGGCTATTAACGTTAACTTTTTTGAGTGTGAACCTGGATTTTTTCTTCATGCTGATTTTCCTATTAAACAAGTATCAGATGTCAAAGGTCATGATAGGGTATTTACTGGGTAATCTGACCCTACTGATTTTAAGCTATGCGGTCGGAAAAGCGTTACTGGTTTTTCTGCCTGAATGGCTGTTAGGTATTTTGGGTATCCTGCCGATTTACCTTGCTTTTCATGATGACGATGATTCAGCTGATGACAAACACCATCACTCGCAGATTGTCAGTGTCATGCTGACGTATTTATCCGTGTGTGCGGGGTGTAATTTGTCCATTTTTCTGCCGGTATTAGTGGGTGAGGATTTGTTGCATTTCCTGATGACCCTCGTTTTTATTGGGACGTTGACGCTGCTAGTCGTGCTTGTGATCAAGGTGATTGCGAACGTTTCGGCCGTTACCGGTGTGATGGAGAAGTACGGCGAAAAGTTAATGAAGACCTGCTACGTTTTAATCGGGCTTTGGGTGTTTTGGGATAGCGGCTTAATTAGTCACGTGATAGCTTTCTTTCACTAAATGTTCCATAATGTAGATATCGAATTTGGTATAAGGGGGGGATCATGCATGAAGGTCAGTAATGCGCTCTTGGAAGAAGCCGTGAAGATCTACAAGGTATTGAGTAACACGAACCGGATCAAAATTCTGTATTTTCTTGAGAATAATGAGGCGGATGTCTCAACGATCGTGGAGAACGTCGATCTTCCGCAGCCGATGGTTTCTCACCAACTGGCGATTTTGTATCGCTATCAGTTAGTCACTCGTGATAAAAAGGGGACGCACGTATACTACTGTCTCGATGATCCGCATATTCTGGAAATGGTAGATGCCATGTTAGGTCACGTTTCACACGAAATAAAGGGTGAGCCGCATCCTTACAAGGATTCAGAACAACGGCTGAGTAAATAAAAGAGGTTGTGTTATAAGTCTATATTGGTAAGTATCTCAATTAATTTTTAGCCAGAATTAGTGTTTACTGTACTTTGGAGCTATACGGAAATATAGCCTAATTACGCAACAAAACTCAGATTCCGGTCATTTAACGCAAATAATGCCTATTCCGCAAAAGACGCGGAATAGGCATTATTTGCGTTAAATTCTGGAATCTACCGAGTTTTGTCACAGCTTCTTTTAGATGAATTAGCTTGCTTGATGTTTTGCCGCGTTGTCTTCGTGAGGCAGCATCTCGTAAACAAAGCTGAGATCGGTTGGGTGATAAACACCGTAGATCTCGCCAACTTTTGTGAAGCCCATCTTATCGATCAAGTGCTGCATTGGTTTGTTGTCAGCGTGGGTATCGATACGGATACTCGTAATCTCAGGATGATCTGAAATCACGTGACTGATAACGGCTTCGAATAAGCGGGTGGCATAGCCATGACCGGCGTGTTGCGAATGAATCGCTACCCGGTGAAGAACGATGTAATCGTTCGAGTTGTTCAGCCAAGTACCCTTCATGGTGTCATACGAAGGATCTGGTGCGGTAACGATAGCAATCGCACCAACGGTTTCGCTGTCATCTGACTGTGCCAGGTAAGCAAAACCGTTGTTAATATCATAGGTGATCTGATCACGAGAAGGATAATCACCTTGCCATTGATCAACACCACTTTCTGCTAATTGGTTACTGCCATCTTTTAAAATAGCGATGATCGTATCAAGATCTGCTAACGTTGCTTTTTTTAATTTCATCAATATCAACTCCTTACTTAAAATCACTTTTACAAGATTACGCTAAGTTACAGCTAATTACCAGCAAAAGATTTCAATTAATTCAATTTTTGAAATGATTCGTCACAGAAATGTGACGTTCTCGTTATTGTGTATTAATCAGGGTTCGTTATCCTTATACCAATGAGATTAGAAATGAAGGAGGCCAACATGAAGAAACCATTTAAACTATTGATTGCAGCGGTATTTTTAATTTGTGGTGCCGCAGGACTAATGTTTACGCAAAGTCAGCCAACGGCAGCATCAAGCCGGAAAACCTCAGCATTACAGCAAACTAGTCAAGCATCAATTTCAACCAGAAGGGTCATTTTAACACCGGCCCATCAATTACACCTTGTGATTACCGCCTATGATCAAAATCAAGCTATTAGCCACCATACTTATACGTACCGGCTTTATCGAAATGGTAAAAGTGTCGACACCGTTTCATTTTCTAGCGGGCATACGACAAGGGCTGTTAAAGCTAAACCTGGTTACTATTCTTTACGGGTTTATGATGGGCAACAGCGCGTTAACTTTTCTGGGGGTCTCTCAACTTCAGATCAGCCGCACTTTGTTTAGTGTTAGCCACCTAGGGGCATATAAATTGATTTCGTTAGAATTATCATTCATACTAAATATAGTTGAAAGTCGGGTTGCCACGCGGGCTTAAATGGGCTCGCAGAAGGAGTGATGACGATGTTTTCACACATTCTAGTACCCCTCGATGGTAGTGATAATTCGAAGTCGGCATTGAAGGTTGCCATTAGGATCAGCCGTTATTTTGGTTCTTCAATCACTTTGCTGGCTGTTATTGATCAGACGCGAATGACACTAGCGGCTGGGAACATTCCAATGGATATTCAAAGCGAGTTAAGACGGCACGCTACAGCGGTTACGGATGAAGGTAAAAAGATCGCCGAAGAGGCAGGCATAAATGTCAAAACGATTGTTAAGAACGGCTCACCGAAGACAGTGATTGTGGAAACTGCCAACCAAGAGGACTTTGACTTGGTGGTGATCGGCAAATCAGGTGTAGATGCCATCAACCGGTTGTTGATCGGCTCGACAACGGCGTATGTTGTTCGGCGAGCGAATGTTCAAGTGTTAGTTGTTAACGCAGAAGATGAGCAAACAAAATAATTCATTAAAAAATATCAGCACTTTCTCCTTGGTTTAGAGAAAACGCTGATATTTTTCACTGTACCTGTGACTGGTTTAGCGGCCAACGCTGGTTTTCAACGGTTGGCATCAATAACAAGATGAACAACCAAATGACACCTAGTACTGGAATGATTGAAATCAATAACCACCAATTACTGTGATTTCCATCATGTAAACGACGGGCTCGAATGGTGAAGTTAGCGATCCAGACCAATATGAGAATCAGACCAAAAACGATTGAATTCAAATTAGCGGCTATTTCATAGTGACCACTGACTAGGTATTGGGATTGATGGGTCAGAACCGCATAAAGCCAGACGACAACAGCATTAATAATGTATGCCGTCCAGTATTGTTTACGCGTTGCGGTGGCATTGAAAACAGTGAGCTTTGACCAGTAGTCAAGGTAGTCTTGTATCATGATGTTGCTCCTTAAGGATTATTTAACGATAAAATTAGATTTAAATAGGTAGCCACAAGAAGGACAATGATTCATCCCGTAATAAATGGTCATTTCGCGATGACATTGCGGGCAATTACCAGGCATGCCACGGCGAATTTTTTTGAAGGTAGTCGTCTTTTTTTCAGGTTTATCGGTCATTGGTGTCACTCCCTTTACCTGTTTAGTATAGCATTATCAAAGTAAAATAACTTTAATGATGCCGTAGAGTTAGACCTAAAAATGGCGGATAAATCCATCTAGGACCTGTCCGCCATTTTAATCTAGTATTTAAGCATTTGGATTGACACCAGCATGAAGGTAACCACGCCAGATCCAACCTGAATGTTTGCCATTACCGCTACGAACGTGGTAATAGATGGCTGAGCTGTGAGAAGCTTTGCGATAAAGCTTTTCGTGACCATCCGTGTACCAAGTTGTGTGTGGTAAATTCTTCATATCAGCGTATTTGATACCTAAATGCTTCGAATAACGAGCACCAGATAGTGTCCAGTAAGCATGACGATGCATTGAACCACGCCAAACCAGTGTTACTGAATTCGAACGAGCAGCTGAGTAGTTCGAAGAAGAGGTTGGCGCAGGTGCAGGCACCTTAACCAACGTTGTCTTCGGTGTGGAGCTACTTGGACTGGTGTGAACTGCTGTGCTAGCACTGCCATTCACGTAAAATTCGTTGTTTAATTGACTGACATCAAGATTTTGCGATTCACCGCTAAACCGGTAATCAGAGGCCCATTGCCAGGCATTTGCGGATGGATACTCCGTGCCGGTTGGATTCGATGGCCATTGTGCGATCCAACCTTTGTTGTTGGTGTTGGTATCGATGTGATTGCCCACCCAACTGGACATGGTATATAAGTCGGTCTTGTTATAGCCGGCAGCGTTTAAAACACCGTCAAAGGCGGCTAAATCAGCATCATTTTGACTCTTAGATAGACCTGATAGTTCGCTGGATTCAAAGTCAACCACCATGACCATGTTTTTTGAGCTGGTCACTGACTGGACGGCATTGATGAAGTTTTGTGCTTCAGCCTTGGCACTGGCCACGGAAGTGAAGTGAGCAAAGTGATAGTAGTTAACGGCTAGGCTTGCATTTTCCGCATCCTGTGATTGTTGTTGGAGAACAGGGCTGGTATATGAAGTGCCTTCAGTTGCTTTGATGGCAACCGCTTTAACACCAGCATCATGAAGCTTTTGATAGTCACTGGCACCCAGATTGGATTGCCAGCTGGATAAATCAACCATGTCAGTTCTTGGCTGGGAACTGCTAGGACTAAGTGTCGCGCTGGCATTACGAGCGCCCACTAATAAAACCGCTCCGGCAGTTGCCAGTCCGGTCAATAGTTGTTTTGATAATTGCATAATATAAAATCCCCTCAAAGCATTCTCGTTTTTTGTTAAATTAACCGGCTGCTTGGAAGGCAACCGGTTAAGGAGTGAAACTAAAGTTTAGCAACCACTTGGTGATCGATTAGGGTTTGAACGGCTGATTCTAACTGTTCAGTTGTCCCCTCAACGCCAATTTCAATTTCTGCGCCGCTAGGAACACCCAAACTCATCACACCTAGTGAACTGTTTGCATTTGTCTTGGTACCGTTATACGCTAACGTAATCGTAAAATCGTATTTAGCTAATTCGTTAGTCAGTTGGTTTACCTTATCCCCAGTTAACCCTTCTGATGCAATTACTTTTACAGTAGTACTTACCAATCTCAACACCTCATCTTAGGTATAAATATTTTTGGTTCAACTTTCTTTTTGGTTCATGGTAAAACACCAATCGTTAAGAATACACTGCTTGGTAAGCGGTTAATACTATGATAGCATGGTATGAGGATAAATCAAAAGCAGACGTTACAAATAGTGGTATTTAATTGAAGGGGAAGAAGGGAATTTCAATGCGCTTTCAAGACTTAGTACCGATTCAGTTAAACGTCATTGAGTCTTCAACCGTTTATCAAGACGGTCAGCCACGGCCCAAGCAGCATAATTGGCAAATCGACTGGGAACGTTTACGGCAGTTGATTTTAGATAATAGTGAACGGTTGGATGAAGTAAAAGCTGGGATTGCCGAAGACTGGGTCAGAACTCACGGTACGATCTGGGACCGAACACGGGGATTTTACCGGCACCCCAATGACAGTTATGATTATGATGATACGGTCTTTTGGGGCTATTCATCTTGGGGTACACCTGCAATTTCAGTGATTTTTGCGGATGAATCGGAGGCGTCATACCAACTTTATAAAGAGGGTATGGACTATAACTATCACTATTTAGGCAAGTAATGAGTAATAAGGAGAACATTATGCAAATTGGAATTGATCAGTTAGCGTTTTACACGCCAAAAACCTATTTGGACCTTGTCGATTTGGCACATGCAAGAGGCGAAGAGCCAGATAAATATCGGATCGGTATTGGCCAGTCGGAACAGGCAGTTATTCCGGTGACACAGGATGCCGTCACACTAGCAGCCAATGCCGCGGTAAGAGTGGTTGACGATACCAATCGGGATAAAATAGCTATGGTGCTATTCGGGACGGAATCTGGTATTGATAACTCGAAATCAGCAGCCATCTATTTGAAACGATTATTAAAGTTACCGGATAATATTCGGGCAGTGGAAATTAAACAGGCCTGTTACGGTGCTACAGCCGGGGTTCAGTTTGCGCATGATTATGTCCGGCTGCATCCTGATAAACAGGTCCTAGTCATTGGTGCCGACATTGCCCGTTATGGTTTGAAGACACCTGGTGAAGTGACACAGGGTGGTGGTGCGGTAGCGTTAACTATCAGTGCTGAACCAAAACTTTTAAATTTGGATGATGCTACGGCATTTCGTTCAGAAGATATCATGGATTTTTGGCGACCACTTTATCGAACAGAAGCATTGGTGGATGGCCGTTTTTCAGAGAACGTCTACGTGGACTTCTTTAAAGCTGTTTGGCAGGATTATCAACAGCAGACCAAGCTGACCATTGGCGACTTTACTGCATTTGCGTTTCATTTGCCGTTTACGAAAATGGGGTTAAAGGGTTTACGGGCAATTTTGCCTGAGGCCAGCGAGGATCAGCAAAAACAGTTAATGACTAACTTTGAGGCTAGCCGTCAATATAATCGGCAGGTGGGAAACCTTTACACGGGCTCACTGTATCTAAGCCTACGATCACTGTTTGACAATGCTGATTTGAAGCCCAGACAAAGAATTGGTCTTTTCAGTTATGGATCTGGGGCAGAGGGTGAATTCTTTAGCGGTACAATTAGTGATGCCTTTGATGTTCAAGCTTCAAGACGCTGGTTTACTGACTTTTTCCGCAGCCGTCAGCGGTTAACCATGACGCAATATGAACGGCTCTTTTCTCAACAGTTACCAGATCATGATGTGTTGCTTGATCTGAGTCATGATGATGCCCGTTTTGTGCTGACCGGCATCAAACACGATCAGCGACAATATTTAGATCGCGGTGAATGATAACTGAGTAATAAAAAGAAGTAGGCAATTTGCCTACTTCTTTTTGGTTAACGCGTTAAAGTTAGAAAATTTCGTCACGATACAAGCCGATAACTTTACCCAAAATAGTTACTTGATTCAAAATAATCGGTGCCATGGTATCGTTTTCTGGCTGTAAGCGGTAGTAATGATCTTCCTTATAGAATCGCTTGCATGTCGCTTCGTTCTCTTCAGTCATAGCAATCACAATTTCGCCGTTTTCGGCTGAATGCTGCTTTTTGACAATGACCTTATCGCCGTTCAAAATACCAGCGTTGATCATACTTTCGCCACGAATCTTAAGCATGAATAAATCACTGGCTTCATCGACTAGTTGGTCGGGTACTGGGAAATAGTCAACTGCTTCCTGAACTGCTAGAATGGGTTCACCAGCTGCGACAGTACCTAATACGGGAATCTTGGTTGGCGTTTTAACAATGCCCAAAGCGTCGATGCCAAGATCAGTGACTTCCAGTGCACGTGGTTTAGTCGGGTCCTTGATTAAAAGGCCTTTTTTAGCAAGCCTAGCAATGTGACCATGCACAGTGGAGGTTGAACTAAGACCCACTTTTTCACCAATTTCACGAACTGTTGGCGGATAACCGTGTGATTGAGTCTGGTCATAAATAAATCGCAAAATTGCGAGCTGTTTCGAATCTGAAGATTTTGTCATGGTTTCACCTCTAACATTCGGTTTGATTTACCGTTATCATAGCATAGTTGGCACACTATTTCAAACAAGTGTTCGCTTTTTCGACTAAAATTGGTATCGTTCTTATTATCGAAATTAATTTGGTTCGTTTTCTTACCCTATAATAGGCTTTCTTCCTTGAACCAACTTGGGTTTCGCGTTATTATATTAAAGCATGTTTGTACAAGGGAGTGAATTTAATGGCAGAGACCGAAATGAAAGATTTAATCGCCCGCATTAATGAATTAGCAAGAAAAGCAAAAGCAGAGGGTTTAACTGAACTTGAGAAGGTAGAACGAAAAGATCTTCGACAGAAGTATCTCAAGCAGTTCCGTGCAAGCTTTAAGAGTGATATTGAAATGCTACGTGTCTTTGATAAATCAGGTAAGGAAATTACACCTAAAAAAGTTCAAGAAATTCAAAAAAAGAAGGGTTTACGGTAAACGTTTTACCCTTTCCGTCAGAAACCCTTTTAAAATGGGCTGAACTTGTGTAATATTGTTAACTGGAAGCTACTGAAAAGGAGGCACATCCACTTGAGCACTGGAATTTGGATTCTAATTGTAATCGTTGCTTTATTAGCCGGTTTAGCAATTGGGTTCTTCGCTGCACGTAAGTATATGGAAAAGTACATTCGTGAAAATCCACCAATCAACGAAGACCAATTGCGCATGATGATGATGCAAATGGGACAACGTCCTTCAGAGAAAAAATTGCGTCAAATGATGAACAGCATGAAACAACAGCAATCAGAAAAGCGTTAATTCGCATTCTTAAAATGAAGGCTTGGGTAATCCCGAGTCTTTTTAATTTTGTCAGGAAATCAGGGAGGTGACCGCATGAGTATTTTTAAAAAACTAGGCTGGTATTTCAAAGCCGAATGGAAAACGTATCTGTTTGGCTTATTGGGACTATTGATAACGGCTTTGCTAGCTGTCATTCCGCCAAGGATGATCGGTGTCATTGTTGATTTGATTCATAGTCATCAATTAACGGTGAAACTATTAATCACTGATCTGCTGATTTTGCTGGCTGCCGCTCTAGGTCAGTACGGTGCACGTTATATGTGGCGTACGGCGATTTGGGGTGCAGCTGCCAAATTGGAAAAAACACTGCGACAGCGACTATTTAATCACTATATGGGTATGGATCAAACCTTTTACCAGAAGTATCGAACAGGTGATTTAATGGCTCGTGCCACCAATGATCTTCAAGCTATTCAACGTGTGGCTGGTGGTGGAATTCTTCAGTTTGCTGATTCAATTATTACGGGTGGTACCACACTGATCGCCATGATGATGTTGGTTAACTGGCGATTAACGCTGATTGCCGTGCTGCCATTTCCGTTGCTAGCTATAATGGCTTACTATCTTGGTCAAAAAATCAACGTTGCCTTCCGTGATTCTCAAGCCGCGTTTTCACGATTAAATAATAAGGCGCAAGAAAGCATTAGCGGCGTCAAAGTCATTAAGAGTCTTGGACAAGAACGCGAAGATATTGCGGATTTTAATCAGCAGGTCGATCAAACCATCGAGGTCAACCGTCGAGTCAATCGGTTGGATGCCTTATTTGATCCCATTACCACGGTGATTATTGCACTAGCTTATGTGGTCACCATTGTCATGGGTGGTTCGTTAGTTGTTAGTCATGTGATCACGATTGGTAATTTAGTTTCATTTATTACGTACCTTTCCATGATGATCTGGCCGATATTTGCGGTGGGGATGTTGTTTAATACCATGGAACGTGGGAATGCCAGTTATGATCGGGTAATGCACCTGATTAACGAAAAATCTCAGGTCATTGACCAAACTCAGGGTCGCAGTGAGCGACCAGCCGGTGATTTAACCTTTAACGTGGTTGATTTCCATTATCCGGAAGACCCACAGGTGGCGCTGAAGAACGTGAACTTTACAATTCCAGCGGGTAAAACTCTGGGCATCGTCGGTCGCGTGGGTGCCGGGAAAACCACTATTATGCGTTTATTACTCCGCCAATTTGAACGCTATCAGGGCCAAATCAGCTATGGTGGTACGAATATTCTCGATTATCAATTAGACGGTTATTTGCCCGCAATCGGCTATGTACCACAGGACAGTTTTCTGTTTTCAGAATCAGTGAGGGACAACATTGCGTTTGCTAGACCTGATGCCTCCGATGAGGAAGTTGAAGCTGCTGTGGCAGATGCAGATTTATCTGATCAAATTCAACATTTTGAAAATGGCTATGACACTTTAGTCGGCGAGGAAGGGGTCTCACTTTCTGGTGGTCAACGTCAGCGGGTAGCAATTGCCCGAGTTCTTCTCATCAAGCCGGAACTCTTGATTTTGGATGATGCGTTATCTGCCGTGGATGCAGAAACTGAAAGTCAGATTCTAGCCAACTTGCACCGTGAACGAGCTGGTAAGACCACAATCATTGCTGCTCACAGACTAAGTTCGGTGATGCAAGCTGATGAGATCATTGTCATGGATCATGGGACAGTTGCGGAACGTGGTAATCACGATCAGCTAATGGCACAGGATGGCTGGTACCGTCAAATGTTTGAACGGCAGGAATTGGAAATGCGCGTAAGGGGGGCTGATGGTGAAGAATAATGAACACGAATCCGCTTGGGCGAAGAGTATTCCCATCAAGGAACAGATGCACATTGTTTCTCGCTTGATCGGTTATGCGAAACCTTATTGGCGCCACTTTATTGTCGCCATTGTGCTGGCTGCCCTTGTTAGTGTTGTTAACATTATGTTACCGATGATTTTAAGCGATTATATGGATAACTACCTCAAAGTCGGCCGGGCTGATTTGAAAATCATGTGGTTCTTTGCCGCGCTTTACTTTTTTGCAATGATCACGCGTGCGGTAATGCAGTTCTTTCAGGCATACCTCTACAGCATGGGGGCAGAATATATGCTGGAAAGTGTTCGCCGTCAGCTATTTGAAAAATTACACCATTTTGGCATGCGCTTTTATGATCAGGTGCCCAGTGGTTCGATTCTGTCACGGCTTACTAACGATACCATGTCGTTTAGCACTTTTTGGCAATTATTTAGTAGCCTGATTGTGGCACTGTTTTCAGTGATTTCATCAGTGATCGCCATGTTTTTCTTAAATGCGAAAGTGGCGATTTGGCTTTTGATTTTACTGCCCTTATTAGTGGTCACCATTTGGTATTACCAACGTTACAGTTCAAAGGTTTATCGACGGATGCGTGAGCGACTCAGTGAACTGAATGCACGATTATCCGAAGCAATTACGGGTATCAGTATTATCCAGCAATTTCGGCAGGAAAAGCGGATGAACCACGAGTTTGATGATACTAATAGCGCTTATTTTAAATCTCGGCAGGCAATGATTCGGGTTAATTCGCTTCTATTAAGCCCGCTAATTGATCTTTTTTACTCTTTAGGCGTTATTTTTGTGCTGACGCTGTTTGGCGTTCGTGGGTTAAACGGCTTTGTGCCGGCTGGTATGATTTATGCCTTCGTCACTTATTTGAATAACCTGTTCAATCCAATGACCAGCATGATGGATAACTTGAGTGACTTTCAAGAGGGGATCGTGTCTGGTTCTCGGGTCATGAAATTGATGGCCAGTGACACTGCTGTACCGCAGCAAAAACCCGTGTCAGGCAGAGATATTAGCAATGGCAGAATTGAATTTAAACACGTTAGTTTTTCATACGATGGTGAAACGCCAATTTTAGACGATATTTCCTTTGTTGCTGAACCTGGTCAAACGGTTGCACTAGTGGGCGAAACGGGTAGTGGTAAATCATCGATCATCAACGTGTTGATGCGCTTTTACGAGTTTCAGTCAGGTCAAGTGTTAATCGATGACCATGATATTCGTGAATATGATTACGCCACATTGCGTCATAAAATGGGGCTGGTGCTCCAAGAGCCATTTCTGTTTTATGGAACGGTGGCTTCCAACATCAGAATGTTTGATCAGTCTATTTCTGATCAGCAGGTTCGGGCAGCTGCCGAGTTTGTTAATGCTGGTGAAATGATCGAATCGCTACCGAAAGGCTATGATTCAAAAGTGATTGAACGTGGTAACGGCTATTCAAGTGGCCAAAAACAGTTGATTTCGTTCGCACGGACCGTGGTGACTGATCCTAAGATTTTAATTTTGGATGAAGCCACCGCTAACATTGATACGGAAACCGAGCAGGAAATTCAAAAGAGTTTAGCAAAATTGCAGTCTGGTAGAACCACTATTGCAATTGCCCACCGATTATCAACAATTCAAAATGCTGATTTGATCTTAGTCTTGCGTCAAGGCAAGATTATCGAACGCGGTACGAATGATGAGTTGATGGCTCAAAAAGGGGCTTATTACGATATGATTCAGTTGCAAAATACAGCACACCTTGACTAGGGTGTGTGACAAAACGCTTAATACAAATAATGAGAGTGCGCCGCAACTCGGTAGATTCCAGAATTTAACACAAAAAAGCGTATTCCGTCGAACTTTGTCGGAATACGCTTTTTTGTGTTAAATGGCCGGAATCTGAGTTGTGGCGCAGGTTTAGACTAGATTAAAGTATTGAACAAAAGTAAACTTTAAATTGTCTTTAAGTCAAGAAACCAAATGAAATTTTTATCAATATAGACTTATGTCACAGTTTCATTATTGTTTTAAATAGTTGGAAACTGAGTTAACGTAAAAAATTAGGCTTGCGGATGTGTTTTGGGATCCACATAGTGGAAATTCGGGTCGATCTCTTTATCCAACTGGTCAAAGCCGGCCTGCATCTTAGTTTCGATTTCTTTAAAGCCTGCTTCATTTAACTTCATTTTTGGATCAACTGTGAAAGCATCACCGAAGGAAACGGTAATTTTTTGACGACTAAAAAGTTGTTTAAACGTTAACGGCCCTTGATAGACTGTCGGTACGATTGGCACCTTTGACAGTTTAGCAATCACGGCCACGCCACCCTTTAAATCTTGGGAATGACGAGTGCCTGATGGAAACATGATCAGGGATAAATCACTATTTTTAAGGAGACGAACCGGTGTTTTGATAGCGGAGGGTCCCGGATTTTGCCGATCAACTGGGAAGGCGTTAGCGTGCTTTAGTATCCACCGCAAAATTGGATTCTTAAATAACTCAATTTTAGCCATAAAGCTGAATTTTTTAGGGCTGCCCGCTAGTGCATAGTAAATCGGGTCGAACCAAGTTCTGTGGGGACCAACTAAGATATAATTGCCCTTAGGGAGTCTTTCAGTATGCTCAAAGCTTGGTTTGCCGTTGATGATGTAAACCAGCACGCGAACAACAACACGGATAAAAGAATAAAACATTGTGTGACCTCTCTTAAGTAAAATAATAATCGTAACCATTATTATAGACCAGTCACCAATAAAAGTCTTGGGTTATGGTGATTGGTCAATTTAAAGAATGTTTTTAAATTATAATGGCGAAGACTTGATATGTTGATTAAAAATAGTAAGATAGTTAAGCATTGATTCACGTGAATAACAGTGGCTATTATAAGGATAAATAACCGAAACATCAACGAAATGGGTGATTATTTGACAACTCCAGAGTTACTCCCTGGCGAGCGAATCGACCAGCTTTATAGTCAAGATATTAAAATTATTCAGAGTCCGCAAGTTTTTTCTTTCTCATTAGACGCGGTTTTACTGGCTAACTTTGCTAAACCGCCACTCAAACAGACTGGAAAATTAGTGGACTTGTGTGCTGGTAATGGAGCAGTGGGGCTGTTCATGGCACCAAGGGTAAAAGGGAAAATTGCTATGGTGGAAATTCAGCCCCGGCTGGCTGATATGGCCAGACGGTCGGTAGCCTTAAATCAGCTAGAAGAACAGATTACCGTGTATCAGCAAGACTTAGCGACGATTTTTAATCAAATTCGCAAAGATTCTGTGGATACAGTGGTTTGCAATCCGCCATACTTCGCAGATCTACCAGACAGCAAAAAAAATCCGAATCAGTATTTAGCTATTGCACGGCATGAGATTGCAACGTCTCTAGAAACGGTGATTGAGGTGACGAGTGGTCTATTGAAAATGAATGGCAAAGCCTTCTTTGTTTACCGACCTGATCGGCTACTTGAGATGACTGCTATGATGAGTAAGCATCGGTTAGCGGTTAAGCGTCTTCAGTTTGTCTACCCGAAAGTGGGGCGGGATGCCAATATTATGCTGGTTGAAGCCATTAAAGATGGCCGATCTAGTGGCTTAAAGGTGTTGCCATCTCTGATGACGTATGATGAGTCTGGTGAATATTCTGCGCCGGTAAAGAAGATGTTATACGGTGAGTAACACAACGAATCAGTATTATTTTTACGTCCTACTCTGTGCGGATAACAGTCTATACGGCGGCTATTCCACCGATGTGTATAAACGTTTTGCCGTTCATCAAGCAGGAAAGGGTGCTAAATATACACGCGTAAAAAGCAGGCATCCTTTAAAGTTGATCTATTTTGAAACTTTTGACTCTAAATCAGCCGCTCTAAAAGCGGAATATGCATTTAAACACCAACCAAGGGAAGACAAAGTCGCTTATTTACTGTCCCATGGTGTCCACGTTAAGTAAAATTGACGTGCGAAACCGTCTGCTTCCACTAAATTAAACAATAATGAAACAATTAAGTTTATCTTTTTCTTCACAATTCTCTGAAGGGCTTATCAAGCTGATGAAAACATGATAAAATAGATTCATATCAGTGAATGGAGGAAACAATTGTGAAAATTATTGCATATGGTATTCGTGACGATGAAATGCCTTATCTTAAACAATGGTCAAAGGATAAGGGTATCGAGGTTAAGGCAGTTGCTGATTTATTAGATGAATCAACTGTTGACCAAGCTAAGGGCTATGATGGTGCCGTTGTTTATCAACAAAAGCCATACACCGCTGAAGTTTTGGACAAATTAGCTAGCTTCGGTATCAAGTCACTTTCACTACGTAACGTTGGTGTTGATAACATTGATGCAGACGCTATCAAGCGTAACGGTATCAAGGTTACTAACGTACCTGCATATTCACCAAACGCAATCGCTGAATTGACTGCAACGCAATTAATGCGTTTGCTTCGTCGGACTAACACTTTTGATCGTAAAATCGCTCATGGTGATCTTCGGTGGGCTCCAGATATCGCCGATGAATTAGATCAAATGACTGTTGGTGTTATTGCTACTGGTCGTATCGGCCGTAAAGCAATCAACATTTACCGTGGTTTCGGTGCTAAGATCGTTGCCTATGATATTTACCACAATCCAGAATTGGAAAAGGAAGGTATCTACGTTGATACCTTGGATGAATTATACGCCCAAGCTGACGTTATTTCATTGCATTCACCAGCTACTAAGGAAAACGAACACATGCTGGATGACGATGCCTTCAACAAGATGAAAGATGGCGTTTACATCTTGAACCCTGCTCGTGGTGCATTAATCGACACTGACGCATTGATCCGTGCCTTAGACTCAGGCAAGGTTGCCGGTGCTGCACTTGATGTTTACGAAGACGAAGTTGGTATCTTCAACACAGACTTTGGTAGCTTCGATGCTATTCCAGACGAACGTTTGAAGAACTTGATCAAGCGTGAAAACGTTTTGGTTACACCACATATTGCCTTCTACACTAAGACCGCTGCTAAGAACATGGTTCAATTTGCCTTGAACAGCAACGTTAACTTAATCGAAAAGGGTTCTGACGATAGCGAAGTTAAATTCTAAATCAAACAGAACATTAAAAAAACGACCTTAACGGGTCGTTTTTTTTTGCAAAAATTTCAGAGCCTTATTTTAATTTAAGCAGTTTTTCGATGTTACCATGGGCAATCTTTTCTTTATCTTCATCGCTGATTGGTGTCCCACTGAGAAAATCAGAAGCGTTCCCAGTCACGTAAGGATAATCTTGTGCCCAAATCACGTGATCGGCACCCATTTCAGTCAGAACTAATTGCATTTGTGGCCACGTGAACATACCGCTTGGGGTGACGTAAACGTTATTTTTGTAGTAGTAAGAAACGGGGTGTTTCAACGGATTGCCGATTACTGGTGTCGTGGCTTCATCTAGACGTTCAAGAAAGTAAGGAACAAATTCACCCCAGTGTCCAGAAATCAATTTAAGATTTGGCAGTTTGTCAAAGAGGCCGGACAGGATCAAACGGGTAACGTGCAAACCTGCTTCCATGTGCCAGCCCCAACCTGGCGTTGACATGATGGCATTGAAACCAATCGGATTCATGTCACTGTAATAGTTATCGCGGATGGTTTTTGATGGCATTGACGGATGGATATACAGCGGTACATCCAGTTTTGCGGCCATTTCAAAAATTGGCATAAACTTAGGAGCATCTAGGAATTGGTTATTTCTATCAGTACCCAATATTAAGGCACCCTTTAGGCCTAATTCTTCAACAGCACGCTTAAGTTCTTTGGCGGCGGTTTCAGGTTCAGAGACGGGCAGAGTTGCAAAGCCTAAGTAACGGTCGGGATGTCGTTTTACGGCAGCTGCAATCGTATCGTTGATCTTAGAGCTCAGCGCAATGGCCTGATCTGCTGGCAGCATGTCAGGATTTGTGCTGGCATCGCCGTATGATAAGATCTGCATGTCAATCCCATTTTCGTCCATGTAGTTCAGTCGTTTTTCATCAATATCGCTCATGACTGCTGGATCCACAGCATAAGCAACCAGACCTTCCGCGAATGATTGACCAAACTTCTGCATTGCCTTTGGATCACTGGGAACGGACTTTAAGTAATCATTAATGGCCTTGTGTGCATAGTCAGTGCTGATATGTTCTTCTGCTGTAATTAATTTCATGATTAACACTCCTTATTGGATTGGATGAACTTAGTTTAACTGATAAACACGCTAAGTTATGGACCATTTAAGGGGTTTCGTCACAAAAGTTAAAAGATTTTATCCATATTGTTGGTTAGATGAAGGAGTAAATCAGTTGCCTGTTCCTGAGTCCATTGATGGTTAAGAACATAATCACGTAACAGCATGTAGGTTGATGCCGCATAAACGTTGCAAACAGTTTGTTCATTAATTAAATACACCTGATTTTGACTAGCGATATGCTGGTTAAATTGCGCCAGAGCGCGGATGAACTCGTAACGTGAGTCTGACCATTCAACGAGCTCTAAAACGGTTGATCGACCCTGCCAAGCCGACATTAGCTGTAGTACCATAGTACGGGCAGTTAAATTTTGTAGGCGAAAAGAATTCAAAAATTCGGCTAAATGACGTTCAATTAACGTGGTGATTACCTGTTTCGGTGTTAGATAGTGTCGGTAAAAAGTTTGGCGCGAGATGCCAGCGGCCTTAGCCACTTTAGGCCCAGTTAAGTTGGCAAACTCAACTTTGTCATGACAGAGTTTCACCATGGTCGTTTCAATTTTATTTCTGGTTTGTAGTGCTCGTTTATCGATTTTTGCCACGTGAGTCACCTCGGTTTATTGGATTTCGTGGAATCATTATAGCGCTTAAATGTTCTCGATAAAATCATCGGGTTTTATGGCAAAAGTACGATACATACTTGTGACCATAAACACTTAAAGGATTAAAACGTCTAGTGACGATAAATATTTGAATGAATAGTGACCCGTTTGCTTTACCAAGTCAAGTTAATTGATATTGATTTACAGACGTTCTATGATAATGGCGCTTAAAAGGTTAAGCAAAAAATGATGTTACTATTTTTTCTTTGGAGGAGGAAACAGCGATGGCAGAGACCATTAATTCGGGTGTCGCAGCCCTAAAGACGTTGGAAAGTTGGCACGTTGATCACATCTATGGCATTCCTGGTGGGACAATCAATAATTTGATGTATGCGTTAGACAAGGAGCAGGAACGAATCAAGTACATCCACGTTCGCCATGAAGAAGTGGGGGCTTTGGCGGCGGTGGCTGATACGAAGTTAACGGGGCATATTGGGGTGGCTTTTGGTTCAGCAGGACCCGGAGCAACCCACTTATATCAGGGTGCGTATGATGCAATGGCGGATAAAGTCCCAGTCTTATTTTTGATTGGCCAAAATCCTCAGGGACTAATGAATGAAGATTTCTTTCAGGAATTTGATGAGGATCCATGGTTCAACGATCCAGGGGTGTACGCGCGAACCGTCACCACCGCTGCCAGTTTGCCGCACGTGATCGACGAAGCGATTCGACGGGCATTCGCTCAGCATGGACCAGCCTTTGTTACGATTCCCAATGATTTAGCTAACAAACCAATTCCTGCAGACGGTTACTATAGTTCAGCAGCTAACTTTGCTCGACCGCGGCTGGCGGCACCGACTGATGACCAGATCAATCAGGTATTAGAGTTACTCAAACAAGCTCAAAAGCCACTGATCTATGTGGGTCAGGGGGCAATCAATGCTGCTTCAGAAGTGATGACGTTTGCTCAAAAATTTCAGGTACCCATTATTACAACTGCTTTAGGGAAAGAAATCATTCCGTATGACTTTGAAGCGCTATTGGGGTCAGCCGCCCGTGTTGCTTCGAAGCCGGCTAACGAAGCACTGCCAGAGACGGATTTGATTTTATTTATGGGATCGAACTATCCGTTTGCTGAAGCAATGTTCAAGCCAAATATTAAGTTCGTGCAAGTGGATACCAATCCGCAAGTGCTTGGGAAACGCCACCATACAGATGTGGCCATTTTAGCTGACGTTAAACAGACGTTGCAAAGATTAATCGCTCTGGGTGAAGATGCACCTGCTTCACCATGGTATGCTGCCAATGTGGCTAATGTCGCTAACTGGCACCAATACAACGACGATATGATGAATCGAGATAGCGGAGATTTGAGGTTTGAACCCGCCTTCAAAGAAATTAACCGAATTTCAACGGATGATGCTATCTATTCCATTGACGTTGGTGACGTTACCCAGAATGCGGTTCGACTATTAAAAGTGAACGGGCGCCAGCCTTGGATCACATCCGGACTATTTGCCACTATGGGCGTCGGGTTACCTGGTGCAATCGCGGCTCAGCTGGACTATCCGCAACGGCAAGTCTTTAATCTCGTGGGCGATGGTGCCGCTGCCATGGTAATGCAGGACCTAGCTACAGAGGTAACCTATGGTCTTCCGGTAATCAACGTGGTCTTTACCAACCTCGCGCTGGGTTACATTGAAGACGAACAGGAAGACGATGGCCAAGAATGGTTTGGGATTAGCCTGCCAAAAACTGATTTTGCCCAGGTAGCTGAAGCACAAGGACTAACAGGTATTACGGTAAGCAAAATTAGTGAAGTGAAGGATGCCTTTGATGAAGCCTTAAGCATTTCTCAGTCGGGCAAGCCGGTTTTGATCGATGTTCGAATGACAAATGAACGACCAATTCCAGTTGAAAAATTAACGTTGGATCCTGATAAATTTGATGATGATATCATCAATGCCTTCAAACAGCGGTACTATGCTCAAAAACTGGTGCCACTAAGTAGCTATTTAAAACAGTATGATGTAGGGTAATTGTATATAGCAAGAGTCAGTGTAAGGGGACTCTTGATTAGTACAATTAATAAGGCCTTGATGCTAATTGCTACGAAAAAAGTGCTATTCCGACAAAAATCGAAATAGCACTTTTTTATATTACATGGCACGCTTCTTTGATTGATTTAACATTTTTTTAGCTTCACAGTCATAGTCACAAGCAGCACATTTACCTTGCTTGGAGCGCTTCACAGCTCGGTAAATTTGGTAGCCTGCAAACCCAAAAATAACAGCCAAAATCAAAATATTAACGAATAATCCCATGAATCATGACCTCTTTTCACATCAATAGTGAACCAATCTGGAAAATTAAGAATGCAAGCGTATAACTGATAGCCAAACTGGAAATAACCGAATAGGCTGCCCATTTTGCAGAACCCGTTTCGGACTTAATTGTCCCAATTGTAGCGAAACAGGGTATATATAGCAAGATAAAAACCAGTAAAGCATAGGCTGAAATCGCTGTAAAACTGCCTCCAATCATTGCAATTAGCGCAGTTTGATTACTAGTATGAAATAGCACCATCATGCTGGAACTAATGACCTCTTTAGCCAGAACGCCAGTGAGCAAGGCACTGATGGGCTGCCAAGTTGAAATGCCAATGGGTTTAAAAACGGGTAAGAGAATCTGGCCGAGATTAGCAGCGAAACTTTGATCGATCTGGGTAACGTAGCCACGAACACCAAAGTTAGAAAGCAGCCAAATTAGAACGGTACCGGCAAAAATAATCGTACCCGCTTTTTTAATGAAGCCTTTACCCTTATCCCAGGTACCGTGCCAGACAATATCCAAACGTGGAATATGATACTGGGGTAATTCCACGATGAAGACCGAGTGTTCTTTAGCTTTGAAAATAACGTGATAAAACTTAGCCATGAACAATGCAACAACGATTCCCAGAAAATATAGTGACAGCACAATTAAAGCTTGATGACGAGGGAACAGGGCCGCTACGAATAAACTATAAATGGGTAACCGAGCGGAACAGCTCATAAACGGCGAAATCAAGGTTGTGATCAGTCGTTCCTTAGGTTGCTCGATCGTTCGGGCCGCCATGATGCCAGTGACATTGCAGCCAAAACCAATGATCAACGGAATAAAGGCTTTACCATTGAGGCCAATCATCTCCATGATTCTGTCAGTAACCAGTGCGGCTCGTGACATATAACCCGAATCTTCGAGAATGGTAATACAAGCAAATAGTACAAAAATCTGTGGGATGAACACGAGGACACCACCGACACCAGCGATGAGGCCGTTCACAATCAATGAACGTAGCATTGGCAAAGCACCTGCTTGAGTCAAAAATTGGTTGGCCCAACTAGAAATTGGTCCCGACAAGAAGCCATCAAGGTAACCTGACAGAGGTGTGCCAATCCAGTCAAATGACAGTTTAAACATAAGGTAAAAGATTCCCACGAAGATGGGGAGACCAAAAATCGGGTGAGTGACCACCTTATCGATTTTAGAGGTAATGGCCACGTGTTGCGTTGACTGCAGTTGTTCGGTTGCGGACGCCAACGTTTTTTCGATGAAGGACAGCCGCGTCTCAAAAATTTGATCATCAAACTTTTGAGCGTCGTAATAGGCTTTCTGAGATAGCAGCGGTTTCAGTTGATGCATTGTGGCGTATTTTCGCACCACTTTATTGTTATTGATGTACTGGATTGCAAGCCAATGAGCAAACTTAGGTTCAACTTTATAATCTTTTGTTAATGAAGTGGCTGCTTGCCGAATGGCTTGGTTAACCATCAACGGATAGTTTAATTTTAATGGTAAATTGGGTTTTATTTCACTTTGGTCACGAACTAGATCAGCTTTTAATTCGGTTAGACCTTCCTTATTACGTGCATTCGTCGTTCGTACCGGACAGCCTAATTCGGTTGAGAGTGTCTTCAAATTGTAGTAGTGGCCTGTTCGTTTTAAATCATCGATCATGTTCAATGTGATGATTACAGGCACGCCTAACTCCAACACCTCAACTGACAATAACAAGTTTCGTTTTAATTGGCTGGCGTTGGTGACGTTTAAAATCAAGTCAGGCGAATGACCTAATAAGTAGTTGGTAACCACGGATTCGTCTTTAGTAATGGGATTTAGGGAATAAACCCCCGGCAGATCAATGACTTTAGTGTGTGAATGGCGAATTTGCCCAACTTTTTTCTCAACGGTCACGCCAGTCCAATTACCGACGTACGCGTATTTGTCCGTCAGTTCGTTGAAAAGGGTGGTTTTACCGGTGTTAGGGTTGCCAAGTAAAGCGACAGTTGTCATAGTGGCTTGCCTCCCGTGAGCAGTTTAAACACCCGGTAGCGAATACCGATTTTTTGGTGGTCCACTTGAATGATGACCGGTCCATGAAACGGGTAAAAGCGTACGGCCTGCACGCTGCTGCCCACTTGTAGCCCCAGACTATGCAGACGTTGTGCGGTTGCATCATCAAGGCCATTAAACTGCTTAATCATAAAGTGATTCATGATGATCATCCTACCTTTCAAGTGACATCAATAATATTCGAATATCAGTTAAATATTCATATTCGCTAAAGAATAACTTTCACTCTATAGTATCACATTTTATGAATTTTTTAGGTATAAGGGAAATGCCTACTTTGAATAATATGAGAAAACAACTATAATCTAGAGATGTAATGAACAATACTCGCGTAGGAATAATTGGTGAATTCAGTCAAGGTAATATTCCAGCGATAACTAATCAATGGAGGATGATTTATATGGCGACACTTGAAGTGAAGGATCTGCATGTTGAGATCAAAGAAGAAAAAGATCAGACCCGCGAAATCTTAAAGGGTGTAAATCTCACGATGAACACGGGTGAAATTCACGCCATCATGGGACCAAACGGAACCGGTAAATCAACACTGTCACAAACCATTATGGGTAATAGTGCCTACCACGTCACCAAGGGCGATATTTTGCTCAATGGTGAAAGTATTTTAGGCATGCCAGTTGACGAACGTGCGCGTAAGGGCCTGTTTTTAGCAATGCAGTATCCAGCTGAAATTCAAGGTGTGACAAATGCTGAATTCCTGCGCGCGGCGATCAATTCGCGTCGACCAGAAGACGATCAAATTTCAGTTATGGACTTTTTAAAGGAACTGGATAAGAATTTATCGTTACTGGATATGAGTGAAGAAATGACGGAGCGCTATCTTAATGAAGGCTTCTCCGGTGGTGAAAAGAAACGTAATGAAATCTTGCAGTTATTGATGATCAAGCCAACCTTTGCCTTATTGGATGAAATTGACTCTGGACTTGATATTGATGCGCTTCAAGTTGTTTCCAAGGGTGTTAACTCGATGCGTGGCGATAACTTCGGTTCATTGATCATCACCCACTATCAACGGTTATTAAACTACATCGTGCCTGATGTTGTGCACGTCATGATGGATGGTCGCATCGTTAAGAGCGGTGACGCGGACCTTGCCAAGAAGCTGGAAAGCGAAGGCTATGCTGGTCTACGCGATGAGCTAGGACTGGATGTTGATTTAGTTGACGATAATCGTTAAGGAGGGGTCGTTTTGATAAGTGCCGTTCAAGATTATGAAGCAGTAAAGACCGCAGTGAAAACTGCTGCCAGCGCGCACGGCGAGCCTCAGTGGTTCGTGGATCGTCGCCTTGCAGCCATCGATGCCATGCAGGATCTGCCATTGCCAGAAATGAAACGCTATGATTTTCATCGCTGGCCTTTGATGGATAACATGACACTCACTTTTAGAGACAGTGACAAGCATCTCGCTGATCATTTACCTAAGGCTGATAACCAGATTCGGTTTGTTCAAGTTGGTCAGACCACCGTTGCTGTGAACTTACCGGATGAACTGGCAGCTCAAGGGGTCATTTTAACCGATATTTTTAGTGCTTTTCGTGAACATTCAGATTTGACTAAAAAGTACTTTATGGAAAAAGTGACCAAGTATAACGAAAACAAATTAACGGCGTACCAACAAGCCTTTTTAAATTCCGGTATCTTTTTATACGTGCCAAAAGGTGTGGTAATCAAACAGCCAATTGAGGCGTTTCTAATTCAGGATAGTACGGTAAAACAAGCCATGGTGTCACACGTGTTGATTATTGCTGAAGAGGATAGTCAGTTATCCTTCATTCAACATTTAACTACTGAAGGCGACGTTGCCAATGCCGCACATTGCATGGTTGAAGTGATGAGTGGTGCTAATAGTCACGTCCACTTCTCTAGTGTGGATGAATTAGGTGAACAGACCTATTCGTTTCTCCATCGACGAGCCAACCTTAGTCGTAACGCGCGTTTTGACTGGGCAATTGGCATCGTTAACGACCAGAATACGCTAGGCGATATCACCAGTGAATTAATTGGTGAGGGTTCTCATTCTGAATCAAAGGTTATTGCGGTAACCACAGGTAAACAGAGTAACGGGATCAATAACCGAGTGGTTAACCGGGGAAAGCATACGACGGCTAATATCTCTCAACGTGGTGTGCTGCTGGAAAAGTCCGAGCTGGTCTTTAACGGTATCGGTGACATTATTCACGGTGCGTCTGGCGCAAATGCCGAACAGGAAAACCGGGTACTCATGATGTCTAATCAAGCCCATGGTGATGCTAACCCAATTCTGTTAATCGATGAAGATGATGTGATTGCCGGGCATGCGGCTAGTGTTGGCCAAGTGGATCAAAATCAGCTGTACTACCTGATGAGTCGAGGAATCGATAAGAAATTAGCTCAACGGTTGGTCATTCGTGGGTTCTTGGGTGCTGTTTTGGATGAAATTCCACTACCGGAAGTCCGTCAAGAAATGATTGACATGATTGAAAGGAAGCTTGAAGATGGACAACACTTTGAGTAAATTGTTACAGGATTTTCCAATTTTAGATCAAAAAGTGAACGATGAACGTCTAGTATATTTAGATAACGCCGCCACTGCTCAACGCCCAAACCAAGTAATTGAAGCGCTAACACATTTTTACCAAACGGATAACGCTAATGTTCACCGGGGTGTCCACACCTTGGCAGAAAGAGCAACTGCTGATTACGAAGCTGCTCGTCGTAAAGTGCAAAAGTTTATTCATGCACCGGAACCAGAGGAAGTTATTTTCACTAAAGGTTGTACGGATGGCTTGAACTTAGTGGCCAGTACCTATGGTGAAGCCAACGTTTCTGCTGGAGACGAGATTGTGATTTCAATCATGGAACACCACAGCAACCTGATTCCGTGGCAGCAACTAGCCATTCGTAAGGGTGCTACGTTAAAGTACATTCATTTGACGGATGACGGGGAACTTGACTTAGAAGAAGCTAAGCAGTTAATTACTGACAAAACTAAGATTGTCGCGGTCGCTCATGCCTCTAACGTTATGGGCACCGTTAACCCAATCAAACAGTTAGCTAAACTAGCTCATCAACATGGTGCAGTTTTTGTTGGTGATGGTGCGCAAGCCGTACCGCATATGGCGGTTGATGTTCAGGATTTAGACGTTGATTTCTACGCTTTTTCTGGGCATAAAATGATGGGTCCTACTGGTATCGGTATTTTATATGGTAAACGCGAATTACTAGAAGCAATGCCACCTTACCAATACGGTGGCGAAATGATTGGCTTTGTTCACCAGCAGGAATCGACTTGGGCAGAATTGCCTTATAAATTTGAAGCTGGAACGCAAAATATCGCCGGTGCAGTTGGCTTAGGAGCCGCTGTTGATTATTTAACTGGTATTGGCATGTCAGTAGTGCGTGCGCACGAACAGGAACTAGTGAATTACCTGTTACCTAAGATGGAAGCTATCGATGGTGTTCAAGTTTATGGGCCACAAGATCCTGCTAAGCATACGGGTGTTATTGCGTTTAATCTAGAGAACTTGCACCCACACGATGTTGCCACTGCCTTAGACATGGAAGGTGTGGCAGTTCGTGCCGGACATCACTGCGCACAGCCACTGATGGAATATCTTGGACTAACCGCCACAGCACGTGCTAGTCTGTATCTGTATAATACGCAAGCGGACGCTGATCGTTTGCTTGTGGCACTTCAAGAAACAAAGGAGTTCTTCAATCATGGGTCTAGAGAAACTAAATAGTTTATATCGAGAAGTGATTTTGGATCACTCGGATCATCCGCATCACAAACATGCGCTGCCGGACGCGACTCATAAGATTACACTGAAGAATCCGACTTGCGGTGATGTCATTAACTTGGATATCCAGCTGGACGATCAGGATCGAATTAGCGATATCGGTTTTACCGGTGATGGTTGCACGATCAGTCAATCCAGTGCCAGCATGATGACGGATGCTGTTATGGGTAAATCCAAGGATGAAGCCTTAAACATGGCAAAGACTTTTTCTGACATGGTCATAGGTAAAAAACATCCTCAAAAAGATTTGGATGAACTTCAAGACGCCGCAATCTTAAGCAACATCATGACGTTTCCAGCGCGTATTAAGTGCGCGACACTTTCATGGTGGGCATTGCAGCGTGCATTGTTAAAACAGCCAGACGGCAATGTGGATGATTCTGAGAAGGAGGAATAAACAGTAACTGTTTTGCTGTAAAAGGATATCAATCCTTGTAAAGTGGTGTTTCTATACTATTCTGTGCCTGGTAAAAGGTATAACAAGGTTAAAGTTAGAAGTTAAATTTTCTGTATTAGCTGATAGCTTATATGTAGTGATTTATATGAATTTCATTAAAAGGCTTTTTGAGCTAAATCCATCCCGTATAATATGAGGGACACCTCACCTTGGTGATTAAATTCCATAAGGCGGAATATCTGATGTTACTCACCTACAAAGTCGAAATTAAGCCGACTGAAAAACAAGCTTGGCAGATTGATTGTCATATTGGTGGCAGTCGTTGGGCCTATAACCTGTTTTTGGATATCAATCAGCAACGCTACGAAATGGGTTATTGCTACTTAAACGCTTACGCTTTTAGTAAGTGGTTTAACCATGAGTATCTAAAAGCTAACCCTGATGATATGTGGATCAAGGATTTATATGCTAAATCGGTCAAACAGGCCTTTATTGACGCTGATACGGCCATGAAGCGGTTCTTTAAGAAACAGAGTGGTTTTCCTCACTGGCGATCGTTTAAGCGCAGTCAGGGTAGTTATTACTTTGTTGAGAACGGTAAAACGCAAATCATTGCCTGTCAGCGTCACCGAATCAAGTTGCCGAAGCTTGGCTGGGTACGTTTGAAAGAGTTTGGCTACATTCCTGCAGACTCAGAACACTTTGTTATCAAACAAGGCCGAATCAAATTCAAAGCTGGCCGTTATTACTTGACTTGTTTAGTGGAACAGACCGAACTGCCAAAGTTAGAAGTGACCGGTGAGCCCATTGGCATTGATCTTGGTCTAAAAGAGTTTGCCGTTCTAAACGATGGTACTCTGTATCACAATCAGAATAAAAGTAGTCGGGTAAGACGCATCAGAAAACGCCTTAGACGCCTGCAAAGAAAGTTGTCCCGTCAGTATCAAGCACTGAAAGCTAGAAGACAGAAAGAAGGGAAATCTGCTACTGATTTAAATCTAGCTAAAACTCAGCGGAAAGTGCAACGCTTATATCAACGGTTAACCAATATTCAGTCAGATTATCAAAATAAGATTATCGCCGCTGTGGTGAGAACCAAACCGCAGTGGGTAGCCTTAGAAGACTTGAATGTTAAGGGTATGATGAAAAATCGGCATTTAGCTAAAGCCGTTAGTTACCAAGGATTCTATAGTTTTAGAATCAAATTAGTTTCTAAATGCCAGCAAATAGGCATTCCGGTACACCTGACTGGCCGGTTTGAACCAACTTCTAAGTTATGCCATCAATGTGGCTATAAAAAAGTTGATTTAAAGCTAAGTGAGCGCACCTATCAATGTCCTAAATGTAGTTATACCGAAGATCGCGATATTAATGCGGCCCTGAATATCAGGGATACTGAAAACTTTGAATTAGCCTACTAAAACAGGTTTCAAAGGATGTACCGGTGGCTAGCCGGGAATTAACGCTTGTGGACTATCATATCAACTGTATTAGTGAGTTTTATACGAGGCAGGATAGGGAGAAGCAAGAATAATCTATAACTTTTTATAAGTTATCAGTAGCAGGAGTAGCAAATGGCAGAAGGAACAGGCGCACAAAATGTCCCAGACATTGTTGCTAACGATAAAGATTATGAATACGGTTTTCACGACGATATCAAGCCAGCATATTCAACAGGTCGTGGGCTAACAGAAGAAACGGTTCGGAAGATTTCAGCCGAAAAAAAGGAACCTAAATGGATGCTAGACTATCGTCTGAAATCGTATGAAGCATACAAAAAGCTGCCCATGCCGGATTATGGTCCAGATTTGAGCGAGCTTGATTTAAAGAATATGCTTTACTATCAAAAGATGACTGATAAAAAATACCGGGACTGGAATGACGTCCCTGATGATCTAAAGAAGACCTTTGACCGTTTGGGCGTGCCAGAAGCTGAACGTAGTTACCTTGCGGGTTCATCAGCACAATACGAATCTGAAGTGGTTTACCACAACATGCGAAACGATTTTGAAAAACTGGGGATTATCTTTACCGATACCGATACGGCGTTGCGTGAATACCCAGAGTTGTTCAAAAAGTGGTTTGGCAAGTTAGTTAAGCCGACTGACAATAAGTTTGCTGCACTGAATGGGGCTGTTTGGTCCGGTGGTTCGTTTATTTACGTGCCAAAGGGTGTCCAAACTAAGACGCCAATTCAAGCGTACTTCCGTTTGAACGCGGAGAATTCTGGTCAATTTGAACGGACACTGATCATTGTGGACGAAGGCGCCAGAGTGGACTACGTGGAAGGCTGTACCGCACCGAACTATTCGTCTGATAGTTTGCACGCTGCGGTAGTTGAAGTGAACGTTGAAAAGGACGCTTACTGCCGTTACACGACGATTCAAAACTGGTCGGACAACGTCTATAGTTTGGAAACGAAGCGGGCCGCAGCTCAAGAGAACGCCACCATGGAATGGGTCGATGGTAACTTAGGATCTAAGGTGACCATGAAGTACCCAAGCGTTTACTTAGATGGTGAAAATGCCCGTGGGACGATGCTTTCGATTGCCGTTGCTTCTAATGGTATTCATCAAGATTCTGGTGCGCGGATGATTCACAATGCACCGAATACGTCTAGTTCAATTGTCTCAAAGTCAATTGCTAAAACTGGTGGTGCCACCGATTATCGCGGGACAGTTCGCTTCACAAAGAAGTCGGATGGTTCAAAGGCCCACGTTGAATGTGACACGATCATCATGGATGACCAGTCGTCGTCAAACACGATTCCGTATAACGAAATTTATAACGGCAATGTGGCGATGGAACATGAAGCAAAGGTCTCCAAGATTTCAGAGGAACAGCTGTATTATTTGATGTCGCGAGGAATCTCGGAATCAAAGGCGACTGAAATGATTATCATGGGCTTCGTGGAACCATTTACGAAACAACTGCCGATGGAGTATGCGGTTGAGTTGAACCGGTTGATTAGTTTTGAGATGGAAGGGTCAATAGGTTAGGTGCGAAGACAGGCGGTTAGAGACTGGAGCCTAAGCTGATACCGATAGAAATCCTGGGCTTGGATTTATATTGGTATTGGCTTAGGTGCAAGTCTCTGCCTGTAGTAGCCCGATTAGGCTAGATAGAAGTAAGACGACAAAGTAAAAACGCTCAATCAAAAATTAAACGCTCAATCGAAAAATAATAGTAGCAGATTTCCTGCCACTATTTACATACATGCATAATGATAATGGAGGCAATCATGAAAGTATTAACACCAGATACAACGGTATCAGAGGGACCTGACAGGATGATGGTAGAGCACCATTTGTCCATCGTTAGGTTAGTTTTACCCAAGGGTTTTACTATTAAACGTCACCGCTCATCAATGACTGTAACTGTCGTGGCAATCAAGGGATCAATCCAGTTCCATACTGATGATGACGTGACCACGCTGGTACCAGGCAAAGCTGTTGTGATGCAGCCAGGTGAATTTCATTGGTTGGAAGCACCTGATGAAGCTGGTCAAGTGATGGTGGTTCATGGTGTGTTGGCAGAATAATTTGAAGTAATAAGGACTCAGGCAATGCTTTTGATTGCCTGAGTTTTTTGATTTCACGATTTCAAATTGAAATAAAAGGGAAATTAAAAAATATTCTAAAAATAGATATTGAAAATAACACATTAGTTTATATATTTAATGCTTATCTTATGAAATATATTAGGAAATAACGAGTTTAAACGCCTTGATAATTTTGGCAATATACTTTATTGTGAAGCCATTAATAATATACCATACACGTTCTACATAAATTTCGCTTTAATAATATTTAATATTTTATGATAATCATTAGAATTTTATGATTTATAGGGCTTGAAAAGCGCTTTCATTTTTTATGAAAATGGCGTAGTCTAAATGAGCAATACTATTTCATATATATTTGAAAGTGGGGATGGATAAATGGGTTGGTTTGGGAAGCGCAACCAGCATCAATTACGTAAGGGGTTACTTATAACAGTGGTAACCTTGGGAATGTTTGGCTTAGGTGGTCAGACGATTGTTCAGGGGGCTGAGACCAGTTCTCAGGCAACTGTTACAGCTACTGCACCACAAAGCACGCTGACACTATCTCAGTACGAGCATTCAACCGCGTCACAGTTAGCTGCAATGGTCCGTAGTAACAAGGTCACTAAGCAGCAACTGATCAAGTTAGCTGTTCAAAAGATCAAGCAGGATAACCCGCAATTAAACGCTGTTTTGACTTTACGAGAAGATAAAGCTTTGAGTGAAGCTGATGCAATGAAGGATACTGGTCAGCCATTTTACGGTGTGCCAATTTTGATCAAGGGATTAGCACAAGAATTAAAGGGTGAGCCGGCTACGCAAGGACTCCCATACTCTAGTGATCGGGTTGCAAGTTATACCAGACCGTTTGTAGCTAAGCTGCAGAGTCTAGGTTTCATTGTCATCGGTCAGACGAATTATCCCGAACTGGGGTTGATCAATGTCACCACATCAAAATTGTACGGGACTGCTTCAAACCCTTGGAACACGGCAGATAATCCCGGTGGTTCATCGGGTGGGTCAGCTGCTAGTGTGGCGGATGATATGGTACCGATTGCAACCGGCAATGATGCTGGTGGTTCGATTCGAATTCCAGCTTCATGGTCAGGCTTGATTGGTCTAAAACCAACATCTGGTATGATTACCGGTGATAGTGCGACCAGCTCAATGGCTAGTTTTGCCGAAACCAAATCAATGGCGGACACTGAAACGCTATTCAATAATATGTTGAGCGGCAAAGTGACAGATGTACCAGCACCTAGTGATCTGAAGAAAGAAACCATTGCTTATTCAACTAAGTCACCCGTTGGAACGCCAGTCAGCCAGGATGCTGTCGATGCTGTTCAGCAAGCGGTTTCGTTTCTTAAAGATCAAGGCTTTAATGTTAAGCAGGTTGATAGTCCAGTTGATGGCAAGGCACTGATGATGGCCTATTACAAATCAGGTACCAGCGATGGGTTTGCAGCCAATTCATTTGCAAGGAGTAAGTTCAAACGTGACTTGGGCCCAGATGACGGCAGTATTATGACTTATGCCTTGTATGAAGCAAGCAAGAAACTTAACCCGGCTACCGATGGTGTTCAGGTTCAACAAACCATTGCAACTGCCAGACAGCAAATGAGCGATTTTCATAAACAGTATCCAATTTATCTGACGCCGACGACCGCAACCACGGCGCCAAGCAATGATGATCCAGCTTTCTTACCAGAATACGTTGAAAAATTACGACACATTGGTTCATTAGACAGCGCTCAGCAAATGCAACTGATCTATGATGCCTGGCTTCATGGACTGACCAAGACACCATTTACCCAGCTGGCTAATCTGACTGGAGAACCAGCAATCAGTTTGCCAACCTATGTGAGTGCCAATAAGATGCCTTTGGGGATTCAGTTCCAAGCTGCTAAGGGACAGGATCAGACATTGATTGCCTTAGGAAAATTATTTGAATCTAACGGCCAGTTCAAGATGTTGGACAATCAAAAACAGGCTGATGAGTCAAATAATAATTTCTCAGAAAGTCAGCCTTCAACGCCAACTGTGCCTGATCAAAGCAATCAAGCGAGTCAAAATAATCAAGGCAGTCAAGGCAGTCAAGGCAGTCAAGGCAGTCAAGACAGCTCTAGTCAGTCGAATAATCCCGTCAAACAACCTAGTCAACCAGCTAAACAGGCGGTTAATTTTCCACGCTTCGTCTATGCCAAAACGGGTATCAATGTTTATCGGGATGTGAATCTAACTAAACGAGTACAGCACTTCGACAAACAGCCACGGACTAAAGCGGTCACTTTTAAAGTTGAAGGCGTGGCATACTCTAAGAATGGCACCTTACGTTACAAAGTTAAAAATGGCTACATTTCTGCTAATGCCAAAATTGTCGCGGGCTTGTACTACAAAGCTCTACCAAAACGAGTTAAAGTGATTGCAGCTAAGGGGATTTACGAGTATCCACACGCTACTTTCAAGGTCAGTCAACGTCAAGCACACCTTAAAAAGGGTATGATTGTAACTGCTAAATTGATTAAACAAAGTGGTCAAATTACTAAGATTCAGTTAACCTCAGGGAAATGGATCACCGCAAATAAGAAGACAATCATTGCGGTCAATTCTTAAACCGGTTACATCAAAAACCGCTGTTACTTTTAACAAAGTAGCAACGGTTTTTGGTTTCTAGTAATTGCTCTTTACCAGTTTACTATAGGCGGTAATATAGCCATTATCGATTCGATAACGCTTCAATGATTTCACGTGGTAGTTATAGCCATCGCTGTAGTCCCAATTGAGAATACCGAACGACTTTGGCGTCACTTTCTTGAAGTGTTCAAGCTTGGTTATTAAATCCAGATCACCGTACCGATTGAGCGCTTTAAGCTTGGTTGCACGCTTCGGCTGCGGAATGGTACCCATCTTGACGAGAAGCTTGCTTGCGGTCACGATTTGGCCGTTGGTGAGCACGAAGCGGGTCGCGGTTTTATCTTTGAGGATTCGCGCGACTTTTAGAACCGTCCCTTGACGGTAGTGGGTGACTTTACCCGTCAGGTCGGTGTTCTTATAGCCGTTGATGCCCTTTGGATTGATCACCGTGATAGTGGTCGGCACGATGTGGTAGTAAGCGCTGCGGACGTCTTCGGGATCGGCAGTGATGTAGCCCATCAACCCGTAGGTATCACTCTTAGAATTGATGTCGCGCACCAGATAGCGCAGTCGGTTTTGGCTGTCACGAACCGTGTCGATCACCATGAAACGGGGCCGGTAAATCCGTGGCTTCTTCACGTAGGTCATGACGATGTTATCGTTAGTAAAGTTAGCGGTGGTATGCAGGCTGATTTCTTTCATAGCATAAATGACTTTTGCCGGAACGTTCTCCGGAATGATGTCACCGGGGTTGCCAGCTGGTGGGGTAGTATCAGGTGTTTCTGGCGGTACCACGTTGGCGTTGTCCACGGTGTAAATCAGATAAAGACCAGTTTGTAATTCACCGAGGACGGTGGGAAGAGCCAACGTCTCGCCACTAGCTGTACGCACATTTGAGAACTGGTAACCAGGAATGGCTTGTTGCAACCCAGTCAGGTCAGCCGCAGTGAACGGATCTTGATAATTACCTGGAACCTGCTGAGCCATTCCAATAGTCTGACCGCTGTCATCCAGGTAGTAAACCGGCACGGTCACTTTAATTGGCTGATAGACCACGTGCAGGCCACCATTTTCAAGGTCGCTGAAACTAATTGGCAACGAAAATGGATTGCCGTTGTTATCCTCGAAATGGTCGAAGACGTAACCCGGCAGTTCAGGAACGTTGACCTGTTCCGCGGTGAGAAGGTCGTCTGGGCCACCGTGAATGTTAGTTGGCGGCTGGATGTGGTTGCCAGCTGGATCCACGTAGTTGATGGTGACGGTGATATCCGTTGGCACTTCGTTTACACGGTAGACCAGCTTGATACCCTCGGTAAGGGTCCCCAGAGTTAGTGGCAAACTCAGCGGCTTGCCTGTTGCGTCCTGTGCTTCCACGAAGGTGTAACCGTCGATTGGCGTTGCAAGCTCAGCGATAGTGCCAGTGGTGAGCTGATCTAGGTAGTTACCGCTGGTTCGCTGTTGGTTGGCAATGACGTGACCTTCTGTGTCCACGTAACTCACTGGCAGAGACACTTTAATTGGCTGGTAAACCACTCGGAGGCCGGTTTCTACGGTATCAAGCGTGGTCGGTAAGGTGATCGTATTGCCCACGTGATCAGTCAACTTAGTGAACTGGTAGCCGGGTACGTCTGGAATTGGCACACGATTGGCGGTAATTTGCTGGTCAGATTCAATCTCAATGTTGATTGCTGGCAGAAGTTGGTTTCCTGCTAAATCAACGTAAGTGACGGGAACGGGCGTGGTGACGGTTCCTTCGATCTCTTCGGTGTACAGAAGCTTAATGCCCGCGGGATCAATGGCGCCAAACTGAATTGGTAAGGTCAGCACGTTACCATGGGCATCGCGAACGGTGTCAAAAGTGTAACCGTCGATTGGTGTTACCAGCTGGGTGATGCTTTCTGGGGTGAGTTCATCCAGATAGTTAGCGCTGATTTGGGTGGATTCGGCGATTGGATTATTTTCGTCATCCACGTATTGAACCGGGATGGTGACTTGAATCGGTTCATACACCACTTGGATGCCGTTGTCGATGATCTCGCTGAAGGTGATTGGCAACGTGATCGGCTGTTGTGCGTTATCAGCGAAGTGGTCGAAGGTGTAGCCGGAAATCGTTGGCAGCGTAAGGTCGTCAGCAGTCAGTTGCTGACTTGGCTGATGGGAAATGGTGCCAGCCTGGTGTAATTCCGTACCCTGTGGATCCACGTATTTAATAGTAACTTCCGCCTGATTTTCGAAGTAAACCAGCTTGATACCAGTAGGGTCGATAGTGCCAAATTGGGCTGGCAGTGTCAGTGGATCACCGGTTGAATCTTGGACTTCAGTGAAGGTATAACCATCGATTGTTGGCGTGTACTGACTGATGATCTCGTTGGTGAGCGAGTCGAGATAGTCGCCAGTCAGCAGCTGTGAATTACCAACCACTTTACCGGTAGTATCGACGAGTTGAACCGGGATTGAGACTTGAACCGGCTTGTAGACAACTTTGAAGCCATTGGCGACGATGTCACTCATGGCAATTGGCAACGAAACCGTGGCATTGTTTTTGTCAGCGAAGTGGTCAAACGTGTAGCCGGTGATCGCTGGCACAGCAATGTCATTGTCAGACAGCTGCTCACTTGGCTGGTGGTTGATCATTGCTGATGGCAGCAGTTCTTCACCATTCAAATCAACGTATTGAATCGGTGCAGTAACCGTGTTTTCACGGTACACGAGGTTGATCTCGGTGGCCGTAATTGTGCCAAACTGGACAGGTAAATTCAGTGCCTGACCGGATGAATACTGAGCTTCAACAAACGTGTAACCGGAGATTGGCGTTGCCAGACCAGCAATCTGATCAGCGGTGAGTTGATCTAAATAGTTGCCACGGGCTTGCTGCGGGTCGGCAAGCTTTTTGCCGTTTTCATCGACATAGTTCACGGTGACGGCGACTTGAACCGGTGCGTATACCGCTTGAATGCCGTTACTGATAATCTCGGCGAACTTCAGCGGTAGGGTGATGGGTTGGAGGTTGCCATCGACGAAGTGGTCGAAGGTGTAGCCAGTGATTGCTGGTAGGGTAATCTCATCAGCAGTGAGTTGCTGACTTGGCTGATTGGAGATGGTGCCAGCTGAATGTAATTCATTGCCAGCTGCATCGATATATTTAATAGAAGATTTTGCTTCGTTTTCGGTGTAAATGAATTTGATGCCAGCCGGATCGATGGCGCCTAATGGGGTTGAAGCCGGCAGCACATTGCCTTGAGTATCTTGGATTTCTTTGAAAGTATATCCTATAATATCGTTGGTTAAATTCAAATTGCTCAGTGTATCCAAGTAATTACCGGCGGCTTGCTGTGGTTCGGCAATGGTGTTGTTATTGGTGTCGACATACTGAACCGGAATGGTCACTTGAACGGGCTGGTAGTGGACAAGAATATCGCCGTTAACAGTACTAAACGTAGTAGGGAGCGTGATTGGATGACCCGTTTCATCGGTGATTGGGCCGGCTGTATACCCAGTTATCTCTGGTGTTTGCAGTGATTCAAGGTTCAATTCCGCACTAAACTTTCCGTTAAGTGGTAAAGCTTCACTCAATGCGTTACCCGCAGGATCCACATAGTGAACGGTCAACAGCACGTCGTTTTCATTGTAGACGAGCTTGATTCCAGCTGGATCGATTGCTCCAAGTGTCGTTGGTAGAGTTAGTGGGCTGCCGGTTGAATCTACGACTGCCGAATAGGTGTAGCCGTTAATGGAAGGAGCCATTACTCTGATTTGCGCGTCAGTAAGCTGATCAAGATAGTTTCCCGTGATTTGAATCGGGTCTAACTTGCCAATCGGTTTATCGGTAGCGTCCACGATTTGAACCGGGATGGTGACTCGAACTGGCTGGTAAGTGACCTGGATGTCGCCGTTGACAGCACCAAAGGTCGTTGGAAACGTAATCGTGTTACCGGAGCTATCTGTAATGGTGTCCGCGGTGTAACCCGTGAATTCAGAAATCGGCAGGTCGTTACGAGAAAGCGCCTGATTAAAACTGCCATTAATGGATGAATCTTTTCCCAGCGGATTACCATCAGGATCCACATAGTGCACGGCGAGGAGCACATTATTTTCAGTGTAAACCAGCTTGATGCCTTTGGGGTCGATCGCCCCAAGTTGTGTTGGCAGAGTCAGCGCGTTACCGGCGGCATCCTGAACTGTTGAATACGAGTAGCCGTTGATTGAAGGTGCCATTTCCCTGAGCATGTCCGCGGTGAGTTCATCCAGATAGTTGCCAGTGATCGCTGGAAAATCGGCTAAATGAGTCCCAGCAGAATTAACAATATCGACTGGAACCGAGACTTGAATTGGCTCATATACTGCCGTTAATTGTTTGCCAACTAAATCGCCAAAGTTGACTGGTAGCGTCACCAAATTATTATCCTGATCAATGAGTTGTTTCCGCGTGTATCCGTTAATTGTGGCAATTTGATCCGGTGTCAATTGATGAGCAGCAAAACCATCGATTGAACCAGACGTAAGAAGTGGGTTACCATCTGGATCCACGTAGCTGATTGGTACTGAAACCCGATCTTCATCATAAATGAGATTGATGCCTTCTCGAATGGTGGCGGCTGAACTTGGAAAAGTAACCAGGTTACCGGCGTTATCTCGGGCTTCTTTGAACGTGTAATATTTGATGGCGACTTCTTTAGCCGTAATCTGTTCGGTAGTCACATTTTCATTGATTGGGCTATCGAGGGAATCGTCGGCGGCAATCGATACTGGATTGACGTTTGAATTCAGATAATGAATCGGGATAGTAATCGAATTTGGCGCATAAACGTACGTGATGCCTTCGCGAACTGTATTAATTGTTGCGTCGGCTGAAATAGTCTGGTGGTCGGCGGTCGTCTCAACGTGGTCGAAGGTATAATCCGGTATGCTTAGTTGATTATCACTCAGCCAATCGCTAGTTAACTTTGCGTTCACGGCACCAGAAGCCTGTGCTGTTATATGAATGACATTACCGTGGTTATCAACGTAACTCACGGTGATTGGCAAGGTGTTCCCTTTGTAGACCAACGTTAAACCGGCTTGTAGTTCAGGGTAGGTCATTGATGTGGTGATTGGCGTGCCATCGCTGGTTTCATAGTGGTCAAACGTGTAGTCGGGAATGTCAATCTGCCCCAGTTTGCTGTCAGGTGAGAACGTGCTGACAGCTGTACCAGTATCGGATCCGCTTTGCGGCAGTATATTACCGAGGTCGTCCTTATAGGTGAAATTAATCGTGGCCGGATCTGGCGCGTACAAGAGTCGAAGCTGATAGCCATTTGTGAGGTAGGGGACGGTGGTCGTGTTGGACAATGGGGTTGTGGTGCCGTCAGCTGCAACAATTTCAGCGGATGTGTAGTGGAAATTGGTGATTGGAGTTGCTTGATCCGCAACGTTTAAACTAGTGTCCGAGGATTGATCAACAGTCGTATCTGATGATAGCGGGACAAATTGATGATCAGCATCATAGTAACCGTGTTGTACCGTTACCGTACTGCTTGTTGGTGCAAATAAGACGGTTAGATTCTGCGGGTCGGCAGTGTAAGTGCCGGCACCAGGAACCGCCTGAGCAAGACCATTGTTGGCAAGATAATCAGAATAATTACCAGTGCCATTCAAAACTAAATAGTTGCTGCCATATTTATCGGTCAACCACTCCAGCGGATATGTCGTGTTAGAGTCGGACGAAATATCATAAGTGTCACCAACTGACCCACTCAATGGCGTCGAAGTTGCAACTTCTTCCTGCTGACCATTAGTCAGTAAATTCTCATAATTGACCTTTGTCGTGCCATAATCATCAGAAATAATGTACGGAATGGACACCCACACATCAAAAGCGGACGGATCTTTAGGATAGCCGTCCTCCCAAAAGACGTACCCCGCTGAAAGCCAGCCAACATCACCGGCCGGAGGAGTCTTGAAGTTATAGAACACGATGGTTTGATCGTTTTCGCTGACTGCATCAGCTGTACTTGCCTTATACATCTCATAGGTTTCTGGATAGTCAGTACTAAAATCGGAGCCATCAGAAGGATACATGTGAACTAATGACCCATCGTATTCTTTGACGTTGTAACTAACTTCCACGCTGGTAGTTCCAGGTTTAAGCACCAGCAATGGCATACTAATGCCATTGTAGCGTGAGCTGCCAATCCTATTGTCGTTAGGATTAGGTGCGGGCTGCGATTTTATCCAGTCGCTTTGGAAACCACTAATGTCACTGATTTGATTAAAGCTTAATTCAATATTTGCTAAATGGTCATTCGACCTTAATGCGGATACGTCTTGAATAGAAGTAGATAAAAAACGAACACTAGTTAGACTGTTTATTTTTGACAGTGCGCTGATATCCCATAACTTACTTTGAATGTCGCCACCATAAACCTGTTCAGAAACGTCAGAATTTACGGTGAAATTAATGGTGTTCAAATTTTGTGCATATTGTAGCCCTTCTAAGCTATTAGTTTGCACTAATGCTGTGTAAACCTGTGTGGGGGCAAGGTTTGTTGCACTAGTTTGCTGCTGGGCCATGGTTACGGTGAAATTGGTCAGGGTGCTTAGACTTGATTTTGAGAATGAATTTCTAAAACGAGTCCAAGTTGGAAACTGAGTGTTGTATTCCGTTAACCAAAGCAGATACTGGAACCAAACGTCGGGCATCCATTCGTCGACATAGTTTTTGCCAGTTTTAGGGTCAATTCCCACCGCATTGGCTGGTATAGCGGCAGCATAAGCACTACCTTGCCAGGTACCTGGTGTGATAGAAACATCAGACAAACTACGGTGATAATTAGCTAGCTGAGCAGTAATATTAATATCACCATCAATCGTATAGTAATATTCATCCGTAGCTGTGATTGCATCCTTACCAGTTGTGGGAATCGGCACGTTCAGCTTGATGCCGCCGACCGGTTTAACGCCTAAAGCATCGGGTGCAACCTGCGTGGTATTTTCCGGATCCGGAGTGATGGCTGTAATGTCAGTTGGAGATGCAGTGGCTTGAGAGCCAGCCGGATCATCATCAGTCTGATCAGTATCCGGTACTGCCTGTGATCCATCGTTACTCGGCAGTGTCCCTCCCGGCGGTGTTAGCGTGACACTGGCGGTTGAAGTGCCGGTTGAAGTGCCACTTGAGGTGTCCGTTGAACCAGGATCATCAGCGTCAGTGGTTGTGGTGACTGGGTCGGCATCAGTAACATCACTTGCTGGATTGCTTTCATTAGAAGATGAGGAATCAGCTATGACTTGATTGTTATTGATTCCATCAGTATTCTGTTCTGTACTGCTCGCTTCAGTTGTGACGGATGTTCGCAGAACGGTGCTGGAAGCAGTTTGATCAACTGAACTGGTGGTGTCGGTTGAAGGCGTCGAATCCTCTGAAGTTGAGGCTTTCACAACGGTTGTGGTATGCCCCCAAAAGAGACCGGTTGAGACTAATGCAATCACGTAAAAATAATGGCTGGGAAACCTTTTGAATGAACGGTTCAAATGATAGTTTATCACGCTAATCAGTCCTTTCTCTCATAAATCAAACACTCTCTTAAAGCAAAGACATAATAGCACATTTACTTGACTTTGACGTATAATTGGCTTGCTATTCTACGGGTTATTTGTCGGTCATTACAACCATTAAAATACAGGCTGGTAAACGTTTACATGTTTGCTATAATGGACTTGTTAGATATTAGGAGGAAAAGTTATATGACAGAGGATATGCACAATGGTAACCTTTATTTACCAATGGATAAAGCGATTTTAAAGGAACAGGAAGCTGCTCAAGAACTGCTTTATGATTTTAATCAGACGCGGCCCGGTGATCACGAGGGGCGTCAGCGGTTGCTTAAAAAGATGTTTGCTGAAATCGGTGAGGATACTTATATTGAACCGCCACTGCATTCGAACTTTGGTGGTAAGCACCTGCACTTTGGCAGTCACATTTATGCTAATTATAATTTAACCGCAGTTGACGATACTCACATTTACGTTGGTGATCACACCATGTTTGGTCCTAATGTGACTTTGGCGTCAGCAACTCATCCGGTTTTGCCTGAGTTGAGGGAAAAAGAATACCAGTATAATCTACCTATTAAAATAGGGCGTAATTGCTGGTTAGGTGCTGGCGTCATCGTCTTGCCAGGAGTTACCATCGGTGATAATTCAGTTATCGGTGCTGGCAGTGTTGTGACCAAGGATATTCCAGCCAATGTTGTCGCGATAGGAACACCTTGTCATGTGATGCGAGAAATTAACGAACATGATCGTCAATATTATCATCAGCAGCGAGAGATTGATTGGTCTAAAATTAAATAATTGGATAGTAAAAAGCGTTCGAAAACAAAATTCGAGCGCTTTTAATTTTAGTATTTGTATTTTATCAGTGAAGAATCGCTACATCTTCATACCATATTTACTATATGAATCCATGCCTGCCATCCACAAATCTTTTGGTTCAATACCGCGTTCTTTGGCGAATGCATTCATTAAAGTATCCATATCCATTAACTTGTACTTTGGCATTGGTTTTCCTGGCTCATAGGTTTGAATTTGGGCCATCATACCACCGTCTTCGTGTTCAATAATGTGGCAATGGTACATGTATACACCGGGCAGATCAAAGCGAACCAGGAGACGAACGGTTTCGCCTGGGTTAACCCCAACGGTATCTTTAAAGCCGTGTTCGTTTGGGTATGGTGCGTGACCATTACGAGAAATAACCAAGAATTCAGTGCCATGAACGTGGAAGGGATGCACCATCCCGGAGTCTTTTTCGTTGGTATTGGTGATATCCCAATACTGGCTTTGACCAACCGGCTGCGTGGCATCGATACGTTGCATACTAAACTTTTTACCATCCAGCATGACGGCTTCGTCCATACCACTCATTTCGATTTTACGAACGGGTGTTTTAGGATCAACTTCTGGTTTGTTGATAGTCAGCAGGTGATCCGGCAGCGTCGTGTTATCAGCCGCAAATTGATGAATTCTAAACTTTAGAATTGGCACATCATCGCTGAACAGGGTGACAGTCTGACCTTCGTGATAGCCAGCAAAATCAACCACGATTTCAGCTCGTTCTGCACAGGTCAGCATCAAATGATCCATGTAAACGGGTTCGGGTAAAAGACTGGAATCTCCAGCAATTTGAGCGAACTTCAGGTCATCTGAGAAGTGTAGCCGCCATTCTCTGCGGTTAGCACCGTCTAAGATTCGCAACCGTAATTTTTGAGTGGTAACGTCAAAGACGGGGTTAACGGTTCCGTTAATGAGAGCAGTCGGTCCCTGCACGCCATCTGGATCGTAGTCAGCATGGTAGTCTAGCTGATTATCTTCATGAAAACGACGATCTTGCAAAACCAGCGGAATATCGTCCACGCCATAGTGATGTGGTAAAGGTAAAGAATTGATGTGATCATCAGTCACCAGCACCATGGTTGCTAGGCCGTGCCAAACTTGTTCAGCAGTTGATGGGCATGGATGAGCATGAAGCCAAGTGGTTGCAGCGGGTTGATCCAAGGTGAAATCAATATGTTTCGTTTCCCCAGGATAAACGGGTGCGTGACAGCCACCGTCAACGTATGGACCGGAAACAATCAGGCCGTGCCAGTGAAAAGTCGTCAGTTCTGGTAAATGGTTTTCCAGCGCCACGTGAATGTGCTTGCCAACTGGGTAAACAATAGTTTGCCCGAGAATACTGGCATTATAGCCCCAAGTTTTAGTCTTTTTACCTGGCAAAATCGGAGTTTCGCCAGCTTGAGCCGTTACTGTATACCAGATATCAGTATCGGTTTCTTTATCGGGTTTTAAACGTGCAGGAATTGCCAACGGTTTTTCGGGTGCGTCGGCTATTTCCAACGGAACGTAACCACCGTCATGAGTATTGAAAGCAGGTTCATCAAAAAAGTAGTCGTGATAGATTTCTTCACTCATCATATATTCTCCTCTCATATTCTTCTCTATTATATCGCGAAAAGGCGCGAATATTATAAAAAATGTCATATTTTTAAGGAGCACCTAAATAATTTGTATTATAATAATAAACGATGAAAGAGGGGGGAGTTTGATGAAAAATATGTCGAAAGGTTTCCTGTGGCTATTATTGGTGTTGAATATTATTTTGATTGGTTTGTTGCTTAGCATGAACAATATGGCCGCCATGTGGATGATGGCGTTGATTATGTTACTTGATTCAATTAGTTCGCTCATTGCGGTTTACCGCAAATGAAAAAGCAGCTCACCAAATCAGTTAGATTTGAGGAGCTGCTTCGTTGACTAGACAAGTTAGTGGACTAGTAATTAGTAACGGACATCGCCTGTAACAGTTCTGCCAGTTCGGTGGGTGATTCAACCGTTTGATCAGGGATAAAGTCTGATTTTGGCATCTCTAAATGCCGATGGTTAAACCAGAAGGCGTGCCAGCCGGCTTGCTTGGCCCCAACCATATCCTTTTCAAAATTATCACCGATGTAAACCACTTCATTAGCTTGTAAATTCATCTGTCGGTTGAAGTGGGTGAAAATTCTGGGGTCCGGTTTTCGCAGACCCACTTCATCAGAAATGACGACGTTTTCTTTCTTTACCCATTGTTCAAGTTCAAGATGGGAAAACTTTTCAGACTGCGTATTACTTTCGCCATTGGTGATCACACCTAATTCGTAATGCTTATTTAGGAGCGGCAGTTGTGCTTGAATATCTGAAAACAGGGTGATTTTTTTTGCTTCTGTTCGGTAACGGTCGCAAAAAGCCAGCCATACCGAATTCGTCAACGTTGGTAAATCATGTTGCGTTAGCACGTCATTAAGGCGGTTAAAAACATGGTTCATAGTTAATGTTTCTAATTTTGCGACTCGATCATTCATGTGCTTAAAGGCCTTGAAAAGGTCGGTTAACACGTGACCGGAAACCGCGGGGTCGTTCCAGACTGAAGCTAACGCCTGCTGAAACGGTCGTTGTTGATCATAAAGTGTATCGTCAAGATCAAAAACGATAGCTTTGAGCATAATCGGTTCCTCCTCGAAGTTCTGCGAAGTGTAGTGTAACATGAATGTAACATTTATTTCAAATTTTTTTTACTTTTGGACGGCTAAGGGTTGCTATGAACACCCAAAACGGGTATACTAGTTTTCGGCTGATTGCCACAATTCACACTCTGAGTAATATATTAAGTAGTGCTCGCGAGAGTTCTTAGTATAGATGACCTCAGGGGAGGAAAAAAACTTTGATGGAGGCTATTTCATGGCTGTTATTACAATGAAACAATTACTTGAAGCAGGTGTCCACTTCGGTCACCAAACTCGTCGTTGGAACCCTAAGATGAAGGATTATATCTTCACTGAACGTAACGGGATCTACATTATTGACTTACAAAAGACGGTTAAGTTAATCGACACCGCCTACAACTTCGTTAAGGATGAAGCATCTAAGGGTGCTGTAGTGCTTTTCGTTGGTACTAAGAAACAAGCCCAAGATTCTATTGAAGAAGAAGCTACCCGCGCTGGTCAATTCTACGTTAACCACCGTTGGTTGGGTGGAACTTTAACCAACTGGAACACCATTCAAACTCGTATCAAGCGTTTGAAGGATCTTAAGAAGATGGCTGAAGATGGTACTTTTGATCGTCTGCCAAAGAAGGAAGTTTCTTTACTGAAGAAGCAAACTGATAAGTTGGAACGTTTCTTAGGCGGTATCGAAGATATGCCTAAGTTGCCTGACGTGATGTTTGTTGTTGATCCTCGTAAGGAACAAATTGCCGTTAAGGAAGCTCAAAAGCTGAATATTCCAATCGTCGCTATGGTTGATACTAACACCGACCCTGATGACATTGACGTAATCATTCCTTCTAACGATGATGCTATTCGTGCCGTTCGCTTGATCACAAGCAAGATGGCCGATGCTGTTATCGAAGGCCGTCAAGGTGAAGACGAAGCCGAAGCTGCTAAAGCAGAAGCTAAAGATGCTGACAGCAAGGACGCTTCAGAAAACGCTGCTGAATAGTTTACAACATTTAACATTTGTTAAAAGACCATCAGTGCTTAGGCTGGCTTGAAAATGTGGACCCGCGAGGCCTGATTATTTTCGGGCCAGCCTTTTGTGTTGGTGTTATGCGACTTATTTGTAACTAATATTAAGGAGGCCATAAAATGGCAAACGTTACTGCAAAAATGGTTAAAGAACTTCGTGATAAGACAAGCGTTGGTATGATGGACGCAAAGAAGGCCCTTGTTGCTACTGAAGGCGACATGGACAAGGCGATTGATTTCTTGCGTGAAAAAGGAATTGCTAAGGCTGAAAAGAAGAGTAGCAATGTTGCTGCTAACGGTTTAGCTCACATTTCTGAAAATGGCAATGTCGCTGCAATCGTTGAAGTTAACTCTGAAACTGATTTCGTTGCTTCTAATGACCGGTTCAAGAACTTGGTTAAGACAATCACCGATTTGATTGCTGCTAACAAGCCAGCTGATATGGATGCTGCTTTAGCTTTGAAGAACGATGATGGTCAAACCATTAAAGAAATGATTATTGAACAAACTCAGGTCACTTCAGAACATACGACGCTTCGTCGCTTCCAAGTTGTTGAAAAGAGCGACAATGAAGTCTTTGGTGCTTACCTGCATAACGGTGGCCAAATTGGTGCCTTAGTTGTCCTTGAAGGCGCTGATGCTAGTGTTGCTAAGAACGTTGCAATGCACGTTGCAGCCGTTAACCCAGAGTTTACTTCTCGTGAAGAGATCCCTGCAGATCGTTTGGATCACGAACGTGAAGTATTGAAGAAGGAAGCTTTGAACGAAGGCAAACCTGAAAAGATCGTTGAAAAGATGGTTGAAGGTCGTTTACGTAAATTCTTGTCTGAAATCAGTCTTGCTGATCAAGAATTTGTCATGGATTCTGACCAAACTGTTAGCCAATACGTTGCTTCAAAGGGCGGCAAGCTGAAGAGCTTTGTTCGTTATGAAGTTGGTGAAGGTATCGAAGTTGAAACCAAGAACTTTGAAGATGAAGTAAATAGTCAAATTAACGGCTAAACTGACTTTAAAAAAGGGGTGTACGTGTAGCGTACCCCCTTTTTTTATAGAATTAAACCGCGATACGACTGTTGGTCGATACCGGATTATGATAGAATTACAACAGGAAACTAATAGGAGGCTCATGATGACGGATTTAAAGTATAAGCGTATCGTTTTGAAGCTGAGCGGTGAAGCCTTAGCTGGCGATCAAGGATTTGGTATCCACCCACCAGTTATCAAGACAGTGGCAAAGGAAGTTAAGGAAGTATTTGATTTGGGTCTTCAGATTGGGATCGTCGTTGGTGGCGGTAACATGTGGCGAGGCGAATCAGGTGCTCAGATGGGCATGGAACGGGCACAAGCCGATTATATCGGAATGCTTGCAACCATTATGAACGGTCTTGCGCTTCAAGATAACCTTGAAGATATCGGCGTGCCTACACGGGTTCAAACTTCTATTGAAATGCGCGCTATTGCAGAGCCTTATATTCGGCGAAAAGCAATTCGTCATTTAGAGAAAGACCGCGTTGTTATTTTTGCCGGTGGGACTGGCAGCCCATATTTCTCAACTGATACTACTGCTGCTTTACGGGCAGCTGAAATTAACGCTGATGCCATTTTAATGGCCAAAAATGGTGTGGATGGCGTTTACTCCGCTGATCCTAATATCGATCAGAACGCCGTTAAATTTGATCATTTGACCCACATGGATATTATTAATAAGGGTCTTCATGTGATGGATTCAACTGCTAGCACATTGTCAATGGATAACGATATTCCGTTGGTAGTGTTCAACTTGAATCATCCAGGAAACATTAAGAAGGTTGTTCTTGGTGAAAACATCGGAACAACGGTAAGGGGGAAATAATATTGGCAAACCCAATTATTGATGAAGCAAGAGATAAGATGAAAAAGGCTGAAGATGTCTTAAGCCGTGAATTTGGTACAATCCGTGCTGGTCGGGCTAACGCAAGTTTATTAAGCCGGGTAACCGTTCAGTATTACGGTGTTGAAACACCTATTAATCAAGTGGCTGCAATCACCGTTCCAGAACCACGGGTGATTTTGGTAACACCTTTTGATAAGTCTTCACTAGAAGACGTTGAAAAGGGTATTTTGGAATCAGATTTAGGCATTACGCCAGCTAATGATGGTTCGGCACTACGGTTAGTCGTCCCTCAATTAACTGAAGAACGTCGTAAGGAACTGGCTAAACAGGTTAAGGCAGTTGCTGAACAAGGGAAAGTTGCTGTTCGTAACGTTCGTCGCGAAGCAATGGATGTTTTGAAGAAGGGACATAAGAACGGTGATTTCACTGATGACGATGTTCATGATCTTGAAAAACAAGTTCAAAAAGTGACTGACGAAGCCGTTAAACAAATCGATAAGTTGACGGAAGATAAAGAACAAGAAATTATTTCTGGCTAGACTTGCTTGAACGAAAGGAAATTAAACATGGCAAATGACGACGAAACAGTTGAAATCACGCCTGGCACACCACAATTTGCCAAAATGGTTTTCAAACTGAATGATGCAGTTACCGAGGAAAACTTAGCGGTTCTCAATTATAACGGTAACGAGTTAACTCAAATTGATGAGGGCGTTTATGCGCAACCAGCCTTTGTAAATGATGATTTTAATTTATTCTTCGTAATCACTCAGTTGATCGAAGAAGATTGGATTGTTGCGTTCTCAAAGGCAACCATTGAAAATGAGTCTGAGATCACTGATTTGAGTGAACCCATTCCAACGGGTGAAGGATTAAACATGCTTGGTGAAGTAAGCCCAGATGATGCTAACAATTTACTTCAGTATTTTAATACGTTATCTGACGCTAATCGTGGTGAATGGCGTTTACTTCAGTAGCTTATTTAGATTCTGTTAAATAATCGCTTTAAGCAGAGTTGGGATAGTCGACAACTCTGTTTTTTGGTATGATTATGGTTTGAAAGCTAATTTGGAGGTGCCACTTTGTTTTCTTGGCTCAATAATAATAATCAGTCAGAGATGCCTGAAAAAATAGAACTGGATCCTAATAATATTCCGGCACATGTTGCCATCATCATGGATGGTAATGGCAGATGGGCGCAGAAACGTCATTTACCACGGATTGCCGGCCATAAACAGGGTATGAACACGGTGAAGACTATCACTAAAGCTGCTAGTGATCTGGGGATTAAAGTGCTAACGCTTTACGCCTTTTCAACTGAAAATTGGAAACGGCCCACTGACGAAGTCAATTATCTGATGAAATTGCCTGTGGACTTTTTTGACACGTTTGTGCCAGAATTGATTAGTAACAATGTGCGGGTCAACGTCATGGGATACACGGATCAATTACCACAGAAGACGCAAAAGGCTGTTGCCGATGCCATCGAGGACACTAAGGATTGTGATGGCATGGTGTTAAACTTTGCTTTGAACTATGGTAGTCGTGCTGAAATCACTACCGCTGTGCAAGAAATTGCACAATCGGTTCAACAGGGTGAACTGAAGCCGGAAGATATTTCACCGGAAATGATCAGTGAACATTTGATGACAGCCTCATTAGGTCAGTATCAAGACCCTGACGTGGTTATCAGAACCTCGGGTGAAGAACGGATTTCGAACTTTTTATTGTGGCAGATTGCCTACTCGGAATTTGTCTTTATGGCACCGCACTGGCCTGAATTTACAGCCGAATTATTGACTCAAGCAGTTTATGAGTATCAGCACCGTAAACGTCGCTTTGGCGGATTAACGAAATAGGTGAGTTGAAAAGGAGTTTATAAATGAGACAAAGGGTTATTACAGCGGTAATTGCTTTAATTATCTTCATTCCAATTATTATTGCTGGGGGTGTCTGGGTCGATGTTGCGGCTTCCGTCCTTGGCTTGATTGCACTTTCTGAAATATTGGTAATGCGGAAAAAATTGGTGGTTTCCTGGGAAGCCGTCTTATCTGGTATTACTGTGCTACTGATCATTTTGCCGGATTTCTGGCATAACATTCTGCCGGGAAAATTAGATTTAAAATTTGTCGTTTACTGCGTTGTCGTGTTACTTTTAATGTACACTGTTTTTTCGAAAAACCGGTTTTCTTTCGATGATGCTGCGGTACTGACTACCGGTGCCATTTACATTGGGGTTGGCTTTCACTACTTTATTGTGGCGGATGCGGCAAGCTTAACGACAATTTTCTTTGCGCTGTTTACAGTTTGGATCACGGATAGTGGTGCGTACATGATTGGTCGAAAATTAGGCCGTCACAAGCTTGCACCGCACATCAGTCCAAACAAAACTTGGGAAGGCTCAATCGGTGGGACCCTAGTTGCTACGATTGTGGTTGCTATTTACGTTTATTTCTATCCGCAAGGCGATTATAGTTGGCTAGTGACCGTACTGTTGACCATTGTATTATCGCTTATCGGACAAATTGGTGATTTAGTTGAATCAGCACTTAAACGTTATTATGGTGTGAAAGATTCCGGCCGTATTCTACCTGGACACGGTGGTATCTTGGACCGTTTTGACAGTCTCTTATTGGTATTACCAGCCTTACATCTATTAGGCTTTATCTAAACTGACTGCATTAGTCTATTACGAAAGGATCGACGTCTGTGATTACGACCATTATTACCTTCATCATCGTGTTTGGTCTGATTGTTTTTATTCACGAATTTGGTCACTTTTTCTTCGCCAAGCGGGCGGGAATCCTGGTGCGTGAATTTTCAATCGGAATGGGTCCCAAACTGTTTAATTATCGTACCACCGATACGACCTACACGATTCGGCTATTGCCAGTTGGTGGTTACGTTCGGATGGCAGGGGCTGAAGATGATGAGGACGAATTAAAACCTGGGACACCTGTGAGCCTGTATGTGGGTGATAATGATCGGGTGACCCGGATCAATACGAGTAAAAAATCAACGTTGTTTAACGGTATTCCCATGGCTGTGACTGCCACTGATCTGGAGGATGAACTTTGGATCGAAGGCTATGAAAATGGCGATGAGAGTGAGGTTAAGCGCTATTATGTTGCTCATGATGCCACCATTATCGAAAACGATGGTACCGAAGTGAGGATTGCACCGAGAGATGTTCAATTTCAGTCCGCTAGTCTAGGCCATCGTTTGATGACAAACTTTGCCGGCCCAATGAATAACTTTATTTTAGCCATTATCGTTTATACGATTCTGACGTTTGTGGCTGGTGGTGTCACCAATAATAGTAATCGTGTTAGTCCCACAACTTCGGATGTTACGGTTGCCCGTTCGGCTGGTATCAAGAATGGCGATTACATTACAGAAGTGAACGGCAAAAAGGTCAATGATTGGAATCAGATTGCAGCTCAGATTCAAGACCGCGCGCATAAACAAACCACGTTTAAGGTTAAGAGCGGTAATCAGACTAAGACAGTCAAGATGGTGCCAGCTGCTAGTAAGGCTAATAACAAAACCATTGGTGTCATAGGTATTACTCAGTATCATAATCATGATATGGGTGCCATGCTGGTGTCTGGCTTTACTCAGACATGGCAAATGACGGCGCGTTTGTTAGCAGCAATTTGGTCAATGGTTTCCGGTCATTTTAGTCTGAATGATTTAGGTGGGCCAGTGGCAATCTTTGCGACGACATCCACAGCAGCTTCTGAGGGAATTCTTGGTGTCCTCAGTTTTCTGGCCTTCTTGTCACTGAACTTGGGAATTGTGAATTTATTGCCAATTCCAGCACTTGATGGTGGTAAAATATTACTTAATGTGATTGAAGGTATTCGACGTAAACCGTTGTCAGAGAACGTTGAAACGGCTATTACCTTAGTAGGTGTGGTTTTCTTAGTTGTTTTAATGTTATTGGTCACGTGGAATGACATCGAACGCTATTTCATTAGATAAATCAAATAAAATCGGTTAAAAAGGAGTTCAATTGAGTATGAAACAGTCAAAGTTACTGATTCCAACGTTGAAAGAGGTGCCGAGTGATGCTGAAGCACTAAGTCATCAGATGATGCTTAGGGCCGGCTACATTCGCCAAGTGACAGCAGGGATGTACGCTTATCTGCCTCTCGCATTTCAAGTTCTCAGCAATATTGAAAAAATTATCCGAGAAGAAATGGCTAAGATCGATGCCGTTGAAATGGTCGTACCAACCGTCTTACCAGCACAGCTTTGGAAGGATTCTGGTCGGTATGATACATACGGTCCAACGTTGTTTAAGTTCAAGAACCGTCACGATACAGATTTCATTCTCGGACCAACTCATGAAGAGACGTTCACGACTTTAATTCGAGACAGCATTAAATCATACAAGCGATTACCATTGACTTTGTATCAGATTCAGGCCAAGTACCGTGATGAAGAACGTCCTCGCTACGGTTTGTTACGTGGCCGGGAGTTCATTATGAAGGATGCTTATTCATTTTCCACCAACTATGACGATTTAGATAAGGTTTATCGCCAAATGGAAGGTGCTTACAAGCGCGTCTTTGATCGGATCGGTTTGAAGTACCGGACAATTATCGGGGATGCTGGTGCCATGGGCGGTAAAGATTCTAAGGAATTCTCTGCCATTGCGCCAATTGGTGAAGATACCATCGTCTATGTTGACGAGTCCGACTACGCTGCTAACCTTGAAATGGCCACCAACTTATACACACCTAAAAAGTCACATGCTGCTCAAAAGGATTTGGAGAAGGTTGCCACTGGCGATGCTAAGACCATTGACGACGTGGCAGCTAAACTAGATGTTAATGCCGATAATCTGATTAAGAGCATGCTATACATTGCTGATGAGAAGCCTGTATTAGCATTGCTTCGCGGTGATGATGAGCTGAACGAAACTAAGTTGAAAAACTTCTTGCACGCTGACTTCTTAGCGCCAGCAACTAATGATGATGCTGAAAAGTACCTTGGCGCTTCGTTTGGTGCCTTGGGTCCAGTGGGTGTTGGCGACGACGTGAAGATTGTGGCTGACCGTTACGTTCAGGACATGGTCAACGCTGTGGTAGGTGCCGATGAAGATGGTTACCATTACGTTAATGCTAACGTTGAACGTGATTTCCGCGTGGATGAATTCACCGATATCCGAACCGTTAAGGAAGGCGACATGTCGCCAGATGGCGCTGGTAAGCTGAAGTTTACCCGTGGGATTGAAATCGGTCATATCTTCAAATTAGGCACGCGTTATTCAGAAGCACTTGATGCCAAAGTGCTGGATGAAAATGGCCGTTCGGTACCCGTTATTATGGGTTCTTATGGTATTGGTGTTAGTCGCCTGTTATCCGCAATCAGTGAGCAGCAGTCTGACGAACATGGATTGGTATGGCCACGCGCCATCGCACCATATGATCTGCACGTGATTCCGGTTAACGTTAAGAATGACACTCAAGTTGAACTGGCTAACCAGTTAACGGATAGTTTAACGGAAGCGGGTTATCGTGTGCTTATCGATGACCGTAAAGAACGTGCTGGCGTTAAATTTGCTGACTCTGATTTGATTGGATTACCAATCCGAATCACCGTTGGTAAGAAAGCCAGTGAAGGAATTGTGGAGATTAAGATTCGTAAAACCGGCGAAACAGTTGAAGTTAAGGCTGATGAAGTCGGCAACACAGTCGCAATTTTATTAAAAGAAACGGAAACAGAAAATACAGAATTTAATAACAATTAATCATTAGTGTGGGACGGGCTCGAGAAAACAAAACAACTTTTGTTTTGTCTCGAGCCCGTTTTACGTTAAAATAGTGGCACTAAGCAAAAAAATGAAGGGGGCAGTTTGGTGTGGCCTTAGATCATCAGGCGTTATTTCAAAAACTATTACAGCAACTGCAATTATCAGATTTGGCGGGCCAGCCATTCTTTAAAGGAGCAGCACTGGAGAAATTGACGGTACACGAAAAGTCAAAACGGTGGCACTTTAATTTTAAGTTACCAGCGATTTTACCCTTTGAGACGTTTACTACGTTTCAGGGACAGCTGGAGAAAGCTTTTCAGTCCATTGCCAAAGTTGATTTTGAGATTCACACTGATCAAACCGGGCTTGATAATCGATTGATCGGTGATTATTGGAATTGGGTCGTTCAGCATAGTGGTGTGACTTCACCATTAATCCAAGAGCTTTGTCGCGATCAAGTGCCAAAGGTTGAAGACGACCGTGTTATTTTTATGGCGGAAAACGAAGTCGTAAAGAATTTCTTAGTGGGGCAAGCTTTAGGCCCAATTGAGGACGGTTACCAAGCAGTGGGCTTTCCAAAGTTCGCCATTCACACGATGATTGATGAATCGGCTTCGCAAGCTAAAATTCAAGAGTTTAAGCAAAAAAAGGCTCAGTCAGATGCTGAGCTGGCTCAAAAGGCGGTTGCCGCTATTAAAGTGGCCAACCAGAAGCGTGAAAAACAGGGCGTTGTCGCTGCCAGTGGGCCTACCGTGATTGGTCGAAAAATCAAGATGGATGAAGAACCCGTTCAGTTGGCGTCGATTGAAGACGAAGAAAAATCAGTGATCGTTCAAGGTTACGTCTTTAATAAGGAAATTCGTGATTTGCGTTCAGGCCGTAAGTTAATGATTCTTGAAATCACGGATTACAGTTCTTCCATCGCAGTCAAGAAATTTTCTCGTGACGAAAGCGATGAAGCCCAGTTTGAAGGCTTGAACGAAGGCGACTGGATCAGGGTCCGTGGCAGTGTCCAAGAAGATAATTTTATGCGCGATTTAGTGTTAAATGCGTATGATATCAATCAGGTAACTGTTCCCAGTCGGCAAGACAAGGCGCCTGAAGGTGAGAAGCGGGTGGAATTGCACCTGCACACCAACATGAGTACCATGGACGCCACTAACTCAATTTCTGACTATATCAAACAAGCCAAAAAATGGGGACACAAGGCCATTGCCATTACCGATCATGCGGGGGTCCAGGGCTTTCCTGAAGCTTACCGTACAGCTTCTGCAAACGACATTAAGATGATTTATGGCGTGGAAGCGAACCTCGTTGATGATGGCGTGCCAATTGGTTATAACAGTGAGCACCGAGCCCTTGAAGGCGCGACTTACGTCATTTTTGACGTTGAAACGACCGGACTTTCTGCAATCTATGACCGGGTAATTGAACTGTCAGCCGTTAAGATGCAGGGAAAAGAAGTCATCGATCAGTTTGAAGAGTTTATTGATCCGGGTTTTCATTTGTCAGACCAAACCACTAATTTGACTAGTATCACGGATGACATGGTTCACGGTTCCAAGTCAGAAAAAGAAGTTTTTACGTTATTTAGAGAATTTTACGGTGACGCGATTATTGTCGGTCATAACGTGACTTTCGATATCGGGTTTATGAACGCCGGTTATCAGCGTTACGACATGCCTGAAGTGACCAATCCAATCATTGATACGTTGACTTTGGCGAGATTCCTGTACCCGACTTTGAAGGGTTACCGGTTAAATACCCTGGCTAAAAAATTCCACGTTTCTTTGGAACATCATCACCGGGCGATTTACGATGCGGAATCAACTGGGCACCTGAACTACCTCTTTTTGAAGGATGCTGAAGACCGCTACAATATTCAGTATCATGACCAATTGAACGACCATATGAGTGAAAACGATGCGTATAAGCATGCCCGGCCGTCACACGCCATCATTTTGGCTAAAACCCAAGATGGATTGAAGAATTTATTCAAATTGGTTTCGAAGTCTAACGTGGACTATTTCTACCGGGTGCCGCGGATGCCAAGAAGTCAAATTGAGGCTTTACGAGACGGTTTACTGATTGGTTCCGCATGTGATTCCGGCGAAGTGTTTACCGCGATGATGCAAAAAGGATATGCGGAAGCGCGAAATAAAGCTAAGTTTTACGATTATTTGGAAGTTCAGCCGTTAGCAGCGTATAAACCGCTGATCGATTCAGGTTTGATTCAAAACCGGAAGAACCTAGAAGAAATTTTGACTAATATGGTTAAATTAGGTGAAGAATTAGATAAACCCGTTGCGGTTACCGGTGATGCGCACTATTTGAACCCAGAGGATGCCATTTACCGGAAAATTTTGATTAATTCGCAGGGGGGAGCTAATCCTTTAAACCGGCAAGAATTACCAGATGTTCATTTTCGTACAACCGATGAATTATTAGACGATTACAGCTTCTTAGGTGAAGACAAGGCTAAGGAAATCGTGGTGACAAACACCAATGCTATCGCTGATGAAATTGATGATGTTCATCCCTTGAAGGATAAGCTGTACACACCACGGATGGAAGGCGCTGAAGATGAAATCCGCGAGCGGACCATGAATACCGCCCATGAGTGGTATGGTGATCCACTACCAGAATTAGTTCAGCACCGACTTGATCGTGAGCTGAAAAGTATTATTGGTAACGGGTTCTCGGTGATTTACCTGATTGCCCAGCGACTGGTAGCTAAGAGTAACAAGGATGGTTACTTAGTTGGTTCCCGTGGGTCCGTTGGTTCTAGTTTAGTGGCTACCATGACGGGAATCACTGAAGTTAATCCGCTGCCACCGCATTATCGTTGCCCCAACTGCCAGTATTCAAAATTCTATACGAAGGGTGAATACAGTTCCGGCTTTGATTTACCGGAAAAGAACTGTCCAAAATGTGGGACTTTGATGATTGGCGACGGCCACAACATTCCCTTCGAAACTTTCTTAGGGTTTACTGGGAATAAAGTCCCTGATATTGATTTGAACTTCTCGGGTGACTATCAACCGATTGCCCATAACTACACCAAGGTCTTGTTTGGTGAAAAGAACGTTTACCGTGCTGGGACGATTGGCACCGTGGCTGATAAAACGGCTTATGGTTATGTCAAAGCTTACGAGCGTGATAAAGAGGAACATTTCCGAAACGCTGAAATCGATCGGTTAGCTAAGGGCGCTACTGGTGTTAAACGAACCACTGGCCAACATCCGGCCGGAATCATCGTTGTGCCCGATTACATGGACATTTACGATTTCACGCCGATTCAATACCCAGCTGACGATCAAAACGCCGCCTGGCAAACCACCCACTTTGATTTCCATTCGATCCATGACAATATTTTAAAGATCGATATTCTGGGTCATGATGATCCAACCATGATTCGGATGTTGCAAGATTTAAGTGGTATTGATCCAAAAACCATTCCAATGGATGATCCTGGCGTTATGGCGCTGTTTTCTGGGACTGAGTCTTTGCATGTGACGCCGGAACAAATTCAATCCAAAACGGGGACACTGGGTGTGCCGGAATTTGGTACCCGATTTGTTCGCGGTATGCTTGAGGAAACTCATCCTAAGAATTACTCGGAATTGCTGCAAATTTCTGGACTGTCTCATGGGACAGACGTGTGGTTGGGCAATGCTGAAGAGTTAATTAAAAACGGCACTGCAACCATTTCTAACGTTATCGGTTGTCGTGATAACATCATGACCGACTTGATCAACTGGGGGATGGATTCTGAAATTGCCTTTCAAATCATGGAACACGTTCGTAAGGGTCGTGGGATTCCTGATGAATGGCAAGACAAGATGAAGGAAGCCGAGGTACCGGACTGGTACATTGATTCGTGTCTGAAAATTAAGTACATGTTCCCCCGTGCCCACGCGGCTGCTTACGATTTGATGGCCTTACGGGTGGCTTACTTCAAGGTATATTTCCCATTGGTTTACTATTCCTCATATTTCTCAGTACGGGCTGACGACTTTGATGTTGTTGCGATGTCCCGTGGTAAGGATTCGGTTAAAGCCAAAATGAAGGAAATTAACGATGAGGGTATGGATGCTTCAGCCAAGGATAAAAACTTGTTAACGGTTTTGGAACTTGCCAATGAAATGCTGGAACGTGGGTTTAAATTTAAGATGATCGATATCGACAAGTCGGCTGCCAGTGAGTGGTTGATTGATGGTGATACCTTGATTGCACCATTTGATGCTGCCCCAGGACTTGGCCTGAACGTGGCTAAGCAAATTGTTGCCGCCCGCGAAGATAAGCCGTTTCTTTCAAAGGAAGATTTGGCTAAACGTGGTAAAGTTTCTAAAACGCTGATTGAATTCATGACGGATAACGGTGTTCTTGATGGCTTGCCAGATGAGAACCAGTTAAGTCTCTTTGATATGATGTAAGCCAAACAAGGCAGAGTTAGCATAGCAGCGCGCTTTCAGTTTGCTATTGCTGTGGCTTTGTGATATTATATGAGTTGTAGATATTTCGGAAAGGAGTGAGCAGCGATGCTCGCTCTTTTTATTGGAAAAATGGTATTGGAGGTAAAAGATTGGATAACGTCGTAGACATTGTTTCAGCTCTAGCGAAACCGATTGTGGATGCCCATCATTTTGAACTGGTGGACGTTGAGTTTGTTCGCGAGGGTAAAAGTTGGTATTTACGGCTTTACATCGACAAACCTGGTGGCATTACGATTGATGAATGCGCATTAGTAAGTGATGAGTTAAGCGAAAAACTGGATAATATCGATCCCGATCCAATTCCCCAAGCGTATTTCTTGGAGGTATCCTCACCGGGTGCTGAACGGCCGCTGAAAAAAGAAGCTGACTATGAACGGGCGGTTGGTCACTACGTTCACCTTTCGTTCTATCAAAAAGTGAACGGGGAAAAAGCATACGAAGGAACATTGACTTCTGTTAATGATGATGAATTAGGCTTAAAGGTTAATCTAAAGGGTCGTATGAAAGATTTGGTCATTCCAAGAAAAAACGTTGCCAAAGCACGATTAGCAATTAAGTTTTAACAGCTAAAGGAGACTATACGTAATGAGTAAAGAATTAGTAGGTGCCCTTGATACACTGGAAAAAGAGAAGGGTATCAAAAAAGAAATTGTGATCGATGCGCTTGAAGCTGCATTAACTTCTGCTTATAAGCGGAACTACGGCCAAGCACAAAACGTTGAAGTGGATTTTGACCAAAAAAAGGGCGACGTTCACGTTTATGCAGTTAAGAAAGTCGTTGATCAAGTTTATGATTCCCGTTTGGAAGTTAGCCTAGACGATGCTTTGCAGGTCAGTCGAGGGTATGAATTAGGCGACGATATTAAATTTGAAGTCACCCCTAAAAACTTCGGCCGTATTGCAGCGCAAACGGCTAAGCAGGTTATCATGCAACGAGTTCGTGAAGCTGAACGGTCATTAATTTTTGATCAATACAGCCAATACGAAAACGAGATTATCACTGGTGAGGTTGAACGCCAAGATAACCGATTTGTTTATGTTAACCTAGGGAACGTGGAAGCCGTTATGAGTCGTCAGGATCAGATGCCTAACGAAACTTACCGGATGCACGATCGCATCAAGGTGTACGTCACCAGAGTTGAAAACGCCGCTAAGGGTCCCCAAGTGTTCGTTAGCCGGACTGATTCGGGCTTGCTGAAACGGTTATTTGAAGAAGAAATTCCGGAAATCTACGATGGTACCGTTGAGATCATGTCGATTGCCCGTGAAGCGGGTGACCGCGCTAAAGTGGCTGTTCGTTCAAATAATCCGGATGTTGACCCGGTTGGGACTTCTGTTGGTCCTCGTGGTCAGCGGGTTCAAGCCATCGTGTCAGAACTTGATGGCGAAAACATGGATATCGTTGAATGGACGGATGACGAAGCTAAGTTCATTGCTAACGCTTTGAATCCAGCCGAAGTAATCGACGTCATTTTTGACGAAAACAACGAACGGGCATGTACCGTTATCGTGCCTGATTATCAATTATCATTGGCAATTGGTAAACGGGGTCAAAACGCTCGGTTGGCAGCTAAGTTGACGGGTTATAAGATCGATATCAAGTCCGAAACCGAAGCTGAGTCAATTTTTGGCAAGACTGATAGTTCTGATGCCGATAGTACTGACAGTGAAGAGTCACAGGTGGAAGCGCCAAGTGATGAAGCAGCTGAAGAAACGGTTGATCAAACCACGGATGATGTGGTTGATTCAGCCACCGATTCAGAACCTGAAGAGACCCCAGAAACTTCTGAGGATGACGGTACTGAAGACTAGGAGGTAAGCGTACATGAAGAAACGCAAGGTACCAATGAGAAAAGACATTGTGACCGGTGAAATGGCGCCGAAAAAAGACTTGGTCCGTATCGTTCGCGATAAGGATAACAACGTGTCCGTTGATCCAACGGGAAAGAAATCAGGCCGTGGGGCTTATATTTCATTGAACGTTGAGATTGCTAAGCGAGCTCAAAAAGAACGCACTTTTGATAAGGTCTTTGAAACAAAGGTCGATTCTCAATTTTACGACGACTTGGTGGCTTACGTGGACCATCAACAAGCTCGTCGTGAATTATTTGAAAATGGAAAAGCCTAACTCATTTTTACAGCTTTTAGGACTCGTTCGTCGGGCTAATCAATTAGTGACTGGCGAAGGATTTGTTTTGAAAGCGATTAGGAACCAGAGCATTTCAGTGGTGATTTTAGCCAGTGATGCTGGTCCCAGCAGCATGAAAAAGTTAAGTGATAAAGCCGCGTTTTACCACGTTGACTTAATTACCGCGTTTACAAAGGAACAACTAAGCCAAGCGACGGGCATGAACCGTTCAGCTTACGGCGTTAAAGATCCTGGATTTGCTAGGAAGCTTAATGAACTAGTTAATACCAAAGGAGAGTGAAGATATGGGCAAAAAGCGAATTTACGAATTAGCTAAAGAACTCAACGTATCAAGTAAAGCCATTCTTGATAAGGCTCAAGAAAAGGGCTACGACGTTAAAAATCATATGTCAACATTAGGAAGCAACGAGGAACGACAATTGCGAGAAACCTTCTCAAACAAAGGTAAGACCACCAATAAGAGTCAATCAAGTCAGGCCAAGCCTGCTCAGTCTGCAAAACCCGCTCAAAACCGTGACCATCATCAAAGTACGAGCAGTACCCAGAATAGTCATAGTAACGGGCAATCAAACAATCAAAGTTCGCATACTCGTAGCCAGTCGAACAACGGCAACCATTCAAATGGTCAAAATCATTCGACCAGTAACCGCAGTCAGTCGACGAACCATAATCAATCGACTAACCACACGCAGTCGAATAACCGTAGCCAATCGACTAATCACAGTCAATCAGCTAACCGTGGACAGTCAAACAACCGTTCACAGTCTAATAACAATAACCGTTCCCAGTCGAACAATAATAACCGCAGTCAAAGCAGCAACCACTCACAAAGCAACGGTAACAGCAACAATGCCAACCGCGGTGGGTCAGGTCGCTTTGGCGGCAGTTTAAACAACGGTAACGGCCGTAACAGTAATAGCCGGAATAGTCGTAACAACCGGAATAACAATCGTCGCCGTAACAACTTTACTAAGAAGTACAGCAAGAAGAATCAGCGGATCAAGGAAACCAATCACCAAAAGGGTGCACCTGAACGTAAGAACAAGGCATTACCAGAAACTTTGGTTTACCAAGTTGGCATGAACGCTCAAGATCTGGGTAAAATTCTTCACCGTGAACCATCTGAAATCGTCAAGAAGTTATTCATGCTTGGCGTCATGGCTAACCAAAACCAGTCATTGGATAAGGATACCATTGAGATTTTAGCTGCTGATTATGGGATTGAAGCTCAAGAAAAGGTCGAAGTCGATGTTGCTGATATCGATAAAACCTTTGAAGAAGAATCCAACAATACGGATCACCTTGAAACTCGGCCACCAGTTGTCACTATCATGGGTCACGTTGATCATGGTAAGACCACCTTGCTGGACCATTTACGTCATTCTCATATCACGGCTGGTGAAGCTGGTGGGATTACCCAAGCCATTGGTGCTTACCAATTGAAGCATAAAGGTAAGACCATTACCTTCTTGGATACCCCTGGACACGCGGCCTTCACTGAAATGCGGGCTCGTGGTGCTGATATTACCGATATCACTGTCTTAGTGGTTGCTGCCGACGATGGTGTAATGCCTCAAACCATTGAAGCGATTCACCATGCCCAAGCCGCAAAGACACCAATTATTGTTGCGGTTAACAAGATCGATAAGCCGGGTGCTAACCCGAACCACGTCATGGAACAGCTGACCGAATACGGTTTGATTCCTGAAGACTGGGGTGGCGACACGATCTTTGTTCAGATTTCAGCTAAGTTCGGTAAGAACATTGATGAATTGCTGGACATGATCCTGTTACAATCTGAAGTCATGGAATTGAAAGCTAACCCACAGCAAAACGCTGCTGGTTCAGTTATCGAAGCCAAGTTGGATCAAGGTAAGGGTTCCGTTGCAACATTGCTGATTCAACAAGGGACCATGCACACTGGTGACCCAATCGTGGTTGGTAATACCTTTGGCCGGGTTCGGACAATGGAAAACGAACGCGGTAAGGAAATCAAGAAGGCATTACCATCAACACCAGTTGAAATTACTGGTTTAAGTGACGTGCCAGAAGCTGGGGATCGCTTCGTTGTCTTCGATGACGAAAAGACTGCCCGCGCAGCTGGTGAAGAACGGGCTAAGAACGCCTTGATGGAAGAACGTCGTACTAAGAACACAGTGACCCTTGATAACCTCTTTGATACTATGAAAGAAGGGGAAATGAAGGAAGTCGATGTTATTATTAAAGCCGACGTTCAAGGTTCCGTTGAAGCATTGGCTAACAGTCTCAAGAAGATTGAAGTTGAAGGTGTCCGTGTTAACATCATCCATACCGCCGTTGGTGCAATCAACGAAAGTGATGTTACCTTGGCTGAAGCAAGTAACGCGATCATTATCGGGTTTAACGTTCGGCCAACACCACAAGCCAAGTCACAAGCTGACCAAGACAACGTGGATATTCGTTTGCACCGGGTTATCTATAACGCTATCGATGAAATCGAACACGCCATGAAGGGTAAGCTTGAACCAACTTATAAAGAAGAAGTCATCGGTGAAGTTGAAGTCAGAGATATCTTCAAAGCATCTAAAGTTGGGACAATTGCCGGCGGGATGGTTACTGATGGTCATATTTCAAGTGACAGCGATGTCCGCTTGATTCGTGATTCAGTGGTTGTCTACGAAGGTAAGTTAGGCAGCTTGAAGCGCTTTAAGGATGACGTTAACGATGTTAAGCAGGGTCATGAATTAGGATTGACCATCGAAAACTACAACGACATTAAAGTCGGAGATGTTATTGAAGCTTACGTTATGAAGGAAGTTCCAATAGAATAGAGAGCTAACGAGGTGTTAGATAAATGGCACATTATCGTGTAGGACGGCTTGAACAGGAAATTCAGCGAGAAGTTAATGATATCTTACTGAAACGGGTTCGCGATCCACGAGTACAAGACATCACCGTAACGGGTGTTGTTGTCACCGGTGATTATCAGCAAGCAACGATTTATTACAGTATCTTGTCTGATAAGGCCTCTGATGGTGAAAAAGCGGCTCAGGGATTAACCAAAGCGACCGGTTTGATTCGTAGTGAATTAAGTTCCCGCTTGAATATTTTCAAGGTACCGGAACTCACATTCGAACGAGATGAATCCGTCCAATATGGGAGTCATATCGATCAATTACTCAACAAGTTACATCGAGAAGATTCCAATCTGTAAGTAAAAAGTCGCCCGTAGAAAGTTCTGCGGGCGACTTTTTTCGTATAGATATCATCTCTTCACGTGATATAATAACAAAGTTAGACAGTTTATAGGAAACGGAGCGGTCGTAATGGATGGCATTATTCCACTATACAAAGAGCGCGGCATGACAAGTCATGACTGCGTGAATCACGTGCGTCAAATTCTCCACATGAAAAAGGTTGGTCATTCGGGCACACTGGATCCCAACGTGGATGGTGTTCTACCGATTTGTGTGGGTAGCGCGACGAAGGTCGTCGATTATTTGATGACGCATAAAAAAGTTTACCGTGGTAGCGTAACGTTGGGTTTTGCTACCGAAACAGAAGATCTGGATGGTGCTGAGGTCAAGCGGGTGACTATGACTGAACCAGTCTCAGATGAACAAATCGATGGCATTATGGCCGGTATGGTTGGTGAGCTCTCTCAGGTGCCACCCATGTATTCAGCCGTAAAAGTGAACGGGCGAAAGCTGTATGAATATGCCCGTTCTGGTCAAAGTGTTGAACGTCCCGTACGAACCGTGACGATCAAGTCATTCAAGCGGACTAGCGACAGTCAGTTTGATGCAGCAGCGGGTACTCAGCGCTTTGATTTTGAAGTGACCTGCTCTAAGGGGACTTACGTGCGGACGTTAGCCGTTCAAATTGGCACTGAACTGGGATTACCAGCCGTGATGTCGTCACTGACACGGGTTGAAAGTGGCGGCTTTACCATTGACGAAACGGTATCATTAGCCGACCTTAGAGAACAAGTGACAAGCGATGCAGTTGAATTTCTCTACCCAATTGACCGGGTACTGACCCAGTACCCTACGATTGAAATTTCTGATGAAACCTGGGCCGTTGTCAAAAACGGTGTCTGGCTTTTACCAGATGAGGTTGATACTGACGCACCCATCATTTCACTCAAATATCAAGGACAGATCAAGTGCTTATATCAGCGGGTTGAAAACCGTTATAAACCGTTAAAAATGTTTAGTACTAAGTAGAAAGTTGGGACAATAATATGCGAGTAATTAAAATTCATCATCCATTAACAACGGCTGACGTCATTGACAAGCCGGTTGTTTTGGCTATGGGCTTCTTTGATGGTGTTCATCTTGGCCATCAGGCGGTGATCAACCGTGCTCGCAGCATTGCAGATGAACGGGGCGTGGCATTAGCCGTTTTGACTTATGATCATCACCCGGCATTGGTTTATCAAAAATTAAGTCCGGAACGCAACCGCTATTTGACGGTTAACGCCCGCAAAATGGCGTTGTTTGAACAGCTTGGTGTCGATATCGTTTATCAGATCAACTTTGCCAGTCAATTTGCTGCCCAAACACCGCAGGAATTCGTGGACCACTATTTGATTGCCTTTCACGCGCAGGTTGTGGTTGCGGGTTATGACCATACATACGGGCCAAAAGAGATTGCAACCATGGCAAAACTGCCGGAGTATGCTAAGGGACGTTTTGAAATCGTCACGGTGGGTGAAAAGGAACTACAGGCTCAAAAGATTGGTTCTTCGCGAATCCGTCATAATTTGGATCAAGGGGATATTAAAACGGTAAATAGTCTATTAGGCTATCGCTATCAGACCGTTGGTACAGTGATGCACGGTGAAGCGCGGGGACGAACTCTGGGTTTCCCAACCGCCAATGTCAGCCATGATGCTAAGTACTGGCTGCCAGGCATCGGCGTTTACGTGACCCGTGTCAAAGTTAACGGTAAATGGCATCCGGCGATGACGTCCATCGGTCGAAACGTCACGTTTGGTGAAGGACGTCCAGTGACGGTTGAAGCCTATCTATTAGATTTTCACGAAGCCATTTACGGTGAAGTTGTGACCGTGGAATGGGATTACCGTTTGCGTGGTGAAATTAAATTTGATTCCGTTGAGGGATTAGTGCATCAATTAAATCAGGATGCCGAGGACACAAAAAACTATTTTAAGGCACATCCAGTCACTAAATTAGCACTCGAATGAATTAATTGCTAAAAATGTTAGCTGAATGCTTGACTTAAAAAACAGCGTTTGATACATTATATATGTGTCTTAGCACTTGAACTGTTTGAGTGCTAAAAAGAGGTGATGATCACGTTAACGGACAGACAGAATATGATTTTAAAAGCGATTGTTCGTGATTATACGAGCAGTGGTGTTCCTGTGGGTTCCAAGGCGCTAGCAGCACAGTTGCCGATGCACGTCAGCTCAGCAACGGTGCGTAACGAAATGGCCGCTTTGGAAGAACTGGGCTTGATTGCCAAGACCCATTCTTCATCCGGTCGAATCCCTTCAGTGAAGGGGTATCGTTACTACGTGGATCATTTGGTTCAGCCGGATCCGATCAAAGCCAATGACATTGACATCATTAAGTCTTCACTTGAAGGTCAATTTCTTAAAATTGACGAAATTATTGAAACATCGGCGAAAATTTTATCTAATTTAACGTCCTATACTGCTTTTTCACTTAAGCCGGAGCACAAACAAAGCCGGTTGAGTGGGTTTAGGCTGGTACCATTGGGCAAGCGGCAGGTCATGGCGGTTTTAGTCACTGATAACGGCGATGTTGAGTCACAAACGTTCAACATCACACCGAAAATCACGGGTGACCAGCTTGAAGCCGTGGTGCGACTGATCAATGACCAGTTGATTGGCAAGCCGTTAGACGAAGTACTGGAAGCGTTGAAGTCTGACATTCCAATGCAGGTTGCTAACTATCTGCAACAGCCTGAAGGATTCTTAAAGGTGTTTGGCGATGTCTTGACGCAGGCCGCACAAGAGCGGTTTTACGTCGGTGGTCGTCTCAACCTGTTGAGTTTTTCTGACAGTAATGACGTGGATGAATTGAAGTCGTTGTATACCTTAATGGATCACAGTGATGATATGGCAGACGTCTTAGGTAAGCCATCTGATCGTATTCAGGTGAAGATTGGCAGTGAAATGACCAACGATATCTTAAAGGACTACAGTTTAATTACTGCAACCTATGAGGCCGGGGATCATGGTAAAGGTGTGATTGCCTTATTGGGACCAACACGGATGCCATATTCACGGATGATTGGTTTAGTTGGTGCTTTCCGGCAAGAGCTAGCGCAGCGGCTCATTGATTATTATCGCTATTTTGATCAGTAGTAAAGGGGTGTTATAGTGGCTGAAGATAAGGAAAACCAAGCAGCAAATAACAAAGCGGACGAGCAAAAAGACACACAGCAGTCTGCTAAAAGTAATGCAAAAGGTAACAAGCAGCAGCCAAAGACTGACGCAGCTAAGTCAGCAGATAAAGCTGCTTCTGCAAAGGATAAGAAGCCTGCAACTGACGATGCTTTAGCAAAGGCGCTGGCACAAGTCGACAGCTTACAAAAGCAGCTCGACAAGACTTCTGATCAATATTTACGTGCTGAAGCTGAGATTCAAAATATTCAGAATCGTAATAAAAAAGATCAAGCAGCTTTGATCAAGTATGATGGTCAGCAGTTGGCACATGATATTTTGCCGGCACTGGATAATCTGGAGCGTGCACTGAGTACGCCGGTTGAAGGTGAGCAGGCTGAATCCTTAAAAAAGGGAATTGAAATGGTTCAAAAGCACTTGATGGATGCGTTGACCAGCAATGGTGTCACTGAAATCAAGGCTGAAGGTGAGAAGTTCGATCCGAATATTCACCAAGCTGTTCAAACGGTTCCAGCAGAGTCAGATGATCAAAAAGATCACGTCACCAAGGTTCTGCAAAAGGGCTACCGTTTGAAGGATCGGGTCCTTCGTCCAGCAATGGTCATGGTTGCGCAATAATGCAATCACTTGAATCAAACTTAAAACAAAGAGGGTAAATTATTCATGGCAAGTAATAAAATTATTGGTATTGACTTAGGGACTACAAACTCAGCAGTCGCTGTTCTTGAAGGTAAAGAACCTAAAATTATTCCTAATCCAGAAGGTGGTCGTACAACCCCTTCAGTTGTAGCGTTCAAAGATGGCAAACCATCCGTTGGTGCCGTTGCTAAGCGTCAGGCAATCACTAACCCCAACACGGTTTCTTCAATCAAGAGCCACATGGGTGAAGCCGGCTACAAAGTTAACATCGAAGGTAAGGACTACACACCAGAACAAATCTCTGCTTACATTTTGCAGTACATCAAAGACTTTGCTGAAGATTACATTGGCGACAAGGTAACCCAAGCGGTTATCACTGTGCCAGCTTACTTTAATGATTCTCAGCGTCAAGCAACTAAGGATGCCGGTAAGATTGCTGGCTTGGATGTTAAGCGGATCATCAATGAACCAACCGCTTCTTCATTAGCCTATGGTCTTGACAAGCAGGATGCTGACGAAAAGATCCTGGTTTATGACCTTGGTGGTGGTACCTTTGATGTTTCCATCCTTGATTTAGGTGACGGTGTGTTCGATGTTCTTTCTACTAACGGTGATACTCACCTTGGTGGTGACGACTTCGATAAGCGCATCATGAACTGGTTGATCGAACAATTCAAGGCTGATAACGGTATCGATCTTTCTAAGGATAAGATGGCAATGCAACGTCTGAAGGAAGCTTCAGAAAAGGCTAAGATGGACTTGTCAGGTGTGACTGAAACTCAAATCAGCCTGCCATTCATCTCTGCTGGCGATAACGGCCCACTTCACTTGGAAACCACTTTGACCCGTGCTAAGTTCAACGAATTAACTTCAGACTTAGTTGAAAAGACTCGGATCCCCGTTGAAAACGCCTTGAAGGATGCTAAGTTATCAGCTGATGACCTTGACGTTGTTATCTTAAACGGTGGTTCTACTCGGATTCCAGCCGTTCAAGAAGCCGTTAAGAAGTGGACGGGTAAGGAACCTAACCACTCCATCAACCCTGACGAAGCCGTTGCTTTGGGTGCCGCTGTTCAAGGTGGTGTCTTAACTGGTGACGTTAAAGACGTCGTTTTGCTTGATGTTACCCCACTTTCACTTGGTATTGAAACCATGGGTGGTGTCTTCACTAAGTTGATCGACCGTAACACGACGATTCCAACCAGCAAGTCACAAGTCTTCAGTACCGCTGCTGATAACCAACCAGCCGTTGATATTCACGTGCTGCAAGGTGAACGGCCAATGGCTGCAGATAACAAGACCTTGGGTAATTTCCAATTAACTGACATTCCAGCTGCACCTCGTGGTGTTCCTCAGATCGAAGTTACCTTTGATATTGACCGGAACGGTATCGTTAACGTTTCAGCCAAGGATAAGGGTACTGGTAAGGAACAAAAGATTACCATCAAGAGTTCCGGTGGTCTTTCAGACGAAGAAGTCGACAAGATGATGAAGGAAGCTCAAGAAAACGAAGAAGCCGACAAGAAGCGTAAGGAAGAGGCTGACTTGAAGAACGAAGTTGACCAATTACTCTTCACAGTTGACAAGACTTTGGACGAAGTTAAGGGCAAAGTTTCAGACGACGAAATTCAAAAAGCCAAGGATGCACGTGATGCACTTAAGAAGGCTCAAGATGATAACAACGTCGAAGAAATGAAGACTAAGAAGGACGACTTGAACAAGATCGTTCAAGACCTTTCAGTTAAACTTTATCAACAAGCTCAAGACCAAAAGGGTGCTGCTGATGGCGCTGCCAATGCTGACGGTGCACAAGCAAGCGGCGACCAATCAGGTAAAACTGATGATGGCAAGGGCGACGGTAAGACCTTTGACGGTGACTTCTCAGAAGTTAATGATGACGATAAAAAGTAATGATTAACGAGATAGCAGACAGGAAGTCAAGGCTCAAACGCGGGCTTTGGCTTTTTGTTTTGTAGGAAATATGCTATTCTACTTGAGTGAACGATTATTGGTTTAAATGATCATATGGTTTGAAAATGGTCATTTCAATAGGCCAAATGTGTTGTCATAAACTAGCAATTAGATGATTGCGGTGGACACAATGCTTACTTTTAGGAGGTTAACATGGCTGGTAAAGATTATTATGAAGTGCTTGGGGTCTCAAAAGATGCATCTCAAGCTGAAATTAAAAAGGCCTACCGCCAATTATCAAAGAAGTACCATCCGGATATTAACAAAGCGCCTGGTGCTGAAGAGAAATTCAAGGAAGTTACTGAAGCTTATGAAGTTTTAAGTGACGAACAAAAACGTGCCAACTATGATCAGTACGGTTCAGCTGATGGTCCTCAAGGCTTCGGCGGCGGTTCTGGCGGAGCTGGTGGCTTCGGTGGTTTCGGCGACGCTGGTGGTTTTGGCGGTGGCGGCTTCGAAGATATTTTCAATTCATTCTTTGGCGGTGGCGCTGGTGGCGGTCGTCGTAATCCTAACGCACCACAACCAGGTCGTGATCTGCAGTACGAGATGACGCTGAAGTTTGAAGAAGCCATTTTCGGTAAGAAGACGAAGATCAAGTATAATCGTCAAGCCCAGTGTCATACTTGTCACGGTAGTGGGGCCAAGCCTGGCACTAGCCCAGAAACTTGTTCCAACTGTGGCGGTTCTGGCTATGTAACAACGGAAACCAACACACCATTAGGCCGGATGCGCAGTCAGCAAGTTTGCCCAGTATGTCATGGTACTGGTAAAGAAATTAAGGAAAAGTGCCCAACTTGTGGCGGTTCAGGTCACGAAGAAGAACGGCATGAAGTTGAAGTTAACGTCCCTGCTGGGGTGGATGACGGTCAACAAATGCGACTTCAAGGTCAGGGTGAAGCAGGTGAGAACGGTGGTCCTTACGGCGATCTGTTCATTCTGTTCCGTGTGACGCCAAGTAAGGTCTTTAAACGTGATGGTGCCGATATTTACTTAGACAAGGATATCAGCTTCACGCAAGCAGCTCTTGGTGATGAAATTAAGGTTCAAACCGTTCACGGTGATGTTAAACTGAAGATTCCAGCTGGCACACAGACTGGTTCAGTCTTCCGTTTAAAGGGTAAAGGTGCACCACGTCTGCGTGGTAACGGCAGTGGCGATCAACGAGTAACGGTCAAAATTGTGACGCCTAAGAACCTTAACAAGAAGCAAAAAGTGGCTTTGAAGGCTTATGCTGAAGCCAGTGGCGAGAAAGTTGGCAACGGCAAAGGTAATTTTTTTGACAAGATGAAAGATGCATTCGATAATTAGTTCAGCGGAGTGATGATCATTTACTCTAACGGACATTAAAAAGCCGCATGGTTGATCATTGACCAGGCGACTTTTTGCTGTTTAGGTGTGAATTTCAACCGGTACAGGTGATATTGTCCTGTATCTGGTATAATAACTAGTATGTTTGAAACTAAAAGGTAGGAGAAATGCTAAATGGATCTTGAACAAATGAAGGCGCACCAACGAGACATCCGGAATTTTTCAATTGTCGCTCATATCGATCACGGTAAGTCGACTTTAGCTGACCGCATTTTGGAAATGACGGATACCGTTGCCAAGCGTGATATGCAAGACCAAATCCTCGATAATATGGACCTGGAACGAGAACGCGGGATTACGATTAAGTTGAATGCTGTTGAACTCACGTATGACGCCAAAGACGGTCATACGTACGAGTTTCATTTGATTGACACCCCAGGGCACGTGGACTTTTCATATGAAGTGTCACGTAGTTTGGCTGCCTGTGAAGGGGCCGTGCTGGTGGTGGATGCTGCTCAAGGTGTGGAAGCCCAAACGCTGGCCAACGTTTATTTGGCAATCGATGATAATTTGGAAATTTTGCCAGTAATCAACAAAATTGATTTACCTTCAGCAGAACCGGAAAAAGTCCGCAAAGAAATTGAGGATGTTATTGGGATTGATGCTTCTGATGCTGTGATGGCAAGTGCCAAGAAGGGCATTGGGATCGAAGATTTACTGGAACAGATCGTGCATAAAGTTCCAGCTCCAGATGGAGACCTTGAAGCACCACTGCGGGCATTGATTTTTGATTCCATTTACGATGATTACCGTGGAGTTGTGCTTAGTGTTCGCCTATTTGAAGGTACCGTTAAGCCTGGTGATAAGATTCGGCTAATGAACTCTGGTGCCGAATATGAAGTGACCGAAGTGGGGGTCAACTCACCAAAGCCACTTAAACGGGACCAATTGATTGCCGGTGAAGTTGGCTATATTACGGCCAGCATTAAAGACATTGAGGATACCCGTGTTGGTGATACGGTGACTAATGCTGCCAATCCAGCAGAGAAGGCACTGCCAGGGTACCGGGAAATGGCGCCAATGGTGTACGCTGGATTATACCCAACTGACAATGCGAAGTACCAAGATTTGCGTGAAGCACTGGAAAAATTGAAGTTAAATGACGCGGCACTTGAATTCGAACCAGAAACCTCGCAAGCGTTGGGCTTTGGTTTCCGTTGCGGCTTTTTAGGGATGCTGCACATGGACGTGGTTCAGGAACGGCTAGAACGTGAATTCAACCTTGATTTAATCACCACGGCACCTTCCGTAACGTACCACGCTAATTTGACAGATGGCACGGTCAAGGAAGTGGAAAACCCTTCGGAAATGCCAGATGTTGCTGCCATTAAAATCATTGAAGAACCCTACGTTAAAGCAACCATTATGACGCCTAACGACTATGTTGGGGCAGTCATGGAACTCTGCCAACGAAAGCGTGGCCAGTTCGTTACGATGGAATATTTGGACGATTATCGGGTTAATGTGATCTATAAGATGCCACTTTCGGAAATCATCTTCGATTTCTTTGATAAATTGAAATCTTCCACTAAGGGCTATGCTTCATTGGATTACGAACTGGACGGTTACCGTGAAAGTGATTTGGTTAAGATCGATATCTTACTGAACGGTGATAAAGTGGATGCACTGAGTTTCATTTCTCACCGTCAGTTTGCTGAAAAGCGTGGCCGTGATATTGCAGTTAAACTGAAGAACATTATTCCTCGGCAAAACTTCGAAATTCCGATTCAAGCAGCTATCGGTGCTAAGATTATCGCTCGAACGACGATCAAGGCTTATCGTAAGGATGTTACTGCAAGAATTCATACTGGTGATCCTGACCGGCGTGCAAAGTTACTGGAGAAGCAAAAGCGTGGTAAAGAAAGAATGAAATCCGTGGGAACAGTGGATATCCCTCAGGAAGCCTTTATGGCGGTATTGCAAACGGACGAGGAAGAGAATAATACGAAGTGATTTTGAATCAGTAAATGAGCAGCTGGGCATGATGTCCGGGTGCTTTTTTCTGATTCCAAATAGAAGAGTTTCAAATCTCTTTAACTGGAATCGGCAAAGCAATTTTCTCTTACTCATGTATTGATATGGCCTAATAATGCGCCACAACTCAGATTCTGGCCATTTAAGCCAAAAATAATCCCCGCCCTGATAAACATCATCAGAACGGGGATTATTTGGCTTAAATTCTGGAATCTACCAAGTTGTGTCACACATTAATGTTAAGGTTGTGCATATTCATTCCCACGAATAGCTTCAGTTGCACCATCACTTTGGGCTTTTGCTTTAGGCTCACAGGTATAATTTCCTGGATTGGTTACCCGGGTATAGTATTTATTACTCTGTGAGACAAAAACGTAACCAGATTTAGCCACGTGCCATTTACCAGAAGTAGTGGCGTGTGATCCAGCAGCTGACGACGATTGCGTTGATTTACTTGTGGTAGCCGGTTGCCTATACGTCGTTGAATTGGCGCGATGATACGGTTTAGCGTTATTAGCACCAGTATTATAGTTGATCTTGATGCCTTCAGCGTCGTTGATCACGGCAATTTCAGTGTTAATAGTACCATCCGAAGATTTGATATCGACCAGTGAACCACGAGGAAGACTTTCGTTGCCCTGATAAATGGGTGTGGTCTGGTATTCAACGATTTGGTGAGTACCAGGATGGCTTGACCAGTAATTTTCAACCGTTTCTTCACCGTAACGCATACCGCCATCTTGGTCCGCACCCACGTTTTGCGGACGGGTACCCGTAGTGAAGTTATTGACGGAAGTATATGATTTAGCACCTAATAAACTATCGCCAATGGAGTGACTGCGGTTCCATAAATAACCATGATAAGTTCGTCCAGTGGCAGCGTAGGAAATCGCCACGATTGGATTTTGACTAGGCCAAGCGTAAGGTTCTAATGGATCACCTTGTCGGCCGCCTTTTGACGAGGCGTATTCCTGATAGGTGAGTTTAGCACGAGCCGTGGCAGGCCGTTGCTGTGAATCAGCTGTAAAGCGAGCTTGCCCATTTGCTAGGCTACCGAAGCCCGTTAGATGTGCTTTGCCAACGTGCCAATAGTAGTTACCAGTTGGTCCAGCTGATTGATTGCTAGTGTAACTCACCAGTTTGTTTAGGACACTTGCGCTACTGTGAGTTTCTGATTGGCGCGCCTGAGGTTTAGTACCCTGATGAACGGTTTTAGTAGCGTGGCTGGATGATGAACTGGAAGACTTTAATTCAGCCCGACTGCTTGATTGCTCGTTAGTCGATTTGCTGGCCGAATGATCGTCAGTAGGACTTGCAATGACTACGCCCAAGATCAATAAGATCAAGGCGCTCCAGCCCAGCCGTTTTCTGGACTGATGCTTAAAAAGCCGGACGCCCCAATACACAAATAAAATGATGCTGATAAGCACCATGATGGTTCCAAGTGAAGACATATTCGGTATCCTCCCAAATTAGATATATTAAAATAAGCAATGAATGATTACTATTCCAATATAGCAAGTAAGTGAGGCCTTTACCAATATAAACTCATATCATTTTATGTATTATGTGGAAAAAGGTGGTTGGAAGTTGAGTGTTTTAAACTTAAAGCTTATTCAGTTGATTGATTAAAACAGAAAACGGCAATGACGATGTTCAAATTAAATTGTTATATAATGAAGTTTAAAAGGGGACGAGTACGGATGACAGCAATCAAACCAATTCAAGATACCGCGTATGCAGAAGAGACGCACGATGGTTTAGTTCTCGTTGATTTTCGCTCGGATTGGTGTCCGCCATGTACGGCAGCGGATCGTGCGTTAACTTATCTGGCGAGTCAGACTGAGCTTGCTCGGCAAGTCAAATTCATCTCGCTGACAGTTAATCGCCAACCGCTGATTGCGCGGGCCTTGGGGGTTCAAAGTACGCCGACCATTATTTTGAAAAAGAACGGTCAAATAGTGGATGCGGTGATTGGACCGCGGTCGGTCACGGAGTTTGAAGCACTGATTAAGAAACATCTGTAAAATAGAATAAAACAAGATGGACCAGTTGTGACGTCAGCCGATATTGATCAAAGTTTTGGCTGATTTCTTGATTGAAGAAAATTTATTTTTTTATAGCTAAAACCTGCTTAAATAAACAAAGAGTTGCAAATAAGGGTTCAAAACCAAATTACCCAAGTTCAGGTAATTTCCGTTTTGAACCCTTATTTGCAACTCTAATGTTTTAAACGCGGTAAAATCTGTTTTTGAATAAATCCTAATAATTGCTGGTACTCTGCCTGATTTTTGGGTGTTGGCAGCTGTGAAAAGTCGAAGTCTGGGTGATTCAGATCCTGGTTTAAATGATCAATAAAATCGTGTCGGGACATGTAGTCCGTATCACCCTTACTGCCAATAGAGAAAAAATTCATTTTAAAACCTTCTTTACTTAGTGACTGAATCTGGCCACTGTTCCCAGTCATAATCCCATAATAGGGCCATGGTGCCAGCGCCAACGTGGACGCCGAGAACGGGGCCAATTTCACTGTGGGCGATTTTTAAGTTAGGAAACTGTTGACTCAAATCAGCTGACCATTCCTGCTGCAATTCGTCATTATTCGCATCGATCACAGTGAGGCGTAGTGGATAATCAGCCTGTTCGTACACGCTTTGAAATTTTTGCTTGATTCGCTGATAGGCGTGTCGCATGGTGCGCTCTTTTTCAATGGCAACGATTTGAGCCTGATCGTTAAAGGTCAAAATCGGTTTGATCCGCAGCAAGCCGCCAACAAAACTTGAGGCATTGGATAAGCGCCCGGTTCGTACTAAGTGAGAAAGGTCATCTACCACGAAATAAGCGTCAATGGTGTCGCGTAAACGAGTGAGTGCCTGGATAATCTCTTCCGGGGAACGACCAGCTCGAATTAATTTGGCCGCCAACATCACGAGATCGGCCTCACCAGCGGATGCAATACGAGAATCAAAGGGGTAGACCTTGATATTGGTCACGTTTGGCAGGTAATTAACCAAGTTGCTGTAAAAAGTCGTGATGCCTGATGATAGATGGATACTAATGACCGCATCATAACCTTCATCAGCTAACTGATCGTACATAGTCTGCATTTGCCCCAGTGTGACTTGAGTGGTTGTTGGCATCTGCGGGTCAGTTTTCAAGCGGTGATAAAATTCACTGGTTGTTATTTCAACGTTATCCAGATACGTCTGGTGGCCGAAAATAACGGTGATCGGTACCACGTGAATATCGTTGTTTTTAACCTGTTCCGGTGTTAAATAACTGGCTGAGTCAGTCACAACGGCAATTTTCATAAAGTTGACTCCTTCAAAGTTTTAGACAATTAATTAGTTACGAGCATATCAAAGACTTGTCAAGTTATCAATTGTATTAGGGATGATTTAAAAAAACTATAATCGATGGTGCATTTTGAAGATCAATAATAGCCAAGCGATGAAACCTACTGACAGGCCGATCACAATCAGCCAGGCACCGTTAAAGTGTGCTAATGGCAACTTAACGTTCATCCCAAAAAAACCGGTAACAATGGTCGGGACAGCCATGGTTAGCGACCAGATCGTTAAGAACTTCATGGTATCATTCAAGTTATTATTAATGATACTATCAAACGTATCCGTAATCCGGTTGACCACCTGTTCTTCGTTTTCAATCATATGCTGGACTTGGTCGGATTCAATGGAGACATCCTCAAGCAGATCGTTTTCAATGCTATCGTTGTTCACACCAAAGTAGGTGCGTGGTATTCGGGCGAACAAATCGTTGTTAGATTCAACGCCGCTGTTGAAGAAGGTTAGCGTTTGACCTAAGTATGACAGTGCCATTAAGTTGGAGTTTTTGGCATCTTTATTGAGCATTTTATCTAACTGGTTACGCTGTTTCGTGACAAACTTGACGATGGGAATGTAACTATCCACTAAGTCGAACATTGATTCCAAAATAAAAGCGGAAGTGGTATTAATGTCCGTGTCATCAGCGGATTTTTGAAAAGCTTGTTCTACAAAGTTTAAGCGGCTTTCATTAAAGGTGAACAACACGCCTTGATGAATTAAGAAGCCGACTGGCCGCGTGATGTAGCGTGGCATTTGCGTATTTTTGAGTTGGTAGGGGACCAAAACAATCATGAGCTGCTGATTATTTGCTGGATCATAGACGTAATTTGCTGTTTCGTCTTTATCAGTGACATAGGTGATGATATCGTCGGTGATGCCATACTCGGCCATTAGCGTTTGCTGTTCGGCTTCTGTTAAGGCCGTTGTTTCAACCCAATCAAAGCCATTCAAATGTTTGGTTGGTTTAATCATGAATAAACTTCCCCTTTAATTCTGACTTTTAAGCGTTCATGGTTCAAGAATACTATTTCCACCCATAAAAGCAAGCACGAACAGCGGATGGATCGGTATGATGAAAATATCCCGAGTATTCTATGAGAATTATTTAATAACCTAGTTGACTTTTATGCCAAAATCCAGTAGTATGTTCTTTTTAAAGAGCGGAATAACCCTGTTATCTGTTGCTTACAAGTGAAATATGATATGATGTACTTAATAGTAACTTAGCGGGTTATAAAAAAATCGTTGGGAGGTGGTTACCGTGCTAAATCAAACCAAACAGTACTTAAAGAGCCGAAACTATCAGTATGAAAAGTCTTATATTCGGCCACTGATGACTCCTGAAAGTGTTTATGTCTTTAAGTTTGGTCGGGAGGCGCTGAATAATCGGGTAATCATCCGGTACAGTCATACGTGGACTGGTCGTCGAAAGATCAATGAAATCGATCTGAGACTGCATAAACAAAAGCATCCACGGATCTTCCGAACCGAAAAAGAATTATTAGACTATCTTGAATCTCGCTTACCGCAACGGGAACAAAAAGAAGAACAGGAACATCAGACTGATGAGGAGAACGCTAAGTAACTTTGGCGTTCTTTTTTTGGAGAATTTACTAGACTAGAAAAGAGAGGGAACAACAATGGATTGGACTGCAGTGACCGTAACAACAACTAATGAAGCAGTAGAAGCAGTTAGTAACCTTTTAATGGAACAGGGCGCTTCTGGCGTGCAAATTGATGATGAAAAGGACTATGAGCAACTTGAAAAAACGGATTGGGCCCAAAAGGGTGAGATCTTAAACGTGGATGAAATTCCTCACGTTCAAAGTGGCGCTCAGGTAACGGCCTATTTTCCTGCCACGATTTATGTACCGGAAATTGTGCCGGAAATCAAGCGACGGGTGGATGAAATCAAGACGTTTGGTTTAGCTATTGCACCAGCCAAAGTCACCACTGATAAAGTTGACGAGTCTAACTGGGCAACTGAGTGGCAGAAATACTATCATCCCGTACAGGTGACCCGCTTTTTGACGGTGGTGCCTAGTTGGGAAGATTATCAACCTCAAAACCAAGACGAACGGATCATTAAGCTTGATCCAGGAATGGCGTTTGGTACGGGAACCCATCCAACCACCAAACTGTCCATGCAGGCATTGGAAATGGTGATCCACGGTGGCGAACGGCTGATTGATGTGGGGACGGGTTCTGGTGTTTTGAGTATCACGGCTAAACAGTTAGGTGCCGGTGAGATTCGGGCTTATGATCTCGATGAAGTCGCGGTGGATTCCGCTAAAAAGAATCTGGCACTGAATCCTGTTGCAGCGGATGTGTCCGTTGCAGCAAATAACTTACTTCAGGGCGTTACTGGTGAAGCGGACATTATCGTGGCTAATATTTTAGCCGAAGTAATCATTCCGTTGATCCCACAGGCGTGGCAGTTGCTGCCAGTGCACGGTTACTTTGTGACATCGGGTATTATTTCAGAAAAGGTTGACCAAATTCTTGATGCGCAGCGTAAGCAGGGCTTCAAAATTCGGCAAACACTAAAAATGGGCGATTGGTACGGCGTGATTGCTCAAAAGCCAGGGGACGATGAATAATGCAACGGTATTTTATCAAACCAATTTTAAAAACAGATGCTCACTTTGAATTAGATACTGTCGTGTCAAAACATTGGCTGCAGGTGATGCGCGGTGTTCCAGGTGATCAGGCAGAATTCGTCGATGGTCAGGAAAATCTCTATTTAGGCCAGCTCAACGAAGATCATTCGGTAACCGTGGTCAAAGCATTGGAAACGAACGTGGAACTACCAGTCGACGTGACGATTCTGTCGGGCTTACCCAAGCAGGATAAAGCTGAATGGATCGTTCAAAAGGCCACGGAAATGGGTGCCAACACGATCTGTTTCTTTGGTGCTGATTGGTCAGTCGCTAAGTGGCAGCCGAACAAATTGAGTAAAAAGTTGACCCGTTTGCAAAAAATTGCGCAGGGAGCTGCTGAACAGGCACACCGGACCCATGTCCCAACGGTGCGCTACTTTGAGACGTTGAAACAGGCTATCGCCGAGCTGGAATACGATCATTTGCTGGTAGCCTACGAAGAAGCTGCTAAGCAGGGTGAGCAGGCGCAGTTGGTTAAATTATTGAACCGGATTAAACTGGGACAGCGACTGATCGCTGTTTTTGGTCCGGAAGGCGGCATTTCACCAAAGGAAATGCAGTTTCTTCAAGAAAAGCAGGCCACAGTAGCGGGGTTGGGTCCACGCATTTTGCGAACTGAAACCGCACCGCTATACTTTTTAGCTGCGGTATCGACCATGTTAGAATTACAATGATCGAATGCTATCCAATGGTGTAAAATAATGCTAAAATATAAACCATTCATTAAATAAGAGAGTGAGTTAACATGACAGTTATAAAACGCATTGGCTGGCCTTATTGGGTACTCAGCATTATCTTGGGACTGGCTGTTCCGGTTCTTTTAAACAACGTTTCAATCGGTGGCTTCTGGCGTTCAGGCGTCATATACGGTTTGATTTATTCCGTAGTAGCAGGCTTGATCGGCCATTTTGTGAAACATCGCGGCGATCGCTGGTGGCTGATTTTTGTGTTGCCCGTTTTGTTCGCCTTGGGGATTCAATTGTCAGGACCGAAATACGCGTTATATTTCGTGCCGGTTTACCTTTGTATCAGTTATTTAGCTTATGGCCTAAGCGCCACGGAGGGGATGTGATCGGATGTCGAGAGAGCAAACTTGGACAGCTCAAGGTGTCATCGATGCCGTATCAGCTTATATGAATAAGGATCATGTAGCAATCGTCGAACGTGCTTATAAGTTCGCAGCGATTGCGCATAAGGATCAAATTCGTCAATCGGGTGAACCATACATTATGCACCCCATACAAGTTGCGGGTATTTTAGCTAATCTGAAGATGGATCCAACAACTATTGCTTCAGGGTTTCTGCATGATATCGTTGAGGATACCGGCGTCACCTTAGATGACGTTCGGGAGTTATTTGGTGACGATGTTGCCATGATCGTTGATGGCGTGACAAAGCTTGGTAAAATCAAGTATAAGTCTAATAAACAACGGCTGGCTGAAAATCACCGGAAACTACTGTTAGCCATGTCTAAGGACATTCGGGTCATGATCGTCAAGTTAGCTGATCGTCTGCATAACATGCGGACACTTCAGCATTTGCGGCCAGATAAGCAGCGTCGGATCGCCAATGAAACCTTGGAGATTTACGCCCCATTGGCTGACCGACTTGGGATTAGTGCTATTAAGTGGGAACTGGAAGATATTTCGTTACGTTATCTGAATCCCCAGCAGTATTACCGCATCGTTCACCTGATGAATTCTCGTCGGGACCAACGAGAAAGCTACATTGCTGAAGCGATTCAAGATATTAAGCATGCGATTGATGATCTGCATATCGATCCCGAGATTTACGGCCGGCCGAAACACATTTACTCCATTTACCGGAAAATGCGTGATCAGCATAAACAGTTCAGCCAAATTTATGATCTGTTAGCCATTCGGGTGATCGTAGACAACATTCGTGATTGCTACGCTGTTTTAGGCGCCATTCATACTAAGTGGAAACCAATGCCTGGCCGCTTTAAAGACTACATTGCAATGCCTAAGGCTAACATGTATCAATCTTTACATACCACGGTCATTGGTCCAGAAGGCCGGCCACTGGAAGTCCAAATTCGGACTGAAGAGATGCACCGGGTGGCTGAATTTGGTGTGGCTGCTCACTGGGCTTATAAAGAAGGTAAAACGGATAAGGTTCAGACCACTAATACTGGGAACAAACTCAACTGGTTTAAACAGATCATTGAGTTGCAAGAAGACACGGATGACGCGTCTGATTTCATGGATAGTGTTAAGGGTGAATTATTTGGTGACCACGTCTACGCTTTTACACCAAAGGGTGATGTGCTAGAACTGCCAAAGGGTGCGGGTCCGCTGGATATGGCTTATCAAATTCATACCGAGGTTGGCAATCACACAACGGGGGCTACGGTCAACGGCAAGATTGTTCCACTGGATTATGAAGTTAAAAACGGCGATATTGTCGATATTAAAACCTCCTCTAACTCGGCAGGACCTAACCGTGACTGGCTAAAACTGGTTTCGACCCGGCGTGCTCGTAATAAGATCAAGCAGTTCTTCCGTCAAAAAGACCGGGAGAAAAATATTGAAACGGGTCGTCAAACGATCGAGCAGCAACTGCGGGACTTTAAGTTTGATCCTAAGGAACTGATGACGAAGGATAAGCTGCAAAAAGTCGTTGATAAAATGCATTATCAGCACATTGATGATTTATTTGCGGCTGTTGGTTTTGGAGACCTTCAGCCAGTGGGTGTTGCTAACCGGTTGACAGAAGATGTTCGTCATCAACGTGAGGAACAGCGCCAGCGTCAAGAAGAACGTGAACTGCTGGAAGAGCACCAGACCATCGATAACACCGAATCAGAGACCGATTCACAGCGGAAACGGAAGCTAAAGCCCTCTGAAGGGGTCATTATTGAAGGTGTCGATAACCTGCTTGTGCGGTTAAGTCACTGTTGCGCGCCGGTTCCCGGGGATAAAATCGTCGGCTACATTACCAAAGGACGCGGTGTTTCAGTTCACCGTTTGGACTGTCCAAACGTGGCTCACGCTGAGGCTAATGGCGAGCGGATCGTGGAAGTGTACTGGGATAATCCTAGCGAGACCACGACCATGTATAACGCGGATCTTGAGATTCAGGGATATAACCGTGATGGGTTACTCAACGATGTGTTGCGTATTGTTAATGGGACGACCAAACAGCTTAACGTTGTGAACGGTCGGGTCGATCATAATAAGATGGTGACCATTTCAATTTCACTTGGGATCCGCAACGCTGAACAGTTGGAACGATTGATGGATAACCTCAAAAACGTTCAGGATGTTTACGTTGTTAAACGGCCATTTAGATAATTAATGAAAAAACTGTGGCAAAAATCGATAGCCATTAAGGATTTTAATTAAGGCAAGTCATCTTGTTCTGATGTCAAAATCTTCAGAACGAGAATGGTTTGTCTTAATTTGTGGAATCCTGTTATCCATAAGGAGAATTTATTTTGCGAATTGTATTGCAACGGGTGACCTCAGCGCAGGTTGCCATTGAAGAACAAGTTGTTGGTCAAATTAAGCAGGGATACTTGTTGTTATTTGGGGCAGCGGACACAGACGGCGAAGACGAAATCGATTACTATGTCCATAAGATTGCTAAACTACGGGTGTTTTCCGATGGTGCTGGCAAAATGAACCTGTCGATTCAAGATGTTGGCGGTGCTATTTTGTCCGTTTCTCAGTTTACGCTGTATGCGGACACCAAAAAGGGCAACCGGCCGAGTTTTACCAAGGCGGGTGCTCCGGATCATGCTAAGCAAATTTACGAACGGTTCAACCAAAAGCTGCGTAACGCTGGTATTCACGTGGAAACGGGTGAATTTGGCGCGGATATGCAGGTTAGTCTAGTCAACGATGGGCCAGTGACAATCATTTTTGATAGCGCGGATCTATAAGGAGAGTATGCATGAAATATCAAGCTTTTTTCTGGGACTTTGACGGCACCATTTTTGATACTTATCCCATCATGGTGCAAGCTTTCATGACGGCCTTGACCCAGCAGCAGGTTTCTGAAATTGAACTAGACGAGCAGGAAATCTACGAAACCATGCGGCAGCATTCGTTAGGGACGGCTTTGCAAAAGTTTAGTGCTGAATTCAGTATTAAGGCTGATCAGTTAGAACATGACTACCGGCAAAATGAACGTGGACGGATTGCGCAAGCTAAACCTTTTGATGGGATGGTGGCCTTGCTTCAGCGACTTGCCGATGAGGGTGGCACACATTATTTATTGACTCATCGTAACCAAAGTGCCATGCAGTTGCTGCAATCTGCAGGGATTAAAAAACTGTTCGCTGATGAAGTGACCAGTGAACAGCCTTTTCCACGGAAACCGAATCCGGCTTCGTTGAATGCTTTAATTAAACGTAATGAAGTCCAGAAAGCGTCGGCCATAATGATTGGCGATCGAACTTTGGACGTTGATGCGGGACACAATGCCGGTATTGCTGGTGCCCTGTTTGACCCAGGTCGTCTCATTGACGGTGGGCCTAGTCATCCTGAAATCAACGTGACTAATGTGATTGGATTAACGGATGCGCTGCTTCAGTAATTGCTGAGAATCCGGTCAACTGAGCCGCCATAGCTTTCGCCAAATAAATTTAGGTGGGCCATAAGGTAGTAAAGCTGATACCACGGTAATCGCTGCTGGAAACCAGGTTGCAACGGATAGGTATCGTTGTAGCCTTGGTAGAACCGGTCATCAAAGCCACCGAAAACCGTGGTCATGGCTAAATCAAATTCGCGGTCACCGTAAAGCACATCGGGATCGATTAAAGCCGGTTTGCCATCAGCAGTAAACATGACGTTGCCAAACCAAAGATCGCCGTGCAATAAACTGGGCACTGTTTCGTGAGTTTGATAATAATCTAGAATAATCTGGCAGAGCCGCTGAAGGTGGTCCTGCCTTTTTTGGTTCCAAAGGCCGTGTTCAGCGGCCCGTTTAGCCAGCACTTCTAACCGTTGATGAACGTAAAAGTCACCCCAGCTAGATTGCCAAGTATTGATCTTAGGTAATTTACCGTCAACATCATGGTCGAAGCCAAACTGGTCATTATGAATTTGATGGACGTGAGCAACCAGTTGACCCAAGTCATATTGATCACCGGTGCCAGTTTCCAGCCATGATAGGATGAGGTAGGCATCGCCATTGATTTGACCAGAAGCGATGACCTCTGGAACCAGGGCGGCTTGACCCAGTAACTTGAGCCCCTCGATTTCGTGCTGATAGAACGACTGCTCACGGTTTGGCTGTACCAATAAGAAATAGGGGTCGGTCGCTGTTTCTAATCGGTAGGCCTGATTGATGTCACCACCTGAGACTGGTGTGACGCTCTTAATTCCTTTTATCGGTAGCTGTTCAAGCCATTCATTATCCATAATAATCCATCCTTTCGTCAATTATTTGGTTTCGAAGTAAGCACTCAAACCGTTTGTCACATCTTTAGCGACCTTGTTTTGATAGGCTGGGCTTTCAATTGCTTTGAAATCTTTGTCAGTATTAATGTAACCCATCTCTAATAGTAGCGCTGGACGGAGATTGTCGCGAATCACTTCAAAGTTACCCACTTCGACACCTTTATTTTCAATGGGTAAACCAACGAGGTGCTGGTTGATCGTCCGGGCTAACTTGAGAGAAGTATTTGCATGATAGTAGTAGGTTGTAAATCCTGATCCTAGGTTGTTGCTGGGACTGGAGTCGTAATGGAAGCTAATGAAGGCATCAGCGTGATTATCCGTTGCCAGTTCTGGTCGTGCACCCAGTGAAACGTCTTGGTCACCGGTTCGTGTCATGATTACGTGAGCGCCGCGAGCAGTGAGTTGGTTACGCACTTTTTTGGCTAATTGCAGCGTATAAGTCTTCTCATCGTGTTTTTGATCGATTGAAAGCGCCCCGGAGTCACTACCGCCATGACCAGGGTCTAAAACGATCGTAGCTTCAGAAAGGTTAGTTGCCGTTTGAATTTTACCCGATTGGTTGATCAACCAGCTGGCCACCCAGCCAAATTGGTGATCATTGTAGCGCACCTTGTACCAGTTGTCCTTTTTCTGAACGATGTAAACGGCCTGTCCCTTTTTCAAAATGGCCTTTGTTTGATAGTTAATATTAGGACCCGTACGCACGTTAATGTTAGCGATTGGTGTCGTTAACCGGTCTTGACGGACGGTTTGAAAGACGGCAATGCCAAGAGTTAGTAGAATTGCAAGCGAAATAACGATTTGCTGCCAGTGTTGTTTAAGGTAGTTCAAATTGAGTTCCTCGATTAGTTTTTCTTATAATTATAGGATATTTTTGATTAAAGATACAGTCTCCGGTCAAATCGTCCTTGACTTTTAGCGGGTAACTGAGTAGTCTTATTGGTAGTTAAATAAATGAAACACCGATGAAAAAGATGAGTAAATAACCCGTGACTTTCAGAAAGTATCTGGTTGATGAAAAGATACAGCAGGCGGGAAGTTGAAGACACTTTTGAGGTGAATAAGCGATTATTCGTGTCCAACGTTATGGATGAGTTAATTTAAGGTGGTACCGTGCGAAGCACCCTTGTGAAAACAAGGGTGTTTTTTATTTTTTTCTACACCTTTAACTTCAACGAAAATCGGAAAGGAAGATACTATGCGTTATCAGCGACCAAAAGGCACTGCGGACATTTTACCCGGTGAGAGTCAGCACTGGCAGTATGTTGAGGCAGTTGCGCGTCAAGTATTCAAGAAGTATCGGTTCGAAGAAATTCGGACGCCGTTATTTGAAAATTTTGAAGTATTTTCCAGAACTTCTGGGGACACTTCAGATATCGTTACTAAAGAAATGTATGACTTTAAGGATAAGGGTGACCGGCACATTAGTTTGCGGCCAGAAGGCACAGCCGGTGTTGTTCGGGCCTTCGTGGAAAACAAGCTCTATGGTCCGGAAGTTCAAAAGCCTTTTAAGACATACTACATGGGTCAGATGTATCGTTATGAACGGCCACAGTCCGGCCGGCAACGGGAATTCCACCAAATTGGGGTGGAAGCATTTGGCTCCGATGAACCCGCGTTAGACGTGGAAGTCATTGCCATGGGTCGCGACTTGTTTAAGCACTTTGGCATTGATAATTTACGGCTAGCCATCAATACGCTAGGTGATAAGGAGTCCCGCGACAGTTATCGTCAGGCCCTGATCGATTACCTGGAACCGCACTATGATGAACTTAGCGAGGATTCTCAAGTTCGGCTGCACAAGAACCCGCTGCGGGTATTGGATAGTAAGGATGAAAAGGACAAGAAGTTTGTGGCGGATGCGCCATCAATTTTGGATTACCTGACACCTGCTGCCCAAGCTCATTTTGACCAAGTGAAAAGTCTTTTGACTGCTTTAGGCATCGACTACGTGGTTGATTCAACCATGGTTCGTGGCCTAGATTATTACAACCATACCATTTTTGAATTTATGGTTGATTCTAAGGCGCTGGGTCACGGTTACACCACGGTTTGTGCCGGTGGCCGTTACAACGGTTTGGTTGAAGAATTGGGTGGCCCAGAAGTTTCTGGTGTTGGCTTTGGCCTAGGAATGGAACGGTTGATTCTTTTGATGGAAGCTGAAGGCGTTCAGTTCCCTGAAGAACATCATTTAGATGCTTACGTGGTCGGTATTGGTGATGAAGCTAACGCCACCACCTTGCAAGTGGTTCAAGCATTGCGTTCACAGGATTATTCCGCTGATCGCGATTACTTGGCTCGCAAGCCCAAGGCACAGTTCAAGACGGCTGACCGCTTAAGCGCAGCCTACACGTTGACCGTTGGTGAAGCTGAATTAGCTGCTAAAACGATTCACGTGAAGAACATGGCTTCTGGTAATGAAGTGACAGCGCCATTGGCTGATGTGATGACTCATTTTGCTGAAGTAATTTCAAATATTGATTAAGAGGAGAATAAGATGAAGCGAACAACATACGCCGGTCTGGTGGACGAAAAATATCTTGATCAAGATGTCGTCTTAAAGGGCTGGGTTCAAAAACGCCGCGATTTAGGCGGTTTGATTTTTATTGATTTACGGGATCGTGAAGGGATCGTTCAATTAGTATTCAGCGAGGAATTCGACAAGGATGCCCTGGCTGTTGCTGATCAGTTACGGAACGAATACGTGATTGAAGTTAAGGGTCACGTGGTTCCTCGTGCTGAACACGAAGTTAACGACAAGATGCGCACGGGTAAGATTGAAGTGCGGGTCTCAGAAATCAACCTGTTGAACAAGGCTAAAAACCCGCCATTTTACATTCAAGATAATATCAACGTGTCTGATGATCTGCGGTTGAAGTACCGTTACTTAGACTTGCGTCGGCCAGAAATGCAGCGTGGGTTGATGATTCGTAACCGAATCACCCAATCAGTCCACAGCTACTTTGACTCACAAGGCTTCATCGACATTGAAACCCCTGATTTGACCAAGTCAACACCAGAAGGCGCACGGGATTACCTGGTACCTTCACGGGTTTACCCAGGTCACTTCTACGCGTTGCCACAATCACCACAATTGTTCAAGCAGTTGCTGATGGGTGCCGGCTTTGACCGTTACTACCAAATCGCGCGTTGCTTCCGTGACGAAGATTTACGTGGTGACCGTCAACCAGAATTTACCCAAATCGATATGGAGACTTCTTTCTTGGACGCTGAAGAAATTCAGGATCTGACTGAAGGCTTGATTGCTAAGGTTATGAAAGAAACCTTGGGTATTGACGTTAAATTACCATTTGATCGCTTAGATTGGGACGAATCAATGGCCCGGTTTGGGACTGACCAGCCAGATGTCCGGTTTGGCATGGAATTAAAAGACTTGGGCGACTTAGTTGATGATCTAGGCTTTAACGTCTTCAACAACGTCCTCAAAGATGGCGGCCAAGTTAAGGCGATTGCCGTTCCTGGTGGTGCTGATAAGTACTCTCGGAAGGATATCGATAAGTTCGTTGAACATATCGACCGTTTTGGCGCCAAGGGATTACCTTGGTTGAAGGTCACTGAAGATAACTTTACTGGCCCAATCGCCAAGTTCTTCAAGGATAACGCTGAATTATACAAAGCAATTACTGAACGCACTGGTGCCAAACCTGGCGACTTGCTGTTATTTGCTTGTGATTCCAGCCGTGTAGTTGCCCAAACTTTGGATTACTTACGTCGGACCATTGCTAACGAATTAGGCTTGATCGACGAATCGAAGTTTGCATTCCTCTGGGTCGTTAACTGGCCACTGTTTGACTACGATGTTGACTTGAAGCGTTGGGTTCCAGCTCATCATCCATTCACCATGCCAAAGGCTGGCGATGAACATTACTTGGACGAAGGCGAAGATCCTCACAAAGCCTATGCTCAAAGTTACGACATTATCTTAAACGGTCTGGAATTAGGTGGCGGTTCAATCCGTATTCACACCCGTGACCTGCAAATGAAGATGTTCAAGGCGTTAGGCTTTACTAAAGAACGGGCAGAAGACCAATTTGGTTATCTGCTAAATGCCTTGGATTACGGTTTTCCGCCTCATGGTGGTCTGGCTATCGGCTTGGATCGCTTTGCCCGCTTGTTAGCTAAGCGCGGTAACATTCGAGACGTGATTGCCTTCCCTAAGAACTCGAAGGCTATCGAACCATTGACTTCAGCACCGACCACGGTTTCAGACAGACAATTACAAGATTTGAGTCTGTTTGTAACTAAGGATGACGATGAAGGCAAAGAAGATAAGTAAATTTTAGTCTGAATCTTAAAAAGCTGCATTCCCGTCAATCGAGAATGCAGCTTTTTAAATGTAATCACTCATTATTTGATCGCTTTTTGATCCGTTTCTGGACCAAAGAAGGCGATGATGATGGCTGCAACAATCGCGATTGCTGCAATGCCATAGTACAAGAATGAGGGTGATGAACTGGTGATGATGAAAGCAACCAGTGTTGGCATCAAAACGTTCAATAATTTTGAGATACCATTAGCGATACCGGCACCACGGAACCGGTGGCTGGTTTCAAACAATTCGTTGGTATAGATACTAACAACGGTTGCAACCAGGATGTAAAGGGTCACCGTGAGTAAGAAGCCGTTGATGATAATGCCTAAAGTGGTGGTTTCGTAAGCGTAAGCGATACCTAACAGAGCTACGGCAATGAAACCAGGAATGATAACTTTTTTCCGACCGGCACGGTCAACTAAACCTGCACCGATGGCTGAGCCGATTGGCGCACCAATCATCATGATGGCTGAGAAGCCAATCGAACTAACGATACTGATGCCTCGTTTGAGGAGCAAAGTTGGTACCCAAGTGGTAAAGGTGTATTGGCAAAGTAGGGTAGCACTAACGGCGATGATGGCAATGAACAACCCTTTTGCGAAACTAATGTGGCTAATGATTTCATTTTTATCTTGAAGCTCGCCTTCTTCGTACAAGCCGCGAGTGGTGAGTTGCTTGATGATGGCGTTAGCTTCTTCGGTGCGACCTTTAGAAAGTAACCAACGGGGTGATTCGGGGAAATGACGACGGGCGAACCACAGGATCAAAGCGAGGATACCGATTAATAAGAACATCGAGCGCCAGCCAAACTTTGGAATCATGAAGGTGGCAATCAGCAGGGTAATGGGGGCACCACTGTTAGCAACGATGGCGGTCATACCTGACCAGTGACCACGGCGCTTGATCGGGGCGAATTCATTGACGATGGCGTAACTGGTAACAATTTCTGCACCCAGACCAGTTGCGGCTAGAAAACGGAAAATGGTCAGGATAATGATGTTCGGTGCAAAGGTTGAAAGTAGGGTGAAAACTCCAAATAAGAGGAGGTTATATTGATAAGACTTCTTCCGGCCGTAAAAGTCGCCGATATAACCAGCCAGCAGGGATCCTAAGAAGAGACCCAGAAAGCCGCTTGAGAGAAACATCGAGCCCTGTTGGATACTCGCAAATCCGGAGCTGGTAATGGCGCCGTTAATCGCGCCTGCTATATAAACGTCGGCGGCATCTAACATGATGCCGGCACCCGCTAAACCGAAAACTTTATAGAATAGTGGGGTTTCTTTTGCTGTGTTGAGTTGGGTTTCTAGATTCATTGCAGATGCTTCCATTGGCGGTTCCTCCTATTATTATGAATACTGTTAGTCAGTCATGAATTGCGCCATCTTTTCTGGTGCGTACATGGCGTCTCTAGCATTGACTTTATCTAAGCCAACAAACTCGTTGAATTTGGGGAAAGTGATCATGTGATCTTTGTAAGCTTTAGTGGTGCCATCCCGTTGCAACGTTTTAACTAGTTGCTCTTCGGCGTAGGTTTGCGTGTACGTCATAGCGTTGGGGTGAACCACGATGTTGAAACCGAGTCGTTCCAGATCTTCCGTTTTTGTCAGCGGGGTCTTGCCATCCTCGATCATGTTGGCCATCATTGGCGTATCAGGAAAGGCTTCGTGGATTTTTTCCAATTCCTCACTGCTTTGTGGAGCTTCAATAAAGATCAGGTCCGCGCCAGCTGCCTTGTAGCGCCTGCTACGTTCAATAGCGTCATCTAACCCGTAAACGGCGCGAGCGTCAGTCCGTGACATGATCAAGAAATCATCGTGTTTTCGGGCAGCCTTGGCAGCTTTGATTTTAGCTTCAAGTACTTCAGTCGGTTCCACCTTTTTGCCATCCATGTGACCGCAACGTTTTGGCCAAACTTGATCTTCAATGAAGATGCCGGCAGCACCAATGGCTTCATAACATTCCACGGTTCGTTTGACGTTATCTAAATCACCGTAGCCGGTGTCTGCGTCGGCGAAAACGGGAATGTCGACGGCGTTAATAATTTCTCGGCAACGCTCAAGGGCGAAGCCAAAGTCGCTGATGCCACGATCTGGCATGGCTAAGGCTGATGCGCTGGTGGCATAACCAGCGCTAAAGACGGCTTTGGCGCCACAAGATTGAGCAATTTTAGCAGCTAGGGCATCTGGCGCAACCATCATTCGGACAATGTGGCCACTCATAACATCGGTTTTAAATTGTTGACGCATGCGATCATTTTTCAGCATATGCGATCGCTCCTTTCTTTAATTCAGTGAGTGCTTGCTGGCGAGCCTGCTGCGCTTGACGTGCCAGGCAGCCAGTATCTAGCCAAGCGGTGATACCAGAGTTATGCGGGGTATTCGGTGTCCAAGTTGCGATGGTAGGTAACTCTGGCGTTGCGGCGATAATGGTATTTAACTGGTCATCAGTGTAGTGGTCGATGATAATGGCATCAGCACCAATGTTGGCTAGATAATGGATACGCTGTAAAATGCCCTTGGTACCGTAATCCCAGATACCCTCTAACTTGATCCATAACTCGGTGGCGTCGTTTTCTAAACCATCTTGGGCAGCTTTGGCTTTCCCAAGTAAGTCAGCGGGGGTGGTAGTGGTCGGCCGGTTAAGTGAATGTGAGGGATAAGTCTGATCATTTAAGATGATGGTATCCGCACCCGAACGTTCCAACTCTTGAGCTGCGTAGTAGGTGTTCAGTGGACTACCAAAGCCGGATTGCAGATCGTATATGAGCGGTGACGTTTTTTTGAGCTGCATGTCACGGCAAAACTTGGCGTATTCCGATAGGGTCAATAACCCCTGATTGTTTTCAGCCAAGAGGGTCTGGGTGGTTAACGTCCCATCCAAAAAGATTGCGGGAAAGCTTGATTGGCTTAATAAAGTCATGGTTTGGCCATCGCCAGCCGCCGGGATAATCGGTTGGTCCATGGAAGTAAGTGTGTGAATCAAAGATGCTGTCATATAGCATTCCTCCTGATCAGATAGTAAATTAAAATAAAATGAGAAAAGCGCCCTTCGAAGTTAAATCTTCGAAGGGCGCTTTACAATGCGCGGTACCACCTTGTCGTCGTTACATAAGTAACCTTAGCGAGCACGATCAAATCGTATTCGCTGGCCTTGATAACGGGGGCACCCAGTAGACACTCAAACATCGCATCTACAGCTCAAAGCCTACTTTCAACTTGTCTCACTACCTGCTTGCACCAAACGCAGACTCTCTAAAAATGAGAAAAAGTTTACTCTTGCTCGTCATTGCTTTAATCATTTTTTAATTTAAGGGTATCTTACCCGTTATTTTATTATTTGTAAAGTACCAATTTAAAATTAAATTTGGACTTGCTAACTTGATAGTGTGCGATTTACTTGTTTCCTACTACTAAGTGCTTTATACTTGTTTCATTAAATTTAGAGGTGAAATAAATGAGTGAACAAACGAAACATTTTGAGACCGCAATTTTTGCCGGTGGCTGTTTCTGGTGCATGGTGAAGCCATTTGACACCCAGCTGGGAATTGAAAAAGTGGTTTCTGGTTATACTGGCGGTCACGTGGCCAATCCCACGTATGAACAGGTTAAAAGTCACACCACGGGACATACGGAAGCCGTTAAAATCACCTTTGATCCTGAAGTGATATCATACGAGAAACTGGTTCAAATTTATTGGCAGCAGACTGATCCAACGGATGCTATGGGGCAGTTCCAGGATCGCGGGGATAATTACCGGCCAGTAATTTTTGTTAAGGATGACTATCAACGGCAGATTGCTGAGAAGTCTCGTCAAGCTTTGATAGACAGCAATCAGTTTGACGACCCAATCGTCACTCAAATTGAGGACGCGAAACCTTTCTATGAAGCAGAAGAAGAACACCAAGAATTTTACCGCAAGAATCCTGAACGTTTTGCCATGGAAGAAGCGGGAGGACGGAAAAAATTTGTTAATCAGCATTGGCAAAAATCAGAAACTAAATGAACTAGTTCTTAGAAAATGAAAAGAATGCTGTGCGGTAGGAAAAGGTATGCTATGCTAAGATACTGATAGTAACCTACGATTGGATAAGAGGGTTTGTTATGGATGATGTACAGCGTTTAGTCAAACGCCATCAATCAATTGGGAAAATTTCTACTGCATTTATATACGGCATTTTGGTTTCAATAGCCATGAACTTCTTCTGGACACCGGGACACATTTATTCCTCTGGAATTACCGGGTTAGCCCAAATTGTGACCACGTTAACCGAACGGCACCTGACGTTTGTAATTTCCACGGCAGTGGGGCTGTTTTTACTGAACGTGCCATTGTTCGTGCTAGCTTGGCGGCAAATTAGTCATAATTTCACTATGTACACGGTGATCACGGTCTTTCTGGCCAGTTTAATGATTAAAATGCTGCATCCGGTTCATTTGACTACTGATCCGATTATTTGCGCGTTATTTGGTGGCGCTGTGAACGGCTTCGGGACTGGTTTAGCTCTGAAAAACGGGATCTCAACCGGTGGGCTGGATATTTTAGGCATTGTAATCCGCCGTAAGACAGGGCGTTCTATTGGAACCATTAACATTGCCTTTAATTCACTGATCATTTTAGCGGCCGGGTTCCTGTATGGCTGGCCTCACGCGTTTTATTCCGCTATTGGGTTAGTGGTCAACGCCAGAGTCATGGACATGACGTATACTCGTCAGCAGTTAATGCAGGTCATGATCATTACGGACCGGCCGAAAACGGTGATTGATTCTATTCAAAATCATATTCGGCGTGGAATCACGATTGTCCACGATGCGGAAGGTGCGTATCATCACGACACGAAAACCATCCTGTTCACCGTTATCTCGCGTTATGAAATGTCCGATTTAGAGGAAGCTATGGACGAAGCTGATTCTAGTGCTTTTGTCAGTGTTTCAGAAATTTATAAAGTTTTGGGTCATTTTTATGAACCGAAGTTGTGAGAGAGTGTGACACAGCTCGGCGAATTCTAGGATCTAACGTGAATAATGCCTATTCCGGTGAACGTTGCGGGAATAGGCATTATTTACGTTTTTAACCGTTTTGAACTTAAGAAATCAGTGGCAGATCACGGCAAAGTAGATTGATGTCATGCCCGTTCTTGGACAAATTCTTAAATTCTCATAAAAGCCAGTTACTTAAAATATGAATGTGGTATAATACCATGTTGTGCGTTGCGACGCCGGTTGTTCGGTGGCGTAACACAGGAAAAAATAGAATTGGTGGTCTGCTGTGAAAGTCATTTATATTTGGCTGGTCCGGTTGATATCTGTGCTGAACTTCTTTAAGCGAAGCAGGGTTCATTCAGTTATTTACCTGATGAGTTTCGGCAATAATTTGAAGTTTATACTAGCTCTGGCTGATAAATTACCTGAAGATCAGCAGTTGGTCGTGTTTTATCGACCTGACGTTGAGGTAGAAGCAACACAACTCGCAGCTTACGGTGTGAAAGTGATCCCGTTTCGTGATAACTTGCATTTTGTTTTTACGGGGATTCCGGTGATCATGTCTTCACGGCTGATTTTCTGCGATAATTATTATGCGTTTTTAGGCGGGTTATTGCATCCGCGTCATGCCAAGATCGTTCAGCTATGGCATGCTAATGGGGCTATCAAGCGTTTTGGCTGGGGCGATCCCAAAACCAGTCACCGCTCGAAAGCTGATCAGCGTCGTTTCCAGCGAGTGTACGATCAGTTTGATGACTACGTAGTGGCGTCAGACGCCATGGGCACCGTTTTTCAGGACAGTTATCGCGTGCCGCGGTCACGGATGAAGCTCATGGGTTACCCGCGGTCTGACCGGTTCTTTTCAACTAAGTGGCAACAGGGCGCGCTGAATCGAATCAACCGGTTAGCTCCAGGGCTGACCAAGCATCGGGTGATTTTATACGCACCGACGTATCGGGATTCGATGACGTTTGAATTGACGCCAGAACTGAAAGACGCACTGGTGGCAGATCCGAACGCGGTGGTAGTGATTAAGCTTCACCCGTTGCTGCAAAAGTACGAACAGCGCTTCAGTCAATCGACGACGCATCAAGTCCGCTTTTATCCGCAGCTGTCAACCACAGATCTGCTGATGGTAACGGAGACGTTGATCACTGACTATTCGTCCATTGCTTTCGATTATAGTTTGCTGCCACACGCTCATAGCCTGCTTTTCTATATGTCTGATTTAGAAGAATACCAGCAAAACCCTGGCATTCAACCCCACTTTTTAAAGTGGTTACCGTCAGCACCTTTGCGGACGCCATCTGAACTAAAGGCAGCTATTTTAGCTGATAGTCAAACTGATTTTACCAGGTTTAACCATCATTGGAATACCTATAATGATGGTCATGCGACCCAACGGGTTGTGGAATATTACTGTCACTATTTAGCAAAATAAGTGGCGTAAAGGAGTGTTAACCTTTGAAAGAGGTCGTAACCTTATTTAAGGAACAATTTGAGAGTTTAGGTATGATTTTCCGGATTTCAAAATACGAAGATCGTGCCAGTTATCAAAGCCATTATTTGGGCTTAGTTTGGGAGTACTTATACCCACTGATTCAGATCTGTATTTACTGGCTAGTGTTCGGTGTTGGCCTTAAGCACGGTCAAAGCAGCGGTGTTGATTACTTACCATGGATGGTTATCGGAATCACTCCTTGGTTCTTCATGAACCGGGCGACGTTGGATGCGTCTAAGAGTATCTATCAACGTGTCAGCATGGTTTCTAAGATGAAGTTTCCGGTTTCTGCCTTGCCATCGATTAAGATCGTGTCGAATTTAAGTTCGTTTTGGACGATGTTAGTGGTGTCAATCGTGGTTGGGTTGATTTACGGTATCCGACCAAGCATTTACTGGATTGAATGGATCTACTACTTCTTCTGCATGATCATGTTCTTGATTGCCTTTGGGATTTTTAACTCAGCAGTGTCAATCTTGATTCGGGACTATCACGTGTTGTTGCAGTCAGTAATGCGGATGTTGTTCTATATTTCTGGTGTGCTGTTTAACTTCGAAACCGGCAGTTTTCCACCAGTTGTCACCCGACTTTTACAGTTGAACCCGTTCTTCTACGTGGTTTCTGGTTTCCGGGAAGCCATGTTAGGGCAAGGCTGGTTCTGGCAGCGGCCGACGTTGACCATTGAGTTCTGGCTAATTGTTTTGTTCTTCTTATTAGTCGGCTCACACTTGCACTACAAGTTCCGTTCACGTTTCGTTGACTTAATTTAGTAAATAAACAAGGAGGAATTACGGTGAAAATGGCTGGACTTAAAAATCAAGTCGTCAAAGGTCTAAAAATCGTGATTCGCTATGGACTCATCGTTTTAAACGATGGGTTTATTTGTATCCCGGCAAAAAAAGATCTGATCATGTTTGAAAGTTTTAATGGTAACGATGTTAACGATAATCCGGCAGCAATTTATCACCAGCTGGTTGCTGATCGTCCGGAGTTAAAAAAGACCGCTTATTTTGGGGTTAAACCACGTCGCTATCGTGAGTTGCACGCGAAGTACCCAGATATTCAGTTAGTGAAACGGTTTTCGTTTAAATGGGTTTGGCTCATGGCTCATGCTGGTTTTTGGGTCTTGAATTCCAGACTGCCAAACTGGTGGTGCAAGAATAAAGGGACGGTTTACATTCAAACCTGGCATGGTACACCATTGAAGCATTTAGGTGTGGACATTGAGCACGTTGCGATTCCGGGGACGAAAACGGCGGACTACTATCGTCAGTTTACTCGTGAAGCTGCGCGTTGGGACTATCTGATTGCGCCAAATGACTATTCTAAGCAAATTTTTCGGTCGGCCTTTCAGTTTCACAATCAGTTTTTGGATATTGGTTATCCCAGAAACGATGTGCTGTATCGTCAAAATACGCCAGCAGCGATTCAACAGTTGAAGCAGCGATTAGTGGGTGATGCCAACGCAACCGTCATTACTTACGCACCGACTTGGCGGGATGATGATGCCATTCAAACCGGCCAGTATCACTTTGAACTGCCGTTTAGCCTGCAACGCTTTTTTGAACAGGTTGAGGACAATACTGTGTTGGTGTTGAGACCACACTATTTGGTGAAGGATCACATTGATATTAAGGGGTTTGAGGATCGGGTAAAAATCATTGCGGATGAGGATATTGCTAATCTTTATTTGATTACCGATTTGATGATTACCGATTATTCCTCAGTCATGTTTGATTTCGCCAACCTCAACCGGCCAATGTTGTTTTATGCCTATGATTTAGAGCATTATCGCGATCAGCTGAGAGGGTTTTACTTTAATTACCAAGCTGAGATTCCCGGACCATTGGCCACTACTGAAGCGGACTTTGATGCGTACGTGGCTCAGTTTGCTAAACAGGGGGACTTTCCTGACTACCGTTCCCAATTGGCTGGCTTTAACGCGAAATATTGTGAGTGGGAAGATGGGGCAGCTTCGCAGAAAGTTGCCGAAGTGATTTTAGGGGGAATTAAAAAATGACGTTATTAATTGGTTCACACGTAAGTATGAAGGGCAAAGAGATGCTGCTTGGTTCAGCCAAAGAAGCGGCAAGTTATGGTGAAAATGTGTTCATGGTTTATACCGGAGCACCGCAAAATACGCGTCGCAAGCCCATTGATGAACTGAACATTGAGGCCGGTCACGCCTTTATGAAGGATCACGGGCTACAGCAAATCGTAGTTCACGCGCCATACGTCGTTAATTTAGGGAACACGGTTAAACCTGAAAATTATCCCTTTGCCGTTCAATTTCTGCGAGAAGAGGTTAAACGGGCAGAAGCCATTGGTGCAACTCAGATTGTCCTCCATCCGGGTGCCCACGTTGGCGCGGGACCGGAAGCGGCCATTGCACAAATTGCCAAGGGCTTAAACGAAATTATTGAACCGGATCAAAAGGTCAAAATCGCGCTGGAAACCATGGCTGGCAAGGGGACTGAAGTGGGAATTACCTTCGAACAGTTAGCGTCAATTATCGATCAGGTGACCGACAATGATAAGCTTTCCGTTTGTTTCGATACCTGTCACACCAGTGATGCTGGATATGACATTAAAAATGACTTTGATGGTGTACTGAAACAGTTTGACGATGTTATCGGCCTGGATCGTTTGCAGGTCATTCATTTGAATGATTCAAAGAATCCTCAAGGCAGTCACAAAGACCGTCATGAATTATTGGGTAACGGGACCATTGGCTTTGATGCTTTGAACGCTGTTGCGCATCACCCAAGCTTGGAAAACGTCCCCAAGGTGATGGAAACACCATGGGTGGCCGTTGACAAGAAGCATAAATTTGCGCCATATGGCTACGAGGTAGAGATGCTAAAGCGACAGGTCTTCAATCCAAATATTGAGGCGGACGTGTTGGCTCAAAAACCGTTTGATACCAGTCTTAGTTTTGACGATTAAGAGAGTGTGACACAACTCGATAGATTCCAGAATTTAACGCAAAAAAACGTATTCCGTCGAACTTTGTCGGAATACGTTTTGTGTTAAATGGCCGGAATCTGAGTTGTGGCGCAGGTTCAGACTAGATTAAAGTATTGAACAAAAGCAAACTTTAAATTGTCTTTAAGTTAAGAAACCAAATGAAATTTTTATCAATATAGACTGATGTCACAACTTCTTTATTGAAGAATAGTTAATCTTTGATGGTATCAACTTCTGCAGGTTCAAGATTCAAATTTTCCAGAATAAGCGTCGCGGTTTCCTCGATGGACTTATTTGACACATTGATCACTAGGCAACCAATCTTCTTATAAATTTCGTCAGCGTATTTAAGCTCTGCCTTAATTTTTTCCGTGTCTGAATAGGCACTTTCAGCTGGTAAGCCATACGAGATCATGCGTTGCTGGCGAATCCGCCGTAAAACTTTGGGACTGTTAGTTAAGCCAATAATCTTAGCAGGATCGACTTTCCATAATTCGTCAGGCAGTTGTGAGGTTGGCGATAGCGGTAAGTTGGCCACTTTAATCCCACGATTTGCCAAGAAAAGTGATAATGGTGTTTTGGAAGTCCGCGAAACGCCGAGAATGACAATATCGGCTTTCAGCAGACCTGTGGGATCTTTACCGTCATCATAGGCCACAGCGAATTCCATGGCACCGATACGATCAAAGTAGGTGTCCGTCAAACTGTGATTAATGCTTGGGATGGATGCAGGCTTAACACCGGTTCTGTCGGTTAAAGCTTTGATGGCTGGTTGAAGGCAATCAAAGGCTTGCAGGTGATTCTCCTCCGTAAAGTGCGAAATCTGTTCACTTAAGGTAGGGGTAACCAGTGTATAGTAAAGGACGGCTTTTTTACGCGCAGCCATTTTTAAAATACCAGTTAGAATCGACTCCGTTTGAATGAAAGGAAAGCGCTGATACTTAACTTGGATGTCGGGAAATTGTGCTACTGCAGTTTGAGCAACAGTTAACGCCGTTTCACCGGATGAATCTGAGATAATGAAGATATCGATATCTGAATTTTCAGCCATAATAAAGCCCCCGTTAATTTCGATTTAGTCTAATTTTAGCACAGGTGCGAACTTGCAGATGATATTTGAATTTCTATGATAAAACTTAATTGAAATGATTGACGTTCGGCCATTAGGTAGGTATAATTAAAAGGAACTATTGGAAAGGGCTTCTTTTGTTGTTCATTTTCAATCGGTTACTATTAGAGCTCGGAGGGAGGGATTTACATGACAAAGACAGTCGTTCGCAAAAACGAGTCTCTTGACGATGCTCTTCGGCGCTTCAAACGAACCGTTTCAAAAAGCGGTACTTTACAAGAATACCGTAAACGTGAGTTTTATGAAAAGCCAAGCGTTAAAAAGAAATTAAAATCAGAAGCAGCAAGAAAACGCAAGAACAAGAAGCGTTTCTAAGTTGCAGCGGGGCTCCTGTTTAACAGGAGTCTTTTTTTGAGATTTGAACCAATTAATGAATATTAGGAGGTTTTTTGACATGTCATTATCAGACACGCTTACAGAAGATTTAAAAACAGCTATGAAGGCTCGTGACAAAGTTGCTTTGAGTGTTATTCGGATGATCAAAGCAGCTTTAACCAACGAACGGGTTAAGCTGGGCCATGATTTAAGCGATGACGAGGAGTTAACGGTACTTTCCCGTGAACTTAAGCAACGGAAGGAATCTCGCCAAGAATTTGCTGATGCAGGCCGTCAGGATTTAGTTGACGGTTTGGATGCTGAGATCAAGCTGGTGGAGAAATATGCACCAAAGCAACTGAGCGATGACGAAGTTAAGCAAATCGTCACTGATACGGTTAGTGAAGTTGGTGCCAGTTCAATGGCTGACTTCGGTAAAGTGATGGGCGCTGTCATGCCTAAACTTAAGGGTAAAGCTGATGGTAGTCTTGTTAACAAGACTGTAAAATCACTGTTAAGTAAATAATTTGACTCCAAAAAGGGACTGAGTAGCTGTGTAGACGGCTGCTCAGTCCCTTTTTTAATTAATCGGAAAGTGTTTTAATCGCTAGTATGCCTGGGCTTGCAGACTAGCCATTAGTAATGCAATGCCGGCCTTTAAATCAGCTGGCTGGGTAAATTCATTGGGTGCGTGACTGATCCCGCCTTCACTGGGAACAAAAATCATCGTCGTGGGTGACACTTGATTCACGACGTAACTATCATGACCAGCACCGGAAGTCATGACCCGTGACGTGAGTCCTAATTGCTGTGCAATCAACTCATTTTGTGAAAGCAGGGTTGTATCAAACGTTGCTGGTGAATCTTTGACGTAACGTTTGAAGTGAACTTTGATTTGTGAATCTGCTAACTGATGTTCGGTGGTATTGATAGACTGTTCAAATACATCTAAGACATGGTCATCGGCGTGACGAGCATCGATTGTAAACGTTACGGTGCCTGGAATCACGTTTGATGTATTAGGGGAAACGTTTAGCTGACCCACGGTAAAGGTTAAATTGTCGCTCAATTGGTGAGCATGCTGATTTAAGGATGAGATCATAGTCACTGCGGCTTGAAGTGCATCGTGCCGCTCGTTCATCGGGGTAGTTCCAGCGTGATTTGACTCGCCTTGAACCGTGACCGTCCAACGACGCTGACCAACGATGCCAGAAACTAAGCCAATCTGGTCGTGACTAGTGATCAGTCTGGGGCCCTGCTCAATATGCAATTCGGTAAAGCTAGCTGGAATCGCTGGTCGTTTAGCAATAACGTTAGGCAGTGACTGCAGTTGCTTGACAGCTTGGCTGCGAGCTTGTTCAAAACTAATCCCGTCAGCATCGGTTAAGGCCGTCACTGATTGGTGAAGGGCGTAGTATTTAGAACCGCTGAAAGTGATGTTGAAACGGCTACCTTCTTCTTCGCTAAAGGAAATGAGGCGCAATGTGTGCTGCGGTGTTCCCAGACGATTTTTCAGTGCGTTAATGGCTTGAAGACCGCCGAGCACGCCGTATAAGCCATCGTATTTACCGCCATCAATGACGGTATCCATGTGCGAACCAGTCGCAATCACTTGATCATCTTTACCAGGTAAATCTAAATAAACGTTACCGTAGTTATCCACCATGACGGTGAGACCAATTTGCTGACCGAATCGTATCAAGGCTGACTGTGCTGCTATCCAGTTGGGTGAATAGACCAAACGATTTTGGCCAACCGTGTGATTCGAAAGCTGAATGATTTGCTGAAATCGGCGTTCAAAAGTCAGCCACTCATTAGTTTCACGAATCATTTGCTTAAGCCAGTGAGGGGTGATGACGCCACGGCACCGCGTTCAATAATCCGGCCAGGACCAGCTAGATAAGCTTTTCGGCCAGCTTCCACACCGAGACGAAAGGCTTCTGCCATGAGTGGAATGTTTTGCGCAGTGGCCATAGACGTATTAGCCATGATGGCGTCGGCACCCATTTCCATCGCTTCAGCTGCTTCGCTAGGACGGCCAATCCCGGCATCAATAATCACCGGAACATCAATTTCATCGATCAAGATTTGAATCAGATCTTTGGTTGCTAAGCCTTTGTTGGTGCCGATTGGGGCAGCTAAAGGCATCACCGTAGCAGCTCCGGCATCCACTAACTGGCGAGCAACGTTTAGATCGGGCAGAACGTAGGGCATGACGATGAATCCTTCGTTAGCAAGTACTTCCGTGGCCTTGACGGTTTCGTTGTTGTCTGGCATCAAGTATTTTTTATCCGGAACAACTTCCAGTTTAATAAAGTTACTGCCACTAAGTTCGCGGGCTAAACGGGCGGTACGAATGGCTTCTTCAGCGTTGGTTGAGCCTGAAGTGTTTGGTAAAATGGTGATCCCTTCAGGAATGTAGTTGAGAATGTTTTCTTCCGCTGAATCCGTCCGGCGTAACGCCATGGTGATGATTTGCGCCTTAGCCTGGTTGATGGCTGAATCAATCAGATCGTAAGAATATTTACCGGATCCGAGAATAAAACGTGAGGTGAACGTGTGACCACCAATGGTGAGTAAATCTGCATCTTCTGCCATAAAGAATTTCCTCCTAAATATTGGTTTCTCCTAAAATTAAACGGGTAATCATATTTGCTTCGTGACCCGCCGCAATCATGACTCGCGGTGCCATGAGGCCTTCTGCACCAGCAGTCGTGCCATCACCAGCGATGTAGAGATTAGGGCGAACTTGTTTGGTGACGATGGAATTAGAACTGTGCGTACCAGCCATCCCGGTAGCCATAACCATGGGCTTATCGGGGAAAAATTCACTGGCGGCGTCTAATAACATGGCTTTGGCGCTCGGATTATCAAAGGCTTCACAGATAATGTCAGCATCGGCAAAGAGTTCAGCTACGTTGTCATGGTCCACTTTTTGAACCAGCGTATCGATGGTGACGAAGGGGTTGAATTCTTGCAAGTTTTGTTTGAGCGCGGTCACTTTATCCATACCTACTTGGCTGAGTTTAAACTGCTGCCGGTTTAAATTACTCAGTTCAACTTGGTCGAAATCAATCAACGTTAAATGACCGACACCGATTCGCGCTAACGCAATGGCAATGTTGGAGCCTAAACCGCCAGCACCAGCAATGGTAACGTGTGCCGCGGTTAAACGGTCGGTGGAATCGGCCACGTTACGGTCTTTCATTCCTTGGTAAACATCCTGAATGGCCATTTCTTGAATGGTTGGCATATGCAATCCCCCTTTAGCGTCCGCCGCCGACAAACGAAATCAGTTCCAGTTTGTCATTTGGTTTGATCAACGTCTGCTCGTATTCGGGGCGGTGGATGATCGTCCCATTTAATTCCACGACAATGTTGTCGATGGGTGCTTCACGTTGTTGTAAAAATGTGAGTAGGTTTTTGCCAGCAGCTTCCGCTAATGGCTCGCCGTTTACAGTAACCATAAAAAAGCCCCTTTCCGTTTGTCTACGAGGAAGGGGTTACATCAAGTCGATTTATCAAGGCGCACCTGCACGAAAAAAGACCTTTCATGCAGGAAGGTCTTTGGACTGATAAATTCAGTAAAAGTTGTCTTCCTTCGGTAGTACAAACTACATCAGGTTCGATGGGTTTAATCTCAGCCAATTGGCACCCCAGACGAACTAACGTTATTTAATTTTTAGTTTGAGTCAGTCAAACGACTCATTGGTTATATTTATAAGCTAGAACGTTGTGGAAGTCAAGCAAGAATATTCACGTGACAACCGCGAAAATTTTCGGTAGACTGTTGGCGAGAATTAAAAGTTTGGTTAATCTGGAGGCCATTATGAAGATCAGTAAGCGACCACTGTATTTAGTTACCGATGCGTTAAATTATTCTGAAGAAGCGTTTCTGAACCGAATCGACGCTGCATGTCAGGGTGGGGTAGACCTCGTTCAATTACGTGAAAAAGAATTGACTAGTTTACAGTATTTCCAACGGGCATATGCAGTTAAACAGATTACGGATAAATACCACGTTCCACTGTTGATTGATGACCGCCTAGATATAGCACAGGCAGTGAAAGCGGCAGGGGTGCACCTAGGTCAAAAAGATTTACCCGTTGACGTGGCACGACAGATATTAGGACCGGATGCCATCATTGGCGCAACCACCAAAACGCTGAATCAAGCTCAGTTAGCGGTTGAACAGGGCGCTGATTATCTGGGAGTGGGCGCAATTTTCCCTACGACTACCCATGTTGAAACCGTTCGAACCAGTGTTGATACGTTGAAGGCTATCAAGCAAGCAGTAGATATTCCGGTGTATGCGATTGGGGGCTTAAATGCCGAGAATGTGGAAACGGTAAAACCAGCTGGCGTTGATGGTGTGGCAGTTGTCTCAGCAATTATGAAAGCTGCTGATCCTTTAAAGGCAACTGAAGAACTCCATCGAAAGGTTATTGAAGTGACAAATTAAAAAGCACCCATACTAAAATAGGTGCCTATTTGTAATATACAATTTTGACTATTGCTGTATACAATATCTATTAGCGACGCCGATGTTTCACAACGGTAAAGAAATGTAAAATACTGGCCAGCAACACAAAGAAAATCACCACGAAACTGACGTAGACCAGCCAAAATTCACTAGCAGAAATCAAGTGAAATAAAAACTGGATACCCATCGTTAAAAAGGCCATAACAGCAACCATGCAGAATAGTTCAATATAACGTTTCAATGTATTGTCATCTCGTTTCGGTTTAGTGATTAATTTGCTGCCCAATCGTTTGCACGCTGCTAGTTTGGCAGCCGGAACCTGCTTCATAAACAGGGTGCCTGGCAGGACTAATTCGTTGATCTTAATGAGACCTGCCGCAGACATAATTTTATCAATGGTACGAAAAGTGTTATCTGTAATACCAGAGACAAAGTTTTCAACTGTTCCGGCATAACAGCTGGTGATGCTTAGATAATGTTTGTTTTTGAATCGGTCTGGGTGCGTGCCCCCTTTGTGATCAAAACGCACCAGTCGACCGCGCATACAGTCTAGAAAATCTTTCAATTTACCGGCTAGGCCACCCCAATATGTTGGTGCAGCGAGTACCCAGACGTCACTTTCTAACAGTTTGTCAGTGAGCTGATCTAAGACCGGGTCGCGGTGTTCCCCTTGATCAGGGTGGAATGCATAATCCTCCAAGTAAATGGTCTCCGTGACGTGGGGTGCTGGTACACTGTTTAAAACGGTGTTCAGCATGGTGGCGGTCAAGCCATCTTGCTTGTGAGCCCCAAGAATCCCAAGTATTTTCAAAATATCCCCTCCTATTCTAAGCAATATCATAACTCAAAGATGCTATATTTGGAGTGGTAATTTTGTTATAAGCTGATAAATAAAACACTGCATTTTAATTTAAAAACAATGGGCTAATCGCTTATGTAACACTTGTTCGAGCTTTTCTGTTTGCTTTGTCGTATAATAGTCTAAGAAATCTATTTTAATGTAAAGGAGTCAATATTTTTTGGCTGACAATACGCAAACTGAAAAAGAATATATCTTAGCAAATCCGGAGCAGGGAGTGGCTATTTTGGGTGCGCAGGATCAGTTCGTTTCGCTCTTAGAAGAGGGGCTAAACGTGACGATTCATCCATTTGGAAATTCCATTAAAGTTGCCGGTGAGCCGTTTCAGGTTCAAAAAGGCATGGACATTTTGAAAAATATGGATAAGCTGATCCAACAAGGTATTCAGCTGAATAGTGCTGATGTGGTCAGTGCGATGAAGATGGCGGATAAGGGTACCTTGGAATACTTCTTGGATCTGTACACTGAAACCTTGATCAAGGATGCTAAGGGCCGTGCTGTTCGGGTTAAGAACTACGGTCAACGGCAGTACGTTGATGCCATTAAACACAACGATATCACCTTTGGCGTTGGTCCTGCCGGTACGGGTAAAACCTACTTGGCTGTGGTCATGGCGATTGCTGCTTTGAAGCGCGGCGACGTGGAGAAGATCATTTTGACCCGTCCTGCCGTTGAAGCAGGTGAGAGTCTGGGCTTTTTGCCAGGTGACCTAAAGGATAAGGTTGATCCTTATCTGCGGCCAATCTATGATGCTTTGTACGCCATTCTTGGCGCGGAGCATACCAATCGATTAATGGAACGCGGTGTGATTGAGATTGCACCGTTAGCCTACATGCGTGGCCGAACCTTAGATGGCGCTTTTGTGATTTTGGATGAAGCCCAAAACACCACCAACATGCAGATGAAGATGTTCTTGACCCGGTTGGGCTTTGGCTCCAAGATGATCGTTAATGGTGACATTACTCAGATCGATTTACCACGCCACAGTCAAAGCGGACTGGTGCAGGCAACCGGTATTTTGAAGCACGTGAACCATATTGATTTTGTACAATTCACGGCCGATGATGTGGTCAGACACCCAGTAGTTGCGGCAATCATTAATGCCTATGAAGCAGTTGAAAATAAATAAGGACGAGTATAAAAAATGGATTTAGAAATTTACGATGAAACTAAAAACGGTGTTCCAGAAGAACATGTTCAGCTAGTTAAGGATGTGCTGGAATACGCTGGCAAGTACATTAAGCTTAAAGAAAATACCGAAATGTCGGTTACGTTTGTGAATAACGATCGGATTCAAGAAATCAACCGCGAATATCGTGGCGTTGATCGGGCAACGGACGTCATCAGCTTCGCCATTGAAGACAGTGCTGAAGATGATGAATTTCCAATCGTGATGGACGAAGAATTGGAAGAGGAGATTCCAGAAAACATTGGCGATATTTTTGTATCCGTCGATAAAGTGGGCGAGCAAGCCGAATACCTGGAACACTCTTACGAACGTGAGCTGGGCTTCTTAGTTGTTCATGGTTTTCTCCATCTTAATGGTTACGACCACATGGAGCCGGAAGACGAAAAAGTGATGTTTAAACTGCAAAGGGATATACTCGACGCTTATGGGCTTAAACGATAAACAAGTTAATAAAAATCGCAATTTTTTCCAGTCGCTGATTCACGCTTTGGATGGCATATACAGTCTGGTGTCCACGGAGCGCAATTTTCGTAAACACATTAGCTTTGCTGTCATCGCTGTTATCATGGGGATTTGGTTACATTTGACGACCTATGAGTGGCTTTGGATCACCTTAGCCATTTTCGTGGTGGTCGTGGCTGAAGTCTTGAATACCGTCGTGGAATCAATTGTTGATTTAATCGTTGGTCGTAAGTACCATGATGAGGCTAAAAAAGCGAAGGACGTTGCTGCCGGCGGCGTTTTGATTGCGGCCTTTTTTGCGGTGGTGATTGGCTGTTTGATTTTTATTCCAGAACTGTTGCAGGAATTTCACGTTCATTTATAGGAGGAAGAATTATTTTGGATAACCCAAATTATCGAAGTGGTTTCGTAGCCATTGTTGGTCGACCAAACGTTGGTAAATCAACCTTGCTTAACCGAGTAGTGGGTCAAAAAGTGGCAATCATGTCTGATAAGCCGCAAACCACCCGTAACAAGATTCAGGGAATCTACACTACGGATGATGCTCAGATCGTTTTTATTGATACACCAGGGATTCACAAACCTAAGAGTGAATTAGGGGACTATATGATGAAGTCAGCCTTGTCTTCCCTTAACGAAGTAGACGCTGTAATCATGATGGTCAATGCGGAACAACGTCGTGGCGCTGGTGATAACTTTATTATTGACCGTCTGAAAACCGTTAAAAAACCGGTTTATTTAGTTGTTAATAAGATTGATCAAATTACCCCGGACGATTTATTAGTCGTCATCGATCAGTACAAAGATGCTTTAGACTGGCAAGAAGTACTGCCGATCTCTGCTTTGGAAGGTAACAACGTTGAAGAACTGCTGAGTGAGTTAGTTGGCAAGTTACCTCATGGGCCACAGTATTACCCGGATGATCAGGTGACCGATCACCCAGAACGGTTCGTGGTTTCTGAACTGATCCGTGAAAAAATCTTCCAGTTGACCCGTCAGGAAATTCCCCATTCAGTTGCAGTGGTCGTTGACAAAATGAGTCGCCAAAACGAACAGAAAATCCATGTTCAGGCAACCATCATCGTTGACCGGCCAACGCAAAAGGGCATTTTGATTGGTAAGGGCGGCTCCATGTTAAAGAAGATTGGGACACTGGCTCGCCAGGATATTGAGAACCTGTTGGGTGATAAGGTTTACCTTGAGCTTTGGGTGAAGGTCGTTCCGGGCTGGCGTGACAAGTCTTCAGCGCTACAATCATATGGGTACCGTAAAGACGATTATTAGAGTGTGGTGATACAATGGCCGGACAACTCATGAATTTTCATGGCATTGTCATGTATCAAAAGGCGTATCGTGAACGAGATATGCTGATTAAATTTTTTACTGAAGAAGCTGGTAAGCGGATGTTCTTCATTCGCGGTGCCAAAAAACGTGGCTTTAAGATGACGGCGGACTTGTTGCCATTTACTTACGGCGTGTACGCTGGCGATATTCGGGAACCGGGCCTGTCGTTTATTAATGCGGCCAAGGATACCGAGAACTTCACTAATATCGCTCAGGATATTTCTAAGAATGCCTATGCCACGTATATGATGTCGTTATTAGATATGGCAATTCCTGATAACCAACCGCTTGGTGGCTGGTATCAACGGCTTTTTCACGGTCTGTCTTTAATTAATGATGGACTGGATGAAGCCATCATTACCAACATCTTCGAAGTCCAAATGATGAGTTTGTTTGGGGTAGAACCCAACTTAAGGCAGTGCGTGATTTGTGGTCGCACGGATCTGCCCTTTGATTATTCTGAATCTTATGGTGGGCTGTTGTGTCAAGCACATTGGCATTTAGACCCTAACCGGTTAGATTTAGATCAGCGAACCATTTATTATTTGCGGCAGTTTTCAGCCGTAGATTTAACCAAACTCAAAACCATTAGTGTCCACGAAGAAACGAAGCAGCACTTACGTCGAGCGCTGGATATGATTTATTCAGATACTATTGGGGTTTATCCCAAGGCCAAACGCTTCTTGGATCAGATGATGAAGTGGCAACCGTTAGATAAACCAAAAAATGAGTAAAGTAAACGCCCGCAATTAACGTGATTGCGGGCGTTTTTTTGATGTCACTTTTGAATTATTGGGCTAAAAAGCCGCCATCAATGACGAATTCAGACCCGGTTGCAAACTCTGATTCATCAGCTGCTAAGTAGACTAATAGATTAGCAATGTCTTTAGGCTGGCCCATCCGTTTAATCGGGGCTCTTTGACAACTGTTGTTGGTAAATTTATTAAATCAGTTCTAATCACTATTTCGTGATTAGGACTTTTTTAGTCTTAATACGCAAGGTATAAAGTACTCTTGCCCTAAACTTACGGAAGCTTTT
>NZ_BCMJ01000004.1 GCF_002583405.1 Secundilactobacillus silagincola | reverse complement strand
CGGTAAAAGAAAATGATATTGTCTAGTTTTGAGAGCACCAGTTCTCAATAGTGTGGTGGCGATAGCCTGAAGGATACACCTGTTCCCATGCCGAACACAGAAGTTAAGCTTCAGCACGCCGAGAGTAGTTGGGGGATCGCCCCCTGCAAGGGTAGGACGTTGCCACGCAAACTAAGACAGTCATCGAGAAATCGATGGCTGTCTTTTTTCGTTATCATTCGTTATCAGACAGATAATGGATAATACAAATTGAATACAAATTAATTTAGGTCAAAGTTTATTCATAAACGTTGCCAAATCAACGTTTATGAAGTGATAGCTTGTGAACTCAAAAAATGAGACACTCAGGTATTCTGAGAATATGATAGAATAGTAAGGAAGTGCAATAATTAATTAGATTGAGGGGCTCGAAAATGAAACGTTATCGAGGTTATCGCTTAACCTTGGGCTGGCAGATTATGATTGGGTTAGTACTAGGGATTATTCTGGGTGTTGTTTTCTACCAGAATAAAACAGCGATTACAGCAATGCAGAACATTGGTAACATGTTTATTAATTTAATTCAAATGATTGTCCTACCAATTGTCGTTTCTTGCTTAACTGTGGGTATTGCCAACATGGGGGATATCAAGAAACTTGGACGTATTGGTGGTAAAACACTGATTTATTTCGAATTAATGACTACGGTTGCCATTATTCTAGGGTTAGTGGTGGCAAATGTTTTTCACCCTGGTGATTTCATTAACATTCATCAACTACATTCTCAAGATATTAGCCAGTATGTTTCCACAGCTAAAACAGCTAAAGCACATAGTGGTATCTGGGCAACACTAGTAGGAATTATCCCAACCAATTTCTTTAATGCACTTAGTACCGGTGACATGATGCCGGTGATCTTCTTTAGTGTTTTCTTTGGATTAGGGACTGCAGCAATTGGCGAGCAGGGTAAAATCATTATTGATTTTCTTAAAGCCGTTTCTGAAGTCATGTTTAAAGTTACAAATTGGGTAATGCACGCCGCACCAATTGGGGTCTGTGCACTGATTGGGGTTACGGTTGCCCAAATGGGATTGTCGGCGTTAGCGCCACTAGGATATTTCATTTTCCTGGCTTACGCGACAATGGCGGTTTTCATTCTTGTTGTGATGGGCATAGTCGGTCGGCTGTTCGGCTTGAATATCTTTACTTTACTTAAGGTTATTCGCGACGAAGTTGTTTTGGCCTTTTCAACTGCAAGTTCAGAAGCTGCTTTACCACGAATCATTGATAAAATGGATAAATTTGGTGTTAGCCAAGGAATCGTGTCGTTTGTGATTCCTACTGGCTATACGTTTAATCTCGATGGTTCGGCGATTTATCAATCGTTAGCTGCACTGTTCCTTGCTCAGGCTTATCATATTCACCTTAGCATTGGTCAGCAGATTACCCTATTAGTTGTCTTGATGATCACCTCAAAGGGGATGGCGGGCGTGCCAGGGGCCTCATTCGTGGTTCTATTGGCAACCATTTCTACAATTGGTGTCCCAATGTCTGGCTTAACCTTTATCGCCGGAATTGATCGTTTAGTAGATATGGGCCGGACTGCTGTTAACGTGGTTGGTAATTCCTTGGCCTCAGTTGTGATTGCTAAATCAGAAAGTGAGTTTAATGAGAAGCAATCAACGGAATATGCGGCTACATTTGATAAACCGAAAACGTCTCCAGCTGAAAGATAGATTAATTAAATAATAGTTATTAAAAAGCGCTCTGATAAAAAATCAGGGCGCTTTTTCGGTGCCATCTCAATTGGCTGATAACCGCAAGTGAGGTTGATTCCCATCAAGCTATACTTGTGATTGTCGTTAACAATATCGACAGCGTTATAGTAAATTTTATGGTGATGATTGACGTTTCAAAATGACATTCTTACGCTTTATCGCGCAAGTTAGCCGTTCTAAAATCTCCCCACGCAGTTCCCTACATGGTGAAGCACATTTTTTAGTTGACCGACATTTCACTGTCAACTGGTCAACTCGGGCACCGAGACTCAGACTGCTAACCCTTGCTTTCCCAATTCAATCGAATTATAAATTGACTGCACTAACGGATACGTTCAGGATCTTCGCTAATAATCAGCTGCAACACCGATTACGAAGAAAAATACAGACTTCAATCAATTTATTAATCATTCTAAAAGCGCCAAATATAGGGCCGGGAAAGTAAGATAGCATAGCTTGAGAATCAGAAACGGTTACCGATTACTCTTAAGGTGAGCTATGGCAGCTCGCTTTCCCTGGCACGCGTGATAAGACTGCGATCCAGGATCATATGTTTCTGTTGTCATAGATACTCACCTCCCGTGATGGTTGCCGTGCGTTAGGGATCAAAAAACGCTCAGCCAACAATCGGCTGAGCGCATTAATTTGCACACTCAAATAACCTATAAAGGTTGTTTCGCCAATCGTTGAGCTTTAGCACTATACGGCGTAGTTATTGGATAACAGCCACATTAGACCGAGCCTTTTTTTAACTCGGACAGCTGACTCATTGGCGTTTTTCGACGTTTCTGAGCAGTAGCGTTTTCCGTATAGGAGCCTCACCTAACGGCTTATTCAATTCCATACTTAAGTATACCCGAATTTTTAAAAAATAACAAATGATTTGCTGGCTAAATAGCCATTGATTCGGTTTTCAGATGCTATAATACAGCGATTAATGCGTCCACTTCGTCTTCAGTAGTTGACCAACTGGTAACTAATCGAATTGCCGTATGCGTGCTGTCAACGTTTTCCCAGAACGAAAAATCAACTTGTTTTTTTAATTCTGGTAATTGCTTGTTATCAACCACAATAAACTGTTGATTAGTTGGTGAATCGATCAAGAACTGATAGCCCTTATCTTTTAAAGCTTGTCTTAATTTCATTGCTAAATCGATGGCGTGCTGGCTGATCTGGAAATAAAGGTCATCTGTAAACAAGGCGTCAAATTGAACGCCAATGAGGCGCCCTTTGGCTAGCATAGCTCCTTGTCGTTTGATTTTGGTTGTAAACCGTTTAGGGACGTTATGTTGAGTAAAGACCACGGCTTCACCTGCTAGCGCACCAACTTTAGTGCCGCCAATATAAAAAACGTCACAGTATTGAGCAATATCAGCTAAACTTAAGTCGTTTTCTGGACTCATCAACGCGTAGCCTAAGCGAGCACCATCCATAAATAAGGTTAGATGATTAGTTCGGCAAACTTTAGAAAGTGCGGCCAATTCCTGTTTGCTGTAAAGCGTGCCAACCTCAGTTGCAAATGAGATGTACACCATACCTGGCGCAACCATCTGGCCGTGGTTTTCATCGGCTTGCCAAGCTTCCAAATAAGCCTGAAGATTTTTTGCGGTGACTTTGCCGTTTTCTCCAGGCAGTGTCAGCACTTTATGGCCAGTATATTCGATTGAGCCAGCCTCGTGAAAATTAATGTGACCAGAGTCAGCAGCCACCACACCTTCATCACCATCTAATAAGTTTGAGATGACGACTTGATTCGTTTGAGTACCGCCAGAAATAAAAAAGACCTCGGCGTCTGGCATCTGGCAGGCAGTTTTAATTTTTTGAGCGGCTCGTTTGGTATAGTCGTCTTGTCCATAACCGGGTTGGGCATCCATATTGGTATCAACCAACGCTTGTAAAACTTTAGGATGCGCACCGCGAGAATAATCGTTTGCAAAAGGTAACATAATTTTCCTCTTTTCTGTTATGTAATTAGTGTTATGTATAGTTTACGCTATTTTTGACAATTAGGGGACTAGACGTTCAGCATCAACCTTACCAAAAGACCTTAAAAGAACTATACTTATATTGTGGAATAAAACGAAAAAGTTTTGATTAATTTAAGGAGTGATCTTTGTGTTACAACCAGGCGTTGTTTTGTTTGATCAATTGAGCGATGAAGCTAAATCTCGTGCCACTCACGACTTTATTGATTTTTATCTTAGAAAATATTCTACCAAGAGTCTTGAAATCTTGACAGATTATCCAATTCAATACGAGATTGAACAAGTTAACCATGATATTCAACAAAATTCTAATTTCCATCCGGACCAACTCCGTGATTATTTGTATCAAAATGATGGCGAATTATTTGATAGAATTATTTCATCACTTGACCAGTCATTTATGGAAAATGGTGTTATGACTGACCAATCATATGATGAATGGTATCAGAAAAAGTATGATGAAATTTCAAAGGGCCTTTAATCATATCCCTTTAAATACAAGCAAAAACCGATGAATCCTATCAAATAGGGTCATCGGTTTTTTGCTTGAATGCAGGTTGATAAGTAGGTTAGTCCCCGTCTAGGGATCAACTAGAGATGTCGGTTTTGCCTAATAAACCGGCTTGATGAGCAAAAAGTAGTCTCAAAACTACTGTTAAAGCGTAACAATGTTATTTTAAACGGAGCTTAAAAATAGAATCAAGACGATATCATAGCACTGAGCACATATGATAGGTATAATTAAGAGCTATAAACGAGTTCAGTAATTGGAGGATATTTCTATGAAAGTATTTGTTATTGGAGCTAATGGTAATGTTGGCCGATTGATCAGCCAACAGCTAAGTGAAAAGGGAGAGGAAGTTGTTGCAGGTATTCGGAAACCTGAACAAGCTGCTTTTTTTGAAGATCACCAAATTAAAACGGCTCATGTTGATTTACTGGGTCGACCAGAAGAACTTGGTGTCACATTAGACGGGTTTAACGCCGTTATTTTTACAGCCGGGTCTGGCGGTAAAACAGGTGATGATATGACATTGCTCGTTGATCTTGATGGCGCTGTTAAAAGTATGCAGGCGGCCCAAATTGCAGGAGTTAAGCGCTACGTCATGGTCAGCGCGCTATGGGCAGAAGATCGTAATCGCTGGAGTGATACCATTCGACCGTACTATGCTGCAAAATTTTATGCGGATGAATGGTTACGATACAGAACCGATTTAGATTATACGATTGTGGAACCCGGGGCACTCACTTTTGATGAGGGTACTGGTAAAATCAACACTAATGGCTTAGAAGGCGGTTCAGTAGCTCGTGAGGACGTTGCTAGTACCGTCGTCGCTTCACTAGACCAACCTGGGACCATTAATAAGACGATTCCACTGATTACCGGTGAAACGCCGATTGAAGAAGCTTTAAAAAACGTTTAAGCAACGGGTATGTGCCTATCTTTCAGAATGGTCAGGGTTTATAGTGATGAACAGAGAATCAGAGTGACTATTAATCATTTTTGAAAGAGGGTGTTTCAATGACAAATTATTCTCAATGGCTACCGTATCTTGCCTACGTGTTTCTAGTCATGATAGGAATAGGTACGTTAGCTGGTCAAAAGCGAACGGTAGGCCAAATGGTGACCATCGTCACCTTTGGCGTTTACCTAGCTATTGTGGGTTATTTGACGTTAACACCAACTTCATACGCATTTGGTAATGTACCGACTATGCGGCCGTTTTGGGTCGGTAATGCGCCAACTAACCCAATTCCATTTCGTGGAATCGAGATAGATTTCTATCTGAATATTTTGATGTTGGTTCCCATGGGTGTTTATTTAAAACTGTTGTGTAAGGCTGATTTTCGGCAAATTGCCATCATAGGTGTTTTAATTGGTCTAAGTATCGAGAGCACTCAGTTCATTTTAGACAGTTTCCTGCAAATGTCACGGTGGGTTGATATTAACGATATCATCACTAACGCAGGTGGTGTTGTGATTGGGTATTCACTAGTTTTACTGTTGCAGCATTCACCGTTAAAGAAACTGGTGAGATATTTTGATTAGGGGCAAGGAAACACGTTCTTTTAAGGACGTGACGAATTGCCTATAATCGTGGTAACGATTATAATGAACTTGGTAGCGAAAGCCAAGCTATCAAAGATAGAAACACAACTGGCGCGGAACATGCCTTAGTAAATAGTCGTAACCTCTGTATATCAATCAATGATTGATGTATAAGTAAGCGGTGTTCCTAGAAGCTCGTTACTTTAGTGACGAGTAGTTCACCAATTAGTACATTGAGATTAACTAAATAAGACAACAAAAAAGCGAATGGCCGAAAATCGACCATTCGCTTTTTGTCTAACTAAGTTTTATTGTTCTTCATACCATGGATAGTGGAACATACCATCGCGGTCGACACGCTCGTAAGTGTGGGCACCGAAGTAGTCCCGTTGTGCTTGCAAGAGGTTAGCAGGCAATACAGCTGAACGATATGAATCGTAGTAAGTAATTGCGGCACTGAATGATGGTACTGGAACACCCATCTTCACAGCTAAAGCAACGACTTCACGCGTTGATTCTTGATACTTCGCAGCAATATCTTTGAAGTAGTCATCCAACAGTAAGTTAGTCAAATCAGGTTTCTTGTCGTAAGCATCAGTGATGTTTTGCAGGAACTGTGCACGGATAATGCAGCCGGCACGCCAGATTTGAGCTAATTGACCATATTGTAAGTTCCAGCCGTAAGCTTCTGAAGCAAAGCGAAGTTGTTCGAATCCTTGGGCGTAACTCATGATTTTACTGAAGTAGAGGGCCTGACGAATCTTTTCGACCATTTCCTTCTTGTCACCAATTTGTTCGTTAGCCTTTGGTGCGGCTAAGGTCTTAGAAGCAGTCACACGTTCGTCTTTCATCATTGAGATGTAACGGGCATAAACGGCTTCAGTGATCACTGATTGTGGTACTTGGACGTTCAAAGCATCTTCTGAACTCCACTTACCAGTACCCTTGTTGTTACCACGGTCTAAGATCATGTCAACGATTGGCTTAGTCTTGTCATCGCCAAGATCATCCTTACGGCTCAAAATATCAGCTGTAATTTCGATCAAGTAGCTGTCAAGTTCACCCTTGTTCCATTCTTTAAAGATGTCAGCCATGTCATCAACAGAAATGCCTAAAACGTTACGCATAATGTTGTAGCTTTCGTCAATGAGTTCCTCATCGCCGTATTCGATACCGTTGTGCACCATCTTGACGTAGTGACCAGCACCGTTAGGGCCAATGTAAGTGACACAAGGCTTGCCATCTTGGGTAGCTTTTGCTGAAATCTTTTCTAGAATTGGGGCAACCAAATCGTAGGCTTCTTTTTGACCACCAGGCATTAATGATGGTCCTTGGAGAGCACCAAGCTCACCACCGGAAACACCCATACCGATAAAGTTGATCCCTGATTTATCGAGTTTTGCGTTACGTGCCATCGTATCGTGGAAGTTAGTGTTACCACCATCAATTAAAACGTCACCCTTGTCGAGTAATGGAATTAATTCATCGATAACAGCGTCAGTTGGCTTACCAGCTTTAACCATCAAAAGAATACGACGTGGCTTTTCTAGTGAATCAACGAATTCTTCAATCGTGTGACTAGGAACCAAGTTCTTGTCGCTGTGATCTTTCATCACCTGATCAGTCTTTGAAGCTGTACGGTTATAAATACCAACAGTGAAGCCGCGGCTTTCGATGTTAAGGGCTAAGTTTTTACCCATAACGGCCATTCCGACAACACCAATGTTTGCTAATTTATCTGCCATTACAAACCTTCCTTTTAATGAAATATTAATTGTAGCACAGTCCTAGTTTAACATTTCACAATTGGAATGTGAAGAAACAGCTTCGATTTGAGAAATAAAAAAGTAAGTGATAAACATAATGGTTTGTTGAAGTGAAGTGCTTTCATATAATTAATAGCAGTATAAAACTAATAAAATTTCACAAGCCACTATCTACTTTAAACAGCGTTAAGCTACTACTCTTTCACGCGTAATTAAAGGGTGATTTAATTGTTAGATTTCTCCAGCTGCAATTAAGGCATCAACAGCTTTGACAACGGCCGTTTCACTTGAACTGATCGGTTGCCAGCCAAGGACTTGTTTTGCTTTTTGATTGCTAACGTGAGTCGTAAGGGCCATCATTAGGCGACCTTCTTTAGCGGCATCGTTAAAATGGGCGCCAAGCTTGATCACAAAATCCGGCAACGTCTTGGTTGGTAATTTGGCTGCCAACTCTGGGTGGTGTTTACGGATGATCTTAACCATGTCCATCATTGATAGGGCGTCGCTATCCTCAATCGCCAAGAAGCGTTGCCCGTTTGCTGCCGGTGTCGTCATAGCACGAACGTGGATATCTGCAACGTCGCGGACATCGACCACATTAATATGAATGTTTGGCACTCGTTTCACTGATCCATCAAGTAAATTTTTGACGATTCCAAAACTACCAGAAACGTGATTATCCAAGGATGGACCAAGCATCGCGCCGGCGTTAACAGTGGTAAATTCTAAGGCGCTATTAGTCGTTTTTAGATAATTCCAAGCTGCTTTTTCTGCGACTAATTTTGAGCGTTCGTAAAGTGAGAGACCTGGTTCATCAGGGTCGGTCCAATCCGCTTCTGTGGTAATATGCTGAGGATCCTTATTGCTGAAACCGACAGCGCCAAAGTTACCGGTCATGACCACCCGCTTAACACTGGCCTTTTCAGCTGATTTGATGATCCGCAGTGTCCCATCGGTAGCAACTTGTGCCATGGCATCAGTTCCTTGTTTGCCGTTAACGAAAACGGGTGCGGCGACGCTCATCACATATGTCACGTCCTTCATAGCTGCAGGCCAATCAGCATCCTTGGTTAAATCAGCTTGAACGAATGTCAGTTGATCTAAATGAGGTGTTTGGGTGTTCTCTAAAGTTGTTTTGACTTGATCTTTGCGGTTGAGGTTACGCAGAGTAGCACGAACCGGAAAGCCAGCAGTTAATAGTTGTCGAATAATGTGCATTGCCAAAAAGCCGTTGCCGCCAGTAACTAATACGAGGTTATTATGTTTCATTGTATTCATCCTTTGCTTGTGTTCTTTAGTGACTTAAGTTAGTATGGCTATACTAAACTCTAGACATTACTCTAGGGCAAGGGTAAAAAGGAGTTTTTTAATGACTTATACAATTAAAGAAGTATCAGAGAAAACAGAAATTTCAATTTATACCTTGCGATTCTATGATAAACAGGGATTATTACCCTTTGTGGCAAGAAATTCGTCAGGCTACCGGGCATTTACTGACGGTGATTTAAGTCTGATTCATACGATCAGCTGTTTAAAAAATACCGGTATGACGATTAAGGATATTCGTCGGTATATTGATTATGTGATGCAGGGTCCGGCTACGATCCAGCAACGAATAACATTATTATCGGAACACAGAAAAAAGGTGGAAGCTCGGCAACGGAAAATTGCGCAAAATTTGCAAGAAATCGATTACAAACTAAATGTCTATCAATCACCGAACGCAGTGGCTACGGTTACCAAGGAGCAGCAGTTTGTTCAGCAAGAAAAGACTATTAACCAGTTACCTAATCCGTATGCGAAAACCATTCTCTCAAAGTAGCTGTTTTTTAAAATTCGGTACAAAAAAACTCGTAATTCCAATCACGGAACTGCGAGTTTTTGATTTAAATTTGATTAATTATTTGTTTAAGCGGTATACCCATTGACGATGATCACGTTGAATCAGTTCGTCAGCAGATGCAGGGCCCATTGAACCTGGGGTGTAGTTAGGGAACTGTGGTTGTTGCAAGTCCCAAACCTTACGAATTTGGTCCACGAAGCGCCATGCGTAGGAAACTTCTTGCCAGCTTGAGAAGTTGGTACCGTCACCCTTCATAACGTCATGAAGTAAACGTTCGTATGGTTCTGGTGTTGCCTTTGAATCCTTAGCATCAACGAAGTAGTCCAAATTGATTGGTTCAGTTTGGAAACCTTGACCGTTAGTCTTAGCGTTCAGACGTAGTGAGAAACCAGCATGTGGTTCGATGTACATCGTCAAAACGTTAGCTTCAAGCGGTGCGTTGTGGTTTTGTGGGAATGAGAAGATGTCGATAAGTGGCTTTTTGAAGACAACATCCACGCGAGTGAACTTGTCAGCCAACATCTTACCAGTCCGGATGTAGAATGGGGTACCCGACCAACGGTAGTTATCAAACAATAACTTACCAGCAACGAAGGTATCGTTGTTTGAATCATGAGGAACATTGTCCTCATCACGATATGCGCGTTGGCTATCGCCGGCACCATATTGACCACGGACGAAGTTAGTTGAAGCTTCAGCAACGTTGTAAACTCGAAGTGAACGCAATGCCTTCACTTTTTCAGCACGGATATCAACATCGGTGAAGGAAACGGGTTGTTCCATGGCGAGTAAGCTGACGATTTGCATAATATGGTTTTGAACCATGTCACGTAAGGCACCAGAGTTGTCATAGTATGAAGCACGTTCTTCAACACCCAGTTTTTCAGATAAGGTAACTTGGATGTTGTCGATGTAACGGTTGTTCCAAAGAGATTCGATCAAAGTGTTACCAAAACGAACAGCTTCGATGTTTTGAATCATTTCCTTACCTAAGTAATGGTCGATCCGGAAGATTTGTTTTTCATCGAATGACTTGCTTAAGGCATCGTTTAATTGTTTAGCTGAGTCAAAGTCACGACCGAATGGTTTTTCAATCACAACACGGTCGAAGCCGTCAGTATCAGTTAAGCCTTCAGTCTTTAAGAAACCAGCAACAGTGCCGAAGAATGAAGGTGCAAGTGAAAGATAGAAGATCCGGTTGCCGTTCAATTCGTACTTCTTGTCTAATTCTTCTGCACGTTTTTTCAAGACTTGGTAATGTTCCTTGTCGGTAACATCATGTGCTTCGTAGACAAAGTGTGAAACGAACTTTTCAGCATCTTTATCAGTTTTAGCGGTTCCAAGTGACTTACGCACTTGGTCCCGGAATTGTTCATCGGTTAATTTTTCACGAGAAGTTCCGAGAACACCAAAATGTTCTCTTAAAGTTCCCTTTTTATATAAGTTATACATGGAAGGATAAAGTTTCCGGTAAGCTAGGTCACCAGTCCCACCGAAGAAGATAAATAGTGAAGTTCTTTCTGCAGCCAATACAGTCACTCCTTAAATTTTATGAGGTAAAGTAGTCATTGACGAATGCGCCGTAGACAAAACAATATCGTCTAGACCACTCGTGTCGAAATTATTATATAACAAATTCCTAGTAAAAAAAGGGAATTAAGAAAAGTTTCTTAAACAAGTTCATCGCTCAAATGAAATATCAGCTATAAAGCCTTATGAAAAAAGCTTTCATATAAAACGACAATTTTGAAAGAAAATTTTAGAAAACAAAATATCAACTTGTAAATGACCTTCATTTTACCTGAAACAGCTCAACAAGCCAATTAAGAACTCTCACTTTAACGACATTGTAAAGATGATATTAGACCATTAAGCATATTTGTGGGCTAGTTTAGCACCCGCAGCAGCTGCGATAGCCGCAATAATATCGTCTAAGAAGGTATTGACTCCCTTACCTTGAACTGTATCTAATCGCTTTAGAATACCGTGTTTTTCACGATCGAGGTAGCCAAAATTAGTGGTCGCAATCTTACCGTAAATACCGGAGATGCCCCCTTCAGCCAGCAGTTCATCTACACCGAAGACCCCCGCGTCGTTTTCAACGATGCTTTGCAACGGTTCAGGTAGTTCTTTTTTAGTTGCTAATTGATCCAGGGCAATCCCCACCATAGCATTGTTCATGACTTCCCGTTTATGAAGCACGTCAATAACGGCTGACATAGCTTCTTCTTCCTTCAGTTCGGGAATGAATTGCAACTGCATCTGATAGGTGATTGACGCAATGTCCTCGAGCTTGATATTTTTGCTTTCGAAGTAAGCGATGATACTGTCATAGGCGGCAGTATCTGGATACTTAAAGTTTCGGTTATTCAACTTCATCATCCTTTCGAAAAGACGTTACTTCCAGTGTACCAAAAAAGGGAGCTGATAGGTGTTTAAACCTGTAATAGATGGTAAAATAGAAACAATTTAGTCGCATTTAGAGAAGGGGTGGCATCATGGGCGTTATTCGAATTAATAATCTAAAGTTTCATACCTTTAACGGTGTATTTCCTGAAGAACGAAAGAATGGTCAGCAATTGGCTATTGATGTTGCCTTGAACTATCCAATTGAAGCTCGGGTTCAACATGATGAGTTAGACGAAACAATTAGCTATGCGGATGTTAATACTACCATTGATAAGTTTGTTCATACGCATTCTTATAAGTTGATTGAATCACTTGCTAATGAACTTTTAAAGCTGTTGTTAAAGGATTTTCCAATGGCGACCAAGATCACGCTTAAAATTCGTAAGTACAGTGTTCCCATGCCAGGAATTTTTGATAATGTCGAAATTGAAGTGTCAGGTGAAAATCGTGAGTGAGCAAGTTTATTTAAGCATCGGGTCAAATATTGGTGATCGATTGGCCAACTTAACGCAAGCAGTTAACTTACTTCAAGCTGACCCAGCTGTTCAAGTTAAAGCCGTTTCTTCGGTTTACGAAACGCAGCCGTGGGGCAATTTGGATCAAGCTAATTTTTATAATATCGCTGTGTCACTCACCACTGCGCTTGATCCGCAAGCGTTATTGACTTTGCTTCATGACATTGAGCAAGCAGGTCATCGGCGGCGGTTAAAGCATTGGGGACCCCGAACAATTGATTTAGATATTGTCTATTGGGGTGATCGCCAGATTGAGACACCGGACTTAACTGTGCCGCATCCACGGGCATCTGAACGTAACTTTGTATTACTGCCAGTACAGGAAATTGCTGGTCATGATTTGAAAGTGAAGGTCCAAGTAGAGGCTGCCTTACAGCAAAAAGCAGATCAGAGTTGGATTAAAAAAGTAGAAGGGGTCACCATAAACTATGATAAATGACGCAAATCAGAAAAAAATTGAACAAGCAGTAAAGATGATTTTGGAGGCCGTTGGCGAAGATCCTGATCGTGACGGTCTCGTTGAAACGCCGGGTCGTGTTGCCCGGATGTATAGTGAAGTCTTTTCGTCAGTTAACGCGCCGGCATTTGATAACTACAAACTCTTTCCAGTGGACGAAACCACTGAAATGGTGCTGATCAAAGATATTTCCTTTTACTCCATGTGTGAACATCACCTGCTGCCATTTTTCGGGACAGTAGACGTGGCTTACATCCCTAACCATCAGCGAGTAATGGGACTTAGTAAGATTCCTCGATTGATTGACTACTGTGCTAAGCGGCCAAACGTGCAGGAGCGGATGACGGTCAACATTGCTAAAGAGCTGACGCGGATTCTTGACCCACAAGGGATTGCAGTCTCGGTCTCGGCTCGGCATATGTGCATGGAAATGCGCGGCGTTGAAAAGACGGGCAGTCAAACCGAAACCAGCTATTATACTGGTGCATTCAAGACCGACCGTGAATTAAAACAGGAATTCTTGCAACGAATTAACGGGTGATGGCAATGAATCAAAACACTGTTCATGATATGTATGTTCAATTAATTGATCAGTTCAATCAAGCGCGATTAGTGGGCGATAATAACCGGGTGCCGTTACTGCGGAAAATTGTGGCCGCTCTGGACGATCCGGATCAGCACTACCATGTTATCCACATTGCTGGCACCAATGGTAAAGGGTCTACTGGCGCAATGTTGAGTGCTATTTTGGAGGCGCAAGGTTATCAAGTGGGCCGGTTTAACAGCCCTGCCATTTTAAACGACCGGGAGCAAATTCAGTTTAATCATCAGTGGATCACAGAAGCTGCCTTTATTGATAGTTATAACGAAATTAAACCAGTGGTGAAGCGGCTTGGAATGGCCACCACTGATATTTCAATCTTTGAATGGCAGTTTTTGATCAGTCTTATTTGGTATCGCAATCAACGGGCTGACTACGTGATTTTAGAAGCCGGTCTGGGCGGCTTAACGGATGCCACTAATGCAATTAGTGCACCGCAGCTGACGGTGTTTACGAAGATTGCCATGGACCACATGCAGATTTTGGGCGATACACTGACGAAGATTGCAACTCAAAAATCGAAGATCATTAAGTCCGGAACTTCCGTGGTAACCCTTTATGATCAGAAACCTGAAGTCTTCAAGGTGCTACAAAATGAAGCGCAAAATCAAGGGGTTTCTTTGACCGCTCCCAAAACGGAAGCTGCCGTTTTAGCTCGTAGTTTCACTGGTATGACGGTCGATCTACATAGCGATTTATTTAACTGGTCAGCGCTTAAACTCAATCTGGCCGGTGATTTTCAGGTGCAGAACTTAACCCTCGTTTTAACGGCAGTCGCAGTGCTAAAGCGACATCATGTTCGCATAACGGATGAAGCTTTAAGAGCTGGTTTGCAGCAAATTCAGCTGCCAGATCGGTTAACAGTCATCTCGCAGCACCCACTAATTGTTGTTGATGTGGCCCATAATCCTGATGGCATGACGGCGTTGACAAATAGTCTAAAGCGGTTAGCAGAACAGTATTCACTGACGTGGGTGGTGGGTTTTTTAGCTGATAAAGCAGTGACACCTATGCTGCAGCTGCTATTACCATTGGCAAACCATGTGTTGACGGTCACGCCAGATAATCCTAAACGAGCGTTACCGGGCGATGAGTTGGCTAGTCAGATACGAATCCTTTCCCCTGAGGTTGATGTTCAGATGATGTCTAGTATGCCGCAAGCCATGCAAACTGCTCGGGAAACACTGCCCCAAAACGGTATGATCGTGGTGGCTGGATCCTTTTACGTGGCTCGCGAACTAGCAGCGATGGAGGGCTGAACATGACTGAATGGCTGATTGCATCAAATAATGAGTTTAAAACACGCGATTTGATTAAATGTTTGGCGTTCTATGGGATTCAGGCAATTCCCTATACAAATGAGCTGCCTAAGTTGAATTTTCCAGCAGAACAAACTGACAGTTATGCGGCCAATGCATTGCATAAAGCCCAATTTTTAGCCAAGCAAACGACTAAGGGTGTTATCGCTGATGATAGTGGGATTGAAGTCAATGCGCTTGGTGAGCATTTAGGTGTCACCACCAAAAGAGAACTGCATCAAGACGTGTCCCATAGCGATAATCAAACCATTTTAAACGCTATGCAGGGTCAGGATGATCGCCGAGCGACAATGGTCAGTACGTTGGTGGCTATTGCGCCGGGTCAAGCACCAGTGACCGCAGTTGGGCGTGTTAGTGGTACCATAGCAACGCAAACCCGCGGAACGAATTCCACCGGATTTGATAAACTATTTATTTTACCCCATCAGCAATGCACACTAGCTGAGATGTCTGATGAGAAACGATTACCACTGACCCATCGAGGTCGTGCAGCTAAGCAATTAGCAGCAGAATTGAGAGGAGTTTAATTCATGCAAATTCGAGAATTGACTGACCAGTTTCAAGAAGCGACTGATTTTCAGAGTCAGGCCTTGTTTCAGCTAGCCCAGCAGCAACGATTGATTGCGCTGTTTTTTACGTCACTTGCAGTGTCAGAACAGACGGAACTGCAAAAACGGTTACGCCAATTGGATGCTGTCATGGTGGTGAGCGACGGCGATATTTTTGGACTATTAAAACTACCGGCACTGCGGTTGTTGACTCAGCATTGGTCGACTTGGTTTTCGGATGATCATACTGGTGAACAAACCTTAAAGCGAATTTTGACCAAGCACGATTTAGATTGGCAGGTTGCTGGTAAACGGTTTAAACTTCGTGATACCTCAATGATTTACGGGATTATGAACATTACGCCTGATTCATTTTACGATGGCGGTCGGTATACGACCATGGATACGGTGCTGGCTCACGTTTCGGAAATGCTAGAAGCGGGGGCAGACGTCATCGAAGTTAATGGGCAAACAACTCGGCCAGGGTACACTGAAGTGACGCCTGAAGTTGAAATGGAACGGACAATTCCGTACATTAAAGCGATTGCCAGTCATTTTCCTGAAGCGGTACTGGCTATCGATACTTATAAAGTACCCGTAATGGCAGCCGCTATTGATGCTGGAGTAGCGATTATTAACGATGTGAATAGCTTTACGGATGATCCTGCCAAGCTAAAATTGATGGCGCAATCTAATGTGGGCTTATTGACGATGCTGAATGGCCGCAACTTTGACTTTAAAATCATGACGGATGAAGCTCATCAGTTTTTTGAAGATAATTTAAATACTCTCACTGCGGCGGGAATTGATCGTGACCGTATCGCCATTGACCAAGGGTTAGGCTACGCTAACGTTCAGGTTAAAAATGACGATCAAGATTACGTCATTATGAATAACACGGATCAGTTCAATGACCTTGAACGGCCGATGATGGTGGCCGTTTCGCGGAAGGGTTACATGGCTAAGTTGTTGGGCCTGAAGAAGGATGAACGCTTACCGATGACGTTAGTGAGTGAAGTGGCCATGATTCAAAAGGGCGGTAAAATTATTCGTGTACACGATGTGAAAGAAACCCGTCAAATGGTAACCTTGCTTGATCGCATCAATCAGGGTTACTGGTTAGCCTAGCAATCTCGACTGGCTTGTTGCTTGTCAGGCTAAAAGTTCACAAAGTGAGAATACAATAAAATGTTGACTAAAATTTCTCAATATGTTTTAATGAAAACAATCTAAATGAGAAGGGATCAATGACAATGACGACACAGTTAGCTCAAGTTAATGCGTATTGGTACGGTTATTACTTTAGTTAGCGTCCGCAACTTTAAATGCGGACGCTGAAGCAATCGCGTTCGCGTCTAAAGCAAGCCGTCAATTTGTCGTGCCAGCTAGACGTGAAGATACTAGCTGGACCATGATTGATTCCATAAAGGAAGCAATGAAGCCAGCTAGGTTGTCTAGCTGGCTTTTTTCGTACCAAAATTAAGGAGTGACTAAAATGATGGAAACAAATGAAAATGATTCAGGCGCGTGGCAACCCAATGAATTAACTGCCGCCCGTCAGCAGATCAACGATATTGATGACCAAATCGTGAAACTTTTAGCACAACGCTTTGAGGCCGTCACGAAGGTAAATGAAGCTAAGGCAGCTGCCAATCTACCGATTATGGATCACAACCGGGAAGACCAGGTACTCGACCGGGTGACAAGCATGGATCCTAATCCGGGAACGAAGCTCTATATGCGCAATATTTTTGCAACCATCATGAAAAACTCTAGGGACTATCAAGACTACTTAACAAAAACTAACCAAGCACACTAAAAGGGGATTATAAGATGAATTATTTAACAGCGGGAGAATCTCACGGACCGCAACTGACAGGGATTATTGAAGGTTTACCAGCTGGCTTATTGTTGGATATTGACGCCATTAACGACCAGTTAGCTGCTCGGCAAGGCGGCTATGGCCGTGGCAGTCGTCAAAAAATTGAACACGATCAAGTGACCATTGTTGGCGGTGTTCGCCACAAGAAGACCATGGGCTCACCAATTGCGCTAGTAGTTAACAACCGGGATCATGCACATTGGGGTAAAATCATGGACCCAGTGGCGGATGAGACGGCGGAAAATTCACTGCGAACGGTGGAACGCCCACGTCCAGGACACGCTGATCTGGTTGGTGGGATGAAGTACAACCATCGTGACCTGAGGAACGTTTTGGAACGCTCCAGTGCTCGAGAAACAGCGATGCGAGTTGCCATTGGTGCCATCTGTGAACAGTTCCTGCAGCAACTAGGAATCGACATTGTGGGCTACGTCCAGCAGATTGGTCCCGTTGCTGCGGATGATCAATCACCATTAGATGTTGCTCAAATCAAGGACTTAATCAGTCAAAATGATTTACGTGTGGTGCAAGCAGATAAAGTCGACGAAATTCACACGCTGATTGATAAAACGAAAAAGGATGGCGACACTCTGGGCGGTATTGTTAGAGTCGTAGCCACCAACGTCCCAGCAGGATTAGGCAGCTACATTAGCTGGGATACGAAGTTAGATGGTAAGATTGCAGCCGCGGTCATGGGTGTCAACGCCATGAAGGGTGTTGAAATTGGTGATGGCTTTAAGGCGGCCACTAGTTTTGGCAGTCAAGTAATGGATGAAATCGACTGGCACGAAGGTGAGGGCTTTACCCGTGAATCCGATCACTTAGGCGGATTTGAGGGTGGCATGACTAACGGGATGCCGGTGATCGTTAAAGCAGCGATGAAGCCAATTCCAACGCTATACAAGCCACTGCAAAGCGTCGATGTTGAAACCAAAGAAGTCAAGAAGGCCAGTGTTGAACGCTCTGATACCACAGCAATCGTACCTGCTTCTATCGTTATCGAAAGCGTGGTTGCCATTGAATTAGCTAAGGCCATCACAGATACCTTTGATGGCAGTAATATGACACGTCTAAAGGCCCAGTTAAAGGCTTACCGAGAAGAACTGAAAAACTACTAAGGGGGGATCAGCCTTGAGAACACTAAAAAGTCAACCAGCAAAGGGATTGCATGGTGAATTGACGGTTCCTGGTGATAAGAGTATTTCTCACCGGGGTATTATGTTAGGGGCAATCAGTGAAGGAACCACTACACTGACGCATTTTCTGACTTCTGCGGACTGCCTATCAACATTAGCTGCTTTTCAGCAGTTAGGTGTACCGATCGAACGCGAAGGGACTACGGTGACGGTTCATGGTGTTGGCCTGCACGGATTAAAGGCCAGCGAGGAACCCCTTGATATGGGGAATTCTGGCACCACCACTCGACTGATTATGGGCCTATTAGCCGGTCAGCCATTTAGCACGACTTTGATTGGTGATGCCTCCTTGTCTAAGCGGCCTATGCGACGAGTGAGTGATCCGCTGGCAGCCATGGGCGCTGACATTACCACCACAGATGGGCATTTACCGGTGACCATCAACGGTGAAAAATTGCACGCAGTTGATTATCAGCTTAAAGTGGCCAGTGCGCAGGTGAAGAGTGCGCTGATTTTAGCGGCTTTGCAGGCAGATGAACCCTCAACATTGACGGAATTGTTACCGACTCGGGACCATACGGAACGGATGTTGACAGCTTTTGGCGGCGAGATTACTACGGCGTCTGATGGGTTAACCATCACCGTTCAGCCACAGCCGCAGCTAAAGGGCCAATCGATGACGGTGCCTGGTGATATGTCATCGGCTGCCTTCTTTATGACGGCGGCGAGCCTTGTGCCAGGATCTCAAATTACGTTAAAAGATGTTGGCCTGAATAAAACCCGGACTGGGTTACTGGATATTTTAAACGTCATGGGTGGGGATGTTTCAGTCGAATCTGAACCTACTGACGGCGAACCGATTGGTGATCTCACGATTCGATCGGCCAATTTGAAGCCCATCGATATTGGTAAGGCGCAAATTCCAGCGGTGATCGATGAATTACCATTGGTAGCACTTTTAGCTGCCAAAGCTGATGGAATCAGCCGAATTACTGGTGCTGAAGAGTTAAGGGTCAAGGAAACCGACCGTATTAGTGCCATTGTGACTGAGTTTAAGAAGCTAGGCATCGATATTGAAGAATTACCAGATGGCTTCGTTATTGATGGGCGCAAACCGTGGCACGTCGTTGATCCAGTTCTAGATGCCCATGATGACCACCGGATCGGTATGGTGATTGGAATTGCAGCGTTACTGGTTGATCAACCTTTGCAGTTGAAGGGTGCTGACAGTGTTCGAATTTCCTATCCAGAATTTTTCGATGATCTAGACAAACTACTGTAATGAGGTGATTGGCATGACAACGGTATTGATAAGCGGTTTGGGGCTGATTGGCAGTTCATTGGCTCGAATCATGAAGAAAAGTGACCTGCAGCCAACAATTTTAGGGGACGATCCCAACGATGATACCAGCCAGTTTCTGCTGGGTCAGGGGATCATTGATGAACGGGTGACGCTGTTAAAAGCAGCTTCACGCGCGGATATCATTGTGCTCGCTGGCCCAGTTTCAGTGATTATTGATCAATTAGCACGATTAGCTAATGTAACATTAAAACCAGGTGTGCTGGTGACGGATGTTGGTAGCACCAAAACGCAGGTCATGGTTGCGTCACAGCCCATACAGAAGCAACACGTCGGCTTCATGGGTGGTCATCCCATGGCCGGCTCGCATAAAACGGGTGGCCGAGCTGGCCGCGAAGATTTATTTGATAACGCTACATATTTCATCGTCGACGGTTCCCAGACCACGGCCCAAACTGCACAATTTAAAGCCTGTCTCAAACCGGCAAAATTACGCTGGGTGAATGTGTCTGCTAAGGCACATGATGGCTTAGTCAGCGAAATTAGCCACGTACCGCACGTGTTAGCAGCTAACCTGGTCAACACTGCTGATCATCAGTTAAAACATGACTCAGTTGGACTCAGTGCCGCTGCGGGTGGCTTTAAAAGTACGACTCGGATTGCTGGGTCTGACCCGACCATGTGGACAGCCATCATGCTAAGCAACTCTGAGGCTATTAGTGAACAGCTAACAACTTATATGGATCAGTTAAAGCAGATTCAAGAAGCCATTGAAGCGCATGATACCGAAAAGATTTATCAATTCTTTGCGCATGCCAAGACAGTTAGAGAACGTTTGGATCAAGGAGAGAAGAAACAATGAGAGCGATTTTAGTTGGTTTCATGGGTAGCGGCAAAACCACTGTCGGCGAGCTGTTAGCCCAACGGCTGCACCTCACTCATCGGGATTTGGATGACGTGATTGTGGAACGTGCTGGCAAAACAATTCAACAAATTTTTGACGATGAAGGCGAGACTGCCTTTCGCCAACTGGAACACGATGTTTTAGCTGACACGCTTGTGAATAGTAAAGGCATTTTATCGACGGGCGGCGGGACACCGATTCAAACGGCGAACTATGAGCTGTTACGTAAAAGCGATGTGCCAGTTATTCTACTCAACGTTAAGCCGGAGACGGTTTTATCCCGGCTATCGGATGATGGGCAACGACCGTTAGTCAAAGAACTTGGTGTCGATGGCTTACTTGGTCTGAAACAAAAGCGGGATGCCAGGTACCATGAAGTGAGCGATGTGGAAATTGATACGGATGATCTGACACCAGCCGAAGTTGTCGATGCCATTTTAGCAAGCGCTCATTTGACAAGTGACAGTCATGATGCCGTATAGGTGATTTCAAGATGGAATTAATTAGTATTTCGTTAGCTAAATTGGACCAGATGAAGCGTCAGCGTTACAGTGATGGGACGGGGATCAATTATCTGGTCAATAAAAGCCCATTTCGAGAAAATCAGTATGGTGTTCACCTAGAGCTAGTAGACAGCGATGGTAAAGTGTATCAAAAAATTGAAGTGTATTTTAAACCTGATCAGTTAATTTCCGAACCCTTTGAGGCTAATGGACGGCAGTATCGAATAACGTTGGTGAAGTAATTTTGGTGCGGATAATGGATTTGCAAAGGTAACTAAAAAACGGCTAGTCATCGATTCCCATTCCGGAAACCGATGACTAGCCGTTTTTAGTTGCTATTAGTCTTTGACTGCGTTAACCATAAAGAGCTGTGACTTAAAATCACCCTCTGAAGCGCCTTGCATCGCGTCAGGGTGAAGCATTAGGCCGGCGTTCATTAATTCAGCGCCATAAAACTGTTCCGTTAATTGATTGACGGTATATAACTGATCAGGAATCAATCCCCGAAACTTCAACCGTTGGTATGGACCGTTAGGATGGTTCAAGATTTGATACCAGCCAGCAACGGCCTTTTGCTGATCCGCACTGACGACTTCCCAACTGACGATATTGCCTTGTTTTTCGAAGGGGCTATCAATTCGATAAAACTTGCCAAATTGGAATAACTGCCGGTATTGTTTGTAAAAAGCAACTTGTGAGGCGACCTGTTGCTGTTCCTCTTCAGTCAGCTTGGTAATGTCGAGTTCATAGCCCAAGTCGCCAAAGAAGGCGACGTTTCCTCTAGTATCAAATGGCGTTTTTCGTCCCGTTTGTTCGTTAGGTACTGCTGAAACATGAGCGCCCATCATAGTTTGAGGGTAGCCGTATGAAGTTCCAAACTGAATCTTTAATCGCTCAACGGCATCGGTATCATCGCTGACCCATGCTTGCGGTGCATAATACATCATGCCTAGGTCATAACGACCGCCACCGGCTGCACAAGACTCGATTAAAACGTCTGGAAAGGCGGTAGTCACACGTTCGTATAGCTGATAAACACCTAACATATACCGATGGCCCATTTCCTGTTGCTGATGAGGTGGCAATTTTTGACCAAACATATCAGTAATGTTTCGGTTCATGTCCCATTTAATATAGTCTAAGCCCGTTTTCTTGATCATATTACCTACCATCTGGAAAACGTAATCGACAACTTCAGGACGGCTTAAATCTAAAACAAACTGGTTGCGGCTAGGTGTCTTTTGCCGATTAGGAGCGGCAATCAACCAGTCTGGATGCTGGGTGTAGAGCGTGCTGTCCATGGAAATCATTTCTGGCTCAAACCACAAGCCAAATTTCATGTCCATGTCGTGGACCTGGGTGACTAAGTGCGCTAAACCCTTCGGAAATTTCTTCGGGTTTTCGAACCAGTCGCCCAGTGAACTCCGGTCATTATTCCGGTGGCCGTACCAGCCATCGTCGAGGACAAACATTTCAATGCCAAGCTGCTTCGCTTTTTTCACAATTTTTAGCAGTTTTTCTTCATCAAAATCGAAGTAAGTGGCTTCCCAGTTATTGATTACGATTGGTCGCTGCTTCTGCGCGAAGCGGGGGTTAACCAAGTGTTTCTGATAGAAATCTGCCATTTGCTGACTCAATTGATTCATCCCGTTTGACGTATAACTCATGATTGCTTCCGGAGTTTGGAATGTTTTGCCAGCATCAATTTGCCAAGAAAACTCGTTTGGATTGATGCCAACTAAAATCCGGGTGGTATCATAGTGATCAACTTCAACTTGATCCATAAAATTACCAGAGTAAATCAGGTTGAAACCGAATGCTTCTCCCTGGTCATCAGTTGTCTGTGGTCTTGCTAAGATGAAGAACGGGTTTTGCTGGTGGCTGGATGCGTAACGCAAACTGCTGATACTTTGAACGCCACTTCGTAATGGTGTCCGAATCAGCTGACGTTCCCGGGTCCAAGCACCTGAAAACTGAATCATATCGTATGAGGCATCTGGTAAATCCAGTTCGCTGCTGTAAGCGGCCGTCAGAGTTACCGGCTGCTGACCATTATTTTCAAATTTGCTGCTACGTACCAGAATGTCCTGATGCGGAAAGATAGTGTAGTTCAGTTTTAAAGTCATTGCCGTCACTTTATCAGTTAGAACAATAGTTAATGTCTGAGAAGCGTCGCTGGTGTCATCAAAGGTCGATGGCATGTCTGGTAAGCGTTTCTTTCCAGCTGTCAGTTCATATTTACTAAACCTGAATTCAGAAATCCGACTGCCGTTTGCTTCCTCTACTTGATAAGCAGGATACCTAAAATCACCAGTACCCAGATCCGCATACTCCTGCTTGAGCATTTCCAGTTGAAAATCGGGCTGATCAAGTGATAGAGCGGGCATTGAGCCGCGTTCTTCACGTGTACTTAAGTTAACATAGTTTGCTTTAACCGGGATTTGCTTGCCGCAGTATAGCTGACCCAGTTCGCCATTCGACATGACATAAAAGATGTAGCTCATATTTGCCGTTTGCAAGTGAAATACGTTGTCATTAACAAAGATTGCCATGCGTTAAGCTTCCTTTCTAATGAATTACCTAGAGGTTAAGTGATTTAAATGGCTTATTCGGTAGGAGCGGAGAGGTTCAGAACTTCGTCGCCATGTTTAACACTGCCACTTTGCTTCAAATAAGTGAAGTCGCTAATCTTATCACCATTGGTAATTACGGCCATCACAGTATCATCATAGCCAGCTTTTTTCAAAATCAGTGGTGAAAATTCAATCAACAAGTCGCCTTGTTTAACGGTTTGCCCCTTCTTAATTTGACTGACAAAACCAGTTCCACGCATTTTCACTGTATCCACACCAATGTGAATCAGACTAAGCGTACCATTTGCAGCTTTTAAACCAACCGCATGCCGAGTAGGGAAGGTCGCTTCGATCACACCGTCAAAGGGTGCATAAACGTGACCATCACTTGGTTTGATGGCAAATCCTTTACCCATCTTGCCACTGGCAAAGTTGGTTTCGCCAACGCCGTTTAGAGAAACTAATTCACCATCAACTGGTGCAGTGTATGATAGTGTCTGACTATCGACATCCTGACGAATTTGACTCATTGATTCGTCATCACTACTCAAATGCTGGTGCCAAGTTTTTTCTAGTTCATCCACAATTTCCGCGTGTTCTTTTTCATCAAGCGTTACTTTCTTCCAAAAAGTAAATGTGCCAAGCAGAATGAGAATGGCAGGTACACCAAACATCATTAATTTAAAGACCATTTGACCATGTGTTGTGATATCACTAGCAGATGCACCACTGGTCATCCCGGCCCAAACGGCAGTTAAACCAACCACACCGTTAGAAACGGCACCACCAAATTTATCTAATAATGGCCGAACTGAAAGGGTCAGCGACTCGTCTCGGTGCCCATTCTTTAGTTGTCCATATTCAACGGAATCAGATAAAATCATCAGTACAACTAAGAAGATCAAGGTTTGAGGAACGTAGAACAAAACAGCGGCGGTTAGAACTAATGGTAATGAACTGCCGGCAAAGAAGAATAGCAAAACCCCAAATAGCATGACGATAATTGAGAGGAAGAATACGCGTCGACGACTAAACTTTTGTGCCAATGAAGGGAAGGTCAATACTGAGAAAATCCCAATAATTGCATTTAACGAAGCCAAAAAACTAAACTCAGCAGGCTTCCCCAAGATATACGTAAAGTAATATAGTTCGAGTGAGTTCAAAATAGCGATGCCTGTTGTATATAAGCAGTAAGTTAATGCCATCCACATTAATTGATCGTTACTCAACAAAACTTTGAAGACACCTTTGAAGGTCGTTTTTTCTTTGTTTTCACGTAATTCAGAATGTTTTTCCTTAGTGCCTAAGCCAACAGCGATTGCTGAAATCCAAGAAGTTAAGCCAATGATTACGGCGAAGAAGAACCAGCCTCGGTTATCACCTTGACCGTTGTTAGAGTTAACGGAGAAGAATAATACAAGTGGCATAACGATGATTCCGACGATGTTAGCACCAATGTTAGAGCCAACACGAGCGAAGGTAGCTGTTTTTTCACGTTCAGCGGAATCAAAGGAGATCGCTGGGATCATTGACCAGAAGCCAACGTCTTTAAACGAATAAAAAATATCCATCGTGATATAGAAAACCGCGAATAAGATTAAATATAAAATCGGGTTGGAAACGTTTAAGCCTCCCATATTAGTAAACAGGATGATTAACATCACGGAACCAACCGTTCCACCTGTGACCACCCAGGGTTTAAAGTGACCCCACCGGGTATTCGTGTTATCAATGGTGTTGCCAATGAACGGATCGATCACTAATTCAACGAATCTTAAAATCATGATGATGGTTGTAATATAGCCAATCATCCGAGCGTTTTGTCCGCCACTGCTCTTATCAAATAAATGAGAAGTAACAAACATAATGAAATAAGTTGATAATGTTGCATAAAACATATCATGCCCAAATGCACCAAACGAATAAGATAGTCTGGACGTGATTCGTTTACGCTTGTCTGACGGTGACATCGTAGTGTCTGCCATGAAAAAGCCTCCTAATAAAGTTAAAAGTAAGTATCTACATTTCTAAAAGTAAGCGTTTTCAAACGAAATGTCAATAATATTTATTAAATTTATTATTTATTGCATTGTATTTTAAACAAGTTTATTAAACTTAATTTGAGGGTTCTCTTATTGGCAGCCAACATACTGGATAGCATTAAAAAAGGCCGAAGCAAATGGTTAACTTCAAGCCTTTTAGATAATCTCTTGTTTCTATAACTCATTTTCTGTTTTTTCACGAATAGGGTAAGTGTCGCCTGTTCCTAATCTTCCGGGTATTTCAGTTCGAACTGACCAGTCACGATTCGTGGTGACTAGATTTTTGATTTGATTAATAGCGGTAATGCCGAGTTCTTCTTTCGGTAGCCATATGCTTGTTAACACTGGCGTTAGAAACGAGGCTAGTTTAATACCATCAAAACTAATGATCGATATATCCTTACCAGGCATGATGTTTTGTTCCCGCAGACCCTTCATCACACCAATAGCTAGTGGGTCAGAGGCAACTAGTAACGCACCAATTTTTGTCTGAGATTCAGATAATAATGCTTCAACTGCTGTTAAGCCCGCCTGGCTGGACCAAGACGTTAATTTAAGTAATTCTTTCTGCCGCTTGATTGCCGCCCAATCGTGGTAAGCCGATGTGCGTGGATCATCGACGACTTGTTCAACCGAACCGTTACTCCTTAATTCTAAGCGGTTACCGCCAATAAACGCGATTGGACCATCAGTATCTGCACTTAACTTATCCAAAGCCATGCGTGTTAAAGCATATAAATTAGTGCCGATGGTATCAACATGACTGTCATCGCTTTTGACATCGTCAATGATGACGATATTTTTGTTGTAGGCCTTAAACCGCATGATGGCGTTTGAGGACAGCGAACCTAAGATGATAACAGCATCAAAGTCGGCAACAACATTTGGTTTGATACCGTTTTGAATTCGAAAAATGTTTTGAATGGCAACTGACTCTTTGGCGGCGGTTTCGTAAATTCCCTTTCGGATGAAGTGCCAATATTCATCTTCGGTTTCTTCTTGCAATGTTAGTGTTGTAATCAGAGCGCACGTCAATACGTGCTGACTGGTCTCTTTGTGCTGAACTGGCTCATAGCCAACTTCGGCAGCAATCTTTTTAACTTTTTCGATTGTTTCAGAGGCAACTGCTTGTTTTTTGTTTGGATTTAATGCCCGTGAAACCGTTCCAGGGGAGACATTAGCCAGTTTTGCAATTTCTCTAATAGTTGGCATTTGCAGGCCACGCTTTCTAAAAAATAATTAAACAAATTAAACGAATTAAACATTTGCTATTATTATACAACGTTTCTTAATCTGGTAAAAGAAATACCTTTATTTGCCTTGCCCCTTTTGGGTATTTGATACTAGTAAATGGGACAAGGGGTGTCGCCGTTTTCAAAAAGATATTAAAAACTCCTAAAACCTTTTAATAATCACTAGCAACCTAGTGGCGAAGAGGTTATACTCGTCAATGCTATTAGAATTCGCTAGTTAAAGCGAATATACACAAGGAGAGACTCAAATGAAGAAATTAGTCGTTTTATCAGGTAGCTTAATTGCTGCATTTAGCTTGCTAGGAGCTGGCGCCATGACGCAGACTCAAGCATCAGCTAAGACAACTGTTGTTGCGGGCAGTCCTAGCCTGTCAATCAACAAAATTTACTCAAGTTCAACATCAGTATCAGGTAAGGCCAGCAAGGGTGTTAAGATCACTGTTGAAAACAGCAAGAAGAAACAAATTGCCAGTTCAACAGCATCTAAAACTACCGGTAAATACACTGTGAAGTTACCAGCTAAGCAAAAGGCAGGTACCAAACTTTACGTTTACGCCAAGGCTTCTAATGGGCATTACTTCTACCGAATCATGACGGTTCAAGCAACTGCGTCATCAAAGACTACGACTAAGAAGACTACTTCAACCAAGAAAACGACATCTTCAAAGACGACTTCAAAGACGACTTCAAAATCAAATACACCAAGCACACCAACAGGTACTTGGAAGTCAACCAGTAACAAAGGCTGGACGATGAAGTTTACTTTCAGTCAAAAAACTGGTTTGAATGAATATACTTACCAAGGTAAGAAATCAACTCACGTTTTGAAGAATGCACGTTACAGCGTTGATGCTAAGACACCTAGCTTCTGGAAGATCAGTGCCAGTGCTAAGGGCGGTGCCAAAGCGACCTTCTACATGCGCTTTAGCAGCAAGAAGCAATTTGTACTGGTAAACAGCAAGAACCAAGTAATTAACACTTCAGTTGGTAAAGCACCAGCTGGACACTATACATTTAAGTTACAATAAACAATAAGAGTGTACAAATAAGCACCATTCCGACAAAACGGGATGGTGCTTATTTGTTGTACCAGGTAGTCCACGCCAGCTCCCTAATTACTTGCTTACACGCCTTTGTTTGGTACAATCAGTTTAGGTCAAGAAATTAGAGGGGAGCGTATACATTATGAAAGCTATTGGCGTAACTGCAGATCAGCAGTTAATTAATTTCACGTTACCAAAACCCATCGCAAACTCTAATCAAGTGTTGGTTCAGGTGGATGCGGTATCGGTTAACCCAGTAGATACTAAGCTGAAAGAGGCGGTTAACGAAGCTACTGCGCCCAAAATACTGGGTTATGATGCAGTCGGCAAAGTGGTTGAAACGGGTAAAGAGGTTACCAAGTTCAAAGTTGGCGACCGAATTTTTTATGCCGGCAGTTCTCAGGTTGCTGGTGCCGATGCTGAGTACCAGTTGGTTGATGAACGGCTTGCCAGTCTAGCGCCACGGTCATTAACTGCAGCCGAGATTGCTGCCATGCCACTGACAGCTTTAACTGCTTATGAGCTGTTGTTTGAAAAAATGCAGTTTGTGGGTAAGGCTAACCAGAATCAAAAACGCACCCTACTAATTATCAACGGTGCTGGCGGCGTTGGTTCCATCATGACGCAGTTGGCACACTGGGCTGGTATCACCGTTCTGGCGACTAGCAGTCCTAAACATTTTGATTGGCTAAAACAAAATAAAGTCGATCACCCCTTAGATTACCATGGTGATCTGTTAAAGAGCATTCACGATTTAGGCTATACGTCACTTGATGGTATTGCCATTTTATATAATCCCGCAGATTACTTTGACTTAGCTGCTGAACTAGTGAAACCATTTGGGCACATTGGCTCAATCGTCGGTAGTCCGGTGGATTTACCGCTATACAAAATTAAAAATAAAGCTGCCAGTTTTGACTGGGAGTACATGTTTGCAAAAAGCGATGCGGATTATAACGTTAATAGTCAGGGGAAGACCTTGCAGTTGATTGCCCATCTGCTTGATCAAGGCGTTTTGACTTCCACGCTCACTAAAGTTTTAACGGATGGGATCAACGCAAAGAGTTTGACTCAAGCTCACAAACTGGTCAGCCAAGGCAAAGTTCACGGTAAGCTTGTCTTAACGGGTGAATTTAATGCATCAGCAGAGGGTCGGAGCGATCAGAAATGATTGCGACTAGGAAAGAAGTTCGTTTACCTTCATTATTCATTGCTAACCTAATGTTGAATACCGGTGCGGCGTTTATGTGGCCGCTAACGACGGTTTACATGAATAAAATGCTAGGGGAATCACTCACTACTGCGGGTGCCGTGTTACTGGTCATGTCGTTAATGATGATGGTGGGTAACTACATTGGCGGTGTTTTGTTTGATCGTTGGTCACCGTACTTAACGGGAATATTGGGTGCTGGCATATCACTTGTGGGAATGATTTTGCTGATCTTTTTCCACGGATGGCCGATTTTTGCTATTCTGCTTGTGATCGTCGGCTTTGGTGATGGTATCAGTTTGACTGTTGGCAATTCGTTTGCCGCAACCATCAAGAGTACGTCGATCCGCAAAGTTTTTAACTTGATGTACATTGCTTTAAACGTTGGTGTTGTCATCGGGACGTTACTGGTAGGTTATTTGCTGGATTATGGTGTGACGTTGGTTTTTGCGGTGACAACACTCTGCTACATCTTGCTTTTTGTTCTCATGCTGACTGAATTTAAAGTTGACGTGAATAGTACAAAGAGTGAGCGTCAAGAAAACGGGCAGGTACCAAAATTAAACTTACAAGCAATTTGGTGGATCTGCATAATGGTTTTTACCATCTACGCTAGTTATTCACTCTGGGAAAGCGTTCTGTCAGTGCACATGACGAATCTGCACATTCAGTTTAAGGATTATAGTTTCTTGTGGACCATGAACGGTTTTTTGATCGTGTTCGGACAGCCACTGATGAACCGGTTATTTAGTGGTCATCGATTAGCTACGCAAGTTGGACTTGGTGTTTCAATTTTTGCCCTGTCGTTTTTTGGCCTGATTTTTGCCAGTCAATATTCAGCCTTTGTGATCATTATGATTGTTTTGACGATTGGTGAAATGATTGGGTTTCCAGGTTTGCCAGCTTGGATCGATGGTCTAGCGGAAAACGGCAGTAAGGGAAAATACCAAGGTATGTATAACGTGGCGATTTCGCTTGGCAGAGCAATCGGACCGCTATTCGGTGGTTTGATGATTGACTATTTCAGCTATCAGGCGCTGTTTTTATGCGTGGGATTAGCCATGTTACTGTCACTTGGCTGTGTATTGGTCAGTCATCGGCGGCTATCTAAATAAAAAATGAGTGTGCGACAAAACTCAGTAGTTTCCAAAATTTAACGCAAATCATGCCTATCCCGGCAACTTTGTTGGGATAGGCATGATTTGCGTTAAATGGCCAGAATATAAGTTTGGGCGCACGATTAGGCTATATCAACGTGTCGAACTCACGGATACTCATGATCTAAATAAAAAATACTTGCCAATATAGACTTATGTCACAACCTTAATTTCAAGTAAATTTTCAATACTATAAGTCTATATTAAATCCCTGTTGTTTAATTACCTGAAGGAGTTCGGCTCGCAGCTTAGGGTCACGCTGCAGTTCCTGGACAATGTGCTGACTGAAAGTGGTGTTTTTCAAATGACTGTTGCGGTGAGCGTAGTAGTCAGCCGTCGTCGTGTCATAGGAAGCTAATTGTGAATCAAAATCATCTGGCAACGCGTATTGATTACTGAAGTGCATGAGCGGTTGCGGTAATCGTGGTTTTAGACCAGGTTGTTCTGCTGGATGACCAATGGCAATTCCCAACAGTGGAAAAGTCAGTTCTGGCAAGTTTAATAACGTGATGACCCGCTGTGAATGGTTCAAAATACTGCCCATGATCGTGCTGCCTAAACCCATACTTTCACCAGCAGTGACGATGGCCTCTGCTGCGATAGCAACGTCGAAGGTGCTGGCGAGAAACTTGTCAAAGGAGCGTAAAATCGTCGTATCGGCATGGGTAGCTTCAGCAATTTTCAAATTCCGGTGCTGATCGGCAACCAGCATAAAGTAGTGGCCGCTTTTTTCCAGCCAGTGGTGACCAGTAATATCTCCAAGTTCTTGTTTGATAGCTGGGTCAGTAATACTGATGATGCTGTATTGCTGGGCGAAGGTACTCGTAGCCGCGTGTTGAGCAGCCGTTACTAAGGTAGTAACTTCCTCGTCAGTCAGCGGCTGGTCGGTAAACTGGCGAATACTGCGATGTTGATTAAGTAGGTTTAAAATATTGTTAGACAAAATGTCGTCTCCTTATAAGTTCAAAAATTGAAGTCGTTCAACTAGTTTTTTGTACACCCGTGCTTCATCAGCAGGGACCCCGCGTAGTTCGTAGTCATCGATAAATGGGGCGTCAAATTTTTCACAGTATCGACGCGCAGTGAGACAATATTGTTCGTTGAAATTTTTATTGCCACTGCCAACAACGCCAATTAACTGTTTGGCATTATCATGGTAATCAATGTACTCTCCCATAACATTTGTCATCAGTTCTTTAACACCATTATCGATACCGTTACCACCATCCAAATAAGTTGGCACAAAACAGAAGAAGGGCTTTGTTTCGTCAGCAAAATCAGTCTGTTCCGAAATTTCGGTTGCTTCAATTTCTGGCAAGCCCTTATTTTTAACGTGTTGCGCGAATGCATAATGGGTCAAATTTTCAACGAAATTACGCGTATTACCCGCAATTGAAATAAATAAAATTCGTATGGAATCCATGGTGTTTTTCCTCCAATTTATCGATATAATGGTAGATGTTGTGTTAATCGTACAGATGATACATACTGGTAGTATTATCAGTTAATTTTAGCCATATATAGGGTTGAAAGCAAGCAGCAGAAGTTTTGTGATTTGAGTGCTTGTGATATATCATAGCGGAGATAGTTAATGATTATAGAGGTGAGAGAATGGCAGAGAAACAGGATTTAAGAGTTCGGCGGACAAACGAACAAATTACACGAGCTTTCTTTGGTTTGCTCAAAGAAAAGGGATTTAAGACCATGACAGTGCAGGATATCAGTAAACGGGCACGCATCGGCCGGTCAACTTTTTATAGTCATTATTACGACAAGTATGATTTGCTAGAGAAACTGGTAGCAGAATACACGGAAGTTTTCCGGAAAATTGTGGATCAGCGGTTTAGTATACATACACCAGAAATTGGCTCCAATACCGTTAAAGTATTGATCCTTGCGCTGACTCAATACCGCGAGATTCTGTTGCAGCTATTTGATATTCACACTGAAACAGCAGATCTGGAACGTAATTTCAAACGGATTTTACGAACAACAGCCTATCAGTATTTCCAGCATGTGGACTTACCAAGTGAAATTGATTTGCCACTAGATTATTTGAGCGATCTTTACGCTAGTAACGTGATGTTATTTTTACTTTGGCAGTTACGCCACGGTAAAAACGATTCCGTTATTCAGTTTGGCGACCGATTACAAGAATTCGTACTGAATCCAACCCAGGGCATTCAATAAAAAAATAGCCTGATTATCACTTGAAGTGGTAATCGGGCTATTTTTGTATAGCTATTCATCGTTATCGGTATTATTTTCATCATCGGCATCATCTGCCGGAGCAGGTTCATTAACCGTTACTTCAAACCAATTAATAAACGAGTTTTCATAATCAACGACCTTAAAGTCGAAGTTATCAATGTGGAGGACCGTTCCTTGTTTAATATCAGGATGATTATCCAAGATTGACCCGGCAAGCGTCACCACATCATTGGTTTCAAACTCTTTAATATCAACGTCAAAGTAACGTTCGAAATCGTAAGTGGTCATCTTACCGCTAACTTGGTAGGTGCCATTTGGCTGTTTAAAGATATCCTCATTTGAAGAATCATCAATTTCATCATGGACGGTGCCGAACAATTCTTCGTAGATATCTTTATCGGTAATGATACCGGAAGTCCCACCATATTCGTCAACTACCACCACGATAGGGGTCTGTTTATGGATCATTTGCTGTAAGACCTGCGTGATTGGCGTTGATTCTGGGGTGGTAGAAATATGCCGCAGCAAACGGTCAATGTGAATCGTTGGGTCAACTTGCTGCTGACGAATCAAATCATAGTTGTAAACATAGCCTAAGATCTTATCTTTATCGCCATCTGCCACAACTGGTAAGCGAGAGAACCGTTCTTGCAGATACATATTGATGGCTTCTTTAACATTTGCTGTAATATCGATCACGACCAAAGCAGTTCGGTCGATCATAATATCTTTAGCCACTTTATCGTTCAGCTCAAAAGCACGCTGCATGTAAACGTAGTCGTTTTTCTCCAATTCACCACCAGCAACGGCGTTTCGTGACAGGCTGAGAATTTCAGCTTGTGAAAAGACCTCTTCACTTTCGTTGGCAACGGGGAAGCCTAATACTTTGACGACGCCATTGGCAGAATGGTTGAGTAACCAGACAAAGGGATAGAACAGAATATGACAGTAATGCAGTGGCGTTGTCACGTAGCGCAGTACCTTTAATGGCATGTCGATAGAAATGTTTTTGGGCACGATTTCTGTGAAAACCACTTCTAGATAAGTCAGCAGGAGAACGCCGAACACGGCACCGATCGCATGAGCAGTAGCGCCGCCCGGATTGGTGTGTGTGATGTTGAGTAAATCAAGCAAAATTGCCGAGATCGTTGATTCACCTAACCAGCCTAAGATAATCCCTGCGACTGAAACACCCACTTGAGTGGTTGAAAGATACTCGTTCAGGTTAGTCACCATTTTTAACGAACGGGTTAATCTCTTTTTGGATCCTTCTCCATTGTCCAAGGCCTCTTCTATGGCACTTGGCCGAGATTGTACTAAAGCAAATTCGCAAGCAACAAAAAAGGCCGCGATGAAGAAAGTGATTAATATGACAATCAAATTGATAATTATCTGACCACTATCCAAGAATTCATTCCTCATTTCATAATAAAATCAACATTTAGAGTTTACTCTCCATTATAACGCTTGTCGGTCCCTTTTTTAACTGTTGTAGGGAAATTAAAGGGATTCAACGCTATTAAGCGTCGTGAGAAACCCCAATGCTGATCTAGTGAATGGAAGCGGATGTGACCGTATCGACAATTTCGTTGACGGCTGATTTAGCGGCAATGGGACCGAAAGTAAAGATGTCAGCTAATGAGTTACCGCCAAGTCGATTACCAGCGTGAAGACCACCAGCAACTTCGCCAGCTGCATAAAGACCATTGATACGATTACCATCTTTATCAAGAACGTGAGCACCGTCATCAATGGTTAAGCCACCCATGGTGTGATGAATGGCTGGTTTCCGTGGTGTCGCATAGAAGGGGGCTTTTTCGACTTTCAAATCAAAGACGCTTTTACCAAAGTCAGGATCGCTGCCTTTGTCAACGTAGGAATTGTACGTGGCAACGGTGTTTTCCAATGTCTTTGGATCCACGTTGATTTGAGTGGCTAAATCAGCTAATGTGTCCGCTTTGAATAGCCGGCCATCCTTAACTTGCTGTTCCAACTGTTCATCACTAGTATTGTAAGCCGTTTTTTTGATTTCATTGTCAGCAATCAGGTAGAAGAGACCACCATTATCGAAAGCTGCCTTAGCTAAGACATCACGTTCGGCATATTCGTTGACGAATCGCTTACCCTGCTGATTAACCATCAAGAAGTTCGCAGGTGGGCACTGAATACCTGAGAAAATTTCACCGGTTTTTGGATCTGAAACGGGCATCATTTGAATGAAGCCCATACCAGTGACGCCTGCGTGAGCCTGTTGTCCTAGCTTGATACCATCACCAGTAATTGTCGGAGCATTAGTGGTAGCAATGTCGTCATCAATATTGCTCCAAGCAGTGTTATATTTTTGAACTAGAGCGGTATTGGCACCGAAGCCGCCCGAAGCTAAAATAACTGCTTTTGCCTGAACGGTAAAGGCGTGATCATCGGGCTTTTCGACTAGCACACCATCGATGTGACCCTTGGCATACAGTAATCGTGAGACTGGGCTATCGGTCAGAATAATGCCACCATTGTGTTTGACGTAAGTGCTAAGCGCTGAAATATAAGCATACCCGGCAGTTTCCACTGGTTTGTGGCCACGACGCCAAAGCGCGCCAACAGGCATAGCAACTTCAGAAGTATCGAATTTGACACCAATTTTGGCCAGCCATTTCTGGGAAGCAAGTGCGTTATCAGTCAGTGTTTTGACGAGTTTATAGTCACCGTGAATACTGTTGCCGTTCAAATCGGTACGTTTACCGCCTAAATAAGTTTGAATACGATGGAGTTCAGCTGAATCAAAGAGGTAGGGCTTTTTGTCCTTGATGTCAGCAAAGTAAGCTTTGATTTGTGACTGCAAGGTTTTAAAATCGTCCTGGTATTCAGAATCAATGTCGTCAACACTCATATCAAGCAAGTTTTGCAGCGTTTCGCGTTCGCCTGGTAGAGCATCAAAGGTATTTTGCCAATCAGGGTCAGCAGCGTTCATGGGACCACCTGCACGAACTGTATTACCACCTAATGAGGGTGCTTTTTCTAGCACGACCACTTTGCGACCCTGATCCAAAACGGTTGCAGCCGCCGCGAGACCAGCACCGCCACCGCCAATGATGACAACATCAGTTTGAAGATCGCTATTTTCTGTCACCTTTGGAGTGTACTTATCGCGGGACTGCCATTCTTGAGCATTGCCGCCCGCTTCTTTGACAGCTTCAGCAACCCCGTTCAAAATGCCACGGCTAGTTTCAGAAGCACCGGTAACAGCGTCCACGTTTAGTGTTTGACCGTCGACGATAGCGTCAGGAATGCGGTCATAGACCACGTCACTGATACCAGCTGTTTCAGTTTTTTGACCAATCTCAATTGATTCAATGCGGTTTTCTGAAAAAGTGACGTCCATTGGGAACGTCCCGTTATGACCTTGAGCCGAAACGGTATACTTACCTGGTTTAAATGTTTGCTTATCGTCTGCCATGTGATAACTTCCTTTTCAAAATTCATTTTTAAAATAAATGTTAGCGGATACATTATTAATTCTACCATGAATCAGCAAGGTATGGTGGGTAGGGGTTTAGGACTAAGCGGTGATGAGTAATAAGCGTTGTAATTAACCACTATAGGCCCCGTCACGTCGGTACTCAAGCAGTATATTTGCCCATTCTGATGGGAATAGTGCTAAAATAAAATTGCAACATAAATCAAAAGGAGATCTTAGTTATGGCAACAAAAAGTGCAGATAAGGATAAGAAAGCTGAAACAACCAAGCCGGCTTTTGAATATACTGATGAAATGATTCAAAAGGCTGCCGACCTGATTGCCAAACAAGGTTATGTCACCCGTAAGGATATTCCAGAAATGAAGGATTTGGACTGGGCTTACGGTTTGGGAGAAGCTGTCGACAAGTATTTTAACAGTAAAAATGCTGGTCGTTACATTTACCATGAAGATTTTGATTTTGCTGGTGGCGATATTGCTGACATCATCTTCGATATGGATCAAATTAAGACTCGTAATGATGCACTTCAAAAGTTAGGCGAAGTGTTAGGCGATAAGATTATTAACGGTCATTTGGACGAAATCGAACATAACATTACTAATTAGACGGATATTTATATATCTAAGACAAAGGGTATCAAGACTGAAATCTTGATACCCTTTTATTATTTTTACTTATACACAATCTGAAAACAATAAAATATAAATATAATGATATAATTTATGATATACTTGTTCATTTTTGTTGTAAGATTGTAATCTCTTTTTAAGGATTGATAATGATATTAAATTTCATAATCCAAATTGTTACTTAAATATTTCCAAAATTCATTAAATCAAAAAGCACTAAAAAGCTATTATACAAGGGAATGATTGGATGGCAAGCTGCCTGATTAAAAAGAGAATTTAATGATTGGAAACCTCATATTGGTTTTACAATAAATGAGAAAGCTATAGAGGAATAGTGCAAAATTATGCTATTAAGACTAAAGAGGACAATTTATCGTGAATTAATTGTTCTTTCTTGATGATTGTGTGCTTAAAATTGCTAATCATTCTTTTATCGAGAAAAGCCAGGTGATTGTAGGATAGAATAATTAGAAGGTAATATATGCACTTATTCCATTACTTTATAAATGAAAACGCTAACTTAAAATTCTAACAACTAAAAGTTACTGTTTTTGTAGGGGGGATTTGTTGAGATTTAGGAAGGTTACTACTGGGAGAATCTGATTCAGACGTTGGTTTATGGGTGAAGTAAGCCTGTACCTAGTACCTAAGACGTCTGTCATAACGATTGAATAGCGAGTGTAATAGGAGGATTATCGTGTCTAAACGAAAAATAACAATGATCGTATTGAGTTTATTGGTTATCATTGGCTTGGGATTTGCTGGCTATTCAGCAATGAACAAGGGTAATAAGTCGGCCAATAATACGTATAGCAGCGATAAAACATCGGCTAGCAGCACATCAAAAGCGCCTGCTAAGAGTGCCAGTGCGGCTAGTTCTACGTCAGCGGCTTCTAAGCCAGAAAAAAAAGCTACTGGCAAATCGAAAAGTGAAACTGCAGCTTTAAAGAACGAAAGCCAGGAAAAGAATAAGTCCAAGGCAAAAATTGCAACCATTAAGAAGAACCATCACAGTTCTGCTTCTGCTTCGAAAGTGGTAGCAACTGCCAAAGCACCAGCTCATAAAAGTGCAAGTGCAAGTACCTGTTCGTTGACGGTACGAGGTCCCATTAGTAAAGGTAATAAAGTCATGCTTCGGGGCAGTCGAGTTGAGATTACCAGGGGCGAGACGGTTGCTTCGGTATTGAAAAAAGTCGCTAAGGAAAAACACGTTTCGTTAGCTTATCAAGGAGGCGGCGGTAGCACATATATTCGCGGAATTGGCGGCCTGTTTGAATTTGATCACGGTTCTGGTAGCGGCTGGTTATACTCAGTGAACAATAAATTCCCTGGTTATGCGGCTGGGAAGAAAAAGGTTAAAAGCGGTGACAACATTCAGTGGCTTTATACGGAGAATTTAGGTAAGGACCGTCATTCCCCAGTAGCAAGTCAACATTAATTAACGAAAGGATTTGTGACTAATATGAAAAAGATGAAAGCACTATTGTTGATGCTTGGGACTGTTGGTCTAGCTGCCGGTTTTATGGCGGGGACTGCTCACGCATCTACCCCGTATTATACGAAATCAATTAATTCCAGTGTCAGCTATATTAAAGGACACACGAAAAAAAGTGAACTTAACTGCTGGGATGCGCTGGCTGTGAAACGTTCACCATACGGCATGAGTTCGGCAGCTAAAAAAGTATTCGTAAAAAGCTTGTCAGGACAATTTAGTGATCTAGATGGTCATTATGCGGCAGTTGATTACGAACGTACGCTGATTGGTGCGGTATCAATCGGGTATAATCCAACCAAATATCGTGGCAAAAACTTAGTGAACGGTATTATTAAAACAGCACCTAAGTCAAACGCGGGCGTGCTGGCAAAAGTCTTCGGTATCATTGCGCTCAGTACAAAAAACTATGGCAGTAAAAGTAATGCAACCGTCAAAACCCTAGTTTCTCAAGTCGTTAAAGCCCAAGATTCAAAGGGTGGCTGGGAAATTAGTGGTCACACCAGCGATGTTGACGTTACCGGTATGGCATTGATGGCATTAGGAATGCATAAGAACTATAGCGGTGTTAACACAGCTATTTCAAAGGCGGTTAAGTTACTGGAAACTAAGGCATTTTCCAAAAAGACGGGTGACTTTGTGATTGCTGGTTCATTTTCTAAGAAGGCTAATTCAAACTCTGACGCCTTGGCAATCGCGGGTCTTTCTGCAGTGGGTGTCAACCCAGAAAAGCTGAAGACAAAGAGCGGCGTCACACCAATCAAGCGTTTAATTAAATATCAAAAGTCGTCTGGTCAATTCAGATGGTGGATGGGAAGTAACTCGGGTTCGCTGCAGATGGCAACGCAACAGTCTGCTTATGCGCTAGAACAGTACAGTTACTTCAAAGCCAACAAGGGCTCCATTTTTAAATTCTAATCTGTCTAAGGAGAAGTCATCATGAAAGCTAGCAAAGTGATTAAATTTGCCGTAGTGGGTATGCTGACAGTCTTTGGTTTTGTTGGGGCTGCTACAGTTATCTCAAATCATGCTGAGATTGCTCACGCAAAGACGACCAAGGTGGTCAAGGTATCCTACAGTAAGATTTCAAAAAAAGCGTATCACGTTACCAATGGTAGTTTCTATTCTACAAGTCATCTAACGAAGGTGAACCACTATGGAAAGAACTATAAGCACACCACCTTTTATTCGTATAAAAAAGCAACTATCAAGAAAAGTAACCACAAGAGCTATTCCTATGTTTACGTTAAATCTTCAGATAAAAAAGTGAGTGGCTGGATTTGGCATAGTTACCTTAAATCTGGTAAAGCACCAGCTGTTAAGAAATCATCTTCAACAAGTTCTAAGAGTGGAAATACCAATACGGGTGTCACGAAACCGGTAACCGTAAAAATTTATGGCCCGATTAGCACAGGCAATAAAGTGATTGCTTCCGGCAACATTTCGTATAAAAAAGGCGCAACAGTCTTTAGTGTTTTGCAGACACTGTCAAAGCAAAAAGGCTTTAAGATCGGTTACTCTGGTAGTGGCAGTTCAGCATACATTACGATGATTAATGGTAAATATGCTGGTTCTGGTGGAGCTGGTGGTGGCTGGCTTTACAGTGTTAACGGCACTTATTCCAGTTACAGTGCTGGTGCTTATAAAGTTAAGAGTGGAGATGTCGTTCAATGGGTATGGACACAAGGCAGCGGCGACCGCGGGTGGAACGGGTAAGTCGTTCTACACTTGTTTTTGAGCAGCTTAATCCGTGGGTGATGTTTACCTACTATGTCGTGACGATTGCATGTTCAATGGTTTTCTTGCATCCAATCTTCTTATTGGTTGAATTGCTTTTAGTCATTTGTGTGGATTTTGTCGCACATACGGGTAAACAAATGCTAATGGTTCTGGAAGGCAGTCTGTTCATGACTGCCTTTATCATGATTTTGAATCCTTTGGTCAATAATCGAGGAACCCATGTTATTTGGACGTTTGGCGGGACCATCATTACCGCTGAATCGATTTTTTATGGGTTTATGATGGCATTATCTTTGATCATTGTGCTGTTAACTTTTCTCTCTTATAACAAGGTGTTGACCAGTCAAAAGTTCATGTATTTATTTTCAAGAATATCGCCTAAGCTAACGTTGCTAACCATGATAACGTTACGGTTTGTGCCCCTGTTCATTTCACGGTTAAAAAATATTTCGCAAGCACAAAAAATTCGTGGGATTGCAGTTACGAAAGGAAATAGCCGCCAAAGAGGGCTTGGCGTGGTCAAAATGATGCAGGTTTTGCTGATTCAGTCTTTTACGGATGCACTTCAAACAGCTGATTCCATGAGCGCTCGAGGCTATGGCAGCGGCAAACGGTCTAGCTATCAGCGCTATCGTTTTTCAACCCGTGATTTTGTGTCACTGGCTTGGTATTTGCCATTAACTGGGCTTTGCTTCTATGCAGCTAGTCGTGGTATTGGTCGAATGACGGTTTATCCGAGTTTGGGAACAATCGCATTGACGCCCACTGGTTGGCTGGTACTACTTGGTGTGGTGTTGCTGTTCAGTTTTCCATTAATTCTAGAAGCATGGGAGTGGCTATGGTGGAACTTATTAAGGTCGTAGATTTTAATTTTGAATATTCACTGGCAAAGCACAAAAGTCTGTCAGATATTAATCTTAACGTTAATTCTGGCGATTTTATCACGATTGCCGGAGATTCTGGTAGTGGTAAAACAACCTTGCTACGGCAGATGAAACCAGAACTGTGGCCGGTGGGAAAACGGACAGGTGAGATTTATTTTGAGGGTCAACCAATCTCAAAGCTACCCAAACGGGAAAGCGCGCAAAGTATTGGCATGGTTTTTCAAAACCCTGACGATCAATTAGTGATGGATAACGTGATTCAAGAATTAGCGTTCTCGTTGGAAAATATCAATGTTCCAACTGATGTGATTCAACAGCGGATTGCTGAACTAGTTAGTTTTTTAGGTCTTCAAGATATTTTGTATGAAAACGTACAGAATCTATCTGGTGGGCAAAAGCAGCTAGTTAACTTAGCGGCCGTCTTGATTTTACGGCCCAAGTTACTGATTTTAGATGAACCAACGGCACAGTTGGACCCGATTGCCACCAAAGAATTCATTTCGTTGCTGAGTCGAGTTCATGATGAACTTGGAATCGCCATTGTGATGAGCGAACATATCTTAGATGATGTATTGCCACTCTCCAATAAGCTCTGGATTCTGGAACATGGAGAACTGAAAGCTGAGGGGTCAGTAGCCGAAGTCTTGAAAAGCATCTCGAAAGATTCTCATCTGAAGAGTTTCATTCCAGACGTGCCCTATCTTTTCTTACAGGAAGACTTACCGAATAAATTGCAGTTGACTGATCTACCGCTAACGGTGGCTCAAGGTCGCGAAGTATTGCAGGCTAATCATGTTAAGTTGAATGGCAATCTTCAGGTCAGAGCTGATGAGTCTCAACAGCCAGTTGTTGCAAAACTATCTCACCTTGCATTTGAGTATGATAAAAACGGTAATTATATCTTAAATGATTTGAATTTGACCGTTCATAAGCAAGACTGGCTTGCCATTATTGGTAAGAATGGGACTGGGAAAACGACCTTATTAAAGTCCATTATGGGCTTGCTGTCATTACGACGCGGACGGGTTCAGTTACTGGGTAAAAAATTGAGCTATTGGCTTAAAAATACAGATCGGTTTTACAAGGAAGTTTCCTATCTTTCTCAAAACCCAAGCGACTATTTTAGCTATGACACGGTACGTGAAGAATTTGTTGAGCGTGCAAAGCAGCTAAAAATGGATAATCCAGAGTCGGCGGCTGAATCAATGCTCAAGAAACTGACAATCGAAAACATTGCCGACCGCAATCCGTATGATGCCAGTGGTGGTGAACAACAGTTGATTGCTCTTGGAATATTGCTTTTTTCCAACCCAAAGTTGCTGTTTATGGATGAACCAACGAAGGGGCTGGATCCCATTCGGCGCCAAGAATTAGGTAATATTTTAGAGAAACTGCAAGTAGAACAGGAACTGACCGTTGTAATGGTGAGCCATGATATGAATTTTAGCGCTCAGTTCGCCACTCAGTGCGCGTTGCTGTTTGATGGCAAACTTGTTGCTCAAGCGGAGCCGCATCAATTCTTTGCGGATAACTTTTTCTACACGACCACGGTTAACCGAATGTTGCGCTATCAGCTGCCTAAAGTGATTCAACGAGGGGAGGTCACGCCTTGAATAATTTTGTTGATAAAATTAAGCACCGTAGTGGGTACTTTGTTTCAATCGCAATCTTTATTGTTGCTCTAGTATGGATCACTTTTTTTAACGGTGATCAGCACTACCTTTTGCTAAGTCTAATCTGCCTGGTGGCTAGTATGCTGCCATTTTATTGGCACTTCGAAACTCGGAACTCGGAGGCCAGAGAAATTGTCTTTTTAGCGGTTTTGGCGACGATTGCAGCTTTAGGGAGAGTTGCCATGGCTGCGATACCTGGCGTGAAACCCACCAGTTTCGTGGTGGTCATGACGGGGCTGACTTTGGGACCTGAGGCTGGCTTTATCGTGGGTTCAACGTCAGCTTTGGTCTCTAACCTATTTTTGGGTCAAGGCCCTTGGACACCATGGCAAATGTTTGCTTGGGGATTGATGGGAATTTCCGCTGGATTGATCCGGAATTTTAAGTGGGCGCATAACCGAAAGTTCTTAGCGGTACTTGGCGTTTTCTATGGCTTTTTATTTGGTTGGATCATGGACCTTTGGTATGCCATGGTTTATGTTCAGCCTTTAAACATCAAAACGTTCATAGCGGCTTTTGCCACCAGCTTTTACTTTGATCTAACGCATGGGATTACCACCGCTGTTTTATTGTTCTTTTTCTACAAATCGTGGTATAAAATTATTATTCGATTTAAATACAAGTACGGTTTGGCTAATGTCCAGCAGGAAATTGACCGGCAAAGTTTTTAGTTGTCGGGTCAATAATTTAAACGAATTAAAGGGCTCAATTCTACGGTGAATTGAGCCCTTTGTGAATAGGCAATCTCATATTAAGGTGGTGAAAAGGGTTATGAAACTGTATTTCATTCGGCACGGAGAAACTGATTACAACGTGCAACGGAAATTCTACGGTACGGATGATGTTTCCATTAATCAAACCGGTCAAAAACAGTGTGAGCTTGTTCATACTAAATTTAAGGGGCGAGCAATCGACAAGATTCTGGTCAGCAGTCGCATACGAACCCATCAATCAGCGGAACTGATCTTCCCTAATCGACAATATGAAGTGGCTCATTTTTTAGATGAATGGGGATTTGGCGAATGGGAAGGTTTAGATGCCGATCAAATTCAGGCCAAGTTTCCGGTTGAATGGGAACGTTGGTTAGCTGATCCCTTTGGCTATACACCGCCTGCTTCTGAACCATACGTGAAACATGAGAACCGGATTAAATCGGGCTTTCGAGCATTAGTCAATCACACACTTGATAATAGTTCGGTAGCGCTGGTGACTCATCTGGGGACGATTCGAGTGATCATGCATGATTTATTCCCTGAGAAGCCTTTTTGGGAGATTCAACTGACTCAGGGAAAATATACGTGCATCGATTATACAAATCGGCATTTTTCAGTTGATACTTGGAATAAATAATTGGATGGACAAAAAAACGACTGCGTAAGTCTATAATTGGCAAGTACTACAATTAATATGTTAATCGAAATTAGGTATCACTGTACTTTTGTTTAATCCTTCAACATAGTCTAATCATGCGCCAAAACTCAGATTCCGGCCATTTAACGTAAATAAGGCTTATTCCGACGAACTTTTCGGAATAAGCCTTATTTGCGTTAAATTCTGGAATCTACCGAGTTTTGTCACATACTCTAGATTGTTTTATTTAATTGTGTAAACTGACCGGTGCAGTTGCGGACTCTTGTATGAAGCAAGTGCTAAGTTAACTTGACCGACACCATATACGGCACTTGAAGATCCTTTGATGGTACCATCATGGTTAATGTAACCCAACATTGCAACCATTGGTGATGCGGTCTGTGCTTTTTGAGATGCCACGCTGTTCATGTATTTGTTTGTACTTGATCTTACTGAAAAGGCAATGATGGCCTCTGCAGTTGAATTAGCATTAAGATAAGTCTTTCCGAGGTAGTTGTAGCCGTAAGCACCGTTTGTTGATGCCTGTGACCTTACGAAGGCTTGTCCTTTAGACAAGCTTGTTTTAACCGTTTTAGCGGATGATTTGGCTCGGGCTAAGGCAGTGACTGCCATTGCACTAGTATCCGTATCAACGTCGGCAAGTTTGTTATCATATGCCCAACCGTTGTTGCTTTGTTGTAATTTGGCCAGACTGTTAGCTAAACTGGTTTTGCTGAATGTTGCGTTCTTTGGCCGACTGTAGTTACCTGTTGATAAGGCAATCAAAACTTGGCTAAGGGTACTGGTAGTTTGCGAACTGATCTTTGATTTGTAGAGCTGATCCACAAGATTAACGTCTTTTTTACTGCCGTATGGACGATATTTTGCTGGATTATAACCAATACTCTTTAAGCCAACAATGGCTTTAGACAGGATGGCTGGGTCAGTATTTGATTTAAGCACCAAGTTTTTGCGAATCAGTGATTTCTGTGCACTGGTAAACTTGTAACCATTAGCTTTTAAGCCCAACAGAAAGTCTGAGTATCCATCAGCCGCACCAGAAGCAGGGTAAGCTTTTTTGCTGAAAATGGCTGCTGCATTGGAATCAAAACCGTTCTTGTTTTTAGCCAGCATTTTCTTAGCATAATTGTAAGTTGTGCTAGTCTTAGACTTAATGGTTTTGCTTGAAGCCTTTTGGAAAGTTGCAGCATGTGCAACCGTGTGTTGCGAAACACCACCAAAAATGAATAAAGTTGCTAAAGATGTGGTCAAAATGGCTACTTTCGAATTGATCTTCATGTGACTACCTCCAATAATTAATACCTTAATTCTAACATTGAAAGCTGTTTCATTCTTGTTAATTTTAGAGATAAATGATAATTTTTATGCAAAATAACGATAGTGGAAATATTCCCAGTTAGAATAATCGATTTTAATTAAATCAGAGGTGTGGTGGACAGGTTCTAAAGTTTAGTATCATTTGTGAAAATAATATATTTTAGGATTGTCAAAGTCACCAATTTTAATCTGTGCAAACTTGTGAAGTTTGTCTATTAAAGACGCTAAATTACTAGTATATAGAGAATAGTGGCAATTTTTAAGATTAATCTAAGCGTAAAAACAAACGTTTACACTACATTGCATTGGTGTTATATTTAAAGTGAATTGTGTAACATATAAATTTAAAAATAGGAGTGTAGATCATGAAGGAAAACTTTGATTTCTTAATGCCAAGTGTTAACTTCTTTGGTAAAGGTGTTATCAAGAAGATTGGTGACCGTGCCAAGATGTTGAACATGAAGAAGCCTTTAGTTGTTACTGATAAGGTTTTGGAAGGCATGGAAAATGGTCCAGTTGCCCAAACATTAGCTTCTTTGGATGCAGCAGGCGTTGATTACGTTGTTTTCGACGGTGTTGAACCAAACCCTAAGATCCGTAATATCCAAGCTTCAAAGAAACTCTACTTGGACAACGACTGTGACAGTATCATCACTGTTGGTGGTGGTTCTTCTCATGATTGTGGTAAAGGAACTGGTATCATTTTAACTAACGGTGATGACATCACTAAGCTAGCTGGTATCGAAACACTTGAAAACCCATTACCACCATTGATGGCTGTTAACACTACTGCCGGGACTGCTTCAGAATTGACTCGTCACTGTGTAATTACTAACGAAGAGACTAAGCTGAAGTTCGTTGTTGTGTCATGGCGTAACGTACCATTGGTTTCCTTCAATGATCCAATGCTTGAATTAGATGTACCAAAGGGCTTAACTGCCGCAACTGGTATGGATACTTTCGTTCAAGCTATCGAACCATACGTTTCAACCAACCGTAACGAAATTACTGACGGCCAATGTGTTGAAGCTATCAAGTTAGTTGAAGAAAGTCTCCGTGAAGCTGTTTCAAACGGTCACAACCTTGAAGCTCGTACCAAGATGGTTGAAGCCGAAATGCTTGGTGGTATGGCCTTCAACAACGCTGACTTAGGTTACGTTCATGCTATGGCTCACCAATTGGGTGGTCAATACGATGCTCCTCATGGTGTTTGCTGCGCAATGCTGTTACCAATCGTTGAAAAGTACAACATCCCAGCTTGCCCAGAACGGTTTGCTGAATTAGCTAAGATCATGGGCGAAAACACCGATGGTTTATCAACTCGTGACGCTGCTGACTTGGCAATCAAAGCAATGCGTCAGATGTGTGACGATGTCAACATTCCACGTTCAATCAAGTCAATCGGTGCAAAGCCAGAAGACTTTGAATTGATGGCTGAAAATGCTTTGAAGGATGGGAACGCCTTCTCTAACCCACGTAAAGGGACTAAAGAAGATATCGTTAAGTTATTCCAAGAAGCTTACGACCAAAAGTAATTCATAAAAACCAATCAGTAGATTAATCTAAAAGGACTTGAATCCGTATCGGGGTTCAAGTCCTTTTTGTGGTCTAGATTAGTGAAAAAAACCACTAATTTATTGTCATTTAAAAAAGTTCGTTGCAATCGGTTACAATCTATGATAACCTTTTATCTTGTGTTGATAGATATTTAATTTACAGCGTTTTGTAGATAGTAAAACGATTTACGATTTTTTTGCCATTATTTTACCAGTGGACACCGTTTTAGTGATAATTCACTGGATTTGTGAAAGGATGTTTTAATTTGAAGAAGACAACAGTTATTAATTCTGAACTATCAACGGTCATTGCTGGCATGGGACACATGGACTGGCTCAGTATTGGTGATGCAGGTATGCCAGTACCAATGGGGACCAAAAAGATTGATTTAGCATTGACTAAGCAATTACCTAGTTTTATCGATGTTTTAAAGAATATTTTGAGTGAATTAGAAGTTCAAAAGATCTACTTGGCTGATGAGATTAAAACTCAAAACCCAGAGCAATTGAAAGCAATTCAAGGTCTTTTACCAGACGTTGAAGTCGCATTTATGCCTCACTCTGATTTAAAGAAGAACTTAGCTAACACTCATGCCTTTGTTCGGACCGGGGAAATGACACCATTTTCAAACATTATTTTAGAGTCAGGTGTTACTTTTTAAGCTTTTTTGTTTTTAGTAAAAGGTTTTATCAATAAGAATTTAGAGGAGTATAAAACATGGAAACCACAGAAACAACCACAAAAAAGACTCATGGCTGGACACAGCTTTCCGATGGTTATTTAAGTAAAACACCAGTATTTCAATTTATTTTAGTTTCACTGATTTTCCCACTTTGGGGAGCTGCTGCTAGTTTAAACGATATTTTGATTACTCAGTTCAAGACGGTTTTTCTACTGAACGACGCTGCGACGGCATTCGTTCAAAGTGCTTTCTACGGTGGCTATTTTTTAATCGCGATTCCAGCTTCATTAATTATTAAAAAGAACAGTTATAAATTCGCTATTATGACCGGATTGATTTTCTATATTCTTGGTTGTGCAATGTTCTTCCCGGCCTCACGGGTTGCAACTTATAGTATGTTTCTGGTCGCTATTTTTGCGATTGCGATTGGTTTGAGTTTCCTTGAAACTGCCAGTGATACTTACAGTTCAATGCTTGGACCGAAGCAATACGCCACATTACGACTGAACTTTTCACAGACTCTTGTCCCATTGGGTGATATTACGGGTATCCTGCTTGGAAAATACCTGATCTTTGGTACGGTTGGTAACCTATCTGATAAGATGGCTCACATGCACGGTGCCGCTCGGATCGCTTACGGTGAAAAGATGCTGCAATTGACGTTACGGCCATACAAGTACATCTTGATTGTTCTGATTGTGATGTTGATCATCTTCGCGTTGGTACCTATGCCACGAGCTAAAGCAACCGCTGAAGCAACAGTTGAAGGCGGTGTCGCTGAAGAAGAACGACCAGCATTAGGCGAAACCATCAAGTACCTTTGGCATAACACTGGCTTTAAAAAGGGTGTCTTCACCCAATTTATTTACGCTGGTCTTCAAACAACTGTTTGGTCATTCACCATTCGGTTAGCCTTGAACTTAAACCACAGCATTACTGATTCAGCAGCCTCAACCTTCATGATTTTTAGTTACATTGCTTGGTTCGTTGGTAAATTGGTGGCCAATACCTTCATGAGTCGTTTCTCCATCACTGGAACTTTGACCGTTTATTCGTTGCTTGGGGTGATCAGTCTTATTTTAACCTTTACGATTCCTAATATGACGGCGGTTTATGCAGCGATTATGACTAGCTTCTTCTTTGGTCCCGAATGGCCAACCATCTACACGCATACTTTGGATCAAGTTCAGGAAAAGAAGTATACAGCAACGGCTGGTGCAGTAATCGTTATGGCCTTAATTGGTGGTGCGATTATTCCGGCCATCCAAGGTGTGGTTTCAGATTTATCTGGTTCCATGCAGTTTTCATTCGTTGTACCAGCACTTTGCTTCCTTTACATCACGGTTTACTTCTTCCTTGAATACCGTTTTGAGAAAAAACATCCCGACGAAATTCAAGAACACTAGTCATCAAATAGTAATGTATATTTGACTGATTAAATGTTTAAAAAGTTTGACCTTTAGCAATTAAAAATTAAAAAGTCTTCGAACTGTGATTCTTGATATCGTTCGAAGACTTTTTTAAATGCTGATATATAGGCGTTTGTAGAGACTATTTAAAAAAGGAATTAGCACTCTCAACATTCGAGTGCTAATTTCTTGCATTCCTGACCAATACTGACTAATATAGACAATGTAAGGTTGGTAAGGAGATAAGAACCACATGTCCACTAACCTTAGTTTAAAATTCTGAAAGGGGTTTTTCACTATGACTAACTATTTAGCAAACAGAAACTTTAACGATTTGGATCCAATGAACTTCTTCAACGACTTTGGTAACTTTGGTCAGAAATTCTTCGGCAGTGATGATATGAAAACCGATATTAAAGAAAATGACAAGAGTTATGAAGTAGCCGCTGAACTACCTGGCTTCAAGAAGGATGGTATTCACATTGATTATCGTGACAACACGTTACGGATCAATGCCGTTCACAATTTGGATAAAGAAGACAAGGATGAAAAGGGCCGTGTTCTCCGTCAAGAACGCAGCTCAAGCAACGTTACCCGCAGCTTCTATCTGCCAGGAGTTGATGAAGATAACGTCAAGGCAACCTATGATGGCGGCATCCTTAAACTGACTCTGCCAAAGATGACTGAAGATAAGCAAGATAGTCATCACATTGCGATTGACTAATCACTGAACATGATTTGATTGCATCCACTAAAAAAGCGTACCGAAAATTTTCGGTACGCTTTTTTTCTGTCTATTCCTTGTAAACCTTGTATTGTTTACCAGTTTCATAAACAATTTCAGGATCATCGCCAGTTCGTTGATTGCGGTTCAGTAAATCAATCATGCCACTTTCATCCTCAGATAGCTCAAAGTCCAGCTGATGGTTCTCAATAATTCGACTAGGTGTTTTAGACTTGGGGATGACTGCTACGCCATTTTGTAGGTGCCACTTTAAAATGAGCTGCGCAACTGAAACGCGGTGGTGATCCGCCATTTTCTTTAGCATTTCGTTATCGAGCGTTACACCGCGTCCCAGTGGACTCCACGCCTGTGTCACGATATTTTGCGCTTTATCAAATGCCACCAATGCCCGCTGGTTCAAGTAAGGGTGTCGTTCAACTTGGTTAACGACGGGCATTTCCTTTGCCTGAGTCTTTAATAGCTCTAGGTGTGCGACGCTAAAGTTAGAAACCCCAATTGATTTTACTTTTCCGTCGGCTTTAAGTTTTTCCAATGCTCGCCAAGTATCGAAGAAATATTCCTGTACCGGCCAGTGGACTAATAATAGATCAAGGTAGTTAGTCTTTAACCGTTCTAGAGAGCCATCAATACTTTTAATCGTATTCTCGTATCCTTGGCTTATTTCAGCAATTTTTGAAGTGATAAAGATCTGGTCGCGGGGAATCTGCAGATTAACTAAAGTCTGTCCCAGAAAATCCTCATTACGGTAAAGTTGAGCCGTGTCGAATAGTCGATAACCAGCGTCAAATGCGGTTTTAATGGACGTATCCATCAACTCTTGTGTATTAATTAAGTAAGTTCCGAAGCCAACCAGTGGCATTTCATTGCCATCAGCCAGTTTAATCGTCGTTTCAGCCATGAATTGGTACCCCTTCTCTGATAGTCTTCTCTTTTATTATAGCAAAAGCGCTTACAAATATTGGCTTTTCTTTAAAGAAATCGGTAGATTAGCCCAAGTTGCTTGTAAATTTTGTACAATGTTAGCAAGAGATATGGAAGGTGGTTTGGAACATGCCGATTTCACAAGGCTTAACAGCTAAACAAGTGCAACAGCGAATCGATACTGGACGGCAAAACGAACCAGCACCGTCACTAACGCGTTCAATTAAGGCCATTTTCCGAGACAACTTACTGACTTGGTTTAATTTGATCAACTTGGTTCTCGGTGCTTTGGTGCTGATTACAGGTAGTTATAAAAATGAGCTGTTTTTAGGTGTTGCCATCGTGAATACGGCTATCGGCATCTTCCAGGAAATTCGCTCTAAGCGTCAAATCGATAAAATGAGTCTATTATCTGAATCTACTTATGAGGTTAAGCGGGCTAGCGGAACAGTGGAGCTCCACCAAGATGCGATCGTTCAAGATGATCTGCTGGTGATGCACCGGGGTGACCAGCTGCCAGTTGATGGCCTGATTTTAGAGACTAAGGGTATTGAAGTGGATGAATCACAGATTACCGGTGAAGCAACACCGATTGCTAAGACGACTGGCGATTCGGTGGTCTCGGGCAGCTTTTTGGTCAGTGGTCAAGCCGTAGTTCGAGCAACCCATGTTGGGGCAAAGAGTTTTATCAATACTATGTCAGGCGAAGTTCAGTCAGGCGAAAGTACTAATAGTCAGCTGCTGAATACCATTAATCGGATTATTAAAATTCTGACCGTTGTGATCGTTCCGCTGGGCACTGTCCTCTTTATTTCGCGTCTATTAAACCACAGCAGTATTAACCAAGCTATTTTAGGGACAACAGCTGCCATGATTGGCATGATTCCCGAAGGCCTAGTCTTGTTGACGTCAGTTTCTCTGGCAGTTTCAGCAATGAATCTTGCCCGGCACCGTGTATTGGTCCGAGAGCTACCAGCTATTGAAGGCTTGGCACGAGTTGATGTTCTGGGACTAGATAAGACGGGAACCATCACGAGTGGCAAACTTCAGTTGAGTAAAATTGTGCCTTGGCATCAGCAATCTCTAGATCAGGTGAAACTGATTATTGGCGGTACCATTAACGCCATTGGGGACGATAACGAAACAGCCCGTGCGTTGAATAGCGCTTTAACTAATCCGGAATGGCAGCCGACAAAAGTGGTGCCGTTCTCTTCAGCTCGGAAGTGGAGCGGTGTCAGTGTTCAACAGGGTAACTACGTCATTGGCGCACCAGAGTTTGTTCTCAAACGGGTACCGGCCAATTTGGCAAAGCAGATCGAAGGATACGCTGCGGAAGGGTATCGGGTGCTTTGCATTGCCCAGACTACTGAAATGAATGCTGATAATCTAGGTAATGTCACGGTACTTGGCCTAATTCTAATTGAGGATGAGATTCGCGAAAACGCTGTTGAGACCTTTCGTTATTTTCAGAATCAAGATGTTGCCTTGAAAGTTATTTCCGGCGATAACCCAACGACAGTGGCCAACATTGCGTCACGTGCCGGTATCAAGAACTGGGCGCAATTAATTGATATGAGCAGCTTAGAGGGTGACATTGATTATGATCAGTTAGTCGCTAAATATACCGTTTTTGGCCGCGTTACTCCTACCCAGAAGAAGCAGTTAGTCAAGGCTTGGCAACGGGCAGGGCATTCAGTTGCGATGACGGGTGACGGTGTAAACGATATTTTGGCGTTACGACAGGCTGATTGTGGCATCGCCATGGCTAGTGGCAGTGAAGCGGCTAAAAGTATTGCCGATTTTGTCCTGGTTGATTCAAATTTTGATGCCATGCTCAATGTGTTGAATGAGGGTCGGCGAGTGGTAAATAACATTGAACGGGTGGCGTCCCTATTTTTAATCAAAACGATGTATTCCGTGGCGTTAAGTATCATTTTTATTTTTATGCGAAATGGATATCCCTTCCAGCCAATCCAGCTAACACCGATTTCAGTCTTAACGGTGGGTATTCCCACCTTCGTATTGGCACTGGAGCCGAATTATCAACGAATATCGGGACAATTTATGAAACAAGTAATGGTGATTGCAGCACCCGCTGCTATTTGCGTGGTGGCCTATATTCTAGTGATAGATCTGGTGGGTGGCGTGCAGTTCAATTTAAATTACACCGAGACTTCGACGCTTTCGGTACTGTTAACCGGCGCCGTTTGTTTGGTGGCTTTATTGATGGTTGCCAGACCGCTTAATCGGCTAAAACTTGCATTAGTGCTATTGATGGCAGGGTGTTTCGCCTTGATTTTTATTTTCTTTGGCAAACTGTTTTCTTTGGAAGGTATCTTCAACTGGCAGATGGCAGTGTTTTACCTGCCGCTGTTAGCCAGCATCTATCCTTTCTTTTATCTTGTTCAAGAAGTGGTTGGCAAACGAATACTGGCGCGAATAAATTGGCGTTAATCCGATAATTCTAGGTCCGCGGTGAGATTAACCAGCGGGCTTTCTTTAACTCTTTTAATATCTAGTTTATAAAACTAGGTAAACATGCTACAATAATTATAAAGTAGTTGAATATACTATATAAAGGAGTGGCTAAAATGGCAGAATTCGATCAATATAATCGCTGGGAAGCTCAGATTCGTCAGGTTAAGTTACCGCATTGGAGTGAATTACCCAAGTTTGATTTGTATATGGACCAGGTCGTGGCCTTTGTTAATGACGCCATTGGTCAGCTAGGTGTTGAACCAATCACACCAGCAATGATCAATAATTACGTTAAACACCAGGTGATTATTGCACCAGTCAAAAAGAAATATCAGACCATGCAGTTAGCTGATTTATTGTTGATTGGGCTATTGAAGCCGCTCTTTTCAACCGAAACGATTCGTCATGGAATCGATCAAGTGACGGCGGGGGACTTCCCTAAGCAGGCCTACGATAATTTCATCGATGTTTTGAACAACTCACTAAAGAATTTAGGTCAAGGACAGCCGGAAGCACCAGCTAAAACCTTGAACGATAAGCTAATGCAGGTTGCTGCAGATACGATTTTAAACCGAATCCAATCAGAGCAGTTGCTGCGGATGATTCAAAAGCCAATCAAACCCATTAAAAAAGTGAAATAATTTCTAAAAAAGTCCCGTTTTTGCGGAACTTTTTTATTTTGCTCTGAAATGCCGGTATCATCGGATCCAGAAGAGAAAGAAAATTATTTTCAGGAAAAGTTTCACTTTATCGCCTTATAGTATTTTATTTCACAAACTATATATTTAACCGCTTACATTGCTAGTAAATCAGTGAAAACACTTGTATATACTGGTGGAGTAAGGAAAAAATTAAGCAGAAAACGTAAAAAAATAAATTTATTTTGGCTATTTACATTTAAAAAAAGTATGATATTATAGTCTTTGTGAAAGAGATAACAAAGAAATTAGCCAGTATTTTCATGATGGAGGGTTAAGAATGTTAAAAGAAATGAATTCAAAATCAAATAATGAAAAGCCTAAAAAGCCCGTTAGCATCAATAATCAGATTGATGAATTAGTTAATAAAGCACACGATGCTCTGTGTGGAATGGATAATTTTGATCAGAAAAAAGTCGACCATATTGTGCACCAAATGGCAATCGCCGGTTTGGACCAACATATGCGTTTAGCTAAACTCGCTGTGGACGAAACTGGTCGTGGTGTTTGGGAAGATAAAGCGATTAAAAACATGTTTGCCACTGAAGAAATTTGGCACAGCATTAAGAATGATAAAACTGTTGGTATCATTGAAGATGATAAGGAACGTCAATTAATCAAAGTTGCAGAACCACTTGGTATTTTAGCTGGTGTGACACCGGTGACTAACCCAACTTCTACGACTATGTTCAAGTCATTAATTGCCGTTAAGACGCGTAACCCAATCATCTTTGCCTTCCATCCACAAGCGCAGAAGTGTTCTGTAGAAGCTGCCAAAGTGGTTCGTGACGCCGCTATTGCAGCCGGTGCTCCTGAAGGTGTGATTCAGTGGATTGAAGAACCAAGCCTTGAAGCAACCACTGCTTTGATGAACCACCCACAAGTTGCCTCAGTACTTGCTACTGGTGGTCCCGGCATGGTTAAGGCTGCTTACTCAACTGGGAAGCCTGCTTTAGGCGTTGGTCCTGGTAACGGTCCTGCTTACATTGAAAAGACTGCTAACATCAAACGTGCAGTCAACGATATCGTTCTTTCTAAGACCTTTGATAATGGGATGGTTTGTGCCACTGAAAACAGTATCATTATTGACACCGACATTTACGATGCCGTTAAGAAGGAAATGAAGGATCGTAAAGTCTTCTTCATTAAGAAGTCTGAACAAAAAGCTTTAGCAGATGCCATGTACGATCCAAAACGTGGCGGTGTTAAAGGGCCAATCGCTGGTATGTCAGCCGTCAATATTGCTAAATTAGCCGGAATTGAAGTTCCCGAAGATACTAAAGTTTTAGCTGCTGAATTAAACACTGTTGGTCCAGACAACTGGCTCTCAGCCGAAAAACTTTGCCCAGTGATCTCCGTTTACAAGTCAGCCAACCATGAAGAAGGTTTCAAGATTGCTAACGACTTACTTCACTTTGGCGGCCTCGGTCATACCGCAGCCATTCACACCTTGGATGAAGACCTTGCTACGGAATACGGCATCAAGATGAAGGCTAGTCGTGTATTGGTGAACACCCCATCAGCTCTTGGTGGTATTGGTAACCTTTACAACGAAATGATTCCTTCATTAACTCTTGGTACTGGTTCATGGGGCAAGAACTCGGTTTCACACAACGTTTCATCGTTTGACCTTTTAAACATTAAAACAATCGCAAAGCGGCGGAATAATATGCAATGGATTAAATTACCCCGAGTTTACTTTGAAAAGACATCTGTACGTTACCTTGGCGATATGCCTGGTATTAAGAAAGCCTTCATTGTTGCTGACCCAGCCATGATCTCACTTGGCTACGTTGACAAGGTACTTGGTGAACTGAAGCGTCGTCCAGACGGCTTTGAATATCAACTCTTCTCAGTAATGGAGTCAGACCCAACAACTGATACGGTTGAAAAGGGTTATGCTCAAATGAAGAACTTCCAGCCTGATACGATCATCGCATTAGGTGGCGGTTCTCCAATGGATGCTGCTAAGTGCATGTGGTTATTCTACGAGCATCCAGATGCAAGCTTCTTCGGTGCAAAGCAGAAGTTCTTGGACATTCGGAAGCGAACTTACCAGTTTGAAAAAGCAACTAAAGCACAATTCGTTGCTATTCCAACTACCTCTGGTACTGGTTCAGAAGTGACACCATTTGCCGTTATTACGGATGCTAAGACCCACGTTAAGTACCCATTAGCTGACTATGCATTGACCCCAGACGTTGCCATTGTGGACTCACAATTCATCGAAAGCCTGCCAAAGAAGACCATTTCATACGCCGGTTTGGATGTTTTGACCCATGCTATTGAATCATTCGTTTCAAACATGGCATCAGATTACACCCGTCCATGGTCACTGCAAGCGATTAAGTTAGTCTTCGAAAACTTAACGGCTTCATACAACGGTGATTTACAAGCCCGCGAAGAAATGCATAACGCAGCTACCATTGCTGGTATGGCCTTCGCTAACGCCTTCTTAGGTGTTAACCACTCGATTGCCCACAAACTTGGTGGTGAGTTCGGACTCCCTCATGGTTTAGCAATTGCCATCACTTTGCCACACGTTATCCGGTACAACTTTAAGGAACCTCGTAAGCTGACTACTTGGCCTAAGTACGAATACTTCCGTGCGGATGAGGACTACGCTGAAATTGCCAGATACATTGGTTTAACTGGCAAGAATAAGGAAGAACTCAAGGAAGCCTTGGTTAACAAGATTATTGAATTAGCTCACTCAGTGGACGTTACTTTGAGTTTGAAAGCTAACGGCGTTGATAAGAAGCACTTCGACGAAACGGTTGATAAATTAGCCGAATTAGCATACGAAGACCAATGTACAACTGCTAACCCTAAAGAACCATTGATCGGTGAATTGCGTCAGATTATGATTGATGAGTATGATGGGAAAGGTGTAGAAAAGTAGAGAGCGTAAAAAAAGGCGGTTAACGCCCAGAATATAAGCAAAGGCCCCCATACAGTCTGGTTTTGGACTGTGTGGGGGCCTTTGCTTATATGGCCGGGCGTTGCCTTTTTTGCGCGTTTGGGCAATGTAACAGTGGTGTGCCTGATTTTTGACTGTGTGGGGGCCTTTGCTTATATGGCCGGGCGTTGCCTTTTTTTGCGCGTTTCGGCAATGTAACAGTGGTGCATTACAGCTAGAGTAAAAAAGCTGATGGGTCCGCCTTCGGCCCCCAGCGTCTCCATCGCTGTGGGGACCGGCGAAAGCCAAGGTCTTTCGCCTCGCATCTAAGCCACGCAAAGAACGCGCGTCTTAAATGTCGTCCCGTGCTGTAAGGGCGAAACGCCCTAACACCACCGACACAGCAGATGGAGACGCTGGCGACCTACGGCTAAAATAGTAGCTCTAGTGTCATTTGCTAGAGAAAGTTAACGTGTATCTTTATCTGCCTGTCCAGACCTTTACACATTCGATACGTAATCCATACGGAAACGATAAGAATATTCTTTACACTTAGCGTTGTAGTGTAATGCCACTACTAAACTTATTTGAGCAGGTGAAAGGGATTGACAATTACATTAGAGCAACTGTCAAAAACGTATGAAGGAAGTAATCAACCAGTTCTCAAAGATGTTGCCGTTCAGATCAACGATGGTGAGTTTTTCGTTATCGTTGGCCCATCCGGTTGCGGTAAAAGTACCTTATTAAGAATGATTGCCGGTTTAACATCGATTTCTAGCGGTCGGTTGTTAATCAATGGCAAGGTCGCAAATCAAATGCCACCAAAAGATAGAAACTTATCCATGGTGTTTCAAAGTTACGCACTATTTCCATTCATGACCGTTGCCGAGAACGTTGGCTTTGGTCTTAAATCTCGTCAATTATCAGCTACTGAGATTGAACATCGTGTTGATGATGCGCTAGCGATGGTTAGTCTATCCGAACTTCGGGATCGTAAACCCAAGGAACTTTCGGGAGGTCAACGGCAACGAGTAGCTTTAGCAAGAGCAATTGCCAGTGAAGCAAAAATTTGTTTAATGGATGAACCGTTATCTAACTTGGATGCACAATTACGTGCCAAAATGCGTGTCGAATTAAAACAGCTTCAGCGAAGTCTAGGTTTAACGGTCATTTATGTCACTCATGACCAAGTTGAAGCGATGACCATGGCGGACCGTGTATTGGTGTTGAATGATAAAAAGGTCCAACAAGTCGATACACCCGTTAATTTGTATCAGCATCCTCAAAATGCTTTTGTAGCACAATTCTTTGGCACGCCGCAGATCAATTTATTGAAGGCGGATGTAGTTGGGCATGACCTAATAGTTGACTCGGTATTGCGCTTACCATTGATCCAAATGAGGCTCAACGATAGTAAGGTTCTTGTGGGGATTCGACCAGCAGATATTCAAATTAAAGTGGGACCACAACAGGCTAATGCGCGGGTAGTCACGGTTTCATATTTAGGAGATCAATCGGTCATTACTGCGGTTCTGAACGATTCGCAAAGGTTCCGTATTGTTGCTGACAGTCAACTGCAGGTGGCTGCAGACGATTTAATCAGAATTGTGGGTGTGAAGGAGTTTGACGTATTTGATATGAACTCCAAAGAACTGATTGCGAGTCAAAGGGGGGACGTAAACGATGCTACAGTCGCTGCCACGGAATTCTAATTCAAAGGATCCAGGTGCACAGTCAGCGCCAGTTCGCTTGTCCACAACTGCTCAATGGAGTAAGGACAATCTTTATGTGGCCATATTTCTTGGGCCGTCGTTACTGATTTTGTCTGTCTTTGTTTTCTGGCCGATGATTAAGACCCTCTATCTCAGCTTGTTTCTAACGGATAATTTGGGCCATGCCAGTGTTTTTGTTGGCCTAAATAATTATATGAGTCTCTTTAACAATCCAGCCTATCTATCCAGTTTGGGTGCTACCTTGATGTACGTCATAGCGGTCTCGGTTCTGACGATTATTCTGGGGATGTTATTAGCTGTTGCAGCTCAGCAACGATTACGAGGGATTCGGTTTTTCCGGACGATTTTTTCTTCCACAATGGGAATCTCAGTTTCAGTTGCCGCTATTTTTTGGCTATTTGCCTTTAACCCATCAGTCGGGGTATTTGCCCAGATATCACAGGCGTTGCATTTACCGGAAATTAACTGGTTGGCCGATCCACATTTTGCACTACTAGCCGTTATTATGACAACGGTCTGGATGAATCTAGGTTTCACCTTCCTGATTTTATTTGGTGCGTTGCAGCAGTTACCAGCCAGCCTGTTTGAAGCTGCAGAAATTGCTGGTGTGGGTAAAACGACACAGTTTTTCAAAATTTCATTGCCATTAATTTCACCAACGTTATTTTTTGTCCTGATTGTGACGTTGATCGATGCTTTCAAGAGCTTTGGTTTGATTGATTTAATGACGGTTGGTGGACCCAATAACGCTACGAATCTGCTAGTTTATCGGGTTTATCAAGATGCTTTTCTTAATGGTAACTATGGTCTTGCTAGCACTGAGTCGGTGGTATTAACGGCCATCATTGCAGTGATCACGTTGATTCAGTTCAAACTTTTAGGAAAGCGGGTGAACTACTAATGGAGATGAGTCAACCAGCTACTACGGGAACCAATGTTGCCAATGCCAAAAAAGTAGGTCAGTACGTACTGCTATTGTTCCTGACATTCTTAGTTCTTGGTCCTTTTTTACTGGGATTATGGACTAGCTTGATGCCTACAGCAGATATTTCTAAAGGTGCCTTGTGGAGTTCACATATTTCACTGGATAACTACGTAGCCGCCATCACCACGACGCCGATTCTCAGGTATTTGCTAAACAGCTTAGTCATTTCAACGCTGACGATGCTGTTTCAAGTTTTGCTCTGCTCCATGTCAGCTTATGCGTTTGTTTTCCTCAAATTCAAATATCGCAAGCAGCTCTTCATGCTGTTTTTAATGACCATGATGCTGCCCTTCGAAGCAGAGGTCATCCCAAACTTTTCTACTGTACGTAGCCTAGGTCTTTTGAACCACTATGCGGCCATGGTGATTCCGTTTCTAACCGCGGCTTTTGGAACTTTTATGTTACGGCAAGCATTTATGCAAATGCCGGTTGAGTTGAAGGAAGCAGCTGATGTTGAAGGGCTTTCTCACTGGCAATTTTACTGGCACCTGGCGTTACCTTACACGAAGGTCAGTTTGATGACGTTGGCCGCATACAGTTTCCTAAGTAGTTGGAATCAATATCTTTGGCCAATGCTGACAACGTTTAGTGATTCATTTCGACCAGTTCAAGATGGCCTCCGCCAACTTCAGGGACAGGAAAGCTTTAACAACTGGGGCATGATTCAAGCCAGTGCCGCAATCGTGGTTATTCCAACACTGATTATTCTATTTGTGGGTCAGCATTATTTTAAGGCTGGTCTTAATGAAGGGGCGGTTAAATGATGGCATTCACACATAAACGTTGGTGGTTCACATTAGGCATGTTGTTACTGATATTGCCACTGGGAGCTTGTGCGAGATCAGAAGCGGCCAGTCGAACCCGAGTTGTTTTTTGGCACGAAATGACTGGACCGGGGCAGGAACAACTCAAGCAGTTTGCTAAGGAATTTAACGCTAGTCAATCGAAGTACCGTGTAGAGCCCCAATTTGAGGGAAATTATAACGAAGCGGTGCAGAAAATTCTGCATACCCATGGCACTTCGGCATCACCCGCTGTCTTTCAATCTATGGATGTTTCTACCAGTCAGTTATATCATGCTAAGGTTGCCACACCAATGCAGCACTTTATTGATGCGGATCATTACGATATTAACAAAATTTCACCGGTAGCTCGGGCCTTTTATTCACAGAAAGACAGTCAAATTTCAATGCCATTCAATACTTCTCAACCGGTTCTTTATTACAATGCATCGTTACTGAAACGGTTAGGAATCAAGGCACCACCGGTTGATCCTTCCTATAGTGATATTACACGCGTTGCTAAGGCTATTTCAGCCAAGTCCCATGGCAAGGTAAAAGGACTGACTGTTGAAGAGTATGGTTGGTTATTTGAACAGTTTATGGCAAATAGTAACGAGCATTTAGCGAACCATGAAGATGGTCGAACGGGAATTCCGACCAAGGTACATTTGAATACTCCAGGAACGCAAGCCGCTATGAAATGGGTTCGTGAGAATATTAAGGCTGGTGACTTTATTGATTATGGTGCCGGTAGCCAAGCCGAGTCCAACGAAATTGCTGCTTTTCTTGCTGGTAAATTAGGTATTTTCACTCAATCTTCGGCCTACATCAGTCAACTTTTAGCTGGTACAAAAGACGAACTGGGGATCACCTATTATCCGCATCAAGATGGTAAACCGAGAAACGGTGTCGCGGTTGGTGGCGCATCGCTTTGGATCAGTAACGATAAACCAAAAGCGGTTCAGCAGGGCGCCTGGGAATTCGTTAAATACGTGATGACAGCTAAAGCGCAGGCGCAATGGCAAGCTGCAACTGGATACTTAGCGCTTAACAAGGATTCTCAAACCCAGCCCATTTTGCAAAAACTATATAAACAGCATCCTTCTGCACAAGTGCCAAGTCAGCAATTGGCAACGATCAAAGCTAATACGGCTAACTCAGGTGTCTTCATGGAGGGTGTCATTCAAGAACGAAATTTGGCACAGACTGCCATGGCACAAATCTATAACGGCACAGACATTAATAAGGCACTAGCGGTCGCTGAAAAGGGATTAAACGATTCAGTTGCTAACACCAATCGGGCCAACCACTACAAATAGGGGGCACAACATGTCAACTTTAATCTTCGGTCATCGCGGAATTCCCGTAAAGTTCCCAGAAAATTCACTGCAGGGGTTTCAGTACGCTATTGAACATAACGTTGAAGGACTTGAATTTGATGTTCATTTGACCCGTGACCGCTTACCGGTGATTATGCATGACGAAACCATTAACCGGACTACGGATGGTAAGGGCCGAATCTGTGATTACGATTTTGATCAATTAAAGGAATTTAAATTAAGTAACGGTGAGTCCATCCCTACGTTATATGAGTTATTGGAACTAGTGAAGAATGTTGATGTCTTACTTAACCTTGAGTTTAAAACGGATCAAATTCATTATGAAGGCATTGAAGAAATCGTGTTAAAACAAGTTAGCCAAGCTTATTTACGCCATCCAGTGATTTACTCTTCGTTTAATTTAGATAGTTTGAAAATTTGTCAGCAATTGGATGATAGTCAAAATTACTGCTTTTTAACGGAGCAAACGATCCGCAATCCACTAGCCTTTTTGAGGAAAGAACATTTAAACGGGTTGCACCTTAATCGCGCTCAAGATGATGAAGGTTTGATTGAGCGAATATGGACGGTTAACGATGAAGCACGGATGACAAAGCTTTTTTCGCAAGATGTAGATGGCATATTTACGGATGATTTTGAAAAAGCGATGGCAACGCGCAATCAATTACTTGTTGGGTAGTTAAAAAGTTTTTGAACATCATTCAAAGTATAAAAAGACAGCGGTTATTACTCAAACTTGAGTAATAACCGCTATCTTTTTGAAATTAAATCCGTCATTCCTTTTCGTACCCATCACTATTCTTTGGCTGCTTATCAGGAAATAATTTATACATCCACTTGGAGAAGTAATTAGAGCCGATGATAATCAGGTAAACGCCAAGATACATGGAGACAATTAGTTGAATCAAGAATACTGGCCAGCTTTTGATTGTAATATTGGTAATGATCAGCATGGTAGTCCCCCAAGCGAGTAACCAGGCAGGAACTTCCGCAAACTTCAGGATGGTACCTTGCAGGAACAAAACTAAGAACGTCAAAAAGCCGAAAATAATGGCACTTGGAATCACATCACCTAAATGTGGAAAGCTAATGATCCACAGACAGAAACAACCTAAGGCAATACCAAATAGGAAACTAACGGAAATATTTAACACCTTATGCATTGGTGCACCGGCACCAAAGAAGTAGGAGGCAGCGATGAAGGCTGCGCCACTCATCCAGAGGTGAAATGAACCGGAAATCAGGCAAAAGATGAGGGTAGTCAGTCCAACACCAATGGATGAGATCCAGACGTCTTTACTAATTTTCATGATGGCCACTCCTTTAACGAAAAGCCAGTCACCTGAACGCATATGTCGTTTCAGTGGCTGGCTTTTTCAGCATAGTAGCAGTTTACTATATTAATGCTTAGCGATAAAGCTTAATTAAGTCGTTGTGAGACAACATCAACCTTCGATGGATCGCCTTTCTTTAGTTTTTATTAAAATTAAGCTTGGCGTGTATTTTTAGTTGTTTGATACATCAATCATATCATGTATTATAGGCAAAGTAAGCGATTTCATCCTGTTTCTTTCAATCTTATTTTACTTGTGTTAGACTTAAAGAAAAATGAGAGAATCATGAATTTAAATTGAGAGTGGTGGTTTGAAGTGAACGACAGTATCTACTTGCTAACGCCTGAAGATAAAAATTTCATTTCTCATGTCTGCCGTAATCTACAGACATTTACACTATGGGTAAATGAATCTGGACATGCTGAAGATTTCAAATTAAAAGAAGCACGAGAAAGTAGTGCGGACTATTTATTAAACACGTTATTAGAAAAGTATCATATCGAATTAACCGATAAGGCAAAAGCCGAAAAGTTACTGGCAACTGGTAGTTTAGCCGTGAATGACATTGATGTTGTTGCAGTGATTAAAGAAATTGCGCGGCTAATCGATACGTATGCTGCCAGTGTGTCTTAACAGGACCGTTTATTTAGAATATGAGTGCGTGCAGCTAGTTTTCTATTTGTTGAAGACTAGTTTTTTTGCGTTGTCTTGAAAGCGAACTCTCAAACAGTAGTGCTGACAATTTGGTATACTACAGGTAACAAAATCTGTATTTGGGAAACAGGAAAGAGGATTAACTATGCTAAGTTATTTTGCCTTGATTACACTTGTTAAATTATCAGGGTTATTGATCCCGTTTATTTGGTTCTTGTGGATCAGTAACCGACGATGGCGAATTTGGGGAACCGTAGCGATTGTGGCATTATTTATCGTCAGCTATGTCAATACGTATTTTAATCTGCCAGATTTAGCCTATCCGTCTTTAATTGACGGTTGGCTATTATGGCTGATTGCCGGTTTTGTGGTGGTAGCAATCCTGCGTCGTTTCGTTTTCAATCCTAACGCCGTAAAAGAACGAGCAGTCCACGAGGATAATTTTTTCAGTCGTTTACTGCGTAGTTTTGGTATTACTATCGGATGGATTGGCCGCTTGATTGGCGCTGCAGTAGTTGCAATTGTTGCCGTGATCGTTCTAAGCGGTGTTGCTTCAGTGGTCACGACGATGAATCCTAAGCCAGCCGTGAACTCGATTAAGACAGACATGAATAATTCTACGGATGGCGCACCGATGCCCGTCATCAAAAATAGTGCTGAGACACCAGTAGTTAATGCACCGCAAACTGTTTCTACAGATATGAATAACTCGTTAAATAGCTTTAAAAACTCCAACGTTTATGATTTGAATCATATGCGTGTTCAGATGTATAACGGCAAAATGGTTTACGTCGCACCCGTTGAATTTTCTGGTGGCTTCTGGCGGTATATTCATTACCAAAAGGTGCCAGGGTACTTCATGACTAACGCTACGGATAAGAATGCCGATCCAAAGTTTGTGGCAAAATCTATGCGATATACGCCAAGTGCTTACTTTAACCGTGATGCGGATCGCCGGATTAATGCTTACAGCATGGGTTATACCATGGTTGGTGATACCTCGCAGCTGGAAGTTGATAATAACGGGACGCCCTATTACGTTCGGACGTTGGCTAAACCGATTTCTTATTTCAACCGGAACTATGACTTTAAGCACTACAAAGTGGCTGTATTAAACACAGTCAGCGGTAAGGTGAAGGTCTATTCACCAAATAAGGTACCGAAGTTCGTGGATGTGGCAGCTACGCCAGAATTAGTCCAGCAAGAAGTTTCAATGTTTGGCCGTTACCGTCACGGCTTTTGGAACGCTACCAGTTTTGGTGGGCATAATGATGTGATGAAGCCAACTGAAGCCGGAACTGAGGGTGGCAAGACGTTAACCCCATACGCATACAAGGGTCGAATTTATTACTTCACCGGGATGACCAGTGTGAATAGTCATCAAAGTTCCATTCTTGGTTACGCCTTCGTGGATGCGCGAACCAACACACTTCACTATTATCGTGAGCACGGTAACGTCATGACCCCTGAGCGTGCGATTTCATACGCACAACAGGATATTAACCCGCAAAACTATAAAGGGACGTTGCCGTTACTATACAGAATTAATGGCAATCCAACCTGGGTGGTTTCGATGCTTGACCGGGATAACAACTCCTTCATGAAGTTCGTGTACCTGCTGGCGGATGGTAACAACCAAAGCGGTACCTATGCGGTTGGCGATGATGCGCAGAGCACGCTGGAGATCTTCCAGCAACGTGTCGGCGCTAAGACGGGGACAACCGTTGAGCCTAAAGTGACTGGCAAGACGATTTCTGGAACCGTTGAACGGGTGGTTAAACCCGATGATAAGCAGATCCTGTTTATCTTGAAGGGTGACAGTCACGTTTACCGGATGGACACTTCAGCTAAGTCCTTCCAGCCGATTTTCCAGTTTATCCAAGCAGGTGATAAGGTTAGCTTTAAAGCCACTGCGACGGATAAGAACCAATTAGCAACGGCTAATGTTGGGCTTGAAACCTATAAGAATCAGTCGATAAAGACACAAAAGTAAATTTTAACTAAGCGGTAAACCTTGTCAGCTGGTTTTAAAGCCTATGAATTATCATGTGCCTTAGAAGGCTGGAAGGGTATGCATTTGCCAATTGAACCAGTAGGCTAATAGCGGTTCACCGAAGTATCAATAACAAACTAAAAAGGAGAATCCATCGTCACTTGTTTGAGTGATGACGAATTCTCCTTTTAATTGTTGTAGTTGTTGATTTTTAATTAACTTATTTTGCCGCTTTTTCAGCCGCTTCAATTTCGGCTAAAGTTGGAATTGAAGGGTGGGCACCCATGCGTTGAACAGTGATGGATGAAGCCCGGTTCGCGAAGCGGATTGCTTCAGCTAAGTTACTGAAGTCTGGTTTTAGTTGAGAACTCAAAGCGCCAATGAAGGTATCGCCAGCAGCGGTAGTATCAACGGCGTTAACCTTGAAAGCATCAACGAAACCGTAGTTGCCATCAGCAGTGTGATAGAAGGCTCCCTTACTACCAACGGTGATGATGACACCTTTAGCACCCATTGCGTGAAGCTTTTCAGCCCCCTTGATCATGGAAGCTTCATCAGTAATCTCAACACCAGTTAAGGTTTGGCATTCAGTTTCGTTTGGCACAACCAGGTCACTAACAGCTAAGAGACTAGCAGGGATGGTTTCCTGTGCAGGTGCTGGGTTCAAAATCGTGACAACGTTGTTTTCCTTGGCAACTTTAAAAGCTGCTTCGGCAACTTCAAGCGGGGTTTCAAACTGGGTAATGATGAAATCACTCTTAGCGATAGTGTCCTTGGCGTTGTCAACATCTTGAGTTGACAAGACTTGGTTAGCGCCACCGTAAACTAAGATTGAATTTTGGCCATTTTTATCCAGTAAAATGAAAGCTTGCCCGGTTTTAGCATCCTTAGTAATGGTGATTTGGTCAACGTTGATGCCAGAATCAGTCATTGATTTCACCATAAACTTACCGTTAGCGTCATCACCGATCTTACCGATAAAGTAAGTGTCAGCACCAGCACGGCCAGCTGCGATTCCTTGGTTGGAACCCTTGCCACCGCCAGCAAAAGACTGATCACCCATAGCCAACGTTTCGCCAGGTTTTGGCAAGCGAGGGATTTCAAGGATTGTATCTACATTTAAACTACCAATTACAGTAACACGATTAGTCATTTTAATAAGCCTCATTTCAAAGTGTGAGTGTTTTACAATTAAAGTTAAGTAAAACGTTTTACGTATCTTGCACTAATAATATAGCAGATAGTGTAAGCCGTTTCAATAATTCTGGTAAAATTCTCATTTATTGTGCAATGATTTTCAAAATTTGTCGTGTTTGATCCACAGTTAATTGTCCGGGAGCTGACACCGCCGACGTTGTTGCGAAGGTTAGTACACTGTTGAAAGTTTGACCCGCAACCCTTGTGACGGCGCCAAGTGAACCCATGGCCATGGTAATAATTGGCTGTGAAATATTCTGACTGGCATCATGAGTGGCCACCATTAAGTTTAAGACATCATCGTTGCTTTCGGGCATTACGGCTAGTTTGACCACATCACCATTTAATTGGGCCATTTTTTTAAGTTGAGCCATCATCTCACTCTTAGTAGGCGTATGTTCGAATTCGTGGTGACTGATAATCGTTCGAACTTGGTGAGCGTGTGCCAGAGTAATTAACTGATCTACGATGGTTGGTTCCCGGCGCCATTCAATATCAATGGCAGTGACGTCCGTTCGTAACATGATCTGAGTATAAAGCTTTAAATAATCGGCGTCCGCAATCTGCCGTTTACCGCCTTCCGCGCGGTCACGTAAAGTAACGATCAATGGCAAATCGCCGAGAATCTCAACTAACCGGTTTGCCGTAGAAAGAATCCCAGCAGTATCTTCTAAATCGTTAAAGTAATCTAAGCGCCACTCAGCAATATCCGCTGAGGAAGAAACGGCTTCTCCTGCTTGACCGATAACGGTGTTTGAATCGACGCCCGTAATGGGAACGCATATTTTAGGAACACCGCTACCAAGCGACAGCCCTTTGAAAGATACTGGTGTCATATGTTTGATGACCTCCTCTAATTAATCTATTTCTCATCTGAATTTAGCATGTTTCCGAAGGGGAAGCAAGCAAAGATATAAAACCAACAGGGTGGTATAGCCACTTGATTGTGGAACATATTCAGATAAATGTTAGGATGTAAAATGATAAATGAAAATTTTAAAGCGGAAATTTTTCTAATGAAATTTTAACAGAAGTAAAGTATCATATTTTCTATTATTGAGAAAGATTAGGTGAGCGACTTGGAAGCAACTGAGCAATTAGCTGCAATTAGTAAATATACTGCGCAAAAATTAGCGGGTGATGTCACGGGTCATGGTGTTGACCATATTAACCGGGTAGTGACCAATGCGAAAATGCTGTTGGCAGAAGAGCCTTCTGCTGATTACTTGATTACGCTGAGTTCGGCTTATTTGCATGACGTCATTGACGATAAATTGGTTTCGGATGTATCAGCTGCGCAACAAGATGTGGAGCAGTTTTTAAGTTCGATTGAATTTGCGCCGGATCAAGTGCATACGGTGATGTTGATTATTAACAATATGTCATTTAGTAAATCTCTGACGGATGATCAGCAACCACTACCATTGGAAGGCCAGATTGTGCAGGATGCGGATCGTTTGGATGCGATTGGTGCAATTGGGATTACTAGAGCTATCTATTATGGTGGGCATCATAATGAAAAAATTTATGATCCGCAGATAGCGCCGAGAACAAGTATGACAAAGGCGGAGTACCGCAATTTGAATAACGAAACGATCATTAACCATTTTTACGAAAAACTGTTGAAGTTACCGGACAGTATGAATACCCCAGTAGCGAAAAAAATTGCAAAGGGCAGGCAGAAGACCATGACCACTTTTCTGGAGGATTTTAAGGCGGAGTGGAATGGAATGAAGTAAGGTGCGGAAACGAGCGCTTAGAGAGCGGAGTACAAGTAAGAGGCACCATAAATCCCGATTTTGGATTTGTGGTGCCTCTTACTTGTATGCAGCTCTCTGCTCGTTGAAGCCCGATTAGGCTATATAGAAGTTGAGAGTCCGATTTGGATTTGTGGTGCCTCTTACTTACATGCAGCTCTCTGCTCGTTGAAGCCCGATTAGGCTATACAGAATCATTCCTCTTCCAGCAAGTCCGTAAATTCACCATCAACCAACTTGCAAACCGCCTCAGCATTAACTTTCACTGAACGCCCAATTTGTCCTGAAGAAACAATGATTTCGCCTTGTTCTTTAGCTGTATTATCGAAGTAAATCGGGTACTTCAGTTTTTCCCAGATACCGATGGGCGTGTTAGCACCATGCTCGTACCCGGTAGTTTTGACTAGCTCCTTTAAAGGAACCATATTGACCTTCTTATTGCCGGAAGCCTTAGCTAGTTTTTTCAGGTCTAAGTGCGTATCTAGTGGCAGGACGCCCACAACGGGGCCGGTTGTTTTGCCAGATGCAACCAGGGTTTTATAGATAGTATGCTGATCAAAGGTACTTTCATCAACATCCATTTGTTGAACGTCTCCAGCTTCGTGAGTAGCAAACGAAAGTTGTTCATAGCTGATCTTAGCTTTATCGAGAATCTGTTCGACTAATGTTTTATGTAATTGTCCTTTTTTCTTCTTTTTTGACATGATGATCATTCCTTACTTGAGTAATTTGGTGCAGTCCAGACAAACAATTAATAAGGACCAATTTTAATAATAGTGCGTTTCAATCTATCCGAACACTTCAAAATCTGTTATACTCGATTTAATTATTAAATCAGTGAACTGGTTGCAAGGGAGATTGGAATGGCAGATTTAGTTTACAGAAGAGTATTGCATGACTTGAAATCGCGAATTCACGATAATCAGTTTCCAGACAAACGACTACCGGATGAGCGAAGTCTGAGTGAAGCATACAACGTCAGTCGTAGTTCAATCAAGCGAGCACTTGGTGTTTTAGCAAATCAAGGGATTATTTTTAAGAAACGTGGTTCTGGCACTTTCATTAATCCATTATACATGAAGAACCAAACGATTTTTCATTATGAAGGCTCAAATTTAGGGGTTACGGATAGTTTTAAGAGTGATGGGCAGACTCAGGGAATCAAACTGCTGTCCTTTAAAGTGGTGCCTGCTAACGAAGAAATGCAGCAGGATCTCTTTTTGGAAAAGGGCGATTTTGTGTATGAAATCAAGCGCCTACGATTATTCGATGATCATCCGTTTATGATTGAACGAGGGTTTATCCCGATTAAGATTGCGCCTGAACTATCGCAAAAGGTAGTTTCAGGATCAATCTTCAATTATCTGGAAGACGTTCAAAATAAGGTTGTGACTAAGTCGTTTATGACGATGAAAGTTGCACCTTCCAACGAAGAGGATCAGGAGCTGCTGGCTTTAAAGCCAACGGAACCGGTTGCCATCATGGAAGGCATTTTCTTCTTGGACGACGGCACACCGTTTGAAGTCTCTAATATGCGTTTGCGGTATGATTACTTTAATTACAATACGTTTGTGACGTTGGATGAAGAGTAGTAGTAAGACTGAATTAAACTTTAAGTGGATATAGGAGGCTAGCGGCGCATATGTCACTAGCCCCTTTTGCAATCGGGTTAATCTGACAACAGATAATGAAGTAAAGGTGGTTCTATGAGAATAATAGAGGCAGTCGTCCACGTGATGGACAAGGATTCAGGCAACGTTGTAGTATCACATAAGGCAGTTGATCCTAGTGACGTGGTCATGGAGGAATACCTTCAAAAAGTCATCGAAAAATTGATGAAAACAGAGTATACGGAAACACCTCTCGATGATTGCGAGATTGTCAAACAACTCGTTGATAATCCGAGTGATTTCATCGATCATTCTGCCCAAATCAGTCTGGATTTTTTTAACGCAATTAAGAGCGCAACGAAGATTAATGGCGGTGATCTGCTCTTCTTCCGTGCTCAAAATGATGACTTAGTTGATTTAACTGGTATGGTGAAACTGGATTACACCGCAAAGTATCTCCACGCAGTTGAGTATGATAATGATACGCTGGTTAATACGATTATTCAGAATAAAACCATTTTGCCATCTCCGGTTCAGACGGTTAAAGATGGCTTCTTGGTGATGGGAGATACGATTCGAATTCAATCGAAAAAGTATGATAATAACGGGGAAGACTGGAGTTTCGCACAGAATATTTTAAAGCTTCCGGTGGTTAAAAAAGTTTCTGAGGAAATCAAAACGATTGAAAAAACGGTTAAGGAAACCGCTAAGAAATATACTGAAACAGATGTATTAACGGTGCCACAGACGCATAAAGCCGTTTACGAGAGTATCAAAAAAGATGAAAGCATCGATAGTGACCATATTGCTGAAACGGTTTTTCAGGATAATCCAGAAGCTAAGGTTGCTTTTAAGGAAAAACTTAAAGAACGCGGTGTTTCAGAGACGGTTCGGGTACCCAACGCACCGATTTTTGAGAAAAAGTACCAAAAACAGAAAATTAAACTTGGAAACGGCATTGAAATGACGGTGCCAGTAGATGTCTTGAAAAATAAGGACGTGGTTGAGTTTCGAACTAATCCGGATGGTACCATGTCAGTTATTGTGAAGAATATTGAGCAAGACTGAGTGTAATACTTTGAATTAAAAAATGGCTAGTTCCGTGGATAACGGGACTAGTCATTTTGCTTACTTATTGGCTGTTTTTAACCGTCGCGCCTGAATATCATCAACGATTTGATCTAACGTAATTTCGGCCATACTTTTCTCAGCTTGTGCTTGAACCTGATTATAGGCATCGGTTAAGGCGCCTTGAATGTTAGCACCAACTGGGCAATCGACGTTAGTGGTCTCATCAACATGTAGCAAATGATGATCTTCTTCAACCGCGTTATAAACGTCTAGTAACGAGATTTCAGAAGTGGCCCTAGCCAATGATGGTGCAGCCACACCAGGTTGACTGACCAGTAAGCCAGCTTTAACCAGAGCTGACATCAAGCGCCGGACTAAACTTGGATTTGAGTTAATACTGCCGGCAATACCATTACTGGATAAGTCGCCTTTATCTTGAAAAATGTCGATGAAAGCCAGTACGTGCACCGCATCGCTTAACTTATGAGAATATTTCATATTAATAACCTCGATTAAATAGTGGTTCTATTCTATAGCGATTCAGTGACGCAATACAAGCACTTTTACTTATATGATTTAATGACGTCGGCTAAATCGGTTTGTGGACGTCCCAGCACATCTGTTAAATCGCTGGTTTGTTCATCTAAATCACCATTGCTAATGAAGGTCTGCATTGATGTGATAGCTGCAGCTGTGCCAGCATCTAAGCCGTGATTGATCAACCCTTGCTTAAACTCATCATCGCTCTCAGCGTGAACGTCAAATGGCACATCGCTCACTTGTTTAACGATTGCGGCCAAGTCAGCATACAATAATGGGGCACCCGCAAATTCGTAAACGTCTTTTGGATCATCAAGGGTCAGCACTTTGGCTGCGGCGTCCGCATAATCAGTTTCGGCAGCCCAACCAACGTGGCCCTTACCTTCAATGTAGCCGAATGGCTGTCCCTTTAAAGCGCCCTGAATTGTGCCAAGTTCGTTTTCTAAGTACCAGTTATTCCGTAAGAAACTATGGTTAAGACCAGCCGTTAAAATCGCTTTTTCAGTGTATTTGTGGTCTCCGCTCAGCGGTGACTTAGCTGTTTCAAGTTGCGGATAACTCGTATAAGCGATGTAACTAACGCCAGCTTCTTTAGCAGCGTCGATCACATTTTGGTGCTGTTCTTGCCGTGGCATATCACCACCGGGTACGGACGAAACGAAGAGCAGTTTGTCGACGTCAGTCAGTGCTGTGATCAGACTAGACTTGTCTGTGTAATCACCTTTTCGAACTTCAACGCCGGCTGGAACCGATTTTGAAGCCTTATCAGTATTTCTTGCTAACCCAATGATGTGTGCGTCCGGCACTAATTGTGCTAATGTTGCTAGTGCCTGCTTGCCAAATTTTCCAGTAGCGCCCGTAATTGCGTAAGTTGTCATAATTTTAAGTTCTCCTTTTGATGTTACTTTAAAAGTAACTTGTTATTTAAAATGTAACACCTGGTGAAGCTGTTGTCAAATAAATTAACAATTAACCTCGCTCACAGTTACAGCAAAGGTTGTATCTTTTGGTAACTAATCGGTTAATTAAAAAGAATCATTTTTTAAAATTTTCATTTTTTAATGATTAATGAAAGTCAGTGAAGCGGGCAGATAAGCCTTTAATAACAGGCGTACTGGCTGTTTCGTAGGCTAATGCAATGACGTTAATAGATTGGACCGCATCAATTTTCAAAGCGGTTGACTTTTATGTAAATGGGACTATCATAGTGGGTGTAAATTATCGATACAATTCGTACCTGGTAATTAACACACCATTTCAACTGCATTGAATTACGTCGTGCAGTTATCTTTAATCAATCAAAGGAGTGTTACTCTAATGGCAGAAGATTACGATTCCGAACAATATTTGGAAGGCGTTGACACGTACTGGCGTGCAGCCAACTATTTGTCTGTTGGTCAGCTTTTCTTACGGGACAACCCATTATTGAACCGCGACTTGACTTCAGACGATGTTAAAATTAAGCCGATTGGTCACTGGGGGACGATTGTTTCTCAGAACTTTATTTACGCACATTTAAATCGGGTCATCAAGAAGTATGATTTGAATATGTTCTACATTGAAGGTTCAGGGCATGGTGGTCAAGTTATGGTTTCTAACTCATATCTTGATGGCAGTTATTCAGAAATCTACCCTAACATTTCTCAAGACGAAAAAGGTCTTAAGAAGTTATTCAAGCAATTCTCATTTCCAGGTGGCGTTGCTTCACATGCTGCCCCTGAAACACCAGGCTCAATCCACGAAGGTGGCGAACTTGGTTACTCTCTTTCACACGGTACTGGTGCAATTTTAGATAACCCAGACGTAATTGCTGCTGTTGAAATTGGTGATGGTGAATCTGAAACTGGTCCATTAGCAACATCATGGTTCTCAGACAAGTTCATCAACCCAATTAAAGATGGTGCTGTTTTACCAATTATTAACATGAACGGCTTCAAGATTTCTAACCCAACTATCCTTTCACGGATGAGTGATGAAGACTTGACAAGCTACTTCAAAGGTATGGGCTGGGATCCAGAGTTCGTTGAAGTTAAGAATCCTGACGATCATAAACCAGTTCATGAAGACATGGCTAAGGCTATGGACAAAGCCATTGAAAAGATCAAGGCTATTCAAAAGAACGCCCGCGAAAACAATGACAATTCATTACCTAACTGGCCAATGATCATCTTCCGTTCTCCTAAAGGCTGGACTGGTCCTAAGGAAGACTTCGATGGTAACCCCGTTGAAGGTTCATTCCGTGCTCACCAGGTTCCGCTACCAATTGCTGCAGGGTCAATGGAACATGCTGATCAATTAGTTAAGTGGTTGAAGTCGTACAAGCCAGAAGACTTCTTTAACGAAGACGGCACTATCAAGGAATCTGTCCGTGATATGGCGCCTAAGGGTGAACAACGCATGGCTATGAACCCTATCACAAATGGTGGGATCAAGCCAGAACCATTGAAGTTACCTGACTATAAGAAGTATGCCGTTAAGGTCACTACTCCAGGTGCTGTTACTGCCCAAGACATGATTGTTTGGTCTGACTGGGTTGCTGACACCATGAAGATGAACCCTGACAACTTCCGTGCATTCGGTCCTGATGAATCAAAGTCAAACCGTCTGTACTCAATGTTGGATACTGGTAAGCGTCAATGGGAAGAATCTATTAAAGAACCTAACGATGAAAACATGGCTCCCCAAGGCCGTGTCATCGATTCACAACTTTCTGAACACCAAGCTGAAGGCTGGTTGGAAGGCTATGTCTTGACTGGTCGTCATGGCTTCTTCGCAACTTACGAATCATTTGGTCGTGTCGTCGACTCAATGTTGACACAACACATGAAGTGGTTGCGTAAAGCTTCAGAACAATCATGGCGTAAGCAGTATCCTTCATTGAACTTCGTGGATACTTCAACTGTCTTCCAGCAAGACCACAATGGTTACACTCACCAAGATCCAGGTATGTTAACTCACTTGTACGAAAAGAAGCCTGAGTTGATTCGTGAATACTTGCCAGGTGACGCTAACACATTGCTTGCCGTTGCCGATGTTGCATTCCGCAGCTATCAGACAATCAACTTGCTGGTTACTTCAAAGCACCCACGCCCACAATGGTTCTCAATCGATGAAGCCACTAACCTGGTTCACAATGGTTTAGGTTACATCGACTGGGCTTCAACTGATCAGGGTCAAGAACCTGACGTTGTCTTCGCTGCTGCTGGTAGTGAACCAACTTGGGAAGTCTTTGCAGCTGTTTCATTGTTGCATGAAGCATTCCCTGAATTGAAGATGCGTGTCATTAACGTTGTTGATCTGTTGAGACTTCGTTCACCAAAGAAAGACCCTCGTGGCCTGAGTGACGAAGAATTCGACCGTTACTTCACTACTGACAAGCCAGTCATCTTCGCCTTCCATGGTTACGAAGACTTGGTACGTGACATGTTCTTCGATCGTCACAACCACAACCTTCGTGTTCACGGTTACCGTGAGAACGGTGATATCACCACACCATTTGATATGCGTGTCTTGAACGAACTTGACCGTTACCACTTGGCAAAGGATGCTTTGTTGAGCATGCCAGAATACGCTGTCAAAGGTGCTTCCTTCGAACAGCATATGGATGACATGGTTGCTAAGCACACTGCTTACATTCGTGAAAATGGTACTGATATGCCAGAAGTCACGAACTGGAAGTGGACGCCACTTAAGTAATTTAATTGCTTAAAAGCACGTTTAAAAGCACTTCGAGATTTTTCTCGGAGTGCTTTTTTGTGGAATCGATTAGGGGAGGGGATTGGTTAAGGGGTCATTTCGTTGCGTGAAACCAGGCCACTGCATTTACTCTGCCACATTTAGTCAACAGAACTGTTTGGTGGCTGTCGCAAATGCTCATATATCATTTAAAAAGACCTTAGCTAGCATCTGATTGGATGTTAGTTAAGGCCTATAAGATTAAGCTTTTAGTGTCGGTGTATAAAAGTAGTTCTTGCTGCTACCAACCGAGTAACTGATTGATAGGTCGCCTGAAACAACCTTGTTTTTCCGAACTGTTAAGCGATACTGGTAGTTACCCTTTTTACTGATGCGTTTGTCAGGTAATTTTAGCATGTTCTTCTTGGCATAGTAGTAAGTCACATTGCCTTTTTGCCTTGTTTTTGTAATCTTAGTTGAAGAAGTTGGCTTCTGATTAAGGTTACCATTTGCGAAGTATTCAACATAATTATCAGTAGTGAAGTTTAGTTTAGGTGTCTTGGTCCATGTATTAGAGGCATACTTGAACCCTTTTCCCAAAGATAATGAGGCTGGATCATTACTTTTCAATTTTTTTAAATTATGACTATATGGAATTGTGATTGAAGTTGCCTTAGTTGTGTGACGAGTGCCATAGCTCATTTGCGTTAGATCAATGGAAGCATATTGTTTGTGGTTTTTAGTTGCTGTATACCAAACAGATACACGCGTATTAGCCGGCAAAGTCACCTTTCCCGATTTAATCTGTCGGGTCGTCGTTGCGTAAAAAGACTTACTCGTTGCAGCGTTGGCTTGCGTCGATAGGCCCAAACCTAGGGCTGCGAGTAGTGTTGCTGCCGTGAGACCAATCAATTTTTTGATTTTCATCGGTTATCCCCCCTTAAGCATCATTATAACGCAAAAATGGGGGGTACTAGTAGATTGGTTGAGAATCGAAAATAAATAGTTAGTTTGTGTTGACAATGACTAACTAATGAATTATAGTCTAAATCGTTAGTTAATCATTTAGAAAACTAACTAAATATTATGAACTGACAGGAGATTATTAAAATGACATACAACTCACAAGATTTATTAAAACAATTTGGCGACTTTATGATGACTTTTCGGCAACGTGGTTTTTCCGCTTTTTCTAAACGGGGTCAGCAGTTTTGGGCTAAACAACCGCAACGTGGTCAAATGCGCTTGTTACTGTTACTCAACGATAAGGATCAATTAACTAACTCTCAAATCGTTGATGAACTAGACATTCGGCCAAGTTCCGTTAGCGTCATGGTTAAGAAGCTAGAAGAAGAAGGTTTGGTTGAACGCCATGATTCAACTAAAGATAAACGTGTTAGTTTGATTTCATTAACTGAAAAGGGTAAAGAAACGATTACTTCCTCCCATAACTTTAAAACAGAATTTTCCGACGAACTGTTTGATTCCCTGACTAAGGAAGAACAAGAGACATTGGGCAAGTTACTGAATAAATTAACTACCAGCTTAAACGAAAAATTTGCTAAGTGGGATGACGGCGAAGAGCGGCCAGAATTTTTAGATAATATGCCAAACGCTTTCTTTAAGGGGCAAAAATCTCAAGGATGGGGAGGCTTTAAAGGTAACAGCTTCGGCCATCAAGGTCCGCAGCAAAGTCAATTTGGTCAACAGCCAAACGGATTTGGTCATCAAGGCCCACGTAACGGTCAATTTGGCCCACGTCCTAATGGTTTTGGTCCGCAACAGGGTGAATTTAACCCAGATCGTAACAACAAATAACTAATCAAACGAGGCAAATAGACATGCAACGACAAGCTCCACAGGGTGGAAGAGGCCCACAAGCAGGCGGCGTTCCTTTCAAACGTCAAAAATTTAACTTCAAAGATTTTGCACAGTTGGTCATCAAAATCAAACCGCATTTTTGGCAGCTTGGTGTTGGCTTACTATTCGGTCTGATTGCTACCGGGATTCAATTAACGGTGCCGCAGTTAGCTAAGCAGCTGATTAATCAACTTGGCCACGCGATGAATTCTCAGTTAATGTTTCTCGTCATTGCCGCTTTCATTGGCAGTGCGCTGATCAGTGCTTTTTCTGGCAGTATTCTTGGCTTCTTTGGTGAAGACGTTGTCAGCAAGCTGCGTCAGTTCCTCTGGGACAAAATTCTGCGTTTACCCGTGGGTTACTTTGACGAGACCCGTTCAGGTGAAATTTCTTCTCGGCTGATCAATGATACTTCCCAGGTCAAGGATTTGCTGGCAAACTCCGTTCCTAACATGGTGACCTCAATTTTGCAGCTGGTTGGTGCCTTAGTCCTGATGCTTGTTATGGACTGGAAGATGACACTGATCATGTTCATTGCTGTACCGCTAGTGCTAGTTTTGATGATGCCCGTTATCAAGCAGTCACACAAAATTTCCATTGCTCGCCAGGATGCATTAGCTGATTTCAATGGTCAGTCCAGCGAGATTCTCAGTGATATTCGTCTGGTCAAATCATCCACTGCCGAAGACGTTGAGCGCGAAGATGGCCACCAGAAGATCGACAAATTGTACCGAATCGGTTTGAAAGAAGCGATTTACGACTCCGTTGCCAACCCGCTAATGCAAATGATGATGATGGGTATGATGATTGGCATGCTGATCTATGGTGCTACTCGTGTTTCTCAAGGCACCATGACTTTTGGAACCTTGATCTCATTTCTGATGTACCTGACTCAAATGATTGGACCGTTCACCCAGTTAAGCCAGTTCTTCACTGATATGGCTAAGACTAGCGGTTCAACTGCCCGGATTCAAGAATTGCTGCAAGCTAGCGAAGAGGACCAGACTTCTGGTGAAGATATCGATATGGATGGTCAAGCATTATCCGTGGAACACGTTGATTTTGAGTATGAAAAGGATCAACCAATTTTGCAGGATATTTCCTTTGCTGCAAAGCCGAACAGCGTGATTGCTTTTGCCGGCCCTTCAGGTGGTGGTAAATCAACGATTTTTGGCTTGTTGGAACGGTTCTATAATCCAGATAAGGGTCAAATCAAGATTGGCGATACCGAAATTGACGATGTGAACATGAATAACTGGCGCAGTCAGATTGGTTTAGTGAGTCAAGATGCTGCCATTATGGCAGGAACGATTCGCTATAATCTGACTTATGGGCTGGACGGCAGCTATACGGATGACCAGCTCTGGAACGTGTTAGAGATGGCTTATGCTAAGTCCTTCGTTCAAGACATGCCAGATGGCTTAGATACCCAAGTTGGTGAACGCGGAATTAAGGTTTCCGGCGGTCAACGGCAACGATTAGCAATTGCCAGAGCGTTCTTGCGTGATCCGAAGATATTAATGTTGGATGAAGCTACGGCCAGTCTTGATTCAGAATCAGAGATCATGGTTCAAAAAGCACTGGAAAAGCTGATGCATAACCGGACTACCTTAGTCATTGCTCACCGTTTGAGTACCATTGTCGATGCAACTCAGATTTACTTTATCGAACATGGCAAGGTCAGCGGCCATGGGACGCATCAAGAACTGGTTAAGAATCATCCGCTATATCGCGAATACGTGGAAAATCAATTTGAGAGCGTGAAACAGGGCGCCTAGTTCAATAAGAATAACCGGTGTAATCCCTAGTATTGGGACGACACCGGTTATTTTGTAGGGAATCAGACTATTTTGCATCTTTTAATGCAATACCAGAAGCCTGTTTAGCCAGCATTTCTTTGATTACGCTGGCAATATAGGCGCCAGCTTCGACAGCAGGTACACCTTGTGGATGAATGTTAGAAACCACTGTTCGGCGGGCTTCAGGCATGCCAACAGTGGGCCGATAAGCAATGTAAGCACTCATTGATTTAGCGGTTGCCAATCCGGGGCGTTCACCAATTAATAGGCAAACGACGTCGGCATGAGTGGCTTCGCCCAAATAATCTTCAACGGCGACACGTGCGAACCGGATGAAGGGGATGGTGCCAATTTGAATTTGCGATAAAGCCAATCCCTGTTTAATGGCAGGAATGACTTCGGCTGCATTCGCTTCGATAGCGGAAGAACTAAGACCGTCACCAACGGCTAATAAAACACGGGGTGGCGTTGGAAATAACGGTGTAAGCTTGTGGAGTTCCGTTGGCGCGATGATTCTGCCATGATCGGGACGGGTCAGATATTCGGTTTCAGTTTTACAGGTTGACTGGAGGGCTAACCAGCCCATTTTTTGAATAAACGTGGTACTGACATCAGTCCAGACAGCATCTTTAGCAGCTGCGTGATCCGCACGTAATCGCAGAACGGATCGAGTCGTATACCGTGTGCCGATTCTTCCCAGTCCTAAACGAGCGGTTGTCTTTTTCTTCATCGCCAAATAACCTTTAGCGTTGGCAGGTTCTTTAACCGTCAGCTCCTGTTGCTGATCAATGGCACGTAAATCTGTGATGCTACCGGTTTCGTCAACGGGTAAAGCTTCTATACGAGGTGCGATTAATTTCATTTAAAGAGCCTCCTTGGTTAAAAATAATGATGCATCGCCAGCTTTACTAGTTAACTGACCGTTACGGCTAATCCCCATTTTCTCCAGCCAACTGTCAAACTCAGGTATTGGTCGTAAGCTGAGCAACTGGCGAATCGTGGCGGTTTCTTGATAGCCCGTAGACTGATAGTTCAGCATGATGTCGTCAGCTTGAGGGACACCCATAATGTACGTGCAGCCAGCAGTGGCCAGTAGAACCGCCAAGTTTTCAATGTCGTTTTGATCCGCCTGCATATGGTTGGTATAGCAAACGTCGCAGCCCATTGCTAGTCCGCTAAGTTTACCCATGAAGTGGTCTTCCAGTCCGGCACGGGTGACTTGCTTCGCATCATATAGATATTCTGGACCGATAAAGCCAACGACAGTGTTGACGATGAAGGGGTCATAGTGGCGGGCAAAGCCGTAGCAACGTGCCTCCATCGTGACTTGGTCGGCATCAAAGTTGGCATCTGAAGAGAGTTCTGATCCCTGGCCAGTTTCAAAATACATCACGTTAGGGCCACTGTTATGTAAGCGTTCGTGACCAAGTTGATTAGCTTCATCAATGAGTTGACGGTTGATGCCAAACGCTGTGTTGGCTTTTTCGGAACCAGCAATCGATTGGAAAATCAGTCCAGCCGGTGCGCCCTGTTCGATTGCTTTCATCTGAGTGGTGACGTGCGCCAGTACACAGGTTTGAGTAGGCACCTGCCAAGTGGTACAGAATTGATCGAACGCTTTAAGAATCTGAGTGACGTTATCAACGGTATCGTTTACGGGATTTAAACCAATAACGGCATCACCGATTCCCATGCTCAGCCCTTCCATAACGGAAGCCATGATGCCGTTGATATCGTCGGCAGGGTGGTTGGGCTGTAATCGAGAAGAAAAGGTTCCGGGACGGCCAATCGTAGTGTTGGCCGTTTTTTCGTTGGTGATTTTTTTAGCGGCGGTAATGAGATCCATGTTGGTCATTAACTTGCAAACGGCCGCAATCATTTCCGAAGTTAATCCCTTAGAAATGTAGTGAACCATCTGATTAGTTGTTTGGGGCTCCAGCAGCCATTCTCTTAATTGCTCAAGGGTCCAGTTCTTGATCTGGTTAAAAACCTCGTCGTCGAGGTCATCGATGATCATGCGGGTGACTTCATCATGGTCATAGTCCACAGCGGGATGTTCATAAATATCGTTTAACGTTAACTGCGATAAAACGATTTTAGCGGCAACCCGTTCTGCGGTACTTTTGGCGGCGATTCCTGCTAAAGTATCGCCGGATTTCTCTTCATTAGCCTTGGCCATGACCTCTTTAACGGATTGAAACTGGTAGTGGACGCCAGATAACGTGACTTTTAAATGCATAAGAAAACTCCTTTCAACTGAAGATCAGTGTTTTAACGATGACGGGAACAGCTTCACCACCGGCAACGGGGAGACCAACATCGAGATAGTCACCGGATGATGCGCTAATTTGGTCCAGTACGACGACCGGATAATTTGGAGGAAGCTGGCTTCTAAGGCTATTACCTAAGGCTTGGGCAACGTTTTCCTGTGTGACGATGATGAGTGGCTGCCGGTCTTTAATAGAAGCGTTCATACTTTTAAGGATAACCGCCACCCATTGTTGAAGACCTTCAAAAGTTGCGGTGACGGGACCTAACGCTAGGGCGATAACTGATTGCTCAAACAGGGATAATTGTTGCTGAATATTTGCGACCACTGTCTCTGGTGAATATTCTTTTAGCGATTGAGAAACTTTGACGACTGGTAAATTTTTCAGTGGCAGCGTTGACCGATCATAGTTGATGGTACTGCCACTGAGTATCATTGATTGTGAACCGGCGCCAATGACAGTGGCCTGAATAGTTTCATCTGCAGGACACACAACCCTTTCTTTAAAGAGCAACGACTGTTTTAAAGTGTGTCCCAGAAGAAGGCCGATGTCGCCGTAACGGAAAGAATCTACTGGTAACTGATCCACTAGGCAATCAGCAACCCCGCCAGAAAAGGTTAAGCGAACTGTTGACGGCACCGGTTGAAGCGATTTGTCCGTTACAAATTGATTGAAATAGGCAACGGGATCGCCGAGGCCAATCGTATTTTCTAGTAGGGCCACCATGGCATTAATTAATGGTTGTAACTGTGACACGCTGGTAACGGCACCTAACCGGATTGGCAGGTCTAACTGGGTAATTAATTGTTGAATTTTCGGCGCAATATAAGTAATCACGTTGCTGTCATGATCGAGTCGGATCAATCGGCCCCCAATATCGAAACAGGCGGTGTCCTGACAGTCGCCATTGACGAAGTAAGCCAGGTTAGTAGTTCCACCACCAATATCGAAATTAATCACTGGCTGTGGGTCGGGTTGTGTTAGTAGGGAATGGGCTGCACTCTTGCCAGCAATAACACTTTCTAAGCCGGGACCAGCTGTTGCACAAACAAAGTCACCAGCGTATTCACTAAGCGCGTGAAGGACCCGATCGGCGTTTGCTTTCCGAGCTGTTTCCCCGGTCATGATAATAGCGCCCAACTTAAAGCTGCTCTTCGTAACATGAGCACGATGATATTGGGAAGTGACAAACTGTTTAAGCTGTGCGGCATCAATTTGAGTTTCACTCAGTAACGGCGTGAAAATGACGGGGCTTCTATAGATGATGCGTTTATGGCTAATCGCCAATTGTGGCAGCGAAAAGCCGGCTGAGATATCGGTAATCGTCAGTTCCGCGATAATCAAAGAAGTCGTTGATGTACCAATATCGATGCCAACTGTTCGAAGCTTTTCAACCATGATGTCACCTTCTTTTTTGACTTCCATGTTATAAATAATAACATTGATTATTTTGAATGCAATCGTTTTTTAATTTTTGGAGTAGCCATATTCAAATTATTTTTTGTTTACATTGTCGTGTAACGTTGATTTTTCAGTGCTTATAACATACCTATGTAAAATTAAAAATAAATAAGAGAAATTTGTGAAAACGTATTGAAAATTGTTATTTATGTTATATAATCTAACATGTAGTTTTGATATTCCCAATGGCAGGTAGAGAGGAACGTGGTTAGATGAGTTTTTTAGGTATTGCAATTTTAGGATTAACATTAGTCATGATGGGTTTCATTGGTGTCAATGCGGCACATTCAGTGCGGCAATGGCAACTGAACCATGATCAAGCGAAATCATCAACCAAATCATTTGGCTATCAACAAGAACTAATTCGAGATATGGGCGGTTTTTCTAACTTTGCGGTTTCGTTTTCAATTATTTCCATTTTAACTGGTGCCGTTTCATACTATGGTTACGGGTTCAGTCAAGGTGGTCCTGCAATCATGGGAATTGGCTGGCCGCTAGTAACGTTTTTCGTCTTGTTCGTGGCTGCGGCAATGGCTGAACTAACCTCAGCAGTTCCGACATCCGGAGCCATTTATCACTGGGCAGCCATTTTAGGTGGGCCAACGTGGGGCTGGTTTACAGGGTGGCTAAACATTATCGGCCAAGTGACGATCGTTGCCGGCATCGATTATGGCTGTGCAACGTTTGCCTCTAACTTACTAATGGCGCATCCTAATAAAATGCAATTTTTGCTCACCTACGCCGTTATCTTAACAAGCCACGCGCTACTGAACCATTTCGGTATCGATTTAGTTTCAAAGTTAAATTCACTTTCCGCTATCTATCACGTGGTTGGTGTCTTACTGATCATTGGTGTTTTGATGGTTGCCGGTCCTGAACATCACGTCAGTTATCTATTTAGCACATTTTCAACCCAGACATCTTCGTCAATGCCTTACTGGGGTGCATTCCTGATCGGGTTATTACAGGCCCAGTGGACGTTGACTGGTTATGATGCCTCCGCACATACCAGTGAGGAAACTTTGAATCCTCGAGTGCAAGCACCATGGGGCGTTTTCCTATCCGTTGCTATTTCAGGAATTTTCGGTTTTGTTTTATTAGCATTAGTGACTTTATCAATTAAAAATCCAGCAGCGGTTGCTGCAGCGGGTAACAACGCCTTTATCGTTGCCATTCAGCAGGCCGTTGGGAGTCGCTTCAGTGGTGTACTGTTGTGGCTAGTGACGATTGCAATGTGGTTTTGTGGGTGTTCATCTATCACGTCGTCATCACGGATGGTTTACGCGTTTAGCCGTGATAACGGGTTACCATTTTCACGGTATTTGAAGCGAATTTCCACTAAATTTCATACACCAGCAGTTGCCATTTGGGTGATTGCAGTCATCGCGTTTCTTGCCGGCATCTCTGATGGCATTTACGCGGTGATTGGCACCATGAGTGTTATCGGGTTATACAGTTCCTACTTTGTTCCGATTGCACTGAAGTTGCGGGCACAGTTTCGAGGTGCTTGGACAGCTGATGATAACGGACCATGGCACTTGGGTAAGTGGAGTGTTCCTGTTAGTATCGTTGCTTGTCTATGGGTCATCTTCTTGATTGGTCTGATGATCTTATCACCAACAGACATTCAGTTAACGGCTCACGTGATGCTGCATTATGCTACAGGGAAAATTATGTTTGTGGTCATCGTGGTCTTGATGATTGACTATGTTCTATCAGCAAGACGCCATTTTGTGGGACCTAAATTAGGTTCCTACGAGAAGCTGAGCAATCGTTTGACACATCACGTTGCCAAACGGCCAACGGTGGAAGCTATTCAACTAAAAAATCCGGTGGTGAACCGTCCAGTAGTCAATCATAGAAAGTAACATCAAGGGGCTGTGTCAAGATTCAACTTCCTGCCATTTAACAAAAACAATGCGTATTCCGACAAAATTTGACGGAATACGCATTGTTTTTGTTAAATTCTGAAATCTACCGAGTTTTGTCACTCACTGCATCAAGAGAAAATATGCTTGCTAAAGACGTAATTCAAGCCAATGACGACGACTTGATCAACAATTTTGACAATGATTGGTGAACCGTGCATGAGGGTCAGTCCCACAAATAGGATGGCGGTATCAGCCAGCAATGAAGCGCCCCGAAGCGCGAAGAAACTCATGCCTTCTTTAAAAACGACGCTGGGAGCCATGTCAGTTGAACCGAAGACGACTTTCTTGTTGGCGATAAAGGCAAACAAGACACTTAAGAACCAAGCAACAACGTTTGCCCAGAACCAGGGAATAGCGATATGCGTCAAGCTAAAAAAGATGACGATGTTGATTAGGGTTGTTAGTCCGCCAACAACGAGGTAGCGAAAGGCCTCGCCATATTTAGTGTAGAGAATTTTGATGGTTTTATCCAAAGTTACAGCTCCTTTTTAATCAGACAATATTAACGGGTTTTAAGTTATTTGTAGAACCTACAGCTACGTGTGAACCATGCATTAGGGTCATCCCCGTGGTAAATAAAATAGCGGTATTAACCAGCAGTGAGGCACCACGAAGTACGAAGAAACGCAGTCCCTCCTTAACGACGACTTTAGGAGCAGCCATTGCAGAATCGGCAAAAACAATCTTATTGGCGATAAAGGCGAATAGAACACTTGCGAACCAAGCGATCATATTTGCCAAAGCCCACGGGACAGCAATGTGAGTTAAACCGAAGAGGAAGACGATGTTGATTAAGGTGGTTCCACCGCCAACAACGAGGTAACGGAACGATTCACTACGCTTGATGCAGTCTATTTTGATAGTTTTGTCCATTAAAAGTAACTCCTTTTAGAGGTGTAGTCGGAAAGTGTAAACTAGAGAAGCATTTTGATTAGCTTGCCCGTTAACGACGACCGGGTGATCAGCTAATTGATAGTGGTAGGTTTGGACCACATCGACTGGCTGACTTTTGCTGGTGCCGTTTCGAATCGTCATACGATATTTTCCAGCTGTAAGGTGTTGGTGAAGATGATAGTTTCGTGTTGCTGGCGTCAGATGATAATTTACATGTGTTTTGAGATTCATTAAGCTGGCGTTTACCTTTGACCCATTATGAATCTGTAGGGCAAAACGGTTGGCAGCCCCTGATAGAGTGACATCTTCAGTAATCGTCTGTCCTGGTTGTATTGTGGTCGGTTTAGCGTGATATTGCTCGGAAAGCTGACTACGTTGTGCAGCTACGACGATGGTTTTAAACTGCGAGTGACCAAAGATGCCAGCAAAGCCAAGACCCAGTAAGAAAGTCACTGCCATGCTCAAAGGTGCCAAGCGTTTCGGTGCATTAGTCACCCGTTGCTGGTCTCTTGCGGGAATCGGCGTTGCGGCTAGTAAAAGCCAGATCAATGGTAATGCAGCTTGACCATAGCGAGGTTCAACCTCCCATAGCAGTGTGTGGAAAGCAAAATAACCTAGGGTGGTCACGATTGCTAGCAACGCGGTTACCTGATGACTATCGGTAAGATCAGGTCGCCAAACGCATAGCCTGCGAATCAGGGTCAACCAAAGTGCTAGAGTTGCGGCAGCGTAACTGATAATGGTGAGTTCCATGAAGAAACGAGCGTGTCGCTGGTACCAAACGGGTGCTGAACGGAAGCCACCATTATACCAATCTTGGATACCTCTAACATTCAGTAGAATCCCAATTTTGACTACCCAAAGTTTGATTAATCCCAACGCGCCTAATTTTTTAACTCGCTTTGAAATGTGCTTTAAGTCAGAGTGGCTTCGAGCGGTTTTGTTAGGTAGTTTAATGTCTTGGCCCACATCTTTACCTGAATAAGTCCCATAGTGTGTTGGATTAACACCCATCATCATCCAGTGGGTGACGGGAAAGGCGTACTTGGCTTCAGGTGTATAGTTGCTGGCATGGTTGATTGCTTGAGTGGCAGGTAGGCTTAAGCCAAAACTTAATGCAATCAAAATAATGGGGGCTAACAACCGGCTTTTTTTAAATAATTTCTTTTTCATCAGAATAAGGGCAACAACAGCTAAAGCCGGCAGCAAGACGATAATATTTGGTTTAAGTAACGCACCGATTAAGACACTGATAACTAGACCGATACCGGACAAAAGGTGGTTCGTTTTTGAGCCCTGTGGCCAGTCCATGACAACTCTCATAACAATCAGAAGGACTAGCATGGTAGTCAAATCCGAATAAAAAACTTGTAAATAGTAGGTGTAGGCAAATGGCGTTAGTGCCAGGAAGGCCAAAACACCGGCTACCAAACTTTTTCGATGGCTCATTTTCCAAATAGTTGATAGCAGTAAGACGATAAAGCTATCAAGGGTGAGAATGCTTAATAAATGTACGGATAAGTTAGTCGTCAATCCAAATAATTGAGTGACTCTCAACCAAAGCGACATCAGGTAGGCTAGTGGGACGTTATTGGCATAACGCCAGAAATACGTAATGTCCCAAGTCATATGGCCGGCTGCTATTTGATCCGCCTGAGAAAGAACGCGATAGGGGTCATGGTAGACTGTTACCGGCATGGTGCCCAGGACAAAAATTTGCCCTGCTAGCATGGCTAGTAAGCCAATACCAATTGCGAGACGGAAATGGGTAAATTTTAATGTGTTGATCCGATTAGCAAGTAACTGGGTACTGATGCAGATGAGAACGGCTACGATTAGCACCGCGATGCCAGTGTAATCAGTTAAATTGCCAAGGATACCAATTATTAAACAGCCAATTAACACAGCTGATAAAAAAGTTGGAAAGGCCTTGCGAGTCATTATTTTCACCTACTCTAAGATGGTTTGAATCGTGTATCTTGGACGGTCCTTTACTTCCGTCGTTAGTTTGCCAATGTATTCGCCAATGACACCTAAACTGATTAGCTGCACACCACCCATGAACCACATTGAAACCATGAGGGAAGACCAGCCGTGAACGGTCAGACCTAAGATCTTTAAAATAACAGCATACGCAACCATGCCCATTGCTAAGAGACAAGCGATTGTTCCGAGAATCAAGATCAAACGCACGGGCGCGATGGTAAGACTCGTAATGCCATCCCAAGCGAAGGCAATCATTTTTTTAAGCGGGTATTTTGATTCACCAGCCATTCTCGGGGTTCGTTTGTATTCAACGCGCCCCGTTTTAAAGCCTAACTTTGGAATAATGCCACGGATGAACATATTGCGTTCAGGGTAGTCCAGGAGAGTCTGTACGGCCCGTTTTGACATGAGGCGGAAATCAGCGTGGTTGGGGACTAATTCGACACCTAGCATATGGAGTGTTCGGTAGTAGCCTTGAGCCGTAGTACGTTTGAACCAGGAATCAGAGTCGCGGTTATTGCGAACACCGTAGACGATGTCGTCACCACCAGCGTACAATTCAACCATCTCTGGGATTTTGTCCGGATCATCTTGAAGATCAGCGTCAATAGTGACTAACATATCAGCAGTTTTAACGGCTTCATTTAAACCGGCAATCAAAGCTGGCTGATGACCGAAATTACGGGAAAAACGGAGCCCCTTAACGCGAGAATTTTCTTGATGTAACTGTTCAACCAGTTCCCAAGTTCGATCCTTGGAGCCATCGTCCACAATTAAAATATCAGCACGGATTCCTTGGAGTCCTTGTGCTTCCTTTGCTGCAATCTGGTCTTCAATATCGATTAGACGATGGACTGAATTAACGAGAATTTCTTCTTCGTTGTAGGCTGGAATCACGATAGTTAGTTTTTGAGTGTTCATAATGATTGAATCCTTTCCGGTAAACATTTACCGATTAAATTTTTAATTTGAGTTTCGTAGGGCGTAATCAGAAGCCAATAACCTGATGCTAGCAGGGCGCTGCCAATCACGTCAGAAGCAAAGTGGTCTCGGAAGTAAACACGGGAGATTGCGACAAACATAATCCAGATAATGCCGGCTATGATTGCTACGATTTGGCAATTACGTTTTTTGATTGATGGTAGAACAAGCATGAGGATGGTAAAAACGAAAATAGCTGTGCAAAAGGTATGACCGCTTGGAAAACTGAATCCAGTGTCAGGAATTAATTGGTGTAACGGTCGAGGTCTGGCAACGATTTTCTTGATTATTTCAGCGATAGCAGAACCAAACAGTTGAAGACCGCCAATCCAGAGGCTCAAGATTACGCTGTGCCTAATCCAAAGCCAGAGACAGAGGATACAAGTGATACCGATCACCGTTGCTGGACTACCTAGGAATGCAATGGCTTTAAAAACGATTGAGTTCGCTGGGGTCACGATTCCTGCTAATAATGTTGCGGTAGCTGAATCAAATTGCTGTAGCCAAACTGCGTGAGTAACCACGCAATAGGCTAGATAGGTGAAGACAATCAGGAACCCTGCACCAACGAGATTTTTTTGCCTAGCTGGCATTTGCTGCACCTCCACGATGCCGCAGAACTGAAATGGCGGCTGGAATCATTGAAATACCGACAACCGCAAGCATGATGGGCTCAAAGTGGGCTTTGACGATCACGTTATTGCCAAGTAGGAAGCCAGAACCAAGAGTGATTAAGATCCATGACACTGCGCCTAAAACGTTGTAGATAATAAAATCGCGATGTCGCATGTTGCTCATCCCAGCTGTGAATGGTGTAAAGGTCCGGATGATGGGAATAAAGCGGCCAAGGAAAATAGCTGATTTACCGTGTTTTTGATAGAATTTTTCGGAGCGAGTTAAATATTCGGGTTTAATAAAACGGCTAAGCAACCGATGTTGAAACAGTTTTTTGCCGAAATGTTTACCAATTTCAAAGTTTAGGGAATCACCTAGGATGGCAGCAAGGCCAAGTGTGAGTATGAGGATACCGATATTGAGTGAATGGGTACTCAATGCTGCGAGTGATCCGCATAGAAACAGAATCGAATCCCCAGGCAGGAACGGTAGGACAACAACGCCGGTCTCGATAAAGATTAGGGCGAATAGGCCAACGTAGACAAGGTTGCCAAATTGGCTGATCAGGTGTGGTAATAAGGTGGTAAGTATTAATATGGACATAAATGAGTCCCCCTTCTTATCCAGACTTTCGTCGGTTGATAATGTAATCAGAATAGACGGATTTGTATGTGCTGCCCACCTATAAAAACTCAATTAAAACTCAATTTTTTTTAGTTAAATGATGGTAAATATTGCGGCGTTAGGCTTTTTATCTGAAGAAAATTCAGAATTCACTTAAAAAGTACAAAAAAACTTCTCAAAAAAATTTGAGAAGTTTTTTGTAGGTTTAAAGTATCTTGCATTCAGGCTGGCCTAGATGCAATTTCTAAAGTAAAAATCGTGCCAGTTGGGTAGTTATCTTTAACGCTTAGCTCACCGCCGAGAAGTTCTGTTAATTGTGCAGCGATTGCCAATCCAAGACCAGTCCCCGAAACGGAACCGCGAACATCCGCACCCCGATAGAAACGTTCAAAGATGTGTGCCTTGTCTTCATCACTGATGCCTCGGCCCTGGTCTTTAATGGCGATTTGCGAACCACCGTCGTTCGTTTGAACAAGACTGATTTCAATCGTACTGTCTTTGGGTGAATATTTCGAAGCGTTGGTTAAGATGCTGTTGAGAATTTGCTCAATCGCATTTTCGTTACCAGTGAGGTGCACATTTGGCGCTATCTCAGTTTTGAAAGTTTGCGGGAACGTGTCGGTCATTTTCTGAACGGTATTTGCCACAACCGCACTTAAATCGAGCGGTTGAACTTCCAGCACTAATCGATCAGCTCGCGATAACGCCAGTAATTCTTCAATCAGCTGCTGCATTTGGCGGGATTCTTCGGTAATATAGCGGACTGATTTTTCGATGATCTCGGGGTGCTCCTTGCCATGACGTTCAATCAATTGCGCATGGCTGCGAATGGTCGCAATCGGTGTCCGTAATTCATGGGCAGCATTCATAACGAAGAGTTTCTGCTGTTCTTGTCGTTTGTCCAGTTTACCCAATAATTCATTAAAGTTGGTAGCCAGTTCGCTAACTTCCATTGGCCGATTAGGGACGGGCAATTTCATGGAGCCTGGTTCTTTGGCGGCAGCAATCACTTTAGTCGTTCTAGAAAGACTCGACACGGGATCAGTCAGCCGTTTGGTCAGTCGACGAATATAAAGTGGTGCCACAAGCACGGTCAAAATGAGTAAAAATGCTGTTACTTCAATGACCCGGAAGAGTACAGCCAACTGGGAGTACATATTTTGCCAAAGGGTGTAAGTGATACCACGGGCATGGACTAGCCGGTGGTATAGAAAACCAAAGCCGGGACGATAGTAAACGTGTGGTACTAAAGGTATTTTTACCGGTTTAACTTTTAGAAGATCACGCGCATTAGGTGAAAAGTAATATTCAGTTTTAGCATCTGCGCGGCGATTATGAACGTAAACATAACTTGCACTGGTATCTAACGTGCTGTTTTTACGCCAGCTTTTCCAGTCATCATCGCCATCAATATTGACTTTGATGAGGCTGTTAGTAATGTTTATGGTATTCGAGCCGACTTCTCTTAATAACTGATGGCCTACCGCTAAAATAGTCATCAATCCTAAGGCAAGGGTGAGAACGACCACCATGGTCATCAGGCTTCGGAGCATGATAGCTGCGCTTGATTGATTACGCTGCTTTCCTTTTTTCATGTTGCTCACCTTTCTTGGACGTTTTCAGACAGCATATAGCCGACGCCTCGAACGGTGTGGATTAATTTTTGCTGGTTGTGAACTGAATCGATCTTAGTACGTAAGTTTTTGATGTAGACATCCAAAATATTTGGCTGGCCGTCAAAATCTACGCCCCAGACGCTATCCAAGAGTGATTCACGTGAGCAGGGTTCATTTTCATGAGTAATTAACACGACCAGAAGCTCATATTCTCGTTGAGTTAGCGGAATAATCTTGCCGTTATGCGAAACACGCTTATTTTCAGTATCGACAGTTAAATCTGAGACGGTATAAACTTTGGTGGTTTCCTGCGCTGGCACACTGTGGCGTAATGCCACCTCGACACGGGCAATCAGTTCTTCCATCTCGAATGGCTTAGTGACATAGTCATCAGCCCCGCCAGTTAGCCCCGCAACTTTATCACCGATGTAATCCCGAGCAGTCAGCATAATAATCGGGACTTGACTGGTTTTTCTAATTCGTCGTAGCACACTGAAGCCATCAAGGCGCGGTAGCATCCAATCCAGCACAATTAAGCCTAGGTTTGCCTGATTATCCCGAAACTTATCTAGTGCTTCCAGACCATCTTTAGCCCAAATCACTTCTACATTATCAAGTTCCAGTTCAAATTCGGTTGTTAAGGAGTCAGCTAGAGCCGCTTCGTCTTCTACTAATAAAATTTTCGTTTTCAAGGGATATCCTCCAAGGTTAGATATGTATCAAATTTGCGGTGGTTGCAGATGTGAAACAATGAATGATTTTGTAGTTATACTATACCATCATCCACTAATAGGAACCTAGATTAGAATGAAACTAAGTTTTTTTGTAACTTTTTTAATTTAAATTTACCAAAATGATGACCTCATATTTTGTCCTTTACCACTTATTTTGGCCAAATGTTTCGGTTGATTTGGTATGATAAACATAAGATTGGACGCACGGAAAAAGGGGGCAGCTAGCATGCTAAAAATCGAACACTTGTCTAAGCGGTTTGGCGATTTACAGGCCTTAAATGACGTCACCTATAACGTAGAAAAAGGCGAAATCTTAGGTTTAATTGGTCAAAACGGCGCTGGTAAATCAACTACGTTTCATAGCATCTTAAGTTTCATTCATTACGACGGCCAGATTACTTGGAATGGTCAGCTAATCAACGAGCAGGTTTTCAATCAAATTGGTTATTTACCCGAAGAACGCAGTCTAATGCCTAAGATGACGGTTGAACAGCAGATTCTGTACTTAGCGCGTTTAAAGGGTAAGTCTGCCAAGCAGATTAAACCGGCTATTGATCAGTGGATGCAACGGTTCGAAGTGAAAGGGAAAAAGACCGATAAGATCAAGTCCTTATCCAAAGGTAATCAGCAGAAAGTTCAGTTGATTTGTACGCTGATTCATCGACCATCGCTGATTATTCTAGATGAACCTTTTAGTGGTCTGGATCCCGTAAACGTTGATATTTTGGAGCAGGCAATTTTAAACGCTAAGAAAGACGGTGCAGCGATCATCTTTTCCAGTCATGATATGGGCAACGTGGAAGCACTTTGCGACGAGTTAGTCATGATGCGTAAGGGTGAGATGGTACTGCACGGCGAGATTCGTTCCATTCGTGAACAGTTTGGTAAAAATGAAATTTTTGTCACTACGGATTGGTCAACCGTGCAATTATCACAGTTACCTCACGTGGTAGAAGTGACGGCACTTTCACATCAGCGTTATCGCTTAAGAGTGGATGATCCGGTAGCTGGCAGGGAGATCTTTCAGCGACTGTCAAACGGTGAATATATGGAGGAATTCAGTCAACAACCGCCAACCCTAGACGAGATTTTTCGATTGAAAGCGGGTGACCCCAGATGAAAAAGATGTGGATCGTGACACTGACCACTTATTTACGTCAGGTGAAATCGTGGAGTTTTGTCATCTTAGTGCTGTCACCATTTATTATGCTGCTGGTGTCGTTTGGCGTGGGCTTTATCTCTGCTAACTCAGCGACTGATGGTAACGATATCGCGGTGGTAGCTGATCAGCCAGCACTGCGGCAAGCCTATATCAAAGTCGCTGGTAAGGATAAAGTGGATACTAAATTAACCACTGAAGCAGCGGCTAAGCATGCACTTAAAGCAAATGATATCAGTGGCTACGTGACTTTAAGCCAAGGTATTCAGTATCGTGCGGTTTACCATGGTAAAGAGGCGATGTCAGCTTCCGACAAGACACAACTGACGGGTTTCTTGAGTAAGCTGCAGACGCAAAATAACGTGGCTCAAGCTAAGCTGACTCACCGGCAACTCCAGCAGCTATCTCTTCAGCCAACTTTTAAGCAGGTTATTCAGAAACGTGATGGCCTAGTCAAAACTGCTCGCACCGTTTCGTTCTGGATCCTAGTCTTCATGGTCTACATGATTTTGACGACCTACTCGTCAATTACTGCGCAGGAAATTGCTTCCGAGAAGGGGACTAAAGTGATGGAAATGGTCTTTTCCAGCACCACAGCGGCTAAGTATTTCTGCGGTAAGATCCTCGGTGTGCTAATGGTGATTGGGACTCAATTATTGGTATACCTGATTGGTGGCTGGATCAGTTTGATAGCTGCTAAACAAATGAATATGGCCAAACCATTCTTTGATCAGTACGGTTCGTTAGTTGATCAGGTGGTTCATAATCTCGTCAACGTCAATTTGTTGTTCTTATTCTTGGGTGTGATTATCTACACGATATTAGCGGCCTTTAGCGGTGCGTTAGTTTCTAAGGCTGAAGATGCTTCAAAGGCGGCGTATCCGGCTGTTTACCTGAGTATGATTGCGTTCTTTGCGACTTTCCCATTTCAGAATAATGCGGATGCTTTGGTTGTCAAAATCATGTCCTATGTGCCATTTTTCTCGTCGTACTTCATGCCGTTACGGATTATTAATCAGTCAGCCAGTTTAATGGAAATTAGCATCTCACTTGGACTTTTAATTCTGACGATCATCGGTTTGACCTGGTATATCAGCAGTATTTATAAGGGGCTGATTTTACAGGCGGATGAAAGCCATTTTTGGCAGAGACTGCGTAAGGGAGTGGCTTATAAATGAAAAAATAGAGCCAATCGTTATTTCAAATCAAAAAATAACGGTTGGCTCTATTTGAACGGTTGTTGTTCAAACTGCCGAAAAGGCTCTGGCACACTGGCTGTTAGCATAATATGGTTAAATGAAAAAGGTAGCGGTAGGCGTAACTGCCAACTGTGCAGTAATAGTCGTTGCTGTCGTGGGTCATTAGCATATAGTGGATCGCCAACGATTGGATGGCCGAGGCCGGCAAAGTGGACTCGAATCTGGTGGGTGCGACCGGTTTGCAGTTGAACGGCAACTAAAGTGGCATCTGGCTTACGACTGATAACTTTGTAACGAGTAATGGCCATTTGCGGATGGTCACCATTTAGCTGCCGTTTTCGCTTATCAGCTAAATTGCGGCCAATCGGCATTGCAATGAGGCCCTGTGAACTATTGAGGCGGCCGTGAACCCACGTCAAATATGTACGGCGAACTAATTTTTTCTTAACTAAGCGAACTAAAACGGGCACGACTGCTGGATTTTTGGCGATGAGTAATGCGCCACTGGTTTCTTGATCCAGTCGGTTGATAACGTATGGTTGCTGATTTTTTGGTGCTAAATAAGCAGCAACGTGATTCAAGGTTGTGCCGACTTCGCCAGGCTGGTTGGGATGAGTTTTGCTGCCCTGAGTTTTGTTGACCACCAGTAAGTTGGTGTCCTCATACAGCACTTTAACGGTGGCAGCACTATCGGGTATAACGTTTGAGTACGGATGCTCAAAATCAGTTGCTAGAAACGTCAGGTTGATACGGTCGCCCGGATGTACGTCAAAATTGACTGGGAGATATTGGTTGTTTACCAATACTCGTTTACCGTGTTTTAGACTAAATACTAAGTGCTTTGGCAGATACCAGTTTGTCATAAGTAGCTGGCGCAACGTCTTGGTCTGAAAGTCGCGTGGGAGTTGTGCTGTGAACTGCCATTGTGTGGGTTGAGCCATGAAAGTACCTCCAAAAAAGCACCCTTACCCGAGAATGGGCAAGGGTGCTTGGTGTCTAACAAATTATTTCTTATTTAACTTCGCCAATTCAGCTGGTTTAACGATTAAGACATCGCAAACAGCAGAACGACTGACATAGTTGGTAACCGAGCCAATCATCAAACGTTCAACGGCAGTTAAACCAGTTGAACCAATGACGATGAGTTGAGTATCATGATCAGCTGGAAATTCACGGGCGATAACGGGTTTAGGATTACCAAACCGAACGTGAATATCAACTGACTTAACCCCTGCGTCCAAGGCTTTTTGTTTTAACTCGTTTAAACGTGCTTGCACGTCTTCTGAAAGTTTGTAGATCACGTCGCCACTAACGGCACCACCGTAAGTGTCACTAAACTGGTTAACTTCCAAGACGTTTAAGATATCCAAATGAGTATCGTTTAACTTAGCGACTTCGATTGCTTTGTCTAACACCGGATCAGTGGCTTTCGATCCATCAACCGGTGCAAGAATGTTATTGTATTGCTGGTCCATATACGCCACTCCCTCACAAATAATAAATCCATCATAAAACCTTTTCGTAAGCACGCCATGGTTTTGCCCAACAAAACGAACCACTAGTACTTCACCCTTCATTTTACCATAATTTAGCCATTAGTATTAGGAAAATGAAAACTTGTTATTGCTGGATCGGCATAATAGTCAATTGACTAGTGGATAAAGAAGAAAAGCTAAGTCATTTCAAAGCTTTCATATTTTGCACTATATTTGTAAGTCTTTTCGTGGGCTAAATCGTTGTTATTTTAGGTGTGAGGTTACATAATAATAGTATAGAACTGATTGGCGACTACGGCCGTCATTAAGGGACCGCTGTAATTAGTATAAAGCTAATTACAGCGGTTTCATTTTGCCTATAATGCGGTAAACTAAGAGTAAAACCATTTGAAGGAGCAGCTGCTGTATGTACTATTACAATATGGAAACAGAAGATATCGGTTATAATCTAGCGACTGAACAATATCTGATGAATAATAAAGACTTTGATGAACCTATTTTACTGTTTTACTACCAAAAGCCCTGCATTATCGTTGGCCGTAATCAGAATACCTTAGAGGAAATTAATCAAGATTACGTGGCAAAACATAATATTCAAGTGACACGACGGCTTTCCGGCGGTGGTGCTGTGTATGACGATCTAGGAAACGTATCGTTTAGCTTCGTGGTGGATCGCGATGACGAACGGTTTGGTGATTTTAAAGCCTTTACTAAGCCCATTGTTGATGCGCTAAAAGAGATGGGTGCCACATCAATCGAAGTATCAGGCCGTAACGATATTTTAGTGAACGGCAAGAAGTTCTCCGGTAACGCGATGTATGTGAAGAATGACAAAATGTTTTCTCACGGGACTTTGATGTATGACGTCGATCAAAGTGTTATCGCTCATGCCTTAAACGTGCCCAAGGATAAGATTGCGTCTAAAGGAATCAAATCAGTGCGTTCGCGGGTGACTAATCTGAAACCGTATTTAAAACCAGAATATCAAAACTTAACGATTGCCGAGTTCCGTGACACGATATTACGGAAAGTCTATGGCGTAGACGATCTCGCTAAAGTTGCTGACAAAGCTTATCATCTAACGGATGAAGATAAAAAGCAGATTCAAAAGCTTTACGATGACTACTACAACAACTGGGACTGGGTTTACGGTACGTCACCAGAATTCACAGTGAAGAGACGGCAGCATTTTGATGCAGGGACGATTGACGCGCGAGTATTAGTGGAAAAGGGTCGCATTAAGCAGGTGACCTTCTTCGGTGATTTCTTTGGTGAGAAGTACGCGGTTGATTTGGCAAAAATGCTCAAGGATGTTCGTTATGACCAACCGTCACTGCGAAAGGCGTTAGCTCACGTCAACGTGGGAGATTATTTTGCTGGTATCACGCTGGACGAGTTTGTGCAATTTCTAGGTTAAAAGCGAGGGTAATGGTTTTTTCGTGCACAATTTAAGTGCCCAAACTGTAACCCCTTACATGATTATGGTAAAATGAAAGTCGGTTACAAAAGTTACAAGATTGGTTATTAATATTTGGAAGGGAAGTTTGGACATGCGGTATGTTTCTATGACAGCCCACGATATTGGGCGTAACTTAGCTACTGAACAATATTTAATGAACAATAAGGATTTCGGTGAACCTTTAGTGCTTTTCTACTATGAAAAGCCATGTATCATTGTTGGCCGTAACCAAAATACTTTGGAAGAAATTAACCAAAAATACGTTGAGGAACACAACATTACGGTTACTCGTCGGCTTTCAGGCGGTGGTGCGGTTTATCAAGATCTTGGTAACCTGTGCTTCAGTTTCGTGCTGGATAGTAACTCTGAACAGTTCGGGGACTTCAAGTCTTTCGTTCAGCCAATCGTTGATGCCTTACATGACATGGGGGCTACTTCAGTAGAAGTTTCTGGCCGTAACGATATTTTAGTCGACGGTAAGAAGTTCTCTGGCAACGCAATGTATACCAAGAATGGTAAGACCTTCTCACATGGTACATTGATGCTGGATGTGGACCAAAACGTGATTGCGGATGCCTTAAACGTGCCAGAAGATAAGATTGCTTCAAAGGGAATCAAATCAGTGCGTTCTCGTGTAACTAACTTGAAGCCATACTTGGCACCTGAATATCAAAACATTACGGTACCAGAATTCCGTGACAAGTTGTTAAAGGAATTGTTCCATGTAGACAGTTTGGATGAAATCAAGGATAAGGAATACGTTGTTACCCCTGATGAACAAAAAGAAATCGATAAGATCTATGAACAGTACTACAACAACTGGGACTGGGTTTACGGCACTTCACCAGAATTTACGGTAAAGAAGCGTCAACACTTTGATTCAGGTACCATTGATGCCCGGATTTTAGTAGAACAAGGTAAGATTTCCCAAATCAAGTTCTTCGGTGATTTCTTCGGACCAAAGGATGCTAACGAATTAGCGGAACAGTTAAAGGGAATCCGGTATGACCGTGAAAACTTGGAAAAGGCGTTTGCTGATGTGGACATTAGTCAGTACTTCATGGGCATTAAGAAGGATGAGTTGGTGGATTTGTTGGCTTAGGTGCGGAACTAGGCGTTTAGAGAGCGGAGTGTAAGGTGACTCTGGTAAAAATCCCGGTTTTGGATTTATACCAGAGTTGACTTACATGCAGCTCTCTGCCTAGTGTAGCCTGATTCAACCAAGGTGCGGAAACAGGCGTTTAGAGACTGGAGCCTAAGTTAATGCCGGTAAAAATCCCGGTTTTGGATTTATACCAGAGTTGACTTACATGCAGCTCTCTGCCTAGTGTAGCCCGATTTGGCTATATAAAAGTCGAGCAGCTTTCTACCAACACATTAACCACAACCCAATAAGCACAAACATCAAAACAAATACAGGTTTACCCCAGCACACATTGCTCGGAGCAAACCTGTATTTTTAATGCGGAACTATGCTACAATTTGAACTATTAATAACGATTAAGGAGAATCACATGCTTAAGCAAAAATTAATCACACTTGGCATCGTTTCGTGGGTGCTTTTTTCCGCGATGAACCTCGTGATGTCATCTAAGCTAGTCGCGTTGGGGCATCCCTTTCAGATGAAAGCTATTATCAGTTCCCTTATTATTTCATTGGTGCTTTACGCATTACCCATGATTTGGGGCGCCTTAGGTCATAATTCTGGCTATTACGTCTTAGCGATGGTGATCATCATCTATTCATTTGGCCTGTTTAATGGTATTGTAACGGTGATGTTTAGCAGCAAAGCAATTCTTAGTATCAAAGCGGCGGTTATCCTGGCAGACTTCTTAGTCATTCTCTTTAATGGCTATTGGATGATATTAGCATTCCGATATCGTCACTGGCTTGATAATAAACGTGATAATGATAAGCTGGAAGAAATTAAAAAGATGCAGCAGGAAAAAGCCAAACAAAATAAGTAATCGAGGTAACTATGGAAAGTTTAGTAAAGGACTTCGTTGAAGAAGTTGAAGCTGAAAATTATGATACACAGAATTTTGGTAGCAGTTTAGCTGAAATCAAAAAGGATGGTGCGGTTAAGTCGCTTGAGCCAATGGTCAATATGATCGTTAAAGCAATTGGCGAAAATAAATTGGCACAGGCCACGCTGACCTTAACGGATGCTGATATTCAAGTACATCTGGAAACTAGCGTGGTCAATCTGCCATTACGTTATCTGAATGCCATGAAGAAGATGCTGGCGGATGATGATACTTTACCAATCAGTGTTTATAGCATTGTTGAATCACCAGATATCAATGCGTCTTCCTTGCGAATTGATAAGGTGGCTTCGGCAGATGATTTTGTCAGTCATCAAGCTGATATGGCAACTGCCATCGCAACGTGGTTAGATAAGCAGTTAGATCAAATCAAAGAGAATCAGGAAAAGAAAGACGAAGATGAGGATACAGAAACGACCGACAAATGATGATGTTGATTTGCTTCTGGTATCAATCCGTGCTATGATACTTTACATGCGATGAGTCGAGAATATCACGTCGCTAGCAATAGCGGTTTGCGCGAGCAACTAGGTGATTTTTTGCACAGCAGGCAATGTAACACCGCCGGATTTGCGGCTGCCTTGGTTCAAAGGAAATGTGGATTTTTGAGAACCCATTTAGTTTCGGCTAAGTGGCTGTATGGGCGTCCCAGTGATGGGGCGTCTTTTTTGTGTGAGTGTGTGACAAAACTTGGTAGATTCCAGAATTTAACGTGAATAAAGCCTATTCCGACGAACTTTTCGGAATAGGCTTTATTTGCGTTAAATGGCAGGAATCTAAGTTTTGACGCATGATTAGGCCATATTGACGCATTGAATAAGGTACAATGCCATTTTTATTATACTTAATTTATAATTATTCAAATATAGTGGTCTTTTTAAGCTTCATTTAAGGTACACAAATTAGCAAAACAGCTGATATAACAAGGCTCAATCTATAATTATAACAAAATGATTGCAAATGCATTTCACGTAACTTATTGTTAATTTTTATGCAAGATTGATGTAACGCTCCCGTTATATTACCAGCGTAACGTGGATAGTGAAATCAAGTGAGGGAGTGTTTTAAATGAGTCGAAAATATCATCTTCGGATTGGACTAATCATGGCATTGAGCTTTATGTGTTGCCTATTTTTTGGTGTTCAAACGCAGGCCAGTGCGGCAGATGCCACGTTAGTTAGTCAAAGCAATATGACACCCAAGACTTACGTCAGAAAATCAACAAAGGGTGGCACTTACAACTTAAGTTTGAATGGCAGTGCAATTACGTTCAGTAAAAAGACCCATTCGTTGTCGAATTATCCCAATACCACTTGGGAAGCCACTAAAAAAATGTATATGAAGAAATCAAACGGTGTTACATATCTTTATTACTACATCACTAATAAGTGCAAAAGCGTTTCTGGCTGGATCTGGCACGGTTATTTAAAAACTGGTGCCACCTCAACAACCGTACTAGGTTATGCCAAACAACAGTTAGGTAAACCTTATAGCTATGGTGCTAATGGGCCCAGTGCGTTTGATTGCTCCGGATTAACGAAGTACGTTTATCAGAAAGCTGCAGATAAGTCGCTGCCACGGACAGCTCAATCGCAATACAACACATATGCCCATGTCAGCAAAGCTAATATAAAGACGGGTGACTTAGCTTTCTTTGGTGGCAGTACCAGCAGTATTTCCCACGTCGGTATCGTTGCAGGCAACGGTAAAATGATCGACGCTCAAAACTACGGGGTCATTACTGAAGCGATTTCCGCACCGTGGTGGCACGTGGTCGGTTATGCGCGCCCAATGACGTTGTCGTAGATTTGAGGTGAATAGATGATGAACTTAAAACAGTTAAAAACAACGTGTCTCAAATGGGTCGTATGTAGCTTAGCGCTATTTAGCGGTGCCATGGCAGTTCAAACAACGGCACATGCAGCAGTGGGGACTTCGATTCCGGATTTATCAGAATGGCAAGGTGCGCTCACGGCTACCGAAGTACAGAATTTAAAGAAAACCGTTCCGTTCGTAATTTTGCGTGTTCAGTATGGGAGTGACTATAAGGACAAAGATTTTGCGAATAATGCTGCACTATGCGAAAAGTATGGCCTGAAGTACGGTGTCTATTCATTTAGCCAGTACAGCAGTACGTCAGACGCTAAAACTGAAGCGTCAGATCTGTATTCCCGTGCACCATCTGCAGCCTTTTACGTTAATGATTATGAGGATCAGACCGTTACTAGCGGAACGACTAATAGTGCGACTGCGGCTTGGTACAGTGAGTTAAGGTCTAAGGTGCCACACAAGCGTATCTTATTTTATTCCTATCAAAGCTTCGCCAACGAGTACGCTGCCACGTCCATGAAGAACTATGACGGCTACTGGTTAGCAGCCTATCAGTCAGCTGAGCCAAGTATGAGCCACGTTCTATGGCAGTACACGGATGCTTGGCATTCTTCTGCGCTGAATCAAAATGTGGATGCCAGCAAGAAGCACGTTAAGAACACCAGTTGGTTCCTATCATCGCGAGCTATCAGTTACAACAAGGTAGTGACCGTTTCCAAGGCTAATTACACCATTTGGGGTAACTTAGTTTTCTCAAGTAAAAAAGGAACGACTAAAGTGGGGACCGACTACATGGCCAAGTACTACTATAATCATTACAATGGTTCAACCTATTATTCGCTCTATGACAAACACGGCAAATGGGTCGGCTATGTTAATAAGAACGCTATGACGGTCATGAAACCAACTGCTTATAATCAGACAGTGACGTTGAAGAAGAATGGTTATAGTCTGTGGAATAGTCTCCTATTCGCGACTGCTAAGTACAACAGCACGAATTTGAATGGTCGTTCATACACGGCTAAATATACTTATACTGCCGGTAACGGGAAAGTTTACTACTCACTTTACGATGGCAACACCTGGATGGGTTACGTAAACGCTAATGCGACGAAGTAGGAAGGAGTGATCGAGATGAAAAAACGCGTTTTAATTCCAGCTGGCATCTTGGTAACGGGATTGTTATCAGCAGTTATCTTTGCGAGTCCGCTGGTTCATGGTAATGACCAGCCAACCACTGCGGATTTATCAGTGCCTAAAACGGTTCAGACTAGTGCGCAAACGGCTACGGCTGCTAAAGTGACGGGAACAACGGCCAACGCAAAAGTGACTTATCAGCAATCGGGTCAATCTGAGCCAACTGCTACTTATCAGCAAACCACTGAGTCTACAGCGGCTAAGGCAGCGGATGCAGTCTCTGACCAAGATCATAATGGTGAAACAGTGAAATTAAGCGATGGCACCAAAGCAACGGAACAAGGTGTTATGGGTCACATTTACGTGAGTTGGCAAAAGGAGAACTGGTCAGTGACAACGGTGACTGATACAACTCAAACCTTGCGGACTGATCCGGAAAAATTAGCGGCTCAGGTTAATCAGCAGCTAAAGACAAATCAAATCACCAATCAGGACGTCGATAAGGGGGCAGTCACGGTCTATTCTAGCGCTCAGGATACGACTGCCAACCAAATCAAATGGCAGAACAATAAGCAGATTGAAAATGTGAAGGGTCAACAAGCAGCAACAGTCTATCAGATTGCTAAAAAGGCGATTCAATAAATAATTAGATAGCATAGAAGATTTAAGCCCGCTTATCAGTTGTTCTAACTGGTAAGCGGGCTTTTTAGTGGAACCCCCTTGCGACCAACGTTTACCTCTGCTACATTTGAATTAAACGTATGATGTATCCGAATGGGGGAGTGTCAAGATGAAAAAGTTAGTAATGGCATTGACAGCGGGACTAGTACTTGGCGGTATAGGGGAAGTTACGCTACCGACAGTGGGGAAGGCAGCAACTGCTTGGAAAATAGTAAAGACAAAGAATTATAGCGATGTTGCCTACTATTCAAAGGCGACCAGTAATAAATATATGTGGAATTCCACTCACACTAAAAAGATTCATAATCTGAAGAATTACCCGCGAACAACGTGGTATGTCTACAAACAAATTAAACTTCAGCTTGGGAAAAAGACCGGCTACTATTACCAAGTAACGAATAATAACGGCAAAGTTAAAGGATTAGTTTACCACACGTATCTAACTAAGGGCGATAATCCGAGAGACGCCTTTGCTCACAGTGCAGTTGTGAAATCATACGGCAGTGGTTTAGCAGGTATTAAATCGGTGCGTGAAGCGGCTAAATTACAGGCAGATATACTCGCACTATTTCCGGGGACCATTCTCAATTCAAGTTATTCAAACGATGCTCGAAACGATTTGAATGCCGGTGTGAGCAAGTCAGTGACGTATTCGAAGCTCAATAAAAACGCGTCGGCCATTGGTATTTTTACGCCCTATAACTGGATCAGTACTTCAAGCAAAACGGACTATTCGAAACTAGTCAGTGCTGCTTTGGATGCACAGGGCTATACGGCGTCAAAACGGGCCAAGTATAAGGGCTATCAGATTGGCATTTACGCCACACCTCATGGGTATACGTCTGATTACCATAATTGGCCTAGCGGTTACGGTTCATTTGGTATTTACCTGGTACCCACTGGCGATTCTAAATTATTTTAGGGGGAATGATATGTCAGTCATTAGTACGGTGTTAGTGGTAATTGTTGCAGTAGAGGCACTATTGATATTATGTTTGGAAATGTTTGGCTCGCAAACTGCTGCTGCAAAAAGGGCCTTTGGTTTTTCGATGCAGTATCAACAGCAGCCAGAAACTAAGGCCACAATGGCTAATTTTGGTTTGTATAACGGGTTTGTGGGCATCGGCTTACTATTCATGCGCTTCGGGATGCCTGCCAATGCGGTAATGCCGGGTTGCTTACTGTTCACGGCTTTTGTATTTATTGCCGGCATCTTCGGTGGTTTAACGGTAAATCGTCAGATTGCTTGGACTCAAGGGATTCCTGGTCTTTTAGCACTATTGAGCTTGTTACTATTTAGATAACTCTCGGGCTAGAAAACTGTCTTCAAAGGTGTCGTCACGCTGTAGATACTGTTTGCCAAATTCATCCAACTGGCCGTGAAAATCCTGTGCCATTTCGTAGGTGAAATTATCGGGTAGGGTGACTTGCTGTTTCAGGTGCTGGTAAGTATCAGTGCGCCGATAACCTAGGTGTTTAAAGAGGCGGCGGGTGTAGGAGTCAGCAATAAAGGTTGGTAAATCAAAGATGTATACAAGGTAAACATCCGCAGTCTCCTGACCAACGCCAGGTAGCGCCAGTAGCTGTTTGCGAAGCTCAGTCTGAGTGGTACTTGCAGCCACGGCGGCGTAGTCCCAGTTTAGGTCGTCGAACCACTGAAAGACATTGTGGATGGCCTTAGCTTTATTACGGTAAAAACCGCTTGCCCGAATCAGGTCAATTAATTCAGTTTGTGATAACGATAACACCGCTTCGGGGTCCAACTCGGTGCGGTGTTTTAGGTTGTTTAAGCCCACATCGGCATTTTGCCAAGCGGTATTTTGAACCAAAATAGCGCCGACAATAATGTCTCGTTTATCATCTGCGGGCCACCAGCCAGAAGGCCCCATGTGGTCAAGCAAGGTTTGGTAGAGCCAATTGATATCTATTGAAATGGTGAAGGCCTTCTTTCTGTAAGATGCTGTTAGTCTTATTTTACATGATTTAAAACGAGGAGCGCAAAAAAGCCTCTTTATCCAGTATTTTCAAGGATAAAGAGACGTTCACGGGTTTATTTATTATTACCCCGGATATACAAAATTAGTTCTGTTCGCCATCGATTTGTTTTTGAATCGTATACAGTAATTGGGTTAACTTTGTGGCTTCAGCATCAGACAAAGAATCTTCTAAAAGAATGTTCATTTGTGAAAAAGACTTTTGAATGTCATCGACTAGATCTGCACCTGCTTGGGTTAAAGAAAGCAGCTTGGTTCGTTCATTTTCCACCGGAATCGTGCGGACAATGAGATTACGACGAACTAACCCCTTTAATAAGTTGGTGACACTGGCTTCTTGCCGGTTAAGGTAATGTGCGATATCACGCTGCATACTATTAGGGTGACTGGCAATAAAATTGATTGCCCGGGCCTGATCCGAATTCAGGTCTAAGGTGCGTAGTTGCTGGTTCAAATACTGGGTCTCGAAACTTGCGATACGATGAATTAAGCTAGCAGTTGTTTTAGTGTTCATGATGACCCCCTCCTCCAAAATATAACTCAGAAATGTAATTCGATTGTAGGATACCAGCATATGCTTGCAATCACAACCATAAAGACTTGATTTTGACAAATAAATTTAAATCAGTTGGGTTTACAATGGTTGGAAATGCTGATGTGAAGCTGATATCAAGTGATTATTAAAAGTAAAATTATAAACTTATTATTATCGGCTGAGCAGTTCGTTTTAACTGTCGCTTCTGCAAAAACAGGAACCACAAGTCCAAGGGTTTGGAAGAGTGATTCCTGTTTTTGTAAACAGTTATGCCTATCTCACCGGATTGGCATTAACAGCTGCTTTCATTTGTTTGGTATAATCGGTCAATTTTGCGGGTGCTTGGCGACCGTATTCGGCCACGATGTTGACACAGGCACTACCAACAATGGCACCATCAGCGATTTGCGCCATTTCGGTGGCTTGTTCTGGGGTGTGAATCCCAAAACCAATGGCGGTTGGGACGTCGGTGACTTTACGGATCCGGTTAACTAAGTCAGCCAAGCCATTCGCAAACTCACTTCGTTCACCAGTGACACCGAGTGATGAAACCACGTAGATAAAGCCGGTAGCAGCAGCGGCAATTTTTTCGATACGATCAGCAGAAATTGGGGTTACTAACGGAATTAAATCAACGTTGTGCTTTTCTGCAATGGGTGCTAATTCGCCACGTTCTTCCAGAGGCATATCTGGAATGACTAACCCGTAAATTCCTAGTTCCTCACAACGAGCGGTAAAGGCTTCGTATCCATATTGGAAGACGATGTTTAAATAAGTCAGGAACGCTAGCGGCACATCAGTCTGCTTGCGGATTTCCTTAACCATATCGAAAATCGTATCCATTGGTAAATCAGGGTCGGCTTTTAAGGCGCGTAGATCCGCTGCTTGAATGACGGGGCCATCAGCGATTGGGTCGGAGAAGGGAATACCTAGTTCGACAATATCCGCACCACCCTTTGCTAGTGCGACCACGTTGTTGACAGTACCTTCAAAATCGGGATCGTTGGCTGCAACGAACGGGATGAAGGCTTTTTGGTTTTTAAAGGCATCAGTTAATTTACTCATCAATATCCACTCCTCTGTATTTAGCAATTGAAGCAACATCTTTGTCGCCCCGACCGGAGAGGGTGCAGACAATGATTTGATCTTTACGCATCTTTGGTGCAATTTTTTCAACGTAGGCAACCGCGTGGCAACTTTCGATAGCAGCTACGATACCTTCCGTTTTGGCAATGTATTCAAAGGCCTGAACGGCTTCGTCATCGGTAATACCGACGTATTGGGCACGGCCGGTTTTAGCGAGGTAAGCATGTTCTGGACCGACACCTGGGTAGTCAAGACCAGCTGAAATTGAGTACACTGGGTTGATTTGACCGGTCTTGTTTTGCAGGAACATGGACTTCATACCATGGAAAATACCATCAGAACCCCGTTCAACTGTGGCTGCAGTTAATTCAGTTTCAACGCCCTTACCAGCTGCTTCAGCACCGACCAATTGAACACTTGGATCATCAATATAGTTGGCAAATGAACCAATGGCGTTTGAACCGCCACCGACACAGGCAACCACCATATCAGGTAATTTGCCAGTCTTTTCCTTGAGTTGCTTCTTTGATTCTTGGCTGATCACTGATTGAAAGTCCCGAACCATTAATGGGTAAGGGTGTGGACCAGTTGCTGAACCCATGAGATAGAAGGTGTCATCCACCCGTTTAGTCCAGTCTTGCAGTGCCGCGTTGATAGCGTCTTTCAAGACCATTGAACCGCTGGTAACGGGGTGCACCTTGGCACCTAACAATTCCATCCGGTAGACGTTTAGCCGTTGACGGTCAGTATCTTTCTTCCCCATGAAGATTTCGCATTCCATCCCAAAGTAGGCAGCGATAGTCGCGGTTGCCACACCATGTTGACCAGCACCAGTTTCAGCAATCAAACGGGTTTTGCCCATGTGTTTTGCCAGTAAGGCTTGGCCAATCACGTTGTTAATTTTATGTGCACCAGTATGGTTAAGGTCTTCACGTTTTAAGTAAATTTGAGCACCACCAAGGTCTTTAGTCATGCGTTCCGCATAGTACAGTAATGAAGGACGGTTCGCATAATCCACTAATAAATCGTGAAGTTCGGTTTTGAATTCTGGATCATTTTTGTAATGTTCGTAAGCTTTGGTCATGCGATCCAGTTCGTTCATTAAAGTTTCGGGGATATATTGACCACCGTATTCGCCGTAGCGTCCGGAGGTATTCTTGTTAAGTTCCAAATTAAGTTCAGTCATTGATAGGTTTCCTTTCATTAATTAGCATGAGTAGTTGCAACGATTGCGCGAATCTTATCGGGATCTTTTTGGCCGTTGGTTTCAACACCGCTAGAGACGTCGATCACGTCTGGGTGAACCGTGTTGATGGCGGTAGTGACATTTTCTGGTGTTAGTCCACCAGCGAGAATAAACGGATGGGGCGCTTTTGGTACTCGCGTCCAGTCTAGGGCAATTCCTGAACCATTGCCACTATCCAACATGACGTAATCAGCTGCAGTAGGTGTGATTTTCGCATCTGGTTTAAAGACTTGGAAGACGGTTGCGCCAGCATTTTTTAATGCTTTCACTGTGTCTTCTGATTCATTCCCGTGAAGCTGGACGATTTGAATCGCACCGCTTTGATAGATCTTCAGCATATTTTCTAGTGGTTCGTTAACGAATACGCCAGCCGTTGGAATTGATGGGTCAAGCAGTTGCCGGAATTTTAAGGCAGTTGCCAGTGAAATTTGACGACGACTTTTCGCAAATACAAAACCAGCGAAATCTGGGTGCACTTCATTAACCACCTGCGTATCTTGTTCTCGCATTAAGCCACAGATTTTGATTTGCGTCATGTCATCACACTCCTAATAATTGCGTAATTTTTTCAGCTTTATCCGGTGCGGTCATTAAGGCTTCACCAATCAAGATACCGTTCATGTGGTTTTCTTCCATCACCTTTACGTCGTCTCTAGTATGGATGCCACTTTCAGCAACGAAGGCAATATTATTAGGCACCAGTTTGCGTAACTTGATGCTGTTGTTTAGCGAAACATCGAAGGTTCTTAAATCGCGGTTGTTGACGCCAATCAACTTGGCACCCACGTCTACAGCTCGTTTTAATTCCTGTTCGTCATGGGCTTCAACTAAGGCCGCTAATCCCAGTTCGTGTGCTAGTTTAAAGTAGTCTTTCAGCTGCTGATCACTGAGGATTGCTACTATTAATAGCACGATGCTGGCACCAGCTGCTTTAGCTTGGTAAAGCATATAAGAATCAACTACGAAATCTTTTCGCAGAACCGGAACGCTGACGTTAGCAGCAATTTCTTGTAGGTAGCGAATGTCACCTTTGAAATAATCGGGTTCAGTCAAAACAGAAATGGCACTGACACCGTGCTGATCATAATCCTTAGCAATTTCCAGGTAGGGGAACTGGTCAGCAATTAATCCCTTTGAAGGTGAGGCTTTTTTTACTTCACCGATCAAATGAATGCCAGGAGCATTGAAACGGTCGTAAACCGCTTGTGAATCCTTAGTCGGCGCTGCGGCGGCTTTAGCCTTCATGTCGTCAACTGAAACAACTTCTTTTTCGCGTTGGAGGCGGCGTTTCGTAGCTGCCACAAGGTCGTCTAGAATCATGCTACTTGTGCTCCTTTCGTTAAGTCGATGAATTCGTCAAGTTTCTTTTGAGCTGCACCGCTATCAATCACTTCAGCTGCTTTCTTAACGGCGCCTTCCATGGTTAATTCTGGATGTGCGGTGTAAAGGGCTAAACCAGCGTTCAAAAGAACGATATCGCGTTGTGGACCCTTCTTGCCAGCTAAAATATTACGGGTGATTTGGGCGTTATCAGCAGGTGTACCACCAACAATGTCTTCCTTCTTAGCACGTTTTAAACCGAACTGTTCTGGTGTGATGGTGTAAGATTTGAAGTTATCACCGCGAACTTCAACCACGTGGGTTGGGGCGGAAATGGAAGCTTCATCCAAACCATCTGTCCCATAAATGACTAAGGCATTTTGAACACCCAATTCGTGGAGCACGTGTGCCATTGGTTCTACCAGCGAATCATCGTAAACACCGAATAACTGCATGCCGGCGTGAGCTGGATTAGCCAGTGGTCCAAGGACGTTGAACAAGGTCCGAATACCTAACGTCTTACGAACAGGGGCGACAAAGCGCATTGCCTTGTGGTACTCCTGAGCGAACAAGAAGCAGATGCCGATTTGATTTAAAATATCTTCGCTAGCTTCTGGTGTGACGTTGATGTTAACGCCTAAGGCTTCAAGGACATCAGCAGCGCCGCTCTTAGAGGTAGCGGCCCGGTTACCATGCTTAGCAACTGGTGTACCAGCGGCTGCGGCAACTAATGACGAAGTGGTTGAAATGTTGAATGAGTTGGCGTGGTCACCACCAGTACCGACGATTTCAAGGACCGGTTCGCCGGCTTTGAAGGTTAAGGCGTGGTCTCTCATTGAGTTAGCGGCCCCGGCGATTTCTTGTACTGTCTCGTGTTTGACTGTCAAAGCAGTGAGTAAACTTGAAATTTGAATGTCGTTTGCTTTGCCATCCATGATTTCGTTCATCACGTCGTTCATTTCGTCAAAGGTTAAATCGTTACGGCTAGTTACTTTAGTAATTGCGTTTTCAATAGTCATTGTCATGGTAAATTCCTCCAGTTTATTGTCAGTTCGTGTTCATCAATTGAGTTGATTCAGCTGTAAGGCTTTGCCATCGTTTCTGATTTAAATTTGTCATGATTAAGATCTCCTTCGCGGTTATATTGCTGAAACGCGTTCGGAGAAACTGAAACCTGCATGTAAGAGACTTAGAACATAAATCCAAGACCGGGATTTTTGTCCCAAGTCTCTTACACTCCGGTTTCAAAGCGTTTCTCCTCACGCTCTGCAACAAAAAATCCGCCCATAACGTGAACGCTATTACTAGCGTTTACATTAAGGACGGATATTATTTCCGCGGTGCCACCTTAATTTGATGCAGGGACTTTACCCTCACATCACCCTTAGCGAAATGCGTAATCACATTTCCGACAACTGACGTATGTCTGTACGTGCTCCCGTACTCGGTATCTTTCGGGGCGCCCCTCTGTGGTCCATTTAACTACCTGCGTTCGGTCGCACTCTCAGCTACGGCGGCTCTCTTTACGTGCACGATAATCTTGATCTCCACATCATTGGTTTGTATGAGCGAATTTGTTTGATTGACAATAGATTAAAACTTTATGAAAATATTGTCAATACTTTTTTCTAAATTTAATTTTATGCAAGCCTGCCCAGCGCCATTGCAATGCGAATCTGAGCCAAATAATTTTTAATAATTTGTTTGCCAACTTCAGCATCGGTCATGATGGATTCAGGGTGAAATTGAACGCCGTAAACCTGGTTAGCTTCATCAGTCACAGCTTGAATCGTACCATCATCAGCGGTTGCCGTGACGGTTAAGTCACCTGGCATGGTTGAGGGTTCGATAACTAGTGAGTGGTATCGAGCAGCTTCAAATTGAAGGGGACAATTTTTAAACATGTCCGAATTTCCTTGCTGGGTCATCATTGAAGGCTTGCCGTGCATCAGTTTCGGTGCGTGAACTACTTGGGCGCCATAGGCTTCACCGATTGCTTGGTGACCGAGGCAAACCCCGAGAATCGGTACTCTGCCAATAAAGACGCGAAGAATTTGCATCATATTACCGGCGTCTTCCGGACGACCAGGACCTGGGGAGAGGATGATCCCAGTGGGGTGTTTGGCCAATAATTCATCAGCAGTGAGTTCATCGTTTTTGACTACGGTGATAGGTTCCTCACTCAGTGTGCCGATGAGTTGATACAAGTTATAGGTGAAACTATCGTAATTATCAATTAGATAAAGCATGAGCGACGCCTCCTTGATCTGCTGTGTTAATTGCGTTAACCACTGCACGGGCTTTGTTGTTAAATTCCTGATACTCGTATTTGGCGATGCTGTCGGCCACGATGCCGGCTCCGGAATGAACCACGATTTGATCACCTTTGCGGTAAGTTAGCCGAATCCCGATGCAAAGGTCCAAGTCACCGCTGAAATCCAGATAACCGAGACAGCCACCGTAAACGCCGCGTTTGCGATTTTCGAGTTTAGCGATAATCTGCATGGCGGAGATTTTTGGTGCGCCTGATAGCGTTCCAGCGGGCAGAACTGCGTTGACGATATCCATGGCGGATGCTTTCGGGTCAGCAGTACTTTCCACCGTTGAACCCAGATGCATCACGTTAGCGAACTTCAGTAGGTTACGGGTCTTAGTTACCTTGACGGAACCAAACTGACTGACAACGCCTAAATCATTTCGACCTAAGTCAATCAGCATGTTATGCTCCGATTTTTCCTTTTCTGAAGTCTGCAATTCATGAGCAAATTTATCGTCTTCTTCTTTAGTTGCCCCACGACGTCTGGTACCCGCTAATGGGTAGGTGAACAAGGTGTTGCCACGTTTAGTGATCAGGGTTTCCGGTGACGCACCTAGGGTTTCAAAGTCGCGGTGGTGGAAGTAGAACTGGTAGGGGCTTGGACTATCCCTGAACAGGGTTGGCGCAACGCCCAGCAACGAACCGCTCATAGCAGCTTGTTGCGGATTTGAGAAAATCAGTTGGAAAATATCGCCGTCCACGATGTGTTTTTGGGCAACCGCGACTCGTTCTGAAAATTCTGAAAGGCTGAATTGGAAATGAAAGGGCTGAGTCAAAGCAAAGCGTGGTAGTGGCTTTGGCTGAGCATTCAGAATCAGCTGTTGAAGCTGTTTTAAATCAGCCATCACATCAGCGTAGCGTTCTTTCAGTTCATCTGTTGGAATGATTTGACTGATGGTGACTTTTTGCTGGCGGTGGTTGTAAGCAATGACGCGGTCAACCAACAGCAGATCTGCGTCATCCAGATTCATTGGGTCAGCTACCTTTTGTTTGAGTGCCGTTGTGGCATACTTGGCATAATCATAGCTAAAGTAGCCGATTAACCCGCCAGTAAATGGTGGTAGTCCAGAGATAAGAGGTGTTTGGTGTTTTTTTAAGATGTTTTCTAAAATGGGCTTGAGTGCCGTTTCTTTGGTGGTGGTTTCGCCACCTTCAACCGTGGTTGTTAGTACGCCATCACGGTAGGTGAAGGTTTGCTTTGGGGCGAGACCAATAAAGGTATAGCCATCTTCGGTCTTCTTAGGTTTCCCAGTTAAGAGAAAGCCGGGTTCTTGGGCTTCTTTCAAAGCGTTGAATAGCGTTACAGCGTCAAAGTCGGGCAGCTGAAATTCTAAGGTAACGGGTGCTGCTGGATAACCTTTGGCAGCGGTGAGCAGTTCGTTTAGTGTCATGGTAAATTCCTCCAATTTAGTGTTTGTTAGGGTTTAGGATATTAAAATTTGGAGTTTGCCATCGTTTTTGGTTGTTGGGATTTGTCATACATAGGTGCTCCTTTACGGTTAGAGTGCTGAAACGCGTTCGAGAAAACTGAGACCTGCATGTAAGGGACTTGGAACATAAATCCAAGACCGGGATTTTTGTTCCAAGTCTCTTACACTCCGGTCTCAAAGCGTTTTCTCTCACGCTTTGCAACAAAAAAACCGCCCATAACAAGAACGCTACAAATAGCGTTTGAGTTAAGGACGGATATTATTTCCGCGGTGCCACCTTAATTTGATGCAGGGACTGCTCCCTCGCATCACCCTTAGCGAAATGCGTCATCACATTTCCGACAACTGACGTATGTCTGTACGTGCTCCCGTACTTGCAAGATAGGCATCATAGCCTAAACGTGTTGCGGTTGGCAGAGACCTATGTATCAGCTAACTAAAACATAAATCCAAAACCGGGATTTTTGCTTTAGTTAGCTTCTTATACGCTGGTCTCTAAACGCCAACCTCCGCACTCACATCTTTCAGGGCGCCCCTCTATGGTCCATTTAACTACCTGCGTTCGGTCGCACTCTCAGCTCCGGCGGCTCTCTTTACGTGCACGGTAATCTTGATCTCCACATCATTGGTTTGTATGAGCGGTGTTTAATTGGCACTTACATTACGCAATAATTTAAAATTTGTCAAGTTGAAAGAATAATCTACTTATTCAATTCTCATAGTCATTAATGAAAAATAGTCGGCTTTAATAAACGAGAGTAATTCTGTCTAATGTAAGAACCTCTGTCATTTAGTAATCAACTTAATAGTTCACACGGATAATGATTGTTTTAATCGCCTTAGTATTTTTTAAAAGTACAATAAAGCTTATATTTCGGGACATTTGGTCGCTAAATGATACTTTGAAAATATTTGCTAAAAATATTTAAAAATAATGATGCAGCCATAAAAGCCGTTAATATGCACTTTTTAAAGAGTGTTTGAAAATTAAAGAAGATTAAAATTAGGTTAGTACTTGACAGAATTATTCTAATAGTTTATTGTCTTATACAACAAATCAAAACAGCAAAGGGAGTTCCAATTATGATTCTGAAAACGAAAGCATTAAACCGACAATTAAATCGATTTAGTTACTATTGGTCAATGTAGTGTCTACACCGGACAGGTTGCAGACACGCATCACTGCAATCTGTGCGGCCAATAGTTTTTCAGCATCATTGCCGGTCACACAGAAAGTTTTCAAAACACTGTGTGACACGGAAAATTCCGTTGTTATAAAATTCGACGTCAAAACGTCTCGCAGTGTTTTGTGAAAACAAAACTTTGCGAGACGTTTTTATTTTGAATAAGAAATTTAAGGAGGTGACAAATTGGTTGATGCACACACAAGTTTATATGGCTTTATTGCTAAACCAGCGCGGCACAGTTTGTCACCGCTGATTCACAACACAAGTTTTCAGGCGTTAGGTATCAACAGCGTTTATCTCGCATTCGACGTTGAGCAAGCACAGTTCGAAAGTGCGGTTCAATCCATGCGAGCGCTGCCGATACAAGGTATTAACGTTTCGATGCCATATAAACAACAGATTATTGAATATCTTGATGAGCTAACTCCGGTGGCTAAACAACTGGAGGCGGTCAACACGGTTATTAACCAAGATGGCCGTTTGATTGGTGACAGTACGGATGGTGAAGGGTTCATTCATGCATTACAGGATGAACGAGTGACTGTGAAAGGTAAGCGAGTAGCGGTATTAGGCGCTGGCGGTGCTGGAAGAGCGATTATTTTAGCAACGGCCAACGAAGGCGCGGAAGTCACCGTCTTTAAACGGCAAAACAGCACGTTTAACGCATTGCGGGAACGGCTTACCAGTTGGTCAGAGCGGATCCGAGTTTTTCCTTATGAAGATCAGGTTCAAATGGCAAAGGTGCTTCAGCAAGCGGACGTTATCGTCAACACCACTAATCTTGGCATGGCACATGACGCACGCAGCCCCGTTTCACCACCGGTCATGCAAGTGCTTCACGCGGGTCAGATGGTTGCCGATGCAATCTATGCACCGCTTGAAACACCGTTCCTAGTTCAGGCTAAACAGCAGGGTTGCCACACGATGAATGGTCTTGGCATGTTGGTTCAGCAAGCGGCCGGGTCATTTAACCGCTGGACGGGTCAGCAAATGCCAGTTGATAACGTTAAAGAAGCAATTAAACAACAATTAGAACACACCAAAAAGTGAGGATGATAAATATGATTATTGTATTAAAGAATGACGACCAAAACACGATTGCAGAACTCCAACAACACTTCGGTAATACCCACGAAATTTTTGTCCATAATAACCGAGTAGCCGTGCAAGGCATTACGGATGCAGATTTATCTGATAGTGAACGTGCAGCTGCTGAAGAACTGATTGATACCGTACCCAAGGCTGTCCAAGGTAGCCGTGAATTCCATCCAGAAGATACGGTGATCCGAACAAAGCACAGCATTATCGGTGGAGACAACTTCACTATGATGGCTGGTCCATGTTCCGTTGAATCAGAAGAACACGTGATGAAGATGGCAGCCGTTGCCAAAGCTAATGGTGCAACAATTCTCCGTGGGGGCGCCTACAAGCCACGGACCTCACCATACTCATTCCAAGGCTTAGGCGAAGATGGGTTGAAGTTCTTACGCCGAGCAGCTGATCAATACAACATGGACGTGTTGACTGAAGTCATGGATGACGAGCACGTGAAGTTGGTTGCTAAATACACGGATATTTTCCAAATTGGTGCCCGTAACATGCAAAACTTCTCATTGTTGAAAGCAGTTGGTAAAACGAATATCCCAGTCATGTTGAAGCGTGGCATGTCAGCAACCGTTGACGACATCTTAAACGCCTCAGAATACATCGCTGCCGGTGGTAACCACAACATTATGATTGCTGAACGTGGGATCCGGACATTCGACAACAAATACACTCGGAACACGTTAGATGTTGGCGTTGTGCCAGTTCTTCAGAAGTTAACTCATTACCCAGTTATCATCGACCCAAGTCACGCTTCAGGTCATACCGAATTTGTTACGCCATTAGCCTTAGCCGGTGTTGCTGCTGGTGCTTCAGGCTTAGTTGTTGAAATTCATGATGATCCAGCGCATGCATTGTCAGATGGGCCACAAGCTTTGAAGCCAAATGAATTCAAAGAATTAGCCGACAAAGCATTTGCTATTCGTGAATTATTAACGGATATGCCGGTAGAACAAGCGGAAGCGGGGCGCTAGAATGACAACTGTTTCTGTGAAGTTACCAGAGACAAAATATGATGTTTTAATTGAACGCGGCCTGTTAAAGCAGGTTGGTGAATTAGTTTCAAAACAGTGGTCAGCACGTAAAATTGCGCTGGTCAGCGATGACAATGTAGCACCGCTATATCAGGAGCAAGTTTCTGACTCATTGACGGCTGCAGGCTTCGATGTTCACCGTTACGTTTTTCCAGCGGGTGAAGCTTCTAAATCACTGACCACGCTGGCTGATCTAGCACGTCAAATGGCTAACGATGCCTTTAATCGTGATGATAGCGTAATCGCATTAGGCGGTGGTGTTACAGGCGATTTGGCAGGCTTACTCGCCGCATCATACATGCGGGGACTTTCGTTCATCCAGATGCCAACGTCATTGCTGGCACAAGTTGATAGCTCAGTGGGCGGTAAAACCGCTGTGGATCTTGATAACATTAAAAATATTATTGGCGCTTTTTACGAGCCTGATTTAGTCATTGTTGATCCTGATACCTTAGCCACCATGAAACAGCGTGACTTGGTTGAAGGGTACGGTGAAATAGTGAAAACTGCTGCACTGGAAGGTGGTGACTTTTGGCAACTCATCGAGACCATTAATAGCCCAGCCGACTTAATCACCCATTCACCCGAATTGAGCGCACGTTCGATTCATTACAAGGCTACGGTGGTTATGGCTGACGAAACGGAAAGCGGTACACGTCAGTTATTAAACTTCGGTCACACGATTGGGCACGCTGTTGAAGCGTTAGCGGATGGCGGTCTGCGTCACGGAGAAGCTGTCAGTATTGGGACGGTCGCAATTATGCGGGTATTCGAAAACGCTGGTTTAGCGGAAGAGGGTATTACGGCAAAATTACGTGATCGCTTTGCGGCTGTTGGTTTGCCAGTGACGGATGAGTTATTGACTTCACCGCTTGTGCTGGACAAAGTCAAAAACGATAAAAAGAACCGGCATGGTCACTTGAATTTAGTCTATCTGACGGCCATCGGAAAACCTAAAATCAAGTCGATTCCAAGTAGTGACATTGCTTCATTTCTACATCTATCTGTAGCTGATTAGTTATTGATAGCACGTCATAACAGTGTTTGGGAAGGCGTTGTTACGACGTTAAGGACATTATTTGAAAATTTGAAATAGTTTAAAAAAATTCTGAGGATAATCTCCTCAGAATTTTTTGAGTTACAAGATGAAAATCACAAACTTATTCATAACAACCGTGAAGTCGTTACGGCACACTGATATTCTGATACAATAGAGAAAAGTGAAAGGAAGGATCGCCATGGTCACAATCCGAGACATTGCTAAACGTGCTGGAGTGTCTGTCTCGACAGCATCCCGTGCGTTAAATAACCATCCCAAAATCAGCCAGAAGACCAAGGATAAGATTAAGGCATTGGCTGACGAAATGGGGTATCGGCCAAACTACAATGCCAAGAATTTGACTAACGGTGTATCTAACGCAATCGGCGTGGTATTTCCGCCAGGTGAAATGAGTCTGGCAACTAATCCGTTTTACGTGGATATCTTAATGGGTATCAATCGCGAGTTACGGCCGAGAAATGGCGTTTTGTCAGTAGCTATTGCGAACACCGTGGCAGAATTGACGGCTAACGTTTCAGCACTGATCACGCAAGGCCTTATTCGGTACTTTGTGTTGCTGTACTCCAAGAAAAACGACCCTATCGTTAAACTACTGCGGGAACAAAAAGTCGACTACGTTGTCATCGGTGATCCTAACAGCGAAGATGAAAACTTCGTTAACAACAATAATCGGTTAGCCGGTCAAAAAGCTGGCGAATACATGCTACATAAGTTTAATGCTAAGCGGACGTTATTTGTTGAATCTGATCCTGAACAGGGATACGAACGTCAACGACGATTAGGCTTTCAAGAGGCCATGGCTACAGCTAAGGTGCCCACTGAAGTGCTCAAAGTAACTGATCAAGGACAACTTCAGTTGGATGATGCTGTTGCTCAATTTTTGATGACGCGTCAGACGATAGAGGGGATCGTAACCACTGATGATACACTTGGAGTCATGATCTATCAGCTGCTTTGGCGGCAGCTTGATCGCGACATTCCGTTGATCAGTTTTAACCGTAATCGGCCGAATGATTTGTTAATGGGAAGTTCAGTCCGTTTTGTTGAACTCTATCCACAAAGTATGGGCGCTGCGGCAGTCAGAGTCTTGCTTGATCCGGAGAAACGGTCGGAGATCATTCCATTTACTATAGAGAGGTAAGTCCACTGAAACAACTAATACTGTAGGTTTAGACGCCGTTGATTATAAAAAAATTTTAAAATTATTTTGAGTGGGGCTGAAGCCTATCATAGTAGGGAAGAGCGGAATTTTATGTTTCGCTCTTTTTAAAAAAAATTAGTGCAACCGGTTGCATTATTATGGAACCGGTTGCATAATGTTTTTTGTAGAAAGCGTTTGCAATCATTTTTAATTTCTTTGAGGAGGGATTCATATGGCACAATCAGCAACTGAGGTTACTGATGGGACAGCAAAAACTGCTGAGCCCAAAAAAGATTTATTGCCATCATTGCCAACTAGCACAATTTTCCTGATCAACTTCGGGTTCCTAGGTGTCCAAATGGCGTTTCAACTTCAAAGCACGAACATGGGGCGGATTTTCCAAACCATTGGTGCAGATCCAAATAATTTAGGTTTCTTCTTCATTTTGCCACCACTGGCCGGAATGGTCGTTCAACCGTTAGTCGGTTATTTCTCAGACCGGACCTGGATGCCGAAGTTAGGCCGTCGGATTCCGTATTTGTTAATCGGTGCTGTGGTTGCCATGATCGTGATGTTCTTGCTGCCTAATGCTGGTAGCCTTGGGTTTGGTTATGGTTCAATGGCTGCCCTTTGGTTTGGTGCCATCACGTTACTGTTCATGGATTTGTCATCTAACGTTGCGATGCAACCGTTCAAGATGATGATTGGTGACATGGTCAACGAAAAGCAAAAAGGCTTTGGTTACTCGATTCAAAGTTTTGCTTCCAACGCTGGTGCTTTGCTGGCAAGTATCTTCCCATACGCATTGACTGCCTTGGGTATTGCTAACGTGGCTAAGAAGGGGACTGTTCCTAACTCAGTTGTCTGGTCATTCTATGCCGGTGCCATTATTCTGTTACTTTGCTGCTTACTGACTGTCTTCCGTGTTAAGGAATACGATCCAGTGACTTACGCTAAGTATCATGGGATTTCTGATAACAGCAAGAAAAAGGGTATTTTTGAAGCTTTAAAGACTGCACCAAAGATTTTCTGGACCGTTTCCATTGTTCAATTCTTCTGCTGGATGGGCTTCCAATACCTTTGGACTTACTCAACTGGTGCTATTGCTGATAACGTATGGCACACTGCTAACGTTGCTTCAGCAGGATATCAAGCTGCTGGTAACTGGTATGGTGTGATGTCAGCCGTTCAAGCGATTGCTGCCGTTATCTGGGCACTGGTTCTTTCACGGGTTGGCAACAACCATCACAAACTGTTCTACTCAATTAGCTTAGTCATGGGTGGTCTCGGTTTCGGTTCAATCTTCTTTATTCATGATAAGTACACGTTGTTCTTCTCATTTATTCTGATTGGTTGCGCATGGGCTGCTATGAACGCTTTCCCATTCACGTTCTTGACCAACGCTATCGAAGATTCAGAAAACATGGGGACTTACTTAGGTTTGTTCAACAGCAGTATTTGCTTACCACAAATCGTTGCTTCAGTTGCAAGTTTCGCCTTATTCCCACTGTTAGGTTCACATATGCCAACCATGCTTCTCTTGTCAGGCATCTTCCTGATTTTAGGTGCTTTGAGCGTTGGTGTTGTTAAAGAAGTTTGGGCTCGTAAGTCTGATGCTGAAGAAGAACCAGCAGACGCCGAAGATTAATTTGCAAAAATGTTCATTAAAACTCAGTGCATAAGTTAACAAGGAGGACTATCCCAATATGAAACGAACTTTTGAAGTCACCCCCTGGAATATTGTTACTCATAAATTAGATCCTGAAGACAAGCGCCTTCAAGAATCAATGACCAGTTTAGGTAACGAATACATGGGGATGCGCGGATTTTTTGAAGAAAACTACTCAGGCGACACCTTAAAGGGAATTTACCTTGGCGGTGTTTGGTTCCCTGATAAGACTCGGGTTGGCTGGTGGAAGAATGGCTATCCTAAGTACTTTGGTAAGGTTATCAACGCAATCAACTTTATTAAATTGAACGTTTTGATCGATGGCGAACCCATTGATCTGGCTAAAGATAAGGTTTCGGATTTTGAATTGAATCTGGACATGAAACAGTCCAAGTTGACCCGTTCCTTCACGGTCACCAAAAACGGTCATGCCATCGCTATGAACTTCGAACGGTTCATCAGTGTTGCTAATAAGGAACTTGTCGGTATTCGCGTTACAGCCACTAACAAGAGTAACGATGCGGTGAAGGTGATGTTTAAATCAGCCTTGGATGCTGACGTTCAAAACGAAGACGCCAACTATGACGAACGTTTCTGGGATGTTCTTAAAACCCAACAGAATTCAACTGATGGTTCGATTGTTGCGATTACCAAAGAAAATCCGTTTGGCACACCACGGTTTACTGTTGGCATCAAGATGACTAACGAAGCTGATTTAGATGTTGAAAAAGTTGACCAGCCAAATGATAAAGAAGTCGTTAACCAATTTAGCGGTGAATTAGCCCCTAACCAGAGTACGGTTATCACCAAACGGATCACCGTTGTCACTTCCCGTGATTATGATACTCAAGATAAGCTGGAAGCTGCTATGAATGAACTTAGTGGTAAGGTAGCTGCGATTTCATATGATGATTTATTTGCTACTCATGCTAAGATCTGGGCTGATCGTTGGGAAAAGTCCGACGTTGAAATCGATGGCGACACTGAATCACAACAGGGTATTCGATTTAACCTCTTCCAGCTGTTCTCCACTTATTATGGTGAAGATAGCCGCTTAAACATTGGGCCAAAAGGGTTCACTGGTGAAAAGTACGGTGGTGCAACTTACTGGGATACCGAAGCCTTTGCCGTTCCCGTCTATCTGGGAATTACGGATCCTAAGGTAACTCGTAACCTGTTAATGTATCGTTACCAACAGTTAGATGGTGCTTACGTCAATGCCAAGGAACAAGGACTGAAAGGTGCTTTATTCCCAATGGTGACCTTCAACGGGATCGAATGCCACAACGAGTGGGAGATCACCTTTGAAGAAATTCACCGAAATGGCGATATTGCTTTTGCTATCTATAATTACACGCGTTACACCGGCGATAAGAGCTATGTATTGAACGAAGGCAGCAAAGTATTGACCGAAATTTCTCGGTTCTGGGCTGACCGGGTTCACTTTAGCGAACGCAATCAGAAATACATGATTCACGGTGTTACTGGACCTGACGAATACGAAAACAACGTTGATAATAACTGGTACACCAACTATCTGGCTAAGTGGACGTTGCAGTACACTTTAGAGATTTTAGACCAAGTTTCTCCAGAAGTAGCCAAGAAGTTGGGCGTTTCTGAAGACGAAAAGAAGCACTGGCAAGATATCATTGATCGGTTCTACTTACCAGAGGACAAGAAACTTGGAATTTTCGTGCAGCATGATGGTTTCTTGGATAAGGATCTTAAGCCGGTTTCGTCCATTCCTGCTGATCAATTACCAATCAATCAGCACTGGTCATGGGACAAGATCTTGCGTTCGCCTTACATCAAGCAAGGTGACGTGCTACAAGGTGTTTGGGACTTTATTGATGACTTTACACCAGCACAAAAGAAGGCGAACTTTGACTTCTATGAACCATTGACTGTGCACGAATCTAGTCTGTCTGCAGCTATCCATTCTATTTTGGCGGCTGATCTGCACTACGAAGATAAGGCTGTTAAGATGTACGAACGGACTGCTCGTTTGGATCTTGATAACTACAACAACGATACGGTAGACGGTCTGCATATCACTTCAATGACTGGTGGCTGGTTAGCTATCGTTCAAGGATTCGCTGGTATGCGGGTTCGCAATGACCAATTACACTTCGCACCCTTCCTCCCTAAGAAGTGGAACAGTTATAAATTCCGGATTCAATTCCGGGGACGTTCAATTCAAGTCCGAGTTGATCAAAATGGGACTAACCTCACGCTTTTGTCAGGGGACCCATTGACTGTTGATTTAGCAGGCAAGCAAGTTGAACTTAAGGATTAGTAGATAAAAATAAAAGAAGCTGAGAAGATTGAAAATCTCGGCTTCTTTTTTATTTTACTAAATAAACTTGATCATGAATCAAATCAAACTGATTAAAATGCTTGTTCAGTGCTTTTACTGCTGGGGTATCTAACAGCTGCGCATTCTGCCAGAAGACTTTCGAATCGGTTGCGCCATCTTTCTCACCAATCACAATAAAGTCGTAATCCTTATCAGCTGCACGGATTTGCTGCAACAGCTGCCAGTCTATTTCCAAACCATCTGGGGACCACACCATGATAATGACATCGACTTGGTCCTGATATTTAGTGAAGGCATCACTAGCCGTAAGCTGTTCAATGTCAGTTACGGGATGCTTGCCCGTTTCGTTTTCCTTGGTCCAGTCCTTCGAGTCAGTGGTAATGACGGTTTGACCGTTTTGACGCAATCCTTTCGAAACGTATCCGTTACCGGCCATGACTTCTAGTGTTGGTCGGCCGTTAACGAAATCGGCTAGATCTTTAGCCACTGGTGCTGAGATATAGGCCCACATCCCGTAAGTTTCTTCGAGATAATCACGGAAGCTGCGCAGCTTTTTATCCAGATCAGGCAGGGCATTCGATAATTGATCCCAACGTTTATCACCAGCAGGATCGCCAGCTGGGAATGTTTCGTTGAGTTGTTTGAAAATGACATCCTGAGTATTATCAGGCAGTAATAGTTTTGGCAGGGTTTGTGGTAAAAGACCCTGTTTGAGCAAGCGGTCAGCTTGGAGAACATTGTTGATCAGAATTTTGATCGTTGGGAAATCAGCAAACAGACTGTTGTATCGTTCCATGGTTGCAATGTAATCTGATGGTTTAGCAGTATGCTGACTGCGCGCGCGTTTCAGTAGTTTTTTCTTTTGTTTTGGATTCAAAAAAGGGACCTCCAGACATAAACAAGCTGTGACAAAACTCGGTAGATTCCAGAATTTAACGTGAATAATGCCTATTCCGCGATTCTTGCGGAGTAGGCATTATTTGCGTTAAATGGCCGGAATCTGAGTTTTATCGCGTAATTAGGCTATAGTGACGTGTAGAGCTAAAGTACAGTGTTAACTATTTACAGCTCAAAATTGATTGAAATACTTGCCAATATAGACTGATAGCACAGCCTCGTTCTGTTTTAATTTTGCTTATCGTTATCAAGCCCAAGTTCCAGTGATTCTTGATGGGTAATGGGGGTGTTCTCATCGTTAGTATCCAGGCGACGGGAACGGCCGTGAATGTAGCCGTTCATCAGTTGATAGATGGCGTAACGATCATCGGATGATAAGGCTTTTTCGCCAAATTTCAGTTCTTTACCGGACAAAAATAACCGGTCCAAGTCGTATTCATCGCGTTCGGATTTACCGGCTAGATAGTCCATGGTAACATCAAAAAATTCTGCTAATTTGCGGACTTCCATGTAAGAAGGAACCCGGATGCCACGCTCCCAATTACCAATTTGAGCTGCGGTATTTCGATGTTCCTTATCTGGTTTAAATAATTGATTTAAGGCGGTTGCCAACTGGCCCAGCGTTAAATCTTGACCACGGCGCAACGCCCGGAGTCGTTCGGAAAACATGCACATCACCTCTTATCTACTATTGTAACCCTAACGGAGCGTTTTGTGGGTGTTGGTTTAGATTTTGCATAGTGGTTTGTTCAATTTAAGTCCCACATGCGATATGGTATGATAAACCTCGTATACTTTTGAAGAATGAGGTGCAGAAAAGTGAATAAGCGTTTAAAACACTGGCTGATCGGTATTTTGATCGTGGTCGGTGTTATCTGTATTGGAATTGGTTCAGCAGGTTATTACTTCTATAATATGGCGGTTGCTCGTGGTAAAAAGACCTTTATTAATAACAGTAACACCATTAAGAAAAGTGACCCGTTATACCACGAAAAAAGTTGGTATCGCGGCACTAAGAAACTGGTTTGGCACGAAACTTCGGCTACTAAACATTTTAAATTAGTGGCTAATTACGTACCCGCAAGTAAGCAAACCAATAAAACTATCGTGATTGCCCATGGTTTTGGTGGCAGCAGTGACAAGATGGGGGAATACGCAGGGTTGTTTCACGAACTCGGATACAACGTACTGTTACCAGATGATCGTGGTGCCGGTAAGAGCCAAGGTAATTACATTGGCTATGGCTGGCCTGACCGACTGGACTACCTGAAATGGATCAAACAGGTTATTCGCAAAAACGGGCCACAGTCACAAATCGTGGTGTTTGGGACTAGCATGGGCGGTGCGACTACCATGATGGTCAGTGGCGAAAAGACGCCTAAACAGGTGAAAGCCTACATTGAAGACTGTGGTTATACTAGTATTTATGATGAAATTAAATATCAGGCCAAATCAATGTACAATATTCCAGAATATCCGTTAGTCCCCGTAGTCAGCGGGATTAATTACCTTAAGAACGGATATACCTTCAAACAGGCTAGTGCGCTGAAACAAGTTGCTAAAAACCATAAACCAATGTTATTTATTCACGGCACAAGTGACACCTTCGTGCCAACACGGATGGTTTATCCGCTGTATAAAGCGGATAAGGGACCAAAGCGATTGCTGCTGGTGAATGGCGCTAAACATGCGAAATCATATGAGCACGCTCCTGCACTATATCGGAGTACGGTTAAAGCCTTTTTAGACCGGTACTTTAATTAGTAAATGCTATAATTTAGCCAGATATCTTTTTAGGGGGATGTTGCTAATGGCTACAAATCGAGCTTCATTTAGCTGGCTGACCTTTCTAGCGACCTTTTCAATGGGAGCCGTTGATGCCTATACGTATATTGCGCATAACGAAACCTTTGCCAGCGCACAGACTGGTAACCTGGTTGTTTTCGCGGTGAAATTTGCCCGTGGTGGCATTGGTCAAGCGTGGGTCTGCTTGCCTATCTGGGTAGGTTTTGCGCTGGGCTGCTTTGTGGCACAGGCCGCGTTAAGCTGGCTGAATAATAAACGGGATTTAAGACAGCGTTACTTGTGGTTAATGAGTATTGTAGTAGTCACACTGCTGATTGCTGCACTGGGTCAGAAGTGGTTCAGCGAGCTGGTACTGATTTTTATTTTAGGCTGGTTATCAGGATACGAACTGACAAGTTTTCGTGAAGTTAAGGATACAACGGTCAATAATGGAATTATGACTGGGAACACGAAGAACATGATGGTGTCGCTATATCATTGGCTAATTGAACATGATCGTGCTGCTCGTTCTAAGTGCTTATGGTTAGTGGCGACACTCCTAACGTTTGTGGTGGGAGCTAGTATCTCTGCAATGGCTTGTTTAAGAATGAGTGCGGATCTGGTAATGTGGACGGTTCTGTTCTTAAACGCAGCTGGTCTGCTAGTGATTTACTTGACCAGTCGCTTTAGAAATGACGCGTAATAGCGTATAATAACAAACGTATATCGAAACTATAGATTGAGGAAGTGCCGACATGATTGATACGATTATCGTGGTTGCCACCCTCGTGATTGGCCTGTTGGCGGGCTTTATTTTACGCCGTCAAAAGCACCAGCACGAAGTTGATGAAGCAGCCCGACAAGCAGCGGCACTTCGGGAGTCCGCGCGTAAAGACGCGGAACAGCAAGCAACAAAATATCTCACTGAAGCGAAAGCGAAGATTCAAGAAGATCGGCAAGCAACTGAAGCCGAGTTAGCAGATCAGCAGACCGAGACTGAAAATCGTTTGAAACGAACTGAACAGCGTCAGGTGACACTGAAACAGATGGAGGAACGGTTAAACCAGCGGCAAGCTGCGATTGAAGAAACGCAGACTGCACTGAATGACGATCAAACCCATCTGACAGAAACGAAAAGTCAGGCGCGCCAGTTATTTGTTGACCGTCAAAACGAAGTGGCTACACGCGCTGAGTTAACGATCAACGAAGCGAAGGATCACATTCGACAAGAAACGGCTCGTAACCTTGAGCAAGAAGAAGATGTGACGGTTCGTGAGCTGACGGATAACGCTGAAGCGTCCGCGGATAAATCTGCTCGTAATCTGATTATTGAATCGATTCAACGCGGACCAGTAGACTGGCCCCGTGAACACGCAGAACACTCTGTTTTGGTACCTACTAATGAAACGAAGAGTAAGCTGATTGGTCGTGATGGTCAGCATATTCGTTTACTAGAATCGTTGACTGGTACCGATTTGGTTTTTGATCCTGAGCAGCCGAACTTGTTGCTGATCAGTACCCATGATCCAATTCGGCGTGAGACGACGCGTATCGCAATTGAGAGCTTGTTGGCTTCCCGTAAAATTACGGCCGCTGCAATTGAAAAACAGGTGCAAACTGCCCAAAACGACGTACTGAAGGATCTTCGCCAGACTGGTGAACGAACCGTCAGCATGTTAAAGATTGGTTTTATGCACCCAGACTTTATGAAGATTATTGGTCGTTTGAAGTTTAGAACGTCATACGGTCAAAACGTTTTGAATCACTCCATTGAAGTTGCTCAGATGACAGGGGTCATGGCTGTCGAATTAGGTGAGGACGTTCGTTTAGCTAAACGAGCTGGCCTCCTACATGATATCGGGAAAGCTATTGATCACGAAATCGAAGGGACTCATGTGGAAATTGGGGTAGCTTTAGCCAAAGCTTATGGTGAAGATCCAATTGTAATCAATGCGATTGCTGCTCACCATGGTGACGTTGAAGCAACTTCACCAATTTCAATATTGGTTGCCATAGCGGATGCCGTGTCAGGTTCCCGTCCTGGTGCCAGAAGTGAGTCAGTTGAAGAGTATATCAATCGCTTGCACAGTTTGGAAAAGATTGCTAACGATCAAAAAGGTGTTCAAGAAAGTTACGCTATTCAAGCTGGTCGAGAGATTCGAATCGTGGTTAAGCCAAAGGTGCTGGATGATGAAGCCAGTGCTGAATTGACGGAAAACGTGAAGAATCAGATTGAAGACGAATTGACTTATCCAGGCAAAATCAAGGTTACAACGATTCGTGAACTGCGAGCCGTTGAGTACGTTGGTGATAAGCCGGGTAAAAAGAAGAAAAAAAGGGCGTAAATGAAATAGAGTGTGAAAACAAGCGTTTAGAGAGTGGAGAATAAGGCCACAGGCAACGGAAATCCCGGGTTTGGATTTCTGTTGCCTGTGGCCTTATTTGCAACTCTCTGCTTGTTTGAGCATATTTCAGCAAAGTGAAAGGAAAGACCATGGGTTTGGGATTTGTGCTGGGGGTCCTTTACATGCAGCTGTCTGCTTGTTTGAACACGTTTTGGAAAATGGTGATATAACTGACTTGGTAGATGAATTTAATCTAAATAATGCCTATTCTGATTTTTCAGAATAGGCATTATTTGTATTATTTGCATTAAATGTCAGGAATAAACTTCTGTCACGACTTCTTAGACAGAGTCTCTCGTTAGTATCTCATAAGGTACCGTCACATTCTCAGCAAGATCATGCGCCATAATTTTTTGCACGGCCAGTCGTCCCATTTCTGAAAAGGGCTGTTTAACGGTGGTTAGAGCTGGTGTCACGATTTGAGCAACGTGAGAATCATCAAAACCAAGTACGGCTAATTTCCCAGGAACCTTGATGTGATGGGTATAAGCGTAAGATAGCACGCCCGCTGCAGCATCGTCACTGGCAGCAAAAATTGCATCTGGCCAATCATCGCCGCTTAATAAGTGTTTAGCAGCTTTAACGCCAGCTTCAAAGGAGAAGTCGCCTTTAACAATCAAGTCAGGATCAAGCGAAATATGAGCTTCTGCCAGCGCTTTTTTATAGCCGGTGATTCGCTTGATACCGGTCTGTGGGTCACTATGATCAACGGCCACTAAAGCAATTTTGCGATAATGACGGTTAATGAGAAACGTGGTGGCATCGTGAGCGGCTTGAACGTCATCAATTTCAATCGAAGGATGATGTGGGACGGTCACGTTTAGCGAGATCAACGGGATATTAATGGATTCTAGGTAGTTTAGATTATCATCATCAAACTGTACAGCTACGGAAATAATACCGCTGACTTTCTGACCAGCCATGAGATCAAGGCAAAAGCGTAGGCGCTTGGGGTCGTTTAAACCGCAGTGTGCCAGCAAGATGCGGATATCGTGCGCGTACGCAGTATCTTCCACACTATCGATGATGGGGGAAGCAAAACTGGATTTAGAGTCAGTAATGATGACCCCAATCAAGTTTGAAGTTTTAGCGACTAGGTTTGATGCGGCTTCGTTTTTTTGATAGTGGAGTGAGGCTGCGATTTGTTCGATTTTAGTTTTGGTTTTATCGTTATAGCCACCGGCGTGGTTGAGTACCCGGGATACCGTTGAAGGGGTCACACCGGCGAGCTTTGCGATGTCTTTGATAGTGACCATCAGTTATCTCACCTCAAGTTTCTAGTACAAATTATACCAGTCGGTCATTGACATTAAAACTAGAGTCCCTATAATTAAGGATGTAAGCGATTACTTAGAGAATTGCTTTTTATTTTAGAAATTAGCTCAAACGTTTGAGTAAACCTAAATTAGGGAGAATATAACATGACACAAACAAAAAAGTACTGGTGGCAAAACGCCGTCGTCTACCAAGTCTATCCACGCAGTTTTCAGGATAGTAATAATGATGGTATCGGTGATATTCAAGGGATTATTTCACGGTTGGATTACATTAAAAAGCTTGGTGTAGACATCATTTGGTTAAATCCAATGTACAAATCACCTAATGTAGATAATGGTTATGATATCAGCGATTATCGTGCGATTCATCCAGACTTTGGTAATTTGGATGATTTCAAAGAGCTATTAAGTCAGGCTCACAAATTAGGTCTGAAAATTATGATGGATTTAGTAGTCAACCACTCCTCGGACGAAAATAAGTGGTTTGAAGAAAGCCGCAAAGGTAAGGAAAATCCGTACCGCGACTACTATATCTGGCGTGATCCAGTGGACGGACACGAACCCACTAACTGGGGTTCATACTTTTCTGGATCAACATGGCAGTTTGATGAAGCTTCAGGTCAGTATTACTTGCATCTTTTTGCAACGAAACAACCTGATTTGAACTGGGAGAATCCCAAGCTACGTCATTCAGTTTATGACATCATGAACTGGTGGGCAGACATGGGTGTAGACGGTTTTAGAATGGACGTGATTAATCTTATTTCTAAGCCAGCCAAGTACGAAGATGGTAAGTTAGCTGACGGTGAGCGGTATGCTAACGTTGAACCCATCGTTGCCAATGGCCACCGAGTCCATGAATTTTTGCAGGAAATGCACCAAAACGTGATGGACAAGCATGATTTAGTAACGGTTGGTGAAGCACCGGGTTCGACGGTTGATGATGCTAAAAAGTACGCCAATTTGGATGAAACTGAGTTAAACATGGTCTTTCAGTTCGAACATGTTTCTCTAGACGGCAATAAAAAAGCCGTGTTCGGTAAGTGGGACGATCGGCACGTTACCCTAAGTGAGGTACGTAACAGTTTGGGCAAGTGGCAGACTGAACTCGGCGGCAAAGCATGGAATTCACTGTATTGGAACAACCATGATCAGCCCCGGGCAGTTTCACGGTTTGGTAATGACAGTACGAAGTACCGGGTCAAGTCAGCCAAGATGTTAGCCACCTTGTTGCACTTCCTGCAAGGGACACCGTACATCTACGAAGGTGAAGAAATCGGAATGACCAACGCCCACTTTAAACAGTTGTCTGATTATCAGGATTTGGAAACGCACAATATTTACAAGCAGTTAGTTACCGATGAGAAGTTGATTGACTCAGACACCATGATGAAGTACATCGAATTTCACTCTCGGGATAACGCCAGAACACCAATGCAGTGGGATGACAGTGAAAACGCCGGATTCAGCAAGCATCAGCCATGGTTGAAAGTCAACCAAAATTACCAGCAGATCAACGTCAAGCAGGCGCTTGCTGATCCAGATTCAGTCTTTTACTACTATCAAAGACTCATCAAGCTACGTCATGAATTACCAGTGATCACCGATGGCAAATATGAGTTGTTACCAGGTAATGAGCAGGATCAGGACGTTTATGCTTATACCAGAAAAGATGCCGATACAACGTTGTTTGTGATCGTGAACTTCTCGGCTAAGACATTGATGCGGCAATACGAGTTGCCTGAGGACAAGCAACTTTTGATTTCGAATTATGATGACGATTTAAAGGATCAATTAAGACCATATGAGGCTAAAGTTTACCAATTTTAGGATATTAAGAGTACAGCGATCTGTGCTTCCATAAACGGAAGTTCAGACCGCTTTTTGTTGTAGATTACAGCTTCTATAAAAGGTGTTACAATCTTTAGAAAATAAGTTGTAAGAAAGGAGGGCGCAAAATGTCAAACGTCACCTTAAAGCAGCAAATCATCGCTGCCAGTCAACAAGTGGGCATCGATAAAATTGGCTTCACAACTGCAGCCGATTTTGAGCATTTGCGAGCGGGACTGGTAAAGCAAAAAGCCGACGGGCACACTACTGGCTTTGAACACCAAAACCTCGATGAGCGACTGAATCCAAGTCTAATCTTTGATGACCCGAAAACGTTGATCTCGATTGCGTTAGCGTATCCTGCCAAATTAAAAGGTCGGGCACCGCGAACGGGTTTAAAACGCGGTCAATTCGCACGGGCATCGTGGGGTGAGGATTACCATTTCATCTTGGATGACCATTTAGCGGCATTGATTAATGCAATCAAAAACTTGTTACCAGAAGATAATGACATTCGGTTTAAACCCATGGTAGATACCGGCGAGTTGATCGACGTAGCGGTCGCACAACGGGCAGGTGTTGGCTTCATCGGTAAAAACGGGCTATTGATTACGCCGGAGTTTGGGTCCTACGTTTATTTAGGTGAAATTGTGACGAACTTAGAGTTGGCGCCAGATGAACCGATGACAAGTCAGTGCGGTAATTGCACCCGCTGCATCGATGCCTGTCCGCCCCGCGCGCTGATGGGTAACGGCCAGTTAAACGGGCAACGTTGCTTGTCTTATCAGACGCAAACTAAGGGGGAAATGCCGGATGAGTTTCGGCCATTGATTCGTAATGTAATTTACGGCTGTGATATTTGTCAGGTGGTGTGCCCGTTTAATCGGGGCGTGGATAATCATTTGCATGAACGGATGGAGCCAGACGTTGAACGGGTACGGCCAGAATTAACACCCATGCTGGCGATGACGAACCGGGAATTCAAAGCAAGTTTTGGTTCAATGGCCGGGTCGTGGCGGGGAAAGAAGCCGTTGCAGCGAAACGCCATCATCGCGTTGGCCAACCTCAATGACACTAGCGCAGTACCTAAACTTTTAGAAGTTATCGAAAAAGATCCGCGACCATTAATTCGTGCCACTGCAGCCTATGCAGTTGGCCGGTTGAGTCAACCTGGCAACACTGCCATCGTTGATTTTTTGCGGGCGGCTTATGAAACGGAGCGGGATAGTGGAACGGATGCCCAGTTGTTGCAGGAATATGTACGGGCAATTGATCGAATTTCCTAGTTTATAAAGCTTAAGTTAGACATTAAAAAGCATCGCCATTTAATCCAGATTGATAACCAATTTGAATTGAATGGTGATGCTTTTAATATCAAGAATAAAGAATTGCTATTTCGTATCAGGTTCATTGACAACTTCAAAATTATCGTCAACGGTTGCTTTCACCACTGAGTGTGCTCTGAGATAATCAGCAATCAGCTGGCTCATCGGGGTTTTATTTTCCGCAATAATCTTATCAGCGCGGAACATGTCGTAGTGACCGCCGCCACCTGCACGATAGCGATTTAAGACGAGTCTGAAAATTTGATCGTCGGTGACGGGTTGGCCTTTGAAAAGTAATTTGTCGATACGGTGACCAACTGGTTTGGCAACGTTGATCCGATAGTTGATACCTTCATACATATCATAATTATAATGGCGTAATTTCGGGGAATAGAAGGCGGGGTTAACAATAATTTGATTGTTAAGATTGAGTGTGAAATAAGTCGCAGCTTTTTCAAGTGCTGCCTTCAGATCTTTACCAGTGACCAGTTCCAACGCCAGCCCGTCTGGATAGACGTAGTTAGTCATAATGTTACGCATAGTAATGGGATTTTCAAATCCGTGGCCCTCATTGTTAAATAATGAGGTCGCAGAGATGTCAGCGTTCATGGTTGTCATCTGAACGCGTTGAATAAATTCAGTATAAGCTGTTTCTTTCATTCTGGCTTTCTGAGCGCTTTTGAAGGTCAGGTCACCATCTATTCGTGCCAAGGGTTCAGCCAGCCAGTGATCCACCTTTTTATCGAGCTGATGGCTATAGATGGCAATGTTTCTATCAAATTCAGCATTTTTGGTTTCAATTAAGTGAGCGCTTTTGTCAGTGACAACGTACCCACCCGATTTGGAGGGTTCTAATTGAAGCACGATTTTACCAACAGCTTCACCGCGATAACCAGGCTGAGTCACTGGTACATCGAAGACCGTCGTCGCTATTTTACGGTGCTGATGACCAGTGATCAGCGCATCAATGCCTTTTACTTCGGAAAGTAGCTGATAGGCCTCATTTTCACCATTACTCAGCGATTCAATCAGTTTGCCTGTTTTTAAGTTACGTTCGAAACCGCCATGATAGGAAACAATCACAACGTCAACGATTTTTTTCAGTCGTGGCACGAGTTCTTTGGCGATTGAAACAGCGGTATGGAAATGCACATCCGCGCTGACATTATCATGGTTTTTCCACTGTAACACGGCTCGAGTTGTTAACCCAATGATGGCAATCTTAATACCATGACGTTCTATAATGCGATACTGCTGACCAAATAGTGGCCGGCCAGCATCATCAAGTATATTTGCATTTACAACTGGACGGTCACTGGCATTTAGCGCCCGCTCTAAATAATCAGTGCCATAGTCGAATTCGTGGTTCCCTAAAACTTCGGCATCATAGTGAATTTGATTATAGATTCTGACCAACGGCTGCGGATCTGAGTGTGGCTGTACCTGGGCGACATAGTAGGCTAGAGGCGAACCAGCCAAAAAATCACCATCATCAATGGTGACTACTGGTCCCGGTGCTGACTGCTGTTCCGCAGCAAGTACCGTTGCAGCTCGAATGAGTCCAAAGGGCATGTGCGCTCTGGGCTTAACGTAATTAGTTGGGAAAATAAAGCCGTGCGTATCGCTAGTTGAAAGAATCGTAAGTGTGACCATATCGTTTCCCCCAATGCGGTTTGTAATATTATAGAAAATTATAAGTTTTTTCTGGCGGGATAGCAACCGGAGAAGGGGATGTTATGTAGGTGTGAGGAATTGGTAACTTTACTTATTCGGGCTACAGCTGACAGAACGTAGCTGGCTGGGTATGGTTGGTTACATTGCTTAGTTGGGCTACACGAAGCAGAGACTTGCACTTAGTGGTAGATGACCATAAATCCAAGCCTCTGTTACATAGCCAAGTTGGGCTACAGCAGACAGAGACTTGCACCTAGTAAGAAAAAGCCATAAATCCAGACCCGGGATTTTTGACTTTTTCTTACTAGGCTCCAGTCTCTAACCGTCTGCTTTCGCACCCTACAAAAAAAGATCCACCCGGGGGAGGGTAGATCCAACATAGGAGTAGGCATTTTCGTGATGGGGTTCACGAAAATATTATTTTACTTTGGAGGAGTAAAATGAAAAAGCTTACTTAATATTAGTTAAATATTAAGACAGGATTAATATATAGCCAAAATGTGAAGAAAGTGTGAAGATAACATAACAGTTCCGTTACCAAACAAGCTTTTTTAAATTGTTAAGCCCCTTACCTAATCGCTATTTTGCATATAAACCATCTGATCCATAGAAATTTTCTTATGGAGTTCATCAATCAGTTCGTTTGATAGTTGATCTTGCTGGCTGACATTTTGAACGTAGCTGTACTCAAATTGAAAGGCCATTAAAAATAGTTCATTTTCAGCCTCGCTTGATTCCTCACTCTTAGTTGTTCTTGACCGACGTACTGCGTAGTAATGACGCACCACGTCAACTTCTTGACGGTTATCGTCAGTTTCAATGGAATCGAGGTAGCCAATAGCTCTGTCATAGCAGACCTGACTTAGCTGACTAAAAGCTTCCCGTGCTTCTGGGCTGAAGTCGGCCCGACGCCTGCGACCACGCTGCTTATGAGCTGATTGCTGGTTGACAGCCTTTCCTTGTTCCTGTGACAAGTCTTGCTGCTGAGAGATTGCTGGCAGTAGCGGCGTTGTGGCAGGCAAGGCTAGCTGGTTTTGCTTTTTTTGCTTTATTGATTTTTGTCTGTTACCTGTGGGACGATGATCGTCTTTGTGCTCAAGGTAAAATTGTTGGTAGGTATTGAACTGTTCAGTTTGACCACGTTCTTTAAGCGACTTCATTTTAGCTTCACGAGTTTGTTTGAATGATCTGTTAAATTGTTTACGGGCAGTTTTTGGAAAAAAGCGGAACTCCCACATTTTGAGCCACATTTTCAGTCGAGCCCACGGACTTAGGAAGGCGAATTGTGCTTGAAACATGATGGCACGGTTGTATTGCCAGCCAGTCTGAGGGGTAATTTTTCCATTGTCAATCATTTCAGTCACCGTAGCGTGCTCAACGTCTTCGGTCTGTTCCAGCAGTTGGTGAACGAGTTTATTATCCGCGCTTTTGCGATACTGACTTTTTTGACTGTTTAAAACTTCAATAACAGCGGGTAAACTTTCCGATTTATCGTTGACATTGCGTAATTGATCGATTGCAAAATTCACCATTTTAACGATTTGTTCGCTAAATTCCTCTTCTGAATAGGGTGCCCGTTTATTGGGTAAAAGGATGGGCAATACCAAACTTGGTATGACCATACTGAGTAAAATAATAATGCCAGCAATCAAAATAATGGCGCTACGAAACGGAAAGGTGTGCCCCATTACGACCAGAGGCAACGAGAAGGCCATTGAGAGCGTAATCGTACCGTGGACACCGCTAAGTGCCATTAACAGGCTGTCCTTAATTCGGGTGTCCTCAGAAGGCAAAGAAATCAGGTTAAACATGCACCACAAAAAGCGCATCAGCCCCATGAGTAGGTACAGTCCTACTGCAGTTAAAAGCAATAGGGGTAAATGATGGACTTCACTCGTTGAAAGGTCGTTCCACACACTTGGAATGGATGCACCCAGCAATACGAAAACAAAGCCGTTGAGCAGGTTCGTCAGGGCTTCCCACGTCGTCTTGTTCACCAGTTGTGTTTGAGTAGAAGTCAATCGCAGGCGCTGACCTTGGATACCGTGAACGATACCAGCAGCGACCACTGCTAAAATACCGGAAAAACCAAAGTGTTCAGCGGTCAGATAAACGATGAACGGTGTCAGTAAGCTGAATGGCAAAATGACAGCGATCGTATCCAACGTTTTACGCTGGAAAAGAACACGGATTAAAACAATGATCATGCCCATGATAATCCCAACGGCAATACCACCAAAGAAGACGATTAAGAACCGTTTGAATCCCTGAACCGGCGAGAATTCACCAGTAGTAAAGGCGGTTAACGCCAAATCCATTGCCACGATACCGGAAGCATCGTTGAAAAGTGATTCGTTTTCCAACGCACCCATAACGTGTTCAGGCATTTCGATACCTGACGTAATCGACGAAACGGCAACGGTATCGGTGGGTGTCACAATTGCGGCGAGTGCAAAACAAAGTGCTAGTGGCAACGTCCCCCATAAAACGTGTGTCAGCGCGCCGCCAACTACAATCGTGACCAATGCCAAGACAATAGCTAGAGAAAGGGTTGAACTCATGTTTTTTCGTAAACGATGCATGTCCGTGTTTTGACCATCATTGAACATTAAGGGCGCAATAATCATCAGCATAAAGATTTCTGGTTCCAAATGAAAATGATTAAAAAGCGGTACTAACGACAGCAGGACTCCCGCACCGATTTCGTAAAAAGCTAGCGGAATTTTGGGATAAATAGCATATATGATGTTAGCCGCAATGGCAGCAACGACTAATAGTAGAACTGTAAAGAACGAAGTCAAAAAAACCACTCCCCCAAGTTAATTAACCAAATTGTAACTCATGTTCTGATTGATTACTATAACCCGAATACTTAAACTGCAATAACAATTTTACCAGTGAATAAAACTAAATATGGGGTATCAAATTTCACTTTCAAAGAGTAAGTAAACCCAGATAAATCAAGTGTTTAGGAACGTTACAACAGATTCATAGTTTGATAAATCAATTTTATAAATGCACACAAATCTATATTGTTATAACACGCGTGGTTGTAACATTTTCGACAAATATTTAGCGCAGAAATAATTATCTTTTCACAAGCTAAAAAATATAAAAGTAGTATTGAATTTTTCTGAGATTGATGGTATTATGAAACTGTTCATGATGAAGTGTTGGGGACTTAGTAATGAATGAATTAAGACGCACCTTTGCTTTTGTTTTAGTTTTTTGTTTGTTACTAGGAGAAAGCGAAATAAAGGAAGTGCTTATCTATGATTAATTTATATGTTGCACCAAGCAGCGCATCGAGTCGTAAAGCGCGCGCATGGTTAGAAGATCATCATATCCCGTTTAAGGAACGTAACATTAAATCCAATCCACTTAATGCGGATGAGATTAAACAGATCTTACGCTTGACTGAAAACGGTAGTGAAGATATTATTTCAACCCGTTCAAACGTCTTTAAAAAATTACACATCGATTTGGATGATTTGGCAGTTAGCCAATTAGTCGATCTCGTTGTTAAGTATCCTGACTTGATCAAACGGCCTATCATCTTTGATGACAAGCGTTTGGAAGTTGGATACAACGAAGAGGAGATTCGCCGGTTCTTGCCACGTGAAGTTCGGGTGGCTGAATTACGCGATTTAGAATCACAGCTCAGTTCATAATTTAAACTAAACTTGCGACAGCATTCCATTCTGGGGTGCTGCTTTTTAGTCTGTAAACAAAAAATCAGCCTGATTACCAGAGATGAATCTTCTGACAATCAGGCTGAACCGTTTTTAACGTGTAATATTAAAGATTAAAAAATGACAACTGTTTAAACTGATCCTGTTTAGTAGCAGACGGACGATATTCATCATAGCGCTTCGCAAGTTCAGGGTGGTTAAGCAAATTTAAAGTGGAGATGATCAGCTGGCGAATCGTAGCTGTATCAATTTGAGAATAGCCGGCAATTTGAGCAAGCACAAGAGCGTTAATACGACGGATGAGACGGTCATCATGTGTCAGGTGGTTTAAGCTACGTAGAATTTTACGCGCATCAAACAGCGCTTTTTTCCCGTTTTGCTTTTCCACAAAGCGAACCGTAATCTGAATATGTGACTGTTGCGGTTTTTGTTTGTTCACGGCTAAGTCTCCTTTTTCTCGATATGTTAATCGTAGAACATCCGTTTGAAAAAAGCAACAATATATGGCGTAACTTCCTTATTTTTCTACCAGATGTGGTAGAACTAGTATTTTACTATCTAACGGAGTGTTGTGCGGTCTTTTTCTAAGAATCGGTGGCCGTCTAATCGTTTATATTAATAATCCGAAAAGAAGCCATGATATAAGTCTATATTGATAAAAGTTTCATCCGGTTTCTTGACTGAAAGACAACTTAAAATTTACTTTTATTCAATACTCTAAGCTAGTCTAAACGGCGCCACAACTCAGATTCCAGCCATTTTGTGTTAAATTCTGGAATCTATCGCGTTTTGTCACACACTCGATACGAAAAAGACCTGATCATCATCACGACAATCAGGTCTTTGGGGATATTGCATATGATTAATTTAAGTTAGTTACTCGAGCAGTACCAACATGGTGCCACCAAGGTGCTTTAACGGATTCGACGATCACGCCACGGTTTTGAGAATCGATCATCTTACCGCCGCCGATGTACAGGCCAACGTGACTGATACTGTGTTTACTACCACCGAAGAAGACCAAGTCACCCTTCTTAGCATGGGCGTATGAGACCTTCTTGTACTTGTTGTATTGCGCTTGGGCAGTACGTGGAATTGCTTTTGAAGCACCTTTTTTGTATACGTATGAGGTTAAACCTGAGCAGTCAAACCGAGAAGGACCAGTTGAGCCCCAGCCATAAGGTTTACCAAGTTGTTGTTTAGCGACCTTGTAAATCTTTGAGTAAGAAGGTGTTGTAGCGGCGCTTGCAGTTGTACTGTGAGTCATGTTAGCAGCAACCGTAAAACCAAGAACTGCAATTGCTGTAAGTGCGAGTTTAACGAACCATTTCTTCATAATTTCTAAATATCCCCTTTTGCTTGTATGTAGTCTTTTTTTAAAATTCATATTTGTCTTAATCAATTCAACGAGACTAAGTGTAACAATCCTAAGTTACAGTAGTGTTTCAGTGAATTATCTATTAGATTAATGAAATCGACAGAAACGTAATCTTTCAGTGAAACGGCGCTAATTTAAGTCCGTTGAATGCCGTTATAACGGGCGTCGTTTCTTTATTGCAGGATTGTAACAAAAGCTGGTAAATTAGGGGATTTTTCAAAAAATAAGTCAAAAAAACTGCGATTTTGGCTTAAAATCGCAGTTTTCTTGACTTGTTTAGCAAGATTAAAGGGTGATTTCTGATTTTGATGTGTCATCGGTTGGTAATTGTAAATAACGCAGATGAGACATATCAATTATACTAATGTAATGGGTAAAATTATGGTTAGTTGGCTGTTTGCCGGCTTGTCTTGGGATAATCACCTGCTGAAGAATTGCTTCTGCACGCGCAATCGCATCATGAGCCGTTGCCGGTTGGGGTTGTCCCCAGAGATTGATCGTGGTTCTGATAAACCGATTAGTGGGGATTGGCCCTTCTGGTAGCGGCTTATTTTCAGTTAACCATTGACTGGCTGAGTCTTGTAAATGAGCAGCGTCAGTATCCAGAAAGTTGTTAACACGCTCAATGTGGTTGGCCAATTCAGGTGTGTTAGTGAGGACGTTTAAGGGGTCACTGATTAAGGTCAACGAGTGGGTAGTGGGTTCTAACACAGCCGTGGCTCCAGTTTTATCGGCTAGTAGCCAGTGGAAAGGGTAGACTTTGTTTTCTGCATACCAGACTTTGCCAATGAAGGCAACGTTTTCCAGATCAGCAGCAACTTCCGCAATTGTACTATGTTGGCTAAGCACCCACAAGATGAAGTCTTGAGGCGTGAGGTTCGTCATACCAGCTTGCGGTTCATCGTAGTAGTGAACGCGGTTTGGAAAATAAAGTTCGGCGCAACTGAGTCCCTGACTATTTAGGCCATCACCAAAAAGATAGTGGCCGTTCAGGTGACGTGCTGAGCCGACAATTCGGTACTTGCTAGTGTGCGGTTCGCCTAGAATCGGCCGCCATTCAGTACTGGTTTCAAGGATGGTCGGTTTCCAAGGATCAACGTTGGGAAAATCCATCGTTCTTGCCAGTAGATGGGTGCCATCCGCCGCTGTTAATGTAAGACTGGTACACATTTCAAAAGCCCCCTACTTATGTTGTATAATGCTATTATAGGTCAGGGAAACATTTCTACCTAAGGACTTGTTTTTAAACCCCAATTTCGATAATCTAGAAAGAAGTTAAGCGCTTCTCCGGGTGGGGCAAAGTGACAAAAGCGTTAAATCATGGATAAGAATGGGAGAATTTAGCATGAAATCAGCATGGAATTTAGTCGGTATGGGGCTGTGGCTTCTACTATTAATCTACTTAATTTGGATGGTGCACGATATGCGTGTGCGCCGGCTGAAGCTTTTGGTTACGGAGAAACGTTCTTGGTCGTGGCAAAATATTACCAAATCGAGTATTGAATTAGTCATTTTCCTGCTTGGCTTGTGGGGGATGGGTTACGCGACGCTGTTTCAAGATGTCAGTCAGCTTAATCCTAATCGGGTCACCGTTGCTTATCAATATAAGCCACTAGTCCTAGATACCAGTGCTGTGGATAAGTCAGATTACGTCATCGTTAAAACGGGTAATGGCCGTAAACCAGCGCAGTATTATACCTTTTATACTCAGGGTGAAAAGGACATCGTTCCCGGTGACAGTGCCACCGTTTCAGCGGGGTCGCATCCAATCAACTTGGTGGCATCTTCGTATAAGTGGGATACCAAGAAAGTTAATCAGATGGAAAAGCAGCATCAAAAGGCGTGGGTTGGTGTTGTAGAAACCACTTATAAAAAGGATTTCCTAAACGGTATTGGCCTCCACGCGGGTCGATTGGCCAACCGCTTCACGCTGATTCGGGTGCCAGACCATTCGTTTGTTAAACAGGTAACGGATGATAATGAACAGTAGCGTGTGTGACAAAACGCGGTAGATTCCAGAATTTACGCAAATAAGACCTGTTCCGGTGGAAACTTTGCCGGAATAGGTCTTATTTGCGTTAAATGGCCGGAATCTGAGTTTTGAAGCATGATATAAAATATTACTTCAGGTATTTTGCCCAGACGCTACTTGGTGCATAGAGGTTACGCAACGTGTTGGCATCTGCCGTGGTCGTGCCCATTGCAACCGGATATGGCGGGTTGAAATCTGGAATTCTATCAGGATCTGTACTTGGTTGAGTCAGCATAATCGTTGCTGGTTTTAGAGCCATTCCACCATTAACGTTCTCTGCCCAATCTTCGTCTAATACAACTGAGAAGTTTTGTGTCCATTGACCATTACGATAAACATCATCATTAAATGCCGGTGAGGTAAAGTTTGGATCAATCTGACGGTAATGGGTCGCCTTACTATGGTTGATATTAACTGCAGTACGGGTTGGATCAGCTAGACCATAGGCAATCCCATTGCGATAAACAATTTGATTAGGGAACTTCAAAATGTTGGCTGTTTTGACATATTCAAGTTGAGTGCCGTTTTGAACAACTGACAGACTGCCCTTGGCTAGAGTGTAGATTTTATCAGCTTGGGTGTAGAAATAGGGGTCTTCTACGGCATAACTAGGTAAAGCGTAACTAATGGGTGTGAATATGACCGTACCAGTATCTGACGGCTGTTTGTTTGAGTCGTAACTCTTGACGCTGATAGCAGAGGCGGCATCATAAAAGGCTTTGAAGGTTCCTGCTGTTTCCCATTCGCTACCTGAGTAAGAATTGCCGGTACCTTCATCGATAACGTTGTTGGTCATGTATTCGACATAGGGCACCATGGTCTTAGATTTTGATGAACTAATAGGGCGCATAACGATGCGGAAGTTTTGCCAGCCATTATAGGTTGGATCACCGTCATGGTCGGGTGCTAATGAGCCAGTGCCTGTGATACCGGCAGCGTTGTTCGAAGCTTTAATGAAGGCAACCACTTTGTTAATTTGCGAAGTGGTTGGTTTTTTAGCGTATGCCGAGTACGAAGAAAGCCCAGTTAGTTGAGGCTTCTTCAGTGTATAATCAGTTTCTGACCCCACTTGACTCCAGTCACGCTTGGGAATGCTGCTGTACACAACTTCCTTATCACTGTTGGTTCTGTATGAAACGTCAGGGTTCTGCCCAGCCTTGAAGTAACCGTGCCAGACATAACCGTTGTAACGGCCATTACTAACTTGATAGTAGATTGACCGCTTTTTACCTGACTGTAAGGTAACTGTTGAAGTTCGAGACCAGGTTGTGTGAGGATAATTTTTTAAATTATGGCTTTTTTTCGTGTGGGATAAATTCCACATGTATGCATTACTATGCTTATTCTTAAGGTAAAACGTCGAGAATGGTGCATTGTCCTCAGTTCGTTTTACGACTCGGTAAGATGCTGAAGCTGTTGGTGTTTGCAGGCTACTATACGCGATGCCTAATCCGGCAATCAACGCAGCGGTGCTGATTAATAGTTTACGATTCAAAACATATCCTTCTCCCTTAATATTCGTACAAATCTACTTTAGCATTGAGCCCAGTAGATGTAAATTTAATAGAAACTAAAAGCACCGTCCTTCACATAAAGGGCGGTGTTTTTTGAGTTAACTCAGTTCCAATCCTTACAGATTGGGGGTAATCACCATAGTCAAGCCTGGTCGTATTTCTGCGGAGCCACGTACTTGAGCTGATCGTTTGGAGGTGGTAATCACCATAGAATAGTATAGTCAGTTTTAGTGTGAATGTTTAATAGTTGGCTCAGGTTTTTACGCGTGCGCAAAATCGTTTGGATTTGCATCTAATGGTCCATAATCATCCATATTCGTATCGCGATAATCCCACCATTCATTTTCGTAACCAACAAAACCAGCGTCGGTCATAGCTTTAACTAAAGTCTGAAAGTTCTTTTCTTGAGTGGGTGTTCGAGGGTAATCGCGAACCGCTTTTCCCGTGAAATCGTCGAAGCCGGATTGCATTTCGATTTCTTTACCATCTAAGTCAGTGAGGGTGAGGTCAAAAGTAACGCCTTTTTGATGGGAGTAATTTGGATCAGGTTCAGCAACCCAAGTTGGGTTAGAAACGACTTCAAATAATTTCTCCTGTGCCTCAGTTGGTCGGTAGGCGTCCCAAACTTTAATGCGATAGCCTTGCTCTTTAAGTGCTTTGGCGGCCTTGGCGAGTTTCTTCGCTGTACCGATTCGAGCAATCGCGGTTGTAAAGTCATAGATAACTCGGCCAGTAAAATTATCAGTAGTAGCGTATTTAAGGTCAACAATAATGTCTGGATCTGCATCTTGAATGTTCATGTATCCTTCTTCAGTCATTGATATCCCTCCTGTGGTGACGATTTCAAAATGATTATAGCATACATGTAGTAGCGTTTGATACTTACTGACACAGATAATTGCTTGAGATATACAAATAAGTAAAGATTAATGCTCACAATTAGTATAAAATTAAAAATTTTCAAACAATAGTCATAATTTGGTTACTTGTCTCCGATAAACTAAAAAGTGTTAAAGAATAGTGATAAGGAGATGAGGACGATGCAAACACCTAAAGTGGAACCGAAAAAAAGACGGTTTAAAATGCCGTCAGCGTATACGATTCTGTTCATGATTATTTGTTTAGTGGCAATTCTCACCTGGATTATTCCTGCAGGGGCTTATAACACTGATAAAGCTGGCAATATTATTGCGCATACTTATAAATCAGTAACGGCGAACCCACAAGGTATTTGGGACGTCTTTATGGCACCAATTTACGGGATGATCGGTAACGACCAAACCGAAGGCGCAATTTCTATCTCGCTATTTATTCTTGTAATCGGTGGCTTCCTTGGTGTTGTTAACAAGACCAAGGCTTTAGATGACGGTATTGGTGCCGTTGTTCGTAAATATAAAGGAAAAGAAAAACGTTTAATTCCGATTTTAATGATTTTGTTTGCTTTAGGCGGTTCAACATATGGGATGGCAGAAGAAACCATTGCGTTTTATCCACTGCTGATTCCAGTGATGATTGGTGTGGGCTTTGATTCCTTAACAGCCGTGGCGATTATCTTAGTCGGGTCACAGATTGGTTGTTTGGCTTCCACGGTGAATCCATTTGCGACTGGTGTGGCCAGTCAAACACTGGATATTTCGATGGGACAGGGACTCTTCCCACGATTACTGCTGTTGATTATTACACTGGTGTTGAGTATCTGGTATGTTTACCGTTATGCTTCAAAGGTTGAGAAAGATCCAAGTAAATCGGCTGTGTTTGAACAGCGTCAAGAAGACCTGGATCGTTTCTCAGTAGCTGATGCTGATGAAGGTGGCACCATGACCGGCCGTCAAAAAGGCGTCCTCACCCTCTTTGGCTTAACATTCCTGCTGATGATCGTTGGTTTAATTCCTTGGAGCACGATCAATACGAAGTGGACTTTCTTTGAAAGTGCAACCAAGTGGTTATCTGGTATTCCGGTAGTAGGCAACATCCTCGGTAGCGACATGGTGCCGATGGGTGACTGGTACTTCTCAGAAATTACCATGCTCTTCCTATTAATGTCAGTCGTTGTGATGTTTGTTTATAAGATGAAAGAAGCCGATTTCATTCACGCCTTCCTTGGCGGTATGGCAGAATTCCTTAGCGTAGCCATCATCGTGGCGGTTGCTCGTGGGATTCAAGTGGTTATGAATGACGGTTTAATTACTGATACAGTGCTTCATTGGGGTGAAATGGGACTTAAGGGTCTCTCAGAAAGTGTCTTCATCATCATCACCTACATTTTCTACATTCCAATGTCGTTCCTGATTCCGTCAACGTCTGGTCTTGCATCAGCAACCATGGGAATTATCGGACCGATGGGTAAATTTGCTGGCGTGGATGGTAGTGTCGTCATCACGGCGTACCAGGCAGCGTCGGGCTGGGTAAACTTGATTACGCCAACTTCAGGTGTCGTGATGGGGGCCTTGGCCATTGCGCACATCAACATTAGTGTATGGTGGAAGTGGATTGCCAAGCTGATGATTTACCTCTTCATTGTGACGAGTGTGTTCTTGGGGGTGTTGGCAATATTATAAGGTGTGGATACAGGCGGTTAGAGACTGGAGCCTAAGCCGATGCCGGTAGAAATCCCGGTCTTGGATTTATAGCGGTATTGGCTTAGGTGCAAGTCTCTGCCTGTAGGAGCCTGATTAAGCCAAGGTGCGGAGCTAGACGGTTAGAGAGCGGAGTGTAAGACGGTTCTGGTAAAAATCCCGGTTTTGGATTTATACCAGAATTGACTTACATGCAGTTCTCTGTCTAGTGTAGCCCGATTAAGCCAAGGTGCGGAAACAAGCGGTTAGAGAGCGGAGTGTAAGGGGCGGGCGCCAAAAATCCCGAACTTGGATTTTGGGTGGCTGCTCCTTACATGCAGCTCTCTGCTTGTTGTAGCCCAGTTAGGCAATGTAAAAAAATGCAGTTCTCTGCCTGGCACAACCCATTTAAACAATATTAAAGAAACCATCCAAAATCATAAAGGAGGACCCCACCATGCAAAACGACATCAAAGCAACCCATCAAAAAGAAGCCGTTGAAGCTCTTAAACGAGTAGTTAAACACCCGTCAAGCGCCACAGATCCTGCGCCAGATGCACCATTTGGTCAGCCCATCAGAGACGCGTTAGATGAAATGATGCAAATTTGCGATGAACTCGGCTTTAAAACCTATACGGATCCGGATGGCAATTACGGTTATGCAGAAGTTGGTGAAGGCGAAGAAATCTTTGGTATTCTTGGTCACGTGGACGTTGTTCCAGCTGGCGATACAGCGGACTGGAGCCATGACCCATTTGAACTGGTGGTTGAAAACGGTGTGGCCTATGGACGTGGTGTTCAGGATGATAAGGGGCCATCAATAGCAGCGTTGTATGCTGTTAAAGCCTTAATGGACGCTGGGGTGACCTTCAAAGAACGTATTCGATTCATTTTCGGAACAGATGAAGAAACGCTTTGGCGCGGAATCGCCGTTTATCAGCAAAAAGAAGATCCCATTACTCATGGTATCGCGCCAGACTCCGAGTTCCCGGTTACCTATGCCGAGAAGGGGCTTCAGCAATCCTACTTCGTTGGGCCAGGTAGCACGGAATTTAGCCTGAAGATGCAACACGCTTTCAACGCGGTTCCCGCCAAAGCACAATATAATGGCCCCAAACTGGCTGAAGTTAAAGCAGCGCTGGATGATTTCGGCTTTGACTACGAAACAGACGAAAATGGGATTACCGTTACTGGTAAATCAGTCCACGCAATGTTAGCGCCCAATGGGACTAACGCGGTGTTACGACTGGCAATGGCGCTGGACCAGGTTTTCCCAGATGGACCACTAGGCTTAATCGGTCGTTGCTTCAAAGAAGATGCCACTGGGACTAACTTAATGGGTGATGTGGCGGATGAAGCGTCTGGACATCTCACCATCAACATTTCAAACATTGAAGTCAGCCCTGAAGAAACACGGATGCAGGTGGATATGCGGATACCGGTAACTGTGGACCATGATGAGTTGATTGAGAAGATGACAAAGAAGGTTGCTGAATATGGATACCGTTATGAAGATTTCGATTATTTAGCACCGTTATATGTCCCTAAAGACAGTGAACTAGTTGAAAAATTAATGACGGTTTATCGTGAGGTTACCGGAGATGACACTGAACCGCAAGTTTCCGGAGGGGCGACTTATGCCCGAACCATGAACCAATGCGTGGCCTTTGGTGCAATGCTGCCAGGAGTTCCAGATTATATGCATCAGGTCGATGAACAGTGGGAACTAGAAAAAATGTTTACGGCGATGGACATTTATGCTGCTGCTATTAAGGCAATTGTGGGCGATTAAGAGAGTGTGAAAACAAGCGTTTAGTAATATTTAAAATTTTAATCGGCAAATAAAGGCTTAGAGACAGTGAATATCACCGTTTCTAAGCCTTTTTGGTTGCTTGAACTAACCTTCATAATGGTCGTCTAAGTACACGCCAATATCTTCAACGTATAACTGCCCGGTATACTGCTTACCCTGATCGGTAACGAAACCGTTCTTGGCGTAAGCGAATGAACTGGTGGCGGTGGCTTTTACCGTGGCCCCTTGTGGTTCACCGGTATCAGCGTTTAATCCTGAAGGCACATCTACACTGAAAACCTTAGCGGATGATGCGTTGATGGCATTGATCCAATCAGCAAATTTACCTTCAACTGGCCGATCCAAGCCGATACCGAAAATCGCATCAACAATTGTGGTGTAACCCGTTAGATCAGTGCTTGCTGGAATAACAGGAATCTGATAGTAATGCAAAATTTTGAGCTGTTGTGCAGTTTCAGTAGACGTGTGGTCTTCTGCGCCCGTCAGCATAACAGTGACGTCAACACCTCGAACATGCAGCATGCGGGCAATTGCCAGACCGTCACCACCGTTATTGCCTGTACCAGCAAAAACTAAAACCTTCGATAAATCAAAATTACCATTTAACAATCGACCAGTTGCACCCAAGGCTGCCCGTTCCATCAGGACTAATGATGGGATACCGATTTCTTGAATCGTATGCGAATCGCCCTGACGTGCCTAAGCAATGCTTACCGTTCGTGTCATCTCAACCACTCCTTACTATTTTCTTCACGTCTAGCGTAGTCGTTTAATGACTGAAATGCCAGTGAGAAGTTAGGGGATTTTTGGCAAAAAAATTCCGGTAATGGGTAGTGGATCACCATTATCGGATTTCTTCTTTTATTAATGAGTTCAAGCGACGCATTTAGTTCTTGATTTCCGTATCAACACGATCATTGTTTAGGTCTGTTTGATGACGATCAGACAGTACAACCTTTGACACATCAAACAAATCACGCCCAAGATTATTAATATCGATATCTTTTAAATCGGGTGCGAAGGACTGCCACCACTCATCAAGCTTTGATAACCCATAATCCAGCAACTTTTTACCATCCGCTGTCAGTGTCAATTCTTTAACACGTTTATCTTTGGCGGCTGCTTCTTTATGAATTAAGCCAAGCGCAGTTAAGTGCTTGACCATCCGTGTCATCAGACCTTCATCGACAGCTAGTGTTGTAGATGCGCGTCGTTGGCTGATAGGCTGACTTTCAAGAATCAGAACCATCAGATACATTTCGGTAATGTTAACGGGTAGCTTATCTTTAATCAACAGCTGATTCATATCACGTTGAAGCTGGCGATGGAGAATAGCATTATAGGTTGAAACGGCTAAATAATCTTTCTTAATATCTGCCACAAACTTTCACCTCGGTTACTTAAATATTTGACTATTAAAGTATAACTGTATTTATAAAAATTGAATAGCTTTACTTAGTCAATTTTCAAAATTTTTGTAATCGCTGCCTGCATTTCATCAGGTTGTACCGTGGTATTGTGACGAACTTCAGCGTGGAAGAGGGTTTCAATGGCTTTTGGCAGCGGGACGTTAATGTGATCTTGAAGTTGTTTCACAGCGTCAAGGCCGTCAACTTCAACTTGATGTCCCTCAATGGCACTGAGAACCGCATTAGGAAATTTATATGGACTAGCAGTTGAAACAATGACCATTGGATGATTATCATCAGTTGCTTGGCGGTATTTATCCGCGACGGCTTTCGCAATTGCGGTGTGAGGATCAATCGCAAACTCAGTGTTTTTATAAACTTTCGCGATGGCTTGCTGATCATCATCGCCACTGGCAAAGTCCGCTGAAAAAGTGGCTTGCAGTTTTTCAAGAACAGCTGGTTTGACCTGATAATGACCGTTCTTTTCCAGCTCATGCATGTAAGCAGCCGTTTGAGTGGCATCTTCACCAGTTGCGTGAAAGACGAGTCGTTCCAAATTACTAGAGACCAGAATGTCCATGGACGGCGAGGTGGTCGTGAAAAATGGGCGGATACGGTCATAGTAACCCGTTTTGAAGAAATCAGTCAGGACGTTATTTTGGTTCGAAGCACAAATCAATCGGTTAACGGGCAGCCCCAATTGTTTGGCGTAATAACCCGCTAAAATATCACCGAAATTACCAGTTGGTACGCTGAAGTTAATGGTGTCGCCATTTTTGATTGCGCCTTGTTTAACCAGTTGACCATAAGCGTAGAAATAGTAGGCAACTTGTGGCACTAACCGACCAATATTAATGGAGTTGGCTGACGAGAACTGGAACCCGTGAGCAGCGAGTTGTGCTTCAAAATCCTTATCGTTAAAAATTTCTTTAACGTTAGTTTGTGCTTGGTCAAAATTACCGTTGATCGCCACAACGTAGGTGTTTTCACCCACTTGGGTGATCATCTGCTGTTTTTGAATGGCACTGACGCCTTGACTCGGATAAAAGACGATGATTTTAGTACCAGTAACGTCCGCAAAACCAGCCATGGCTGCTTTCCCGGTATCACCAGACGTGGCAGTCAAAATCACGATTTCTTTCTTAAAGTGATTCTTCTTGGCTGCCGTTGTCATGAGGTGGGGTAAAATTGACAGCGCCAAGTCTTTAAAGGCGATAGTAGCGCCATGGAAGAGTTCTAAATAATAATCATCGCCATGGTGAGTGACTGGCGCAATCAATGGGTCGTCAAATTTATCATCATAGGCTGCGTTGACACAGTCGCGGATTTCGTCATCTGTAAAGTCGGTCAAGAACGCCTTGAGTACTTTAAAAGCAACTTCTTGATAGGACATGTTTGGCAGTTTGTTTAAATCTAAATTGAGTTGGGGGGCTTCAGTTGGGACGTAAAGACCACCGTCCGGGCTTAATCCTTGTAGGATTGCAGCGGATGCAGTTAAGGCATCGTCTGCAGTACCACGTGTACTGCGATATAAGAGTGTCATAGTCATTCTCCTTATTTACTTACAAATTGTAGTTTCTTTATCACTAGTTTACCTGATTTAATGAGAAATTACAGAGGAGTTTTTAATTTATTGCTCATTTTATAGCTGGATAAGAGCCAACGCTTTCCTTCATTACCAATGATTGTTAAGATGGACTAATCGATATTGTTTCTTCAGGAAAATTTAACAGGAGTTTTGGAATGTAACATGCTAAAATGTGTTGAAGACTATGACAGAAAGAGGAATCACTCATGGAAATTGATGTACCAGAAACCATGGCAGAAGTCGAAAAAGAAGTTGCTCGCCGCCAAGCTAACGGTGAGACCGTGACGGAAGCCGAAGTTATTAAAAGAACCGTATTAGCCTCATTTCAAGCCTATCTAGAATTTGCTGAAGAAGGGCACTACGATTCAGCCAAGTGGGCAGGAGACAATATTGAAGTGATTGATATTATGAAACAGCCCATTGAAACGATTAAACCGCAGACGGACTCGTTTGTGACTGATTTTAAAGCAAGCAATGATGCCTGCTTCTTATACTTACAAGAGGCAGCCACAAAGATTGCAGGTATGCGTTAAGACTTGAAATCCTTGTTCAACACCGCTATCATAGTTGTGTTGGGCGCCCTTAGTGTAATGGATAGCACATGAGATTTCGGTCCTCATGATCCGAGTTCGACTCTCGGGGGGCGCAATAAGTGTTTCTTAACTTAATATGATTAAATAAAACGTTGATATATCAGCGTTTTATTTTTTTGCTCTAGTATAATTTAGTGCCTTTTTAGATACGTTTTGTGTGAAAAGTGTGTGGCTTTGTTCATTTTAATAACTATTACCAGAATTCGTTGATATTCCAATGTTGTGATTTATTGTCCAGATAGCTGCCATTTCACAGTTCAAATTAACATAAGTTAATGTGCCAGTGATCGAGCGATGCTAAACTGACCTCAATCAAAAAAATAAGTGAGGCAAATTAAAAATGAAAACAGTCATTATCTTCGACCACCCATACACGAGTACCGCTAGTGAAAATGTACCACATCAACGTTCTTTTCTTGCAGCAATCTACAAGCAGGTTATTACCCAGCTAAAAGCTGAAAATTCAGAAGTGGACCTCATTGATCTCCACGCTGACCATTTTGATCCAGTAATGTCCGCTGAAGATCTATCGAACTGGCGACGCGGAGTGCCTATTAACGCTCAAGTTGAAGACTATCAAAATCGCTTATTAGATGCGGATCAAATCATCTTGATGTTTCCAATTTGGTGGGAAGTCATGCCAGCAATGATGAAGGGCTTTCTCGATAAAGTTTACGCAAAAGGTTGTCTGTATCAGGCCGGCTCGATGCAAACCAAACTTGTTCGGCAACCAAAGATTAAAGTGATTACCACGATGGGTACCCCAAGTTGGATTTATCGTTGGGTGATAGGCGCACCACTTTTAAAGGCGCTGTTCCGAGGGACGTTCCTTAAGACGAAACTTTTCCATTTTAAGTGGTACAGCTTTTCACAAGTGGAAAAGAAGTCACTGGCGCAACGTCAACGCTTGATTCAGGGGTTCAAGCTGTAATTTGGTTAAATAGTTGATTCAATTTTGGATGGTTTTAATTATTAATGATATTAAAGAAAGGTCGAAGCTCGTGTGACGCGAACTTGGCCTTTTTCGTTGAGCGTATTGATTGGTCGATTGCTATACCCTTTAAAAATAAACCATCTGTGAGAAGATTGTTTTAAAACATAAACTACCACCAAAGCAAATTAATACGTGTAATGGAGCGGCTTCGTAGTCAATCAAGATTACGGGGATACTTGTTATCAAGATTGATTCACTTTATACTTATTTTTATATGATATTGGGAGGATTTATGATGAGGAGAATCAAAATATTTTTACTTTCCATCTTGACAACGTGCGCCATTTTTGGGGCAGTATCGACGACAACTGCTCATGCCGCAACTTGGCACAAGTACACACCATCAGCAATTCGTGGTACTTGGGTTACTAAGAAAATTGACTATCTCGGCACTAAAGCGCGAATTGAAGTAAAATTATCTAAGAATCAGTTTTATCTTGAAGGCAACGACCCAACTATTTTAAAAAACATGTATTATCACCATAACAAGGGTAGTCATTATTACTACATCAAGGGCACTGAATATATGTATACTAAGGGGCATGAAGTGGGTTACTATAAGGTTCATAAATCTAAAAACTGGATTCATCTTTGTGCGTATTTAAGTGTTAACGATGGGCATCACTATAAAAGCCATTACTGGACAAATTATTACTACAGAAAATAGTAAAAATCTACCAGCCAAAGTGGTGAATTTTTAGTATTCTCACTGGTATCATTACAGAAGTTTAAAAATGATGATACTTTAATGCCATTCAACATAGGTTAAATAAACCTATTAAACAAAAACCAATCATTTTGGGGTAAACTATTATTAGATAGAAATGTAAATATTTGTAGAGGGGAATAAATAAACTATGATAATAACGACTCGAAAAATTTCTGATTTTTTAGCTGCTAATAATGTGGATCCTAGCAAATTAGACCAATTTTTGGTGCAAAATGACTTTGGCGGTGGCTATGTGGTTGATGAGAAACCAGTAGAAGATTTCTACGATTGCTTAAAAATCACGCAACAGCAATTTGCAGAAGCGGCAACCCCAGCTAAACTTATCAGCATTTACAATAATTCGAAGATTGAAATTATTCTGTTTAGTTGGCGTAAGGAAAAAGCACCGAACGCTCCCTATTATACTAATGAAGGAGACACGGGTATCATTATAAACGGTGGTGCTGAAGTCTTCGTTGACCTATTTTCTGATAGACAGTTAAATAAAAAATTAGGGAAATTGATTAGCGAGTACATTACTCAATAATGCCCCTGTTTGTCACGATACTAATTGATAAGGAAACAGCATAGTCCCAACAGATGAATTACTGTCGGGGCTATTTTTGTGGCTTATTGTAGAAGTGCAAAAGTTGTTTTCTAATTTTAGACAGTAAAAAAGACGTGTTGATAAACAACACGTCTTTGTTTATAGCCCTGATAAACTTTTTTCTACGTCCTATGGCTCTCTCTCTTGGAACTGCTCTTTGTCCCCGAAAAGAAGTATAACACTTTTCCAATAGAAAGTTCCACTTTACCTAAAAATAATTGACAAATCAACATAAATAATGATGAAATGTTGATATATAGCGCTTTCAAAGACTTTTTACGTGATGAAACTACTTAGTTTTTATTTTCAAAAAATTCATCGAACAGGTTATTTGTGTGTTAGGGCATTGATGATCAAGCAAAATTTGGAAGTTGAAATGTGGAAATGACCATTAAAAGGATAGCAAGTAGATTGAAAGTGAAGTAAACTTTGTAGTTAGTTCATGATGTTTTGAACGCTAACTATTAAATGGAGGAAATTGCGCATGAAAATCAGACCAATCGAGAAAAAGGATAACGCTCAGATTAAAAAGATTATTCAAGCTGCTATTCGTGAGTATGGCAATGATTTACCCGACTCACCGTATTATGATGAGGTTCTAGATCACTTAGCGGAGCACTACGCACAGCAGGATAAGGCGAAATACTGGGTAGCAGAAGTTGACGGTGATTTAGTTGGCGGTGCTGGCCTTGGTCCTTTTTCATATCCCAACACAGCGGAATTCCAAAAGTTATACCTAACACCGGCTGCTCGGGGTCATCACATTGGCCATCAATTAGAAACTCTGGCAGAGAAGACCGCTAAGGAATATGGTTATGAAAAATTCTACATAGAAACATTTTTGAATTATACATCAGCACGGGGATTATATACGCACGTTGGTTTTACACAGCTTGATAAGCCTTTGGGAGATAAGCCGGCTCATAAGGCATGTACTGCTTGGTATGTTAAGGACATTTAAATAGTGGTAGTAACCAGCATGACGAATATTCAAACTTGTCATGCAGGTTTTTCGTTGGAGTAGATTGCAACCGACAGAGCATTAATGTAAAATCAAGCTAACCAGTAGTTGCAAATGCAAGTACTAAATTCTAATTTAGGATGTGTCAGTATGGCTAATTTAGTTGTTGATCCAGCGTTTTGGGATCTTTTTCCGGATGCCCAAATTAATACGTTAACCGTTCATGGTTTAAATAACACCGTTGATGAGTCACAAGATCCGCATTTTCAGGCTTTATTAGATGATGCTATGGCAAAGTCTCACCAGTATTTAACGGAAGATACCTTCCGCAATAATCCAGTAGTAGTGCAATGGCGTGATGCTTACAGTAAATTCAAGAAAAAGAAGGGTGCCCGTTCATCCATCGAAGCGTTACTAAAACGAGTGGATCAGGGCAAGACGCTTTCGCCAATCAATCCGTTAGTGGACGTGTACAACAGCGTTTCACTAGAATTTGGTGTGCCTTGCGGTGGCGAAGATTTAGCCGCCATTGATGGGCCGATGCACCTCGGAGTCGCTAAAGGTGGTGAAGCCTTTAAGCCATTAGGTGTGGATGAAGACGAACCGGCTTTACCTGGTGAAGTGATTTACTACGATAAAATTGGTGCAGTCTGCCGCTGTTTCAACTGGCGTGATGGCGAACGGACCATGTTAACAGAAAAAACCACGGACGCTATTTTAGTCATCGAAGCTATTAATGAGGAGCAACGTGTGCGTCAGGCTGAAGCAGTGACCACAATGAAGGAACGGCTTCAAACTGAATTTAGTGTTGACGCTGATGTTGACACGTTTACGGTAGCTTAAATGAGCGATGATCCATTGAGAACCATCGGTGTCATTGCCAAGGCACTAGATGGTATCGCCAATATTGAATTTAAACAGTATCACCTCACGCGTGGCCAGTATATGTACCTCACGCGAATCTGTGAACACCCGGGATTAACGCAAACTGAGTTGGTTAATTTGATTAAGGTGGATCGGGCAACGGCTACTCGAGCGGTACAGCGACTGGAGGAAAATGATTTTGTGCGCCGTGAAACGGATGACCATGATCGCAAAATCAAACACATCTGGCCCACTGAATATGCGCAAGAAGTTTACCCTAGAATCAAGGCAGAAAACGACTATTCAACTCAGGTTGCGCTGAGGGGGTTCAGTGACGATGAGGTCCGCCAGGTCAAATCTTTACTAAGTCGCATGAGCAAAAACGTCAGTGATAGTTGGGAGTTTGTTAAACAGGGTGGACATCGTGATTATTAGTAAGTGGGTTGATTGGATTGATTACCACATAGTTGTTGATGAGCAAAGACAGATTGTCTTATAGAAGTTTAACCATGCTATAATTTGGGTATCAAATCATGTTATCGAGGTTAAAAAATGACTCAAATAACGGCGAAAGATAAGAGTAAGGAAAAGTTTTATCAGGCGCTGCTGCAAATTAAATCAGAGGGTTTAGACTATCGGACGTTAACTGTTCAGCAGCTGGCTTCGTACGCTGGATTGTCTCGCCAAACATTTTACCGGCATTATCAAGATAAAGACGAAATTATCACATCACGGATTCATGAATTTAAACTAAATGCATTGCACCACTTCACCCAGATTTCTAACCTGGATGCGGAATCAATGATTAGTTTTCTGTTGTCGTATTGGGACAATCACCGGGAATTTTTCGCACTGATTGAGTGGTCAGGACTACGTGAGGTCTTTATTGATAACGTGGCGTTTATGAATCGTGAAATCATGAAGATGAATAACGTTGTGCATTTGAATGAGACCTACATCAGCAACACCTATGCGGGGGCCATTTACATGTTTCTGGTGAGTTTTTTAAGTGACGAGCATCGTCATACTAATATTGAAACGCTGATCCAGCTATTTTTAACGTTAACGAATGGGCAGAAACTGCTATTTAAATAGTGACATTTTGGTGGAATTTGGTACATTTTAACGGGTGTTTCCATGATAATCTATGGTTGTGAAATAAGTATCAAACTTTGATGGAGGTATTATCATGGAAATTACAGCTGCAGTTGCGTTAAAACAAGGCGATCCTCTCGTTGTTAAAAACGTTAATTTAAATGACAAATTAAAATCTGACGAATTATTAGTTAAAACCGTTGCAAGTGGGATTTGTGGTGCGGATATTCAAGAAATCAATGGTGGTCCCACAGGCTTTGCACCAATTCCCATGATTATGGGCCACGAAGGTGCTGGGATTGTTCAAGCCGTTGGTTCAAGTGTGACCGAATTTCAAAAGGGTGATCACGTCACCGTTTCGTATGCTAGTTGCGGAACCTGCAAACAGTGTGTTGCTGGCCGGCCGTACGCTTGCGAACGGATGAACGAACTTAACTTTGAGGGTAAAGATATTGATGGTGGCACACGCTACGAACTTGATGGCGAGCCACTGAGTTCATTTTTCCAGCAAAGTTCTTTTGGTAACTACATGAAAGTACAAGCCAGAAACGTGGTTAAAGTGACTAAAGATGTTGATTTGAAGTTACTTGGCCCTCTTGGCTGCGGCCTGCAAACGGGTGCAGGAACCGTTTTGAACGACTTGAAACCAGAACCAGGTGATGGCATTGTTATCTTCGGGACTGGTACTGTTGGTCTTGCCGCAATCATGGCTGCCAAAGTTGCTCATTGTGACCCAATCATTGCCGTGGACGTGGTTGATAGCCGACTTGATATGGCACTTGAATTGGGTGCAACCAACGTCATCAACAGTAAGAAGACGCCTGATGTGCCAGTCGAAGTGAATAAGATTAGTGCGGGCGGTGTTGAATTTGGTGTTGTTTCAGCTGGCGTTAATGGTTTAGCTGAAAACGCTGTTCGTTCAACCGGCATCTACGGTCAGATTGGGATTATTGGCGGGGCTTTTGAAGGTAATTTCAATATTGCCCAGGATATTCTAATTCCAGCACGGACGGTTCGTGGTGTTCTGCAAGGGTCCTCACTGCCTAAATTATTCATTCCAAAATTGATCAAACTATACCAAGATGGGCAATTCCCGTTTGATAAGTTGGTCAAGTTCTATGATTTAGCTGATGTTAATGAAGCTATTGAAGATTCTAAATCGGGCAAAGTCATCAAGCCAATTTTGGTAATGCCAGAAAATAACTAATATGGAGACAGCTGTTAGAATGTTGATCATTCTGATAGCTGTTTTTGATTTAAAGGGGAATTGCACAATCTAAAGCACATCAAATCTTAATCTTTTCTTAATTATTAGGTTGTCCCGGTATTCGGGGGAGAGTATACTTAATTTGTTCGAGGAGAATCGCTTTCATACTTTGTTATAGGGGGAATCATCATGAATTTTTGTCCTAAATGTGGTGCTAAGATTGAATCTAAAGAGATGCGCTTTTGTCCGAATTGCGGGCATAAATTAGTGGCAAACACGGGCGTTAGTGCTGAAAAGGTAAGTTCTGTAGGGGAAACTACCGCAGCTAAGCGACCAATCGCCCACGTTAATGTGGAAACACCTAAGGCTAAGGTTAAACCGGAACCTGAAGTTGAACAGCCGCAGGAACCTGAACCTGAAGAGACGACATACACGAAGTCAAGAAGCAATACGTGGATCAAAAAGGAGTTCTCAGCTAGTGCCCTTCTATTTTGGGTCAAGGGCCAGATTTCGGTGGATTATCGGTTTGTCAGAATTAATGAAAAGAATACGGTTTTAGGTGTTTTTCCAGCGGGCTCACATACTCAAAACGTACCGTTGAAAAACATCTCTAACGTTTCATTGAATACAGCGTATAAAATGAGTCGTTTCATTTGGGGAATTATATTGTTTTTCTTTGGTTTCGCTGCTATGGATGCATCCGTACTATTAGGGTTGATTTTGATGGTGTTAGGTGTAGGGATGTTCTTAAATGGTATTATGACCCAGTTGGAAATTGAAAAAAGCGGTAACGGCTACACGATTGCGGTACCGTTCTTCAATAAGACGGATATGCAAGAAGTTCAGCAGGTGATTGAAGATGCCTTAAGCACGGACGTTGATAAGACGGATCAGAGCTTGTATCAGCACCGGTTGAACCCGAATGATATGGATAATGTTGAATAATTGAATCGATATAGAAAAAAGCAATTCACAGATTGCGCGTTAATCTGTGAATTGCTTTTTTGCTATATTTGGGAGACTTAGTTACCAAAGAAATTAATACCAAACTTTTAATCTTTTCTCGCCAATGTTTAAACAATGATCGTCAATGTGGTATCGAAAACGTCCATAATCTCCTAGAAGACTATCAGTAGTGAAAACATCAGCTTCAGTGATTTCGTCCAGAGAAATGAGTGTAAATAGTACGCGAGAAATTTTTCTTGGAAAAACATCAATTTTATTAATAATGACTAAATTAACGGTGTCCGAAATTGATTCCAAATAATGACGGACTTTATCTTCAGACCGGCAGAGGGATTTGTCTCGAATCTTCAAACTGACCGTTTCGCTCAGTGTGTTACCGCTCTCGGGTTCATCATACCATGGGATGTCGATGGGAGCACGACCATGTCCCTGATTAGTAATGATGTAATGCAACCCCTGCTTAGAATCAAGTAAAGTGGTTGCGACTGAGTAAAGCGGTACCTCTGTCAACGATAAGGCTGTTAGAATCAACTGTGCTGAATCGTCCGTGTAAGTAATTTGATTAAAAAGGAATTGAAATGGTTCTTCCACCGGCTGTAACAATTTGTAGAAGTCACCATGCGTTGACAAGTCAGACGCGTCATCAATGGTGACGTTAAAAACGACATAGTTTAAATCAGCATGGTCGCAAAATTCAGAATCTTTCATCATTAAGCACCTCGTTTGGATGGGCAAAAGGGCCGGCATAAATTGGCAGGGTGACGATTAAAACCTATTTTTTCCAGGCCTGAATCATTTCAGGGACGTGAGTTAACGTCATTGTTAACTCCTGAGTATCATCAGCATAGATAACGATTGCTGAAATAGATTGACTGGGGATACGGTAGGCTTGGTATCGTTGAAGTGCTAGAACTGGCATCCCGTTGATTGTTTGATCATAAGCACAACGAAGGGTCGTTAACGGAATATCGTCAGGATAGAAATCATCATCAAACACATATTCGTCATCAGATTCATATCGCGAGTCATTCAGAAAAGATTCATATTGCAATCCATTCAGATCAATTGTCAGCTTTTGAGGGATAGTATCGTAATGGTGAGACTGAAGAAATTTAAAAATAAAGGATTGAAACTGAGTAAAGTCGCGGTAGAACCAACATAGAAAATCATCCATATCATCACTTTCATTGTTCAAATCGGTCAGTTGATGTTTTGTAGCCGTACGGATTAAGTTTAAACATTTCTCCTGGTTAAGATCATCGATCCAAAAGGGAATTGAAGCATCACTATCATCTACAAGGGGGTCTTGCGGATCATCCAGGTTCAGTTCAGTGGATTTAATCGGTGAGGTACGAACATAAGGAAATAAACTGTCAAGGCCACTATCGAGAATCATTAAATCAAACGGGAGATCGGGTTCGGAAGGGTTTAATCTATCAGGAATGAATTGTTCTAGAGGCGTGAAGTTATTTTCAAAAGTGTTACAAGTTTCGTTAATTTGAGTAGCGATAGTTGAGTCGAATGGATGGTTTGCATTAGTGATTTCCTGAGTTTGACGAACTGGGATGGCAAGAAAGCCTAATTCAAAAGTTCGGAGTGGCTTCGAAACGATATTTTTGTCGCGCCAAAAAATAGTGAAACTGGCATCAACCAGTGTTCGGTCATCACCGGTACCGAGGATAAATTCAGGTTGAAACATAACAGCTAAATGGTCGGAGATTTTTTTAAGGCGCCGATTTAATTCAATTGCGCCACTTAGTGTGACAGCTTTGGTATATCTAGTTTCTTCATACGGATACATAGACAAACACGCTCCCTTTTGTTAGATCTGGTACTTTCTTATTCGATGTGTACAGTATATCGAATCTGAACGACACGAAATGTCGTTTTTAAAAAGTTCTTTAACTAAAAATAATTTTCAACGGAACATGATTATCTATTAGAAAAACGACATAAGATGACGTGATAATTTGATATATTTTGATTGTAAGTTGTTGAAGTATGTAACTATAAAACAATTGAATTAGACCGTAACTAATGGTAATTTTAGTTCAGAATAATAATCCTCATACTACTTATTTAAGGAACATTCTTGAAGGGAAGTTATGCAAGTGGATAAACGAGACGATAGTATTCAAAATGACGACAACTCAGAGTGGCATTCTAAAGTTAAAGAGCGAATTGCAGGGGAAATGCTGTGGTTATTTCAGAAAAATTATTTCACTTTAAGTGACATCGTTGATTACTTTCATGAGGATCCAAAATCAGTTCAAAGGACAGTGCAACGAGATTTGAGGGCGATAAGAAATTCGATGGATTCTCTGCCAGATGCGGGTTACTATACGGTGAATTATGACAAGGCTATCCCGGGGTATCACTTGTTCTATAAATTGGATGACCCTGACTTTCAAAAAGATCAAGAAATTGATAGCCTCCATGTTGATGAAGCCTTGGCAATCATGAAGATTCTGATTGGGACCCGAGCGCTTGAAAAAGGCAGTGTGAATACAATCGAAAAGCATTTAAAATATAATTTAACCCCTAAACAGCAAGCTTTTCTAACACAAGAAACCACAGAAACTTTAAGTAAGTACTATCCAGTTAAAACTGTCCCAGATTTAATTGATCGGGTAAGAATTTTCACAGACTGGATAGAGCAAAAAGCGACGATTAAATTCACTTATCAAAGCAGCGTTCCCAATTCTAGTACAACCAAAAAGCGGCGTGGTGTACCGTTAAGCTTGTATTTTTCAGAGTATTATTTCTACGTTTTGTTATATGATGATGAACATGAACAGAGCCGGATTTATCGGCTAGATCGTTTCATCACCTTCCGCAAAACGAATAGCGGTAAGGTGACAGTTCCCCGGATCAAAAAATTGGATGTTGGTGAGCTACGGAAAAAGACGTATCTTCTATCTGGCGGCGGCGATACCACGTTGGAATTTTGGTACCGTGGTTTCCCGCAAACAGCATTGGATCGGTTTCCTGAAAGCAGTGTTAAAAAAACCCGTACTTTAGAGGACGGCTCCCAGGAAGTATTCATTAAATGCCGAAACGTGGCTAAACAGGGCGCTAAACTTTGGCTGATGAGTCAGGGATCCTTGGTATCGGGCGTGAAACCTGAATACTTGAGAGGTGAAGTACGTGAGGAGATTCAGAAAATGATGGCGAATTATGAATGACGACATGACTTTTTAATTCAGCCTACTTAGAGTCACCAATTGAAATAAATGAATCAACAAAAAAGTCTAAGATTAATTCTGCTGTGGATGGGTTACTCCATCGATGTCAGAATTGATCTCAGACTTTTTGAATTTTAGTTAATGAAAGTTAGTTAGGAAAAGTGGCTTGTTTTTCGTCGTTAAGACTAGGCCACAGTTCCTGTTCGGTTTTATCCATGAGACGTTTTACGCTTCGAAAAGCTGAATAATGATCAAAAGTTGTTAAATTATCAATTAACTGGATAACATACTTTAGAATTTGTGGATCAGTATTTAATTCGTTTTGGTGTGTTTCAATATCACTCTTCATGGATTGTAGAATTTCGCTTGTTTTTCCACCAAATACAATCAGTTGTCTTGGCTGAATCATTGTACACTCCGCAATAAATAAGTTCAAACTTAGCAGATAAGTTTGCTTATTTTTAATTCCTAATGTATTTGTCTCGGTAACCGCAGCCGCATCAGTTCTGTTTTTAAAATCTGGCAGGTTTTCTAGATAGTATTTGCCGAGACTTTCAGGGTCAGAAAATTGGAGTAATGACTTCGACTTGCCCAAGTTAAATTGATTTACAACTTTGGTTGAATCACTTTCAACAGTGTTTTTTAATGCATCCGTGATGTAGCAGTTTTTGAAGCGGTCTTGATTTATCTCTAAGTATAATTTATACGTATTTGCAATTCGTTTAGTATCGTGAAACATTTGCCAATCGTGTTCCTGTGGTTCATTATCTTCGCTGTTTCTTTCTGCACAATTAAGGGCTACGAACATAAATTCATTATTGACTAGCTTCTCAGAATCAAAAAAGTTAGGGTAGTTTTCGGTCACTTGACTGTGTTTTGAATTCGGGTGCTTAAAAGGAAAAGGGAAAGCGACATCAGTATTTGCGTAATGTGTTTTTTCATTTGGCTCAAATGCTTTAGAAGATTTAATGTCTCCATTAGGTCCCAAAGTTAGTGGTGTTACATCTGACAAATCTGGAAAGTCACGCTTAATCTGTTCATTACTGGGTAAGTCATGCACACAGGTCGTGAACGAGCTTATTTGCGACATATCCACATCATATTGACTACTTAATTCATCGAGTTCCTGTTTTACTTGTTTTCTAGTTTTCATATGAGTCACTCCTTAAATTAGTAACCTTCCAAGAAAGCTTCATCTTAACTTCCACGTTTAGAGTTACAAAGCAGAATCAGAACGTAAGGCTTGCAGAGTTGTTCTTTTAGAGCTTTTAGCTTGGGTGGATGGTCTGATTAATATATTGAACAAACATAGTATACGGTGTCCCGACGACATGGTATGTCGCTAAACTGACAGAAAATAAAATAATTAGCGACATTCAGTCGATAGAAAGCGGTTACTATAATGTGTTTATTATATCGCAAAGCAAAACTAATTTACATATAAGAAAAAATAATAAAAATAACCAATTTAGCGACAGGTGGTGACGCTTGCCAATGTTAAGGTATGTCCACGATGACACGAAACATCAAGGCAGTGTCGTTGATTTTACTCACAATTAATGGAGGGATTTCTATGAAAAAAGGACTAATGTTAATTGGGTTATTATGTGTCACGTTTTTAACGGCTTGCGGAAGTAACAGTGCAAAAACTCATGGTCACAAAACGGCGGACGCAGTTGTGCCAATCAAACAGTTAACCACCAAAACTAATCAAGGATATCCGGTAATATCTGGAGTCAAGAATTCAGTGCGGCTAAAGCCTGGCAAAATTGATAGCCAAGCTAAAATTGATAAGTACCTGAAAAATCGCTTGTTTCTGGAAATGGATGGTTCTAAGTCAGCAATCAAAGAGGCAATGGCTGATGATGATGTTTACGATTCTTTAGTCACTCAGGGAATTCTATTCGATTCCAAAAATAAAGAACACACTTTTGTTGATATAGCTGATGAATTGGAAGATGGTGATAAGACCCTCACTTACAATTACTATCCCAATTCAATTAGTCCAAGTCGTGTTGAGTTGAAGTGGAATCAGCAAACTAAAACTATTATGAAAATTGAACACGGTGATGATACTGATGATAGTGTTGCCACTTCGTATAAGGGGAAAATTTTACCGGATGGCACTATTAATATGTATTTAGTCGGCACGTATAACGGTTACAAGGGCAACAATCCGCTGAGCGTTTCCATCTTAAAACTGGACAATGACTATCGGTATGTGGCATTAAATAGCCAAAAGTATCACTATAAATTTTTGAATGAATAAGGTAGCTATATTTTCTAGACTGGACACATGATCTAGATACAAAATAATTTTGGAATAAATTTGAAGTTAAATTTAAAACGACACCTGGTGACATTGGGCGATGATAAAGTAGGCCTGCATTACGAAATTATTTCTTTATTGGGAGGAATTTGAATGTTAAAAAAGGTCGGTAAATCAGCAATTATGGTTATGGTAGGAACATCGCTATTGGGAGGTATATTTGTTGAAGCACCTAATGCACTGAGTACTACACAGGCGCAAGCGGCAGCTAAGATCCCCAACTCAACCTATGTACGTGATCTAAGTGGCATTAAAGCGGCTTTGGGAAAGGCCAGCTCTGACGTCCAAGCAGGGGTTGCAAGCTCACTGCCAAGTGCGAAGGAATATTGTTATGCCTATACATCTTGGAATTGGCCAAGCTTTCATGATTATTTAGACAATCTTGCGAGTTCGATTGAAGGCCATACCAATACAAAAGCAACTGCTCGTGCCAACTATGACTGCATGGTTGCAACCTATAACATCTTTAAAAACCGGTTATCATCGGGCGCTCAAAGCCAACTGGAAGCATTGGCGAATAACCTGAATCAAGAAATTAACGCCACCAACGGTTCTTCGGACTTCTATGATATTGCTGATCAAGAAGAAGGGTACGTGCACGCTTTGGAAGCCGCTGTACTTGATTATGGCGGTAACTATGATGGTGTCGCAGGACCCAAATCTTCCGCTAAGCACAGTTATATTTCTAAATTATCCGTGAAGAAAACCGGTTCAAAAAAATACGTGAAAGTGACTGGTACGGCAAAATTGTATAAATTTGCTAACTATGCTCACATCCACACCTATAAAGGATATCGTTATGTGAAGTTGAGTAGTAAGCACACTTTCAGCAAAACAATTTATGCACCAAAAGCTAAAACGATTACCGTCAATGCCGGTTATTATTCACACGGGCATTATAAGGCGGTTACTTCTACCAAAACTGCTCACGTTAAGTAGACCAATCTGTTTATTGATTAAAGTTGAAGCAGAATAAATGAATTGAGGCGCCGTGTTACCATTTTTAAAATGGCAGTACGGCGCCTAATCATCTGTTTAATTATTGAGATTATTTGTAGCTGGACAAAAAGTGACTGCCAAAGCCAAATCTTAACTAATGCAAACGCTAAGGGATGAACTTAAGTAACTTGTTTTAGGAAAAATGAGTTGACAGTTCGATTTCAAAAGCGTTATTATCAATGGCAATCACATGAGAATATAAAAAGTTGATCAAGATGAGTAGAACGTTGCGTCTTAAAAGAGAGCTGGCGGTTGGTGAAAGCTGGTAAGGTAACACGTTTGAAGATGGTCTTGAATTTAAACTAGCAGTGAGGCTTAGCTAAGCTGTCTACGGGTTTGCGTGCGTTATTCATGCAAGGTTACAGCAAATTTTGCTCTAACTTATTGAGCCACTTTTTGTGAGAAAAGTGGAAATTAAGGTGGTAACGCGGCAGTCGTCCTTAGGTTCTAAGTTTAGAATCTAAGGACTTTTTTATTTGGAAGAGGAGTGGTTTGATGTCAGAGAAAAATATTGAAACTTATCGGCAAAAGTTGGCCCAGTATATTAAGTTAAGTTCAGTGTCGGCTAAATATCAGAATATTCCTGAAACGGCTGATTTCTTGAAGCAAACCTTTGAAGAACTTGGTAGCAAAGTTCAGGTGTTTACGGATGAAAAATTTCCATTAGTATTTGCTGATTTTCCGGTTCCTGATGAAAAGCCAGGTGCGCCAACCATCTTATTTTATAATCACTATGATGTTCAGCCAGCTGAGCCATATGATTTATGGCATACTGATCCCTGGACGCTGACTGAAAAAGACGGTAAGTTATTTGGTCGTGGTGTAGCTGACTGTAAAGGTGATTTGTTTGCACGATTGACAGCTTTAAAGGACTACCTAGATGAAAATGGGCAACCGCCTGTACACATCAAGTTTTTGGTTGAAGGTGCCGAGGAAATTGCCAGCCAAGGAATTCATAGTTACTTTGAAAAGTATGCTGACTTGTTTAAAACTGATTTGATTATTTGGGAATCCGGCAAAAAGAACGAGATTGGCCAGCTGGTAATTACCGGTGGCAACAAGGGGATTAGCTGTTTTGAACTATCGACCCATTCCGCAAGCATTGATCTGCATTCTTCTAACGCTGCGGTAGTTGATGGTGCTCTCTGGCATCTAATTGCTGGTATTGCTAGCCTGCATAAAGACGGTAAAATTGCCGTTGAAGGGTTCTACGATGGTGTTGAGGAGCCTTCAGAACGTGCTAAACAGTTAGCGCACAAGATGTACTATTCACCCACAAAAATCAAGGAAGAAGATCACCTCGAGTACCCCTTCATTCAAGGTGACGATGAAAATGCCATTAAAGAAGCACTGTTATTTGCCCCTAGCTTAAATATTGAAGGTGTCAGTGGCGGTTATGAAGGCGAAAGCGTTAAAACAGTGTTACCAAAACAGGGTGTTGCTAAGTTTGATGCCCGACTGGTTCCGGGTCAAGATCCAGTTGATATCGCTAACAAAATTCAAAAACAGCTTGAGAAAAACGGTTTTGGTGATGTTCACGTGAAGTTTACCATGGGCGTTACACCTTACCGGTCAGACATGGACGCACCACTGATTAAGCAATTAATTACAACCGCCGAATCAGTTTATGGCGGTGAAGATAAAGTTGAAGTGTTGCCGACTTCGGCTGGAACAGGGCCATCATATGATTTTAATCATTTTTTGGACGCGCCAATCGCAGCCTTTGGGGTTGGCAATGCACAGTCTGGACCACATGCGCCAAATGAAAATGTTGTGATTAAAGACTACGAGACAGGAATCAAATTGCTGGAACAATTCTTTAGTAACCTTCACGAAAAAGAGTTATAGCATCTTGACAAACAAATTATACATGATTAAAATGTTCTCATAAGGTAACCGGATAAATTAAAACATAATTAGTAAAAAATAGATGTTTACTAATTTAATGTTGTTATCCACCTAAGTAAATAGAATAATCGATAAGAAGAAGAGTAACCTAAAAAACATGCACAGAAAACTCGGTTGATGAAAAAGAGTCTTGTTTATGTGGTGAAGATGAGCTTCTGAAGGATAGTGAAGAGTGCAAGCTCTTCATTCGGTAGGACCCGTTAACGTTCCAAGCATTATTGTGCTGTTGAGGTAAATCATGTGAGTGATTTATAAACATGGGTGGTAACACGAAGTTTTCGTCCCTAGGTCATATAAGTATGACTTAGGGACGAAAACTTTTTTTAGTTTCTGTAGAAAGAAAAACGGTTATATTAATTAAACAGATATGTGAGTAAAAAACTGAAACGAGGGTTATAAATGGCAAAGCAATTAATCAACTTAGAGAATATCAACGTTTCGTTTGATCAAGCAGGTAACACGGTTCAAGCTGTGAAGGACGCTTCTTTACAGGTTGAACAGGGTGAGATCTACGGCGTTGTTGGCTACTCTGGTGCTGGTAAATCAACATTAGTGCGAGTCATCAACTTACTTCAGTTACCAACTAGTGGCAAAGTCGAAATTAATGGCGAAGTTCTTTTTGAAAAGAAGGATGGCGTTACTAAGCAGATTGGAACCAAAGAATTACGAGAAAAGCGTCGGAATATTGGGATGATTTTTCAACATTTTAATTTACTGGAAGAAAAAACGGTGATTAGAAACGTTGAGTTCGCCCTGAAACATAGCAAGAAAAAAGAGAAGGAAGTTACGGCACAAGCGCTTAAGTTGTTAAAACTAGTCGGGTTAGAGGACCGTAAAGACTTTTATCCGGCTCAGTTATCCGGTGGTCAGCAGCAACGGGTTGCCATTGCGCGGGCACTAGCTAATGATCCTGATATTCTAATTTCAGATGAAGCAACTTCAGCGTTGGATCCCAAGAGTACAACGCAGATCCTGGATTTATTGAAACGGCTGAACAAAGAATTGGGCCTGACAATTGTTTTAATTACCCACCAGATGGAAGCTGTGAAACAAGTTGCTGATAAAATTGCGGTGATGAGTTCCGGTGAGATTATTGAACGCGGTGAATTAGTTGATGTCTTCACTCATCCCCAAAAAGAATTAACCAAAGAATTGATTGGTACTCAGGGTGAACTTAAAAAGGCCATCCATCTTCTGGATAAAGATGCCATCCAACGTTTGAATCACGAAGAATGGGAGTTAGCTCATTTAACTTACACTGGTACCAATGTGGTTGACCCCATTGCCGCAAAGCTCTACAAAGACTTTGATGTAGAAGTCAGCATCATCTTTGGTAACGTTGATGAACTTCGGGGGACTCCCGTTGGTACGTTATTCGTTACTTTGAAAGGTGCCAAGGATAACCGTGAAAAGGCGATTGCCTATCTAAAGAAGGCAGGGGTCGATGTTGAAGAATACAGTTCTAGGGAGGTGATTGCATAATGTCAGAATTCGCACACTTAATGCCTAACGTTGTTCATCTAGGCTGGCTGGGACAAAACGGCTGGTTGACTTCGATCGGACAAACGTTATATATGACTTTCTGGGCAGCCTTGTTTGGCGGTGTTATTGGTTTGATTTTCGGTGTTGGACTAGTGATTTTTGATAAGGGCGGGATTGCTGAAAACCGCGTGTTATTCAATATCTTTGATAAGATCGTGTCGATTGTTCGTGCCATTCCATTCATTATTTTACTTGCATTCATTGCACCCGTTACCCAAGCAATTGTTGGCACACAGATTGGTCCGACTGCCGCGTTAGTTCCCCTGTCATTGTGCGTAATCCCATTTTATGCACGTCAGGTTCAAGCAGCTATTTCCAGTGTTGATAAGGGGAAAATTGAAGCGGCTCAGTCCTTAGGGGCAACCGTTCCGGATTTAATCTTTGACGTTTATTTAAGGGAAGCAAGTTCTGAATTGATTCGAGTCACGACAGTTACACTCATTAGTTTGATTGGTATGACTGCTATGGCCGGTGCCATTGGAGCTGGTGGACTTGGGAATACTGCCATTGCTTATGGATATAACCAATTTTCAAACGACATTACGTTGGTTGCTACACTGCTAGTTCTAATACTAGTGGTATTTGTCCAACTCACTGGTGATGTTTTAGCTAAAGCTACGAGTCACAGTCATAGATAACTAATAGAAGAGGGTAATAGGTTGAGTACAGAAGAAGATAACGAACGAATTAAGCTATTACAGGATTTCATCAAGATTCAAACGCCGAATGGCAATGAAGTAGAAGTTGCTAAGTACATTGGCAAGTTATTTGATGAAAATGGCATTTCATATAAGATTGATGAATTTGGTGATAAAAGAGCTAATCTAGTTGCTGAAATTGGGGAGAAAAAGGTCGACGATGTCTTAGTCTTGACTGGGCATCAAGATACCGTTACAGTTCCCAATGCAGATGCTTGGCATCATGATCCATTTGGTGCCGAAATCGTTGGCGATAAGCTATATGGACGTGGTGCTGCTGATATGAAGAGCGGTTTAGCTGCTCAAGTACGAACGTTCATTGAGTTGGTTAAAGAAGGCTACAAAGTTCCGGGGACACTCCGGTTCATTGCTACCGCAGGTGAAGAGTTTGGGACACCTGGTGCTAACCGTTTGAATGATCAGGGGATTTCAAAGGATGTTAATGCCATGGTTGTTGGTGAAGCTAGCGATGGTAACGTGGTTTATGCACACTGTGGTAGTTTTAACTACGAAATCCAGAGTAAGGGGAAATCCACTCATAGCTCAACGCCAGAACTGGGCATCAACGCTCTAGATGGGCTGAATGAGTATAGCAACCGCGAAAAGCATATCTTTGACGATGCACCGGTTGATGAATATTTGGGTAAGTTAGTTCACAGCATTACGCTGATTAAAGGCGGTGATCAGGTCAATATTATTCCTGAATACGGAGAATTATTTGGTAATATCCGGCCGACATTAGCTTTTGACAATCAGCACGTTATTGATGCCATCCAAAAGACGGTGGACGATATCAACGCGACAACGGATTACGAACTAACCTTTAAGGTCATCCATAGTTGGCACCCAGTTGAAACGTCACCTGAAAAGCACCTAGTTCAAGTTGCTAAGCAGGCAGCAGAAAAGAACTATCAAGGTAGAGACATTCAGCTGATTACTTACAAAGGGGCTACGGATGCCAGCGTGTTCACCAAAGGTAATCCCAATATTGACGTTATCGTTTTAGGACCAGATAACGCTAGTGTGGTTCATCAAACTGATGAATTTACAACTGTTAGCAGCTATCTAGATACCATCAAGACTTATAAAGATGTGGTTAAAGGCTATTTTGAAAAATAATAAAATTTGTTACTCAGAGGAGAGAATGTTATGAAGAAATCTACTAAATGGATCGTTGGTATTATTGTTGTTGTGGTCATTGTGATTGCTGGGTTCTTTAGTTTTGGTGGCAGCTTAAGCGGTAAGCAAAAAGCGCAAACTGTTACAGTTGGCCGAGTTGCACCATCTAAGGGTGACGAAGCAGTCTGGAGTACCGTTGCTAAGCAGGCAAAGGATAAGTACAACATTACGATCAAGTACAAGGACTTTACTGATTATGTACAACCAAATAAGGCTGTTCAAAACGGTGAAATTGACCTTAACTCCTTCCAAACTAAACAATATTTGGATGTTTGGAATGCAGCCCACAAGGATAGTACCTTAACTTCAATTGGTTACTCAATCACCGCACCACTGCGTCTGTACTCACACAAAGTCACCAACGTTAAGGATCTCAAAAAGGGTGCTACGATTGTTATCGATAACGATGCCGCTAACCAGGGTCGTTCACTGAAATTGTTGCAAAGTGCTGGTTTAATTAAATTGAACAACAGCGTTACGACACCAACACCAAGTGATATTACATCTAACCCTAAGCACTTTAAGATTACGCCAATCGATGCTAACCAAACTGCCCGTCAACTTGATGATGTCGATGCAGCAATCGTTAATGGTGGTTTCGCTATGGCCGATCACGTTAACATCAAGTATTCAATCTTCAAAGAACCTTTGAACAAGACAAATAAGCAGTACTTCAACGTGATCGTTGCTACTAAGAAGAACCAGAACAAGCAAGCTTATAAAGATGTTATTAAAGCATATCAAACTAAGGCTGTTAAGAACCAAATCAAGAAGAGTTATGGTGAACTTGAACAACCAGCTTGGGATATCAAATTCTAATGAGACGCGTAGAATTGACGTTTGATAGTAAATGATATGTCGAAATAACGGCTTAAGCAGTCTGATTACCAGTCAAAATCTGACTGATAATCAGACTGCTTTTAGTTTATCAATGATACGGGAGGATATGCAGATGAAGACGAAATTTGCAGCAGTAGGTGATGCCATTATTCAGCGTCATATGCCTAGCGGTGGTTACCCAGGTTTTAAAGCCGTTCAGTCGATTATTCAAGATGCGGATGCCAGTATTTTTAATCTGGAAACGACGGTCCACAAGTATGAATCATATGGTTCGCAGTATAGTGGTGGCGGGTATTTTTGCTCAGATCCGTCGATTTTGAAAGACCTGAAAGAATTTGGCTTTAGTGCCACCACTTTTGCTAATAACCATACGATGGACTATTCGTATGGCGGGTTAACTAAAACATTAGACTACGTGAATGCAGCCGGAATTCCTTTAGCTGGTGCTGGCAGGAACATGCAGGAGGCTGCTCAGCCGGCTTATTATGATTCACCAAATGGTCGGATCGGCGTGATTGGGGTCACCAGTTCGTTTAATCCTGCAGCCATTGCTGGTGACGCCTCCGCCTATTTACCTGGCAGACCGGGATTAAATCCGTTACGTTATCACGCCACTTATTTTGTTACACCCGATCAAGGCAATGCGCTAGCCAAGATTATTGACGCGACGCATGCAGATGATAATAATCGGTTGTTGCGCAAAGCGGGGTTTCAGCCAAAAGTGCCGGATAACACGATTGCGTTGGGAGACTATCGCTTTAAAATTGCTGCTCAGCCAGGACACATTACTGAAGTGGACGAAAAGGATATGAATAGAATTCAACGCTCAATCGAAGAAGCTAAGGATCAGGCTGATTTTGCGGTGGTGTCAATTCATTGTCACGAAATGAAGGTTGAGGATCGTGAATCAATTCCGGATTTTCTGGAACAGTTTGCCCGAGCCTGTATTGATTGCGGTGCAGATGCCGTTGTGGGGCATGGACCGCACACGATTCGAGCGGTTGAAATATACCGGGATCGCCCCATTTTCTATTCTTTAGGCGATTTTATTCTTAATATCCAAAGTATGAATAAAGCACCTGCTGATTATTTTGAGATGTATGACTTACCAACCGACTCAACGATTAAAGAACTCTTTAACGCTCAGTGGGCGGGCTACACTCGTGGGATGCAAGTTGACCCCAAGCTTTATCAGGCATTTATCCCAGATTGGACGATTGAGAACGGTAAGCTGACAAGTGTTGAAATACGGCCAGTTGAATTAGGCTATGACTACTCACTTTCTGATGGTCGAAAGGGATGGCCCACGATTTCGAATAAGGGGGATATTTTACAGCGCTTAGCAAAACTGTCCGAACCATATGGGACACATTTTCAAATAAATGGGGATAAAGCTTCAATTGAATTATAGGAACTAAATTGTGCGACTAGTCTGGCAGAGGACCAAGATTAGTCGCACAATTTTGACTTTAATAACCCAACTCGATATAGTTAGTATACTAACTATATTTAAAAGGAAGAAACACTATGAATAATTTCGGTTATCTTATCATGGATGTAGCCAAAGAACTTCGCTATCAGCTCAACGTTGCCTTAGAAAAAGAGGGTATCACCAGTGCACAGTGGGCTGTGATTGCTCAACTGAAGCTGTCAAAGGATCCGTTAACTTCAGCTCAAGTTGCGGGGATTGTCGGAATGGATCGAGCGACCGTCTCGGGAATCGTCAAACGTTTGGCAGCCAAAGAGCTGGTTGCTGTCCAAGCTTCCAGTCAAGATCGACGGGCACGTGTTCTCACGTTAACGGCTAAAGGCGAAGAAACCTTTAAACGCTGCGAGCAAATTGCTAACGCACAAATGTCAGAGTTTGCCATTCCACTGGAGCAACAGGAACAAGCAACCTTAGTGAGTTTGCTGATTAAATTGGAAGAAGGTCATCATGTTGGATAAGATACTCGTTTTGGGCAGTACTGGGAATATTGGCTGGCCGGTGGTTGAACAACTGGCAGCAATCGATGATGTGAAGGTCGTTGCTGGTATTTATCATGCTGAATCGGTGCAAATGAAACAATTGGGTGTGGAAACCCGGCACTTTGATTTTTTGGATGCTGACACCTTTGACCCAGCACTCAAGGGAATCAATAAAGTTTTCTTCGTTCGCCCACCGGAACTGGCGAAACCTGAACAAGATATGAAGCCTTTTTTAACTGCGGTGCAAAGCCACGGCATTGACCAAGTGGTGTTTGTTTCATTGATTGGTGTGGAGAAGAATCCCATGGTACCGCACCGTAAGATTGAACGGATGATTACTGAGATGGGGTTACCTCATACTTTTATTCGACCAAGTTTTTTCATGCAAAATCTTACTAGCACTCATCTGCAAGATATTCAGCAAAATCACGATTTATTTGTGCCGGCGGGGCGTTCTAAAACCAGTTTTATTGACACCAGAGACATCGCTGCCGTTGCAGTAGCGGTTCTACGCGATCCCAAATATCTTGGTGAAGCATTGGAAATAACGGGCCCTGCCGCAATCACTTACAAGCAGGCAGCAGAAATTATGACCACTGAACTAGGGGTGCCGATTACGTACAGTAAACCTAGCCTACTAAAATTCCGTCGTACCATGATTCAACGGGGAATTAAAAAAGAATTCGTCAACGTGATGGTGATGCTCTACATTATCACCCAACTTGGCAATGCCAAAACGGTTAATCATACGATTGAGACGGTTTTGCACCGGCCAGCCACTACGTTTGCGGAATTTGTGCGAGATAATAAACGATTATTTCTAAATCGAGAGTAAATTAATAGAACCGTGATTATCTACCTGTTATGGCTAAATAATCACGGTTCTATTTGGTTGTTCACCTGGTAAATCTAACGGAAGAAAGAATTTTTTGATCGAAGTTAACAATGTCACCATTGTGGCCTTTACCATCAAAAATAATGGCCATAATTAATTGACCAGCTTCATCAACGGTCTTCATGAAGGGACCTTCACGGTGATTATTGATGTCGGTGGTGACACCGCCTGGGAAAATACCATAGATTTCAACGGAATCTTGGTTCTTGTAGAAATCAATGGCTAGTGACTGAATCAAGGCGTTAAGTGCGACCTTCGAAACGCGGTAGGCAGCTGGATTGTAAAAGGCTGTTGCGAAAGAGGGACCCGAGATATTGACGATTTGACTCTGATGATTTTTTAAAACTGGCGCTAATTGCTGAATTACTTGTAAAGTACCCAGTACGTTAACGTTCCAAGTTGCTTGATATTCAGCCACGGTGGTTGCTAAAGCAGGCTTTTCCATGTCACCGGCAATGCCCGCGTTGTTAACCAGTAGGTCTAAATCAGGATGTTTTTCTGCGATGTAGCTAGCTGACTTTTTGATGGTGTCCGTGTCATTTAAATCAAGTAAAACGTAATCAATTTGATTTTCGTCAACACCATTTTCCACTAAAGTTTGTTTAGTTTCAGCAGCGTGTGCTTCACTTCTCACGCCAAGAATCACAAAGAGTCCTTTTTGGGCTAAACGTTTCGTAATTTCCAGGCCGATACCACGATTGGCGCCAGTAATGAGTGCTTTTTTCATTGTCTAGTTCTCCTTAGAAGGTTAGTAATAGGTAAGTTTTAAGTCATTATACAGCCGGTGTAACGAAAAACAATCCTATTTAAGAGACATACGGATTGGGGTGTCTCATAGTCTGAAAACATTGATATAACAGCGCTTTCATTTGAACGAATACATAAGTTTGCTTTGTTTGAACATCAGTTGGTGCTAATATATTAAAGGGTAAATGATGCTTGTAGAAACCTGCTCATTTCAGTTGTGTTCAGTTTTCAAGCGGATATTGACAGTATTCAATTTCGGGCGTAGTGTTCCGGTGCTAACCGGCATTGCGCCCGATTTAAATGCGTTGATAATTTTATAATGTTGGAGAGGCAATGATTTAATGAAACGAAAAGTTAAAGCGTCACCTGCGTTACGTCGTTCGATGACGGCGGGACAAATGGAAATGATCTCCCTGGGTGGCGCCATTGGTGTGGGTCTTTTCATGGGTTCCACTTCCACCATTAAGTGGACCGGACCCTCAGTTTTATTGGCGTATATGTTTGTTGGTTTGATTTTGTACATTGTCATGCGGGCACTGGGTGAAATGATTTACATCAATCCGGGAACCGGTTCCTTTGCGGATTACGCTACGGAATACGTTCATCCTTTAGCCGGATATTTGGCAAAATGGGCCAACGTGTTTGAATATATTGTGGTAGGAATGTCCGAAGTGGTGGCTGCAACCCAGTATTTGCAGTACTGGTGGCCGCACATTAATACCTTTACCGTTGGGGTGGTCATCATTGGTTTCTTAGTCATCGCTAACCTTGCTAGCGCTAAAGCTTATGGTTCGCTGGAATTCTGGTTTGCCATGATCAAGGTGATTACGATTATCCTGATGATCATTCTTGGCTTTTTGGTGATTTTCTTTGGTTTTGGTAATGGTGGGCATCCGGTTGGCTTTAGTAATCTCTGGTCCCATGGCGGGTTCTTCACTGGTGGTGTTAAAGGGTTCTTTTTCTCCATGTCAATCATCGTGGGATCATACGAGGGTATCGAATTGCTGGGAATCACGGCTGGTGAAGTTGCTGATCCGCAAAAAGCAATCGTTAAATCAGTGAAGTCGGTGCTGTTGCGAATTTTAATTTTTTACGTGGGAGCGATTTTTGTAATTGTCACCATTTATCCTTGGAACCGTCTGAGTGCAATCGGGTCACCGTTTGTCTCGACTTTTGCTAAGGTTGGGATTACTGCTGCGGCTTCCGTGATCAACTTCGTGGTGCTGACAGCTGCTTTATCTAGCGCCAACTCGGGAATCTATTCTTCTAGCCGGATGCTGTTTAAGCTGGCACACGAAAATGATGCACCGAAAATCTTTGGTCATTTATCAAAACGAGTCGTTCCCAGTGCTTCGATTTTAGGCATTTCAGGTGGGATTCTATTAGGTTTTATTCTTGATATTGTCTTTTCCGCCTATAATAAATCGACTTCAAACCTGTTCGTGGTGGTCTTCAGTTCATCAGTCTTACCAGGTATGATTCCGTGGTTCGTTATCTTATTAGCTGAACTGCGTTTCCGGAAAAATAATGCCATAGCGATGAAGGATCATCCGTTCAAGTTACCCCTATATCCATTTTCAGATTACTTTGCCATCGTGATGCTGTTAATCATCGTTGGGTTTATGTTCGTTAACCCAGATACCAGAATCTCCGTAATTGTTGGTGCGGCGGTTTTGGTTGTTGCAACGTTGTTCTATTTGGTACGTCACCGCAAAGGGCGATTAGATTAGTTTCAAGAGAGCGATGCATTCAAATGTGCATCGCTTTTTTTATTTGAGGAAAATCAAAAAATAGTGGTATTATTATTAATTTCCTAATCATAATCTAATTTTATGTGCTATAATACTAACTAAATCGCTGTATGTGCAGGGATTAACATAATGTATTTTAGTAAACTTACATATAGAGGAGTGTTTTATATGGACTACAAATTTTCGAGTCGCGTACCTAAGACTGATAATGATCCCGTTGGTGAAATTTTAAAGGCAGCTGCAAACCCCGCAGTAACGTCATTTGCTGGTGGCTTACCTGCACCGGAATTATTCCCAGTTAAGGAAGTTAAAGCTGCTGCTGATAAAGTCTTAGACGAAAAGGGTCCAGCTGCATTACAATATGGCTCCGCACAAGGTGTTCCTGAATTACGCAATGTTATTTTAAAGCGGTTGGAAGTTGAAGGTATTCATACCACTGCGGACCACGTTATGATTGCCACTGGTTCACAACAATCGATTGATTTAACTGGTAAGATGTTCCTCGATGAAGGCAGTACCGTTATCGTTGAAGACCCAACTTATTTAACTGCCGTTGACGTTTTCCGTTCATACGGTGCTAACTTTGTTGGCGTTGATATGGATGAAGATGGCATGAAGATGGATTCTTTGGAAGAAGCTTTGAAGAACAATCCAGATGCTCGTTTGATCTACACCGTACCTACTTTCCAAAACCCAACTGGCCGAACGATGACCTTGGAACGCCGAAAGAAGTTAGTTGAATTAGCTGATAAATATGACGTTATGGTTCTTGAAGATAACCCATACGGTGCTATTCGCTGGGAAGGTGAAAACTTACCTTCATTGAAGTCACTCGATAAGACTGGTCATGTGATTTACATGGGCACCATGTCGAAGATTTTCTCACCTGGTCTGCGGATTGGCTGGGTAGTGGCAGAACCAAAGCTGCTTAAAAAGTACACCATGATGAAGCAGTCTGCTGATTTGCATACTGACAGTTTCTCACAATATGTATGTGCACAGTACTTTACCGACAATGATATCAACGATCACATCAAAGCTATCAGTGCACTCTATCATAAGCGTGAACAAATCATGGTTGACGCTATTGATAAGTACTTCCCTAAGGGTGTTTCACACAGTAATCCTGAAGGTGGTATGTTCTTATGGGTTACAGTACCAGGCGTTAAGAGTTCACAAAAGTTATTTGATGTCGCACTGAAACGTAACGTTGCCGTGGTTCCTGGTGATCCATTCTTTGGTAACGAACCAGTTCCAGGAACATTTAGAATGAACTACTCCAACACACCTGAAGACGGTATCGTGGATGGTGTTAAGAAGTTAGCTGAAGCACTTGATGAAGTGATGTCTGCTGAACCAGCTACTAAGTAATTAAAAATCGTTTAAATGAATTTTGAATCCCGTTATGATTTCAACACCTTACAGTGCTGTTAAATCATAACGGGATTTTGCGATATAATGGGATTAAAACGAAACTGGGGAGATTTAAATGAATTTAGACGAAAAATTTGCTTATATGGCAACTGGTCAGCCGTACGATGATGTGGATCCGAAATTAATGAAGGTACGAGAAACGGCAACGGCAGTTACTCAGAAATTGAACGGGACAGTCGACCCGGATAAACGAAATGAACTATTCACGCAGTTAGTTGGACACGTGGGCGAAACACCATTTGTGGAACCTAATTTCAGATGTGAATTTGGCCGCAACATTAATATTGGCGATCATTTTTACGCCAACTATGATTGCGTGATGTTGGATGGCGCGCCCATTACGATTGGGTCACACGTTCTTTTTGGGCCTAAAGTGGGACTTTACACCAGTAATCATCTGTTTGACCCAGTTGAGCGACGAACGGGTGGCTGTATTGCTAAATCAATTACCATTGGCAATGATGTTTGGCTAGCAGCTAACGTCACGGTTTTACCGGGAGTTACCATTGGCAGTAACGTTATTATCGGTGCCGGCAGCGTTGTAACTAAGGATATTCCAGATAACGTGATTGCTGCGGGGAATCCTTGTCGGGTATTACGACAAATTACTGAGACGGATCGTACCGGATTTAACGGGCAAGATTTTTCAGCGGGTAAATGACTGACTGATAAGTGTTCTTGATTGCCTTCGACCTACTATAAGGTCATATAATATATTGGATAACTGGATAGGGAGGAATTCGAATGACTACAATTACAGATACGTTTGAATTAAGTAATGGTTTAAAAATGCCTAAAGTTGGTTTTGGTACTTGGCAGACCAAACCGGGAAAGGAAACTTTTGATGCCGTTAGCAATGCACTGAAAGCTGGTTACCGGTTTATTGATACTGCCAAGGCTTACCAAAACGAAAAGAGTGTTGGTGAAGCTATTGCGGCTAGTGATGTAGCGCGGGAGGACCTGTTTGTTCAGACCAAGTTGCCTGGAGAATCGAAGTCTTATGATCAAGCTATGGCTGACTTTGATAGCAGTTTAAAGGCGCTGGATCTTGATTACGTTGACTCTTACATCATTCACGCGCCATGGCCATGGGCACAGATGGGTACCAACCATGATGCTGAAAATCGCGATGTTTGGCGTGCAATGCAGGATATTTACAACAGCGGTCGGGCAAAATCGGTGGGTGTTTCAAACTTTAATACCCATGATTTGGAGAACCTGTTAACTTGGGACGGTTTGACGGTGACCCCTGCGGTAGATCAGATTCAGTACTACGTTGGATACACTCAAGATTCTATTGTAAAGACAGCTAAGGATAACGGGATTGTCATTCAGGCTTACTCACCATTAGCAACCGGTGATTTGGTAAATGATCCTGATTTAAAGCGGATTGCTGAATCTTATCAGGTCTCGGTACCACAGTTAGCTTTGCGTTTTGTGATTCAAAATGACATTGCACCGCTACCAAAAGCACGGTCAATGGCGCACGTGAAGGCCAATGCGGAGCTTGATTTTGAGATCAGCGATAAGGATATGGCGTTCTTGAATCAGGTCGCCGCAGTGGATCATATTCATCCGGTGGGGGATTAAAAACAGAGTGTGAACGCAAGCGATTAGAGAGTGGAGAATAAGGCATAAGCGACAGAAATCCCGGTTTTGGATTTTTGTTGCTTATGCCTTATTTGCAACTCTCTGCTTGCGTGAGCACGTTTCAAAAGAAGAGTGTGAAAACAAGCGTTTAGATAGCGGAGTGTAAGGCCCCTTTCTCATAAACCCATGGGCTTGGGGTTTGTGAGAAAGGGGCCTTACATGCAGCTGTCTGCTTGTTTGAGCACGTTTTTCTACCAAAAGACAACTCTTTTGACGATGTTTTCTAGGAAATTAGGGTACACTTAAATAGACCTACTGATTTTAGTATTTTTTCATGATAAAATACTATTGAATCAGTTGATTTTTATGGAACTTATATTGATATGATTCACCATATTTACACATTCCATATATCGTTCTCAGTAGGCGATGTATGCAAGCAATGGCAGTCTTCTTGGGTGAAGAAGACTGCTTTTTTGTTTGGTAATAATAGTAGTCAGCAATATGGCATTTTTTATGGGTCAGAGTACAAGTCTGAACTATTTGAAAGACACACTGATACAAAAGCTTGCGAGCAATCTTGTTGCCCCGTTTACTGATAGTATCTGAACCAGTAAATAGGCCCGATTCAAAGTGCCTAAGATCAATGCCGATAAAGGCATTGATCTGGTTAGTGTTATCAAATCGGCTAATATCGCCTATTTCAGCGATTATCCTGATAGCTGAGGTTTCAGCAATTCCTGGTATTGAGCAGAGATATTTGAAAGCCGGGAATGTACTACCGATTTCAATCATATTTTTGATGAGCTGTGCTTTAGTATCCATTACAGTTAAAATTTGATGGCCAAGCTGAATCAGATATTTTGAATTAGGCGCATCACTTATAACGCTGGGAACGGCTTTTACGGCGTAAGAATGGAGTAGCTTGGCATACTTACCCCAGTTGGTTCTAGGATGTTGTTTAGAAAGATGAACTTTCAGTTTTTCAGTTACTTGTTTAAGACTGGAACGTAAGACCCAGTCTGCGTGCGGGAAAATAATAAACAGCTCATAAAACAATGACTGGTCCTTAGATACCGGGAAGCCTTTGACGGGAAACGTCTGTTGTTGAATCTTATCAAAACGATTTTTAAAGATGACAATATTGCGATTCTCATTTTCATACCATCGATCTAATTGATAGAGCTTTTCATAGGCTTCATCACGTACATAGGATGGCTGGAAGCTATCACTGATAGCGATGCGAGCCAATTTGATTGCATCGACACGATCGGTCTTATTTTGTCGCAAACCCGTACTTAACTGCCTGGCAACCAGTGGATTGATGCATTCGAAGCTAAAATGTAGTTCATTTAGAAAACGAACCAATTTATTCGAGTAGATACCGGTTGCCTCGAAAACAATCTGAACGGCGTTCAATTGTTTACTTAAGATACGAAAAAGCTTTTTAAAGCCTTCTGCATTACTTTCCACTTGATCAGTACTCAATAACTCTGCATCAGTGTTTAAAATTGCGATGTCGAGTTTATAAGCACTGACATCGATGCCTACACCAACAATTTTATTAGTCATAAAACACCTCCATATAATTATTAGATACACAATCTGATTGTTTAATTTTCTAAACTCGACTTTTATTAGCCAATATACTTAGAACAAACTTTCAGATCTCATTTTTAGGGACGGCCCTTTTCAGCTAAGACAGTATTTGCCTAACGTGCTCGCGACCTTTTGTCCCATCCTTAATGTATCAAAAAAGGAGCCAAAATACCGTCGTATTTTGACTCTCTTATCTTAGTATATTTCAGAAGTGCTGGGTCACATGGCTTGGATGTGGACAAACCACATCATCTCAGACGAACTCTATCACGAACTAACCAATACAAAGTAAAGTCGGTGACCAACTGTGAATCAAACTTGGCAAACGAAGTGGCCGGAGCGCATCAGCTATGGGCTGAGCGACGCGGCTGACAACTTAGTCTTTCAGGTGATGACCACCTACCTACTGTTCTTTTACACGGATGTTTACGGTTTGACGCCCGGTGCGGTAGCGATTTTATTCATCGTGGCACGGGTGGCGGATGTGATTGAGAGTCCGCTGATTGGGCTAATGATCGATCATACCCATTCCCGGTATGGCAAGAGCCGGCCGTTCTTTTTGTGGTATGCCTTACCTTACGTATTATTTGCAGTGTTAACCTTTGTTACTCCAGATTTTTCTCATACGGGTAAATTAATTTGGGCCTATGTCACATACTTGGGGCTGGGTTTCTTCTACACGGCGGTGAACCTGCCCATCACGTCCATCCTGCCCACCATGTCACAAAACGAACGCGAACTGACACTGCTGGGAGTGATCCGGCAATTCTCTGGCAGTTCCGTGCAAATTATCGTGGCGGTTTTCACGTTGCCGTTAGTGGCGTTTTTCGGTCATGGTAATCAGCAACAGGGCTTTTTGCTGACGATGATGTTGTTTAGTGTGATTTCATTGATCCTCATTTGGAACACCTTTTTTCACGTCCGCGAACGGTTTACCAACAAGCAGATTGCTCACCAACCGGTTAAGCAAGTTCTGCCAATGATTTTAAAAAATCAACCTTGGATTCGTATTTCTATCGTAATCTTGCTATTTTGGCTAGTCACTGCTATTAAAAATCAAACGGCGATTTACTATTTCAAGTACACGCTGAATAAGGAATCGCTGGTACCACTGGCCAATAGTTTTACCTTAACCTCGTTAATTGGGGTGGTACTAATTATGCGATTATCCAGTTTACATGGGAATAAGAAAACCATGTTAACCGGTATCGTGACAGCGTTTGGCGGTCAGCTAGTGCTGGCAGCGGGGGTCTATTTGAACACGTTACCGATTTTATTCACCGGTGTAGTGATCAACGCCATTGGTCACGGCATGGTCGTTGGGCTAGTTTCCATCATGATTGCAGATACAATTCGTTATGGCGTCACCATGGGGATTCAGGCAGAAGGCATTCTGGCTGCTAGCGATAACTTTGGGGTAAACGTTGGCCTTGGAGTTGGCGGCTTGATTACAGCTGGGCTGTTCCAACTATCCGGCTATGCACCTGGACAGCGACAAAATACCGCCACGCTAACGATGATCAATTGGAATTATGTGTGGATTCCATTGGCTATTTACGGAGTTATGTTTGCGGTGCTATGGTTTTATGATGAGCAGACAATGCAAAAGGCGTTAAAAATATAGCAACAAAATAAGCGTGAAGCAATTTTTGCTTCACGCTTATTTTTAGTCTTTTTTGGTTTTTAAGTAGCCACTTTTAGTCAACAAATCTTTCGATCGCTGTGTTGCCGGCTTAAAACCACGATTGAACAAATGACGGAAGTACATCAGATTGTACAAGTAGCCCCAAACGAAGCTCAACACGAATTGGAGAACGCTGGTAACCGTACTAAAGGTTTGCATCGAAGAAAAGTGAATGGAATAAAGTCCTAAGACAATCCCAAGGTTCACACCAATCATACAAAGGAAATTGTACCAATCTCCCCGAAAGATGGGAACGAGGAAGGAGAAGAGAAAGGTCGTATACGAGAAACCGACTTTGCCGATTCGAATATCACCATTACCCTCTTTTACAACGGTAGCATAGTTAGGCGGCACTGGAATACCGTTTGGGCCTTCGTTATTGTCGCCGTTATCGCCGTTTCCAAATGGATTTTGCATTTAAACCCTCTTTTCTACACTGAATCTTTTAAAAGTCAAACTTGGTCAAACTGTTTATTTCACTATGATAAGCCTAAATGCAATTTTTGGCTACCGTTAAGCCCGAGTAAATTTCACAACGGCTTCGCAACGAGCCGTTTGTGGCATCATATCGACTGATTGAATGTAGTCCACGTGGTACTGATTGGTTAATTTCACTAAATCGCGTGCCAGAGTAGAGGGGTTGCAGGAAATGTAGACAAATTTTTTCGGTTTAGCACTTAAAATGGCGTTGATCAGACCGTCATCTAAGCCGGTACGTGGTGGATCAACGATGAGTGCATCCGGCCGGAAGCCTTCATTGAGCCACTTAGGAATGATCGTTTCAGCCGTGCCAGTTTCGTAATGCACGTTGTCGATGTTATTGATTCGAGCGTTTTCGTTAGCGTCATCTACAGCGTCAGCAATTACGTCCATCCCGCGCACTTCTTTAGCAGCGTGGGCAATGGATAAACCAATAGTACCTACACCAGAATAAGCATCAATCACAGTTTCGTTATCGGACAAGGCTAGTGCTTTCAACGCCTCGTCGTAGAGTCGCACGGTTTGGTAAGGATTCAACTGTAAGAAGGCCCGTGCGGATAAGTTGAACTGCAGGCCATTGAGGACCTCGCGAATTTGTGGTTTGCCAGCAAGTAACGTGGTTTTTTCACCCCAAATAAGCGAAGTTTTATCATTATTGATATTTTGCATGATGGAAACGACTTCTGGGAATTTCGTCAGCAGTTGGTCAACCATCTCAGCTTCTTGCGGGAAGGGAGCCTTAGCGGTGACGAAAACCACTTGGACTTCACCAGTTCCCTTAGCGACCCGAACAACCACTGTCCGAACCAGGCCGGTGCCGTGCTTTTCGTCGTAGGTGCTGACGTCCAGTTCTTCCATTAAATCAACGACGCCACGGATGACACGCATGGTGGCTGGCATCTGAACGGAACAGGTCTTTAGATCGACTAGATCGTGGCTACGTTCCCGGTAAAGACCGGCAATCACGTGGCCGTCTTCGTCCCGACGAACTTGGAACTGGGCCTTGTTGCGGTATTCATAGGGATTATCCATGCCAATAGTGGGCTTTAACTCGAAATTTCGATAACCCTTAGGCTGAAATTTTTCCAGTGACTGTAATACGACATCACGTTTAAAGTCTAATTGCGCTGGGTAAGCTAGATGTTCCAACTCAAAGCCACCAACTTCAGCGGCATAGTCGTCACGAGGGTTAACTCGATCTGGACTAGGAGTCTTGAGACGGTGAATCTTAGCCGTTAGAAATGAGGGCTTGATGCCAGTGACTTCGGCCACGATAACTTCGTTTGGCAGGGCGCCCTTAACGAAGACCAGCTTACGTTTGAAGTAGCCGATACCTTCGCCGTTGATGCCCAGACGCTTAATAGTCAGCGGAAAACGCTGACCAAGGGTGACCTGGACGCCAGTTTGCTGGTGCGGGCGAGGTTGATGATTATTATGATTGTTTGAATGATGATAACGGTGTTGCGGTTGATTTGTATTCAATGATTTTTATCCTATCTATATAGTGTCTAATGGTTTTGCGTCTTCGTCTTTCGTATTGTAGCGTAAAAGAGAGTGTGGCACAACTCGGTAGATTCCAGAATGTAACGTAAAAAAAGCCATTCCGACGTTTTTTGTCGGAGTGGCTCTTTTTACGTTACATGGCCGGAATCTGAGTTGTAAAACAGGTTTGGACCATATCAACGTATTAAAAAGAATGATTATTCTTCGTAATAGTGGTATTTAATCGTGTAAGACTTCAAATCGCCTGGGTGCAAAGTGATGTCACCGAAACCGGCATGGTTAGGGGCATCTGGCAATGTTTGAGCTTCAGTAGCCAAAGCATTGTATGGTTGACCGCCTTCGGGAAGGTTAGCGGTATAAACCACCAGTGCGTTACGGTCTGAGTAGATGGCGACGTGACGATTGCTTGATTTATCGCTCAAAACGGCGATTGGATCAGTATCGCTTGGGGTCACTTCATAAATATCATCGATTTCGTCCTTATCGTACTGTGACTTGATGTCTGCCAACGCACTAGGAATATCGCGAGGTGTGGAGAAGTCGTAGCCGGTACCAGCAAGTTTATTGAACTTACCAGTTGGGACTTTATCTGAAGCTAAGTCCAAACGACGAGTACTGTTGACCTTAAGTAGTTGATCATCCAAAGTCTTTTGACCATCAGTCAAATTCCAGTAGATGTGGCAAGTTGGGTTAAACAGTGTTGCGGCAGTTGAAGCCGCACTGAAGTTGATTGAGACCTCGTTATCATCATTAAAGGTGTAAGTGATGCGAGCATCTAGATCACCAGGGAAGTTGTCTTCTGAACTAGCGATGTTACGTGAGAAGGTAACGCTTGCGTCGTGATCACGGACGGACTGTTCAGCCTTCCAAACGAGGCTGGCAAAGCCGTGAGGACCACCATGCAAGGTATTGCCGTTTTCGTTGGCATCAAAGTGGTATTCTTTACCATCAATTGGTGCTTGAGCCTTAGTGATTCGGCCGGCGACCCGTCCAATGGACATTCCTAGACAGGATGCAGCAGGAGCTTCGTAATCAGAAAGTTTATCGAAATGAGCAATCAGTGGGTGATTGTTGACGTTATAGTTCGTCCAAGTTGCACCAAGTTCACTCACTTGGATGAAGTTACCAGCAGCATTTGTAATTGTGTAACGGTTAATGTTTTGACCGTCGTGTTGACCAAAAATATCGGATGTAATTTGCATCAAAAAATCCTCCTTGTGTAAACGCTTTATCAATTAGTATTATACGCTTTCTGGCCGGAAAATTTTAGTAAATATTTTTTGAAAACGAATGAAAGTGTCGTCTTAACCATTTCCCAACAATTTCTTCACAGTTTCGAGACATTTAGTTGGTATTCTTAATATTGTAATATCAAGGATGCAATTTTCGAAAGGATTGATAGAAATGTTACTTGATAATTCAGAAATCGAGACGATTGCCGTTCAGCTAGTTGACGTCAATGAGTCTCAAATGACCGCAAAAACCGAAAATAATGATTTAATTCAAATTAAACCCAGTGGTGTGACAAAAGAAGATAAGTCCTTCTGGCAAAGTATGAAAGATATCGCCAAGGCAAAGATCTGGCTGCCAGTAACTAAGGGCACGCACCAGTTACTACAATATGATTGGCTTAGTGCAACACCAAGTATTTAAATCTAGGATTTAGAGGCATAGCCCACCTTCAAGCATAGTTTGCTTGAAGGTGGGCTTTTTATTTTATTGATGATTTAAGATTCAAGTTTTTTAATCGATTTAAGAGATTGTTAATGTACCTCAATCAGACATCCTTTATAGGAAGAAATACAGGGTTAATAAAATGATGATTAAGAGCGCAATCCCTTGTTAGAGTAATAGCTTCGATATGCTCAATTGGTTACATGATACTAATTTTTTGTAAGTGTTAAATTTTATAATTAACGGGGGAAACTAACTCATGAAAGCCTTTTATTATAAGGATTTTATTGGAATAATATTATTGAACTATTATTGACTATTTTTATAAATGAGACTACATTGGGTACATGTGTCAATTGGAGATTCGGTTTGTTCGATTTAAAGGAGAACTTAATTTATATGATTAATTTAAAAAAGTTTAGTACGGTACTGATGAGTGCAGGAGTTCTGTTAGGTGTTTTGGCAGCGCCTGTTGTGGGGCATGCGGATACGAAAGATTCTACAGTGACAGCGAGTGTTTCACAAGATCCTAACCACGGATCACTCAGCTTGAAACAGGTACCAGAATTCACCTTTCAAACGCATATCGTTAACGATGGTAAGGCTGCTGGAACAGCTGATAAAGATTTAATTGTTGATGACGAAACTGCGTCTGCCTCTGGGTGGAATCTTTCAGCCCAGCTAAATTCTTTTAGTTCAGACAAGGAGAATTCGGCACTTAGTCCCAGTGGTGCTTATATGGGACTACTCCCTACTCTGGATAAGGGATCCAATGTGTCTAATTCAAAGGTCGGAGCTGAACCAGTGGTTAGAAATGATGGACCAACTTTGAGCGCAGGTGCCAAAGATGCAACTAATATTGCTTCTGCTGAGAATGCTGAACAACATAAAAATGCTGATGGAACTGCTGATGGTATTGGCGAAGGTATCGGTCAGTGGAATATTGCTTTTAATCCAACACTGAATGCTACGTTCCCAATGGTTGCTACAAGTTACAGTACTACCATAACTTGGACATTAACTTCAGGGCCAACTTCAGATGTAGCTGCAACCCCAACCAAGTAATATGAAAAAAGTACTAAAGCTAGTTCTCATTGTATTAATGTTTGCTGCAGGTGTTTTCAGTTTTGACACTATCACAGCAAAAGCTGCAGTTAATGATTTTCAGGTGAAAGCAATTTTGCCATCTAACAACAATCCTCAATCGAGTTATTTTGATTTAAAAGTAAAGCCGAATGCTGAACAGACTTTGCGTATACGGATAACTAACAATAGCAGTAAACGACAATTGTTTAATGTGAAGCCCAATAACGCAACGACCAATTCGAACGGGGTTATTGATTACTCCCTGCAGGCGAAAAAAGATGCGTCAGCTACTACGTCATTTTCTGACATGTTAGGTGATCAAACAGGTAAACAGGTTTCGGTTGCTGGTAAGAGCAGTGCTACAGTTTCATTCAAATTGAGAACACCAAAGCAGTCTTTTGATGGAACAGTTCTGGGTGGGTTTATCATTTATTCGGCAAGCGCTGCTGAGCAGGCTCAAAAGAGTAAGCAAAGTAGCAATTTAGCGCACTACGTTATTGCAGCTCGGTTAGTAGAATCTACTAAACAGATCACACCAGACTTGGTTTACCACGGTACCAAATACGTGGGGACTAATGGTTTACCAAGAATTCAGGTTAATTTACAGAATACCCAACCAACCATTATTGGCGATGTTCATTTTAAAGCCACTGTCACTGGAGAAGGCAATAAGAAGGTTGCTAAAGTTGATCAGAAAATGTTGAACTTTGCACCTAACTCTAGTTTCGGCTACCAACTACCAACTTTGAACAACCAAAAGCTTAAATCTGGTCAGTATCGTCTTAACATGACGGTTAAAGGTGATAATGGTTCATGGAAATTTGATAAATTATTCACGGTGACCGACAAAGATGGCAAAGCAGCTAAGATTGCCAAACCTGGCATTAACTGGAAGCAGATTATCATGTGGATCATCGAAGGTCTCGCAGTTCTAATCGTGCTGGGCTACATCATTAATAAATTCCGTAAGTGGATGAAGAAAGATTAACCAAGTTACGTAAGCCTAATCGCTTGCGTCCAGCTTAAAAAAAACGGTAAACTCAAAGTTGTTAAGACTTGAGTTTACCGTTTTTTACTATAAAGGAGGACTTGGTATGGCTCTCACAGATACTTATACACTCAGCAACGGGACTAAGATTCCGGTTATTGGACTTGGCACTTGGCAGACGCCAGATGGCGATGTTGCTTATCAATCAGTATTAGATGCCTTGAAAGCAGGCTACCGTCATATTGATACGGCTGCCGCTTATGGTAACGAAGAAAGCGTCGGTCGGGCAATCCACGATTCTGGTGTGAAACGTGAAGATTTATTTGTGACCACGAAGTTATGGAATGCCGATCACGGTTATGAAAAAACGAAACAGGCAATTGGAACCTCTCTATCAAAATTAGGTTTAGAGTACGTTGATCTTTACTTGATTCACTGGCCAAATCCAGTTGCTTTTCGTGATAACTGGGAAGAAGCTAATGCTGAAACTTGGAAAGCCATGGAAGAAGCTTACGAGGAAGGTTTAGTGAAGGCTATCGGAGTTTCAAACTTCCGCCCAAAGCATCTGGATGCCTTGTTGAAGACTGCTAAGATTGCGCCAATGGTTAACCAGATTTTCTTGAATCCATCCGATTTGCAACCAAACGTTGTGGAATATAACAACGCACACGATATTTTATCAGAGGCTTACAGTCCATTTGGAACTGGTAAAATTTTCCAGATTGATGGGTTAAAAGACATTGCCGAAAAGTACAATAAGTCTGTACCGCAACTAGTTCTGCGCTGGCACTTGCAGCATGGGTTCCTGCCACTGCCAAAGTCTGTACACGCTGAATATATTAAGGCGAATACTGACATCTTTGATTTTGAAATTAGTGAAGATGACATGAAGAAGATTGACGGGTTCCAGGGTGCTGCCGGGTTGGCGACGGATCCGGATACGACGTCGTTTTAAATTGAATTTGGGAGTCTAGCCTTTTGGGTTGGGCTCTTTTCTTTTATGTTGATTAGTCGGGTTCCAGCAAGCAGAGAGCTGCATGTAAGGGACAGCCACCTAAAATCCAAGTTCGGGATTTTTGGCGCCCGTCCCTTACACTCCGCTCCCTAAGCGCTTGCTTCCACACCCTGATTTAGTTGGGTTTCAGCAAGCAGAGAGCTGCATGTAAGGGACAGCCACCTAAAATCCAAGTTCGGGATTTTTGGCGCCCGTCCCTTACACTCCGCTCTCTAAGCGCTTGCTTCCACACCCTGGTTTAGTTGGGCTCCAGCAAGCAGAGACTTGCGTCTAAGTCACTTCCGGCATAAATCCAAGCCCGGGATTTTTGCCGAAAGCGTCTTAGTCTCCAGTCTCTAGTCGCTTGCTTTCACACCCTGGTTTAGTTGGGTTTCAGCAAGCAGAGAGCTACATGTAACCACGTGCCAACCAAAATCCAAGCCCGGGATTTTCGTTGCCCCGCAGTTACACTCCGCTCCCTAAGCGCTTGCTTCCACACCCTTTTTCTTTTACAATTAACCCAAACAACACGAGGGGTGTCCCATTCTTTTTTGGGGCTGAGATGTGCTTGCACTATCCCTTTGAACCTGTAAGTTCAGACTTGCGAAGGAACGTGTTCAATTCGGACCAGTTTTACTGGTGAAGAGTCGAGCTAACGTTTTGATTAGCTCGGCTTTTTTCGGTATCTGACTGTTGTTTGTACTAAAATTTTGGGAGGATTTTCCATGAAAATCGATTTGCTGAATCAGATTCGCGAGACCAATCCCGTTGTCCTTAACATTTCAAATTTTGTCACCGTTCAGGATGTGGCTAATGGTATTAATGCTATTGGTGCGTCACCCATCATGTCCGAAGAAATTGCTGAAACCGATGAAATGGTGGGTATCAGCAATGCTGTTGCGTTGAACCTTGGTGCCTTTTCTAAACCGCAAGTGGACCACATTCTTGCTATGGGCAAAGCGGCTAACGCTCAGCACAAGCCTTTGGTCATTGATCCAGTGGCAGTTGGTGCCATCAGTTATCGCAAGAAAGTTGCGCTAGATTTGATGAGTCAGTTCCAAGTGGATGTTATTCGTGGTAATGCTGGTGAAATTGCCGCTCTGGCTGACGTTGCCTGGGACGCGAAGGGCATCGATGCCGGTTCCGGCAATCAAGACGTGGTGGAAATCGCTAAAGCTGCTGCTAAGAAGCAAAACTGCGTGGTGATCCTTAGTGGCGCCACTGACATTATTACCGATGGCGAACACGTTGCCAAGGTATTTAACGGCACACCGCTATTCCAGTTACACGTTGGTTCTGGTGACATGCTTAGCAGTATTGTGGGTGCCTTTTGTGCGGTCAGTGATGGTGACTATTTTGAAGCGGCTCAAACGGCTTGCTTAGTCTTTGCCTCAATCGGTCAGATCGTTGCTGATCAGTTGAAAGAAGAACGTCCAGGTACTTTCTCAGCTCGTTTGATGGATGAATTGCATTTAGCAACTGTTGCCGATATTGAAAAGATTGCTCAATTTGACTGAAAGGTGTGACATTTAAGATGGCTGAGGAAGTTAATTCATTTCCACAAACATTAACGATTGCGGGGACTGACTCCGGTGGTGGCGCTGGAGTCATGGCCGATATCAAGACCATGCAGGAACGCCACGTTTTCAGTGCCGCAGTGATTGTAGCCGTTACAGCACAAAATACCATTGGCGTGCAAGATTTCGCTGCATTATCTAAAAAATTAATCGATGAACAGTTCGCGTCAGTGGCTGGTGATTTAAAAATCAAAGCCTGCAAGACAGGCATGCTGGCGGATGCGGAACACGTGGAAATCGTAGTTGAGAATCTGAAAAAATATGACTTGGGGCCGCTGATCGTGGATCCCGTCATGATTGCTAAAGGTGGGGCACCATTATTGGCTGATGATGCGATTGATACCGTTAAACGTGATTTGCTACCATTAGCAACCGTCGTCACACCCAATTTGCCAGAAGCGGAACGGCTAACTGATATGACGATTAAGACACCCGAAGATATGCAGGCAGCTGCTAAAAAGATTCGTGCAACGGGCGTTAAAAACGTCATGATCAAGGGTGGTCACGGGGACACCGATAAAGTGACTGATTATGTTCTACTGGAAAATGGTAAAGAATTCTGGCTCAGCGCACCTCGAGTTGACACCGTTCGGACTCATGGTACTGGCGATACGCTGTCTAGTGCCATGACGGCGGAGATTGCTAAGGGCCATGACATTGAATCGGCTATTCGGGTGGCGAAGGACTTCGTTGAAGCAGCCATTCGTAACACCATCCAAGTCGGTCACGGCCACGGTCCACTAAATCACTGGGCTTACGGAGAGGAGCGTCCGGGCAAATGAAATTCAAACCAGAAATGTTAAAGGCTTACTTCGTCTGCGGATCTCAAGATGTGCCTGAAGGCCAGTATGAAACGATTGTAGAACAGGCAATTAAAGCGGGTATTACAGCTTTTCAATTTCGTGATAAGGGCAACGCTTCAACCTTGTCGCCAATTGACCGCGCTGCAATGGCCATGAAACTACGTGGTCGTTGTGCCGAAGCCGGGATTCCGTTTATCGTGGATGATAACGTTGAGTTGGCTAAGCAGGTCAATGCTGATGGGATTCACGTGGGCCAATCCGATGAAAAGATTCAGCAGGTTATTGCAGAAGTTGGTGATCAGATGATTGTCGGTCTATCTTGCTCAAATGCTGAAGAGGTTGAGGCCGCCAATGCCATTGACGGTATCGACTATTATGGCAGTGGTCCGATTCATCCAACGGGGTCGAAAGCAGACGCTGATCCCGTGATTGGGTTTGATGGACTGAAGCAATTAGTTAGTTTGACTGACCGGCCAATCGTTGCCATTGGGGGCATTAGCGTTAACGACCTCAGTGACGTGATCAGCACAGGTGCAGCTGGCTCAGCTGTTATTTCAATGATTGCTCAAAGTGATGATATTGACGGTGTTGTGAAAGCGATGCTGGAAGCTTAAAACGTGATATTTAAATAGATAATATCCTATTTGCATTTTTGATGTATATCCTATCAGTCAATATATAATTACACTACTGTTAGTAAAGCATGATTACATTCCAATAAATTGTGTATTTCTTTTTGTCCCTTATAATACTATAATCAAGTCGAATCTAATTACTATTATGAGGGGAGTCATTTTCAATGACAAAGAATGTTTGGAAAAAAGCTGCAACAGTTGTGTTAGGGGCAACATTAGTTGGCGGTGTGTTTGTGGAAATTCCTAATGCTGTGACAACGACACAGGCTCAAGCATCGTCAGAAATTCCGTATTCACAATATCAAAGTGATATCAGTGGTGTGAAGGGTGCCTTGGGGAAGGCTTCAACGGATGTTCAAGGCGATGTTACTAACGATTTTCCAGATCCTAACGATCAAGATGCTTATTTGGAGAATGGCAGTTTTGACGTTTACTTGAATAATCTTGGTTTTGATATTGAGCTTGATACAGATACTAAGGAACAGGCGATTGAAAATCTTAGTGCCCTTGTCGCTACCTACAATGTTTTCAAGAATAGACTTTCCGTGGGTGAACAGAGTCAACTGGAGTCTATGGCTAATAAAATCAATGGAGAAATAGCAAATTACGATGGTATAATTGCCAATATTACTGTAAATTTAGAGGGCTATGCTGATGCATTAGACAGTGCCGTATTGAATTACGGTAATAATTTTGGTGGGGTTGCTTCCAAACCAAAGACCGTCACTAGGAAGATAACTACCAGAAAAGCCCCTGCTAAAAAGAGCTACATCTCCAAACTATCCGTTAAAAAAGTCTCAAAAAAGTATGTTAAAGTCACTGGTTCAGCTAAACTTTATAAGTCAGCTAAGTACGTTCGCGTTAATACCTACAAGGGTAATAAATATGCTAAGTTAAGCAGTAAGCACAACTTTAGCAAGTCGGTATACGCACCAAAGGCTAAAACAGTGAAGGTAACTGTTGGTAATTATAGTCATGGTCATTTTAGTTCTGTTACTAGCACCAAAACAGTGCACGTTAAGTAATTTAAATTGCATATAGGTTCGCTCAATCGGATTTGGTTGAGCACGTTCAAAAGGGTGACTTGAAAAAGCCGCCCTTTTTTGACTGCCTAATATAAATCACCACCACATTTATGATTGACAACATAGCTCGTTGGTCTTAAGCTATCCTCAACAAAATGAGTTAGGGGTGTCGACATGGCAAAACCAATCATTGGTATTCCGGCTGAACGACGGCTGGTTGGCGATTCGTATCGCAATACTGTTAATCAAAATGAGGTGGTCGCAGTTGTGAAAGCTGGCGGTGTACCCGTAATAATTCCAACTCGGGAACCAGATTTGGCAGCTGAATATAGTGAACTGATTGATGGCCTATTGCTACCAGGCGGGCCGGATGTGGCACCTCGTTTCTTCGGTGAAGAACCAATACCGCAGATGGATGAAGCTGATGATCTTTTGGATGCGACTGAAATTACACTGACTAATTTAGCAGTCGCTGCTAGAAAACCAATTTTAGGTATTTGCCGTGGCGCGCAAGTCGTTAACATTGCATTAGGTGGTGACATCTATCAGGATATTGCCACGCAAATTGATCATCAAACTTATCAGCACCATCAAACGGCACCGTCTGATCAGGGTTCGCACTATGTCGATATTGCTGAGGGGTCGATGTTGCAGACCATTTTCCACGGCCAGTCGCGTGTGCTAGTCAATAGTTTTCACCATCAATCAGTTCGGAAGTTAGCACCACAGCTAAAAGTCACTGCGACTGCTGGTGATGGTGTTATTGAAGCCGTTGAAAGTAAGGATAACGATTTAATTTTAGCGGTTCAATGGCACCCAGAGCTACTGTATAAAGTAAATGCAGATGAATTTGCAATTATTGAAGCCTTTGTTAATCGGTCAAAAAAAGTATCAGAATAGTGAAGCAGCTTGGAGTTGATTCCAGGCTGTTTTTTAATTTTTTCTTGTTGGATTGCGTAGTTAATAGAACAACCTTAGTTAACGGTCATTATTATGGGATTAATTGTTCGAACAATTAATCCCATAATGATATACTAACCCTTAGAAAGGACTGAGTACTATGGTAAATATCATGCCGGTTTCAGAGTTGAAAAATTACGGTAAAGTGTTAGATACAGTAGAGCCAGATAACCCCGTTTTTTTGACTAAAAATGGTTACGGCAAGTATGTTGTCATTGATTTGGCTGATTACGAAGCTTTTGAGAAATTCAAGAAAAGTAAGCAATTGGCTCAAATTTTAAAACAGGCCGAAAAAAGTGGCACTCGGCCTCTGGATGAGGTTGCTGCGGAATTGCTGAAGTAGTTGACCTATCAGTTAGTGATTATAAATGACGCGACATTAGATTTGTGTTTAATACAAGAATACTTAACTAAGCGTTGGAAGAATGACTGTGCATGGAAATCGCACAGTCTTTTAATTTTCTGCACATTAAAAATATCTAATCGTTATATCGTTTCACAAAATTGCACTTTACGCGGTTTTGGTAGATAATGAAAGCGGTAACAAAATAACAGGAGGCCTTGATTATGAGTAAAGTCTATTTATCAGCTCAATTACCAGAAGTGGCAACTCAACAACTGAAAAGCGCTGGGTTGGATGTCAGTGTTTACGAGGGCGACGGTTTGATCTCACACGACGAATTACTGAAAAACGTCAGTGATATCGATTTCTTGATCACGCCATTGTCAACTAAAGTAGATAAAGAAATCATTGATGCCGCACCGAAGCTGAAGCTGATTGCTAACTTTGGGGCAGGTTTCAATAACATTGATACCGCTTATGCCAAAGAGAAGGGTATTCCAGTGACGAACACACCAGCAGTTTCGACTAACGCTGTTGCTGAAGTCACTATTGGCCTGATGCTAGCATTGAGCCACCGAGTTGTTGAAGGTGATCAAAAGATGCGTAATGAAGGCTTCCCTGGCTGGGCACCACTGTACTTCTTGGGTCATGAAATTGCCGGGAAGACACTGGGTATCTTCGGACTTGGTAACATTGGGAGTGATGTTGCGCGGAAGGCTAATGCACTGGGCATGAACGTTCAGTACTACAAGCCAAACCGTCTGTCAGATCCAGAAGAGCGCTCCATGAAGGTCACTTACAAGCCTTTGGATGAATTGATTAAGACCAGTGACTTTATCACCATCAATGCACCTCAAACACCTGATACACTGCACAAATTTGATGCGGCTGCTTTCAAGGCAATGAAGAAGACGGCTTATATCGTTAACGTTGGTCGTGGGCCAATCGTTGACGAAGCAGCTTTACTAGATGCTTTGAAGTCCGGCGAAATTGCTGGTGCTGCTTTGGATGTTTACGAAAAAGAGCCAAAGGTTGATGACGGCTTCAAGACATTGAAGAACGTTATCCTGACACCTCATGTCGGGAACGCAACCGTTGAAGCACGTGACGCCATGGCTAACATTGTAGCTGGAAACGTTGTACTGGTTGACAGTGGTAAGGATGCTAAATTCGTGGTCAATAAATAAATTCCCTCGACACTCCTCGCTTGAACACGCTTACCAAGAAAAAAGCCTTGTATTTTGACCAAATTAAAGTACAATGAGAATATAATAATACTTCACAGAGAGCTGGGGAAGGCTGGAAACCGGCAGTATTACAATGGCAGAAACACTTGGTTGCGCAACCAATATCAGCGATTAGAGGCAGTTCAATAGGAACTGTGAACTTGGGTGGAACAGCGTTACGACGCCCCTTGGTACTCAGATAGTGAGTGCTAAGGGGCGTCGTTTTTGCGTTCAGAAGAGGAGTTTGTTATGAAAAATAAGGATCAAAATTTATCACGCTCGTTGCAAAGCAGGCATATTCAAATGATTGCCATCGGTGGCGCGATTGGAACCGGGCTGTTTCTGGGATCAGGGAGTGCCATTCACACGTCTGGGCCATCCATTATTCTGGCGTACTTGATTGTCGGTCTGTTCTGTTTCTTTATGATGCGGGCCATTGGTGAACTGTTAATGTCCGATACCAGCAAACACTCCTTCTTGGACTTCGTTAGTCAGTATCTGGGTGATCGGATGGAATTCGTCACTGGCTGGCTGTACTGGTTTTGCTGGATCAGTTTGGCCATGGCAGATTTGACCGCTACTGGGATCTACATTAAGTTCTGGTTTCCATCGGTACCGCAATGGATAGCGCCGTTTGTGATCCTTATCTTCCTGTACTTCACTAACCGAATCAACGTGAAGGCTTTTGGGGAAATGGAATCTTGGTTCTCCATGATTAAAGTGGCCGCCATTATTGTGTTGGTCGTTGTGGGGTTCGCACTAGCAATCCTGCACACTAAAGTGGATGGTCAGACGGCTTCGTTCAGTAACTTAGTCAGTCACGGAGGCTTCTTTCCAACGGGTGGTTACGGCTTCCTGATGGCGTTTCAAATGGTGGTCTTCGCCTTTGTTGGGATTGAAATGGTGGGGCTGACCGCTGGTGAAACCAATGATCCAGTGGCTAACCTACCGAAAGCCATCAACAGTTTGCCAATCAGAATTGGGTTGTTCTACGTAGGGTCTATGATTGCTATTATGAGTGTTTATCCTTGGAACAAAATCACCACAACTGCCAGTCCCTTCGTGCAGGTGTTCTCTGGAATTGGGATCGCTGGTGCTGCCGGCATTCTCAACTTCGTGGTTCTAACTGCAGCATTATCGGCCACCAACAGTTGTTTATTTAGTACTAGCCGGACGCTACACGCTCTTAGTTGGGGTGGTAATGCGCCAAAAGGGCTGGCAAAGCTCAATAAGAGCGGCGTGCCAACTAATTCATTGAACTTTTCGGCTTTAGTACTCTTAATCATTGTTGTGCTGAACTACTTGATGCCGGCCAGCGTATTTACAATGATTTCTGGTGTTTCCACCATTAACTTCGTACTGGTTTGGGTGATTTTGATCTGGTGCCATATTCGTTATCGGCGCGTCCATCCCGAAGGCGCGCAAACTTTCCGGATGCCAGGTTACCCCTTTACGGACTGGATCAGCCTTGTGTTCTTTGTGGGTGTGTTAATTTTCTTACTGATCAACGGTTCCACACGAATTTCCATGATTATTTCGATGGCAGTCTTCTTAGTAATGTTGGGTGTTTACGAGCTGATTTACCGACCAAAACGTCAGGTTCATGCTTCCAAGTAGTTGCAAGTATCACGAAAAAATGACACTATATTAAAGTGATTCAGTCAGTACTTAACGGCATAAGTAATAACGAAGGAGAATCAATTTTGATTAAACACATTTTTTCCGATATGGACGGTACATTGCTTAACCAGCATGGCAAAGTTTCTGCTGGGAATACGACGGCCATTCAACAAGCGGACATCCCGTTTACACTGGTTTCAGCACGTTCGCCAAGACAGATGTTGGATGCGATTGAAACACTGAAACTAACGGCACCGCAGATTGGGTTTAATGGCGGCTTGATTTACCAGGTGAAAGACGGACAGTTGCAGGTCATCGAAGACTCACCAGTAGACTCTGGGGTGGCTAAACGAGTCGTGGATTTGGTGGAAGCCAAGTTCCCAGGTACCGGTATTAGCCTGTTTGGGTTAACGGACTGGCAAGTGACCCATATGGACGACGGTGTGGCTTTCTTTCAGGAAGATATGCCGCAAAAGCCAACGGTGCTTGACCCTGTAACTTTCTGGGAGCAGCCAAAACCAATCTATAAAATGACCTTTTGCGTTTTGAACCGTGATGTCATGGATGGCATTGTTAAAATTTTGCATGAAGCTGATCTGCCAGGAGTGGCGATGCAAAAATCCAGCGATATTTATTTAGATATCACGGCAATAACGGCTAAAAAGTCACGTGGCGTAAATTACATCGCTAAGCGTGAACAGCTGGATCTAAGTGAAACGGCTGCATTTGGTGATGGTCCCAACGATATTCCGATGCTGAAATTGGTAGGCATGCCAATCGTCATGGCGAACGGACTACCGGATGTGAAGCAAGTTGCCCGTTTCTTAACCACTGATAATGACCATGATGGTGTCGGGCAAGGAATTGAGAAGTTTATTTTAGAAAATTAAAACACTGTGACACAACTTGGTAGATTCCAGAACATAAGACAAATAAACCCATTCCGATGGTTTTTCGGAGTGGGTTTATTTGTCTTATATAGCCAGAATTTTTATCGATATAGAATTGTGTCGTAACGCCTCAGGTTGGTTAAATATTAATATTCTGGGGACCACTTAGTATTTGCCACAGCTTGCTTAGCGTTAGAAATTGGTTCTTTTGTCATTTTCTGGTCAATCGCACTCTGCACTACAGCTTCAGCAATGGTTGTTGAAAATTGGCTCAGTTGAGTTACTGGTGGCAGAATGGCGGCTCCTGGTTTGCTGGTATCAACTAAGCCACCTAAAGAATGGGCAGCAGCTGAAATCATATCATCGTTTAGTCTAGTGGCGTTAGCGGCAATGACGCCCAGTCCAAGGCCTGGATAAACCAGCGCGTTATTCGCTTGGCCGATTTGGTAAGTCGTGCTATTGACGGTGACATCCTTTGCTGGAATCCCTGTGGCGACTAATGCCCGGCCATTGGTCCAGTTCAGCAGATCTTCAGCGGTTGCTTCAGCAAGTTTAGTGGGGTTGGACAATGGCATGATGATTGGCCGATCCGTGTGGGCTGCCATATCTTTTACAATGGCTTCTGTGAAAGTACCGGGTTGCGTGGAGGTGCCCACGAGGATCGTTGGATGAACCGCGGATACAATGGCAGCTAGGTTCGTCAGTGAATCTGGGTCATCGAACTCATCTCGAGAACGGGCGAAGGGTTTTTGCTCTGGTGTGAGAGTTGGATCATCAGCGAACAGCAAGCCCTGTTTGTCCACCATGTAGAAATGAGCTCTGGCTTCTTCAGGACTCATCCCTTGTTGGACATATTCGTCGCAAACCCGTTTGGCAATACCCGCTCCGGCAGTGCCAGCGCCAAAGCAGACGTAGCGTTGGTCAGCCAGTGACTGTTTTGAAATATTCAACGCACCCAAAACGGCGGCTAGGGTAATGATACCAGTTCCCTGAATATCATCATTAAAAACGGTGTAGCGGTCTTGATATCGGTTAAGCAATTCAGCGGCATGGTCACGACCGAAATCTTCGAAATGGAGGTAAAGGTCGGGAAAGAGCTCCTCAGCGGTGGTCACAAACTGGTCGACGAATTGATTGTATCGGTCGCCTGTGACACGTTGATGACGGTTACCTAGATAGAGTGGGCTATCTAACAGGCGTTGATTATTGGTGCCAACGTCTAAAACAACAGGCAGTACTTGAGCCGGGTCGATACCAGCTGCGGCAGTGTAGACCATTAATTTACCCACAGCAATATCAACGCCATCGGTTCCCCAGTCGCCGATACCAAGGATGCCTTCAGCGTCGGTAACCACGATCAAGCGGATGTCGCGCCCGTCTGCGCCATTTTTCAATGCTTGCGTCACATCTTCAGGACGGTCGATGGAGAGAAAAACAGCGTCCTGTGGGTCTACGAATAATCTGCTGTAGTTTTCAATGGTATCCGCGATGGTTGGGTCATAAACTACTGGCATAAAGTCCGCCACGTGTTCGCTGAACAGCTTGTAAAACAGTACCCGATTTTCGTCAAAGATTTCCATCAAGAATTGACGCTTAGCCAGATTAGTCGGCTTTGTCTGGTACTGGGCGAAAGTTTGGGCAACCTGTTCGTCCAAACTTTGAACATAGGGTGGTAATAAGCCTTCCAAACCAAGTTCGTGACGTTCTTCTTGAGTAAATGCAGTGCCTTTATTTTTAAATGGATTATTTAAAATGCTTAATGACAAGTGAAAGATCTCCTTCAAATGATTTACAAAATCAGTATATTCGCTTGTGATTTTTATAGTCAAACTCATAGTCCAATATAAAAAAAGTTTATAATAGGCTTAAAACAATACTGCAGAAATCTTAGGAGAGTATCATGAACATTCGTGATTTAGAGTACTTCATCAAGTTAGCTGATATTAAGAATTTCTCTAAAGCTGCCGTTATTTTTAACGTTAGCCAACCCACTATCACCATGGCACTTAAGCGCTTAGAACAAAGCTTCGGTGCGACGTTAATGATCCGTCATCGCGCTCACGGAGATCTTAGTTTGACTGATAGCGGTGAACAACTGCTGGTTCACGCTAAGACAATCGTTCAAGAGTACCAGATTGCTCAGCGTGAATTGACTGAAAGACAGCAAGGCAGGCTTTCAATAGGGTTACCACCAATTATTGAAAATACTTATTTTCCGCTGATTGCTAAACACTTAAAACGAGTGGGGTTACTGGATAAACTTTACACCCTTGAAGAAGGCTCAATGACGACGCTGCAGGCCATTCAAGCTGGTAATATTGACGTGGCATTACTGGCAACCACTCAGCCAGTCACCGACGATAAACTAGTGGTGGAACCCTTTGATCAGCAGCCCTTTGCGATTTATGTGTCAAAAAAACACCCACTGGCTCAACGGTCAGGGGTGCGGTTTTCAGATTTAAAGGGGGAATCCTTTGTCTTGTTCAAAAAGGGTTTTGTTCATAATCAGGCGTTTAATCAGTTAGCCCGCCAGAATCATTTTCGACCCAAAGTGGCTTTTCGTTCTAACGGTATTCAGAGTTTACTGAATCTGATTACGGATGAAATCGGGATCGGGTTTCTGGCCATCACTACGCCGGTGAGCAATGAGGTTGTCCGTGTGCCACTGTTAGATGATGAGCAACCGACTTTCACCACTAGTCTAGTTTATCGGGGGTCGCACGTCTTCAATCCGTTGCAGCAACGGATGCTGAACTTGATTCGGGAAAGCTTACGATAGTGTCTTTGTTAGCGTGATTGCTGGGACGCCATCTTCTTCGTAAGGTTCTGACGATACTTGATAGCCTTGACGCTCATAGAAGCCCTTAGCTGTCATTTCACTGTGGATAACGGATTTGGTATAACCGTGAGCGAGGCCGTATTCTTCCAAGGCCTTAATGATTTGAGCACCGAGGTGTTGTCCTCGGTACTCTTTTAGGGTGGCAATTCGGCCTGGTCGCATAGTAGTGTCATCAACGGTTTGAAAACGGCCGGTAGCTACGGGCTGGTTGTCGTCCGTGTATGCAACCACGTAAACGCGGTCTGATTCATCGTTGTCGTCAAACTCGTCTTCCATGGCAATGGTACGTTCCAAAACGAACACGTTCATGCGAACGTAAAGTGCGGCGGCGTGGTTCCATGGTTCTGATCCAGTGTGAAATTTCATAATTTTTTACTCCTTGTGGGTATTAATGCCTCTTAGTATACCCTTATTTAAGTTATGTTTTAAGCGTCATTTCGTTTCGTGAAACAGGCAACTCGTAGTGGGGTCGCTCCGGAACTATTTTTTCGGGAAATCACCGAAAAAAGGATTTCCTCCGTCTTCCGTAGTACTAAGTGAGCAACAAACGCTCACTAACTACTACTTTCACCACGATTTGCCTGTTTCACTCCACTGCATTTTACTTTCTGCTTTATCGGCGGCAGCATGGTAACGTTGCTAACGCAAATGCTGTAATCAAACTGGAGTCATAATACTGAGATATGATATGTAGAATGTAGCGAAGCTGGGCGGGCAGGTCGTGGTGTCGATGTCACTTAACTACCGTTCTTTGGTAGTTTAGTGACATGGGAGATGGTGGAGATCCGCCCCGAGCGAAGCGAAGGTGCTAGCTTCACCACGACCCACTTCGACCTGCCCACCCAGCGTAGCGAAATGATGCCTGCTAAGAATATTTTTAACCAAATAAAAACCCGCAGCTCTAAAGTCTGCGGGTAATTTACGTAACGACAGGGGATGTACGTTACGTCGTTGTTGTCCTTAGCTATTTGGGAGAATAGGAAGAAGGATTTAGAAATGTTTCAGGTCGCAGGGGATGTAACCTGAAACGAGGGGAATGTAACTGTCGCAAGGGAATGTGGCAGTTACTTGCTTTCAAAAGAAAGTGGTTTTTAGGGAAAATGGAACGATCAGGGGAGATCGTTTCAGTGGTACAAGGATTAATATACTGTGATGAGCTTAAACGTAACTTAAAATTGATTTTAAGTTGAAGAATTTCTCTTCGGCTTAGAAATTTCTTACGATTTGCGTATTTAATACCATAAAGGCCAGTAATTCGTTAAACTTAATACTGGGTTGTTAATTGAAACAGGTAGCACACTTGCCCCAACCCCTTAAACTATGATTAAATACCAGTAAACCACTATTAGTATGGAGGAAAAAATGAGCAGTATTTTATCCGTGCAGAATTTAAATAAAAGTTTTGGCAACAAGCACGTCTTGCACGATGTCTCGTTTGATTTGAAACCGGGACACATCGTGGGGCTTGTTGGCCCAAATGGTGCCGGAAAATCGACCTTGATGAAAACTATGCTGGGCCTATTTAATTATGACTCAGGCAGCATCAAGATTGCGGGAGAAACGGTAACACCGCAGAAGCATGAATCACTTTCCAAGGTTGGTGCACTGATCGAGTATCCTGGAATTTATCCCTTTTTAACTGGCTGGGATCATCTTCAACTGTTTGCGGATGGTGATCACCAACTGATTCACATTCAAAAAATTATTTCCCAATTGAATATGGATAGTTTTATTAAACGGAAGGCCAAGGGTTATTCGTTAGGCATGAAGCAAAAATTGGGCATTGCGCTGGCGTTGGTTAATTTTCCTGAATTAGTCATTCTTGATGAACCTATGAATGGTTTGGATCCAGAAGCGACCAAGGAATTACGCGATTTGATTATTTCTGAATCTCAACATGGCACAACCTTTCTTATCTCATCGCATATTTTGAGTGAACTGCAGCGGTTGGCCCAAGATCTGTTGATTATTGATGAGGGGCGAATCGTGCAACAGACGACCATGCATGAATTATTAGCTTCGCAGGGCAAACAGACCATTATGTTGATGACCAGCGATGATAAGAAAGCCCGTCAATTGCTGAAAAAGGCTAGGTTTAAAACCACACCTGATCCACGAGTGGAAGTGGTGGCGACGGATGATAACACGATGCCTGAAGTGTTGCGGCTGCTTGTTGAAGGTGGCGTTGATATTCTGGACGTGACTCGCCTTGAAGGTAACCTCGAAAGTTCCTTGCTGGAAGTTTTGAAACAGAGTCGAATTCAGAAAAGATTAGCCGAAGAAGAGGCAGAATAGGGGGTGCGAGAACAGTGTGGACTTTAGTTAGACAGGAAAGTTTTAAATTAACCAGAAGAGTCAGTACCTGGGTCAGTACGGCATTTTTAGTTGGTATTGAAATCGTATTTGCCTTTTTATCCCGGGTATACCCACAAACCTTTGTCCCAGCCAACATGTTTGAGTCGCTTTATTTTTCGCGGCCAATCATTAACTTCTATATGATTGCTGCAACGGCCACAATCATCACCATGGAGTTTCAGTACGGAACCATGAAACAAGTGCTTTATCGGCGCTATTCACGAGGACAAGTTTTGGTTAGCAAATGGCTAGCAATCTTCTTTTATACCTTTTATTGGTACGTGATGAGTACTGGGATTGCTTTGTTGATGAAAGCACTGCTTTTCCGGCATACCTTGAGTATTCATCAGGGTGCCGGTGATGGGATGTCGATTTTTACCAGAGGGCTGGCAATTTCGGCAGCCAGTTTTGTAAGTTTATGGCTATTATTAAGCGTTGTTTTTTTGTTAGCGAACTTATTTAGAAATTCCGCCGCTGCTGTGTCAGTCGGTATTATTGGTTACTTTGCTTCCAACATTGTGACCCAATTGTTAACGATCCTGATTCAAAAGTGGGATTGGGCTAAGTGGAATCCAGTGACCATGACCTTGTATCCAAGCATGTTATCGCATCCGGGTTATTATCAGCCATTACTAAGGATGCAGGGCTGGCAGATGTTACTTGGGAACGTTATTTATATCGCCATTTTCTTGGGTATCGGCTACTACGTGTTTAATAAGCGGAATGTTTAGGGACGCTAAGGTGTAATGTGTTCACGTGTGATAATGGGGGGGCCTAAATTTGAATGAAAACGAATTAAATCCTAATTTGAGTGTCAAAGAGGTCGAGGATGTTCATGCTTTCATTAATCAGTTTCGACCACTGTTACTGCAACTTAAGAATCGTTAATATTGTTTAGGCATAACAAAACCTCACAACCAGAAATTACCGCTGGTTGTGAGGCTTTTTGTCTTTATTAGTTGATATTGCCGAACGTGCTCCAGCAAGCAGAGACTTATGTGTAAGCTACTCCCAACAAAAATCCAAACCCGGGATTTCCGTTGGAAGTAGCTTACACGCCAGTCCCTAAACGCTTGATTCCACACTCTAAGCCGCTATTGCCGAAACGTGTTCCAGCAGGCAGAGAGCTGCATGTAAGTCACTTCTGGCACAAATCCAAGTTCGGGATTTATACCAAAAGCGCCTTACACTCCGCTCTCTAAACGCCTGCTTCCACACTCTACAACCTTGACTTCTCCATATCACTCTCCATCCGATAGACCAACTTTTCGAACAGTCGCCTCAACGGCATGATGAGCGTGAAGAACAAGATGAAGAAGAACAAGAACAGCAGATCGTGGCCAATTACGCCCCAATTTGGCGTCGTCATGACCTCCCTGAAGAGCTGCATGGCATACGTAAACGGCATGAACGGTGCCAACGCCGCCAAATCTTTTGGCACGACTTCCAGGGGATACATGCCGCCGGTTCCAAACAGCTGGATCAGCATCATTAAGACGATGACCACCTTACCGGCATTCCCCAGCATAAAGACTAGGTTGAACATGATGATGGCAAAGGTGAAGCTGGCAACGTAGAACGCTAGCAGGAACAAGAACCAGTGCACCGGTCTGACCCCCAGGATGATTTCGCCCATCCAAGCGAAGGTTGCTTGCGCGAAGCCCATACTCAGATACAGTGGCAATTTGCCAAGGTAGGATTGTAAATGGTTTGGTCGCTGCAGGCCATTCTTACTTTCTGGCAAGATATACTCCCATGCCAGGATAGTGGACATCAAGAGCATGCCCACCCACAGTGCCAATACGGTGTAGAACGGGGTAACCTGCCAGCCGAAGTTCTTCATCGGATAAACTTCTTTGGTTTGCAGCTTGATTGGCGAAGAGAGGATTGACGATAGACTTGGATCCGTGCCTAACAGCTTAATCAAGTTATCCAGGTTCTTACCATTCAAAAAACTCATCTGTTTGTCCAGTGTCTGCAAGGTCCCTTTGATTTTATCCAAACGGGAGTTGATGTCGCTGGTTTGCGAAGCGGTGATGGAACCGGCATCAGCCATTGCCCGAAGCTCTGGAATCACTGACCGCATGGATTGAACGACTTGGCTGTTACCGTTTAAATTGTCGTTCAGCGAATTATTCAAACTGTTTAACGCAGGACTGGTAGTGGCATTGAAGTTCGTATAAGCCGTATCGAGTGCCGTATTCAGCGTGTTAGAGGCCGCTTGCAGTTCTTTGATCAGCGACTGCTGTTTCGAAGTGGAATGGGTGCCACGAAGCTGACTGACCAATGATTTTTGACGGTCAACGCTCTGTTTGGCCTTCGCAACGGAACTGATCAGCGCGTTAGTCCGGTTATTAGGCACAAAGTTATTGACGATGTCCAAGATGCGCAAGGTGTCGCTTAGGCCATCATTGATGCCATTCAACAGCGAAGTAGCTGAACTAGTCGTACTCTTTAACGTGGTTGAAGAAAGGTGACCGGACGGTAGACCATTAAAGTTGTTTTGCAGCCGGGTACCTTGAGTCTGTAGACTGTTGATACCACTGCCTAAATTAGATTGCAGGGATTGGTTTAACTGCTGGGTGGCATTGTTGATAGCTTTTGTGTTATTAACTACCGACTGCAAGTCATCAATTTGCGAGGAAATCTTTGGTAAGTCCGACTTCATCGTTTGCAGTGCCGCTCGGGTTTTCTGATTCGTTTGGTTCACATCGTTGAGTGTTTTTTCCGTCTTGTTGATGGTACTAATGGCGTCAGTTAGAGATGAACTGATTTGTAGAATCTCCGGCTTTTTGGTTGCAAGAGTGGCGCCAGCCTTGTTAGCGGTTTGGAGGGCTTCCTTACTGGCCGTTTTGATGAAGCTCTGACGGATATTGTCAGTCAAACTATTTTCTGCCTGCCCGATGATCTTAGTAGCGGCGGGATTCAGCTTTTCGTTTGATTTATAAATGATGGCTGGCTTTTGCGGGTTGGACGTTGCAAAGGTGGTTAATTTAGATGAAAAGTCATCGGGAATTTCAATCATCGCATAGTATTTACCATTTTCGAGACCATTGTTGGCCGACCAATCATTGGTGAATACCCAGTGAATATCATGGTTTTTATGCAGTTGCTTGATCACTTGATTCCCAACGTTGAATGGTTGGCTCTTGAGTGAGGCACCCTCGTCGTTGTTCACCACCGCAATTTTTAGCCGGCTCGTATTCTTCGGTGAGTACGGGTTCCACGATACCTGAATGTTGAGGACCGCGTACAGCATTGGAATAAGGGCAAATGCCAGTAAAGTCACCCAAATCGACCGGGTATGAAAGATATTATAAAAATCTTTTTTAATCAGGTTGAAAACGTTACGCATATTGTCCTCCGGTAGTTAGTTTGATAAATGTAGTTTCTAGTTGCTTTGCTGATTTTTGGCAAAGCGCATAAGGAGACCCTGATGAAATCCCATGGCAGGACACATCAGAGTCTCTTTTGGATTATTAGCCCTTTGCTTGATCACATACATCGTGAATAAACGTTGCTAAATTTGTGTTGACGTTATGCAAAATTTGCGTGGTGTTATATAGATTGTTGATACCGTTAGAAACATCGCTTTGAATCAGTGTGATGATCTGACCGAGTTTAGTAATGTCTGAATTGTTATTAAGGCTGCTCTGCAGTTTGGTTAAATTATTAATCAAAGTTGGCAACGTGGTATTGTTGTTGACTGAGTTTAATAGTGAAACAATCTGGTCGTGGGTCTTAGTAGACGTAGAATCAATCAAATCTACTAGTTCATTTAGCTGGCTCAACTGTTTTTGAGTATCGACAACGCGAACGAGATGACCGCGCCAAATCCAGCCCTTAACTTTACCGTTGGCGTTTTTAACGTAGTAGTAAACGGCTTTATTACCATTAGCTTTTCGCACAGTGTCAGATTTATAGGTGTAGAACAATGTGAAAGGATAGTTATCGGCGTTGTGGGCTTTCTTTGTCAGACTAGTGCTGGTATAAAGATAGCCGCTAACGGCGTGATAGGGTTTCTTTGAAATGGATCGTGATGAGATCACCTTAGCACCTTTACTCTTGGCAGCTGCCGGTGTGCTAACACCGAAAGCGGTGAACAGGCCAGCAAATAATGCGATGATCAAAAATGGTTTCTTCATTTTAAGCAAACTCCTTATATAAATTAATATCGGTTTGAGACCGTTTAAACGATTTATCTGACAGTTGTCAGCAAACGTTTAATTTGAAAATAGTATAACATCAAATCGGCTAAAATCCTGTAAACGAAATGAAACAACTACTTGAATAGTCAAAAAGATTGAAAACAAGACCGTTTGCCTGTCGCTTATTCTCCTATATTTTAGTACAATTTACGATAGAATGTATTGTTTCTTAAAACTGTAGTGATGTTCAGTATCATTATACCAGTGCTTGAAATCAGCCAGTTTCTCCCCTAAAATTAGTAACAGTATGCCAAGTTCCATTTGGCCGAAGCGTAGTCAACAGAAGGATGGTTTAAATGGAAAACATCAAAGCAATCTATCAGCGTGATTTAAAAGCCATGATCTCTTCGCCACTTGTAATGGTTACAATACTGGCGCTGTGCATCATGCCTAGCCTTTACACGCTGATCAACGTCCGGGCCGTCTGGAACCCGTATGACGTTTCTGAAATCAAAAATATCCCGGTGGCGGTTGTTAACCACGATACCGGTGCTAACATGGCGGGACAGAAGCTTAACGTTGGTGACACCGTTGTGCAAACGTTAAAAAAAGACCACCAGTTAAACTGGCAGTTTGCCTCAGCTGAAAAGGCCGATACTAAGCTCAAAGAGGGCAGCTACTACGCGGAAATTATTATTCCAAGTAATTTTTCGAAGTCCTTGTCCAGTATTGCGGGCGATGATCCGCACCGAGCCAAACTCATTTATAAGGCGAATAGCCGAGATGCGCCCATGGGTGGCAAGATCACCGAAACGGCCGCTAAAACGCTGGTTAATCAAGTCCAGACTAATTTTCTGCAAACCGTCAATACGACTTTATTCTCTAAGCTGAATGTGCTGGGGGACAAGGCTAAGAGTCAGCAGGGACAGATCCTGGAACTGAAGGATTGGATCATCGCGTTAAGTGATTCCATGGACCTTGCCACTGGCGCATTAGTAGAGGTTAACCATACCTCTACTAATATGGAAGCTATTTTAACCGGATTGAAGCCGGTGATGTCAGCTTCGCAAAACGTGGACGTGTTGCAGCAGAGTAACTCGGCTACAATGTCATCTCTGCACAGTGTTCAAGGTTCGGTGGATAAAGCCTTTAACAGTCTGGACACTAACCTCAATAGTGCATCGGCTAGCGCCAACCGTTTGAATAGTATGGTTAATCAACTGAATCGGTCGGCCAGTTCCACCAACAAAAGTGCCGTGAACGACATGCTAAACCGGGCCATTTCTCAGGTCAACCTGTTGAAAGGGCAGGTGACGCCGCTGCAGTCATTCCTTAAGAGTATCAATGGTCAATCTCATTTGTCCGCCATCAGTGGGCTGAATGACAGCCTTGGTAACGTGGTGTCCTTACTGAATACCGAAAAATCACAGCTGCAATCTTTGAAGTCCACGCTGGCTAGTCAAGGGCGACTGACTTCGGATGAAATCGCTAGTGCAGCCAACAACACCCGCCGAATCACGGTGGGGATGAATTCGGCACTGGGGCAGTATAATCGCTCCGTCAAAACGCATTTGGACAGCATTAGTGGCAGTTTAATCTCAGCGGTCTCAAAGTCACAGTCGATTCTTAGCGAACTGAAGCAGGCTAAAGGAATCAATGAAGACTATCTGAACAACGCGATTCAAGGCAATCAGCTGATTGCACAAAGCAGCTCTAATCTGGAAAGTAAATTGACGACGTATCAAGATGACATTCAAAACATTGCTAACCAGTTGAAGCTGACTAGTAATAATGACATTGTCAGCGTCATCACCGTCTTACAGAATAATCCCAAAACCATGGGGAATACGCTGGTGTCCTTATTTAACGTTAAGGATCAAAGCATTTACCGCGTTGGTACTTTTGGGGCGGCTTTCTTACCGACTTACATCACCCTGTCGATTTGGATTGGCTGTACCATGCTGGTCATGATTCTGCACACCACGATTCCCCGTGAAAAACGGCGGTTCCATAACATGACCGTTCACGAAGAATTCTGTGGCAAGATGCTGACCTTTGGGACGTTATCAATGATTCAAACCATGGTCATCATCTTCAGTTCGATTATTTTGCTTCGTGTTCAAGTAGAAAGCGTCTTTATCATGCTGCTTTTTGGGGTGCTGTCGTCGTTGCTGTTCACGGGCATTGTCTACGGACTAGCTGCGACCTTTGGTAATCTCGGGAAGGCCATTGTCATCTTCCTGGTGGCGATTCAGCTGGCGGGATCTGGTGCGCTGTATCCTGTTCAGCTTGATCCAGCATTCTATCGTTTCGCTTACCGCTTCGCACCGTTCGCTTACAGTGTGGGTGGTTTCCGTGAAGCGGTGGGTGGACCAAACATGCAAACGGTCTTTATTGATGCAATCGTATTGATACTGATGTTTATCGGGGTCTTCTTGCTGGGATTCTTCCTGAAAATTAAAGCGCAGAACTTTACTCGTCGTATCCTGTCAGACTTTAGTCGGACCGGGATTGGCCAATAGAATATTGATTGTGAGTCTTAGGATAGCTTTCCTAAGGCTTTTTTTAATATGGATTTGCCTTCGGCCGCTGGTGGATTCATTGCTGTGGGGACCGGTGAAAGCCTAAGAAGCGGTCTTTCACCTCGCATCCAAGCCACGCCTAAACCGCGCGTCTCGGATGTCGTCCCGTGCTGTAAGGGCATCCGCCCCAACAGCACCGTCACAGCAGATGAATCCACCAGCGCCCTTCGGCTACGGTGAGGATGATTTTTTGAAGTTAGAGTTCCAATAATATCCTTAAAAAGAAACTTAATTGTGACTCAAAACTTAATTCAGAGTGAAACATCAAGCAGATTACGACATACGCATTTTAATGCAAAAAAGTTATTGAAATGCATATTGCTATATAGTAATATTTAAATTTGAGATGAAGCTAATCCTATTAATTAGGCATTTACATGAGAAAATTGTTAGAAGTAGTTAATTTTATTAATGAATAATGCATATTTAATACACATTTTAACTACTGTAATGAGAGCGCTTTTACCGAGTTCTCATTAAATTATTGAGGTGTTACTTGATTTTATCAGGTTTTATTAGAAGTATATCATATAAGACTGGTAAATCTGGGGAAAACTCATTAATTTTTTATCTCACTGCTTTCGTCATTTGTATTCAGTGGATTTAGTTTTTATCTCGTTGTTTTTGTAGCGGAACGTGACATTTTTGTTAATTTGTAGGTATTTGAGTGAGGGGCGGGTGATGATAGATGAGGCGATGGCGGTTACTAATGCTAAGTTGCTTAATGCTGTTGATGGCGGGTTTAGGGATAATGGCGAATCGACCACTGACCGGTTTTGCGGCAGTATCGGTTCGGGTACAGTTACCTGAAAATGTTCGGGCAACGGGCCAATCGGTAACGATGAGGGTTTATGAACTCGATCGTCGGGTTCAGCAAAAATCTAATTGGCATGCATTACAGCAACAAGTAGCTGAAAAACCGCCAATGGCAATTAATCAATATGTCAGGCAGAATCATTTGAAGGCGTTAGCAGCAGTTAGTGGACAAGCAGAGGTTAAGTTTGGCGGACGGTTTGGACGAGCTTATTTATTGGTACAGGATACCAAACTGCAGCCGTTTGTGTCACAGAGCTGGGTGCAACCGCTAATGCTAAAAGTTACGGATCAGATGGAAACACTGGATGCAAAAGGGACTTCCATTGCTGAGCGACCCTATTTTTATAAGTATGGGACCAAAACCAACGGGGCAACGCATCCCTTAGCCGGCGCACAATTTGTTCTGACCCAGCAGGTCGCTGGTCAGTTGTTGTACCTGACTAAGAACGGGGGTTGGAGCAGCATTAGAAGCGAGTCGTCTATTCAGCGGTTTACTTCGGATAAAGAAGGACTGGTCCGCTATGACGGGCCGACACTTTCGCCTGGGAACTATGAATTTCGTGAGGTAGATGCGCCTAAGGGATACGAAATTAGCCAGGCTGCGGAACACGTTAACGTGCATATTCCCGCTAACGGAAAAATCCAGGTGCAAGGGACTGCACTTGAATCACTGGTTGCTGGTCGTGTGCCGAAGATAGTTACTACACAAAGGTCGCTTCGAGTTTACAATCCGCAGCAATTGGCTACCGGTAATTCTGAAACGGATGATAAAAGCGTCAACGGTGGGACGAATAACGGACAAGCTATTGTTTCAACCCACGATAAGGATAAAACAGCGCGGTCATCGAAACGGAAACCACCGTTTTGGCTACCGCAAACGAATGAAGAACGAACAACGTTTGCTGTTGTGGGCGGGTTGATCATACTGGCCGCAACAGGATTGCTACGTCACTACAGGCACACATACACTTCCAAGAAGGAGCGTTAGGATTAAATGAATAAATTAAGACATATTTTTGCGGCACTATTATTGGTATTACCGTTGGCGTTTACTGGGCTGACAGGCATGCCCAGCGCTAAGGCCGCTAGCAATGAAACGGCATATATTCGACTACACAAGTTGGCTTTTGGTTCAGATCAGACACTACCAGATTTACCAGGCAGCGATGATTTATTAGGTAAAGAATTGTCTGATAATCAACTTCAGGGTGGGAAGAAGCTGAACGGGGTTGAGTTTACCGTTTATGACGTCACTAACAGCTATCAGCATCTATCCGGTACTTCGGCTGAACGTCAAAAATTAATTCAGGACAACGCTGTTAAGGCTGCAGATGGTGGATATGTTGTCGATAGTTCAACGACTAAGGGCGAAGGAACAGCTGACTTTGCTTTACCTGTAAAAAGTACCCATGAGGCAGGTAAAAATGCCGTGTATTTAATTCGCGAAACCAAATCGATTTCTGAAGAGATTAATGATAACCAGTCAGTTGTGAAGACCGCTGACCCAATCGTTTTGGTGATGCCACTTAACCAAGCAAGCACCAAAGGTAACCCACTGCACATCTATCCTAAAAACCAGACTAAAAAGACGTTGACGAAAGATTTAAACAAGCTTGATAGTCTCGACAAAATTATTGATAAAAAACATTCAAATATTACCGATGCCGTTTTAGGCTATGGGGATGAAGTTAGCTATACGGTAAGCGTTGTTGTGCCAGCAGATATCACTTCTTTGGATAAATTTGATGTCACTGATACCCCAGATGACGGTTTGAAGATTGATACTTCCAGTATTCTGATCCATGGCGAGCAGTCTAGTGTAACTGTGCCAGGTTGGCAGTTTACACCAGCCCCTGATGGTTCACCGAAGTTTACAATTAATTTTGATACGTCAAAACTGGCTGACTATGCAGGTAAAACCATTTTGATCACCTACAACGCAACTGTTAATAAGAAATTTGAACCAGGAACAACGATTAACAACCATATTTCCTTGAACAACCAGCCTAAAGTTCACGGAACCACGCCAATTACAACGGGTGGTGCGAGGTTTGAAAAGACGGATGCTGATACCGGTAACGGGTTAAAGGGTGCAGAATTCTTGGTCACTAGCAAGGATGGTAAACAATACCTTACTGATACTGGTACAGGCTATGAATGGAAAGAACTACCAGCTAATTTTGATGCTGAGAGTTACGACCCTGCAGCGCTAGAGAAGACTGCAGTTGTGCTTACTTCAGGTAAAAACGGTGATTTCGAAGTTACAGGACTAGGCTTCGGGGATTATTCATTAACCGAGGTAAAAGCACCTGAAGGACATGCGCTATTAACTGAGCCACAAACATTTAAGGTGGACAAGGATTCTTACGATGAAGATCACGTTATCAAAATTGCTAATGCTGCAGAGGGTGTTTTACCACACACTGGTGGTATGGGGATTTACGTGATCATGATCGTTGGTGCAGTCATCATCGCTGCAGGCATTTTCTTCCTTAAACGCAACAAACGACACGAAGAAATTTAGATAGTCATCTAAGTAAAAGGGGGGATTAATTGTGCCTAAATCAAAGCCACGTAAATCACGGCTTACTGTGACACGTCTTATTGGCAGCCTACTGCTGATGGTGGGTGTGGCCGTTGCACTATACCCCTTTTACATTGGGTCTCTGAATGATTTGCTGGATCAGCAGCGAGTGGCTAAAGTTCAACGTGAAAATGAGGGTAATGCTAAGCAACGCCTAGCCGATTTGAAACGTGAAAATACTGCTGAGACTAGCGGTACCAACAGTGATCCATTCTCTGGCTTAAGTAAAAAAGCGACCCTCAATTTAAAGCATGATATGGTTGGCACGGTCACGGTTCCTAAGCTGGTACTTACTGTACCGGTGTTTAAGACGTTGAATGATGCGTCTTTAGAAGTCGGTTCTGCTGTGGTGCCGGGGTCATCTATGCCAACGGGTGGACGAAACACTCACACGGTGGTTGCTGGACACCGTGGCTTGGTGGACAGACGGCTATTCTCTGATCTGAACCGGGTCAAAAAGGGCGATCTTTTCGTTTTCAAAATCTACGGCAAACATTTGGCCTATCGCGTGTTTCAGATACAGGTTGTTGAACCCACCGACACGAGTACTTTGAGAATTAAGCCTGGGCAAGATATCGCAACGTTGCTGACCTGCACGCCGTATATGATCAACTCACACCGGCTGCTTATCACGGGCAAGCGGGTTGCCTATACGCCAACAGTCGCAAAGGATGTCAGTCACGCTAAACAGGCTGAACGATGGCAGCAATTGGCAATTTTAATTGGCTGTGCGCTTGCTATCCTTGCTGTGCTTTGGCTGATGATGCGTCAGATTTATCGGTCAATGTTGAAACGACGAAACTTTCGGCTTCAATTTCAGTGTGTCGATGCAGCTGGTCAGCCAGCTGAGGGTCAAACCTTTAGCTTGCGTAAGCGTAATGGCAAGACGCTGTATCGTGATGGTCAGCCATTGATGGTGACTTCTGATGGCGATGGTAACTGTTTGATTGAAAACTTACCGGGTGCGCTTTATCGGTTAGTTTGGAATGATCAGTCAACAGCTTATTTTCGGGTTGGGGTTAAACGGCTTAAACAGTCTGAAATGGCGTTTTACCCATCTAAACGACAGGCTGAGATTGTTAGTCAACAAGAGGGTCAATGGCGGATTTTAGTAGATCGTTAAATTAGTATTTGAAGGATTTCGAGGGATAGTTTCCTTGAAATCCTTTTTTAGTTGACCGCTTTCGGCTGCCAGCCAGTTCATTGCTGTGGGGACCGGTGAAAGCCTGAGAAGCGGTCTTTCACCTCGCATCCAAGCCACGCCTAGGCCCGCGCGTCTCGGATGTCGTCCCGTGCTGTAAACAGCACCTTCACAGCAGATGAACTGGCTGGCGACCTGCAGCTAAGTTTGAGAAAGCGAATCTAAAAAAGGCTTCAACCCATCTAAAGGTTGAAGTCTTGATCTACATCCTTAATATTCTGTTCATTTAGGCCTGTCAATTTAATCTGTATTGTCTTTGAGAGTGTCAAAGTCTCATCTTCTTTACGTCCTAGTTGTACTGAATGTATAGAGCAAAAGCAATTTAAAATTGGTATTGAGAAGGAACAGTGAGACACAACAAAAAGAGCCTAAAGTAAGATGATTATCTTACTCCAGCCTCTTGGTTAATTAGCAGGTTTAAGCCTCTTGCTTAACATTAGGCAACGTTTCAAACTTTTCACGGATGAAGCCGGCTGATTTGGCCAACTTTTGTTCTTCCTCATCAGTGATTGGCAGGCGTAATGCTTCTACGACACCGTCTTTACCGATGATGGCAGGGTGACCAACGTAGGTGTTGTACTTGTCACTGTAGCATGAGCAAGGGCAAGCTAGGTTGGCATCATCCAAAACGGCGCGGCTTAATTTAACGGCGCAGGTTGCAATGGCGTAGCTGGTATAACCTTTGCCTGAGTGAACGGCCCAGCCACCACCACGTGCTTGAGTTTCAAGATCTTCAAGGTCGAGGCCCTTTTCTTCGGCTAATTCTTCAATTGGTAAGCCGTTAACTGAAACGGTAGACCAAGCAACAAATTGAGATTCACCGTGTTCGCCTAAAGTGTAGCCAGTAACGTTTTTGGCATCAACGTTGAAGTTTTCACCCACGACTTTTTGCATCCGAGCGGTATCCAGAAAGGTCCCGGTACCAAGAACACGGTTAGCTGGTAAGCCGGTAGCTTGTTGCAAGTAATAGGTGATACAGTCACAAGGATTCATGACGTCGATTAAAACACCGTTAAAGCCGGATGCTTTGATCTTAGGTGCGATATCTTGCACAATTTCACGGGTGTATTCGAACTCAGCCCAACGGTTGCCACTGGCATGATCCAAAGCATGAATATTTCCAGAGGTAACGAATAAAATATCAGTATCAGCTAATTCTGAATAATCGTTGATCTTGATTGTCGTGTGAGAATCGAGACGAGCTTGCGAATCCTGTAAGTCTAATTGTTCAGCACGTGCCTTTTTCTCATTTTTATCGATTAAAATTAATTCATCAGCAATTCCTTGACACACCAGCGTATAAGCGACTGTTGCTCCAACGTGTCCGACCCCGATAATTGCGTATTTTCTCATATGTATTGCCTTCTTCTCATAAGTTTTTAATATGTGTTGATGGCACTAAGATACCAGTTCATTGTTGCGTTGTCAACAGTATATTCATGAATAATGGATGCTAAAATGCAATTAAGCTTGTTATATCGGGGCTTACACGCTATAAAAAATTGCTCAATAATTATTAAAGAGTGTTTGGGGGACTGTTTAATTTGAAATGAGAAAGTATGAAGATCACTACCTACTTCGGTTGACGATTTATGGGATATGTTCCAATTCTTTTGATTCACAAAAAAACAGTATACCGTATGATATACTGTTACAGCAGGAGTTCCATGGGTGGTGGTGTCAATTGCGAAAGTGAGTGATGCCTATGATTTACGAAATTTACAAAGGAATTAGATTGTGTCAGTTTACGACACATTATCACTAATGATTGCTTTCGCAACGTTGGTGGTACTAATCGACCGTAGAGACCGTAAGTAAGAAGCCACCCCTATATAAACTTTGGCGAGTTTAAGGTGACTTTTACTGTTAACCGTAGCTTACCACCGCTCTTGAAGCGGTCTGCAGGAGGCCGGTGTTCAAGCGCTGGCCTCTTTTTATGATTCTATTATATCATATTCTAATTACCAGAATAAAATAAACAGTCTGTAAGAAAAAAGCCGCATGATCAACAGATCATACCACTTTTATATTTAGGGCGGTATGTGGGACTCGAACCCACGCGTGCCGGAACCACAATCCGGTGTGTTAACCAAACTTCACCAATACCGCCATCACAACAATAACCATCATACCATAGAATTGGTGAAGTTGAAAAGTAAAATTTAATTATTTTGCGGAGGCGTCATTATTTTTGTCTGTGTCATCGTCTTGAATCATGCGCAGTGCTTTTTGATATTCGTTAACTGACTGTGAAAATGGTTCCCAGAATTGTGGTGTAACCGTACCTGCTTTACGCAGTTCGACGCCGAGCGCAGTCGGTACTAGGTCGACGTCATCACCCTCGTTGAGTTCAAGCTGTTTCACAAATTCATCAGGTATCTTCAGATACAGTTCACCATTTTCGTTGCGTTGAATTTTTTCTGATTGAGCGTCCATGATGCCGGCCCCTTTCTGCTTTGTTGATTTTAGCTACATTATACGGCAAAACAGTGGTGGTGGGTATAGTTGGAGACAATTGTTTTGGGGAAACTTATCGAGATGAGTGAAAGTGTTAACACACGGGCAGTGTAGGGATGTATGAGTCGGTTAACTTGTTTTCTCATTGCAGTCTGCTTGCTTTCACATGTTGTTATGTTACACTACGGTTATCCTGAAAGTGATCGAGTACGATATCGTGTTGTGAAACTTCCTTGAATTTGCAAAGGGGGCAATGGTCGTGGCTAAACGCTACGTTATTACCAAGCCAGACGAGCACATTGTACACCGGACGGATAGCCTACAAACGGTTACCCAAATTACTAAGCGCCCAAAGTGGGTCGTGGAACAGTATGTAAATAGTGACAAGTTGCTTGATGGCTGGAAGATAGTCGATCAGAATCGAGTGGCAAGTTAACGGAAAACGACCGCCAGTGTTATTTGCTGGTGGCCGTTTTTTGGTTTCAACTGTAATCAAGCAAACGTCTTTTTATCACCTAAAATAACCCGTATTTGAGGATTAATGATGTTTGCCACATCATTGATACTTTGCTTATTGCCCTTATCTAGCCATTCGAGGCCTAGAGCCATAATGCCACCAGTCAAAAAGATGAGTTTCTCATCGGGAACCCGACGACCTAGCTTATTTTCGTAGAAGGGTGCGCCTTCAGAAACGGAAGCATTAAACCAGATTTCTGATTTACCATTGATGAAAAGCTGCCTTAAGAATGATTCATTTTCACGGATTACTCTATAGATATATAGGCTAGCCTGTTGCCAGTTCACTGATGATTGATCAATGATTTTATTCTGAAAAAAGCCATGAAAGATATTGTTGGCGTGTTCAATCAGAATTTCATCAATGTAGTGGTAATTACGGTAAAAAGCCGATCGCGAGACACCTGCCTTGCGTACTAATTCACTAACGGAAATATCGTTTAAACGTTTGTTGTCCAACAAGTGTAATAGGGCTCCCAATAGTTGATGTTTTGTTTGAGCTTTAATTTCGGCATTAGCCATCACAGATTCTCCTTTTATGTGACGTCGCACGTATTGAATGAGGTCATTATAGCAAGTAACATAAAAGTAAGTAAAGCGCTTACGTTTATATGATTTTCCACTGTAGTGAATGTAAGAGTGAAGTTTTTTTGGAAATTCATGTGCAAAAAAACACAAGCACTTTACTGAAAACGATTTTATATCTTTAGGAGGATTTTAGAAATGTCAGATAATAATGACAAATTAACCACACCACTTGTCTTTAAACATAGTGCTACTATCAAAACACGAACTGCAATGTCGCCGATGGTGATTAATGAGGCTGAAGAAAACGGCGATATCGGTGAAGATGCTTTAAACTTCTACTCGATGCGTTCCAAAGTTGCAGGGCTGATCATTACCGGTGCTTCATACGTCAGTGAAGGTGGAAAAGCGTACGATCTACAAATTGGTGCTGACCGTGATGAAAACCTACCTGGACTAAAGAAGTTAGCTAACGCCTTGAAAAAAGATGGCAACAAAGCCATTCTTCAGCTGCATCATGGTGGTCGGGAGGCAGTTACGGCACAAAAATTGAATGGGCATTCATATGCACCAAGTAAAATGAACTTTCCGTGGTTAGATTACACGCCAGAGGAGCTAACCGATGCACAAATTCGGCAAATTATCGCTGACTTTGGCGCGGCAACAACCCGGGCAATTGAAGCAGGCTTTGATGGCGTCGAGATTCATGGTGCCAATCATTATCTGTTACAACAGTTTTTCTCCGCGTATTCAAATCACCGCACCGATCATTGGGGTGGTAGTCTAGAGAAACGGATGAACTTCCCGTTAGCTGTTACCAAAGCGGTAGTTGATGCTGCTAAAGATGCAGTTAAAGATGGCTTTATTATCGGTTATCGAGTTTCACCAGAAGAGATTCATGGCGAAAATATTGGGTATACGATCAAAGACTCATTGCAGCTCATCGATAAAATCGCTGACTATGATATTGATTATATTCACACCTCTCTTGTGAGATCTTACGATGAAAAACCTCAGGGTGGCAGTGAGAGTATTGGTCAATTAGTTAAAAAGACTGTTGGTGATCGCGTAAAGACCATCGTTGTTGCAAATGTTTTTGGCAAAGACACCGCGGAAAAAGCACTAGACTATGGTGACATTGTGGCTATTGGTCGTCAGGCACTGATTGAACCGGAATTTGCTGGCAAAATTCTGGCTGGTAAGTCGGATGAAATCCACACGACAATCACCAAGGATCGTGTTGATAAATTAGGTCTGAAGAATCATCTCATCAAGTGGTTTACTACACCAGGTAGTCCACTACCTCCGCTCCCAGGTCAAGAAAATCTTTAATACAATGTTAATGTAAAAGGTATCGAGATTGTGATGACAAATCTCGATACCTTTTTTGGTGTATAATGAATTCATCGATTACACGAATGATATTTTTAAATAGTGGATTATAGTTCGTGAAAAATAAAAATCAACCAAGCGAGGTGCATGATCATTTCTTATTCAAAGATTATCGAAGGGGCGAACTTTTCACCCTTGGCGCAAACGGAAGTTAGTTACCAAGCGCAGCAATTAATTTGTCTAGACGACAGTGGCTACATTGCTCGCATTATCGAGCCTAGCGATTCAGATTATGCGGCTATCAAACAAATCGCACAGGCTAACGACACCTTAACTACATTGCGTCCGAATCAATACATTTTACCCGGCTTCATTGATCTGCACGTCCATGCACCGCAGTGGCCCAATGCTGGGTTAGCGTTAGATCGACCACTAAACGAATGGCTTGATACGTACACCTTCCCATTAGAGGCTAAGTATCAAGACCTGGACTTCGCTAAAACAGTTTACAATGATCTGGTGCAAGAACTACTGGCAAATGGGACGACTACTGTACTCTACTTTGGCACGATTCATAACACTGCCAACTTGGAACTTGCAAAAGCTTGCATCCAGCACGGTCAGCGGGGATTCATCGGTAAAGTTGCCATGGATAACCCAGACCAGACACCCGATTATTATCAGGATGCCTCAGCACAAGTTGCTGTTGACCAAACCGAACAATTTATCCAGCAACTAAATGAACTGAATCAAACTACTGACCTCAAACAGACTCCCGTCATCACACCGCGCTTCGTTCCTAGCTGTACCCCTGACAGCCTTAAAGGGCTGGGTGATCTGGCTCGTAAATATGACTTACCAGTACAATCACATTGCAGTGAAAGTGACTGGGAGAGCGGCTATGCATTGGAACACTACCACATGCGCGATGCCGAGGTTTTGGATCACTATGGTCTGTTGACGGATAAGTCTGTGATGGCACACGGCACAAAACTCACTGATCACGATTATCAACTCTTTGAAAAGCAGGGTGTTGCAGTGGCACATTGCCCAATCTCAAATGTGTACTTTGGTAATGCCGTTTTGCCCGTAAAGCGAGTGTTGACACATCACGTTAAAACTGGGCTTGGAACGGATATTTCTGGTGGTTATTCACCAAGTCTCTATCAAAATATGAGGCAAGCGGTGATGTCGTCACGGATGTTACAAGATGGGGTGGATAATCAATTACCTGCTGATAAGCGTGGTGTTGCGGATAGCGCGCTCAGTGTGAAAACAGCCTTTTACCTGGCTACACGGGGTGGTGCTGAGAGTTTGCACCTGCAGACCGGGAAGATTGCTGAAGGATATTTGGCCGATATGCAGGTGGTTTCGCTTCAAAACGATTTTCAAACGGAGACTTCAGATAATATTTTCGAGAAGCTGATGTATCAGACTAGTAAGGCGGATATTGATCAGGTGTATGTGCAGGGAGAACGGGTTAAATAACTGTGAGCTTTTGACGTATAAAAGGGCATCTCACTTTGAGGTGTCTTTTATTTTACAGGAAACCATATCATCAATCCTTACTAAGCCACTTTTCCATCTCATCTTTATTTGCTGGTACCTTGGGATTATGGTTTAACGCATAACTACGAATGTCTAACTCTGCTTGTCGTAACTGTTTATCTTGGGTTGCTATTAATTGCTGATACACATCTTTGGACATTAATACATAACCTTTATTTGCACCGTTAGATTTAGTTTTCACAGTAGTAATCTCAATAGGTTTCTTGGCCTTGTCTAAGGTTTCAAAGATAGTGCGTTGATGTTTGTAAAAGTTCGACAGTGTATATGTGTCCATTTTTGATTACCTCTCTATCTTGGATTTACGTCATTAGCATGACTTAATGTGGGTTTAATTTCAATTAATTTGGCTGGTAAGCTAAGCGGCAATGTTACATATAAATCAACAAACACCATATGACCGTTAGTTTGATCTAACGGTTATATGGTGTTTGTTGTTTACATTGCTGAAACGTGTTCAAACAAGCAGAGAGTTGCAAATAAGGCACAGCCAACAGAAATCCAAAACCGGGATTTCCGTCGCCTGTGCCTTATTCTCCACTCTCTAAACGCTTGTTTTCACACTCTATTTTCTGTACTCATCCAAATCCAACACAATAAAACTTACGGTCTGGCCCGGTTTTGTTTTCAGTTCACCTGGTGTGCTTGGTACCGGTAATTCATCGTTTGATTTTACCAGCTCCTTACCGACCGCTTCCGCCGCCTTTTGCGCCGCTTGTTCGTTTGTTGTACCCATTACTTTTACACCGGGTACATCCGGAACCGTGATCTGAACACGGTTAATCATTACTGTTGGGTCAAAGATTGCTGGATATACAAGCCGTTGAGCCATGAAATAGCCTCCTGAATTTAAGTTACGATTTAAATCATCCTCTCCATTCTACCGAAGATTCGCGCTAATTTCAAAATTTTTCCAAATTGCGGTTGACACTTTGGTGAGCTGATTTGTTTGTATAAGTGTAGGGCGTTGGCCAACACTTACAAAACTAACTTACTGGAGAGATTAATATGAACACTACTTGGAATAAAACTAACCTGGTTCTGGTTATGCTTGACGCAAACGACAACAAGATTCGCTACACTTACAACAACATGATTGAAAAGCCTTCTGACGACCAAATTACAAAGTTTGCCGCAGTTATTGAGAAGTTAACCGGCACATCATTCTTTAATGCCTACGTCACCACCACCGATAACAAGACGCAAGTTGCCTAAGCCACTTATCTAAAGGAGATTAGAACATGAATAGCGAAGAAAAAACAGTATTGCAGTTACGTTTCAAAGGTTCAGACGAAAAGGTCCACACTTTCAGTTTTCCAAAGGCGGTTTCTGGTTTAACGACTGAAACAATTGCCGAAGCGATGAACGCCATTGCAACGCTTGGCCTCTTTAGCCGGAAGGGTGTTACCCTTTACGATTCAGCGGTCAGCGGCGCATACGTGAAGACGACTACGCAAGAACTCTACAAAGTCTAACCAGTACCGCCCCCAATTTATTCTCTACTCAATGAACGGTCGGGGGGCGATATTGATGAAGCAACACGTGATACTCGCAGCGCTTGTCTTTTACGCGGCGCTGCACCTGAAAAATACGGAATTGATCATGATTGCACTGAGTATCTGGTCGATTCGTTAGTGAGTTGTAGAACAGGTTAAGACTGCCCAGCACCACGTCACTATTTGACGGTGCTGGGCAGTCTTTGTATGCTTACATATTTCAGCCAAAATAGGTAACGTTAAAATTAATTTCACAAATTAAGTGACTTTGATAGCTTTAATCTGATTTTCAGTCTACAATAAAGAAGGTTTTAACGATGAGTCGTTAGACCATCATTAAATTAATATGATCTAAACTATTTTACCCATAAAAGATAGTTCGGACTGAGTTACAATCCCCAACAATATATACATCAAGCACTGGGCGCAGAATCGAAAAGCAGACACCTGTGCAGTCGGCGATAGACAGTACCAACGTTATGGGTATATTTTCCTTCTTTAAGGGGATATAGGTAGCATGTCTTGCCAACGGTTAAAACCGTTTTCGCTGTGTGGGATAGATCGTGTAGCCATCAAAACGATGACACACTTTTGGATTGTGCGAACTTCAGGCCACTTTGGTGGTGCTGAGGTTGTTACCCAACTAAGAGACCTTTTCTCTTATCCATTTAAGGGGAGGGCCTTTTTTAATGGGTAAGTGCTACACTGAGTGATAGATATATTAGATAGAGGGGATACACAATGAATCAGAAAAAGATTGCAACGTTGTTGATTGCTGTTGTTTCACTTGGTACGGGATTGTCCTTTCACCAAACGACAGCGCATGCCTTGGCAGATTATTGGGTGCATAATCATTGGGTGACAATCAGAAAAACGGTCAAAGTTCAGAAAATCAAGATTGTTAATCCAATGTATAAAAGTCGATCAGTCAAAACCTATAAAATTCATCGTGGCGCGCATTATAAGCTAGGTCATTATTCAACCAATTACCCTTGGGTACTTAATTCTGGTCGGTTTAATTCCAATTCACATTACACGTATATCGTGCGTCGTGGTTGGAACGATGCCAGCTGGTTCAAATTCAGATTAACTAAATCAAAGTCCATCGCATAGTTATCCTTGTAACGATTAAACGAAAACGGGGTAACACGATGGACTTTTTTAATACAGCAGATTCACTTGCACCAATGTATCTCACTTATTCTGGCTTAATTCGCCATGATGAACGAGAAGAACTGCCTTACCAGATGTACATGCCAGTAGTTGATCATACAGTAGGTGGCAAATCCATCTATGACGTTCTGACTCGAGGACGGGAAATGATTGGGACACTGCTGATGGAACGGGTGATGGATCACGAAGATTTACCTGAGCCGGAAGAAACATTACCTGAGGGTGACGCAGATGAAATGCCAACCTTCATTAACGTGGAACTAGACCGCTTTAAGCACCTGATTGCACCAAAAGAAACGTTGATTCGGCCAATGAGTGCGTTGAAACAGCCTAAGCAGTTATTAGCGCATGTGTATGATTTTCAGCCTGTCTTCATCACGGAAGAGGGTATCGGCCGTTATGTCATCGTCAGTATGAAGGATTATGACATGTTCCAGAATACGATTGGCATGGTGCTGGATAAGCAGGATATTGTGGATGCGCTGGATGATTAGAGTGTGAAGGAGAGCGATTAGAGACTGGAGTCTAAGGCGCTTCTGGCGGAAAGCACGTCGTATTTTGACGTGGGTTCCGCCAGAAGTGACTTAGATGCAAGTCTCTGCTCTCCTGAACACGTTTAGGCAAAGTTGCCAAAACAAACCGGGTAAGCCAAAAGCCTAGAGACGAGTCTTGCCTCTAGGCTTTTAAATATAGCCATTAATTCTCTAAGCTTAATCAATTGAAAATAAGAGCGGCATCCTATATCCTAAACGCGCTGGAGTAGGATAAGTACTTTAAATTTTTAAATTTGATTATTGGAGGAGTTAACGATGGTTCAAAAGTATGTAGCGGAAATTAAACCGCTGAATGAAGCAATCATTGGGACCAAGCCACACGGTACCGCTGAATTCACTGTGAGTGACGATGCGTTGCACATTGAAGTTGAGATGTTCGATACGCCAAAGAATATGCAGCATTGGGAACATTTTCATGGTTTCACGGATGGCAAAGATGCGCAGCCAGCCACCATGGCACAGGATGTGAATCATGATGGCGTGGTCGATTTGCCAGAGACAGAAGCTGTTTCTGGTACGACGATGGTGCCGTTTGACGCCGAACCGCATCAGATGGATATTGCGAACGACACTTATCCAGTTTCTGATGATCAGGGTCACTTTAAATATGTCAAACACGTACCGTTAGCTGATTTAAAAGCACAATTTAAGAAAGTTTTTGGCACGGACGATCTGGATTTAGATAAGCGGGTCATTTACATCCATGGTGTACCGGATGCGGTGAAGCTGCCTGACACAGTGGGTGGTAATCTGAATGAGAAGTATGATAAGCATGTGACGTTGCCGATAGCGGTGGGAAAAATTAAGAGTGTGAAGTAGCTCGGGTTGAGCCCAGAGTGTAACTGAAAAGAGTGGGTTTCCTGAACTTGGGGAAACTCACTCTTTTCAGTTACATGGCAGGGCTCAGAGCTACTGAGCACGTTTCCACTAGATAACATCAACGCCACACTAACTCCGTACCAACAGCGCTTCCGGATACTTCTTCCCCACAAACGCCTTAATCGTCTCAATCATCTTCTGCGTAGAAGGTGCCTTCGCTTGCACCGCCGACGTTGCCAGCCCAATTGACCGGTAGAAAGGATGCTCAAACGGATACACGGCCACATCTCCAATGATTTTCTGCAACGCTAGTTCCGGCAGAATTCCCAATCCCAGTCCGGCTTCCACCATGGCAACGATAGACTGGTCATCAATGGAGAAGTGAATCAGGTTTGGCTGAATACCGTAGTAGTCCAGTGCCGCTTTAGTATCACGGTCGTAATCACCGGATTGCAGGATGAAGTCGCGGTCTTCCAGATCTTCGTTGGTAACGGACTTTTTATTTTTCGGAACGAAGCCTTTTGGCGCCACACAGTAGATCTCATCTTTGACCAGATCATCTACAATTAAGTTCTCACTAACCGGCATCACAGCAAATCCCAGATCCAGCGTTCCGTTTTTAACGTTCTGTACGATTTCATTAAAGCCTGATTGACTCACTGAAATGTCGATATTTGGATATTGTTTCTTAAATGACTGAATAATGGGCGGCAACCAGTTAATGCAGACGGATGAGAACGCACCGATGCGAATTGAACCGGAATTCAACCCGTTGATGTCAGCGGCTTCTTGTTCCAGCCGCGCCTGACTGTTCAGAATCTCTTGGATAATGGGTAATATCGTTCTACCGTTGGCAGTCAGTTCTGCACCAGAACGGGAACGGATGAAGATAGGAAAGCCCAGTTCATTTTCCAGTTGGGTAATCGAATGGCTGATCGCGCTGGGCGTCACGTTCAGCTTTAAAGCAGCTTTTTGAAAGGTACCTTCCTGAATCACGGTACTAAAGACTTGGTAAGCAAAAGGAATCATGAATCGTACCTCCATTAGATAACATTATCAACCAATTAAAGCTTGCTCATACATTAACAGCACAGGTGAAGGACTTTCACCTAAATATGAGCAACTTGAACTATACGAATACTAACAAAGAGTATACCATATAGGCAAATTAGTAAAATACACCGTGTCATGAGATGAAAGGTGAGGTATACATTATGGATAATAACCTGTTTGCAACCCGTGTTCAGCCAGAGGTACCGTCACGATTAGCCGGACTGTTCCCGGTGATGGACTATGAAGATGCCATCAAGTTTACTGCTGGGGCGCCAGCGGAAAGTTTATTTCCTGCTCATGCCATGCAGCAGGCCTACTTGGATGCCATGGCAGCAGAGGGCAACCACACCTTTCAATACCACACAGTAGATGGTCCCGTGGAATTGCGTGAACGCTTAGCCCAACGTGCCATGGACAAGATGCAGATTGAAAATGTCACCGCTGAAAACGTCATGTTAACGGCTGGCGGTCAGCAGGGAATCGATCTGGTGGCTAAAGCGTTGCTGAACAAGGGTGACGCCATGGTGGTCGAAGCACCAACCTATGTGGGCGCCCTGTCATCGTTTGATATGTACGAACCTACCTATTATGAAGTCGAATTAGAGAACGACGGATTGAACACTGATCAGTTGGAAGCAACCTTGAAACAGCACCCAGAGATCAAGTTTCTCTACACCGTTTCTGACTTCCACAACCCAGGCGGTGTCACCATGTCCTTAGAAAAACGTCAAAAAGTAGTTGAATTAGCCAACAAGTATCATTTTATCGTATTGGAGGACACGCCATACCGTGAACTGCGCTATACCGGCAAATCATTGCCAAGTATTAAACACTTTGACACCGAGGGCAGAGTGATCTTCCTATCAAGTTTTTCCAAGGTGCTGATGCCAACGTTGCGGACTGGCTGGCTAGTAGCAGACAAGGCGATTATCCAACAACTTTATAAGTTGAAGGAAGCCGCTGATTTGGAAGTGCCGAACATCACCGCACAGGCGATCAATCACTTCCTAGCTAATAACAGTCTGGATGACCATATCGCAAAGCTCAATCAAGAGTACGTGGTACGGATGCAGGCCATGATTGCCGCGTGCCAGAAGTACCTGCCAGAAGGTGTATCTGCAACCAAACCAGAAGGCGGCTTCTTCACCTGGGTCACGGTTAATGACGCCATCAACACCACGGATCTCCTATATAATGAAGCAACGCCTAACCAGCATATTGCCTACGTGCCATCTAAGAACTTCTATGCGTATAAGAATCACACTAATGGCATGCGCCTGAACTTCACGGGGCTGACACCAGCTGAGATTGATGACGGCATGAAACGATTGGGAACGTTGTTGACGCATGCAGGACAATTAATATAGAAGTAATGAGAAAAAAGTGATTAAATTTCACGCAGGTGAATGCTATTATAAAGGGGTACTTATGTGTCACGTTGCTAGAAGGGAAGCCGTTTGATTTAGGAAGGGGAAGTGTCATGAAACACAAATACTTAAGAAAACTGACAGTAATCGGGCTTAGCTTTGGTATCTTCGCTGGGGGAGCTTTAGTACCAACACAGGCTAGTGCTAAGACCAAGGTGCGGTCGTATGAGAACATTAAGAATGCAACTTATACGGTGACTAAATCAAGTGCGACGGTTTATTCCACGGCCTCACTAACCCATAAAAAGGGCACACTGAAATCATTCGGCACTAAAGTCACGGGCTACTATGCCGCTCACGTGACTAAGAACGGGAAGTCATCGATTTACTATAAGTTCAAAGTCGGCAATAAGACAGGTTGGGTGTGGCACGGATACTTGAAGAAAGCCGCGCCAGCACAAGATCTATCTAAGATTTATTCACCAACTGAACTTGCGACGGTCAATCAGTTTAAAGCCACAGCTAAAAGTATTGGCAACAGTACCAAAAATATGTATAGCGTAAAACCAGTGACTAAGAGTCATTTTGCTGCTGGGAAACTCAGTGATAGCTATGTAAACAACACTGTACGTACGATTAATCTTGCTCGTGGCCTTTACGGGTTACCGTCAGTAACCGCTAATTCGGCGTGGAACTCTTCAGCACAGATGGGTGCTGCTACGTTAGCAGCTGCTGATCAAGGACTGTCACACGGATTAGTCGGGTTCAGTAAACCAAGCTTTGTTTCTAACTCTGACTGGCAAGCAGGAGTAGATGCCACGAACCAAAGTAATTTGGCTGAAGGATACACCGGTGCCTACGATACGGTTACCGGCTACTTGAACGATAGTGGTAACGATGATCCTGGTCACCGTGAGTGGCTACTAGGCGGTATTAATGAAGTCGGTGTCGGGCAAGCCGGGGATTACAATGATCTCCGCGTGTTTGACATGAACGACTATTCTGACGCAACGCCAAGTCAACCAGTTGCCTTTCCAAACAAAACCGTCTTTCCATGGGAATGGGTATCAGGTACTCGCTGGTCGCTGTCATTGCCGCAATCACTAGACACTAAATCAGCTAAGATTACACTCACTGATAATACGGCTAAAAAGAACGTGCCAGTTTCGGGTGTGCTCGTAACGGATGGTGGATATGGAGACTTTAATACCTCTATTTCCTATCAGCCAAAAGATGCCATGATCCAAGCAAATCATTCCTATACGGTTAATATTACGGCCGATGGGTTAGGCTCCGGTTATACTTATACAACTAAGCTGTTTAAGGTTGGGGACATTAATTAGGACGTTTACTAGTCATCGTATGATTTCTTAGATTAATACTGAATTCAACTTTTTTTAAAATAAAAAAATAATTATTTTAAACACGATAACAGCGCTTTCCTGCATAAACTTTTATGCGAAAAGCGCTGTTTTAATTTGTAATGTTAATGTTACAGATTATGACACGATAATATGGTAGGCATCATCAAAGGTAAGCATGTATAGGCTTTCATCGTGATTTTTCATTTTTCAAATATGTGAAATTATTACAAGCAAGCTACAAATTGGGCATTATTCTTGAAGACCTTTGGGGGATGCGTTAGACTCTCTTATAGAGTCAAGAACTCGATATGCAGTGTTCAAAAGTTGTTGTGGTAATTATTTTACTTAACATTCCGCTGGATATTGTGTATACTGTTTATGCTTGATGAGTTACATAAATATATGTTTGGAGGAATTTCACATGCAATCTAGTTTAAAGAAGTCTCTTTATTTAGGTTTAGCTGCAGTTTCATTTGCTGCTGTTGCTGGCGCAACAACTGCTAACGCTTCAGCTGCCGCAACTGTTACATCTAACCCAGCATTAACTGCTGCCGCTTCAGATCGTAACGTTGCTTTCACTGGTACCAACGCTATTTACACTAAGCCAGGTACTGTTAAGGGTGCCAAGGTAGTTGCTTCAACTACTACTCTTAACAAGATCAAGGATTCAACTAAGGGTCAAGACAACGTTCGTGTATACGGACAAGCTGTTACTAACCGCGGTTCAGTTTACTACAAGGTTGTAACTTTTGACAAAGCATACCGTGGATGGGTTTACGGTGGTACCGTACAACAACAATTTAACGGTGGTATCAAGTCATACACCACTACTACTGACACTACTGCATCATTAACTACATCTGACACTGATGGTTACTACAACATCGCTAAGCCAGGTACTGCTAACGATGGTACTGCAACTACTTATACTGCACCAGCTTGGACTCAATACAAGCTTGGCCGTACAACTACTGACGGTACTAAGATTGGTAAAGACTTATTGAAGGTCAGCAAGCAAGCCACTCGTACTCGCGAAGGCGACACTTGGGTTTACGTTACTGATGCAACCAACAGCCAATACAGTGGTTGGATCTTAAAGAGCGCTTTAACTAAGACTTCTGAAGTACCAGCTTCAGAAGGTGTTACTGTTAACTATGTTGAACAATCAACTGCTAAGACTGTTGGTTCATACGTAGTTCCATTCAAGGCTGACAACGCTGCTTTAGCTAACCAAACTATGAACCTTACTGCTGACACTCCAGCTGCATTACAAGCTGTTAAGGGCGCTGTTCCTGCAGGTTACTCACTTGTAAACGGCAATAACAATGGTTCTGATTCATTTGGTGATTCTGCTAAGGCTGCAGTTGCAACTAAAGGCTCAAGCGTAACTTATTACGTTAAGGCTAATGCAAATGCTAATGTTAACTTTGTAGGTGCTACTAAAGATGCAACTACTGGTTTAACTTCATCACTTAACTTCAACAATGTTACTGACCCAACTAGTGCAATGGCTAAATTCACTGCTGCTTCTAATGCATTGAATGGTCAAGGTGGCTTGTCAGTATCTAGCGATACTATCAAGGCTGCTCTTGTAGCTCAAGGCTTAGGTACTATCAAGGTTGGCAACACAACTTATACTCTTGACACTGTTTCACCTGCAACTTACGGTGGACAATCAACTATCATCTACAAATAATAACTAATTTCTTAGTTAATTTATAGATAATAGACGAAAAGGATTCGCTCTTAGAGCGAATCCTTTTTTATTACATAACACTTTTTCTGAAATGCTATAATGTAGTTATCCGAAATTCTAAAGTTCGAAAGTGGGAGCGCTAATGGCATTTAAGGATTTATTTAAATCAAGTAAAAACTATAAAAATAACACAAATAACTTGAACAAAGTTGAACCTCAGAATCCCACAGGAGTTGAACTAGATAGTGGGGCTGACAAGTATAAAAAGAATCTTTCTGACATAGCTAAACAATTTAATCTGACTCGTCAAAAATTATCCGCGAGCTTATTTAGAAACAAAATTGCTATTCAAACAAAAATAGATGATATACAAGCTCAGATGATCCAAGTGCAGCAAGTTATCACCCAAAACATGGAAATTAAAAATACTTTGTTATCTCAGCAGTCAGAACAAGTTGATGCTGAAACACAGTCTATTAAGCGACAAAATAGTCAACTGAATCAGGAGATAGCTGGATTACAGAACGAAGCTAAAGAACATGTTGAAAAAAATCGGCCAATGGGTCAGCAACTTCAGAGTTTAACTCAAAAACAATCAGGCTTAGAAAAACAATCTGCGGATTTAGCCACTCAGCTTAAAGAAGAGAAGGATCCAGCGCTGATTATTGCACATGTTGACAAGCTACGGACGGCTATCGAAGAGAATGAGCGTGAGCGGGTGGAAACTAATCAAAATATTGAGAAACTTAATCAGACTTACACCCATTCAAAGGCTGAATTAAAACAAATTCGTCAAGATTTAATGGCGAAGCAAGCACAGCTGAAAGATAATCGAGCTAAAATTGAACAGAAGAAAAAAGAAATTGAAGATGCAGATAATGATCAAAACCATCAACTAAGGGAAGCAGAATCTAAGATGGCTGCAAATGAGCAGATTATTGCAGAATTAAAAGAGAAAATGGCACCATTTCAAGATGAACTGGACGCTGTGCAGAAAGAAATTAATAATTGGCTTGGCAGCGATTATCCAGTGAACACGCTGGTCATTGATGGACAAAAAGAATACCTCATTGATATGGATGATATTGGTGACAATCGATTATCAGAGTTAAAAAGAGTTGTTGGCTTTTTAATTGATAAAGGTATGCAGAAAATTAGCCTGTATACTTCTCAGTTTTCGTTAAATGTAAATGATAACTTCAATTCTTGGATTGAAGCGTTGAGTATTTCCCAACTTGAGGTGAATGTTTATAATCCGCTGTTAAACCTGCAGAAGCAGGGTGAGTTAGCGGCCAAGTTCCAATTACGAACAGATGCAGTTAGTGATGAATGGGACGAGGATCACATTGAACGAACGTTAACTTTTGATGACGGTACTATTCAAAAAATTCATTATTATGATGCAGGACAAAACATTGCTGATGTTAACTATTACCAGAATGATAAATTGATTGAGACTAGAATAATTAGTCCACAGGGACAGCTAGTCGAACGTAGTCTTTTTAATGAAGATGGTACGCAACAACACGATGAATACTATACACAGAGTGGTACTGAAGTTTTAGATGTTGTTTATGATCAAAACGAGGTAGTAGCGGTTAAATTATTGAATCAAACTGGTCAAATAATGGCAACTTTTGAGAATGCTGAACAGTTCACTACATGGTGGTTACAGAATCATTTTGAATCAAAGGGTGTTTTCGTAGGATTCTTAGATAATGATGGTTATCGAAAACTGCTAAAGACAGTTGACAATGATGCACTAACTTTACTTAATCATGACATGGCTTCCAATATAAATCTTTTGTATTGGTTAAATGGTTTTGAACATTCTCAATTTCTAACCGATAATTATGAATCTGAAGTATTACTAGCTAAGGCAGCTGATAAGCCCATTGAGGTTGGTTTTGTGGATCAGCGGAATCTTCCTTATCAACTTGGTGTGATGGGATAAGATGCGCATGTATTTACCAATCTTTAGAAAAATCCAATTGAGACAGTCAAGGAGGATAATAGTATGGGGTTTCGAGACATTTTTAAAGGAAAAGCTAGTGACGAAATTGAAGATGCAAACCAACAGTCGATTACAGGTGATACCGCTGGAACGGCTAGTAGTTCATTTCCAAAACAGGAACAGTTAGCTAATCAAGCGAACGGCACAATAAAGAATAACGATAATTTTGCAGAAGGCTCTCTTTTAACTACAAAGCAGAATTTGACGAAAGCAGTACATGACTACAATGTAATTAGGGAAAATTTACAGGATGTTCTTTTTGATAATCAGCAGGCTATTCAAGGCGATATTGATCAGTTAAATCCACAAGTATCAAGCATACAGGAACAAATTGATGAGACAGAAAAAAGCATCAAGCAGATTCAGGCTGAATTAGAGCAGGCCAGCCAACAGGCGTCGGCACCAATAGTTGAACGACAGAACACATTAAATCAACGGGTTGAAGAAAATCAAAATCTAACTAATAAATTAACGGTTCAAATTGAAGAGTTAAATAAAGAATTAAGCAACCTTAATGATAAACAACACCAGTTGGTCCAAGCTGAAACAGACATTTCCGCTAGATTTGAAAGTGAAAAAGATCCTGCTGTTATTGTTACCTTAGCTGATCAGTATCGTGATGATATTGAGAATAATAAGGCAGAACGCGATAAGAACGCTGCAGCTATTGTGGCGGTTGACGAGAAACAGAAGAATTTGAAGGAACAACTTCAAACAATTCATGACCAATTAACCTCAGATCAAAAAGAACTGAGTGAGGTTAACAACCAGTTGGAAGAAGTTCAACTTAAGATTGCTTCTGATGATGAAGGACGTTCCAAGCAACTTGATTCACTGACTCAAGAATTAACTAAGAATCAAAACGAGCTAGGTAAGTTACAAGCCGAGTTAGACAAGAAAAACAAGGAACTTGCTACGGCTAACCAAGAAATTGATAATTGGCTAGGAGTTCCAGTACCAGTTAAACAGTTAGAGATGGATGAAGATTCCGAGATTATTTTAGCTGTGGATGGATTGACTGATGATCAAATTGCACAGTTGAAGTCAGCTGTAAAAGTGCTTACTGAGCATGGACTTACTCACTTTGGTTTGTACACTAATCGATTTGATTTAAACCTAACCAGTCAAATTAATCAATGGACGACTAAGTTGCAGGTTAAGGGTGGTTTTGTTTCCGTGTACAACCCACTCTACAGCCTGCAACATCAAGGTAAGCCGGGTGCTAAGTACCAGTTACCGGATAACGCAGTTAGTGATGAGTGGAACGATGCCCACACAGAACAAACAATGGTATTGGATAATGGCTGGACGCTCAAGATACACTATTTTGAAGGCAGTGACGCCGTCGCCAATGTTGACTCATATCAGGGTGATCATTTGGCGGAAAGCAGCACGCTGAGCACGGAAGGCCAATTGATAGCTAACCGGTTCTTTAACGATGATGGGACTAAGAATCGTGATGAGTATTATAGTCAGAGCGGGCTAGGTATTTTGAACGTACGCTATGAACAAGATGAGTTAAGCAAGGTTGAACTATTGAACGCTGTGGGTATGCAGGTTCAAACGTTTGATACCATTGCTGACTTTACTGAGTGGTGGATGAAGAACAGTTTTGATCAACATGGTCTGTTAATGGGTGCCATTGAAAACGAGCAGTATCGTCATTTGCTAGGAGAGACGAAGGGTGAACCGATTACCTTGGTCACGGGTTCGAGCTTGGAACATGATGACTTTAAGGCTTGGGCGATGGCACTGCCAAAGCAGCAATATTTGGCTGATAATTATCAAACTGAGATGAAGCTGATTCAGCGATTGAATCAACCGCTGACGATTAGTTTATTAGATCGACGTAATCTGCCGGTGTCATTGGGTGTTCCGGCTAGTAATGAATAGAAGTTACTGAGTGTGTAAATATTAATTTATCTATTATGGAAGAAAGCCATTCATTATTATTGAGTGGCTTTTTTAGTTGTGAACAGATTATGTTCGAATTGGCAACTCTTTGTGAAGTCATGGTATATTGCTGGTGCCTCTTTAAGGTTTCTTGTTATATTTAACTTACAGAAGATTGTTGTTGCTCACCACAGACCCCCGCAGGAGGATTTATGATGAAGAAAAGAATCAAGTTGTTTAGTAGCGCATTAGCAGTTGGTATGTTACTTGGGACAGGTGTTGGCTCCTTGTCGGCGGTAACACAGCAAGAACCAGACACAACAGTGACGGCTAAAGCTAGTGAACAAAGTCCCAGAGCAGAACAAGTTACGATTGATGAAAATGATGTTACGATTGATCGAAATACTGGTCTGATTACAGATTTCACCAATGCTGAAAAAGCCGAATTATTACTAGCTGGAGGAGAATTGGTGGTCCCTGAAACAATTGGTGACGGTGAAAGTAGGGTAACGGTAACAGGCGTCGCGGATGATTCTAATAACTACGCAGGTGTATTTGATAAAGATCATCTAGAATCTCTTACGGGAACTTACGATGGCGTAATGAATGGTATTAGTAATGTGACCTTTGCAAAACCGGACAACATTAAATTTATCGGTCGGTGGGCCTTTTATAATAATCAAATAACAATGCTAAATTTGCCGGCGATTACTGAAATTGGGTTCGAGGCCTTTGAAGATAATCAAATAACAACGCTAAACTTACCAGCGGTTACTGAAATTGGAACACAGGCTTTTAATAGAAACCAGATAACGACATTAAGTTTACCAGTGGCTACTAAAATTGATGCAGGAGCTTTTAAAAGCAACCAGATAACGACATTAAGTTTACCGGCAGCTACTGAGATTGGTGAAGAAGCTTTCCATAGTAACGCGTTAATCAATATCAAATTGCATCAAGATGCAAATGTTGGCTCATCAGCATTTGAAAAGCAAAATATCTCGCATGAAGTAATGCCTAATAAAGATGGAGAAATTGGATTTGACACTCTGAAGCCAACATTCTTAAAGGGAACTGCCGAACAAATTAAGACGATATCGGCGATTACTATTAATGGTGAAGATGCTGGTTTACGGGCTGATAATGAGAATAAAAAAATCACCGGTGCCAATCATCCGGAACAATATTCAGTTAATTTAGAAACGGAACTGGATCATGAGGGTTCACTGCCGGGAAATTACTATATTAACTCATATGAACTTACCATTAATCCGTTTGAGGAAAGCACTGATGGCGGCGAGTCCGGTGGTACTCCTGGTGGTGGCGGTACCCTACCTGAAGATGGAAGCAATGGCGGCGAAACGGACACTAACCCAGATAATGGAAACAGTGGTGAATCGGGTAACAACGGCAATGAAATTAAACCAGAGCCTGCTCCCAAACCAGAAGAAAAGCGCCCGCACACCGTTTATGCTAAACGTGGCATGAGACTGCACCGAAACGTTTCATTGACTAGTCCGATTAAATCATACAAGAAACAAAGTCGAGCTAAAGCAGCGAACTTCCGGGTACGTGGAATTGCTTACGACAAAAACGGTAAGAAGCGTTACAAGGTTGATGGTGGTTATATCACTGCAGGTGCCACTTATGTAGCTGACAGCCACTTCCGTAGCAACAAGGTCCGCCAAGTGCGGGTACTGAACAACCGTATCAACAGTTACAAGGACGTGAAGCTTTCCTCGAATAAAAAAGTGCGTTCTTACAAGAAGGGGACTAAGCTGAAAGTGAAACGCATCGTGAACTACGGGCGGGCAACTCGGTTCGAACTTACTAATGGACGCTATATCACTGGTAACAAGCAGCTGTTGATTATGGATCAGAAGTAAATCCTAATTAGACAGATATACACAAGACCCTCAACCAATAGACTAGGTTGAGGGTCTGTTTGTTTTTGGTCGAATTTTACTGTAAAAATCATTAAAATTACACTGGTATTTAACTACATATTTTACGTAAATCTTGCATATTGATTAAGAGTTCTCAATTTCTTCTCATCTATGATATTAAGTGTTAAAATTAATGCAGTTAATCAAGGGGATTAACTGAAGGGTATTGTTTAACATAAAGGAGTGTATTTGATAATGAAATCAAGTTTGAAGAAAACACTGTACGTTGGCTTAGCTGCTGTGTCAGTTCTTGCCGCTTCTGGCTTTGCTGCACAAAATGCTAGTGCCAAGTCTTACGCTTATGTTACTAAGCCAGCCTACTTCAAGACTGCACCAGAATCACGTAATGTGGTCCCTACTGGTGACAATGCTTTGTATACTAAGCCAGGTACCATTAAGGGTGCTCGTGTGATTGCTTCTAAGACCACTATGGGTAACTTAGCTAACTCCAAGAAGTCATCTGATTTCTTCCGTGCATACTCAATCGTGTCAACTAACCGCGGTTCGGTTTACTACAAGGTTGTTTCATTTGACGGTCATTACCGTGGCTGGGTCTATGGTGGTAAATCTACTACCAAGTTTGATGGTGGGATTGCACCTGCAACCACGACTAAGTCTGCTACAATACCAAGTACCACTACTGGCTACACCATTGCTGATGCTTCTAAGAACACCATCTGGACTGCTCCTAAGAACACCCAGTACAAGGCTGCTAAGATCACTGGCTTCGATGCCACTGATACCTTTACGGTAACTGGTGCGGAAACTAAGGCTCGTGAAGGTTCACTTTACTACCAAGTAAAGGATGACCAGAAGCCTTCAGTTACTGGCTGGATCTATTACACAGGCCTTAAAGCACCACAAGGTAATTCAGTTAAGGTCAGCTACGTTGACAAGACTACTGGTAAAGAAGTCGGTACTAGTTCAGTTGCCTTTGGTAAGGATGCAAGTTACACCAACGCTACGACTACGGACAATTTGAAGAGCATTCTTAGCGGCGTACCTTCAGGTTATGTACCTTATAGCAATGACAACGGTGGTTCAGCTTCATTCAATAACCGTGACGCAGCGGCTGTAGCTAAGAATGGCGACACGATTACCTTTAACGTTAAGCCTGCAGCTACTAATGCTACCAAGGCTATCAAGGTTGTTCTTGTTGATCAGAGCGGTAATGCCCTCGATTTGAGAACCAATGATCAAACTGCTTTGGATGCTTCAGGTGCCAAGGCTGTCTTCCAAGTATCAGCAGGTAGCACGATCACTGGTAGTGACGTTCAAAATATCATTAACGATGCACATCTTGACACTGTGCTAGATAATACTACTAATCGCACTTATCAGTTTGTAAGTGGTGCAGATACTGCGACGACTACTAATGATGCTGGTAATACCGTTACCGTACGTGCGGTATATCAATTACTTAAATAATCACTAACTGAATTGAATCTCAAAACGTCGCCATTTGAGCGGCGTTTTTTATTCGAAATCGTTAGAATAAAGGGAGTATTTTAAAATGAAATTAAATTTTAAAAAAACATTATACGTTGGTTTAGCAGCTGCTTCAGTCCTTGCCGTATCTGGTTTTGTCGCAACGACTGCTAGCGCTAAGTCCTATGCTTATGTGACTAAACCCGCGTACTTCACCACTGCACCAGAGTCACGTAACGTGGTGCCTACTGGTGAAAATGCGTTGTATTCTAAGCCAGGTACCATCAAGGGTGCCCGTGTGATTGCTTCGAAGACCACCATGGGCAAGTTAACCATCACGCCTAAGTCAACTGACTACTTCCGTGCGTATGCCATTGTTTCGACCAACCGTGGCTCGGTATACTACAAGGTTGTTTCATTTGACGGCCATTACCGTGGCTGGATCTATGGTGGCAAAGATACCACTCAGTTCGGCGGTGGTATTAAAGCAACTCAAACTACGAGGACACGAAGCTTACCCAGTCAGACAACGGGTTACACCATTGTTGATCCGTCTAAGAATACCCTTTGGACTGCGCCTAAGAACACCCAGTACAAGGCCGCTAAGATTACCGGCTTCAAGTCAACTGATACGTTCACGATTATTGGCGCAGAGACCAAGGTGCGTGAAGGGTCACTTTATTACCAAGTCAGAGATGATCAGAACCCGTCAGTGACGGGGTGGATCTACTACGCTGCTGTACGAGCATCACAAGGCAACTTAGTTAAAATCACGTACATTGATGGTGAAACTGGTGCCGTAGTTGGTAAAGGCACGGTTCCATTCGATAACAGCGCGGCAACGACTAATCTCACGACAAATCCCAATTTGAAGACCATTATTGATGGTATTCCTTCTGGTTATGTCCCTTATGATGCTGGTAACGGTGGTGTTGATTCACTTAGGGACTCGCACATGGCTACCGCAGCCAAGAACGGTTCTCAATACTATTTCAGTGTGACAAACAAGGGTATTAATAATCTTCAGGATATTCAAGTTATCCCGGTTGACGAAAACAACAAACCAATTGAGATGAATGAGACTGATCAAGAGGATTTGCATGCTTCCACATTCGCTTTTGCCCACCATGTTAAAGCGGGTGACACGATTACCTCTCAAGACGTTCAAACGATGCTTGAGGAAGGTGGCTCCAATTACTTGGACTTTACAGATAAATCAGGTACTCACTACCACTTCGTCAGTGCACCTAATACAGCAACAAGCACTAGTGATGCTCGTGGAACTGTCACTATACGAGCAACATTCAGAGCTGAAAATTAATAAGTGAATGATTTAGCCTTAAAACGTCGTCCTATGAGGCGACGTTTTTTACTGTTGCTAATGGGACACGTAAATCAATATGTCCCATAATAAAGCACTTTTTTTAAAAAATGCAAAAAAAGATTATTACTTTTAAACATTTCATATGTAATTGAAACTGTTTACATTACGTTGTAACATTTTCACAAACCATGTATAACCCTTATATAGCAGGGTTTAGAATTTAAATGACAAATATTACATTGCCGTGAAAACAAGCTTTCATGAATTAATTTTATTTTGGAAAACGGTTGTATTCCTCAAAATAGGGTGTATAGTTACTTTTTGTTGCGTTGGTTGTTGGGGGTCAATAATCAACATGGGAACAACGATTCAATTTTCACAGTTTCAATGTTTCATGGTTTAGCAATTTTATTTATAACGTCAACACGACTCTCTCTCGTGTGTTATATATTTGGAGAATTTCTTAGAAAAAGCTGATTGTCGAGACACTTTAGAATTTAAGGAGACTTTCAGTTTATATGAATAATCGTTTAATGGGTACATTGTTGACTTTTGTCGCTGTTGTTGCAGGTTTGAGTTTTGCTACACCTAGTCATGCCAGTGCCAAGGTGGTCACTGACGCGGATGCTACAGAAGCTGTTAAAACAGCAACATCGTTTGGCACTGCAAAAGCCGATGGCGGCGCAGCTACTGGTAAAGCAAGTTTGACACCAGCTGCTAAGCGTTGGCAATCAAAGACAATTACCTACAAAATCGCCAGCGGATCAAGTTATTACAAGTCCGTTTGGAAATCAGCCGTTAAGGTTTGGAACCGTAGCGGTGTGGTTAAATTAGTTGCAACTTCTGGTAAAGCAAATATTACCTTGTCAAACAGTAATTCACCAATGGGTAATAATGATTCAACTGTTGGGATCACTTATTCTTCATATTATAACAACAAGTCTTTGAATGGCTTGGCAGTAATGGCTAGTGCTAAATCATACGTTTTCACTAACGTTGCCAACCGTTACCACTATTCAAAGGGTGAACGGACGAACGTTGCTGAACATGAACTTGGCCACGCTTTAGGCTTAGAACATAACGTTGGTAAGCACAGTGTGATGTATTACGCTACCAGAGATCAATCCGTATCAAAGCCAGATGTTAATGGCTTGGTACACAGTTACCGTTAAGATTAAAAATTAAATTAGAAATGAAATATCCATTCCGGGGGGAATGGATATTTTTTTGTAATTATGTGAAGTTTACGAGTGAACATTAAATGAGACGCATAATTATATATGTCTAAAAAATAGACAATATTTGTCACGTTCTTTAAAAAAGACTAACTTTTTTAAAAAAATATGTGCAAATGAAACTGTTGATATTTTTAAATTTTAAAAGAAATAGCTACCCTTTTGAAGCCCGTCAAATTAGGATTTGATAATAATTAGTATATGTTATAACATTTTCACAATACCGCTCTTTAGGCTTTTCCGTAGCATAATTGCACTTGTATTTTGTAAGTATGAATGATATATTTCACTTGTTAAGTTGATTGTTGAGGGGGTCAATAATCAACGAACGGGGACGACGGTTGATTTTCATAACCATTTCTTTTTAGTGATTTTATTTGTATCAAGCACGATTCTTTTTCGTGTGCTACTTTTGGAGAATTTCTAAGAAAAAGCTGATAGCCGAAACACTTTAGAATTTATTAAAACTAAAATTTAAGGAGACTAATCAGTATATTATGAATAATCGTTTGATAGGAACTTTATTGATATTCTTTGTCGTTGTGGGTGTAGGGTTTGCTACACCGAGTCATGCAAGTACTAAGATTGCTACTGATGCTGATGGTGCTGAGCCTGTTAAAACAGCGGAAGCAGCCAGTGCTGTGAAGTCTGATGGCGGAACAGCTACTGGTAAAGCAAGTTTGACACCGGCTGCCAAGCGCTGGCAATCAAAAACCATTACCTATAGGATTGCCAGCAAATCAAGTTATTACAAATCCGTTTGGAAGTCAGCGGTTAAAAAGTGGAGCCGTAGCGGTGTAGTTAGGCTAGTTGCTACTTCGGGTAAGGCGGATATCACATTATCCAACAGCAATTCACCAATGGGTAAGTATGATTCACCCGTAGGCATTACATACTCTTCATACTATAGTAACAAGTCTTTAAACGGTTTGGCTGTGATGGCTAGTGCCAAGTCATACGTTTTCACCAATGTTGTTAATCGGTATCACTATTCTAAGACGGAACGGACTAACGTTGCTGAACATGAACTTGGTCATGCCTTAGGTTTAGAACATAACGTTGGTAAGCAAAGCGTGATGTATTACGCTGCCCGGGATCAATCAGTAGCTAAACCAGATATTAAGGGTTTACAGCACAGTTACCGTTAAGATTAAAAAATTAAATTAGAAATGAAATATCCATTCCGAGGGGATGGATATTTTTGTATCTCGTTAAATTGAGCCAGAGATGATAACTTGATAAGGGCCAGAATATGGTATACTGCAATTAAATCCAAGTGAGGAGTTTTATGAATATGAATTTGAAACACGGAATTGCAGCGCTACTGCTGGGCCTATCAATAGGAATCAGTGCAGTTGCCACTAATACTAGCAGTGCAAGTGCCGCGACTTATACGCCGGTCACCAAACTGACTAAGGTGAGTTACTATACCACTATGGGGGCTAATACTTCGCAGAACTACGGTGTTTATGCTACCGGTGGCTACCAAACATCGGCTAAGAACGTGACACCCATTAGTTACGGCAAAAACTTTGCTGGTAAAACGATACATATTACTCGTGAAGAGGTTGCTAACGGTACGACCTGGTTGAAGTTTACTTATAACCATACGAAGACGGGCTGGATCAATCAAAAAGCCACAGTGACGTCTACGTACAGGCTATACGCGCCATTGATCGGTCAGCGGCCAGAATTACCGACCGGTTGCGAAATCACGGCAACGGCCATGATGTTGCAGTTTGGCGGTGCCAAGGTCACGAAGACCAGTCTGGCGAAGGAAATGCCACGAAGCAGTGACCCGAATAAGGGGTTTGTGGGCAGCCCTTACAAAACTAGCGGCTGGTACGTTTATCCTGGCGGTCTCATGGGTGTGGTCAAAGCGCACATGGGAACGGCTAAGAATATGACTGGCTACAGTCTGACCAGCATTAAGAAACAAGTTCGCCGCAATCATTTGGTGGTGGTCTGGGTCGGTAACTTCGACGGCTTCAGTAATCATGCGCTGACGGTGACGGGTTACTCTAAGTCACGGATCTATTATAATGACCCGTGGACGTATAAACGAACGAGTATGACAAACAGCTCGATGACATCGCACCGGAAATTAGATGCTAATCGCGCGCTGAGTTATTAATTTAAGCAATTGGGAGGCTTATTTATGAAGTGGAAGTGGATCTTTGCGTTAAGTTTAGGGGCTGCTTTGGGGATAGCAGGAACGACGACTCAAGCATCGGCTTACCAGAATCCTAAGGGTTATTATCAGGTACAAGACAAGCAGATCAAGCCGTATGGCAAGGTCGGCTACACGGTCAAACGTGGCTACGAAGGCATCAAAACCTGGAAGATCATGAAGAAGATGCATACCTTTGGCGGCTACGATAAGTACAATACCGCGACTTATTATCAGGTGAAGAATTTCCAGCGTAAACATCACTTGAAGGTAACTGGGAACGTGGATGAGACGACTTGGGTCAAGATGGGCTTTTCGAAGTCGTCATGGACCAGCATTGACAGCTACGTGGCACCATTGACGGTGACGACTAAGGATAGCCGCAAAGCCCACGTGGAAGCCATGATCAAGCAAGCCTACAAGTATAAGGGTAACCCTTATTTAGTGGGTTCCTCATCTAGTCCTAGTTATGGCGTGGACTGTTCTGGTTTGGCTATGCAGGCACTGTATGCTGGCGGCATCAATCCAGCACCTATCAGTTCTATTAACCACGCTCATCCAGGCAACGAATGGAATTCTCGTAACCTGTGGGCATCCAAGAAGCTCAAACGGGTGGCTTATAAGCACCGTGAACGCGGTGATTTGATTTTCTACTATCAACCAGGTACGCACGTGATCTGGCACGTAGCGATTTATCTGGGCGGTAACAAGGTGATTGAATCGTGGCCACCACGCGTGATGGTCCAACCGATCCGTAATGGTCAGCGGTCAGATATTGCTGGGGTTAAGCGGCCGTTTCTATAAATAGAGTGTGAAAACAAGCGTTTAGATAGCGGAGTGTAAGGCCCCTTTCTCATAAACCCATGGGCTTGGGGTTTGTGAGAAAGGGGCCTTACATGCAGCTGTCTGCTTGTTTGAGCACGTTTGTGAGTTGTAGAACATATCCACATAACGAGCAAAAGAGGACTTATTTGCTGATTTCAATCCAAAGGCCATTAAAATTTTTGTCGATGTCAATTTGTATCACTCCTCTTTTGGTATACCGATAATAGCTGTCGTGACATGGAATCAGCGGCTGAACTGACCTTTATTTTAAAAATGAAACGCAACGGGAATTCTGAATTAATTTCAAAAATGTTATGTACGAATTTAGCCAATGGTATATGCCACTTTTCAGAACATAAAAAAGCACCAGTGAAGGGACAGTTCACTGGTGCTTTTGGCGTAATCTCTGTCATAGCAATCACTTAGGGATATGATTAGGAACGACACAAGTGTTTCCGATTGGCATTCATCAATCGAATATATTTAGGTTATCATAGATAATTTTAAAAATCAAGAACACCTGTTCGATTCTTATCTTTTGTGATATCCGGTAAAATAATCTTTGTTCAGGACAAACACCTGACAACTTTCTGCAGTCGATATCGTTACTCAGCACTCAACTCACAGGAGGAAAAATCTTTGAAACCAACCCAAAACATTTTTGACAAACCGGCATTTGCTAAGAAATTTCACCAGAGCAGCATTCGCTATAAGTATGCCGTTGAGATTCATGCTTTGCGGGCCGAGGCCGGTCTCACGCAAAGTCAGTTAGGTGAACTGATGAAGGTACCGCAATCGTCAATCGCGCGCTGGGAAAACGGTGGTACCAACATCACCATTGAAACGCTGGAAAAAATTGCCATTGCCATGAACAAAGAACTAAAAATTGATTTTACGTAAAGTAGCGCATCTTAAACAAAATGACTTGTTAAATATGGTAGAATAACCCTAGATAGATTGAGGAGTATTGCTTAAAAGTAATACGTTGTTCAAGGGGGCCTTCTAGGTATGAAAAAACTTGGTATTATGGTTGTTGCAGCCATGTCATTTATGGGTGTGCTGGCTGCTGCACCAGTAGCAGCGACACCGACCGTACAGGCGAAGACAAAAGTGTCTATCACCTCAAAAAAGTCAATCAGTACGCAAAAGTACCAAATTGACCAGTCGAAAGCCAAGAAAGCCTACGCTTATAAGAGTGATATGAAGAAAAAGGCTTTCAAGCTTTCCAGTGGTCATAGCACAGTTTTTTATGCCAAGGCTCAAGAGACGGTCAAAGTTGGCAAGAGTAGCCGGCTTTACTACTATGTTAAGTCCTCGTCGAACAGTAAAATGGCTGGCTGGGTTTGGCACGGCTATTTGATGAAACCGCTGATGTCTAAATCAGCGTTGGCTAAGTTAGTGGCTTCCGGTCCAGATCTGGATCCTTCATCGACGATATTGAACCAGCCATCAGCTTTTTACAGTGCTAATCGCGCTTATTTAACAAAAGAGTTTAACATGTCAGGTCAACTGACGACCTTTAAGAACCATCAGGCACGGGTCTACATCGCGGATCCAGCCCTGAAGACTTATACCCAAAAGGCTATGAGTGTCTGGAACAAGGCGCTGGGTCGTTCAGTATTTATCAGCGGAACTTCTAAAAAGCACGATTTAGTGGTGGCAACTAAGTCCTCCAAACAGTGGGATGGCCTGAACGATGGTTCACATCTCTATATTAGCTCTAACGCGCTTAAGGATAAGACCTATATGGACAGCGTGGCTGATACACCGGAGATTCGAGCGCTGTATAACCAGTATGAAAACGTGGCAGATGCCTATAAGAACGCACCTAATGATTCGGCTGAAAAGGATGCCTACTTGACTCAAGGTCATACCCTATATGATGAATTAATCGCGGCTCAAAAAGCAGCGGCACCATCCGCAACTGCATACTGGGAAGGCGTGATCGTCCATGAATTAGGTCATTCATTAGGTATTGATCACACACCATACCTCACGGACATTATGTACGCCAAAACTAGCGATGATGGCTTTAGCAGCAGTGTGAATGGTAAGTATGACTGGAGTGCGCCAAAGGATCCTAGTGATACACGGCTCGAAGCACCATCCTTGTCCAATCGGGATATTGATCGGGCAAAGTTAGGCATGGAGCTTGGATACTGGTAGTCAATTCATAAAGAATTTAATAGTCTGGTGACTAGTCTTCGGACTGGTCACCAGGTTTTTGTATTTACGTAATCTTTACACAACCAAAACGGAATCAATATATTGAGGGCGTATACCTAAGCTAGATATTACGGATAACTAGCGAGGTGAGTTTGATGAAAATGTTGATTGTTGCTTTGCTTTTGTTGGGACTGAGTTTTCCGGTCACGACCAGTGCCGCTACCGCTCAAAAGACTGAACCAATCGTCACGAAGATGAACGCACAGATTCAAGTCGGTAATCAGGAAAGCCAAATCAAGTTTTGGCGGACTGATAATCCTCGGGAACGGCAAGCAACCGTTACTGGCTTGTCGGCGCTGATTGTCGTTGGACTGGTTGCTAGCTGGGCGCGACGGAGATTTTACTAACAGTAAATGACCCACTAAGAGATGATACACATGCGTATCGTCTCTTAGTGGGTCGTTTTAATATATTTGGGGAACAATTTAAGTGTTGGTCAACTGTTAATGAGCCATTTGTAGATCCGGTTTAACCCAGTTGGCCGTTCATCTGGATCTTGCTTGGTGACAATCAGTTTCATTGATTCTCCTAATTGAACGTTTTTCAGAGTCCTGATATTTCTGAGATCAGTCTGATCAAACTTGTAGTCCAACGGAATGTGATCGTTGATACCGCTGCCTGCTTCAATGATGTCACTGTTAAAAATATCCGTGACGTCAGCACCACGACCAGAAGCATGGCTGGTTGACCAATAATAAGTTTTGAGTTGTCGTCCGTGTTGCGTCACAAAGTGGACAGTGACGTGATTATTGAGCATTCGGTGCGTGCGCGGCATTAGTTCTCCAGATTGAAGATCGTGCCCTCGCGTCAGAAGTGATGTGCCAAATACCGTCGACAAACAAATGATGATCAGGACAGCAACAGTATGTCTCCTAGAAATTCGGCGTGTCACAACGCACCTCCTTCAGATGGTCTCTCTTATTGATTGATAGTATCTCAAATAAATGTAGTCAAAGTAAGGTAGATGTTTGAAGATTTTATGAACAGAAATCGTCTTTTGTTGATTAATGCCTTCACAATTTCAAAAAAATATCAGAAAGACATGGACTACGAACTGGTTGGCTGATGTTAACCCATGACGCAGAGAATGCGAAAAAGTTTTTAAGACGATTGAATGGCTGATTAGTGTCAAAATTGGCCTAGTTCATTTAAAACATGAACATATTTTGATAATGTGATCATAATGTTCAGAAAATTAAAGTAGTTTCGAGGCTCCCACGAAAACAATCAAAAAAAAGCGCTGCTAGCGCTTTTTTTGTTGGAATTATGGATTTGCTATTCTATTTTCGACCATAGCGCTATGGATCACTTTATAAAAAGGGGTTCATATAATGGATAGAACAGCACAAGCAGCTTTTGACTTTTTAGCAGAGGACGACCACCAGTTGATTATTTACAGTGCGTTAAAGAAACTGGGTATTCGCCAAAATGACGCCCGATTTGAGGATCTCGTTCAAGAAGGCTGGATCTTATTTGTCACCATTTATCAAAAGTATCCGCAAAATCCTCAAGAATTGCCGAAACAGTTTTTAGCTTATGCACATCAAGCTTTATATAGAAGATTTTTAAATCAATTACAGGCCACGCAACGGGAAACCAAGCATTTGGAAACCAGTGAAGTCGACTTGTCGGGAGTACCACAGATGCTGGATGTGGTGGCCGAGACGATTGATGCCGAACTATTGAAAGGGTGGCTGGGTAAATGCAATGAGGCGGAACGCCGCTTCTTGATCGACCGCATCTATTATCAGCTGACGCCCAGTGAAATCAGTCAAAAGTGGGGTGTCTCCCGTCAGACCATTTATAAGTGGCAGAAACGCATTCGTAGCAAGTTAATGGACGAGTAACACAAGCAGTAGCGTCATTTCAAGAAAAAAGCTCTTCGTGAACTACTCGTCACTAAAGTAACGCGCTTCTAGGAACACCGCTGACTTACGCATCATCCAGAGAATGGTACGCAGAGGTTACGGCTATTGACTAAGGGCTGTTCCAGCCCAGTTGGTCTTTTATTATGCGGTTGTTTTTAGAATGTTCATTGCGGCGTTGATATCGCGATCATGATTAATGCCGCAACTTGGACACGTCCACTGGCGAATGTCTAAGGTATGCCTGCCATCATCGTAGCCACAGCTTGAACATATTTGTGAAGTTTTGCGAGGGTTAACAGTGATCAGCTGTTTTCCATACCAAGCACATTTATATTCTAGCATTGTACGCAGCTTTCGCCATGACTGATTGACAATTGCCCTAGATAGCTTGTGATTTTTCAGCAGATTTTTGGTTTTCAAATCTTCAATCTTTATCACATCATATTGTTCAACCAGTTCTTTGGTGATGTTGTGCAGATAGTTATCCCGTTGATTGGCAATCTTTTCATGATATTTAGCTACCATCTGTTTAGCCTTCTGGTAGTTTTTGAAATCCGCCAACTCTCTGGGTTCGGGTACCTGATTATGTTTATCCCAAGCAATCTCCTTTTTGGCTTGACGTCTGCGCCGAGCCAAACGTTTTTCCCAGTAATGTTTTCTTTTACTAAGCCGTTTATCAAATCTGATGGTGGGGTATTTGATCCCATCGGAAGTAATCATGAGATCAGCAATGCCCATATCAATACCAATAATCTTACCAGTGCGTTTTAATAGCTCAATATCAGTATCAACCAAAATAACGGCGTAGAACTTACCGGTAGCAGAGCGTCGAATCGTCACGTTCTTAATTTTGCCAACTGGTTGTCGTCCAGTTTTAAATCTCAGGTATCCCAGTTTGGGCAGCTTAAGGTGATGCTGATCAATCACTTTAATATTGTGGTTGATCGCGTTACATTGATAGCTTTGTTTAGGGAACTTACGAGATTTGAACCTCGGAAACCCGCGATGTTCCTTAAATAGTTTTTGATAAGCGTGATGCAAGTCGCAACTCACATGCAACAGAGAAGTCGATTCAGCTGCTTTAAGGAAGGGGTATTCCTGTTTCAAACATTTAATGAGGTAGTTCATACTAAATTCGTCAACATAACTGCCCCCGTTGGCATGGCGTTGCTTCTGCATGTCGAGTAGCTGATTCCAAACGAAACGGCAGTAACCGAAGTTAGCCGTGATTTTTTCCTGCTGCTGTGCAGTGGGATAGATGCGGGTTTTAATCGCCTTTAGTGTCATAAGCGGTAACATCCTTTGGTTTTATCGTTAGCAAACATATGTTCTCATTATACGATATTCCCAACCGATTGCCAACAAACAATGTCAGAAAAAGCAAGGAAACACGTCCTTAAAAGAACGGGTTTCCTTGCCCAAATTCATAAAAATATTACAAAAATTCCAAAATCCGCGCACATCTATTTTTTATTGTGAATGTATTAGATAGGTCAGCGCTTATACACGTGAATGGAGGCATTCTTATGAAGAAATTACTGATTCAAGTTGTCTCAGTGATCACGCTTGTATTCGGAACTTCTTACCAAAGCGTGCTGGCACTGGCAGATGATCGGTCCAGGACCGAATTATCTGAAGTCCAGTTAAGTGACGCACAGGGTAATAGGGCCAGGCAAGTGAAGGTCAATGAGACCAACAATCTGGAAATGACGGTGACGGTCAATAATAAGGATGGTGAGAACGCTGATGGTAAGGCAGACATGTGGCTGCCAGAGGACCAACTGAAGGTGATGCAAGAACAGGTGAAGGCTGAGTCTGCAGTGACGGACACCAACGCCACCCTGATCTTTGAACGCCGTAAGAATAAACAACCGCAGCTGGAATGGAAGAACGTGGAAACCAGTGCGACTTTCAAACTGAAGGTACCGGTTCAATTCACGGCACCCATGACCAGCATGATCCTGCCAATTGCGCTGGGTTCGCAACGTGAACATCTTCAGCCATTAGCGGTGGTCAGCGAAAATGCAACGGAAGAAGAGATGAAGGAAGCTGGGACACCGACTGAGCTGCCAGCTAATATGGTACAGTCGCTGACTTCATTCATTGACGCGCAGCAGGCTCAAGAAGCGCAACAGGCACAACAAGCGCAACAAGAAGCACAGGATAAAGAAGATGCGCAACAACCGGAGCAGAACGCTGAATCAGAAGCGCCTGCGAAGGATGCAAATGAAGATAAGGCTAAGGAAGACAAGGCCAAAGAGGACGCAGCTAAAGAAGAGGCTGAGGCTAAACGAGAAGCTGAAGCCAAAGCTAAACAAGAAGCTGAAGATAAGAAAAAAGAAGATGAAAAGACCGCTGACACTCTGAAGAAGAACGCGCGTACTGCTAATGCAGAGAGCGAAAAAGATGGTGTGGAGCGGGAAAGTAACGATAAGAAGGAAACTCGGGCTGGGACGAACCTGAATACTATTTTGCAAAATAACACTGGCGAAGGTGCCTTAAGTAAAAGCTTGTTTGATTCAATTACGTTAAAGCAACCTAACAAGAATCCAATTAGTTTAACGGATGATAACGCAAACGTTTCTGAGTTAGGTGATTTCACACTGACGTATGAATGGCAATCAGCAAAACTGTTAGAAAAGTTGGGTACCCATGCCGTTCAAGAGGGCGACTACTATACTTTTAGAATTTATGGGGTTAGTGACGCAGCGGACAGTGAAGGCCCAACTGGTGATATTACTGATACAAACGGTAATAAATATGCTGAATGGGAATTAAGCTATAAGGCGAAAGGTAATGATGATCCCGCTGCGAATGGTCGAGCATTCCAAGAGATCAAAGTGATTTTCACTAATGAAACGATGAATGACACAAATGTGCATTACAATATGTCATTCGACCACAAATATAATGGGTCAGAGCCAATCGAATTTGAATTTAGTGAAGAAGCAACAATTACTGTCGATCCAGTTCAAACTGAAGATTTATTAGCTAAAAGCGGTAAATTTATCGGTGGCAATGAGATTCGTTGGACGGTGACTTTAAGACATAATTCCAGTCAAGGCGCAACAAAATATTTCAAGGATATCACTTTAACTGATACCTTGCAGTTAGCAAATAATCAGCAACATAGTTTTACAGACTGGAATGTTTATTACAGTAACGATAAAACTAAGGATAGTCTGAAAGATGAGTTTGAGGGTTGGTCGGAAGATCCAAGTAAAACATCGCAAGAGTTGACGAGTACTTCTGATCGTGAAGTTGAGGGCAGTTTAACTTTTGAATTTACCACTGCATACGAAAAAGGTGCAATTGGTAAATTTGCCAATAAAGTCGGTGGTTCATTTGGCGAAAACGTTAATTTAGAAGATGCTTACGCCGATGTAACTAACTCACAAATAACGAAGGCATACGATAAGTACGATCCTATAGAAGGGCTATATTATTGGAACGCAACCATCATGATCGATATGTCTCAGTATGCAACCCTAGAACAAAAACGAGAAGCATTAAAGACAATGAAAATCACTGATACGCTGAAGGGAACGCATATTTTTGATGAGAATTTACTTGATTTAAAGATTACCAATATTGGTAAAGATACAGATGTTACCGAGTCTTTTGAAGAAGTTGACATCACTGATATGAATAAAGTAATGACTATCGATACCAAGAATGATAACGCATCTCTAGATGCCTTGATTGCAATGCTCGAAAAGACCGGTAATGATCAGAAACTCTATCTTTCTTACCGAACTAAAGAAGACGGTGAAGGGCAACTAAATAACGTTAACAACACTATTTCACTTTCCTTAAATGATGGTAGTCAGGATAGTGGTGAAATTGGTGGACATGGTGGTCAGTTGATTACCAAAAGCGGTGAACTAGATCGAACAGTGCACGAAGGCGAAGATGCCTTTATCAACTGGTCGATGACCGTTAACCAGGCAGGACGTACCTTCAATACTTTGAAAGTCATCGATGTGTTACCGGATGATGTAAAGACCGATGATATTGAATATGTTGAGGTTAAAGGTGAGCGAATCGACTTGAACAATCTTGATAGTCATGGCATAAAAGGTTTGACCATTAAACGAGGGATGGCTACTCAAAATAGAACTAACGATAAGACACTGTTTAATTTTGATGAAAATGGAACAACTGGGAATCAAGCACTTCAGTTTGAATTTGATGGCGGGTACCTCTCAGGAGAAGAAATTTCAATCAAGATTCAAACCAAACATGAATGGAATAGCAAGGAACATCTCAACCGTGTTGGTGCTGTGATCAACAATCAACGTCATGAGTATGCGGATGCCTCTGTATCTTTTGATCCTGACTATGTTCGCGATGGTCATAAAGGCGGCGAACTTAAGCTGACGGATAATCCAGAAAGCAAAGACAATACCGTTGAGTGGTCAGTAGGTATTGGTAGTCGATTAAACACTTACTTTAGCGCAAAAGCTGGCGACGTGAATGAAATCACGGTGAAAGATACACTTAATCGTGGTGGCATCAAGTATCTCAGTTTTCTTCCTGATGACGCTGAAGATTCGCCATATAAGCTTTATGCGTTAAATAAAGATGGTAAAGATCCACAACCAATTTCAAAAGACCACTATGTGCTTACTTTCAATGAAGATGATCCGGAAGAAGCAACCATTAAGATTACTTTCACTGAAAAAGCACCAGAAAAAACCTATTCATACCTTTCATTACAATTTGAAACACCAATTGATTTAAAGGCGTGGAATGAAGCTAATAAAGGTGATGAAGATGTTAGCCTGCCGGACTCACACGAATTCTTAAATGATGTGGCAGTTTCCTTTGGCAGTAAAGAGGCTTTTAAAGATGAAGCCCAGGCTTCACTGACCACGACAGGTATTTATGGTCAAAAGCAACATGGCGCAGTGAAAGATAACAAGATTGAATGGAACGCTATTCTTAACGCAACGAGTATGAACATTGGTAAACCAGTTATTACCGATAAACTGACTGGTGATCATATTCATGGGGTAGCCCCAGATGATCTTGAAATTAGCCTCGTTGATGTTAAACACACGGAAAAAGACGGTAAATATAATGTAGAAGTGGATGAATCTGGCAGGACTGAAGTTCTAGAATATGGTAAGGATTATACAGTCAAACAATATCCAGACGAGATGATAATCACGTTTGAACGAGAAGTTAAACGGCCAATTCACCTAAACTATAAGACAACGATGACTGGTAAGAGCAACTCTTACGGTAACGGTGTGACGATTCAAGCAAATGGTCATAACACCGGCTACAGCGATTCTTATGAGATTACCAGTGGCGCGTTTATTGAAAGTTGGGGTGTTCGATTCCTTAAAATGGATGCCGATGCTAACAAGCCATTACCTGGAGCAACCTTTAAGCTGCAGCAGTCTCGAAAAGGTAGCGGCGTATGGACAGATGCAGTCGGCATGGATGGAAAGAAGATTGAACCAGTGACTTCTAATGAAGAAGGTTTCCTCCAATTCTATATGCTGGGGACATTACTGGAGTACCGCATTGTTGAAGTGGGTGTTCCGGAAAATGATAAAGATAGCCAGTTAGCTGAGTTTGTCTTCGATAAGGACAGACATGATGCAGAAAACTGGCAGAATCATAATCCGAAGATCAATAACCATGATGTACCAACTGGCGGTTTAACCATCCGGAAAGACGTTGAAAAGATTGCTTCCTCAAAAGAATTTGACTTTGAAGTGCGTGCATTAGACGAAAATGGTAATGTTGATACCAGTTTTAATGGCACTTATGACCTATATGGTAGTTCAGGTCAAGTGAAGTTTGTAGACGGTATTAGCCAGAAAATAACTGTTCCAGGAGCAGACAGCCGTACGATTGAAAAGTTACCGATTGAAAAGGTTGCTGCTGATGGTAGCAAATCTCCTTGGTACTACCAAGTTAGCGAAGTTAACCGTGAAGATGGTTATGCAACACAAGTTTCGGTTAACGGTGGCGAATATCAAAACGCTTATACAACCGAGAAATTCGAACTTGAAGAAAACAATGCAAGTCCAGTGAGAGTTCGCTTCCTAAACACGGCTGACCTTGGTGACCTAGAAGTTAGAAAGACAGTTAGTGGCGGATCTCAAGCAGATAATAACAAGAAGTATAACTTTACGGTTGAGGCAGCTAACGATGACAGTAAAACTGCAGTAAAGGGAAATCGTTATGATGCGGAAGGCGCGTTAAGAACGGTTCAATTTGACTCAGAAGGTAAAGTTAACTTTGAACTATCTGACCAAGAATATGTTTATATTAAGAATCTACCAAAGGGTACGAAACTTAAAGTTACTGAGGAAAAACCGGAAGCAAATAACCTGGAAACCACTTGGTCCATTAACGGTGGTGAATATGGTAATGGTGATAACTCAGTAATTATCAATTCAAATGAGCCACAATATGTGTATTACAAGAACAGCTTTAGCAAATCTGGTCAAATTAATTTAATGAAGAAAATTTCAAGCTCAGTTTCTGCTAATGAACAATTCAAGTTTGAAATTGAGACGGATGATACAGTGAATGGTAAATATCCATTTGCTAAATATAATGCTCAAGGTGGCATTGACAGCACAGGTACTTTAGAATTTAAGAATGGCAAAACTGATATTTCACTGAAAGGTAATGAACATGTGATTATCACTGAGCTGCCATTGAACACAGAATTTACGATTACCGAAGCAGAGACTGGCGACAGCCACATTGAAACAAGTTGGGAAGCTGGTTCTCAGTCAGGTAAAGGGAGTGTTACTGACCCAGTTAAATTGGATGATGCGAATGATATGCACAACGTGACGTTTACCAATGCGTTGCCAAATGGGTCATTAACATTAAACAAGAAAGTGTTGAACCAACTACCTGGCGACAACGTGACGCCATTTACATTCACCATTACAGGTGTAAATGACGATGACGTTAACAAGGTTAAGAACCGGACCTTCACAGTTGATGGCAATAACGGCATGGACGACATTGATTTCAATGATAAAGGGCAAGCAACCCTGAGTCTGACTCATGACCAATCAGTGAAAATTCTTGGGTTACCTGCAGGTGTCCACCTGCGAATCACTGAAGACAACCACCCTGATTTTAATGCAACTTATAATATTGGTGGTGGCGAAGAAGATGAGGATGCAGACGGTCCGACCGTGACGGTTCCTGATGATAAAAACGTTTCAGTGAACTACACGAATACGCGTCCTAAATCTGGTAGTCTGTTGTTAGAAAAGCAGGCTGAAGGTTCGTATCCGACAGGTGATGCAATCGGCTTTACGATTGAAGCCTTAGATGCTAACAAAGATTTAGATGATGAGTTTAGTGCAACTTTACGACAGACTGATGGTACAACGCTTAATAAGAAAGTTGAATTTAATGGTGGTAAAGCCGACGTTTCAATTAAACCAGGCGAAAAATTGGAAGTTAAGAACTTACCTCTTGGGGAATACAAAGTTACTGAAGACGATCAGGAAGATTCAGTGATCACCACTTGGAAAGTTGATAACAACGACGGTACTGGCTTAGTTGCGGATGACGCTACTGTTAAAGAAAACGACACCACTCATGTTCTGTTCACTAACAAGATTGCTAATGGTAGTTTGGAACTGAATAAGAAGGTTTTAAACCCACTACCTGGCGATCAAGACACTGAGTTTACTTTCACTATTCAAGCTGCTGACGATGATATCGGAAAAGTAGCAGATGAAACTTATGATGTTGAAACCAACTTTAATGGCAGAGATCATGTTAAGTTCAATGATGAGGGACAAGCAACACTTAAGTTAAGCCATAACCAATCAGTAAAAGTGCTTGGCTTACCTGCAGGTGTTCAACTTAAAATCTCTGAAGAACAACACTCTGATTTCAACGTCAGTTACACCGTTAATGGTGATGAAGATGATGACGAAGACGGTCCGACCGTGACGATTCCAGATGGCAAAAATGTCGCTGTAAACTACACGAATGCGCGACCAATCTATGGTAGTTTAATGCTACAAAAACGGGCTGAAGGTTCGTACCCAACGGATAAGGGTATTAAGTTTACCATCAAAGCTTTAGATGAAAATCAAGATTTAGAGCGTAAATTTGATGCTACTTTGACACACACCAATGGGACGACGACTTCGCAAAAAGTGAGTTTTGAAAATGGTGAAGCGGAAGTTACAATTTTACCAGGCGAACAGCTGTTGATTCAAAACTTACCAACTGGTCAATATCAAGTAACCGAAGAACGTCAAAATCGGTTAGTGACGACGACTTGGGACATTGGTACAACGCAAGGTAACAGAGAAAAAGCGGCTCCAGTGACTGTTGGAGAAGGTGACACCGCACATGTGCGTTTCACTAACAAGATTGCCACTGGTAAGCTGGAACTGAATAAGTTCGTGGCCTCTCATGATGACGCGGACAAGGATAAAGACTACAAGTTTGAACTTCGTGCAAGTCGTTCAACTCGTTGGATGGTCGCTAATAAGAGTTACGACGTTTCTGGACATTCAGAGACGAAGCGGATTGAGTTTGACCGTAGTGGCCGAGCAGAAATTAGCTTGAAAGATGGTCAGACGATTAACGTTTCTGATTTACCAGAAGGTGTTCGCTTAGCGGTCATCGAAACGGATTCGAATGATTTGAAAGCAACTTGGAACGTGAATAGTGAGGGCAGCTATGAAGAATTAAGCCAGCGTAACCGTCCGAACGTCACTATCACAGAAGACCAAACCGAAGTTGTTTCTTACCGAAATGTTCGAGATCCAGTAGGTAGCCTGCGAGTAGATAAGATTGTCAAGGGCGCTTACACTGACGACCACCGTAAGTTTGAGTTTACAGTGGATGCTCAAAAGATTGCGGACAAAGATAGCAACGATGCAGACACTGAAGATGCGGATGACACAGATGAATGGATCACTAACGAAGAGTTTAACGGCAAGTATAACGTGAAGGTTTACAGTCGCAGCAACAATGAACTGCAGGAAAACTCAGAAGTAGAATTCACCAATGGACAAGCTACTCTTGAATTGAAAGCAGATCAGTACGCAGTGATTGAAGGCTTGCCACTGAATGATGACGAACAGTTCCAAGTTAGCGAAACTGATCCAGATATCGCTAACATGATGACCACTTGGGCTAAGAACAACGGGTCACCAGAAGAAGGATTAGTAGCGGAACCTGTGACATTGGATGAAACAGACGTGCCACGGATTACCTTTACCAACAGTCTTGAAACTGGCAACCTGGTTCTTGATAAGAAACTCTCAGGTGAAATTAGTGATACTGACAGAAACCGGGCGTTTGAATTTACGGTTGATGCTCAGGTTGAAGATACTGAAACGGGCGAATGGAAGACGGATGAGGCGTTTACCGGTGACTACACGGCGACTAAGACGACTGCTGATGGCCGACAGACTACCAGCAATGTGACCTTCGAAAATGGTCAGCTTACGGTTGCCTTAAAGGGTGGCGAACGTCTGCAGATCAGTAATTTACCGGCAAATATGCACATGGTTGTTAGCGAAACTCCTGATGGCGATTACGAAACCAGTCATCAGATCAACCACGGTAGCGAAATGCTAGGTACGACCACTGATCCAATCACGATTCAAAACGGTTCAGATCAGGCGGTAACCTTCATCAACGATCGGCCAGCACAGCCACAGACTGCTTGGCTAAGCTTAACTAAGTCAGTGATCGGCGAAAATGGCGAACGTGATCGCGGATTCGAATTCAACATTCGCTTCCTCGATGATCAGATGAATCCGTTGACTGGTACAGTTGATGTTGTCATGACAACACCACTTGGCGAACACATCACCAGTCAAATGATGCTTGATATGGATGGCAGCAGCTCGTTTGCATTGATGGACGGCGAAACGATTCGTTGGCAGGTACCAAATGGGACTCACTATCAGATCACTGAAAGTGACTACTCAGCAGATGGCTACCAGACTAGCGTTAGTCAGGGACAAGCACCAGAACGGGAAGGCTTAACCGCCACTGGTGTTGTGATGACTAACGATCCTGGAAGCGCCAAAGTTGTTTACTACAACCGCGCTGACCCAACACCTGAAGATGAACCGCATACGCCAGAAGAACCAGATACAACCGTTCCAGGTTTTGTTCCGCCAGCGTCTGAACCAGGTACCGGAATTGGTACGGATACCGAAGATACTCTCGGTGGTTCAGGTACGTTAGGAACTGGTGGTTCAACAGCACCGCAAGCTCATACGAGTGGTACTAGCGGTTCTGGTACAGCTGCCAAGGGCTTCTTACCTCAGACTGGTGAATGGATGAAGCAAAACTGGTTACTCTTATTAGGCCTTGTGATTCTGTTGGGTACTATTGGCTTAATGGTAAGAGCAAAGCGTAAAAAAGGTTGATCAGGTTTCAGATAATGCATAGTTGAGGTGTTTCAACGAATTTTGCAAATAGGACCCCGGCACCATTTCTGAGCATTCGGAGATGGTGTCGGGGTTTCTTGTGGTCACTTGGTCCTTGACCGTCCTCTAACAAACGCATAGAATAACATCTGGAATTCAAGTTAATAAAATCGTTTTACTAACTCAGGAGGATACGTATGAAGACTCAAGATGAACTTAAAAAAATTGCCGGATATAAGGCTGCTGAATTGGTGGAAGATGGTATGACTGTCGGCCTCGGTACTGGTAGTACAGTGCGTTACTTATTAGACGCGCTAGGTGAACGTATCAAGAAGGACGGCGTGCACTTTACCGGTGTCCCAACCTCTAATCGGACGGCTGAATATGGTCGGAAGCTTGGTATGGAAATTAAATCGCTGGATGACGTTGATACCATTGACATTACCATCGATGGTGCGGATGAAGTTGATCCCCAAATCAACGGTATTAAGGGTGGTGGCGGTGCCCAGACGTGGGAAAAACTGGTTGCCACTAATTCTAAGGAATGCGCTTGGATCGTTGACGAAAGCAAAGTCGTCGATCAATTGGGCAAGTTCCCGCTTCCCGTTGAAGTCCTGGCATACGGCCATCATCAGCTGGTTAAGCGGTTGGCTGACTTGGGCTACAAGCCGGAAGTTCGTCAAAAAGATGGCAAGCTTTTCCGGACGGATGAGGGCAACATTATCGTTGACCTGCATTTGGATAAAATCGCGGCTCCTTACGATTTGGCTGACGAATTGAGCAATATGACTGGCGTTGTTGAACATGGATTGTTCTTGGACATGACCAAGACGGTGGTTATTGGTACCCAAGATGGTGCAGTTGTTAAAACAAAATAAGCAGTGAAAAAACGGGTAAGCACGATTGCTGTCCCGACAAGATTTTAAGCAGCTCAACGGCTGGTCAATGACGACTGGCCGTTGGGCTGTTTGCTTTAATAGCGGGAATTACAGCCAATAAATTGTGCTCAACCGACCCCACAAAATTCCCCTAAAAAAGTTCGAACATTTTTGTTGTAACCGGTTACATTTCATGTTATTATATAACCGTGGAAGAGATAAGAAGCCGGTACCAGGACGTTTCTAAGTTGTAAAGTTTTACCGATTATGAATTGATCCCGTTTTGTAGATCGAAGTAAATGATTGGCAACAAACAGCAAAGACGTTTGGTTCCAACTGTTTAAGGCTTCAGAAGTAAAGTTCGAATGTTTCATTAGTAACAAGTTTCACGAAGTATCTAGTTTCATCAAGCACCAATGTTTCAAAGCGAGAATTTCTAACGAACGCTAGCCACCTAAGGTTTTTGTTTCACCACTAACTGAATATGTGTCATATGCTTAGCGTTTCTGCTAAAACGTGCGAATGTCTTAGATGTAGTGATATTTTCTTAGGGGTTATAAAGGGTTCGAATGTGATGTAGGCTGGGTCTATACGATGGTTATGTAATAACCTTTGGAGTGTAGAGAGTTGAGTTCATGAGATTCAAAAAGTTTCATAGTGTCATCTCATCTAGTTAAACGGTAATTGAAACTGATATGTCATTGACAAGACTATTACGGCAGTTGACTAGAAATAAGTTTTTGAGGCGATAGATTATTAAATTAATGTTTACGAAGCGGGTAAGCTGGTTAAACGGTTTCGTCTCTTCCAACAAAGTTTCATAGGGGCTCAAGGGTGAAAGCAATCATTTCAACCTTGAGTCTAATTTTTTGGGGTCCATTTTCGATACTATTCTAGCAAGCATAATGGTATAATGTAATTCCTTGGCAGGGGCAACTTTGAGGGATAAATTCCCTTGTAAAAGGATTTACTAATCATTAGATGAATAGTAGATTCTTTTTTTATTGCCATTTTTGACATATCAAATAACGTCTATTAGTTGATACTCTGTGATTAGTTTCACTCATTGAGTTTTAACTTATGTAGATTTGCTACCTGGATTTATCGAAGGTGTATTTACGGAAACCCTAAAACAGGGTAAAATGGGCTTTGCTTACTTGTTTATTTCAAATAAGTGAGTGGTGGTTATTGCTGAAGCTGTGCCTGCGTGTCTGAAGATTTATGAAAGCGCTGAACTTTCTCGTTGCTAGTTGCGAAGTACGTGCCATTATTCTGAATTTAAGTAGCAAGCAACGATGTCAGTAAAAGCAGTTTTCTTAACGATTCAGCTACCCGGTGTATAGCAAAAATAAGAAAGAAGGTTTAGTTTAATGTCGATGTACTTAATCGTCAACATTATTGGGGTCATTGTTTATCTCGGGATCGCGTTCCTGTTCTCGAAGAGTAAGAAGACGATCAACTGGAAGTCAACTGCTATCGTCCTCGTGCTTAACCTGGTTATCGCTTGGATCTTGACTAGTTTTGCTTGGGGCCGTGATGCCGTTCAGGCTGCTGCCAACGGATTCAACTGGTTAGTTCAAGTGGCTTATCAAGGTATCGTCTTTGCCTTACCTAACTGGGTAACGCCACAATTTGGTGGGACTGCTAAGTCGATGAACTTTATTACCAGTTCACTGCTACCTATCCTGCTGATTGTACCAATGTTTGATATCTTAACTTACATTGGTTTCTTACCTTGGATCATCAAGTGGATCGGCCGCGGTTTATCAGCTATTACTGGTCAACCAAAGTTCGAATCATTCTTCTCAGTTGAGATGATGTTCCTTGGTAACACTGAAGCATTGGCTGTTTCACGTCTTCAAATCCAATCAATGCGTGCAGAACGTAACGTCACGTTGGCTATGATGTCGATGTCATGTATCACTGCTTCCATTGTGGGTGCTTATACCCAGATGGTTCCTGGTAACTACGTTCTGACTGCGATTCCGTTGAACATCTTAAACGCTATTATCGTTACTAACATTTTGAACCCTGTATCGGTTAAGCCAGAAGAAGACACCATTGCTAAAATCGGTGGCGGTTCTGCTGCTGAAGAAGCCGAAATGGACGATGGTAAGAAAGAACCATTCTTCTCATTCTTGGGTGATTCAATCTTAGGTGCCGGCCGTTTGATCTTGATCATTGCCGCTAACGTTATCGCCTTCGTTGCCTTAGCTGGTTTGATCGATAAGCTGTTAGGCTTGATCAACCCATGGCTGTCACTTGAACACATCTTGGGTATCATCATGTTCCCATTTGCATGGTTGATGGGTTTGAACGTCAACGACGCATTCCAATTTGCTCAATACATGGGGACGAAGTTAGTCACTAACGAATTCGTTGTTATGGGTAAGATTGCCCCAACGATTCATGATGTTGCTAAATACGGTGCCCATTATCAAGCACAATTGACAGTCTTCTTGACTTCATTTGCTAACTTCAGTACGACTGGTATGATTATCGGTGCCTTCAAGGGCTTGGCTGACAAAGAATCCAACTCTTTGATTTCTAAGAACGTTGGTTACATGTTATTGTCAGGTATCTTGGTTTCACTCTTATCTGCTGGTATCGTGGGCTTATTTGTTTGGTAATCACCACTTACGCATAAGTCGATTAATTAAGTTTTAAAACCACGAATAGCCCAGATCGAGTAATCTTTTCGGTCTGGGCTGTTGTGGCCTAGGGTGTCGAAACTGGCGAATGCCAGCTGAAACCCATCGTTTGGAATAACGATGCAACCCCGATCACAACCGTCTCAACGACGAAAGGATAGGGATTATTTACATGAAACAAACGCAACAACTTGAAGCAAAGAACGGGATGTCATTACGACAGGTATGGCAGAATAAGACGCTGCTGAAGCAAGAAATTATTGCGGGGCTGACTGGCTTCTTTGCCATTTCGTACATTATTATTGTGAATCCAGTGATTCTAAAAGATGCTGGGATTCCCACGGACCTTAGCGTTTTTGCGACAATCATCAGTTCAGTTATCGGCTGTTTGATCATGGGCTTCTTCGCTAATGCGCCAGTGATTTTAACACCTGGTATGGGCGTTAATGCCTTCTTTACCTACACGATTTGTGCCACCATGGGCATGTCTTGGCAGGTGGCGGTAGCTATTTCAATCGTTGCCAGCGCAATTTACGCGGTGGTGGCCTTTACGCCGCTAAGTTCAGTCTTAGCAGAGGCCATCCCCAGTTCATTGAAAAGCGGTATTACTGCCGGAATTGGGATGTTTCTGGTTGAGATTGGCTTGGAAAAGGCTGGCTTGATCGTTGCTGGCAAAAATTCGCTGATTGTGCTGGGTAATTTAACAGCACCAGCCACGTTACTGGCGATCTTTGGTATTTTGCTGAGTGTGATTTTATTTCTGCGGCAAGTTCCAGCTGGTTTTCTGATTGGTATCGTGGTTACCAGTGTCATCGGTGTCGTTTTAGGCATTCGTGATGAGCAGGGTGTCAGTGTTCATTTATCACGACTAGCTGATTACCACCAAATCCTGATGCACGGTGACTTTTCCAAGGCGTTAACGATTCCGTTTATCTTGGCCGCTTTCTCTATGACCATGATCCTCGTGTTTGAATCCATGGGGCTCTTGCAAGGAATCTTGCCGGATAACCGGAAGTTCAAACGGGCATTTCAAGCCAGTTCTGTTACGGCTTTGATTTCAGGCTTTCTGGGTACTAGCCCAACTGTGGCTGCTGCTGAGAGTGCTTCGGGAATCGAATCCGGTGGTCGAACTGGTGTGATGGCTATTACTGCCGGTATCCTGTTTGCCATTTCCACGTTCTTTGTTCCACTGTTGACGTACGTCCCACAGGCAGCCATTGCGCCGGTGATCATCATTACCGGTGCCATCATGATGGAGTCCATTGGCTCAATCGATATGCATGATTTTGCCGCCTGGTTTCCGGCGTTTCTGATTATTGTGCTGATTCCGCTAACCAACAGTATTTCAACGGGACTGGCATTCGGCTTCGTCTTCTACCCAATTTTACGATTGGCAAGTGGCGATGGCCGAAATGTTAGTCCAGCAATGTACGTTTTAGGCGGATTGTTTCTCATTGATTTGGTTTTAAGTGCTTTACTATAAGAAAAATTTTAGCATGGAGGCTAATTATTATGACAATCAAGATTATCATGGATACCGATCCTGGTATCGACGATGCAGCTGCAATTACCATGGCGATTAACGATGACAACATCGATTTGAAGCTAATCACAACTGTTGCCGGTAACGTGACGGTGGATAAGACCACGAAGAACGCGCTGAAATTAGTTCGTTTCTTCAACTCCGATATCCCAGTGGCAGCTGGTGCTAAGCAACCGCTGATCAAGCCATTCGAAGATGCCGCTCGGATCCATGGTGAATCAGGAATGCCCGGATATGACTTCCCAGAAGATTTACCAAAGCCAATGAACAAGAGTGCCGTTGAAGCACTCCGCGACGCCATCATGGCCAGTGATGAAAAGATTACGCTGGTGCCAACGGGTTCGTACACCAACATCGCCTTATTGTTCTCTGAATATCCAGAAGTGAAGGACAACATTGAACGAATCGTTGCTATGGGTGGCTCATTGGGCATGGGTAACATGACGAGTGCTGCTGAATTCAACGTCTTCACTGATCCTCACGCTGCCCGAATCGTTTACAATTCAGGTGTGCCAATCGTGATGGTTGGTTTGGATATTACCATGAAGGCTTTGTTAACTCATGAAAGTATCGAAAAATTACCAACGTTAAACGAAACTGGTAAGATGCTCCATGACATTATCATTCACGATGGTGATAACTCAGACAGCGGCATCGCAATGCACGATGTGAACACGATCTTCTATCTGCTTCATCCAGAAGCAATCACCACTAAAGAGATGTGGGTCGATGTTCAAACGGAAGGTCCAGCAATGGGCGAAACGGTTGGCGACATTCGCGGTGCCTACCACGACGGTAAGACTAACGCCTCTGTTTGTGTTGATATCGATGCAGCTGCCTTCAACAAGTGGTTCATCGAAGAAGTCACTAACATGTCAAAGTAAATTAATTTAGTTTATAACGCTGTTTATACCACTATACAAATGAACCGCCACAAGCTGTAAGGGGCTTGGGGCGGTTTATTTATTTTGGCTAGAAATTTGGTGGACTGTTTCCAATGATGGGAATTGTCTAGTATAATGAAAAAGTATGCGGACAGCTAAATAACGCTAGAACTTTCGCTCCACTTCAGGCGCTTGGGGCTGGAACGCGGTGGCTCGCTCCAGAGCTAATGCAACATGGCCCAAACGTGTTCCACGAGGCAGAGAGTTGCATATAAGTCACTTAGACCATAAACCCAAGTTCGGGGTTTTTGGTCTAAGCACCTTATACTCCACTCTCTTAACGCCTCGTTCCGCACTCTAGCCTCAAATGGATCTCCTCCGTCTCGCGTGATACTAGAAAGCAGCCAGGGCTTCGCCACTGTCAGCTTCCAAGTATCACCGACACCGCTGAGCCCCAGCGCCTTCCGTTCCGCTGATGTTGTGGGGACTTCTCTACAGAACCGTATTTGCGTCAGCAACGTTGTAGTTGTGTGGCCGAAAATCTACTCAGTAAATGCAGTGGAGTGTTCAGGATAAATCGTGGTGTCGATGACGTTAGCGAGCGTTCTTTGCTCGGTTACATCATCAGGTGACGGAGGAGATCCGCCCCGAGCGTAGCGAGGTGCTAGCTCCGGAGCGCCTGCACGACGAGTTATCCTGAACGTGGAACGAAATGAGCTAACAGCTTAGCATAAATTCCACATAAAAAAGTTCAAAATAGCCAGCAATAACCACGGTTAAGAGCTTGCGTACATACCATAATTAATGTAAAGTATACTAGAGCGTGAAACAAAGTGTTTCACAGAATGTCTTAGGAGATCTCAATGAATAACAGTCAATTTATTGCTGCCTTAAAAGCCCAAGGAATTACGGTTTCTGAGCAGCAAATGCAACAGTTCGACCAATATTTTAAAATTTTGGTCGAGACTAACCAGCATCTTAATTTAACAACTATCACCGAAAGAGGCGACGTTTATCTGAAGCATTTTTATGATTCAGTGACGCCCGCCTTTTATGTGCCAGAGCTACGTACTGAAAAACTGACCCTGTGCGATGTCGGTGCTGGGGCGGGATTCCCATCATTACCGATGAAGATCCTGTTTCCGCGACTGCAAGTCACCATCGTGGATTCCCTGAATAAGCGAATCAATTTTTTGAAGGATTTGATTGCTGATTTAGGCCTAACAGGTGTTAGTGTGTATCATGCACGGGCCGAGGAATTCGGCGGTAAACGATCAGAACATCGGGAAGCTTACGATGTGGTAACTGCGCGTGCAGTGGCTCGGATGAGTGTCTTGAGTGAACTCTGTTTACCATTAGTTAAACTGCACGGTCAGTTTATTGCTTTAAAGGCCCAGCAGACTGAAAACGAGCTGGCACATTCACAGTCGGCCATTGCAACATTAGGTGGCAAACTCAGCTTAGACCAATCATTTACCTTGCCTGAATCAGGGGACGAACGCCACATTGTGGTTATTGACAAGGTTAAACAAACGCCGAAGCGGTACCCGCGTAAGGCTGGAACGCCAAACAAAGAACCGCTGGGTGATTAGCTAGAAAGGGGGACGATTAGGATGGCGTTTTCGTTATTTGGTCATGATAAATCTAACCAGCAAAATAATGAAAGTATCAAACAGAAAGTCGTCATGGTACCGGTTGACGCAATTGTGCCAAACCGGTTTCAACCGCGTCACGTGTTTAATAAGCGCAGTATTGATGAATTGGCACAAACCATTTCGGATCATGGCTTACTGCAACCAATCGTCTTACGGGAGTACGAACCGCATCAATACGAAATTATTGCTGGGGAACGTCGCTACCGTGCAGTGAAATCATTGAATTGGCGTGAAGTTCCTTCAATTATTCAATCTTTATCCGATGATGAAACCGCATCGCTGGCACTGATTGAAAACTTGCAGCGGGAAGGCTTAACGCCCATCGAGGAGGCCCAGGCTTATCAAGCTTTGATGAAGCTTAATAAGCTGACGCAAAGCCAACTGGCCACTGAAGTCGGTAAAAGCCAATCGTTTATTGCTAACAAGCTGCGATTGCTGAAACTCAGTGACCCTGTTCAAGAAGCTATTATGAATGAGGAAATCAGTGAACGGCACGGACGAGCACTGTTGGCCGTAACGCCAAAACAGCAAGAAGAACTGCTAAAGCGAATCATTGCTGATCATTTGACAGTCCGTGATGCGGAGCGGCTAATTCAGCGTCACCGTGCTAAAGCTAAGCCGAAACCAAGAATCAAGTCCGTTTCAGCCGATACCCGGGTGGCCGTGAATACCATTAAGAAGTCCTTGAAGATGGTTAGCAATGCTGGTTTAAAAGTAAAAACAACGGAAGAAGATAATGACGATAGTTACCGAATTACTATCGACATCATGAAAAAATCATAAAGGAGTGACGAAAACCGATGGCAGATATAATTGCGCTTGCAAATCAAAAAGGCGGAGTCGGCAAAACGACGACTTCAGTGAACTTAGGCGCAGGACTGGCCAACCTTGGCAACCGGGTATTGTTAGTGGATATCGATGCACAGGGAAACGCAACCAGTGGGGTTGGTATTGCCAAGTCCTCCATTTCAAAAGATATTTACGATGTTTTAGTCAATGAAGAACCCATTACTGACGTGATTTTACATACGAGTCATAAAAATTTAGATATTGTGCCGGCAACCATTCAACTGTCAGGTGCTGAGATTGAGCTAACAAGTCAGATTGCTCGTGAGACTCGTTTACTGGATGCAGTTAAGACAATCCAAGACCAATATGACTTTATTTTAGTAGATTGTCCGCCTTCATTGGGGTTACTGACGATTAATGCTTTTACCGCCAGCAACTCGATCTTGATCCCTGTCCAAAGCGAGTATTATGCGTTGGAAGGGCTCAGTCAATTGTTGAATACGATCCAACTGGTTCGAAAACATTTCAATCCAAACCTGAAGATTGAAGGTGTTTTGCTGACGATGTACGATGCTCGTACTAATTTGGGACACCAGGTCAATGAAGAAGTGAAGAAATACTTTAAGGACAACGTTTACGAGACTATTATTCCGCGTAACGTTCGGTTATCTGAGGCTCCAAGCCACGGCTTGCCAATTATGGATTATGACCCTAAGTCAACTGGTGCAAAAGTTTATTCGCAACTCGCAAAGGAAGTGGCAGCTGCTCATGGCAAACAAAAATAATAAGGGGCTTGGACGCGGCATTGAAGCATTATTTGCGGATAATAGCGTTGACCCAGATGTAGAAACAGTGATCGATATCAAACTCGATCAGATCCGCCCAAATCCGTATCAGCCACGTCAAAAATTTGACCAGGCAGCGTTAAAGGATCTGGCAAAATCGATTCAAAAATCAGGTGTGTTCCAGCCCATCATTGTTCGCCAACCAGACCCAGAAGTTGCTCGATACGAGATTTTGGCTGGTGAACGACGGGTTCGTGCGTCTCGATTGATTAAGAACGAAACGATTCCAGCAATCGTCCGTGAAGTGACTGAACCCCAGATGATGGAAATCGCCGTCATGGAAAACTTGCAGCGTGAAGATCTCACACCGTTGGAAGAGGCTGAAGCCTACGAGATGCTGATGAGCAACTTAAACCTGACCCAGGCACAAGTTTCCTCACGGTTAGGCAAGAGTCGCCCATATATTGCTAACTATTTACGGTTACTGGGTCTGCCAAAGCAGGTCAAGGAGTTACTGCAAAAGAAGCGGCTTTCTATGGGACAAGCTCGGACATTGCTGTCATTGAAAGACCGTTCGCAGATGGTGAGCTTAGCTAACCGTGCGGCGGATGGGAAAATGACCGTGCGTGCTTTGGAGAGTGTTGTTAACAAGATGAACGGCCAAACAGCCGCTAAGCCGAAGAAGCGCATCAAGCAAAAATCACCATACTTGCGAGCAGGTGAAAACGTCCTTCAAGAAAAATTTGGGACTCAGGTCACCATCAGTGAGTCTAAAGAAGACGGTCAAGGTAAGATTGAAATCGAGTATATGTCAGATGATGACTTAAGCCGGATTCTGGATATTCTCGACGTTCATTTAGACTAGGAGGGATTCGATGTACGATTTAGGTGATTTAGTTGAAATGAAGAAGCCGCACCCATGTGGTGTTAACCGCTGGGAGATTATCCGGATGGGCGCTGATATTAAAATCAAGTGTACCGGATGCGGCCACATCGTGATGTTAAGTCGTCGCGAGTTTGAAAAAAAGCTGAAAAAGGTTTTAGAAAAGAAACCACAAACTGACTAAAAAGGAAGAGTGAGACTTTACTATGTCATTAACAGCAGGAATTGTCGGCTTACCAAACGTTGGTAAGTCAACCTTATTTAACGCGATTACTAAAGCAGGAGCCGAAATGGCTAACTATCCATTTGCCACCATTGACCCTAACGTCGGGATGGTTGAAGTCCCTGATTCACGGCTTGACCGGATTCAGGAATTGATCCCAGCTAAAAAAGTTGTTCCAACCACTTTTGAATTTACCGATATTGCGGGGATCGTTAAGGGTGCCAGCAAGGGTGAAGGTTTAGGTAACAAGTTCTTGGAAAACATTCGTCAAGTGGACGCTATCGTACACGTTGTACGGGCATTTGATGACGATAACATTACCCACGTTTCTGGTAAGATCGACCCAATCGACGATATTGAAACGATTAACCTGGAATTAGGTTTGTCAGATCTCGAAGCCGTTGATAAGCGCTTGGCTAAGGTTCAACGGGCCGCTAAAGGGAGCGACAAGGCAGCTAAGGCTGAATTGGCCGTTCTGGAAAGAATTAAACCAGTGCTAGAAGCTGGCAAGGGCGTTCGGACGATGGACTTTAACGAAGATGAAGCACCAATCGTGAAGGGCTTATTTCTGCTGACCAGCAAGCCAGTGCTCTACGTGGCTAACATTGCCGAAGATGACATGGCCGATCCAGAAAACTCGAAGTACTTCAAAGACATTGAAGCATACGCAGCTAAGGAAGGCGCACAAGCTATTGCTGTTGCTGCCGAAGCCGAAGAAGAAATTGCCGAATTAGACGATGACGAAAAAGCGGACTTCCTAGAAGCTGAAGGCGTGACGGAACCAGGCTTAAACCGCCTGATTCGTGCATCATACAAGTTGTTAGGTCTGGAAACCTTCTTCACTGCGGGTGGTAAGGAAACTAGAGCGTGGACTTTCAAAAAGGGCACTAAGGCACCACAAGCAGCCGGTATTATTCATTCGGACTTTGAGCGGGGCTTCATTCGTGCGGAAGTCATGGCTTTTGATGATTTGGATAAGCTCGAATCAGAAACAGCGGTGAAGGATGCCGGGAAGTTAAGAGTTGAAGGTAAGGATTATGTGATGCAGGATGGGGATATTGTGGAGTTTAGGTTCAACGTGTAAGAGTGTGGAAGCAAGCGTTTAAGGAGCGGCGTGTAAGCCAATGTCGGCAAAAATCCCGAACTTGGATTTATGTCGACATTGGCTTACACATAGCTCCTTGCTTGCTGGAACACGTTTCGGCTATGTAAAAGTAAAGAGTGTGAAAGCAATCTCTCTGCCTGTCGAAACACGTTTCGCCTACATTCAAATACCCCCCAGAAAAAACAAGCAAAAGGAGACCCAAATGAGCGAAAACGAGAACGATAAACGTAATGCTGGCGCGCAGCAACACAAACGTAACGCTGCTGTCCACCAGGATCGCAATAGCACGGTTAAAAACGAACATGAAGTTTTCGATAACATTGGTTTGACCAAGAGAAACGCAGACTATATGTTCAGATTCAACCAGGCGTTACAAGCGACTAAGCTAAGTACTGAAAAGAAAGCAGAGATCGTTAAAAACACCACAGCTGAATTGTTAGAAGGACAGAAAACTGGTAAAACTGCCAAAAATATGTATGGCGGTGACGTTAATGCGCATATTAAAGAAATTGTTGAAGGCCCCAAGCGTCCAGCTGGTGCCCCAGATCCATATTGGCCAAGTGCTTTGTATAATGGACTGAACTTCTTTACTATTTTCAGTTTTATGTTTGGTGTGATGTTCTTGATTACCCCTGCATCACAAAAGGCTAATCAACCAGTAGGTATCTTATCAATTCTTTTGTCGTCTGTTATTGCCGGGTTGGCACTTCCATTGATTCCACGGGTGTTCGACTCAAAACGGGAACACCGTTACGCACTCTGGATCCGTATCGTAGGTGCTGTTGCCTTTCTGATCGTTTGGTTAGGCCTGTTCTCAATGATGGCATTGTTACCAGGATATCTAAACCCAACAGTGGGTGCATGGCCAATGATTATTCTTGGTGTACTAGCCGGTTTGGCTTCATACTTAGTCAAACGTCAGTACAAGTTAACGCAAGGATTTTTTGGCGCTACACCTCAAAGTCGTACAAGACGTTAAAGCAAATTAAAATCAGTCTGATGATCAATCGACTAAGATCGGTCATCAGACTGATTTTAATTTTGAATGTGAAATTTACCAAATTCACTTGGTGGCGAACAAAATTCAGACAAATATTTAAATTGTTCCCAAATTGTTTCAAAATCAAGCTTAAAGTTCGTATTTTGAACTTTATTTGATTAGAATTCGAACTAAAATCTTACAAGTTAATGAGAATACTTGCATTTTCTGAAAGTCGCTGGTATATTACCAAACAATACCAAAAAAATTAATAAGGGAGCGTTCATTTCAATGACTACTAATTGGGATTCGAAGTTTCAAAAACAAGGGATTACTTTTGATGACGTATTACTTATACCTGCGGAAAGTCATGTGTTGCCAAACGAGGTCGATTTGAAGGTCCAGTTAGCTGATAATTTGAAATTAAACGTACCATTTCTCAGTGCCAGCATGGACACTGTAACGGAAGCACCAATGGCGATTGCCATGGCCAATAACGGTGGCCTGGGTGTCATTCACAAGAACATGTCCAAAGAAGCACAAGCTGGTGAAGTGGCTAAAGTTAAAGCTGTTGCTAGCGATAAGATTCGTGCTAACGCAGCGGTAGATGACCAAGGCCGTCTATTGGTTGCCGCAGCTGTTGGGGTGACTTCAGATACGTTTGAACGTGCTGAAGGCTTACTTGCTGCCGGTGCCGATGCTATTATTATTGATACTGCTCACGGTCATTCAGCTGGTGTTTTACGGAAGGTTGCTCAGATTCGTGACCAATTCCCAGATGCAACGTTGATTGCTGGAAATGTTGCGACTGGTTCAGGCACCCGCGCTTTATTCGAAGCCGGTGTTGACGTTGTGAAAGTTGGTATCGGTCCTGGTTCAATTTGTACCACTCGGGTCGTTGCCGGTGTTGGTGTTCCTCAACTGACTGCCATTTATGATGCCGCTGAAGTCGCTCAAGAATTCCACAAGCCAATCATTGCTGATGGCGGGATCAAGTACTCTGGCGATATCGTCAAGGCTTTAGCTGCCGGCGGTAACGCGGTTATGCTTGGTTCAATGCTTTCAGGAACTGATGAAGCACCTGGTGAAGTTTTTGAAGACAACGGTAAGAAGTACAAGACTTATCGTGGTATGGGTTCCTTAGCAGCCATGGAACACGGTTCAGCTGACCGTTACTTCCAAGGTGGCGTTAACGAAGCCAACAAGTTGGTGCCAGAAGGTATCGAAGCGCGTGTTGAATACAAGGGTAGCGTCGACGACATCATTTTCCAAATGGTCGGTGGCTTACGCTCAGGGATGGGTTACACCGGTTGTGAAACCGTCCAAGACCTCATCAACGATGCACAGTTTGTTCGGATTTCAAACGCCGGTTTAGTTGAATCACATCCACATGATGTTCAATTAACTAAAGCTGCACCTAACTACAAATAATTAACAGTTATAAGCTATTGAAGCCCGAGAGAGGCCGTTACCAAGACTTCTCTCTGGGCTTCTTTTTGTTTATTCTCGGAATCTGCTGTAAAATTTAATGAGAACCTTAAGTTAATTGATTAATAATGATTGCTGGCCTATCTTTTGGTAAGATAGACCTAAGCAAACGGGAAGGCTAAAGCCTACCGGCGCGCGCATGAATAAGTGACTGATAAGTCATTTTAATTGACCGAATTGGATTTATAAGGAGAATGTGCAAACATGAAAATTTTAGTTGTTGATGACGACAAAGAAATTGCTCAATTACTGGGCATTTATATTAAAAACGAAGGTTACGATCCAATCACTGCCTATAATGGTAAGGAAGCCTTAACGAAGCTACATACCACGCCAGATATTGGTTTGATGATCTTAGACATCATGATGCCTGAAATGAGCGGTATCGAAGTGATCAAGGAAGTTCGTAAAGACTCTGAACTGCCAATCCTGATTCTGTCTGCTAAGACTGATGATATGGACAAGATTCAAGGTCTGGTCAGTGGTGGTGATGATTACGTCACCAAGCCATTTAACCCACTTGAAGTGATGGCACGGGTTAAGTCATTATTGCGTCGCGCTTCTGATCACGTCACTGACGAGAAGCCGGATGTGTTAGATATCGGTTCCTTAACTATCAATAAGGATTCCCATGAAGTCAAAACTATCTCAGGGAAGTTAGTCAATCTGACTGCCTTGGAATTTGGCATTCTGTACTTACTAGCCAGTCATCCTAACCGGGTCTTTTCAGCGGATGAGATCTTCGAACGCGTTTGGCGACAGGAATCAATCGTTTCAGCCAAAACGGTAATGGTTCACGTTTCACATTTACGCGATAAGATCGAAGAAGCTACCGGTGGCGAGAAGGTTATTCAAACGGTTTGGGGTGTCGGTTATAAGATTGAAACACACTAGGGGAAATATGAATACAGATAGCAAAGGAATGAAACTCACAGCAAGGGAAAAAAGCGCGCTGATCATGGAAGGTATCGTGACCGTCGTGCTTTTGCTGTTACTTAATCTTTCGGTGATTGTCCTGTTAAACGAAATGATTCAGACGAACCCGGGCCTTCAAGACGGGATTTTTATCATTAAACGATCGGTAATTATTGGGCCAGCCCACTACCAACTCTGGAGCTGGGAGAACATTTTTATTGCGTTAATGCTTATCTTTGATGCTGGCGTGGTTTACTGGCGGCTGATTCGTCGTTATCGGCAGATGCAGTTACGGCACATTATTGACGAATTGCATTATATTGCTAATGGCCATTTTGATCACCGGATTCCCTTTACCATCAAAGGTGAAACACAGCGGGTGATTACCTCAGTGAACGCGCTGGTTGATTCAGTGATTGCTTCGATGACCGAAGAACGCCGTATTGAAAAATCTAAGGATGAACTGATCACTAATGTCAGTCATGACTTACGGACGCCATTGACCTCGATCATTGGTTATTTGGGTTTAGTAGAAGATCGGCAGTATCATTCAGAAGAGGAGTTACTTAAATATACGAATACCGCCTTTAATAAAGCTAAGCAGATGAAATCCTTGGTAGATGATCTCTTTGTCTATACGAAAATGCGGCAGACAGATACGCCATTGTCGATTGCGGAGCTAGATATTGGTCAAATGTTGGAACAGTTGGAAGCCAGCTTTGAACTGGAAGCCGGTGAAAAGGGCATGTCAATCAATATTGAAGTACCTGATAAACCAGTGCGGATTGAAGCGGATGGTGAAAAACTGGGTCGGGTATTCAATAATTTAATTACGAACGCTTTGAAGTATGGTGAAGGCGGTAAGCACATTAATTTACGTGCTGAGCAACCGAATGACGAAGAAGTCGTGGTCAGCGTTGAAAACGATGGTAAGAAAATTCCCGAAGCAGCCTTATCACAGGTCTTTGAACGGTTTTATCGAGTGGAAGGTTCCCGTTCTAAAGCCACGGGTGGTACTGGTTTAGGATTAGCCATTGCCCAAAGTATTGTTAATCGGCACGGTGGTTATATTTACGTGACGTCAAGTGACAAACTGACCCGGTTTATCATTCATTTACCAGTCAAAAATGGTACGCAATTAAAAGACAATCGAGAAAAATAATTCTGTGGAGGCACTCATGACGACTGTTAAATCTCCAAGAAATAGCCTACATATCGGGCTATTTTTGTGCATTTTCATGATGACATTAATGTTTGGCGGACTGACTGCAAAGGCGGCCAGTCCTAATCTACAAGTCAAGTCAGCGATTGCGGTGGATGCGCAAACTGGCCAGATTTTGTATCAGAAAAATGATCAGCAGAAATTACCGATTGCGTCCATGACTAAGTTGCTGTCGACGTATATTGTGTTAAATGACATTAAGGCTGGCAAGTTGCATTGGAATCAGCAGGTGGCTATTAGCCCCGAAATCGCCAAGATGAGCCGCAATGCCAATTTGACGAACGTGCCGTTGAGCGCAAACCGGAAGTATACGGTGCGTGAGCTGTACCAAGCCAGTCTGATTACTTCAGCTAACGCGGCGGTTTCGGCTTTGGGTAACGCTGTTTCAGGTAGTCCTCACCAGTTTGTGAACCGGATGCGGTCAACTGCCAAACAGCTGCATTTAAACAGTGCACATATTGTGACGGCTTCAGGCATCACTAATGGTCAAGCTGGTCAGTTAGGCTATTCTTCAGTTTCCAAAAGTGATGAAAATACCATGTCCGCTGAAGATGTTGCTCGATTATCACAGATCATTTTAAAAACCTATCCTGAGATCCTTCAGACCACACGTCTAAGTACGGCGTGGTTTGATAAGGGGGGCAGCAGCCAGACACTGATGCATACTTGGAATCTAATGCTGAAGGGTCAAAGTCAGTATCAGGCTAATTTACCCGTAGACGGCTTAAAAACAGGGACTTCAACGGCTGCTGGCGGTAACTTTGTCGGCACCGTTAACCGTGATGGTCACCGGATCATTACCGTTGTGATGCATGCTCAAAATAAGAAGTCTGGAGACCCAGCACGTTTTATTCAAACTCGGAAATTAATGAACTGGGTGTACGCTAGTTATCAACCGGTAATCCTGAATGCCCAAACGTTCCAAATAGGCAATGTTAAAGTGCCCATGGGGAAAAGTCTGAACGCTGAAGCAACGGTAGCTAAACCAACGACAGTTTGGATTGGTAAGAATCAGTCGAGAAAGCAACTTAAGTTCAGAGTCGCTCTCGGGGCGGATTATCGTGAGAAAGATGGGCTGAAGGCACCGTTAGCCACTAATACGACCATTGGGAATGTGAAAATTACGTTAGGTGGTCAATCAATTTCACAAATTGGCCAATCAGGGACTTTATCTTTACCGATTAAAACGCTTAATGATATAAAACGGGCAAATTGGATAGTTCGTACTTGGCGTGACTTTTTATCATTATTCTAACTACCAACCGTTTATAAACGTTAATTACGGACTTTAATAAAATAATATTTAATATTGTTTGTAAATTAAATTAATAACGGAAAAATGTAAGATGAATTTATTGTTTTTTTGTCCAGCTAACTTGTGAAAACACCGTAGGAAAACGGGATGAAACATGGTAAAATGTCCTTGTATTGTGTAATTGTCGATTTATGGAGCGGATGCACGACTTTGATAAGAGTGACTTAACATGAGTCATTATCTTGTGTCAAACGTGCTCCAGCAGACAGGAAGTTACTTTTTAGATGCTGCTCCCTAAGCGTCTGCTTCGCCACTCTACCTTTTATGGAGGCATCATTCTTGACAAAACAAGTGCCAAACCCTAACGAGCCCAAATGGCGTTCAACACTCAATGTTGCTATGCCATTGAACTTAAGTTATATTCCAATCGGATTAGCTTGCGGTGTGCTGTTGCATGCTGCCGGTTTCAATACGATTTTAACCGGGCTTGTGTCAATTTTTATTTTTTCAGGCGGTGCGCAATTTATGATTGCGTCCATGCTAACGATCAATGCACCATTACTGTCTATCGTGTTAATGCTGTTCTTCTTGGAATTGCGTTATGCGTTGCTTGGTTCAAGTCTATCCAAGTATTTGGTGGGAACATCAGAACGATTTAAGTTGATCTTTGCGGTTTCGATGAACGACGAAAACTACGCGGTGAACTATTTAAAATTTGCCACTGATAAGAAGTGGACACCCCGTGAAGCACTAATGGTTGAACACTATTCCTTACTGTTTTGGACCATTAGTAACATTATCGGTAGTTTAGTCGGGAGTGCCCTAAAGATTGATTTAACGGTGGTTCATTTTGCGCTTACGGCGCTGTTCCTCTACATGATCATCATGCAGGTTAAGAACCGGCTGACGATTTTCATCGGTTTGATTGCAGCGGTATTGGCAGTGTTCTTCCTCGTATTGACAAAGAGTACGTTAGGATTAGTTATTTCAACGTTGATTTCATCATTTATCGGGTTTGCTTTGGAGCATTATTTACGTAACAAGAAGCCGGGCAGTCATTTCCTATATAAAGTTAGGAGTCCAGCCAGCAAAGAAGCAGCAGTCGAAGAAGAGTCGGACGAGAATTAGTTAAGTAGGGGACAGATATGGCAGCAGTAAATCACTGGAATACAGCGCAACATCTCTTATTAGTTATCTTGGGGTTCTTCGTGGCCTTTGCACCACGTTACTTGCCAATCAAGATTTTTACACAGCGTAAAATTCCGGAATGGTTCAACGAATGGATGAAGTTCATACCAGTCTCGCTGTTTACAGCACTGGTCGTGAAAGACGTTTTTGTGAGCCCGACTTATCAATTTGACGTTGTTCATCATATACCGGAAATCATTGCCTCAGTTATTGTTGGATTGATTGCGTACTTCACGCGTTCAATGGCACTTTCTGTGGTGGTGGGACTGGTCAGTGTATTCTTACTGGCGGTTGTGTTGTAAGTGAACTTAAATTTGAATACTTATGGGCTTTTAAGCCCGTGTGAATAGTAAAGCAGCGTAACCTCGAGTGGGTTGCGCTGCTTTTTTGGGTGATTTTGTTTATATAGCCGAATCGGGCTCCACCAGGCAGAGAGCTGCATGTAAGTTACTTCCGGCATAAATCCAAGTTCGGGATTTTTGCCGAAAGCACCTTACACTCCGCTCTCTAAGCGCCTGGTTCCGCACCTTACTTAATCAGGCTCCACCAAGCAGAGAGCTGCATGTAAGTTACTTCCGGCATAAATCCAAGTTCGGGATTTTTGCCGGAAGCACCTTACACTCCGCTCTCTAAGCGCCTGGTTCCGCACCTTACTTAATCGGGCTCCACCAAGCAGAGACTTGCGCCTAACGCATCAGCACTATAAATCCAAGCCCGGGATTTACAGTACTAATACGTTAGGACTCCAGTCTCTAACCGCTTGTTTCCGCACCTTACTTATTCATATATCCCCTCGTCATCGGTAACTCCTTTGAAGAAGGTCCCTTTGACACCAAGAACTGCATGACATCAATATTACCCGATGCGAAGGACGCCGCACACGCCTGCAAATAAAGATCCCACATCCTCGTGAAGCGTTCATCCATCATTTTGGTGATTTCCGATTCATGCGTTTTGAAGTTTTTATCCCAAATTTCCGTCGTTTTTTGGTAGTGCCGCCGCAAGGTTTCCAAGTCATCTAGCTGTAGACCGGCATCCAAAATATGCTGCATATTTTCCGTTAAACCTGGGACGTAACCACCTGGGAAAATCCACTTGTTCAACCAGCCGTTGTTAGCACCCTTACCTTGACGGGTGATGCCGTGAATCAGCGCCACACCGTTTGGTCGCAGATACTTAGCAACATCCTTGAAGTATTCGCCGAGGTTTTCTTCCCCAACATGTTCGAACATGCCAACGGAAGTTACATAGTCCCACTGGCGATCGCCCAGTTCACGGTAGTCGACCAGTAATACTTCAGCAACATCCTCCAAGTGTTCATCGGTGATTCGTTGCTGAACCAAATCATATTGTTCCTGGCTGAGTGTGACACCGGTGACCTTTAAATGATATTCCTTGGCAGCAGTTAACATTAAAGTGCCCCAGCCACAGCCGATATCCAGCAACGTTTTGCCAGGTTGCGGGTTAAGCTTATTGATGATGTGGTGCACCTTATTGATCTGTGCGGTTTCCAGATCATCATCTGGATGTTCGAAATAGGCACAGGAATAAGTCAACGTTTTATCCAGCCATAATTTGTAGAAGTCATTTCCTAGATCATAGTGGCTTTGGATATCTTGTTTGCTTTCCTTCTCGTCGTGTTTTTGCTTCGGCAGGAAGTGGATGAACTTACTGTTATGGAAGAAACTGTCGGCGGTTTCGTAGGCTGCGGTGATCAACTTTTCGATACTGCCGTCGATTTCAATCTTTTTATCCATGTAACCTTCACCCAGGGCAATCGAAGCATTCTTACGAATATCGTTAATTGGAATGGGTTCGTTCAAAGTAATGTGAACTTCAGGGTCGCCATCTCCGTAAGTTTCTGTTTTGCCGTCCCAGTAAGTGACCTTAACTGGAATATTAAATGAACGGCTCAGAAAGGTTTTGTAAAACGTCTTTTCAAGCATGAATTTCAATCCTTTCTTTATTAAATGCAATAATTAATACTTATCAATTATACGCCTTTTCGTCAAGCGAGTATTTTTTAGCTTTTAGATAATCTTGTTAATCGCTACTGCCGTAGGAATTGGCAACATGTTATAATGAAAAATAAGATACCGAAAGTGGGAGGAATTACATTGAAGAAGTGGATCTGGACTATCGTGGCTGTCGTGATTATCGCCGTTGTTGGCGGTGTCGCCTTTACGGGTCATCACATGACGCAAAAAGCTTATTCGACAGCGATGATGACTGGGAAAGAAGCGGTCAACAAAAAGAACTATTCTATTGCTGAATCGTCGTTTCAAGAAGCATTGCGGCACCGTACTAACGATAAACAAGCGCAGGGGTATTTGACTCAAACTCAAAACTTTGTGTCAGCTGAATCAGCAATGTCTGATCATGAGTTTGGTACTGCAAAGTCAGACTATACGAAGGTCAAAAATGCCAAAACTGGGCTGTCAACACTGAACAAACGTGCTAAAACAGCGTTGACTCTATTAAAGACCGTTCAGCTTAAAGCGGAGATGTTCCAAGATGTCTACGATCAGGCTTTAACTCAAAATCAGGGGCAGTCTTATGAAGCCTCTAATGCCACTTTGGATCGGATTTTCAAGGATGCTGAAGCTAAAGAACCCTACTACACCGATATTTACAATAAAGCAGTGGATCTACGTAGCGCTAATAATAAAGCTATCAAGAATGGCGGTGACGGCACTGCCAGCAACAGCACAAGCACAAGTCCCACTGATAGTTCAGCAAGTACCGACAGTTCAGCCTCAAGCAGCACTAGTGGTCCCGCAAGTTTAACGGATACTGAAAAGCAGGCTGCTAAAAACTATAAGGGTTCCAATGAATTCACGGTTAAGAAGTCACAGACTGAGATCAATGGGAAGACGATTACCGCTGCGCAAATCGCCAGTGCCCGCAAAACGTTATCATCAGTAGGCGTTTCAGCTGGCAGTTTTTCGGATCAGGATATTAGAAGTGGGTTGATTGCTGCTAATAAAGCTGGTATTTCGTTTAAATCATACGCACAAAAAAATTATAAATAACAGTGATGGTCCTTGTTTGGCCACGATGTTGTGTGACCACAAGGGCTATTTGAATCTATCCGTAAGAGGGAAGGGACGCCATGAGTTTATATCAGCGATTTGTTAACAATGTTGTCCTAAGACGGTGGGTCGTTTTAGGTATTCTGATTGGGGTACTGTGGCTAGTCAGATCTGAAATGAGTAAGATTTTACTGACTTTTATCTTCACGTTTTTGATTATCAGGCTGATCAGGGGAATTCAGCATCACGTAAAGATACCCTATCAACTTATTGTCATCGTGGTTTATGCCTTACTCATCATTGGGCTTTACTTCGCTATTACCATTTACATTCCTAAGATTACTGTTCAGGTGGTTTCGGGTGTTCAGTCGATTTACAATTTCTATCAGAATTCGGCTAATGATACCAATCAGACGGTTAAATTAGTTTCAGACTGGCTTGGTAAATCCAATCTTTTGCCACAGGTCAGAAGTGGCTTAAAGGTCCTCGTGGACTACATTACAAGTATCGGTTCCTTTGGTGTGACAATTGTCTTGTCAATCATCCTAAGCTTTTTTTATACCATCGAGCTAAGGCCCATGGAAGCTTTTTCTAAGCTGTTTCTGAGCAGTGATTATGGCTGGTTTTTCCAGGATATCTCTTACTTCGGTCACAAATTTGCGGATACTTTTGGGGTCGTCTTAGAAGCGCAGTTCTTAATCGCGCTGTTTAACACGGCCATCACAACCATTGGTCTTGCCTTTCTTCACATTCCGCAACTATTGGCAGTGGCAATCATGATCTTCATTTTCAGTTTGGTACCAGTAGCGGGGGTCATCATTTCAGCAATCCCACTCAGTATTCTGGGTTACGCGGTTGGCGGTGCCAGGGATGTGGCAACGATTTTGATTCTGCTGCTGGTGGTTCATGCCATCGAAGCTTACGTGTTAAATCCTAAGCTGATGTCCAGTAAAACTGAACTGCCAATTTTCTATACATTCGTGGTATTATTGGCAGGTGAAGCGATGTGGGGCATCTGGGGATTGATTGTTAGTGTCCCCATCTTCACTTTCTTCCTAGATATTCTGGGAGTTAAAAAGGCTCACGGCCTGTACGTGGCGCCTAAAGAATTAAAAAAGAAAATTAAAGAACGACGTCAACGCTGGCGGTCGGACGACTAACGGTGCGGATGTTGATTAACATATTGGAGGTTTTATTTTGAAAAAAACACTCTCGTGGTTGATACCTGTTGCAATCGGGTTATTGCTGGCTGTTGGGATTCGCTTTCTCTGGTTGGTACCAGTCAACGTTTCTGGTGCGTCAATGGAACCGAATTTGAAAAATGGCCAACATGTCGTGGCGGTTAAAACAGCTAAGGTAAAACACAATTCAGTGATCGTTTTTGATGCTTCTGGGGTTGACCCTAACGCGGCACCAAAGGAAAATTACGTCAAGCGGGTCATTGGTATGCCAGGTGATTCGATCCGTTACAGTAAGACGGGAAAATTGTACGTCAACGGTAAGTATCAATCTCAAAACTACATTTCTAAGTACGAACAGCAGGGGGGCACTCTTTCTGGTTACAATAACGGGTTTAACTTAGTCACCGCCGCTCGTCAAAACGACTGGAGCAACAAGTGGAGCTTAGCTATTGGCAATAACCGTGTCAATAAAGTGCCAAAGAATTGCTACTTCGTGCTGGGGGATCACCGGAGCGTTTCCGAAGATAGCCGAGTTTATGGTTTCGTACCAAAGAGTAAACTGGTGGGTGTCGTGAAAGTCGGTTTCTGGAAGAGCAACCACAAAATCATTAACGATTACCAGAATTAGGTGTGCAAATCAGTTCACAAATAATTAATCTTTTTAAGCGGGTTCAATCTATGAAAGGATTGAACCCGCTTTCCTAATGTGAAAAGCGAATTGGGACTGGAATTACAGTTGATTTGGTGTAAAATAGTTTGGGTAATTAAAAGAAGAAAGAGGTATTTAACTAATGGCTAAATTAGTATTGATCCGTCATGGTCAAAGTGAATGGAACTTATCTAACCAATTTACTGGTTGGGTTGACGTTGACCTTAGTGATGAAGGTGTTAAGCAAGCTATCAACGCTGGTAAGTTGATCAAGGAAGCAGGCATTGAATTCGACTATGCTTACACTTCTGTATTGACTCGTGCTATCAAGACGTTGCACTACGCCTTGGAATATTCAGACCAACTCTGGATTCCAGAAACCAAGACTTGGCGTTTGAACGAACGTCACTATGGTGCTTTGCAAGGCCAAAACAAGGCTGAAGCAGCTAAGAAGTTCGGTGACGAACAAGTCCACATCTGGCGTCGTTCATACGATGTTTTGCCTCCATTGCTGAGTGCAGATGATGAAGGATCAGCAGCTAACGATCGTCGTTATGCTAACTTGGACCCTAACATCGTACCTGGTGGCGAAAACTTGAAGGTTACCTTGGAACGGGTTATGCCTTTCTGGGAAGATGAAGTTGCACCTAAGTTGTTAGATGGCAAGAACGTCATCATTGCAGCTCACGGTAACTCATTACGTGCTTTGAGCAAGTACATTGAGGGTATCTCAGATGAAGATATCATCAACTTGGAAATGAAGACGGGCCAACCAGTCATCTATGACTTCGATGAGAAGTTGAAGGTATTGGGAAAGAGTAAGTTAGGCTAGAGTGTGAAAGCAGGCGGTTAAGGAGCGGCGTGTAAGGTGATGTTGGCAAAAATCCCGGGTTTGGATTTATGCCAACATTGACTTACACATAGCTCCTTGCCTGCTGGAACACGTTTCGGCTATATAGAATCAGAGTGTGGAGTAGACCGTTTAGACCGCGGAGTGTAAGGTCTGGTCTACATAACACGTTTCAGCTATATAACATAAAAATAAGTCAAAAAAGTGGTCACTAACGGGCGTTTCGTCTGTCCCGTGGGTGATCATTTTTCTGCGCTAAATCGCAGTAGTATCAATTCAACATTGTATATAAATAATCGAACAGGAGTAACAGAATTTTGGATAACGAAACAGAAGTCAGTCAACGAGAAATGTTAAAAATCATCGGTCTTTTTAGAAAAAACGGGTTCAAAGGTGAATACGAAACCTTTGAAAAGTCTAAGGAAGAAACGGGCGAGTACTTTGTCGTCGTTACGGATGAAAATACTCATATCAAGGGATTATTTAAAGCTAACCCTAGTAAAGACATGGTTGCATTTCAGCATGTTTTAAACGATCATAATACAGTTGCGTAGTCATTAACGACAGAGTTAGTCATACCTCTGAAGTTCGCCAGTCAACGAATTCAGAGGTATTTTTTTGTTAAAAAAGATAGTACAGTCACACACAAACAATTAAAGATTGGGATGGCATAAGAGAGATGCATCAATTAATGGCAGAGTTTATGGGCACAGCCCTAATGATTTTATTTGGGGTGGGTGTCCACGCTGACACAGTATTAAACGATACAAAATATCATGGTTCAGGTCACTTGTTTGCGATTACGACTTGGGCATTTGGTATTTCAGTTGCGCTATTTATTTTTGGTAACGTAACAATCAACCCAGCAATGGCTTTCTGCATGTTTTTATTAGGCAACATGACCTTCATTACATTTATTGAAACAGCTATTTTTCAAATGGTCGGCGGGGTTGTCGGTGCGTTAATCGTGTACGTGATGTACGCTGATTCATTCAAACATTCTTATGATAAAGTTGATCCAGTGACGATTCGTAATATTTTTTCAACGTCACCAGCAGTACGGAATTTGCCACGGAATTTCTTTGTCGAATTCTTCGATACGTTTTTATTTTTAACTTCTATTTTGGCGATTTCTCGGATTCACATTCCAGGCATCGTACCAATTGGTGTTGGCTTAGTGGTCTGGGCAATCGGTATGGGACTGGGTGGTCCTACTGGGTTCGCCATGAATCAAGCCCGGGATCTCGGCCCACGGATTGCACATGCCATTTTACCCATTAAAAATAAGGCGGACAGTGACTGGCAATACGGTTTAATCGTGCCTGGTATTGCGCCATTCTTTGGTGCAGTAGCAGCGGCATTGTTTGCTAAATTTTATTTAGGAATTTAAAGTTAATTAAATATATTTTAAAGGGACTAAGAATGCGGACAGCACTTTTAGTCCTTTTACTACTTATTAGTAAAATATTATAGACCTTTGTTTGGTATAGTTTATTTTTTAGCGATTTAATAGAAAAAAATCGTATATTTTTATCAGAAATATCGTCCGTATCTCTGTAAATAATATTATTTATGAACTACAATACTGTTGTATGAGCAATAATCTATTTATGATAGATTTCAGAGAACAGGTGTTGCCTTTACGTTATGGAGAAGTTGCGTATCGGCTATGTGATGCTTGAACAGTTACACCTGTGAAAGAGGGGGATAGGTATGCTAGAAACGATAAAGATTACCCATCGGTTATCAGGGAAGTACAGAACTGAATTTGTATAGATATTGTATTGAATAGACATGAACAAGAATTAAAACGGGTTTTAATGAAAGAAAGTGTAATTTTGAGAAATCGAAATAAGCTTATGAAATGTAACGAGACCAGACACTATAAGATGTACAAAGCAGGGAAGAATTTTCTCTTTGCAAGTATTTCTATGATGGCGATGGGCTCTTGGATGTTTTTGAACCAAACTGCATACGCTGACGTTAAGCCAAGTGTTGCAATCACGGCACAGGTAAAGACGCCTACGAGCAGCACTAATAGTGATCAGGCAGGCACTCAGAGTTCAGCTGCTTCTGGTAGTACAACACAGGGTCAATCTACTGATGGGAGTAGTACTGACCAAAAAAGTAACGAAGGGTCAAGCACTGATACTGCAACGGCTACAACTCAAGCAAATACCTCAACATCTACAAGTACTAAAGAAACAGCAACGGGTAATGCGACTAACAATACGGCACAGCCACAATTTAAGTATGAAGTAGATGCGACGTCTGAAACGTCGAATGTAGACCAGAGCAATGCAAGCGCTGCCCAAACTGACACGCCAACTACGACTTCGAATGCACCGACTAGTTTGAAGACAATTGATCAATTAAATGGTGAATACATCGACGATAAAGGTGATGTATCAAAAACAAAGCCAGCTCCAGCAACTGGTGGTGGTCAAACTGCAAGCACTGCTGATATGTCTAAAGATGTTACTGGCGACTTAACAGCAGTTACCGATAATGGTAATACCTATTACACCACAACTGACGGTAACTTTTCGGGTCAAGGTGGGCAAAATAATAAGGATGCCACGCCACATGTTGTTGTTGCCACAAAGGGTCAGCAGTTCGATAACTTTGGCAAGGTCTATCGCGACAGTAAACAGAAACAATGGGTATTGCTGGCTGCAGATACTACGGGCGCTGCTGGTTCATATTCCTTTAAGAATCAAATTGATACCACTTCTAATTTCGATATTCAGGGTGAATGGTATATGAGCAAAAATGACCCTGGTGGTGGTGTCGGCATTATCTTACAACCAGTCAACCCGCAACTTGCAGGTATTGGTAGCAGTAGTAATGCCGCAATTGACATTGGGATTCAAGGGCAGAAAGATACTACGTTTTTAGGGTTTGATGGTTATACCAGTGGTAAAAAAAATGACCACGATACTGCCCCTGGTACCTTGACTATCCGTCAGACAGATAGTCAAGGCTCCTACGATCCTACGGATGGTGGTGGATTCAATAATTTAACATTAGATACCACAAATAGTGTTAATGCTCAGTATGTAAAAGACAAGAATACCAATCAGCTAGACGATGATAGTCCATATGCGACTGTAGGGGAGAATGAAGGTGATACACTGGATGTTCTCTTCGATGTTAACTGGAAACCAAATGATGGTAGTGTGGGTACAGATGGCAATGTTACCGGGACGTTGGCAGTATCTGCATATAATCCCAGCGGTTCAACGACAGACAAGCCTCTAGGAAAAATCGTTACTGATAACGTTAAATTGCCGAGTGCTTCATCTATTGCACTATTTGGTGCATTAGGTGGTAGTGGTGCAGGTGTGACCGTACAAGGACGAATCACATCGTACGACTTACAACAAGTTTCACAAAAAGTAAGCGTCAACTACCTTAATATTGATACTGGTGCCACGGTAAAGGCACAGACTCAAATCAATGCTAATGTTGGTAACACGTTGGACGTTGAGGAAACCACTTCAGGCACTAGTGCTAGTTACGGTGCGCCTGTTATTAGTGGTTGGACCTTTGTTGGCGCTGTTGGAACGGACACTACTGGTAATTATCAACAAACTACTATGGACGTTGTTAATACTAGTACGCTGCCTGATGATGCTAAGGGTACTTATAACACCATTAACGTCTATTATAAAAAAGTTGATGCTAACGCAAAGAGTCGGACTGTTGCGCCTTATACAACACCTGATGGCACATCTGTACCCGAAGCTAGTCAAGCATCTGTGGGTGCTACGTCAATTCCAGCTGTAAAAGCCGGAACGACCACGCCCATTACGGATGCAAAGGGTAATCCAATTGATCTTTCCACAACTTTAAAAGCAATTCCAATTCAACAAGTGGCTGGTTATGTTTCTGGTTACACCACGGGTGGCGGAACCTTTAAAGCAGCTACTGCAATTCCATCCAGTAATGGTAGCGATGCAGGTACGACTTACACGGTACAATACGAATCTACATCACCTAAATTAGCGGATGTAACAATTCCGGAAGGTGCGACACCACAAATTGGCTTGGCTGCTAGTGACAATACGGTTGCGCCAACAGTTTCTTTGACCCGAGACGATGTGACAGTTACGCAAGATGGTAATACAATCAGCGGTGCTTATTCAAGCTTGATAGCTGGTAAATACGAAATCAGTTTGACAGCTAGTGGGCAAGCTAAAGTTGTAGCTGCCTACGGTGTTGATGCAAGTAAACTTGACTTTACTCACTCAGCAGGTACGTTGATGGTTGGGACTACTACACTGCCAGTTCAAAAAGATTCTGATGGTGGGACAACCCAAATAACGATTGATACCAAAACTAAAAATGTCATCATGGTTGATAAGACTTGGAGCGATGGTGATGTTTCACACGTTGAAATCAATACAACCGATAATACAGCAACGTTGACTGAAACTGATAACGGCGGTAGTGCTGTTGGACCGCAGAAGGCAACCATTAATCAAGCCGACACTGTGGGTGCGACAACTTTGGTTTATCACGGTACGGGCCAGAGCAGTACTGACAAGATGTTTGATTTGACTCATGTAAATGCCAAAGCAACGACAAGTGATAATCAACAAGTAGTTACGATTGCTACTGGTGGTGATATTACTTACGTTAATAAAGGTACGTATGATCAAGGACTCGCCGCTGGTAAGGCTGACTATGCTGCTGGAAAGACTGAACAAACTAGTACGCAATTAACTACTGCTAATAATTCAACTGACTATATTTCGGGGTATCAGCAAGGATATGAAAGTACTGAAGGTACGCATGATGGTACTGCTTTGGGTGAAACTGGTGCAACTAATCCTGGTGACATGGCAGGTAAATCTCAGATATATCAAGATGCTTATAAGACAGCATTCAATACGGCTAGTGGAGAATATAAGTCTGGTTTTGCGGCTGGTGGTAGTGACGCTACTGCTAGCAAAGATAAAGTTGATACCTCAACCCAGACTGTAGCTTATCAGAATGGTTATACTGCTGGTTATGATACGAATGCTGGTGCAGCGGCAGGTAAGAGTGATGGTTCAGTTGGTGAGGCTGCTGTAGATAACAGTACGAAGTCACAAACTTATCAAAATGCATATGCGGCTGCATATAATAAAGCTAAGGATACCTTTGATGGTACTCAAGCCGGTAATAGTGATGGCTCAGCGGGGAAGCCGGCTGCCGATAACAGCAAGCAAAGTACCGATTATCAAACGGCTTATTCGACAGCCTATACAACCGCAAAAGCCAGTTATGATAACGATTATCAAGCTGGTGACAAGACAGGTTTAGCTGGACAGCCAGCAGACCCGACTAAAACGAGCGCTGGTTACAGTGCCGGTTATGCGGCTGGTCAGCAGAGCTACACGGATGATAAAAAGACTGGGTCAGATGCCGGAACCGCAGATGGTTCCGCTGGTAAGCCAGCAGCCGATCTGAGTAAAGTTAGTCAAGGTTACAAAGACGGCTACACGGCAACTTATCCAGCAGCCAAGGCAACCTATGATA